>NZ_PCOQ01000015.1 GCF_002975275.1 Achromobacter sp. MYb9 | reverse complement strand
GGGGAGCCGGCGGGGGCGGAGCGGCGACATCGATGATCCACGGCTGCAGCGTCGGGGCGCCGCCGCCCAGCGCAGGCCGGGCGGTGGACAACGTAAGCTTGACGTTCTTCCAGTCTTCACCCGTGTTCTGGCTGATGACGCCGAAGTAACCCAGATCCACCGTGCGGTCCGCAGGGCGCAAACGCGCATCATAGGCAGGCGCCCAGCGGGCGCCGCCCACGGCATATGACACGGCCAGATCCACTTTGCCCGCGCGAGCGAGGTTGATCCGCAGCGTGACGGTCTTGCTGCGGCGGCTTAACTGGCCGCGCATGATGTCCAACTGGCCTTGCAGTGCCTCTATCTCGCGTTCCAGTACGGCTTTGCGTTCGGCGACCTGGCGCAGGCTGGCCAGCGTCTTGCCCAGGGTGTCGGCGCTAAGGGTCTGGATCGCCTTCAGCTCGTCCAGCGTCAGGCGGGCGCCTTCCTTCGCGGGTTCGGTTGCACCGCGCTGCATCATCAGGACGAGTTCGCGCTGGTTGTCCAGCACCGCGGCCTCATCATCCAGTTCGGCTTGCCGGGCCTCGAGCTTGCGCATTTGCTCCTGTAGCGTGCGGACCCGTTCGTTGGCGGTATCGGTCTGGAAGGCATCACGCACCTTGACGTCCAGCAACGAGGCTTGGCCGGTGCTTTTGGCTGATACCTGCAGCGAGTTTGCCTGCAGCGAGATAGGCAGGTTCTCAAGCTCCAGTTCATGTTCGCCCGCGGCCAGTTCACTGCTGGCGGACCGGGTCACCACGGCGCGGTCCTGATAGACCGTCACTGCGCCAATGGAGGAAGCCAGCCCGGCGGCTACGCCCAAGCCGGGAATCGTTGCGATGGCCAGGGCCAGAAGAGTACGTCGCACTAAGTCACCTGTAGGAAGGTTGATTCGGCAAGGCTGCGGCCCGGTTCAGGGACGGATCACCGATTGCGCGACAATTTACTCTGCGTCCTTGGCCACGGCTTTACAGAAGATTTCAAAAGCGACAGGGCAATACCGTGCCGGTGCGTGTGGCGGGCATCATGCGCGTTCGGGGTGAGCCAGCCGGCGCAGCATGTCGACGGCGTTGACGGCGGCGACGGAACGGTCGCGGCGCCGGTAAGCCATGTCCAGCAGGGCGTGCGGGGCGTCGCCTTCGATAGGGCGGTATTCGATGCCTTCGGCGCCCATGTGGCGCATGGCTGCCGGCACCACCGAAATGCCGACGCCCGCAGCGACGAGGCTGACGATGGAGGCCATCTGCGGCGCCTCCTGAATTACCCGCGGAATAAAGCCCGCCCGCTGGCAAGCGGACAGGATGGCGTCGTACAGCCCCGCGCCGATGGGGCGCGGATAGAGCACGAAATCCTCGTCGGCAAGCGCCGTGACGGGCACGCTGGGCAGGCGGCTCAAGGGATGGTCGGGAGGCAGGGCGACCAGCATGGGTTCGTCCAGCACGCGCTCGGATTCAAATTCCGGGTCCAACAAATAGGGAGGCCGCACGAAGGCCACGTCGACCTCGCCCAGCCGCAAGCCGCGCAGCAGCGAAATGGTGTTGCCCTCCGTGAGCGTGACGCGGACGTCGGGATAGCGGTCACGAAAAGCGCGGATCGCGCGGGGCAGGTAAGGGTGGAAGACCGCCGACGCGGTGAATCCGACCGTGACCGCGCCGCGTTCGCCGCGGCCCAGGCGGCGAGCGGTATCGATCGCACGGTCCGCGCTGGCCAGGATGGCCCTGGCGTCCTCCAGAAACTGGGCGCCGGCCTCGGTCATGGCGATGCCGCGCGGCAGCCGCAGAAACAACGGCGTGCCGATTTCCCGTTCCAGCTGCTGGATCTGCTGGCTGAGCGGCGGCTGTCCGATACCCAGCCGCGCGGCGGCCCGGGTGAAATGCAGTTCTTCGGCCACGGCGGTGAAATAGCGCAGGTGACGGAGTTCCATCGTTTTAAAGTATAGGGTGTACAAGTTTCATATATTGGACATATGAAGGCGAAAAGTCTACTTTGAGTGTGCGGGCCATACGCCCGATGCCATTCCGAGAATCCTGATGTCCAGCGCCACCGCCAGTCCTTCGTCTTCAGCCCCCACTGCCTATCTCGCGCGGGGCACGCCGGGGCTGCGCCGCGCCCAGTGGGCGTTGTTCGCCGCCGGCTTTTCTACATTTTCCCTGCTGTATTGCGTGCAGCCGCTGATGCCGATGTTCACCCAGGCGTTTGGCGTGTCGCCCGCGCAAAGCAGCCTGGTCTTGTCGCTGTGTACCGGTCTGCTTGCCGTGGCCATCTTTTTCGTCGGCCTGTTTTCGCAGGCCTTGCCGCGCAAGCGCGTGATGGCGCTATCGCTCTTTGCGTCGGCCGTGCTGGGTACGATCGCCGCCGTGGCGCCAGACTGGCACAGCCTGCTTGCGCTACGTGCGTTGCAGGGCGTTGCGATGGGCGGCGTGCCTGCGGTGGCAATGGCCTATCTGGCCGAAGAGGTCGAACCCGATACGCTGGGCTTCGTCATGGGCCTGTATATCAGCGGTAGCGCCTTCGGTGGCTTGTCGGGCCGCGTCATCACCGGCCTGGTGTCCGATCACTTCGGCTGGCGCGCGGCGATGGGAACGCTGGGCTTGCTGGGCTTGATCGCGGCCGTGCTGTTCGTCTGGCTGCTACCGGCCTCGCGCCGTTTCACGCCGCAACGCGGGCGGGGCTGGGCCGGCGTGGCGTCAGACGTGCGCGCCGGCGTCGGCGCACATTTGAAGAATGGCCCGCTATGCGCGCTCTTCGCGATGGGCGGCCTGTTGATGGGCGCGTTCGTCACCCTCTACAACTATGTCGGCTTCAGGTTGTTGCTGCCGCCGTTCTCGCTCAGCCAGACTTTTATCGGCTTCATCTTCGTTGTGTATCTCGTGGGCATCTTCGCGTCCACGTTCTTCGGCCGGCTGGCCGACCGCCATGGCCGCGGGGCCATGCTGTGCGCCGCCACCGGATTGGCGCTGGCTGGCTTGCTGCTGACGCTGTCGGATTCGCTGCCCATCCTGGTCGCCGGGATCGTCCTCTTCACCTTCGGTTTTTTTGCCGCGCACGCGGTGGCCAGCGGTTGGGTCGGGCAAATGGCGCGCGGCTACAAGGCATTGGCCGCGTCGCTCTACCTGTTGGTCTATTACGTCGGGTCCAGCGTGCTGGGCGCGTGGGGCGGCCATTTCTGGGCCACCAGCCAATGGCCCGGCGTTGCGGCCATGGCGGGCGGCCTGTTGGCGCTGGCGTTGCTGATCAGCGCAGGGCTGGCATGGCGCACGAGTGGCAGCGTGAAGCGCGGAACTGGGATAATCGCGGAAACCCACTGATTATCGAGAGGCTCCATGTTTTCACACGTTTGCATTGGCGTCGGCGACTTCGAGCGCGCGTTGGCCTTCTATTCCGCGCAAGCCGAGGCGCTTGGATTGCGTCCCAGATTCCTGGACCGCGAGCATCCCTGGGCGGGGTGGCAGCCGGCCGAAGGCGACAGGCCGCGTTTCGTGATCAGCGCCCCGCACGACGGACGTGCCGCGACGCCCGGCAACGGGCAGATGACCGCGTTCATGGCGGCCGACCGCGCAACGGTGGACCGTTGCCACGCCCTGGCACTGTCGATGGGCGGAACGTGCGAAGGCCCGCCCGGGCTGCGGCCCGAGTATCACGCGAACTACTATGGCGCCTATTTCCGCGACCCCGACGGCAACAAGCTCTGCGTCTGTTGCCACGACGCATTGGAACCGGCGCAAGGCTAAGGCATCCCCGCCACATGCGGTTCAGGCGGCGCGGCAGCTGTCCGGGCGGCCAGCGTGACATCGATGCCTTGGCTAAGCGCCGATAACAACAGGTGCGGCGCAAGATCCAGCTTCGCCAACAACACGCTGCACCGCGACATTTTCGCCAAGTCGTCGTGCGATAGGGCGGCCAGCCACTGGCAGGCTTGCTGCGAGATCAGCAGGCCGGCCAGGGCGTCGGCGTTGCCGGTGCGAGCCAGGCGCTGCAGCAGCAGCAAATACATCATGTTCGTTTCGTGGATATCGCGCAGAAGTTCGCTGGATTTCGGCATCGGGCGTCCCTGACTTCGTTGATTCCGCACGTCGGCCGCCGCCGCTGCGGAAAGGGCGCGTGGCGTCCTCGTGGGAACGTCTATTCCAAGCCCGGGAGGGGCTTGCGTGCCGGTAGCGTCAGTCGATCATATTTAAGCGACCGGGGCGCGTCAGCTATGGATTTCCCTGTGCGGGTCGCCAACCCAATCCCAATATTAAAACGTACTCATTCTCATTTATAATGGAGCGCATGCCAGGTCGCGCGTTGCGGGGGCGGTAGCGCACGCGGCGCGCCGGGCGCTTGTTTCACTCCGAGGCCTGCGATGACATCCTCCTTTCTAGACCGCCATGACTTGCAGCGCGAACATGCGGCGCTGCTTGCCGCTTATGGGCAGGCGCAATCGCATTGCAGCCAGTTGCTAAGCGCGCAGGCGGCGCGCATTCTGCATCTGGAGGCCGGAGCGATGCGCCTGCGCGCCGCGGTCATCCAGCGCGACACGGCACTGGCTTGGGCGCGGGAAGACCACCGCGCGCTGGAAGGGTCGATACCGGGATTGCCCAAACGGGTGGCGCTGGCACGCCGGGTCACGCAACTGATGGAGCGTATCCAATGTCTCATGCGTGAGCGGCTGGCCTGGCAGGACCGGGCCAGCCAGGCCAGGGCGCGTCCGGCGGAGCGGGTTGCCGAGTCGGTGGCGCCGCAGCCAGCCGTCATGGCCGTCGCGTTGCGCGAAAAGTCGGTGCTGTGCGTGGGCGAAGATGCGTTGGCGCTGATGCTGACGCGCAAGGTCGTCGAGCTTGCCGGAGGCCGTTACCTGGGTCACAGCGGCCAGGGCGATGCAGACGGCGCAACGCTGGAAGCCAGTTTGATCGCGGCGGATCTTGTCATTTGCCAGACCGGCTGCGTCAGCCACGGCGCCTATTGGCGGGTGAAGGATCATTGCGCCCGCACGGGCAAGCAATGTGTGCTGGTCGACAAGCCCGAAGCGCTGAACGCCCTGCGCCTGGACGGTGAACCGGTATCCGAGCAGGAACGGTAGCGTCGCGTTACCGAGCGTTTCGGTACGTCGGCGGGGCCCCGCAATACAGTACGTACTGGTAAAGGGGCAGACATGTTGAAGAAACAGGATCGCGTTGCGCTCCCTTGGACGGATACGCTGGCGCGTCTGGAAGATGAACGCATCATGCTGCAGCGCATTGCCGCGGGCATGCCGTTGCCGGATGTCCTGGAGCATGTGTTGCACGCCATCGAGGCGCAATCGAGCGTGAAATTGTGCACGGCGATCGCGCTGATCGACGATACCGGGACGTTCCTGCTGCATGCCGCGGCGCCCAGCCTGCCGGCGGCGTTCAATGTGGCCGTGCAGCGCACACCCATTGGGCCGCATATGGCGTCGTGGGGAGCGGCGGCGCATGCAGGAAACGCCGTGTACGTGGAAGACATCGCCACGCATCCTGCCTGGGAGCGCTGGCGCGATCTGGCGTTGTCACAGGGACTGCGGGCGTGCTGGTCGACGCCGATCAAGGCGCCCGATGGACGCTTGCTGGGCGTGTTTTCCAACTACTACAGCACGGTGCGCTCGCCTTCCACCGACGATATCGACGCCATCGCGCTGGTGACGCGCAGCGCCGCGCTGGCCATCGAGCGGCACCTGACCGACGCCGCGCTGCGTGATAGCGGCGAGCGCTGGCGTGCCATGTTCGATGGCATGCAAGAGGCCTTCTTTTTAAGCGAGGCGCTGCGGGATGGCGATGGCCGTATCGTGGACTTCCGCTTTCTGGAGGTGAATCCGGCCTTCGAGCGCCAGAGCGGCATGCGGGAAGGCGATACGCTGGGCCATACGCTGCGCGAAATGATACCCGGCGTCCCCAGCCAGATCATGGACGCGTTCGCTCAGGTGGTGGAAACGGGCGAACCGGCTCAGTTCGAGTTCGCCGTGCCCGGGCCCAAGCATGCCTGGTACGAGGCTCGGGCGCGTAAAGACGGCGCCGACCGCATGATGGCCTTGTTTCTGGACGTCACGGCGCGCAAGGCGGCCGAAACCGAGCTATGGGAAGGGCAGCATCGCAAGAATTTCCTGTTGGCGCTGGGCGACCGCATGCGTGAACTTCATCTTCAGTCCGAAATCGAGCATGTCGCCTGCGAGGGGCTGGGCCAGCATCTGGCGCTTGGCCTGGTGGCGGTGGCGGACTGGTCCGGGGACGACGGCGCGACGGTGGCGCTATCGACCTGTTGGCGGTCCGAGACGGAACAGTCCAAGGCGCAGCCGCTGACGCCCGAGCAACTGGGCGAAGAATTGAAGGACGCGCTGCGCAAGGGCCGCACCGCCTACCTGCAACCGCTGGTGGCGAATCAGGAAGGCGAGGTCCGGCCATCCGCGATCGTGGTGCCGATGCGTCGCTGGGGGCGGAACGGCGGTACGTTGCTGGTGCGGCCACAGGCTGGCAGCCGACTCAAGGCCGGCGATCTGGCCTTTATCGAAGAAGTGGCGGAGCGCATGTGCGGCGCCGTCGAGCGTTCGCAGTACGCGAGGACGCTGGAGCAGCGTGTCGAAGACGCCATCGCGGAGCGCGACCGCATTTGGCGGTTGTCGCCGGAACTGCTTGCCGTCGTCGACGAGCACGAGCGCTTCGTCAGTGTCAATCCCGCCGTGCGGCCGATCCTGGGCTGGAGCCCTGAGCAGTTCCTGTCCATGGGGCTGGCCGAACTGGTGCACCCGGACGATCAGGCGGCCACGCGCGCCGCGATGGCGCAGGCGTCGCACGCCGACCCCGCGCAAGCCGTGCGGCATATGGAGAACCGGCTGCTGGGACGCGACGGCACCTATCGCTGGATCACCTGGAGCATGTCGTGGTCGCAAGACAGCCTGTACATGACTGGCCGCGACGATACCGATTTGAAGGTGCAGGCCGAGATGCTGCGCGAGACCGAGCAGGCGTTGAGGCAATCGCAAAAAATGGAAGCGGTGGGGCGTTTGACGGGCGGCATCGCCCACGACTTCAACAATATGCTGCAGGGCATTACGGGCGCCTTGTACCTGATCAAGCGCAAGCTCGATGCCGGCACGCCGGCGCAGGCGGAACGCTTCATCAACGTGGCGATGGATTCCGCCAACCGCGCCGCGCATCTGACCCAACGGTTGCTGACTTTTTCGCGCCGCCAACCCATTGATCCCAAACCCTTCAGCGTGGCGTCCACGCTGCAGTCGATGGCCGACCTGTTCCACCGCTATACCGGCGAACGCGTGCGGCTGCTTTTCGATCTGGATCCGGCGTTGTGGACGGTTCGATGCGACAAGAACCAGTTCGAGAACGCCATGTTGAACCTGGTGATCAACGCGTGCGACGCGATGCCCAATGGCGGCGCATTGACGGTTGCCGCGCTGAACCGATCGTTGGATGCCGCGCTGTTGCGCCAATTTCCCGGGATGAACGCGGGCGATTTCGTGCAGGTGTCGGTCACGGACGAAGGCTGCGGCATGGCGCCCGACGTGCTGGCGCACGCCTTCGATCCATTCTTCACCACCAAGCCACTGGGCGAAGGCACCGGCCTGGGTCTGTCCATGATCTACGGCTTTGCAAAGCAGGCCGGCGGCGTCGCCACGCTGGAAAGCGAGGTGGGCAAGGGTACGACGGTCAGATTGTTGTTGCCGCGGTACGACGGCGCGCCGGATGCCACCGCGCGGCATGAGCTGACCGCGCAACCGGTATCGGATGTCGGACAGCCCTCCGTCGTGGTGCTGGTGGAAGACGATGCCAATGTGCGCGACATGGTGCGCGAATGCCTGGTTGACCTGGGCATGCACGTCCTGACTGCGGCGGATGGCGAGGCCGGGTTGGAGCTGGTGCTGGGCACGGCCGGTATCGACCTGCTGGTGACGGATGTGGGCTTGCCGGCGTTGAACGGCCGCCAGTTGGCGGACGCCGCGCGGGCGGCCCATCCCGGGCTGAAGGTCCTGATGATGACCGGATACGCCGAAAGCGCCGCGCATGATCGCGGCTTCCTGGAGCACGGGATGGAACTGATCGTGAAGCCGTTCTCGCTGGATGCGCTGGGCGAACGCGTGCAGCGCATGCTGGCCGAATCCCGGAAAGCCCGGGCCGGGAGTGCGGGATAGGCCACCGGGATGGCAGTGTTGCAACGGCAGGTAAAAAATGCCCTTTCAGGTATTTGGGGTGGGGATTGCGCAGGGCAGGCGGGGCGGCTTGGACGCCCGTGGGACGGGAACGGGGCTTGCGTACAGGTCCATGCTTACCAACCAAGGAGCCTGACTATGAAAACCCGTGCCATGACTTGCGCTTTCGTACTCCTGGCAGGCCTGACGTCCGCAGGCGCGGCGCTGGCCCAGTCGGCCAGTCCGACCACGCCGTCTTCCACGCCGAACGACGCCTCTGCCGCCCAGCCGAACCGCCCCTTGCCGCCGGGGCAGATGGCGCCTGCACCCAATGCAACCCCGCCTTCCGGGACGACGGCGCCTTCGACGCAACATAGCGGCAGCATGTCGTCGGGCAAGAAGCACTCCGATGAAACGCCTAACCGTCCGCGCGAAGCCAACGATAATGTTCCGCGCACGCCGGGGGCCGGTGCTGCGCCGCCTCCTGGGTACCCGAACACGGGCGGTTCGAAGTAATCGCCGTAAGCCAGGTGGCAACGAAGAAGGCTTCCCGAGGGAAGCCTTCTTTGCGTGCAACCGAGTTGCCCCGGCGTGGTCGCGTCGAACGCGGGCTTAGTGCTGGCGGCGCAATTCCGCCGGCGGCACCCGCAGTTGGCCCCGATACTTGGACACGGTGCGGCGCGCCAGCAAGATGCCGCTGGCCGCCAATTGCTGAGTCAGGGCCACGTCCGACAACGGCATCGCCGGGTCTTCGGCGTCGAGCATTTCCTTGATCAACGCGCGCACCGCAGCGGCCGAGCACGAACCGCCGGATTCCGTGGCCAGTTCGCGGGAAAAGAAGTGACGGAATTCAAACACGCCGCGTGGCGTCACCATGTATTTGCCGACGGTGGCGCGGGATACGGTCGATTCGTGCATGTCCAGGTCGTCGGCGACTTCACGCAGCATCAAGGGGCGCAATGCCACTTCGCCATACTCGAAGAAGGTCTGCTGCCGCTTGACGATGGCTTCGGCGACCCGCTGGATCGTCGTGTACCGCTGCTCCACGTTACGCACCAGCCAGCGCGCTTCTTGCAGTTCCTGGGCCATGGGGCTGCGGTCATCCAGGCGGGCACGGCGGAACAGGTCGGCGTAGGTGCGGTGCAGCCGCGCCTGCGGCATCGCATTGCGATTGGGCAAGACGCGCCAACGCGCGTGCCACTTGTCCACGAACACGTCGGGGACGACGTACACGGGGGCTTCGGCGCTATAGCGGGCACCGGGTTTGGGGTCAAGGCTGCGGATCAGCGCGCAGGCGTCTCGCAGCGCCTCGTCAGAACAATCCAGCACGCGGCGCAGGCCGATGCAGTCGTTTTTTCCCAGACGGTCAAGGTGTTCGCGCACGATGCGCAGCGCCAGATCCCGGGTGGAAGCGTCCACCGTCCGGGAGGCCATCAATTGCAGCGTCAGGCATTCCGTCAGGTCGCGCGCGGCCAGGCCCGGCGCATCCAACTGCTGTACCAGGCGCAGGGCCGCCGTCCATTCCCCGTCGTCGGGCGGGGGGGTGAACTCGGGCCGATCCGGGCTGCAAAGGCTGTTTAGGGGCACGCGCAGATACCCGTCATCGTCCAGCGCGTCGATGATGAACTCGGCCAACAGCCGATCCCGGGGTTCCAGGTGGTAATTGCCCAGGTCCATGGACAGGCGTTCGCGCATTGACAGCGACGCGCTGGCCCATTGCCCCAGATCCTTGCCTTCGCCGGATCCCGACGACGGCATGGGGTAATCGCCGGAGTAGGCGGGCGCGTCGGGGGGCGCCTCTTCGCCATCCGCGGTGCTCGTCGGGATGGGCTCGGCCGGCGCATCGACCGGGTCGCCATGGCTGGCGGGCTTGGCGTCCGGGCCGATTTCCACCGGATCGGCGTCTTGCTCGTCGCCATCTTCCAGAAAGGGATTGGTGGCTAGCGCATGCTCCACCGCGGTCGTGAATTCAAGCGCCGACATTTGCAGCAACTTGACGGACTGTTGCAGTCGGGGCGCCAGCGTCATCTGCTGGCGCAGGCGCAATTCTTGCGTAGGGTGGCCCAATCGAGTCTCCTTGCCAGGGAGCCGCCGGACGGCGGCGCATCCTTGATACTCAAGCAAACTCCGTGCCAGGTGAGTTTGCGGGCGGGTATCGAGAGAGCGCGGTCGCGGGCGGAGCCGCTATTACAAGCCGACGGTAAGAACTGCTCAGCGGTCCGCCAAGCCTTCCTTGTCGTACACGTCCAGCCGGTTGTAGAGCGTTTTCAGGCTGACGCCCAAGGTGTCCGCTGCCAGGCGCTTGTCACCGTCATGATGCGCCAGCGTGGCAAGGATGAACTCGCGTTGCGCGCGGCCTAGCGGCATGCCCACCGGGAAGCTCAGCGCGCCGTCGCGCATTTCCGATCGCTGACGGGCGGGGGCGCGCGCCAGCAGGTCGGTGTTCAATTGCGCATCCGAGAGGATGAAGGCCCGCTGCACCACGTTGCGCAGTTCCCGCACATTGCCGGGCCAGTCGTGTTGCTGGATCGCGTCCAGCATCTGCTTGGAAAACGTCTTCTGTGTGCGGTGCTGCGCGTTCAGGGTATCCAGGAACCGGTGCGCCAGGATCAGCGCATCGCTGCCGCGTTCGCGCAGCGGCGGCACCCGCAGTGGGATGACCAGCAAGCGGTGCAGGAAGTCTTGGCGCAGCCGGCCATCGGCCACCGAGGCGGCGGGGTCGCGGTTGCTGGCGCAGATGATGCGTACATTAGCGCGCAGCAGATCGGACCCGCCGACACGCTGATACGTCCCGGCTTCCAGGACGCGCAGGAAATGCACCTGCATGTCGGGCGGCATCTCGGTGACCTCGTCCAGGAAGAGGGTGCCGCCGCTGGCGTATTCGAAGTAGCCGGCGTTCTGCGCCAACGCGCCAGTGAAGCTGCCTTTTTCGTGGCCGAACAGTTCGGCATGCGCCAACGTGCCGCTGATGGCGCCGCAATTCACGGCGACGAAGGGGTGGCTGCGCCGTTCGCTGGCGTCATGGATCGCGCGTGCCACGATCTCCTTGCCGGCCCCGCTTTCTCCCACGATGAAGACGCTGGCGTCCGTGGACGCAGCGAGTCGCACCTGGGTGCCCAATTTTTGCATGACCGGCGACAGCCCGGTCATGTCCATCGGAGCGGCGGAGGACGCAATCGCATCCTCGCGCCCAGTGGTGGTGCGGTTTGCCATGTGCAGTTACCTCGGCCCGTCAGGCCTAGTCGCGATCTATTTATCGTAGTAGCCGGCTCGCCGCAGGAATGCGACCAGTTGCAAGTATTCGAAAACTTTAGTGGACAGTATCGATTGTTTACGTCTGTCGACGCCAGACTGATTATTCTCAATTTCATGTCAATGCGCGGCGCCGACATCGTGCCGCGCACCGCCATACGGAGAAGCTATGCCTCATTTGCTGATCGTCGATGACGACGACGCGATACGGGAAACCCTTGCCGAGATGGGCCGCGACAGCGGTTTCTCGGTAGCGGTCGCGGCCAGCGTCAAGGACGCGCTGATACAGCTTGAACGGCAGGCACCCGACTTGGTGTTGACCGACGTCCGGCTGCCGGGCGGCAACGGAATGGACATCTTCAAGAATGTCGCCGCGGCCAGCGCCGAAGTCGTCGTGATGACGGGCCACGGCACGGTCGACTACGCCGTCCAGGCATTGCGCCTGGGCGCGACCGATTTTCTCGTCAAGCCGATTTGCATGGAACGCCTGAACGGCATCCTGAGCCGGGTGGTGGCCAACGCGGGCGGGGACCTGCCAGGCATGCCGTTCGAGGAAGCCGGGCGCTTCGGCAAGCTATACGGCGCATCCGAGTGCATGACGGCGCTGTATCGTCAGATTGGACGCGTGGCGCCCACCAACGTCACGACCTTGCTTATCGGAGAAAGCGGCACCGGCAAAGAGCTGGCCGCCCACGCAATCCACGAGCTCAGCCCGCGCCGTCAGCGGCCGTTCATTGCGGTCAACTGCGGCGCGATTTCTCCCAATCTGATCGAAAGCGAAATGTTTGGCCACGAGCGCGGCAGCTTCACGGGCGCCGACCGTCAGCACAAGGGCTATTTCGAACGCGCCGACGGCGGCACCCTGTTCCTGGACGAGGTCACCGAGATGCCGTTGGACCTGCAGGTGAAACTGCTGCGGGTGCTTGAGACCGGGCAGTTCATGCGGGTCGGCACCAACCGCGAAATCGGTTGCGACATCCGCATCGTCGCCGCGACCAATCGCAATCCTGAACAGGCGGTGCAGGAGGGCAAGCTGCGCGAAGACTTGTACTACCGGCTAAGCGTGTTTCCCATCGAACTGCCGCCGCTGCGGGATCGCGGCGACGACATCCTGTTCCTGGCGCAACGATTCCTGCAGGCGCAGAACCAGGAGACCGGCAAGAACAAGGTGTTTTCGCCGCAAGCGGCCGACGCCCTGGCGCAGTACGACTGGCCGGGCAATGTACGTGAACTGAAGAACTTCGTGCGGCGCGCCTTCATCATGGCGGACGGCGACGTGCTGAATGTCGACATGCTGGCGCCGCATGTGTCGCCCAGCGGCGATGCCCCGACCAGCCAGGTCAGCGTGCCCGTTGGTGAAACGCTGGCCGAAGCCGACCGGCGCCTGATCCTGGCGACGCTGGCGCGTTGCAATGGCGTCAAGAAGCAGACGGCCGCGATGCTGGGCATCAGCCCCAAGACGCTTTACAACCGGCTTGAGGAGTATGCCGCCGCCGGCTATATCCTGCCAGGCGAAGTCGGAACGAGCGAGGCGCGCGACGCAACCTAGGCGCCGCCCCGGCCAGCGCGGCACGGGGCGATGCCACGCGCCGCCGGCTTATTTGCCGTGGCGCGTTTTCAGCTCGGCCATGCAGGCGTCCTTGGCGTTACCCGACATAGCGTCGCATTTTTCCTTGCCCACCTTGTAGTCGGCATCGTTGCGCGTCTTGGCGGCGTCATGGCTCGCTTCGGCCTTTTCCTTGCCCGCCTTGGCATCCGCTTTCGCCTTGTCGCGCGCAGCCTCGGCCTGCTGCTGACACACGTCCTTCTGGTTGCCCTTCATTCCGTCGCATGCCTTTTTGTCCATCTTGTATTGGTTGTCGATCTGGTCATTGCTGCGCACGGAGGTCGTTTGCGCGGAGGCCTGGAACGCCAGGGCGGACAGGCACAGCGCGATAGCGGGGCAAACGGTTCTGGACAGATTCATGGCTAACTCCTTTGGGTGAGGGGCCCGGCGTTAACCGGACCTGCACCCCACAGCAAGCAAGCGGCGTTCCCGGCGCGCGCTCGGGAACGCCGCTTGCGCGGCAGGCAGTTCCAATAGGCTATACGGAGAGCAAGATGAAGCAACCCGCGAAAGAGAAGGCCAAGCCCGAGGCGAACACCCCGAATGACGAAGCCGACGCCGCTCGTCGCAGTGGCCAGTTCGGTGCGGACCAGCCCGGCTTCGGCAAGAAGCCGCCGGCAGCGAAACGGCCAGCGGACAAAAAGCCCAACACCAAGGGACCGGAGTTTGAAGAAGGCGGGCAGTACCCCGGTAAGCGTCCCGACGGAAAATAGGGCGGTTGGCGCCCTAGTCGGCGCCGTCGCCCCATTTGAACAGCAGCACGACGCAATGCAGCGCGGCCAGCCCGATCAGCCCTTGGACGGCGCGGGTTGCCCCCGCGTACGGCAAGATTTTCGCGAATACGTCCAGGTTGACGGCGGCGATCAACCCGCAGTTCAGGCCACCCGCCACCACGGCAATCAGCGCCACCCAATCCAGCCAGGACAGCTCGCGCTCGCGCGGTTCGGCCCCTGCGGCAGTTTCTGCTTCAGCAATGGAAAAAACTCCATTATCGAGGGGCAGGCTATTGGCGTCCTCATGCGCCGCCGACGCGGGGCCAAGCGCCGCAGGGTGCAAGGACGACGGGGGCAATGGCGAAGGCAGGGGCTCACCCACCATTGCGCTCCGGATTCGGGGCTGAATGGGACAGGCCGGCTTCATCGCCGCCCGTCACACGGTCCGGCGCGATATCGCTGCCGTCGTCGTCGCGCGAGTCGGGTTCAACGCTTTCACGCTCCCCCGTCGCCTGGGAATCGCTGTCGGAATGCGCCATGCCGGGGGGCAGGTCGCTGGCCGAGTCGGAGGAATCGCTGGGTCCCAGATCGGGGCGGCCGGTGTCGTCCAAATCGGGAAAATCGGGGGCAGGAGGGCGGGGCATGGCGGTCTCCGGGCAAGGGTCGAAGGGCAGGGCAAGCGTGACTTGCGCACGGCCCGACAGCAAGCGCCGTGCCATCTTCGGATGGGCATGCAAGTTGCTGCGCCCGGTACACATCCTTCCGGGAGATCGTCATGTCTTTGATTGTCGCCGCACGCTTCCAGACATTCGACCAGGCCACCGTGGCCGTGCAGAAACTCTTAACAGAAGGTTTCACTGAAGACGACGTGCACACCTTCTACATCAACACAGCGGGCGGGCATGCGCGATATCCATTAGGGGGCGACCGCGTGGCGGACCCCGACGCCAAGGGCGGGCATCTGGGCGCCGTGGCGGGCGCGTCGGCCCTGGGCCTGCTGTTCGCGCTGTTGGGCGGCTTCATCGCAGCGCGAATGGCGGCGCCGATTCTGATTGTCATCGCGGCCGCCGGCGTGGGGGCATACCTGGGCGCACTGGCCGGCGCGCTATGGATCGTGGGCCGGGACAAACGCAAAGTCCGCGCCACCCCCGGCGACGAAGAAGAGCATCCGGCCGTGCGGGCGGCCGGCGTGATGCTGGCGCTGCATGTCCCGGTGGGCAAGGAGGCGCTTGCCCGCCAGGTACTGCGCGAAACGGGTGGGCGCGACATCGAACGGGCGCAGGGTCGATGGCAGAACGGCAAATGGCAGGACTTCGACCCCTTGACGCCGCCCGAGCGGGTGGAAGCGCCCACCTCCAACGTTTAAAGGATCAATCGCCGGCGCTGCCCGTGATGGGCAACACAATCCCCGTGATGTAGCTGGCGCAGGCCGGGGACGCCAGAAAAACGTAGGCAGGCGAGATCTCTTCCGGTTGCGCCGGCCGTCCCAGGTCGGTCTGCTTGCCAAATTCCTTGATCGCTTCCGGACTTTGATCCGCGGGATTCAGCGGCGTCCAGACAGGGCCGGGCGCCACGGCGTTCACGCGGATGCCCTGGCTTGCCAGATTTCCGGCCAGCGAGCGGGTGAAGGCGTGTATGGCGCCCTTGGTGGAGGAGTAGTCCAGCAATTTGGCGCTACCCCGCAGGCCGGTCACCGAGCCGGTATTGATGATGGACGCCCCTGCCTTCAGATGCGGCAGGGCAGCCCGGGCCATGTAGAAGTAGGCGGTGATGTTGGTGCGCAGCGTCTTATCCCACTTTTCGTCGCTGATCTCGGTCAACGCTTCGGTGTGCTGCTGATACGCCGCGTTGTTCACCAGCACGTCCAGTTTGCCGAAGGCTTTTACCGTCTGGGCCACGGCGTCCTCGCAGAACGCGGCTTCGCGCACGTCTCCGGCGATCAGCAGGCAGCGACGGCCTTCGGCTTCCACCGCACGCTGGGTGGCCTCGGCGTCTTCATGCTCGTTCAAATACACGACGGCGACATCGGCGCCTTCGCGGGCGAAAAGCACACTGACGGCGCGCCCAATGCCGGAGTCCCCGCCGGTGACGATGGCGGCCATGTCTTGCAGCTTGGCGCTGCCCCGATAGCCGGGGGCCTGGTATTGCGGCTTGAGCTCCATGTCGGCTTCGTTGCCAGGCTTCTCAAGATGCTGGTCCGGCATGGGGGGCGTGGGATGGGGACGGTCGCCGGTACCGGCGTTCTGGGGCTTGCTCATCGAAGGCTCCTTGGGTCAGGCGCGAAAGGCGCACTACGCCCACGGCACGCAAATGTTGTTCCCGGCGATGGCAAGAACCACGTAGGCGGTTGACGCCGACGCGAACGAAAATGTGCAAAAAAAAGCCGGGCTGAGGCCCGGCCGGTGCCAGACTGGCGCGATTACTGGCGGCCCACGACGACGCCAAAAAGAAAGGCCGCGCCGGCCACGAGGCCGATGGCCTGCCACGGCCGCGCGTGAATGTATTCCTCGGTGCAGTCCAGGGTTTCGCGCATCAGGTCGCTGGCATTGTCGGAGGCATCGCGCAGGCTGCGCCGCGTGGCCGTCAACTGCTCCGACAAGCGGGCTTTCAGCGCGTCCAGGTCCGAGGGGTCGGCGTCGCGCAATGTTGCCTCGATGTCATCGATCCAGCTTTCCGGATGGCGCGCGCGTCTGCGCGACCCACGATTGTCCGGGCCGTTCTCGGGAAAGTCGGAAGGCAGAGGGGTGTTCGTAGAGGCCATCTGAAAGCTCCTGGCAGTCGGGCGGGATTTCAACCATCGCAGACCGGCCCGTGCGGCTGCGCGGCGTGTCGGGGCGCTAGGCCTCGAGCATGTCCTGGCAGGCCAGGGTGCAGGCGAGGCAAGCGCCGGCGCAGACCTGGCAATGCTCCATGTCCTGGTGCGGCGTGCATGCGCGGGCGCAGGCATCGCAAATCAGCGCGCACAAAGTACATAGCGCGGTAGAAAATTCGCCGTTGCGCGCGAGCATGGCGGCGCAGAGACGGCACACGCTGGCGCAATCGGTGGCCAGGCTGATGCAGCGCTTCATCCGGGCCGCGTTGATGTCCAGGCTGGCCGCGGCGCATTGGTCGCAAGCCACCGCGCATTCATAGCAGGCTTGCACACATTGCTCGAAGTTTGGGTCTCGCATTGCATCTCCTTGTGAGTTCCCGTGGCGGTCAGCGAAGGCATGCCCGGCCGGGCCGGGCACATCCGCTTGCAATTTGAAGGTACTGACAGTGCTTTATCCCGATGGACGGCCGTAGGATGGAATTTCGGAACTTGGCAGGAGATACCCATGAAAACCCGCTCCCGATCGACCGCCGCCGCGTCTGGCCAGGCAGACAAGTCCGCGCAAACCGGTGCGCAGAACAACGCTAAGATACTGCCGCCGCGTGGCCCCGTCGATGTGCCGAAACAACCGGTGAAACCAGACGAGTCGACGCCGGACGAAGCCGCGCGCGACAAACGCGCGGTTGTCGACAACCAGACGGAATCGAACTGGGCCGACGGCGCCGCGCCGCAGCCGCGCGCGAAGAACGCCCGCTCATCCATTTTATGACCCCTTGCGGCCAACGTGCCCATTGTCGGCGCCCGGCTGCGCGCGCAAGAAGGCCAGCAGGCGGCGTTCGTCCGCGTGCAGGCCTCGCGGCGCATCCGGGGCCCGGACCTTTGGCGGCAGGGCGCCGGCCAGATAAGCGTCCAGCACGGCCGGGTGCACATAGCAGGCGCGGCACACGGCAGGCGTGTTGGCCAAGCGTCGCGAGACCTGCTTGATCACGTCCACGACGGCCTGCCTGGCTTGTGTTTCGTTCTCGAAAGGGCGCGCTTGCAGCGCGGCGTACGCCAGCACCGAGCCCGCCCAGGTGCGGTAGTGTTTGGCGGTGAAATCGCCCCCGCCGGCGGCGCGCAGGTACGCGTTGACCGCGCCGGAATCCACGGGATGCTTGCCGCCGTCCTCATCAAGGTACTGGAACAACTGCTGGCCCGGAATCTCCAGGCAGCGCTTGATAATGCGGGCAACGCGGCGGTCTTTCACCGTGACGTCGTGGGGCACGCCGCTCTTGCCCTGGAAACGGAAGCGGAAGCCTCCTCCCGTCACCGTCGCATGCCGCCTTTTCAGCGTCGTCAGGCCATACGACTTATTCGACCGCGCGTACTCGCGCGCGCCGATGCGGATCAACGTCGTCTCAAGAAGGCGCACCAACGTGGCGATCACTTTGTCCTGGGCCAGTCCGGCCACCCGCATGTCCCGGGCTACCTGCCGGCGGATACGGGGCAGGGCCTGGCCGAACGCCAGCAGATTCTGATATTTGTCCGCGTCGCGTAATGCGGCCCAGTCGGGGTGATAGCGATATTGCTTGCGGCCGCGGGCATCGCGGCCGGTGGCCTGCAGGTGTCCTTCCGCCAGGGGGCAGATCCAGACGTTTTCATATGCCGGCGGGATCACCAGCGCGTGGATGCGGGCGATTTCCGCAGCGTCGGTGATGCGTTTGCCGCGCGTATCCAGATAGTGGAATGCATTGCCGTTCACGCGGACCCGCCGATAGCCCGGCTGCGTGTCGTCCACGTAGACCAGCGATGCGGGGGTGGGCGGCGAGGCGGGGGCGGCATCCATGCGGGTCTCCAACGGCGTCGCGGGCGGTGAGCAAGCGGCGTGCCTGCCGCCGCTTGCGGACTGCCCGGCCGCCGCTCGGGCACGGCGCTTGCTGAGGCCGTCGGCAGCAACAACATCAGCGAAACGATCATTGTGGCCGGGGCTATTCCCCGTTCCGGCAATGATCCGTCAAGGAGAGTGCCATGCAAGCCACACTGCAGCTACACGTGCCGCCCAAGCCCGACCCGATTCCGCCCGGGTCGCCGCCGGGGGACCTGCCGGTGGAACCCGACACCGACGAACCCGAAGTGGATCTGCCGCCGTTGTCGCCGCCAGTCAAAGAAATAGATCCCCCGAAACGCTGACGCCCGCGTATCGCCGGAAAAATCGAATCAATAACGACGAGGAGTCATCATGTCGACCATTTTGCTGATCATTCTGATCCTGCTGCTTATCGGCGCCGTGCCGGCGTGGCCGCACAGCCGGAGCTGGGGTTACTACCCCAGCGGCCTGCTTGGTATTGTCGTGATCGTGCTGATCGTGATGTTGCTGATGGGGCGGATATAAAAGCTGACGGCCGGCTGAGCGCCAGGCGGCGCCGGCCGGCCGTCTTTGCAGGGAATGGTCGCCCGTTGGACGGGTGGTAGCGTTGGGCACTGGGCGCGGCGTAAGATTTGCCCGCCTTTCGCAGATATCCGCTCAACCAGCGACGCCAAAATGACCATTCCCTTATTGATTCTGATCGACAGCGTGCACGATTACCTGCCCGCGATCCAAGCGCGCGGCTTTCAAACCCTTTACGCACCCACCGCGCAAGCCCGCGCGCAAGCCATCCAGGACCACGGCCACGACATCCGCGTGGTGCTGACGCGCGGCGCAACCGGTTTGCACGCCGATGAAATGGCCGCCTTGCCCAAGCTTGAACTGGTCTGTTCGCTGGGCGTTGGTTACGAGAACATCGATTTGGCCGCCGCAGCGTCGCGCGGCGTCATCGTTACGAACGGTCCGGGCACCAACGCCGTGTCCGTGGCCGACCACGCGATGGCGCTGCTGCTGGGCGCCGCCCGTCATCTGCCGCAGGCCGATGCCTGGGTGCGGCAAGGGCACTGGAGCGGCTTCATGGGGACGCAAGTCACGGGAAAGCGCCTGGGCATTCTTGGTCTGGGCACCATCGGGCTTGAAATCGCCAAGCGCGGCGCGAATGGGTTCGGGATGAGCGTGGGTTACTACAACCGACGAGCCCGACCCGAATCCGGCTATGCCTATTTCGACAGTCCGCGCGCCCTGGCGGCGGCGTCCGACTTCCTGGTGGTGGCCACGCCAGGCGGCGCGGGCACCCGGCATCTGGTGAACGCCGAGGTGCTGGACGCGCTGGGTCCCGATGGCTATCTGGTGAACATCGCCCGTGGCAGCGTGGTGGATACCGCCGCGCTGATCGCCGCGCTGGCCGAAAAGCGTATCGCGGGTGCGGGTCTGGATGTGGTGGATGGCGAACCACACGTTCCCGACGCACTCAAGCAACTGGGTAATGTGGTGCTGACGCCGCACAGCGCGGGCCGTTCTCCGGAAGCGGTGGCGGCTACCGTGGCGTTGTTCCTGCAGAACGCCACGGCGCATTTCGGCGGCCAGCCGGTATTGACGCCCGTGTTGGACGCGCAGGCGGCAGCTGCCCAGGTGTGATCAGTGCGAGAACATGATCGGTACGGTCATGCTTTTCAGGATGGACGCGGTGGCGCCGCCCATGGCCCATTGGCGCAACTTGCTATGCCCGTAGGCGCCCATCACGATCATGTCGGCGCTATGGTCGGCGGCAGCATTCAGGATGGTGCTGCCTACGCCGACGCCCTTGATGTCGCGGCGGACGTGATCCGGCGCGGGCGTGCCCTGGGCGACGCAGTACGTGGCAAGGTCTTCGAAAGGCACGGCTTCGCCTTTCTGCGAGCTTCCGCCTTCATCCATGGTCAGGGCGATCAACTGCGTCGAGAGGCGCAGCGTCGGCATGGCGTCGCCAAGGGCGCGCGCGGCTTCGCGGCTGCCATCCCAGCAGAACAGCACGCGTTCACCCACGGCGGGGAAGTCGCCGCTGGACGGCAGCACCAGCACGGGGCGCCCGGCGGTCAATAGCATCTGCTCGACGAATTCGGCTTCGTGCGCGGCTTCGACGTCGTCGCGGTTGAATTGGCTGACGATGACGAGATCGCTCGCGCGGGCGTGCAAGGCGACGCAGACGCTGGGCGCGGTTTCCCCGGCTCGCACGACGGCGGGAACGTCGGCTTGGGCCGCCGCTTCCAGGAATGCGTTCTGTACCACGGCGCGATTCTGCGCCTGCAGTTCCTTCATGACATTCAGGGTGCGGGACATCAGGACGGATTCGCCGTAGTAGTACTGCGGCGGCGCGGCGCTGGCATAGATGCCGACGAGTTCAGCCTTGTGGCGCTTGGCCAGCGACAGCGCCAGGTCGGTGCGGCGTTTGCAGTCGAATCCGTGGTCAAGGTGTACGGCAATGCGGCGATACATGCGGGTCTCCTCAGTTAGCGTCCCATCGTTAGATGGTTGCGCGTTCCCCGAGGGGGGCCCTTGATACGCGTCAAGCCGTGCCCAGATAGCCGCAAAGCGCGCAGAGCCGCGAGGCGCCGCGCCGTCCGGGGCTACCGAGGCGGATCTTTCTCGATGCGGTCGCGCAGTTGGCGAACCTGCCGCGCCTGCTGCGCAATGCGGTCGAGGGGATCGGCCAAGGCGGGGTCGGCCGCCACGATGGCGGCGGGTACCGCCCAGGGGCGGGGCGGAAGGTCTGGCGCGTCGTCCTGAGGGTGCAGGGCATGGGCCAGCACCCGGCCATAGTCGCGCAGCGCGTCGGCGGCGGGGGTTTGTGGCGGCAGGGCGGGCTGGATTTCCAGCACCGTCCCGGCAGCGGTGATGCGCCGCATGGCGTTCAGCAGGTTCACGGCCGTGTCGACGTTGCGTTCGCGGTGCATCGGGTTTTGCTGCAGGCGCTGCAACGACGCTTCGGCGTTATCCGCCGACAGGCAGGCCTGGCGCCGCAAGGCGACGATGGCCTGGTCGTCCGCGTCGGGGGCCGCGCCGCCTTTTTGCTGGATCAGCGCCAGGGCGTAGGCCGCGTGGCGGTCCAGCGCGCGCGTCAGGGCGCCCGCCAATTGCCGTGGCTCTTTTTCCGGCCACACCAGAAAACCGACAAGTAGGGCCAGGATCCCGCCCAACACGCTATTGAACGCTCGCAACGCGGCCAGCGTGGGCTCGTAGATTTCCGGCTGCTGGATATGGCTGACCAGCACGAACTGGGACGTCAGGAAAAACGTGAAGAGCGCGTAGTGGATAGTGCGCGCGGCGAAAGTGCCCAGGGCAATGGGCAGCACCGCCAGCGCGACGGAAAGCGGCGTGCTCAACAACAAGCCCAGCAGGGATGCGCCGATGGCGCCCGCCACGCTGCCCGTCACGCGCTCGAGGGTGCGTTGCCAGGTGGTTGCGAAATAGGGCTGAAGGATGAATACCAGCGTCAGCGACATCCAATAACCATGGTTCACGGCGAAGGTCTTGGACAAGGCCACGGCGATGGTGGCACCCACGCCCACGCGCAAAGCGTGGCGGAAGGCATCGGACTCCACGCTCAGGTTTTGCCGCAGCGCACGCCATGCCTGCCGCGCGCGGGACGCCGCGCGGCGCTGCTGCACGGGCGCGGCGGGCGCGCCGCCCTGGTCGAACAAGGCCTGCATGATCGCTTGCGCCGTATGCAGCAGGCGGTCAAGCACCGGCACCATCGTCGCCAGATCGGGCGCATAGGCCATGGCGCCGCCGCGCAGGTCATGCAACCCCGCGCCGAAGTGCGCCAGGCGTTCACGCAAGCATTCCGCCTGTTTGGGGTCGTTGACGTCCGAGGTGCTGGCGATGGCGTTGCAGACGCTGGCATACCGGTGCAGCGCGTGCGACAGGTGCGCGCCGGCGCTACGGCCCAGCCATTGCGGCGCGTGGGATTCCAGCAGATCGGCGCAGGCGACCAGCGCGATGAAGCTGTCTTCGGCGCTGTCCAGCAGATACGTCAGTTGATTGCCGCGGGCGCGGCGCGAAGGCCGGGTGTCCTGGACCTCGCGGATACGAACCCGGGCGGATTCCAGGGCGGCCCGCTGGGCGCTGCGCGAAGGTTTGGTGACGGCGGTCCAGGCTTCCGGACGAGCCGCCGGCGTCAGGCCCGAATACATGCGCGCCAACGCGTCGGCAAAATCCGCCAACCCGCGGTAGCAATGGGCCACCGCGTGCGTGGCGTCTTTCCAGGGCCGTCTGCGCCACACCAGCGCAGTCATCAAGATGGCCCAGACGGCGCCCGCCAGGAAGAACAAGGTGTACCAGAGGCTTTCGGACAGCGTTGGGGCAGGCAGTTCGGCGGCCACGACGAAACCGGCGGACAGCAGCGTGCCTACGATGGCCGCTGCGGGACCCAGTACGCGCAACAGACCGCCGAAGGTGCAGCAGACGAACGTCAGCGGCAGCAATAGCCATAGATGGCCGGCGCTGGCGCTGGCCAGGAAACAAAACAGGGCGCCGATCAGACCCAGCGCCAGCATGGAGCCCGCGCGCTGGCGCAAGGGGCCGCCCGGGTCCCCGAAACAGGCCCAGAATGCGGCGATCGCGGTCCATCCCAACCGGGGTTCGTGCGCGAGCACGGCCAGGATGACCGGGGCCGCGCTGATCGCAGCGGCTTGCAAGGCGTCCAGCCACAGGACGTTGCGCAGGGATGCGCGCCAACGGGAAAGCAGGTTCGTCACGCTATTCATAGGGGCCGCACGGGCGCCCGAGAGCCGAAAGACGCAAACCCTACCATGTCGACAAGGCCAATTTCGCAGCGTCGGGCCCGCTGTCCACGGGATGCCGGATCCATGAATTCGGATGGATGCATACAAATGGTTTCATTTATGTGACGTTACGGCGGATTAAGCGCAAAATTGCCTGGAACAATTGCTCGAAATCGCATAAAAAACAGTTGGCGGATCAACGGTGCCGGCAATCAATGTCTGGCGCCATCGCGGCAAGCCGATAGTGAATACTCATGTCCCAATGTGCTTCTATCTGCGCCCGGACAGCGCAGGCCTTACCCAGAGGCACGCGAGGAGCGTAGACATGACGCCGAATCACGAGGCTTCCACTAGCTCGGTGGTCAGCGACGAAGAAGTCGCGGCCATGGTGACAGGAAAAGATGGCCTGCGGGTGTTGTTGCAACCGCAGGTGGATCTGATGACAGGCAGGATTGTGTCGGCCGAAGCCTTGGCGCGATGGCAGCATCCCCGCCTGGGCATTGTCATGCCTGCCGAGTTCATCCCCGCGATCAACCGCATGGGCATGGACAAATTGCTGTTCGAGCGTGTCTGCGTTCGCGTGATCGACATTCTATTGACGATGCGGCGCGCGGGCATCGCCGTGCCAATCGCCATCAACGCACCCGCCACGACGCTATCCGACGAGCGCGCCGTGGATTTTTTGCTGGATCTCATCTACACCGCCGAGCTGCCGGCCTCGCTGGTGCGGGTTGAATTGACCGAAGACCAACCCATCCGGGAACTTGATGTCCTGCGCGCGTCGCTGATGAAGCTGGAGGACGCGGGATGCGAGGTCAGCCTGGACGACTTCGGCACCGGCCACGCGTCGTTGAAGCTGCTGTCGGCCATCCCCTTGTCCGAAGTCAAGATTGACCAGTATTTCGTGACGCGCATGCGGCGCAGCGCCGTGGCGTTCGAAGTACTGCGCACCGCCGCCGAACTCGCCACCCGGCTGGGCTGGCGCGTCGTGGCCGAAGGGGTGGAAAACGTGGCTGACATCCCCGCGCTACGGGCAGCCGGTTGCCGTTACGGACAGGGCTTCGCGTTAGGGCGCCCGATGCCGCTGGATGCGTTGATGCTGCGGTTGCGCACGCAGCGCGATGGTGGCGAGCCCCTGGCGGCACCCGCCAATTACGCCTCGTCCTGGATCGAGGCCTTCGACAGCGTCGCCGACGCCGAACCCGCCTTTCCCGTCCGCGCGACGGCGCAGTAGCGCCTTCGCGCAGTTCCGGGCGGCAGTTTCTTCCAACAGGGCCGGGACTTACCGGTCCGGAAGCGGGGACATTGGTCCGCCGCGTTCGCTGCGCCCCGGCGCCGCATTTGGGCACGCCAGTTGCTATGCCTGGTCCAGCGGAGTCTTTCCGCCTTATCAGGAGACTTGTAATGCCCAACCAGAATCAGCCGGACCAGCAAAAGCAGCCGCAAAAGCAGCAATCCCAGGAAAACCCCCGGGACCGTAATCAGTCCCCTGGCCAGCAACCAGGTCAATCGGGACAGCACGCCGATAAAGGCCAAGGCCAGCAGGGCCAACAGCCCGGTCAGCAAAATAAAACGCAACGCTGACCCCGTGATCGCGCATTGAATCCGGAAGCCGGAAGCGCGACGCCCGACGGCCCCGTCCCCGCCCACAAACGGCGCGGACGGGGCTGTTTGCGTAAGGGCATAAGCCGCCATCATCCATTTCGTCCATTGAATAATGGGCCCGTATCGCCGACCATTGCCTTCATCGTCGGCCCCCCGAACCTGGAACCGCAATGAGCTTGAACGCACCCGCGCCGCGCCGCAGATCGGCCCTGGGCACCACTATCGCCGTGCTGCTTATCCTTGCGGCGTTGGTCGGGGTGCTGGCCTTTGCCGTCACCCGCATCGTGGAACAGCGAGTTTCCAACATGCTGGGGCCGCGCGGGCAGGTGGGCGACGTGAGGGTGGGGTGGCGCCAAGTGGTGCTGACCGACGTCAATGTGCCCGGGGCTTCGGGACAAGCGGGCGCACGCGCCAAACGGATCGTGCTGGAGCCAGAGTGGTCGGCGTTCCTGCGCCGCGAAACGGTCTTCAATTCCGTCGAGATCGAGGGCTTCGATTTTGCGGTGGTACGTGGGGCCGATGGCGAATTGAAGATTGCGCCCGCGTTGCAGGCGGCGCTGCATGCCGGTGCCGGAGGCGACGCCAAACCGCGCGGCGACCGCACGATCCGCATTACGGACCTGATCCTGCGCGACGGCCGCCTGGATTTCGAGGATGCCGTGGTGGCGAAGCCCCCGCATCGCATTCCCTTCCACAACGTGCAGGCCAGGTTACGCCCGGTGTCCGTGCCCGGCGACGGCGCGCATAGCGACATGACGTTCAGCGGCAATCTGGAAGACAACCGCAACGGCGAGGCGACCGTGCGCGCGCAGGGCTGGCTTCAAATCGGAGGCACGGACGCCGACATGAAGGTGGCGGTGCGCAACATGGATATCCGGCACGCCGCACCCTATCTATCGGAAAAGGAAGCGGGGTCGCTCACGGGGGGCGCGATGGATCTGGATATGAATACGCGCATCGCGAACCGCGAATTGCAGGCCTCGGGCACTGTCGCGCTGCGCGGGCTGACATTCAGCGGCGACGGCCTGCTGTTTTCATTACCGCGCAAGGCGGTGCTGGCAGCCATGAAAGACAAGCAAGGCGCGGTGCGCTTCGATTTCAAGCTTCGAGGCAGCCTGGACAACCCCAAGTTCTCGGTCCAGCGAGGCTTTGCGGCGCAGGTGGCGCAAGGCTTCGGTCACGCCATCGGCGTCGGGGCGGAAGGCGCGGCCGCGGGCGTGACCGGGGCAGTGAAGGACCTGGGCAACGCCTTGTCGGACCTGCTCAGTCCCTAGTGCGCGGCGTCGGCGGCGTGCTTGCCGATCAAGGTGGCGCTGGCGTCATTCAACCCGACGACGTCCACGGCCAGGCCGGCACGGCGCAGTTTGGCGACGGTCTTATGTAGGGCGTCGACGGCGGAAATGTCCCAGAAATGCGCGTTGGACACGTCGATCACTACCGTATCGACCGCCTCGTGAAAGTCGATGGCCGCGGCAAAGCGTCCGGCCGAGGCGAAGAACACCTGGCCGGCATACCGGTATGTGCGCGTCGCGCCATCGGCGGACAGACTGGCGGTCACGTTCATCAGGGCGCGAACCTTGCCCGCGAAGAACAGGCCGCTGAGCACCACGCCAGTCAGAACGCCGCGGGCCAGATCGTGCGTCCAGACGACGACCATGACCGTGGCCAGCATCACCACCGACGATTGCCAGGGGTGCGACCGCAGGTTGGGGAACGACTGCCAGTGGAAGGTGCCGATCGACACCATGATCATCACCGCGACCAGCGCCGGCATCGGGATACGCGCCACCAACGGGCCCAGCGCCACGATCAGGAACAATAGGAAAGCGCCCGCCACCAGCGTCGACAGCCGCGTCCGGCCGCCCGACCTGACGTTAATGACCGACTGGCCGATCATGGCGCAGCCGCCCATGCCGCCCAGGAACCCCGTGACGATATTGGCGATGCCCTGGCCCTTGCATTCGCGACGCTTGTCGCTGGCGGTATCCGTCATGTCGTCGACGATCTGCGCGGTCATCATCGATTCCAGCAGGCCCACGGCCGCCATCGTCAACGAATAGGGCAGGATGATGCGCAGCGTTTCCAGCGTGAACGGCACATCGGGGATCTGGAAGAACGGCAGGGCGGACGGCAGCTTGCCCATGTCGCCCACCGTGGCGACGTCAAGGCCCGCATAGAGGGACACGGCCGTCATGGCGATGATTGCCACCAGCGGCGAAGGCACTGCCGTGGTCAGGCGCGGCAGCAGGTAGATGATGGCAAGCGCGGCGGCGATCATCGCGTAGGTAACCCAGGTCACGCCCATCAGATGGGGCAATTGCGCCATGAAGATGAGGATGGCCAGCGCGTTGACGAAGCCCGTCACGACCGAGCGCGAGACGTACTGCATCAGCAGGTCCAGCCGCAGGAACCCGGCGGCGATCTGAAAGACGCCCATCAGCACGGAGGCCGCGAACAGATACCCGATCCCGTGGTCGCGCACCAACGGCACGACCAGCACGGCGATGGCCGCAGTAGCCGCCGAGATCATGCCCGGCCGGCCACCCGTGAACGCGATGATGACGGCAATGGAAAAGGAAGCGTACAGGCCCACGCTGGGGTCCACGCCCGCGATGATGGAGAAACCGATGGCTTCGGGGATCAGGGCAAGCGCGACCAGCACGCCCGCAAGGATATCGGCGCGCGGATTGGACATCCACTCGCGATGAAGCTTGGAAAAGAAAGACATTGATTGGCTAACCTGAGGTCAGCAAGCGTCGGGCGGTGCCCCATTCAAGAGGGGATGCGGAAGTACCGGTGTGCACCCGGAATCGCTTGGAGTTGTCCGGGGGATAGGCGCCCGGCCGAGCCACCCGGCAAGCCGGGTCCAACGGGGATCGCCGCTATGGCGACCGCCGCCTCCATTGCAGAAGCGGCGGTCGCATTGTACACGCGGGCCCGGCCCGCAGCGGGTCAGAAGCGGTAGTTGGCGCTGAGCTCGACCCGCCGGCCTTCACCCAGCAGCCACTGCGTCTGGTTGTAGTAGGCGGTTTCGGCGTACTGGCGATCGAACACGTTGAAGGCGCGCAGCGCCAGGCTCAGGTCGCGCCGCGGCTCCCATTGCAGCGCCAGGTTGGTCGTGGTGTAGCCTGCCATTTCCAGCCGGTTGGCCGCGTCGGCGTAGCGTTTGCCTACGTAGCGCACGCCAGCGCTGGCCGTCCATTGCGGCGCGAACTTCCAGCTGATCCACGCATTGGCCACGCGTTCCGGCACGTCGGCAGGCACGTTGCCGTTGCGCGATACCGCCACGCCGGCGACCGACTCATTGAAGTCGTCATAGCGCGCCCGCAGCGCCACGGCATTGAGGTCCAGCCGCCAAGCCGGCGATAGCTCGACACCCAGCGTGGCCTCCAGTCCCCGCGACGATTGTTCGCCCACCTGGATGCGCAGCGCGGGGTCGTTGGGGTCGCGCGTGACCAGGTTGTTCTTGGTGATGTGATAGGCCGCCAGGGTCCATTGGCCCTTGTCATCCCAGAACGTCTGTTTCACGCCGATCTCGATCTGCTTTCCCTGCGACAGCTCGTAGCTCTTGTTGGCGGGCGACAGCAGCAACAGGCTTCCGATCGGGTCGGCGGCTTGCGCGTACTGGGCGTAGACCGACAAGGTGGGTAGCACGTCATAGACCGTGCCCAAGCGCCAGCCCACATTGGTGTAGGTGCTGCGGAAAGCCGTTTCTCCCGCTACCAGGTCGCGCCGCTTCAGGTCGATGTGGTCGTAACGCAATCCGCCCAGCACCGACCAGCGCGAGGTCAGCATCAGCCGGTCTTCGGCGAACAGGGCGTACTGGCTGGCCGTATTGCGGTAGCGCGGGGTCGTGCCGGCCACATTGATGAAGCGGCCGTGGTCCACGTCGTAGGGGTCCACCCGCGACGTTCCCGAATAGGGCGAATTATTGGTGTGCTTGAGCGATGCGCGGTTCAGTTCGACGCCCACCGCCACTTTGTTCGACAGGCCGAACAGATGGCCGTCGAAGGAGGCGTCGGAGACCATGCCGGTCTGCTCCTGGTCGTGGCCGATCTCGGTGTAGCCACTCCGCAGGATCTGGCCAGCCGGCGTCCAGGTGTAGTTTTCGACATCGCGGTAGTCGCGGTTGCTGCCGATGTAGTACAGCCGGCTGCGCACCGTGGTGCCGGCGTTGGGCGACCATTCGGCCTTGAGCTCGGTGCGGCTGTCGCGGTAAATGATTTTGCTGTCGGCCACGTTGTAGTTCTGTTTGCGCAGACCATAGTCCAGCGAGCCGTCGACGAGCGGCGTGCCGAAGTAGCGCGTAGGCTCTTGCCAGGCGTACGCCTGGGTCAGCGTGAAATTCAGGTCGGGCGACACGTCCAGACGCAACGCGGCGGTGACGGCGGCATCGCGCGAATCCCCCAGGCTGATGCCGGAATCCGTGTGGTTGCCGCTGACGTCCAGTCGGTACGACCATTTGTCGTCCAGCGCGCCGCCGCTGCCGAAGCCAAACCGCTGGGTGTCGTGCGTGCCCAGCGTCGTCATCAGCTCGTTTTCGATGGGGCCGCGAGTGGGCTTTTTCGGGATCACGTTGACGACGCCGCCAATGGCGCCTTCACCGTACAGCACCGAGGCCGGGCCGCGCAGCACCTCGATGCGGTCCACGGCCCAGGGATCGTAGATGAAGGTCTGGCCGACCCCGCCGTATTGGCGCACCCCGTCATAGAGCTGGGCGACAGAGTTGGAGTCGGTGAAGCCGCGCGAAGACAAGGACGAGCCGCCGTTGCCGGGATGGCGCATGGCGCTGATGCCCGCTGCCTGGGTGATGGCATCCGTGACCGTGGTGGCGCCCCGGGCGCGCAGTTGCTCGTTGCTGATGATGTCGATGCTGGCGGGCGTGTCGAAAGGCGTCAGGCCCAGCAAGGTCCCGGTGGACGCCTGCTCAAGCAACGTCGGCGCAAGCGTATCGCCGGACACGGAGATGACGGGTAGCGTGGCGACCGGGGTCGACTGCGCATGCAGGGTGGGAGTGAAGGCGAGCGCGGTCCAAATGGCCACGCGCCGCTTCAGGACGCGGTGCGTCCTGGCGGAAGGAAAAGGCATGAGTGCTCTCGGTAAGCTAAGGGTTGCCGCGCGCAGGCGGCGCAGGGTTTAGCGAAATACCGGGAGCAGGGGTGGCGCGCGGGCGCCGAGTGGGGCGCCTGTGATGGACGCGTGGACGGGGCCGGGCGGGGCCCGCGCGGCCAGGGGATGCGCCATGACGGCCAACGCCGCCGACAGCACGACGGGCGAGGGCGGCAGCGCGACGGCGGCAAGTGCCATGCCGACCGGGCAGGTGGCGGCTTGCGCTGCGTGCCGCTCGTCGGGCGCGTTGTCCTGCCTGGACGGACCGGCCACCCAGATGGGGCCGGCGGCCGAACACAACTGGATCAGCGTGCCGCTTTGCGTGGCGGGCATGAAACCCTGCGGCACCATCGCCTTCAGCACGAACAGCATCAACACCAGCCAAAGGCCGGCGTTGCCACGGTTCAAGGTCGTCAGGGAGAGGCGCATGGTCGGCGCCCATTCTAGTGCGTTTCGCGCTGATCGTCCCGAGGGGTCACACGGTGCGGGCGGCCCAGAACGCGGTACGCACGGCGGGCGATGCGGCGATGCTTGCGGTGACGCGGTCCAGGTCAAGCTCATCGACGGACGCTTCGCTGAGCGCGGCTTCGATTTCGACTTCGTTCTCGCCAAACTGGTCGATTTTCAATTCCGACAATGGCAGCTGTTCGGCCTCCAGCACGTCTTCCAGCACGGTCATCGCGGCCTGGCGGTGTTCCAGGTTTGTAATGACGTGGATCACGTTGGTGACTTCCGTGGTCTGCGAATCCAGCGGCTGACGATTCACGTAGCTGACCACGGGCCGCAGCAGGGTGTTGGCCGCCAGCACGAAAGCCGTGGCGGCCACGGCTTCCAGCATCAGCGATGCTCCCGCGCAGGCGCCGATGGCGGCCGAGCCCCACAACGTGGCGGCGGTGTTCAACCCGCGGATGCTGCCGCCTTCACGCATGATCGCGCCAGCGCCCAGGAAGCCCACGCCCGACACCACATAAGAGATGACGCGCGCGCCGCCGTCCGCGCCGCCGATCCGGAACGCCATGTCGACGAAGATGGCGGCGCCCACCGCGACCAGCACGTTCGTGCGCAGCCCTGCGGTGCGTTGGCGGAACTGGCGTTCGAATCCGACGATCGAGCCCAGCACGAAGGCGGTCATGAGGCTGACGAGCGTATTGGCCAACGTCAGGAATTGGATGTTCTCGAAGTTCTTCATGGTTATTCCCCTTTTCAGCTTATAGGGTGTGGCCGGCGGGCTTGCCAGAGGCCCGCCGTTCAGGCCGGCAGCACGGCGATGGAGGCGCCGCCTTCGTTTTCCCAATGCACGCGGCGCACGTCGGGGCTTTGGCCCAGGCGCAGGGCGACGGCGTTGAGCAAGCCGCGCAGATGCGGCGGGCAATGCAGCGTGACGACCGTGGACGCCAACTGGTCGGAGTCGACGCGCGAAATCCGCACCGCGACCACGCGCAGGTCCAGCGCCTGCAGTTCGTAGTACAGCTGTTTGCGCAGCGTGTTCAGCGTGGCGCCAAGGCTGACGATGGTGAATTGATAAAGCGGCGTGACGGGCGCGCGCGCCGGCATGGCGCGCAGCGCGGGAGAGCCGCCGCCGCCGGCAGGCTGGATCGCGCGGGCGTCGTGGGCCCGGTCCAGGAACGGGAAGAATTTCTTGATACGCATGGGTCGTCTCCTTGACAGGGGAGTACGGTGGAAGGTCCACAGGCATGCGCCGCTTAACCGGTATGGCACGCGCGCAACAAGGCCCGCATATCGTGTCGGTAAGCTGTAGGGGAAGAGGGGCTGAAAGCCCAAGTCCTGGCTGATCGCAGGACTCACGCGGAAGAGGGATTCCGCGGATCCTGCGTCAAGCGGCGCGAGCAGTCGGTTTTCGACTACATCCGTCGTTGTCCACAGTGATCTCTAGGTGGTTGGAAGTGCCGCGAGTATAGCGTTTACTTAGGGTAAACACCAGGAAAATTTGTCCGCCCCGCGGGTCGCGCGGCGCGGACGGTCATCACTTCGGCTTCGGCGGCGGCCCGGCGTAATACAGCGCCAGCGCCTCGATTTCGCTTTCGGTCAGGCGCTGCGAGAACGCGCGCATCACGCCCACATCGTCGTTCTGGCGTGAGCCATTGCGAAAGGCATTCATCTGGTCCGTGAAATACTCTTTGGATTGGCCGGCCAGTCTGGGCAGCAAGGGGCCTTCGCCCATGCCGCGCAGTCCATGGCAGTTGGCACAAGCAGGTAGCGCCCGCGCGCCGTCGCCTTGCAGATCCAGCTTGCGCGCCGCGTCGCCGCCGAATTCGCCCACGTGCATCGGCGGGCCGGCCAAGGTGCCGTAATAGGCTGCCACCTGGCCAATCTCCTGTTCAGTCAGCGCGCGCGCCACGGTGTTCATCAGCGGCTGGACCCGCGTTCCGCTACGGAAGTCGGCCAGCTGTTTGGCCAGATACTCGCGGCTCAGGCCGGCCAGATTCGGAAAGATGCCGCCAGTAGGCGTGATGCCCGCCGGACCGTGGCAGGCAATGCAAGCCTGCACACCCGCCCCGGGCTTTCCGTTGGCGGCCAGTTGCTTGCCGGCTTCCGGGTCGGCACCGCGCAAGAATCCTTCCCAGTCGGGACGCGACGCGCTGAAATCCAGCGCGCTGCGGCCAGGTACCGGCGCTGCGGCAGCGGGGGCAGCGGCGGGCGAGGCCGGAGCGGCAGCCGTGGCGGGAGCGGGCGTGTTGGCTGGCGCCGCCGGTTTGGATGCGGTCGGCGGGGCCGGCGGCGCGATGACGGCACTAGCGCGGATCAGGCCTTCGCCGCCCGTGCCGATCATCTGATGCGCGGTGGCGATCAGCGTGACAAGCGGCGGCGCCATGATCAGCAGGACCGCGATGGTGATGCCTTTGCGATGTTCGATCATGATCACACCAGCCGCCCCGGCGAACGCAGATAGTCCGCCTTGATTTTTTCGACGATCCAGTAGGCGGTCGCGCCCACGGTGCCTGTTGGGTTGTAGCCCGAATTCTGCGGAAACAACGCCGCGCCCGTCACGAACACATTGGGCACGTCCCAGCTTTGCCCGTACCGGTTGACGACGCTGGTGTCGGGGTTGTCGCCCATGGCCGCGCCTCCGGTCAAATGCGTGGACTGGTAGGCGGTGGCCGAGAACGGACGTTTGCGTGGGCCCGGTTCGGTGCGCGCAATCCCTTTCATCGCGCGTCCGATCTCATCGCCCTTGCTGGTCAGGAAGGCCGACATCCGGATGTCGTTGTCCGGAAAATCATAGGTGACGCGTAGCAGCGGCAGCCCCCAGGCGTCCTTGTAGGTCGGGTCCAGGCTCAGGTAGCCGCCACGCCAGGGCTGGGCGGAACCCGTGATGGTGATGGACGCGGAATGGTTGTAGTAGCGCTTGACCGCCTTTTTCCAGTCGGCGCCCCACGAGGGCGTGCCCTTGGGCGTGGGGTGGTAGCCGATCGGTGCGCCGCTGACGACCTGGATCTGCAGATAGCCGCCGCCTACGAATCCCAGCGGACCGTGGTCGAAATTGTCGGCGCTGAAATCATCCATGGTGACGGCCACCGCGCCCGCGCCCATGAAGGGATTGATGTTGACCGATTCGTCGAAGAACAGGTTCACGCCCGACGTGGTCTGGTGCGTGTAGTTGCGGCCCACGACGCCGGTGTCCGTGACGGGGTCATAGGGTTTGCCGATGCCGGAGAGCAGTAGCAGCCGCACGTTATTGATGCCGAACGCGCACAACACCACGATTTCAGCCGGTTGGAAGACTTCTTCGCCGGCGGCGTCCACATACGTCACGCCGCGCGCGCGCTTTTTATCCGGGGTGAGCTCAACGCGCAGGACATGGGCGCCGGTGCGGATTTCGAAGTTCTCCATCTTCATCGCCACCGGCAGGATACAGACCTGCGGCGAGGCCTTGGCGAAGTGTTCGCAGCCGAAGTTGGAACAGAACCCGCAGTAGACGCAGGCGCTCATGTGCAGGCCTTCGGAATTCACGTAAGGCCGGGTACAGAGCGCGGAGGGTTGAACATAGGGGTGGTAGCCCAGCTTCTTGGCCGCCTCGCCGAATAGCGCCGGTGCGTAAGGCACCTTCATGGGCGGATTCGGATACGGCCGCGACCGCCACGGCTCGAACGGATTGCCGCCTTCCTGCTTCTGCCCCTTGATGTTTCCAGCCTGTCCGGACGCACCGATCAGATAGTCGTAGCGGTCGAAGTAGGGCTCCAGTTCGTCATACGTCAGCGGCCAGTCCTGACAGGTCAATTCCTTGTCGAAGATGCCGGCGCCGTAGCGCTCGGTGTAGTGGCTGCGGATACGGAAATCCGTGGGATCGAAGCGGTAGTACGCGCCGGACCAGTGGTTGCCCGCGCCGCCCAGATGCGTGCCGGGATAAGCGAACTGCCAGCGGCGCATCGGCAGGGCTTTCTGGTCGGTGTTATTGCGGAAGGTGAACGTTTCGGTGGCGGCGTCCTGGTGCAGTTCGTGCCGGCGCGTGTATTTCAGTTCATCGTGGACGTTCGGCCCCTGGAAATCCGGCGAAGGCCAACGGGGCTGGCCCCGCTCCAGCACGACCACGCGCTGCTTGGCCGCGGCCAGTTCCTTGCCGATGATGGACCCTGTCCAACCGCCGCCGATGATCGCCACGTCTACCGCGGGTAAGGTTTTAGCCATGTCCGTCTCCCGGCTTCATCGTATGTCCCGTGGCGTTCGCGATGGATACGGGCTTGCCGGCCCAAATGACGCCATGCCGTTCGATGTCGTTGGAGAACGAGGCGAACGCGCCTGGAAACCCCACCAGCTTCCATCCGACCATGTCAGCATTGCCGCCATACAGCGGGTCGGAGAAGAACCCTTCGATGGTGGCGTCCAGCAAGGCCTGGAAGAACACGTCGGAAGGCAGCGGTGAAAAATCCGGTTTACCTGCCTGCAGGTCATGGAGCCAGGCGTCCTGTCTGGCTTCATCCAATTCGGCAAAGGGCTTGCCGTCCTGCTTGCGGGTGGCGGCATCCAGCGCGGCCAGACCCCGCCGGATCATCTCGGCGGGCGTGAACGACAACTGGTAACCCTGTTCCGGCGTGCCTTTCTCGAAGGGGCCCTGGCGGTAGAACTGGCTGCCCGCGCCCCAGGCGCCGGCCAACTGGCCATCCAGGAACCGGGTGACGCCGGCCTCCTTGGCGCCCGGGCCCAATTCGTCGGCCGGAATCAGGCGCGCAGCGATCGCATCCATCGCCCGTGCTTCCTGGGCATTGAAAAAGGTCAGGGTGCGAGACGAGGCGGCGGCGGGGTGGGGCGCCTGGCCTGATCCCGTCGCGGGGGGCGCTTCGCTGGGCGCGCTGCGGGCCGTGACGGCCCAGGCGGCGCCAGGTACCCCAACGGCCAGGGCCTTGAGCAGGCCGCGCCGCCCGGGGGCTGGCGGGTCGTCCTGTCGTTGAGGGTCAGGAGAAAGATCGTCCGAGGGTTGATCGTTCATGCATCACTCCAGCATCGGGGCAGGCACGCGACTTGCCCCTGGGTGAAAGAGATCCCGCACCAACTCGTTATCCGTCGGCGCTTAGTTTGTCACTGTTTTCCATTTGGAGACAACCATGAAAAGCCACAAACTGCTACTGCTGTTCGGCCTGGCAATCCTGCCGTGGCAGGCCTGGGCGCAGTCCACCAGCACGACCCTGGTTGCTCAAGCGGCCGCTCCAGCACAACCCATGCCTACGCCGGACGAGAAGACGGCTCCCGCGAACGCCATCGGTAAACCCGTCCCGGGCGCTCGCACGCCTGATGAGAAAAAAATGCCCTCGACTGAAGAAAAGGGCATGGGGTCCAAGCCGGATTCGGCGCCTGGGCAGAAGGAGCCCGACGCGGATACGCGTGACCGCCAGAAGACGCCCGGCGGTAAAACCGGTGCGCCCGACAACGCGGGCATGCCAGGCTCTGGCGCGTCGTCGGGTTCCGGCGGCGGCGCGGATCCACGCTAGCAGCGGCACGCCGCCGTACTTCGCGCTCCGGCGCGTTTGAGGTAATATTCAGGTTCCTGTAAGAACGAGAGCACGGCGGTGTTCACGCGCTGGCGCTGCCCCAAGGGCAGCTCGCGAATTCCGCCCACCATGACCGAAGACCCCCTTCCTACCAGGGCGCCGCGGCGCCCGCCATCACTTCCTCTTCTTTGCCTGGCGTCCGGTTTCCGGAACGCCGCTTTGGCCCGGCCCCTCGCCGCAACGCCGTTGCTGGCATGCCGTGCGCCACCGCCACTCGCCTGGCTCCCCACGCTTGATCTCGCATCTCCTTTTCAGCAAGGCGGCGCCTCCGTGCGCGCTCGCCCATTTACCGTGGACCGACGATGATTTTCGACTGGATGAACGACCCTACCGCTTGGCTCGGCTTGGCGACGCTGGTCATTCTTGAAATTGTTCTGGGCATCGACAACCTGGTGTTCATCGCCATCCTGGCCGACAAACTGCCGCCCGAGCAGCGCAATCGCGCGCGCCTGATCGGCTTGACGCTGGCACTGGTGATGCGCCTGGGCCTGCTGGCCAGTATTGCGTGGGTCGTCACGTTGACGGCGCCGCTGTTCACGGTGTGGGGGGCCGAGATCTCCGGCCGCGACCTGATCCTGATCCTGGGTGGCCTGTTCCTGCTGTTCAAGGGCACGATGGAACTGCATGAACGGGTGGAAGGCAGCGCGTCGCACGACGGCGGCCAGAAACCGCAACATGCCGTGTTCTGGCAGGTGATCCTGCAGATCGTCGTGCTGGATGCCGTGTTCTCGCTGGACTCCGTCATTACTGCGGTGGGCATGGTCCAGGACCTGAGCATCATGATGATCGCGGTCGTTGTCGCGATGGCCGTCATGATGGTGGCCAGCCGTCCGCTGATGGCATTCGTGGGGCGCCATCCGACGGTCGTGATCCTTTGCCTGGGCCTCTTGCTGATGATCGGTTTCAGCCTGGTGGCCGAAGGCCTGGGCTTCCACGTGCCGAAGGGCTATCTGTATGCCGCCATCGGCTTCTCGATTCTGATCGAGTTGTGCAATCAGTTGGCCCGCCGCAACCGCGCCCGCGGCACGCACGCGCTGGGGCGCCGCCAACGCACCGCCCAAGCCGTGTTGCGCCTGCTGCGTGCTGGCCGGGCGGGCCAGCCGGGGCATCAAGCCGACGACGTGGTGGCGCTGGTCGACAGCGCGGGCGACGAACCCGCCTTTGCGCCTGAAGAAAGTTCGATGATCGAGCGCGTGCTGTCGATTGGCGTGCATGATGTCCGCTCGATCATGGTGCCGCGCGGCGACATGACGTGGTTGGATGTGTCGGACGCGCCCGACGTCATCGTGCGCAAGTTCGCCACCGGCCACTCACGCCTGCCGCTGTGCGCCGGCGAGGCGTCCAACGTGCTGGGCGTGGTGCATTTCAAGGAAGTGCTGCCGTTGCTGCAGAACCCGGGTCCGATCGACTTGGTTGAGCTGGCGCGTGAACCGCGCTATGTCATGGAAACGACGCCGGTGCTGAAAGTGCTGGATGAGCTGCGCGCCTCGCGCGACCACATGCTGATCGTGGTGGACGAACACGGCGTCTGCGAAGGTCTCGTGACGCCGATGGACGTGCTGACGGCGGTGGCGGGCGACTTGCCCGAGCATAGCGACGACCAGCCGGAAGCCCTGCAATTGTCGGACGGTTCGTGGCTGCTGGAAGGGCGTTTGTCGATCGGGGAGGCGGCGAGGCTGTTGAATGCCCCGGCGCTGGCCGAGGACTATCCCGACGCCACGCTGGCAGGTTGCCTGTTGCGCGCCGTCGGCCGGATCCCTGACGCCGGAGACACCATCCCTCTGCATGGCTGGGCGTTCGAGGTAACCCGGCGGGACGGCCTGCGCGTGGACCAGATGCATGCACGCCCCGCATCTCACACGCAGGCGCATGCCAAGCCCCACTAAGGGCGGGGACGGGACCCTTGTGCTTGCGTCCTGCTTTGGGAACGCAAGACTCTGTGCGAATATTGCAGCTGATGTAACGCCTCTTTCTCTTGCGGCTGATTCAAAAACAGGGGCTTCGGCTCGACAGCGTGTCTTTGCATTTTGTGATTCCTACGTGGAGAGCAAGCATGGGCAGTACGAGGTCTATCGCAGCAAGCAGGGCAGGAACCGCTCGTCCGTTTGATCCTGTGGCAACCCTTCGTAGCACGCTGGCCGTTTGCGGTTTGTCGGTGCTGGCGCTCTTGGCGGGCTGCGCCACCCGGCCAGCGCCGATTCACGACGAGTCGTTGCGCAGCATCGCCAAGGAGGCATACCTCTATGCCTACCCCATGCTCTACAACTACAAGACGATGTACGGGCAGGCGATTGATCGCGGCAGCAAGAACTACGTGGGCGGCTTCGGCAAGTTTCGCCATTATTCGCAACCGTACACGCCGGAAAATCGCGAAATCGTCACGCCGAACAACGACACGCCTTACTCGTGGGCCTGGCTGGACTTGCGCGCCGAACCCTGGGTGTTGAGCCTGCCCGCCACGCCGAAAGACCGGTACAACGTCTTCCAGATGGTGGATCTGTACACCTACAACTTCGCGTACGCTGGCGTGCGCGCCACGGGTTTCGGCGCGGGCAATTACCTGATCGCCGGGCCGCGTTGGGATGGCGGTAAGCCGAAGGGCATCACGAAGGTGCTCTCGTCCGAGACGGACTTCATCGGTATCCTGGGGCGCACTAGCCTGAACGGGCCGTCGGATGTCAAGAACGTGAAGGCGCTGCAAGCCAAATACCAATTGCGTCCGCTAAGCGAGTTCTTGCGGCATCCGCCGCCCGCCGCGGCGCCCGCCCATGTGGATTGGCTGCCGTGGGATGAACAGCGAGCCACCTCCGTGGACTTCATTGCCTACCTGAACGCGTTGCTGGCGTTCACGCAACCGCAGCCGGCGGCAGAGCAGGAGATGATGCGGCGTTTCGCGCTGATCGGCATCGGGCCGGGCAAGCCCTTCGACGCCGCCAGGCTCGACGTCACCACGCGCGCCGCGATCGAGCAGGGTGTGGCGGATGGCAAGGCGGCGCTCTTGCAGGCCGAAAAGCAGACGCGTTCGTCCATCGGCCTGTTCGGTTCGCGCGCGGCGTTGGGCAACGACTATACGAAGCGGGCGGTCGCCGCCGCCATGGGCATTTACGGCAATTCGTCCGAAGAGGCCGTTTACCTGGGCTATGAGGAAGACGCGCAGGGACGCCCGCTTGAGGGCGGCAAGTCCTATCAGATTCGCTTTGAACCAGGCCAGTTGCCCCCGGTCCAGTTCTTCTGGTCCATGACGATGTACGACTTGCCGGGCCGCCACCTGGTCGACAACCCGATCCAGCGCTACGCGATTGGCGACCGCACCCCAGGGCTGAAACGGGGCAAGGACGGGTCGCTGACGCTTTACGTGCAGCATGCAAGCCCGGGCAAGGACAAAGAGTCGAATTGGTTGCCGGCGCCGGAAGGGCGCTTCAACATCGTGGCCCGGTTTTACGGCCCGAAGCCCCAGGTTCTGAACGGTACGTGGAAGCTGCCCCAGGCCGAATTGGCGCCTTGAGGCACACGAAAAAGGGGAAGCAATGACGTCGAACCGCGCGCGCCGGCCCCGCTTGCGCAATGCGATGGCGCCATGGATCACGTTGGCGGCGCTGACCGCGCCGACGGCGTCCATGGCAACGGAAGGCGCCTTGGGCCGCCAGATCACGGGCACCAATGTGCAGCCGAACGCGGGCATCGTTTCGCCCGAACCGATCTGGGCCGTGAATTTCGCCCAGATCTATCTGGACGGCACGGTCGGCGGCAGCCGCGAAGTGCCGGTGGGCGGGCGCACCTCGCTGGGGCTGGACGGGCAAGTCGCGTTCACGCTGGCCACCGTGCTCAAAACCTGGGACACCGGACCGGGACGCTGGAACTTCGCCTCAAGCTTTACCTTGCCCTACGTCTGGACGAAAGTGGATTCCAGGCTCAGCGGCCCGGGCGGCCGCACGATCGGGCAAAGCGATACCGCGTCGAATCTGTTCGACCTGTACTTTTCGCCGATTATTGCCGGCTACCATTTTTCAGAAACCTCGCACATGGCGGTCAGCCTGAACATCTGGGCGCCCACCGGCAAGTACAACGCCCGGGACATGGCCAACCCCAGTTTGAACAACTGGACCTTCATTCCCCAGGTGGCCTATACCAAGATATTTCCAGAGTCCGGCTTCCAGCTGGACACGGTGGCGGGGGTGCAGTTCTACACACACAACAACGCCACCGACTATCGCAATGCGCCTCTGTTCAGCCTGGACGTGATGGGTCGCAAGACCTTCAGCAATGGCGTCAGCGCGGGGCTTGTCCTGGGCACCATTCAGCAGTTGGGCAGCGACAAGGGGCCCACGGCGGATCGGCTCAACGGCTTCAAAGGCCGCGACTGGGCGCTGGGCCCGATCGTCACTTACGATACGAAGCTGGCCGACAAGCGCTCGCTGTCCCTCAGCCTGCGCTGGGTCCCCACCATCAGCAGCACGAACCGGCTCGACAGCACCAGCACGTTCATGGGCACCGCCACCCTGGTGTTCTGACGCCAAAATCAGTGCGAATAATCGTGTGAATCGGGCGGGCGGGCGAGCGCCGCGGCGATCAGCTGCACACGCGCCGCCAGGGCGCGACGCCGCGCGGCGGGCAGTAGCCGGCGCAGGGCGTCGCGATGGACACGCCGCTTTGGCACCGGAGTTCGGGCGCCTTGTCGCCATACGGCACGGTGCCCTGGCAATCGCACGTGGCGACCCCCGCGCCCGACGGCAGCTTTTTCACTGTCGTGGCAGGGGCCTGGGAAGACGCCGCCGCGGCCTCGTCGCCGTCGTCGCTGTCGACCACCGCCCGCACTTTCGCGGCCGGCATGTTGCATGCCTTCGCAATGGACTTCACCGATTTTCCTTCGTCCGACATCGACAGTATTTTTTTGTCGCTGCACGCGGCATGGGCAGGGGACGGAAAGGCGCTGAACGCGGCGCAAAATATGAATGCGGAAAGCGCTGCCCGGTACAGGGTCATCACATGCGTCTCCGGCCTATTGATGCGGGTTGGGGGGAATACGCCGCCCGCCTGATCGCGCGGGCTTTTGCGGCCTAGCGTAGTGCGCCGGTTTTCATGGTGTCAATGCGACACGCTTAAATAGGATGGCCGGCGGCGGATTAGTTTCCGCCGTCGGGCCGGATGTGCCTGAAGTGTCCGGTAAGCCAGCAAGGATCAGGAATCACCAGACGCGGGCGATCCGCCCGCCAGTGCCGGATGCGCGGCGATGTCGGCGTCGGCGCGGCGGCGGGCCGCTTGCAGCGCATCTGGGCCGCGCGCCGTGCCCTCCACGGAAAAGAACGTCACGGTCCGCAGGCCGATCGTGCCCAGCACATGCTTGAGATAAGGCGTCAGGAAGTCGGGCTGGCGCGCGGCCCCGCCCGAGAATTCGCCGCCTGACGAGATGGCGACGTACACGGGCCGGTCCGGCAGGTTGCCGATCTTGCCTTCGGCGGTAATGCGGAAGGTGCTGCGCACGCGCACGACATGGTCGATCCACACCTTCAAGGACGACGGCACCGTGAAGTTGTGCATCGGCGTGGCAATGACGATATGCGTGGCGTCTTGCAATGCCTGGATCAATTGCGCCGACTGCCGCAGCGCGCCGCGTCCCAGTGTCGCGTCCGCCGGGTCCGCGGGCGCGCTCAACGCCGCGGCGTAGTCGTGATCCACATGGGGCAGGGCGGTGGCGTCAATTTCAACGATCCGGGGCGCCTGGGGGCCCGCGGCCGCGATCAAGCGGTCCAGGATGCGTTGCGATAGGCGGTGGCTTTCGGATTCGCGGCCGCGCGGGCTGCAGGTGATGTGAAGAATGCTCATGCGGCGGAGGCGTCCAAAGACTTGCTGAAACGGATGGCGCTGGTCAACAGGCCTTGACGGAAGTAGAAGCGCTGGGCCAACGCATTGGACAAGCCCGTATCCAGAACGAACCTGGCACAACCCGCATCGCGGGCCATCCCGTCCAGCGCCTGGAGCAAGCGGGCGCCCCAACGGCCCCCGCGCCGCGTGCTGTCCACGACAAGGTCGTCTACATACATGAAGCGGCCGTAGATCAGGTTTTCCTGATAGCGGTAGCCGGCCAACGCCACGACCTGACCGGCGTCGACGGCGGCCAGCAGCCGGTAACGGTCGGCGCGCATGCGGGTGATGCGCGCAACGAAGTCGTCCGCGCCGGAAAGATGCGGCCGCAGTTCGCGCATCAGCGGCAAGCAGGCGCGCAATTCGTCATCGGTGTCGATAGGTTTTAAGACGAAGTCGGTCATAGAGGCATTCATGAGTGATTCAAGGAGGACGAGACGTCATCGTAGAAAGACCATGACATAATTTAAAGGGCCATAAATTGAACTTTGGACTATGCCATGACTGACCAACGCCCGAAGGACGGGATGCCGCCGCTGGCCCCCGACAACGGGAATCCGCTCTATCGCCAGATCTACGACCGGTTTCGCGGCGCGATCGCGCAAGGCACGCTGGCGCCGGGTGATCGCGTTCCTTCCGCCCGCGCATTGGCCAAGGAAATGGGCGTGGCGCGTGGCACGGTCGAAGTGGCGTATTCGTTGTTGGTCGCCGAAGGCTACATCCAGGCGCGTGGGCAGGCGGGCACGATCGTCGCGCCCGACCTGCAGCCGCAAGCGCCACCGGCCGCGGTCTTGCCAGTGCCGGAAACGCCTGACGACGGGCACGGCTGGCATCGCCCGGCGGTCATCCTGCCGTTCCAGATGGGAGTTCCTGCCCTGGACGAATTTCCCCGCAAGCTGTGGGCGCGGCTGGGCGCCCGGCAGTTGCGCGGCCTGCAGGCGCCAGACCTGTCCTATCCGCCGTCCAACGGGTTGATGGGATTGCGGACCGCCGTCGCTGCCTATTTGCAAGTGGCGCGCGGTATCCACTGTCAGCCATCCGAGGTGTTCATCACCTCGGGCTACAACCATTCGATGCAGTTGGTCATGCAGGCGCTGCTTGCCCCGGGCGACCGCGTGTGGGTGGAAGACCCGGGTTACCCGCCCACGCGCGCCTTGCTGGCGCAGGCCCGCATGCAGGCGGCGCCCGTGCCGGTGGATCAGGACGGCATGATGGTGGCCGAGGGAATTGCGCGGTGCGCCGACGCGAAGGCGGCCGTGGTGACGCCGGCGCATCAAAGCCCGCTGTCGATGTCCTTGTCGCTGCCACGCCGGCAAGCCTTGTTGGAATGGGCCGAACGGCAGCAAGCCTGGATCGTCGAAGACGATTATGACGGCGAATACCGCTATGCCAGCCGGCCCTTGCCCGCATTGAAAAGCCTGGATGCGCAAGGGCGCGTGCTGTATGCCGGCTCGTTCAGCAAGGTGCTGTTTCCGGGAATGCGGCTGGCGTACCTGGTGGTGCCGGCGGCGCAGGTGGCGCGTTTCGACCGGATCTGCCGGCTGCTGTCGGGCACCGCGCCGGGCTTGACCCAGTCCATTCTCACGGCCTTCATGACCGAAGGCCACTTCGGCCGGCACATCCAGCGCATGCGGCGCTTGTACGGCGAACGGCGCAACGCCACGGCCGCTGGCCTGGCCGCCGCGCTCGGGCCGGGCATGCGTATCGATCCGCAGCCCGGCGGCATGCACCTGGTGGCGCGTATGGACGGGCGGCAATGGGATCAGCCGCTGGCGGCGCGGATGCGGGAGCAGGGCATGTATGCGCACGCGCTGTCGCGCTGGTCCTCGCTGCCGAATCCCCACGAGGGCCTGTTGCTCGGCTTCACGAACATCGCCTCGGAAACGCAAGCCCATGCGCTGGGCCTGCGGATCAAGGCGTTGATGTAGGCCTTAGTTCAATCCGGCCTTGTCCAGGCCGAAGGCGGCATCCGCCGAGCCCGGCACGGTTCGGAAGGCCACGTTCAGGCGGTTCCAGCCGTTGATGGCGACCACGCGGAATGTCAGGTCGGATATCTCGGCTTCGGTGAACTGCTCACGCGCCTGCTCGTAGACATCATTGGGCACGCCATGCGCGGGCAACGTGGTCAGTGCTTCCGTCCACGCCAGCGCGGCCCGTTCGCGAGCCGAGAAAAGCGGAGATTCGCGCCAGACCGCGATGTGGTGCAGGCGCAATTCACGTTCGCCGTGCAACTTGGCTTGCTTGACGTGCATGTCCAGGCAGAAGCCGCAGCCATTGATCTGCGATGCGCGGATATCGATCAGGTCGCCGAATTCTTCAATGATTGGCACCTTTTTCATCGCCGCGCTGAAGTCCATGTATTTCTTGGACAGCTCCGCCGACCCCTGGAAGTAATTCAATCGTTGGCTCATTTGCCTACCTTTCTGAAGCGCTGTTTTCGAATTGAGGTTGCGAGTTCGAATCATGCGTCGAATTGGACCAGGCAAAAAGTGCCATAAAGCGTGTTTTGTTATAGGCCATGTGACGTTCCGCCGCCCAAGCCAGGCCAGCGCAACACGAACCGCGCGCCGCCTAGCGGGCTGCTCTGGATCTCGATCGTGCCGCCGTGGTTCGCTGCCACCCGCTTGACGATGGCCAGTCCCAGGCCCGCGCCGCCCGTGCCGCGGTCGCGGCTTTCGTCCAGCCGGATGAAGGGCTCGAACACGCGTTCACGGTCTGCTTCGGCGATGCCGCCGCCGTCGTCGTCCACCAGAAGTTCGTAGCCATCGCCGGGGATTTCCTTCAGCTCGATGTCGACGCGCTGGCTGGCGTAGCGGACCGCGTTCTGCACCAGGTTCAGCAATGCGCGGCTCATGTAGCGCGGGTGCAATTCGACGTGGGCGGGATGGCCGTCGCGCACCCGGCACTGGATGCCTCGGGCGTCGGCCTGGTGCGCCACCTGCGCCAACGCTTCGCCCAGCCAGTCGCACACGTCCACGGTCTCTTGTTTCACGGTGTCGTCGGCGGGCCGTTCCAGCCGCGCGTAGACCAGCAATTCGGCAACCATCGCTTCCAACTCCAGGATGTCGGTGCGCATGTCTTGCAGGATCTGCCGGCGGCGCGGCAGGTAGCGGTCATGGCCCAGCATATCCACTTCAAATGACAGGCGGGCAAGCGGGGTGCGCAGTTCGTGCGACACGGCGTTGGTAAGGCTGCGCTGGTTATCGATCAGCACCGCGATGCGTTCGGCCATGTGGTTGAAGCTCTCGCCCACATGGCGGATACCCGAAATGCGGGACAGCCGCACGCGCACGCTCATGTCGCCATGGCCCATCCGCAGCGTCGCCTTGCGCAAGGCGTCCAGGTCGCGCCAGATCGGCAGGGCCCAACCCAGCAGCAGGACGATCCCCAGCACCATGCTCAGCGCCGCCCATGCGGACCAGGTGATCCAGCGCTCCATCGCGGGTTCCAGCGGCAGCCGCACGTCCAGCCACTGCACGGGCTCGCCCGGCAGGCGGGTCAGGTACGTGTTGTAGTCGTCGCGCATGATCAGGCCGGTACGGTCCAGCTGTTGCTGCTCTGCCGGCGTGGGGTGCACCTTGCTGTCGGGCAGCAGGGTCAGGACAAGGCCGTAGTGGGGCAGCAGTTCTTCCAGGATATAGCTGGCGCGGGCCTCCGGCGCGATGGCGTCCAGGTCTTTGTGCAGCGCGTAAATCTGCCCGCGCACCGCGCGGTACGACAGGTCGGCGCTAAACGAATCCAGCAAATAGCCGAAGCTGAGGTTGACCAGTTGCGTCGCCACGGCATAGCCGATCGTGGCGATGATGACGATGCGCATCGCGAATTTAAGCATCAGAGGCCTTTCCTGCGGCTCGGCAAGCCCGGCTGCGGCGCGAAGCGGATGTTGGGAAGGGCGGCGAAATCATGCGGCGACGGCGAGCTAATCGCGCATGCTAGTGGCGCGCACGCGCCAGAATTCTCTGGAATTGTGTGTCAATTGTGAAGATTCGTGCAGTGCGCGCCCGCCGCGCACGGGCCCATCGCGGCGGCAGGGCCGTCAGACCCGATTGAAACTGCCGTGCGCCCCGGCTATAAGCATGGAGAAGGGGCGAACATTCGGCGCCCCGCCTGCCATTGATCGCTTCAGCAAGATGCCGCACCCGCCTCCCCACGACGAGCACGTCGCCAGCCGGCCCGCCACGCACGAACGCGTGGACAGTGGCCGGGGTTCCTGTTTGGAAGTATTCCTTGTGTTCCTGCGGCTGGGGTTGACTTCGTTTGGCGGACCGGTCGCCCATCTGGCTTATTTCCGCACGGAATTCGTCGATAAACGCCGCTGGCTAGATGACTACGCCTATTCCGACCTGGTGGCGCTGTGCCAGTTCCTGCCCGGCCCGGCAAGCAGCCAGGTGGGCATGGCGATCGGGCTACGACGCGCGGGCTGGCCGGGCATGGCGGCCGCGTGGCTGGCCTTCACCTTGCCGACCGCGCTGGCGCTGATCGGCTTTGCATTGGGGCTGGCGCATTTTGGCTGGCTGTCGCAGTCCGGCGCCATACACGGATTGAAAGTGGCGGCGGTGGCGATCATCGCCCAGGCCGTCTGGGGCATGGGCCGGACACTATGTCCGGACCGCCCGCGGGCGGCATTGGCGGTGGCAGCGGCGCTGATCACGGCCGCGCTGCCGACCGCGTGGGGACAGCTTGGCGCGGTCTTGCTCGGTATCGTCGTGGGCGCTGCCGCGTTGCAGGTGCCGCCCCGGCCCCTCCTGGCCAACCGCGCACAAGGCGCTTCGCGCCGCGCGGGCTACATCGCGATTGCGCTGTTTGTCGCGCTGCTGGCGGGCCTGCCCGCGTGGGCGGCGCTGTCCGATTCCCCGCTGGCGGCGCAGGTCGCGGGCTTTTATCGGGCCGGTGCGCTGGTATTCGGCGGCGGCCACGTGGTGCTGCCTTTGCTGGAGGCCACCGCGGTATCAGGGGGCATGGTGTCCGACGCCGATTTCCTGGCCGGCTACGGCGCGGCGCAGGCGATGCCAGGGCCGGTGTTTGCGTTCGCCGCCTTCCTGGGCGCCTCGTCCGCAGGCCCGTTGGCGGGCTGGGCCGGCGGGTTGGCGTTCCTGGCGATTGTCTTCCTGCCCGGCGCATTGCTGGTTGCCGGGGCATTGCCATTCTGGGAGACCCTGCGGCGGCGGCCCGGCGTGCGCAACATGGCAGCAGGCGTGAACGCCGCCGTGGTCGGCATACTGCTGGCCGCGCTCTATGACCCCGTCTGGACCACCTCAATCCTGACCAAGGCCGATTTTGCGCTGGCGCTGTCGCTATTCGCGTTGCTGGTCTATGCGCGCTGGTCGCCCGTCTGGGTCGTGCTGGCAGCCGCCGCCGGCGGCTGGGCCCTGGCCTGGTTGAACTAGGACTAGGGCCTGGGCAGACCGCCTTCTCGTCCTGACGGATCTACGCCTGCCAGCGCGGCGCGCGCTTTTCCAGAAACGCGTCGATGCCTTCGCAGGCGTCGGCCTCCATCATGTTGCGCGCCATGACGTCGCCCGCGTAGTCGTACGCGTCGGCCAGCGCCATCTGCCGTTGCTTGTAGAACATGCGTTTGCCATAGCGGATGGCCGACGGGCTTTTCACCAGGATCTCGGTGGTCAGGGCGCGCACCCGCGCATCCAGCTCCGCCTCGGGCACCGCGTCGTTGATCAGGCCCCAATCGGCGGCCTGGGTCGCGTCGATGAACCGCGCAGTCACCAGCATTTCGAAGGCGCGCTTGGCCGACACGTTGCGGCTGAGCGCCACGGCGGGGGTCGAGCAGAACAGGCCGACATTGATGCCGGACACGGCAAAGCGCGCATTGTCAGCGGCCACCGCCAAGTCGCAGCTGGCGACCAGTTGACATCCCGCGGCGGTAGCGATGCCTTGCACCTTGGCGATGACAGGCACCGGCAAAGCTTGCAAGCCTTGCATGACGCTGCCGCACTTGCGGAACAACGCGCGGTAGTAGTCCAGCGAGGGCTGGCTGCGCATTTCGCGCAGGTCGTGGCCGGCGCAAAACGCGCGGCCCGCCGACTCCAGCACGACGCAGCGCACGTTGGTATCACGCTCCAGGGCGTCGATCTCTTGCTGCAACGCGCCAAGCAAACCTTCGGACAAGGCGTTGAATTGCGAAGGGCGGTTCATGCGCAGCGTCACCACGCCGTTTTCCGTGGTGCGTTCAAGCAGCGGCGGTTGCGCCGAAGTGTCCAGGGCCATGTCGTCTCCAGGAAAGGGGGTTCCTGGATACTAGCGCAAGCGGCGCCGCGATTCAGCCAACCGCTCAGCCCAAGTTTCAGTCAGCCGCTCAGCCCGCCAGGCGGCGCGCCATGCCGGACGACAGGCATAGCAGCGGTGCGACGATCACGGCGCCGATCAGGGCCATCGCGGCCTGGGGCGCCACGCCGCTGTCCAGCAGCAAGGTCGCGATGACGGCGGAACCGCTCATCTGGAAGAGGCCATACACTGCCGCGGCCGTGCCAGCGCGTTCGGCGAATGGCTCCAGCGCCAGGCTCAGGCCTGATCCCAGCGCCAGCGAAAAGCCGACCGTCAGCACGGCGACCGGCAACATGAAGATCCATGCCGACAACGGCGCCCACCACCAGGCCGCGGCATGCATGGCCGACGCCAGCAGCAGCGCCGCCAACCCGACCCGCACCATGGCGTGGCGGCCATAGCGCGAGATGAACGTGGGCGCCAGGAAGAAGGCGGCGATGTTGATGGCGGCGTTGCCGCCGAACCATGCGGAGAAACCCAGTTCGGAATACCCCAGCTGCTGCACCAGTACGACGGGCGCCGCCGAGACGAACACCAGGATCATCGCCATGCCCGCCGTGCCGAACATCGCAAAATACAGGAACCTGCCGCTGGCGATGATGGGCAGGTAGCGGCGCAGGCTGTAGAGCGCGCCCCGGGGCTGGGTCGGCGCCGCGCGGGTCTCCTCGAAGCGCTTGGCCAGCAGCACGGCCAAGGCCAGCGCGAACCCGACCATGAACACGAACGTGCTGCGCCAGCCGGCCTGCACCGCCAGGATGCCGCCCAGCATGGGCGCCAGCGCGGGCACGGAACACAATGCGCCATTCAGATAGCTATAGACGCGCGCGCCGACCGCCGGGCTGAATCGGTCGCGCACCGCGGCAAACGCCACCAGCGAGGCCGAACACGCGCCCAGTCCCTGGATGATGCGGGCGGCATAGAACATCTCGAGCGATGTCGCCGCGGCGCCGAGCGCCGAGCCGGCCAGGTAGGCCAACGCACCGCCCAGTGCGACGGGCCGGCGGCCATAGCGGTCGGCCAGCGGGCCGATCAGCATCTGGCCCACGCCCACCGCGAAGATGAACAACGTGATGCTGGCCTGCAGCGCGCTGACGGGCTGGCCGAAGTCCTGCGCCATCGCGGGCAGGGAAGGCAGGTAGATGTCGATGCCCATCGGCGTCAGCGTGACCAGTCCCATCAAGAGACCGATCAGCCAGCGTTGGCTTCGGGAGGATGCAGCAGACTTCATGGCAGGCTCTGGGCGCATTGCGCACCCGGGAAAACCCGACATTATCCACCAATGCGTGGCGGCTCCGGAGCAGGGCGCAGCCGCGACGGGCGCAGTAGAATATTTGGCATGAACACGCCCGCCTTTCGTCCTCGCATCGTCATTCTCTACTGCACCCAGTGCCAGTGGCTGCTGCGCGCTGGCTGGATGGCGCAAGAGCTACTGTCCACGTTTTCGACCGATCTGGGCGAAGTGGTCCTGCAGCCTGGCACTGGCGGCATATTCCAAATCACCTACAACGGTGACCTGATCTGGGACCGCAAGAGCGACGGCGGCTTCCCGGAAGCCAAGGTGCTGAAGCAGCGCGTGCGCGACCGGCTGGATCCGGGGCGCCCGCTAGGCCATATCGACGGTCATACCGCCGGCCCGCTGGCAGCGCCTCCGGACGACTGACGGCTACGCCGCCGATTCCGATTCCTGCAGCGCCGCACGTCCCTTGTTGCGTTGGCGGACCGCCGACGCAACCAGCAGCGCGATCAGCGCGACGCAGGCCAGGATGAAACCCAGGCTGATCGGGCGCGACACGAAGATCGACAGCTCGCCGCGCGACAACAGCAAGGCGCGGCGGAAGTTCTCTTCCACCATCGGCCCCAGCACAAAGCCCAGCAGCAGCGGCGCGGGCTCGAACCGCAACCGGATCAGCGCATAGCCCGCCGCCCCGAATACCGTCACCATGCCGACGTCGAACAGGTTGTTGTTGGTGCTGTAGACGCCCACGCAGACAAAGAACAGGGCGGCCGGGAACAAGTAGCGGAACGGCACCGTCAGCAACCGCACCCACATCCCGATAAGCGGCAGGTTCAGCAGCAACAGCAGCACGTTGCCCACCCAGAAGCTGGCGATCAGCCCCCAGAACATGTCGGCGTGTTCGATCATCATCTGCGGACCCGGCTGGATGCCGTGGATGATCAGCGCGCCCAACATCAGGGCCATTACCGGATCACCGGGAATGCCCAGGCTCATCGTCGGAATGAAGCTCGTCTGCGTCGACGCGCTGGTGGCCGCCTCCGGGCCCGCGATCCCTTCGATCGCGCCGCGGCCGAAGCGGCGCGGTTCGCGCGCCACCTTCTTTTCCACCGCATAAGAGATGAACGACGCGATCGTCGGGCCGGTGCCAGGCAAGATGCCGAACGCCGCGCCGATGGCCGTGCCGCGCACCAGGGCGCCGCGCGATTGCTTGATGTCGCCAGCTTCCGGCCGCATGGACTTCATGCCGACCTTCGCCGAGATGACCTTGCTGTCGCCGCCGATGCGGTTGATGTTCTTCAGGAAATCCGCCACGCCGAACAGGCCCATGGCCAGCGCCACGATCTGCAATCCGTCGGACAGTTCCAGGATGCCGAAGTGAAAGCGCATCGTGCCCGTGTTGACGTCGGTGCCGACCACGCCCAGCAGCAGCCCCACGACCACCATCGCCACGCCCTTGATCGCCGAACCCTTCGCCAAGGTGGCGCCGGCCAGCAAGCCCAGCATCATCATGGAGAAATACTCGGCCGGGCCGAACTTGAAGGCCACGTCCACCAGCAACGGGGAAAACAGGATCATGGCCAGGATGCCCACCGACGCGCCGCAGAACGACGAGAACATCAGCATGAACAACGCGGACCCGGCCTTGCCGTTGCGCGCCAGCGGATTGCCGTCCAGGCAGGCCACGGCGTGCGAAGCCGTGCCCGGCAGGTTCAGCATGATGGAGGTGATGCCGCCGCCATACTGCGAGCCGTAATAGATGCCGGACAGCATCACCAGCGCGGCGGTCGGCGTCATGGTGTAGGTAAGCGGTAGCAGGATGGAGATGGCGGCCAGCACGCCCATGCCCGGCAGCACGCCGATCAGGTTGCCCATGAACACGCCGAACACGGCCCACATCAGGTTGTCCAGCGCGAAGGCGACTGAAAACCCGTGCATCAGGTTATTGAAGATATCCATCGTTCAGCCCCAGCGGAAAAGCGGAAACTGCAGTTGCAGCGCCCACGAAAACACAGCCACGCCCAGGATCGTCACGCCGGTGGCGAGCAGGGCCGCGGTGCGCCACGTGTGCTGACGGTCGCCCATCGCCGAGAGAAACACCAGGACGAACGTGGCAGGCACCAGGCCGCCGAACTTGCCGATCAGGATGAAGGCCAGCAAGCCGCCGATGATGCAGCCCCAGCCGCGCCATTCGGGCGGCGAAACCTCTTCGGCGTCTTCTTCGGCGACGGCTGGGGACGCGGCCATCTTCGCGATGACGAGGCCCAGCATGACCAGCAGGGCGCCCAATATCGCCGGGAACATGCCCGGCCCCATGCGGGCAAGGCTGCCCAAGGTGTAGGTGGATGCCTGCGCGATGGCGCCCAGGCCCAGCACGATCATCGTGCCGGCCGCCCACGCTTCGCGCCGGACGGCGCTGCGTTTCGATTGCATTGATCTCGTCTCCCGTTGTTGTGCTTTTGTCTGACTGTGGTCTGAACAAAAACTGACATTGCAATGAATGCGGGAGTCTAAAAATCCAAACTTCCGTTCACCTTTCAGGCAAACGGAGAATCGCGCCGAGGGCGTGGATTAGGCGGGAAATTGCGGGAAATCCCTAGGCCAGATGCGGGGCGGATGGCGGACGGAAGCGGATCGCCATGGCGAAAAGCACCAGGCAAATCAGCGTCATCAAGATCCACGCTGGCGTCAGGTCGGCCAGGTGCTGCCGGATCAGGCCGGCGGCAAACGGAAAGAGCGCGGCGATCAAATACCCCACGCCTTGCACGAACGACGCCAGCCGGCCGGCTTCCGACGGCGTCGCGGCGTGATCCATGGCCACGATCAGCGACAACGGAAAGAGCGCGCCGATGCCCAGCCCCGCCAAGATGGCGGCGGGCCACGCCAACGCGGCGGGCGCCGCGATCCAGCCGGCCAGTCCCAGGAACAGCGCGCCGATCGCCACGAACAGCGCGGGCCGCCGATCAGGCAAACGGCCAATGCACAACGAGACGAGCAGACCCGCGGCGATCTCGGCCGCCGTCACGGCGCCAAGCAGCTGGCCCGCTGAAATCGCCGACCAGCCCAGTGCGGTGTAGTAGGGCGGCAGCCATGCCAGGACCAGAGTGTAGGCGCCAGTGCCCAGGCCGAAGAACACCGCCAGCAGCCAGGCGCGCTGGCGCGGAGTACGCAGGGGGCTGGACGTGCCTTGGCTGGCGATGGGCGTGGGCGACGCACGGTTCACCAGCAACCACGCCGCCAACGCGATGGCGGCCGGCACGGCCCACACCGCCAGCGCCTGCAGCCAGCCCGCGCGCTGCGCCACGATGGGCGATGCCACGCTGGCCACGGCGGCGCCGCCCATGATCGCGGTTGAATAGACGCCCATGATGGCGCTGCCGCCCGCTGCGAAGCGGGCCTTGATGTAGCTGGGCAGCAAGGCTTGCGTCACGGCGATGCCCAGGCCCGCGACGACGCCGCTTGCCAGCATCAGGCTGGTGTGGTCCGCCCAGAAGCGGCCCGCGGTGGCGGCCGTGACCAACGCGATACCGGCGGCCACGCCGAGTGGTTCGCCGATCAAGCGGCGTAGCGGCGCCACGCTCAAGGCGCCCAATCCCATGACGAAGACGGGCAACGCGGTCAGCAGCCCGGCCACGGCGTCCGACATGCGGGTGGCGGCTTGCACCCAGTCCAGCAATGGGGGAACGGATGCCAGGACGGGACGCAGGTTCAGGCCAACAAGGATGATGGCGGCGATGCGCCAAGCGTTGAAACGGGGGGCAGACACGGTGACTCCAAACCCGGAAACGCTGCCCTATGCGGCACGTTCCGGTAAACTATCTTGGCATCAAGATATTTGTATTTTATCTTTACGTCAAGATAATTGGAGGCAGACCGTGGATAGGGCAAGCCGGGCAGTGGAACAGTGGAACCGCGAACGTCCCGACCTGGATGTGTCGACGATGCGCGTGCTGGGCAGGTTGGGCGAATGCGCGCTGGTGATCACGCGCGACCGAATCAACCCGCTGTTTGCCGAGTTCGGCTTGCAGCCCGGCGAATTCGATGTGCTGGCCACGCTGCGGCGCGGCGGCAAGCCGTATGCGTTGACGCCCACGGCGCTATACGAAGACGCCATGATTTCGTCCGGCAGCATGACCCATCGCATCGATCGGCTGGAAAAGGCCGGTCTGGTGGTGCGCACGCCTAGCCCCGATGACGGGCGAGCCACACTGGTGATGTTGACGAAACCGGGGCAAAAGCTCATCGACGAAGCCGTGGTGGCGCACCTGCGCAACCAGGCCGACGTGCTGTCGCCATTAAGCGCGACCGAGCAGGAGCAATTAAGCCGCCTGCTCGGCAAGCTGTTGAAGGCCTATGAATAGTTGTTGAAGGCTTGGCAATGAGACCCGACGCGCCTGGCGTGGCGATGGCCTACAAGCCTAACGCCGACAACCCCGGGTGATCGTCGGGGCGTCGGCCCAACGGCCAGTGGAACTTGCGGTCGGCTTCCTTGATGGGCAGGTCGTTGATGCAGGCATAGCGGTTCACCATCAGGCCGTCTTCGCCAAATTCCCAGTTTTCGTTGCCGTAGGAGCGGAACCAATTGCCCGAGTCGTCGTGCCATTCATAGGCGTAGCGCACGGCGATGCGATGATCCGTGTAGGCCCAAAGTTCCTTGATCAGCCGGTAATCCAGTTCCTTGGCCCATTTGCGTGCCAGGAAGGCGCGGGCTTCGTCCCGGTTCTTCACGAATTCGGCGCGGTTGCGCCAATGCGTGTCCAGGCTGTAGGCCAGCGCGACCTTGTCGGGATCGCGGCTGTTCCAGCCATCTTCGGCCAGCCGAACCTTCTGGATAGCGCTTTGGTGGGTGAACGGCGGCAGGGGCGGACGGACTTCAGGGGTGGACGTCATGGGAAAAGCCTCGTGCGTGGGAAGAAAGCAGTTCAGGGGCGGGCGGCCAGCAGCGCCGCGGCGGCGCGTTCGGCGCTATCGGTAATCGACAGGTCGCCCGTCACGAGGGCAACCGCGATGGCGCCGTCGATCAGCACCAATAGCTGACGCGCCGTGTCATCGGGATCAGGCACGCCCGCGGCTTGCGTCAGCGTCAGCACATGGGCCAGCAAACGAGCCTTGTGCAGGCGGGAAACTTCGCGTATCGGATTCGCAGGGTCGCCGATTTCTCCGGCGGCGTTAATGAATGCGCAGCCGCGAAATCCTTCCGACGCAAACCATTCCCGCAAGGCGTCGAAGATGGACATCAAGCGCGCATGGGGCGTCGCCGCTTGCGTCGTGGCGGCGATGAACCACTCCATCCGGCGCTCGTCGCGCGCTTGCAGGGCGGCCGCCACCAAGGCTTCCTTGGTGGGGTAGTACTTGTAGAGGCCTTTGCGCGCAACCCCCGAGGTCTTCACGATCAGGTCCATGCCGGTGGCGTTGATGCCGCCTTGATAGATGAGATTCTCGGTGGCCCGGAGCAAGCGGACCTGCGTGTCGTCGAGGGCGGCGGGGGGAAGGGCGCTTGTGTTGGAAGCCATCGATGGAGCCTTTGAGAACGATCATTCTCTATCAGTCAGAACGCATGGTAGAACGATCGTTCTCTGCCGTCAATGCGTTTGTCCGCGCCCCCAATCCAGCAGCCAGCGAGGCCGATCTGCTTGCTATTTCTGTCAAAATTATGCTAATATCACTTAATTCGCATAAATAACAACAGCAAAAAACAACGGCTGTGCTGGTCTAGGTAGGCACTAGGTAGTGCAATAAGTAGTGCACTACGCAGGTACATAGACAGGTACAGCTACAGCGAACCCTCAGCGCTGCTTTTTCCGAATGCCTTCCCCCGCATCCCCATACGGCATTCCTGGCACGCTTGAATCCCGGCAGGTACTTTGCTTACGCGGGGGAGGCCATGCGCCTTGCACAGGAGAACGCTCATGTCGCATCAACTGATTGGTAAAAAGTGGCGCTTTGAAATTCCGCCCCTGGAGTGGAAAGCCCCCGACGCCAACAAGGAATCCGAAGTCGACGCGGCACCCGCCGACACCGAGGCTTCAGAAGACGCCGATAAGCCGCGTCTATCCGCCTGATCCCTTCCCCTGACGCTTGGCGTCCGGCCTGTACTGCCAGGCTGATTCAATCCTGATTGACCGATTTCGAACGGCGCGCCTGGTGCGCGCCGTTTGATTATGTCGTTCGCTTACGCCCCGTCGTGGCGCCGTTCGAACGCGCCGGCCTTGCCCCTTACGCTTTCCCGACCCCGCGCTTTCCGCCGGCATGCCGTATGTCGCATGCGGTATGTCGCATGCTGGCGGCGCTTTGACTGCGCGAGCGGCGGGCGGACGCATCCTTGGGCGGCGGCCGGGCACCCTCAATTTGACCCTGGCGAGTATTCGGAATGCCTGAAAACACATCAAACCATCAACAGGTTAGGCCATTCATCTATGCCACGGCGACGTCGCGGTCGCTCATGTTTTCCCATGCCGAAATCCAGAGCCGCATGTGGACGAAAGACCCGTCTGCGCTGAACCTGGAATACACGCGCCTCATGATGGCGTTCCTGCTCTTCAACCCCGAGCCGCGGCGTATTGCGATGGTCGGACTGGGAGGAGGGTCGCTGGCCAAATTCTGCTACCAACAACTGCCGTCCGCCCACATCGACGTGTTCGAGATCAACCCCCACGTCATTGCGTTGCGGGATTCGTTTCAGGTGCCACGGGACGATCATCGTTTCGCCGTCCTGCAAGGCGATGGCGCGGCATTGATCCAGCAGTACCGGAACGAGTACGACGCCCTGCTGGTGGACGGCTACGACATCAATGGCCTGCCGCGGCAATTGACGACGGATGCCTTTTACGACGGCTGCTTCAATGCGATGGCGCCAGACGGCATGATGGTGTGCAACTTCCATGCGTCGAACCCCGGGTACGACGGTTATCTAAGCCGGATCAAACAGCGTTTTGCCGGGTCGGTGCTGGTGGTCAACGACCTTTCACACGCGCACCGCATCGTCTTCGCCTGCCAGGGAGACAGGCTGAAGCACAGCACCGGCTTGCCAAAGCGCCGGCCAGATGCGATGAGCACCGAAATGTGGCTGCGGCTGGCGCCCACGTTTTGGCCGATGCTGGTGTAGCCCCCTGGCCGGGCGCGCGGCCTAGAAGTGGTGCCTTATTCCCATCACGGTTTGCAGCATGTGCGACTGCCGCCTGTCCACGCGGTCCAGCAGGGCGTAAAGGTTGGTGCGCTTGGACAGGTCGTGCTGATAGCCCAGGCCCCATCCCTTGATGCGCGATGCCGTGGCACGCTGGTAGGCCGCCAGCACGCGGCCGCGACGGTTGACGGGAAGGCTGGCCCCGCCCACGAACGTGTTGATGCGGCTGAATCCCGCCGACGGACCCGTGTTGGGATCGCGCAAACGGCCATAGCCCGCGTGCAATTGCATCCATTCGAAGTCATACATGGCGCCCAGCTGAAGGTTGGCGGCTCGCTTGGCGTTGGGATCCCGGGCGTTCGGGTTCAATCGCTCGTAGGTGAAGGCCGTGGATAGCGGCCCATTCCGATAGCGCAAGCCGGCGGTCCATACGCGGTCATGGTCGGCGGTGGCGAACCGGTCTTCGTCGTGCGCGGAAAAGCTGTAGCCCAAGCCAGCCTGCCAGCCTTGCAAGACGGGGGTTCGGTAGATCAACGCATTATTGACCCGTCCGCTGGACCCGAAGTCGCCGTCGTTGTAGCCCAGCGTGACGGAGGCCGCGGCGCCGCTCCAGCTGGTGCCGAAAGGCGATGCGATGCCTCCCCAGCTGTCGCTCAATACCTGTTGGCGGCCGGCGCGCATTTCGCCGAATGGCCCCGCCAGGCCCAGGTAAGCCCATCTGCCGAACAATCGGCCTTGTCCTTGCGTGCCGTCCGAGGCCTGGAACCCGCTCTCCAGCCGGAACACGACGCTGTACCCATTGCCCAGGTCTTCCACGGCGCGCAACCCCCAGCGCGAACCGGAACGCGTGCCGTCTTTCATGGACAGGCGCGAGGATGCGCTGCCGGTGCCAGTGCTAGCGGCCTGGCGCTGGCGCTCGTAGCCCAATCCCAGGTCGATCAGGCCATAGAGCGTGACGCCGGTGGTAGCCGCCTGCGCCACGGCGCCGCCTGCGGATAGCGCCGCCAATACCGCGACCAGCGCGCGGCATGTCGTTCTTGCTGCGATCATGAGATTCCCCTTTGAAAGACCAGTGCGCGTCGAGGCGCACAAGAATCCTCGGTGGCCGCCGTGAGAGGCGGGTTGCGCGAGGTAAGGGGAGTCTAGGTGCCCGGCCGGAGGGCCCAAGCGGGAATCAGACGGTTTGACCGTCTAACTGATATTGCGGGGCGCGTACCGCAAGAATTGGCGAATGATGGGTGGCCGCCACAGGCGTGGCCATCATGCGCCGTGCACGACGACGCGGTTTCTGCCTTGTTGTTTGGCGGCATACAGCGCTTCATCCGCCGCTTCGAACACCTGCCCGATGTCCGGACCGCATGACGGCCATTGCGCTACGCCGGCCGACACCGTAATGTCGCTTACCCCATGCACGGGACGATCGGCCAGGCGCGCGCGCAGCCGCTCGGCGATCTGGCTGGCTTCCTTGACGCCAACGTTGGGCAGCAGGATCAGAAACTCTTCGCCGCCGTTGCGGCAAAGGATGTCCGAGGGGCGTGAGCAGTCGCGCATCAACTGCGCCATGCCGCGGATGACCTCGTCACCCGTGGCATGGCCGTACGTGTCGTTCACCCGCTTGAAGTGGTCGATATCCAGCGCAACGACCGTGAACGGCGTGCCCGAGGCTTGCAGATCCTGGACGGCATCCTGCGTGCCGCGCCGGTTGCGCAGGCCGGTCAACGGGTCGGTGATGCTGGCCAGGTTCAGCTTGCCAATCTTGTCTTGCAGCGCGGTGAAGCTCCAGATCACCGCGCGCTTCAAGCGCTCGGCCTCGAAATACCAGGCCTTGACCGACTGCACGCGCTGCATCGCCACCGCCACGTCTTGATGCTCGACGTTGGTGGCCAGTTGGGACAAAGGACGCGAGATCAGCCGGGCACACCACCAGATGGCCGCAAGAAACACCAGCGCCAGCGGCGTTGCATAGCCGATCAGCGTCCAGATCAGTGCGTTTATCGGTTTCAAGGTGACGTCGGCCGGCCGCTGCGCGATGATGCCCCAGCCGCTGATCGGTTCAGCCGCGTAGCCCGCAAGCATATCCACGCCCTTGGTGTTGACCACGCGCTGCGCGCCGGACCGGCCTTTGGTCACCGCCGCGACCACCGGATTGCGCAAGACGTTTTCGCCCACCCGGGTGGGGTCCACGTGATAGATCAACTGGCCGTCGCCGTCCACCACGAAGAGATACGAGCCGTCTTGATAGTGGTGCTTGCCCAGCAACTCCTGCAAAGCGCTTTCATTGCGCAGATAGATCGAGCCGGCGATATAGCCCAAATAGCGGCCGTCATTGGAATAGATCGGGTGCGACAGGTTGATGAGCATGTTGCCGGCGATCGACACATAGGGCTTGCTGATCACCGGCTGGCGGGCCTGAAACGCCTCGCGGCTGCCCGGGCTGTCGACCCGCGTGCCGAGGAAGTTCCGGAAGTTGTGCGTCGTGGCCAGAATGACGCCGTCGGCGCCGACAATGCCCACGGAGTTGAAGCTCTCGGTCTGTTCCTGTACGCGCGCGACTTCGGCGGCCAGGACGTCAGGCGCATCGACTTGCACGGCCATATGTCGTGCGCTGTAGGCCAGCTGCTGCTGTGCCGCCTTCAGGAAGTTGCCGGCGCTTTCGGCCAGCTTGGCCGCATACACCCGGTTCGACTCCAGCGTGTTGGTGATGAGCAGGTCGCGTTGCACGCGGTAGCTGGCATACAGGGCGTTGGCCGTCGCAGCGGCGGCACTAAATACGGTAAGCGCAAGCACAAGCCCGCGTAGGTTGATTCGCATGAGTCGGAGCGGACGAGGGAACGGGGCAGGCGCGGCGCCAGGCTGCTGGTGGAAAAAGCGGGGAGCGGAATGCCGGCAGGCATGGCCGCGTGCGAGTTCCGCTGATTGTAAACACGACAAAGATCCTTGCGGCGGCCGACTCCCACTATTACGACAACGCGGACACGGATCTATAGGCCGTTTGTGTCGGGCTCGTCCAATAGCCGCGCCGCGGGAGATCGTGCCGCCGCGCCCGCACGGAAATAGCCCATCACCGTGGCCACGCTGGCGTGCCCGGTCATGGCCATCGTGTCGCCCAGCGGCACATTGCGCCGGCCGGCCTCGGTAACGAAACCCGAGCGCAGGCTGTGCGCCGAAAAGTCGCCTTCCAGGCCAGCCTGTCTACAGCGTTGCCGCACGATGTCGCGGACCGCGGCGGCCGCCAAGGGTTCGCCGATGATGTCGCCGCGACGCACGCGGCGAAAGATCGGGCCCTGGCGGATGCCGCTGGCGGCAAGCCACGCGTCCAGCGCCTGCGCGGCGGATCCGGCGATGGGCTTCTGGTCGTCCGCGCGCGTCACGCCCGCTTGATTGGTCTTGGAATGCGCCAACGTATAAAGAAAGCCTTCGCCCGTGCGCGTCGTGTTTTCAATCGTTGCCCGCACGACTTCCGAGCGGCGGCGGCCGCCGCTTGCCCAGGCGAACAGCAGCAAGGCGCGGTCGCGCACGCCCCGCAGGGTGTCGTCGCAGGTGGCCAGCATCGCCTGCAAGGGTTCGCGGGTCAGCGCTTCTTTCTTGGCGGGCGTGACGCCCCGCCGGGCATAGGCGCGGCGGGTCTTGGCCAGCAGCTCGCGCATAGGCGCCGCGCGGCAGGGGTTGGCGTGGCCCAGCAGTTCATGGGCCTTTGACAGCACGGACAAGCGTTGCAGCACCGTGTTCAGGCTGGGCGCGCCCAGCTTGCCTTTGGCCTTCAGGCGCACGAGCTCCTGGTCCAGCGCCAACGGCAATTCCCATTTCAGGCCCTGGTCGGTCGTCCGTTGGACGTGGTCCACGACGAATTGAATTACGGCCGTTTCCGGCAAAGGCAACGTGAACGGCTGCCCATAGCGCAGTTCGAACCACGCCGTCCAGTATCGGATGGCCGCGCGGTAACTGGCGGCGGTGTTGGCGGAACTGCCTTCCCGCATCAGGCTGCGGACCGCGGCATCGGCCTGGGCATCCAGCGCGTGCGGATCCAGCAAGGGCAGCGAGGCGGGCAGGGTCAGCTGCATGAGGGAAGGGCTTGGATACGTGTCATGGGCACCGTGATTTTATGGCAAAGGCGCAGGGCTCGACCGGGTTTGCCCTGCGTGTATCAGTGCTTCCAGGATAGGGCAGGAGGGGTGTTGCGCATCGGGATACGCGTTCACCAGGCGTTGCAGCACGCGCTGCGGCGCCTGACCGCCGCGCCACAACGCCAGTAATTGGGCAATCTCGTTTATGCCGAATCCCAGAACATGGGTTCGCCGGATAAAGCGTAGTACGGAGATGTCGTCGGGGGTGTAGCGCCGCCCGGTGGCGCCGGTGCGCTTAGCGCTGCCAAGCAAGCCTTGCACGTCGCAATAACGTACCAGCCGTTCCGAGACATCGGCGCGCGCCGTGACCTCTTCGATTGCCCATCGAGGCTCGTTTCCGGCGGGCGCTGGCCGAGCGGGGAAGGAATGTGCCTGCAAGGGGGAAATACGGTGGTTCATGTGACCTCCTGTCCGTTGAAACCAGCTTGCAGCTTCCGGCCTGCCATGCGGTCAAGGTCAAGCGGTGGCGGATTGGCGAGGGCGCTTTTTGCGCGGCGGTGCCCGCCGTCGCATGCGCCATTGGCGGTTTTCTTTTTTATTACATAAAACATACGTATGCTGTATGATATCTTACATATATGAGATTTAACTCGCGATAAGGTTCCATTATCGTGACTAATTAGACATCAAGGCGCCAGCCAATCACGGAGCACGCGGGCCATGGCCACAGGAATTACCGAAACCGACGTCTGGACCGCCGCCGACGCGCTGTTGTTGGAAGGCGCCCGGCCCACGATCGAACGGGTGCGGCAGAAGATCGGCCGCGGGTCGCCCAACACCGTCAGCCCGCATCTGGAAACGTGGTTCCGGGCGCTGGGCGCCCGCATCAAAGACCCGGGTGCATTCGCGGCGTCGCCGGCCGTGCCGGACCCGATCGCGCAGGCTGCCGCGCATTTCTGGGAAACCGCGTTGGCCGAGGCGCGCGCCGACCAAGCCGAGGCATATCGGCAGCGGTGGGGCGAACTGGCGCAAGAAGGGGAACGCCTGGCCGCCGACGCCGAGCAATTGCAGCAACGCGAAATCCAGCTGGCCAACCGGGAAAGAGATCTGCAAGAAAGCCTTAGAGTGGCCACCGCCCAATTGGCGGCCACGGAAGACCGCTTGCGGGCGGCGGAACACCAGCTGCGCCAGCGCGACGATCAACTCAAGCAGAACCACTTGCAACTGGAAGATGCGCGAAGCGCCGTCCAAACGTTGCTGACCGAGGCCGAAAAGCAGCGCAGCCTGCATGCCCAGGCGCTTGAGACGACAGAGACGCGCCATGCCGCACACGAGCGGCGTTGGCTGAACGAGCTGGACGCAGAGCGCGGGGCAGTCAAGAAGCTACAGGCGCGGCTGGACGAGGCCCAGGCCGTCAACCAGCGGCAAGCGGCGCAATGGCAGGCGGCATTGGCCGACGCGCAAGAGGCCAAGCGCGTGGCGGAGCAGGGCGCGCAGACCTTGCGCAGCGACGTCGCTACAGTCCAGCAACGGCTGCTGGCCAGCGAGCGGGCCGCGGGCGATGCCTTGGCGGCGGCTCGGCAGCGCGAGGCGGCGCTGGAATCCCGGCTGGGCACGGTGGACGCCCAGGCGGCATCGCTGCTGGGCCAGCTGGAGCAAAAAGACGCGCAACTGGCCGAACTGACGCGCCATTTGATGGCGCTGGCCAACGAAAAAGCCGCCGCCGCGGCCGCCAGCGCCGTCGCGGCGACCGACTAGGCGGCAACCACCGCGCCGCGACAACGGCAGCCCTAACGCCCAGGGTAGACGCCTTGGAAGGGGGTGTTGTCAGGCTCCCCGAAGTTTTCCGAATGGTAGTTGGCGTGATCCTGGGTCGTGCTGTCGCTACGCGGCGGGCTGGAACTGTAAGAAGTGGGCGCGGTGCAGCCGGCTAGCGCCAGGGCCAGCAATATGCCGGCGGTGGGCAAGAGTTTCATGGGGGTACCTCCTGAAGATATGGACGCCGTCCGACGGGCGGCGACCGGAGCGTCCGGCGCCATCGCCCTCCAAATTCGGGCGGCATCGGTTCGCCGAGCAAGCGGCGTGCCCAACGCATTTCACGACAAGATACAAGTGCGGGTGAATTTCGGATAAATTGCCGAGAATCGCATCGATGCGCATCCCGAGCAGCCGCACACGGGCCGCGATGCGCCATCACGCAGGGCGATCCGCCCTGCCGGGAGCAGCGGGTGAATACACGTCCTACAGTCGATCTTGCCCGAGTCCTGCTTGTCATCGTGATTTTGTCCGCCTTGATGGTGGGCAGCCTTTACATCCTGAGGCCGTTCCTGCCGGGACTGATCTGGGCGACCACGATCGTGGTGGCGACCTGGCCCGTGCTGCTGGCCATCCAGCAGCGGCTTGGCGGCCGCCGCTGGGCGGCAACTGGGGTGATGCTGCTGATCCTGCTGTTCGTGATCGTGCTACCCCTTTATCAGGTGATATCCACCCTGGCCGAACATGGCGGGGCCATCATGGCGGCGGTGAAAAGCCTGCCCGATTACGCGCTGCTGGCGCCGCCAAGCTGGGTGCGCGCCATTCCCCTGGCCGGCCCCCGGGTCGCGCAGGAATGGCAAACCTTGTCCGACGCAGGCGCGGGCGGCCTGCTGGCCCGGCTGGAACCCTATCTCACCATCGCGGCGCATTGGCTGTTGAGCCACGCGGCAATCGTCGGCGTGTTCGTCATGCACATGCTCATCACCATCGTCATTGCCGGCATCCTGTATAGCCAGGGCGAGGCGGCGGCTGACTTCGTCAAGCGTTTCGCGAACCGGCTGGCCGGCCAGCGCGGCGTGGCGGCGGTCCGCCTGGCCGGTGCGGCCATCCGGGCGGTTGCGCTGGGCATCGTGGTGACCGCCGTGGTGCAGTCGGTGCTGGGTGGCGTGGGGCTGTGGATCGCGGGCGTGCCTGCGGCGGGCATCCTGACCGCCTTGATGGTGATGCTGTGCCTGGCGCAATTGGGCCCGTTCCTGCCGATGCTGGGCGGTGTCATCTGGCTGTTCCAGAACGATATGAAGGTGGCCGCGATCCTGCTGTTGATCTGGGCGGTGCTGGTCGCGATGCTGGACAACCTGCTGCGCCCCATGTTGATCAAGCGCGGCGTGAACCTGTCGTTGCTGCTGATCCTGTCCGGCGTGCTGGGCGGCATGTTCGCTTTCGGCATCGTCGGTTTGTTCATCGGGCCGGTGATTCTGGCGGTGACGTCGACGCTCGTGAATGCGTGGATCGCCGATGTGCCGCCCCCCGCCGCGCCAGCGGAAATTCCGGAGACGGCAGCCGGCAAGCTGCCCGAGCCGCCCCCGGAAAAGGCGTAACATCTGCCTGACGCCGCGGGCGCTTTGCCCGCGTTTTGCAACACCCCGGCAATACTTAATGACGATGCACCCATTTGTGCTGGCTGACAGCACGCCTGAATCGCTTTCCCAACCGGCCACGCCCGCATGCCAGGCGGTGGCGCGATGAGCGAAAGCGTAAGACTGGCCAAGCGCTTGGCCACGGAACAGTCCTGCTCCCGCGGCGATGCCGAACGCTATATCGAAGGCGGCTGGGTCGCCGTTGACGGCAAGACGGTCGAAGAGCCCGGCTTCCGCGTCGCGCCCGGGCAGACGGTCAGCCTGCTGCCCGGCGCCAAGCTTGAGGACATGCGACCCGTGACCGTGCTGGTGCACAAGCCCGAGGGCATGTACGCCGACAACGAACCGGGGTCGGCCCGCGACCTGATCGTGCCCAAGAACCTGATGCCGGGCGACCGGTCCGGCCAGCGTTACCTCAAGCGCATGTTCAACGGCCTGAAGCTTGTCACGCCGCTGGAACGCGCGGCCAGCGGCCTGGTGGTGTACACGCAGGAATATCCGGTGTCACGCAAGCTGGTGGAAGAGGGCAAGCTTGTGGAGCAGGAATACGTGGCGCAGGTCACCGGCCAATTAAGCGAAGGCGACCTGGCCCGGTTGCAACGGGGTCTGGCCTTCGAAGGCCGTCCCGCCATGCCGATGAAGGTCAGCTGGCAGAACGAAACGCACCTGCGCTTTGCGCTGAAGACGCCGCCGCTGGGTTTTATTGAATTCGTGTGCGACACCGCGGGCCTGCGGCTGCAGGCCCTGCGCCGCCTCCGCATCGGCCGGCTGCCGATGGCGGGGCTGGCCGTGGGCCAATGGCGCTATCGGCTGGACTACGAACGGTTTTGACACCACATTCCTGACGCCACATTGACACCACCGACCACGACCATGAACCTGCCCGCCGAGCTTGCGCAGAAGCAGAACCCGGGCCGCCGTGGCTTTCTTAAACAGACGGGCGCGCTGTGCCTGACGGCGCTGGCGCTGAGCGGCTGCGCGACCCGGACGCCGGGCGCCCGCCAGCCGGCCATCGCCACCACGACGCCGCCCGCGCCCGCGCACGGCAAAGGCGCGGCCCCGGTGCCCGCGTTGCGGCCCGGCGCGCGCGTCGCCATCGTGGCGCCGGCGTCCGCCGCACCCGGCGCCAGCGACGATGCCGCCGAATGGCTGGAGGCCCGCGGCTTTGCCGCCCAGGTCATGCCAGCCAGCCGGACGCGCCTGGATGCTCCGTATGACTATCTGGCGGGCAGCGATGCCGACCGCCTGGCCGACCTGCACGCGGCTTTCGCCGCGCCAGACATTGGCGCGGTGTGGTGCCTGCAAGGCGGCTTCGGATCATGGCGCCTGCTGGACCAATTGGATTACGCACTGCTGCGCAAGCACGCCAAGCCTTTCATCGGCTATAGCGACATCACCGCGCTACATCTGGCCATGCAACGCCATGCCGGTTTCGTCACGTTCCATGGCCCGATGCTGGGGCAGGACTTGCTGGCCGGCAAACGCGAGCCCACCGAATCGAATCTGCTGGCGATGATCACCGGCCAGATGGGCAACGGGTCCTGGATCGCGCCGCCGCAAGACGCGCTGCCCACCGAATTGGTGCCGGGCGTGGCCAGCGGGCGGCTCATCGGCGGCAACCTGGCGCTGATCGCCGCACTGACCGGCACGCGCAACGAGATCGATACGCGCGACGCCATCCTGTTCATTGAAGACGTCAACGAAGCCGTGCCGCGCGTTGACCGATTGCTGGGCCAATTGGCGGCCGCCGGCAAGTTCGACGGGGTAAAGGGCGTGCTGGTGGGCACCTTCACCCGCTTGGGCGTGCCGATGGATGACGCGCAGGCGCAAGGGCTGCTGTACCCGCTGATCCTGGATCAGTTCCGGTCGCGGGGGATTCCGGTGCTGGGCGGATGGCCCAGCGGCCATGGCGACCCGAACCTGACATTGCCGCTGGGTGCGCGCGTCACCCTGGATACCGGCCGGGGCGCGCTGAGATTGGATCAAGCGGTAGTGATCTAGGCGGCGCACGCTTATTTCACGCCGTTTGTCGCAGTAATAAGGGAATTTTGATCTATTAATGGGTCATTAAATCCGGTTATGAATCATTAATAGCGCATAATTTACATCCGGATTGCACCATTAATCGTGCAAAATCGCCGTTAAAGCCCTATTATCAGGGCATGAAAAAGAAGATAGAACCCAGTTTTGATGCGGCTGACGCGCTGGCGCGGCTTGGCGCCAACGTGCGCACAGCCCGTTTGCGCCGCGCCGAATCGGAAAGCGCGCTGGCCGCTCGCCTGGGCGTTTCGCGCGCCACCATTGCGCGGCTGGAACGCGGCGACGGCGGCGTGTCGCTGGCGCTGGCGGTCGAGGCCTTGCTGCAATACGGCTTTGGCGACCAATTGTTCGCGCTGGCGGACCCGGAACAGGATGGCGTGGGCAAGCGATTAGATGCCTTGCGGCGACCGAGCCGGGGCGGCGGGGCGGCGCCGCCGAACCGCATCGATCCCACCAAGCTGTAAGGCGGATCCGCCATGGCGCGCGCCAGGAAACATAAGTCCGTCGAAAGCCAGTTGTTCGTCTATGTGGACATCCGCGGCGAGGCGGTCCTGGCGGGCGTGCTGACCCTGGACGACTCGGACGAGAACCATTTTTTTGCCGAGTTCACCTACGTGCAGTCCTATGTGAGCGACCCACGCGCCTTCGCGCTGGACCCGCTGAACCTGCCGCTGATCGATGCCCGGACCACGTTTCGCACGGAAAGCCGCTACGAAACGCTGGGCGCGATCTTCGATGCTGCACCGGACGCCTGGGGCCGCAACGTCATGCGCGTGGACAAGGCGGGCGCCCGCGTCACGGAAGACGAAGTGCTGCTGCGCGGCCGGGGCATGGGGGTGGGCGCGCTGTTTTTCAGCGCACGCCAATTGACGCCCAACATGCGCAAGACCTACCGGCTGCCTGAAATCAGCCAGCTTGAATCGCTGGCCGACTTGTTGACCGACATCGACCAGGGCGTCAAGCCCAAGGGGGTGTACCGGGACATTCTGGGCAGTTCGTGGGATATCGGCGGCGCGCGGCCAAAGACCATCGTGCGTGACGAACAGGGCGAGATGTGGATCGCCAAGTTTCCGCGCCAAGGCGATTCGTATGACCGGCAACGGGTCGAATTCGCAAACCTGGAAATGGCCCGTGCCATCGGCCTGACCGTGCCCGAGATTCACCTGACGGAAACCCACCTGGGCGCCGTGCTGCTGACCCGCCGTTTCGATCGGGAACGATTGCCGGCCGAGCGGGGGGCAGAACCCGTCGTGGCGCGCCGCCATTTCCTCAGCGGCGCGTCCTTGATCAGCCCGTCGGCGCAGATTGGCAAGCGCGAGCTGGACAGCGAGCGTGGCAAGGCCACGTATTCGTACGCCCGGCTGGCGGATGTGGTGCGCCGTGTCTCGTCGAACCCGGTGCAGGACCTGAAGGAGCTTTACGCCCGCATGATCTTGAACGTGGCGGTGCATAACACCGATGACCATCTGAAGAACGTGGGGTTCGTGAAGGACGAGGGCGCGGGCACGTACCGGCTGTCGCCGTTGTTCGACGTGGTTACGCAGGAAGGATCGGCCAGGCACTATCTGCACATCGGCGCGGCAGGGCGCGACAGCACATTCCAGAATTGCCTGACGGAGTACCGGCGATTTGGCTTGCGGTCCGAGGCTGCGGCGCAATCGATACTCGATCGCGTCCAGGACGTGGTGGCCGAACGTGCCGGATTCTATGCGCGCGCGGGCATGGCTCGCGAGGAAATTGCGCGCGTGGAAGCGACGTTGACGGCGTGGCGGCACGGTATATTTCCGGTATGAAAAAGCTGGATATTCCTGCCCTGGAGATCTTCGTCGCGGCCGTCGAAGAAAAGAGCCTGTCCAAAGCGGCCGAACGGGAAAACCTGGTGACATCGGCCGCCAGCAAACGGGTCGCCGAGCTGGAGCGCCACCTGGGTCGCACGCTGCTGCACCGCCACGGCCGCGGTGTCGAACCGACGTCCGCCGGCGCGTTGCTGTACCAGCGAGCCAAGGCCATCCTGCGCAGCGTCCAGCTGACCGAACAGGCGATCAATGGCTATTCCCTGAACGGGCAGGCGAAGATCCGGCTGGCCTCCAACCCGTCGACCATCCTGCAATTTCTGCCCGGCGTGATGGGGCGGTTCCTGGCGGGTCGCAGCGATGTCAGCGTGGATCTGCTGGAAGGCCACAGCTACGACATCCCGCGCATGGTGGCCGAGGCCTCGGTCGATATCGGCATCTATCACGCCGATCATCCCGTGCCCGGCGTGGCCTCGTTTCCGTTCCGGCGCGATCGCGTCGGGCTGGTGGTGCCCGTGGGGCATGCCCTGGCAAACCGGACGGAACTGTTCCTGGAAGACGCGCTGGACTACGACCTGCTGGGCTACTTCCCCCGCCATTCGCTGGACCAGTTCCTGGCGTATGCCGGCCAGACGCTGTCTCGGCCGCCCAACGTCAAGCTGCAAGTCTCCAATTTCGAGACCCGGTGCCGGATGATCCGCGAGGGCCTGGGCATTGGCGTGGTGCCCGAAGGCATCGCGCGTCACTATCTGGCGTCGATGGGGCTTGTGCTGTTGCGCTTGCGCGATGATTGGGCCGAGCGCCAGTTCTACGTCTGCGTGCGGGACACGGCGCAACTGGCGCGTCCCGTCGATGAACTGCTGAAAGCGCTGACGGCGCCGGAGTCGCCGGCACCGTAGCCGCGCCGGCGACAGGGCGGGGCGGCGCTATTCGCGCAGGCGCGCTTCGGCCGCCTGCGCCAGCACCGGCCGCAAATAAGCCAGGAACCGATCGGGGTCTTCGCTCATGGGAAAGTGGCCCATGCCTTCCATGATCTGCCAATGCGATCCCGCGATGCGCCCGGCCAGGAACTCGGTGTCTTGCGGCGTGCAGGAATAGTCGTATTCGCCGGTCAAGAGCCACAGCGGGCAGCGGCGTGTGTCGATCCCGGCCACACGGTCGCGGATGTCTCCGTCGGCGGTGTAGAAATGCAGGTCGCCCTTGAACACGCCCGGCCCGCTCTGCATGTAGTGCCACAGCGTTTCCCAACGGTGGTTGTCCGGGCTGCCCGGGCCGACCAGGCCCGATACGATCCCGGCGCAGACTTCGCCGCCGTGCACGTCGGGGCGGTTCAGCCATTCCAGGTCGTAATACGGGTCCACATGGGCGCCCGACTGCAATCCGATGGCGCCGCCGAAGCGGTGCGCATGTTCCAGCGCCAGGTGCAGCACGATGCGCCCGCCAATCGAGCACCCCATCACCAGCGGCCTGTCCAGCGCCATCGCGTCGGCGACGGCGATGATGGCCTGCGCATAGTCCTCGGACGTCAGCCGGTAGGTTTCCTGCTGCCAGCCTTCGGGTGGCGACGACTTTCCGTGCCAAGGCAGGTCGAAGGCGATGACGCGAAAGGTTTGCAGGATCCGCGGGTCATTCATCACCGCGCGATACTGGCGCGTATCGGCGCCTGCGGTATGCAGGCACAGCAGCGGGATGCCGCTGCCCGCTTCCTCGACATAGACGCGGTGCGCGCGGCCGCCCAGCGTCAAATGCAGATAGCGCCCAATGATGGGTTCGAACACAGCGGGATGCGGATTCGCTTGTTGCGGATTCACGAGGACGCTCCTTCGGCGCGCGGGCAGGCCAGCACGTCCTTGAAATACAGCAGATTGGACATCAGGGGATAAAGATCGCCTTCGGCGCGCAGGCGCCGGAATTTCACCAGCGCCATCAGGTCGTGGTAACCCGGCGGGGGCAGCGGGCGCCAGAACTGCGCCCAGTCTTCAGCCGACGCCCGCAGCGCGAACTGCCAGCGAGGCATCACGAAGGGGCCTTGGCGCACGGCCTGGATACGGCCCGCAGCCACGGTGATCAGATAGGCGTCCGTGCCGCGCTCCAGCAGGAACACGGTGTTCAGGTGGCGGCCTCGCCACACCAGGCGTTCCTGCCGGTTGACCGCGTCGGCCAGGCGGTTAAGGATGAAGTCGTCGTCTTGCATCGGGTTTTCCTTGTCACAAGGGCGGCGTGTCCAGCCGGTAGATGCCTGCGTCGCCGTCGGCGGGCGGATACTGCCGGGCAACGATGGGATCATGGCCCGGCACGATATGCGCGTCGGAATCCGCCAGCTCGCGGATGCGGGCATAGCCGTCGAGCATGTCGCCCAGATGGAAGATAGCGGGAAACGGGTTGCTGTCGGTGAAGTTGCGGGTGTAGTGCAGGGCGTCCGAGGCCAGCACGATCCAGCCGCGAGCCGTATGCACGCGGACCACTTGCAGGCCCTGGGTATGGCCGCCGACGTGATGCAGCTCGAGTCCGGGGGCCAGCACGGCGTCGCCATCGTGAAAACGGACCCGCCCCGCGTACACCTGGCGCACCACCGCCTGCACGTCGTCGACCGAAAAGAAATGCCGCATGGCCGCAAAGCACATGTACCGGCCGGTGGCGTACTGCATTTCGGTGTCCTGCAAATGGACCTGCGCGCGGGGATACGCCTCGACATTGCCGGCATGGTCATAGTGCAAGTGCGTCAGGATCACGTGGTCGATGTCGGCCGGCGCCAGGCCCAACCGGGCCAGCGCCGCTTCGGGGTACAGGGTGAACGCCCGGTCCCGCGCGCGCGCCGAACACGCGCTGAAGCCGGTATCGACCAGCACATTGCCGGCCGGTCCCCGCAACAGCCAGCAATAGAAATCCATCGGCATGGGGCCGTCGTGCACATCGGCGCGCGACAGGAAATTGTCGATCGCGCGCCGGGTCACGCTGGCGTAGCGGATGGCGTAGGCCTCGTAGACCGGCAGGGTGGCATCAGCAGCCGGCGGCGCGGTCATTTCCTGGCCAGCTTGCATTGGCTTTCGGACAAAGGCATGAAGGCCTGGTCGCCCGGCACCGTCTTGACGATCTTGTAATAGTCCCACGCGGCCTTGGACTCCTTCGGCGCCTTCACCTGGACGACGTAGGTGTCGTGGATCAGTTTTCCGTCTTCGCGCAGGCGGGCGTTGCGGGCAAAAGCGTCGTGGATCGGCATGCCGCGCAGCGTGCGCATCACGGCGTCCACATTGTCCGTGCCGGCCTTTTCAACGGCGCGCAGGTAGTTCAGCACGGCAGAGTACTGGCCGGCCTGCAGCGCGGTCGGCATTTTGTTGGCCGCCTTGAAGAAGCGCTGCGCGAAGGCGCGCGTTTCGTCGTCCATGTCCCAGTAGAAGGTCTCGGCGAACGTCATGCCCTGGGCGGCTTCCAGGCCCACGCCGTGCACGTCCGTGATGCTCATCAGCATGGCGACGAGCTTCTGGCGGTCGGACAGGCCGAACTCGCGTGCCTGCTTGATTTCATTCTGCAGGTCGGCGCCCGCGCTGGCGAACCCTACTGCGTCGGCCTTGCTGGCTTGCGCCGACAGCAGGAAGGAAGCGAAATCCGTGCCCGGGAAGGGGTAGCGGACAGAACCGGCCACCGTGCCGCCGCCTTCTTTCACGAAACGCATGCCATCGCTTTCCAGTGAATGGCCAAAGGCGTAGTCGGCTGTGACGAAATACCATTTTTTCGCGCCGGCCTCGACGAGCGGCAGCGTGCCCACCTTGGCCAGCGCATAGGTGTCATAGACCCACTGGACATTGTTGGGCGAGCAGTCCTCGCCCGTGATGCGCGTGGCGCCCGCGCCGGTCACCATCGTCATCCGGCCTTTCTCGCGGGCAATGTTCATGACCGCCAGCGCCACCGCGCTGTTGCCCAGTTCGGTCACCACGTCGACTTTTTCGCGGTCCATCCATTCCCGAGCCCGGCCCGCAGCGACGTCGGTTTTGTTCAGATGGTCGGCGGACAGCATCTCGACGGGCTTGCCCAGCACCTTGCCGCCAACGTCTTCGATGGCAAGCTTGGTGGCCAGCACCGAGCCGGGGCCGACGTTGCCGGAATAGGCGCCGGACATGTCGGTCAGCACGCCGATGCGCACGACACCGTCCGAGATGCCGTCGGGGGCCTGCGCCTGAGCGGGAACGTGGGCCAAGCCGGCGCTTGCGGTCAAAGCAAGCGCGGCGGTGATCTTCTTGTTCATGGTTTTCTCCTTTGGGGGTGCAGCTACATCTGGCTGACGTACTTGACCTGCATGAATTCCTGCAGGCCTTCGACGCCGCCTTCCTTGCCCAGCCCGCTGTCCTTGAAGCCGCCAAAGGGCGTTTCGGGCAGGGATGCCTGGCAATGATTGATGCAGACGACGCCGCTCTCGATGCGCTCCGACGCGATCCGGGCCGTGGCGGCGTCACGCGTGAAGACATAGGACGCCAAACCGAACGGCAGGCGGTTTGCCATCGCCAGCGCCTCATCCGTATCGCGGAACGGCTGCACCAGCGCCAGCGGGCCGAAGGGTTCGGTGTTGGCGGCCAGGCAATCGGGACCGGCATCGCGCAGCACGGTCGGCGCCCAGAACCAGCCTGGCAAGTCCAGGCGCGCGCCACCGGCCACAAGCTGCGCGCCGTGCTTCACGGCATCGGCGACCATGGATTCCATGGCCGCAAGCCGGCGGGGGTTCGCCATCGGCCCCATTTGCACGGCGGCGTCCAGCCCATTGCCCACGCGCCAATTCCGGGCGCGATCGGCCAGGCGCTGCACAAAGCGCTCATAGACGCCTTGCTGGACGTACATGCGGGTGGGCGACGTGCAGATCTGGCCGCTATTGCGCAGCTTGGCGGCCAGCAACGCATCGGCGGCGGCTTCCGGGTCGGCATCGTCGAAGACCAGCACCGGGGCATGGCCACCCAGCTCCAGCGTGGCGCGCTTCAGGCCGCTGGCGGCCATTACCGCCAGATCGCGGCCAATGGACGTGGATCCGGTAAAGGTCACCATGCGGGTCACGGGCGAGGCGATCAGCCGCCGCGAGATCTCGCCGGGGTCGCCAAACAGCATGTTCAGCACGCCGGCGGGCAGGCCGGCATCCGTCAGCGCACGGGCGATTTCCAAGGCGATCGCGGGCGTCTCTTCGGACGGCTTGATCACGATGGAGCAGCCGGCGGCCAACGCGCCAGCGATCTTGCGCGATGGCGTGATCGCCGGGGCGTTCCAGCCGGAAAACGCGGCGACCGGACCGACGGGTTCGGGGATGGCCATTTGCCGGATGCCGCCGACGCGCCCGGGGATCAGGCGCCCATACGTGCGCCGCGCCTCTTCGGCGGCCCATTCGAACATTTCGGCGGCGGTCGCCACTTCCTTTTCGGATTCGGACAGCGGCTTGCCAAGCTCGCGGGTGATCAGCCACGCTAGGCGGGGCGTGCGTTCGCGCATGAGCGCGGCGGCGCGGCGTAGGATTGCCGCCCGCTCCAGCGCGGGCGTATCGCGCCAACCGGGAAAACTGCGGCGCGCGGCGTCCAGCGCCTCATCGATGTCTTCGGTCGCGGCCACCGGCACGCGCCCCAGCACGGCCAGCGTGGCCGGGTCGATCACTTCCAGGCCCGGGCGGTTGCCGGCAGGCACGGCACGGCCGTCGATCAGCAGGTTCAGTTCGGGATATTCCATTCAATCCGCCTGTGCGATGTGGCTGGTCTGCATGACTTGCGCCCAGCGTTCGGTTTGCGTGCCGATGTGCCGCGCGAAGTCCTCGGGGCTGCCGCGCATCGGGTATTGGCCCAGTTTCAGCAGCGCGTCGCGCGAGGCATCGGTGCCCATCACCTTGTTGATTGCGGCGTTCAAACGCTGCGTGACGGCGGGCGGCACGCCAGCGGGCGCCAGCACCCCGTTCCACGGTTCGGCCGAGAACCCTGGAATACCGGCCGATTCGGCCACGGTCGGCACGCCCGGCGCGACGGAAGACGGTTGCGCCGCCGCGATGCCAAGCGCGCGCATCTTGCCGGCCTGCACCTGCGGCATCGCGGCGATTGCGCTCAAGAACGCCATGTCGACCCGTCCCGCGACCAGGTCGGCGATCGCCGCCGAATCACCCTTGTAGGGAATGTGGGTGATATCCACGTTGGACGCGCTCTTGAACCATTCGCCGGCCAGGTGATTCACGGCGCCGCTGCCGGCGGACGCGAAGGTCAGCGCGCCGGGCTTCTGGCGCGCGCCGGCGATCAGCTCGCGCACCGTCTTGTAGGGGGAGTTGGCGGGCACGACCAGCAGGTACGGGTAACTGGCGACCAGGGCGACCGGCTGGAAGTCCTTCAGCACCTGATAGTCGACTTTCTGCTTATAGACGGGCTCGATGGATAGCGTGCCGCTACTGCCGAGCATCAGCGTGTAGCCGTCGGCCGCGGCGCGCTTGACCGCCTGCAGCGCCACGACGCCGTTGGCGCCCGGACGGTTTTCGACCACGATGGTCTGGCCAAGCTCGGCCTCCAGGCCGCGCGCCAGATAGCGTCCGACGGCGTCCGTCGGGCCGCCGGCGGTGAATCCGATCACCAGCGTGATCGGCTTGACGGGGTAGTCCGCGGCCGCGGCATTGAAGCCGAGCGCGGTGGCGAGCAGGGGCAGCGCCCACCTGCGAAGCATGGATGTCATGGTTGTCTCGAATAGGGAAGGCCGCGGCACGGCGGGCGCCGCCGGCAATACGTTGGATCAGGCGTAGCCGCGTTCGATCAGCTTCACCATCACCGGGTAGTACTCCTTGACGTAGCCCGCGGCGCGCGTGCGCTCTAGCAGGTCGTGCGTCAGTTTGGCGGCGCGGGCGTCGACATCCCCCTGGTTCGCCAGTTCCAGTGCCAGCAGGATGTCCTTGATGGCGTATTCGGTCGGAAAGGTCTTTTCGGGAAAGGTCTGGGCGGCAAGCGCCTTCTGGCCCGGGTTGCGAAGCACGAAGCTGTCGGCCGACCCTTTGCTCAGCGCGTCCAGCAGCAGCGTGCCGTCGACGCCGGCGCTGCGCCCGATGGTGATGGCCTCGGCCAGCGCATGGACGGTCATGAATACCACCATGTTGTTCATGATCTTCACGACCTGGCCGTTGCCGATGCCGCCGCAGCGCAGCACGTCGGTGCCCATGCACGACAGGTAGGGAAGAACCGTCTCGTAGTCCTCGCGGGTGGCGCCCACGGTGATCATCAGCGTGCCCAGCCGGGCCGCTTCGCGCATGCGGGCCACCGGCGCGTCGATCAACAGGATGCCGTGGCCGCGCAGGACCTCGGCCAGGCGGCGGGTGCGTCCCACATCACTCGTGCTCATGTCGACCACGATGCGCACGCGGCCGCCGGCTTCCACCAGGCCGCCCGGTCCGGTGCATACCTGTTCCACCTGAACGATGCTGGGTAGCGACAGGAACACGATCTCGGCGGTTTGCGCCACTTCGACGATCGACGTGCAGGCGTGGGCGCCCAATGCCCCGATGCGGGCCACCGGTTCCGGGCTGATATCGGCCACATAAACGGGGTGTCCGGATTTACGGACCAGATTGGCGCACATGGGCTCGCCCATGACACCCAGGCCGATGAAGCCCAGCGGGGTCTTTGTCTCATTCATTACTGCCTCCTTGGAATGGCGTCTGTTTTTCTAGCTATTGCCATGCAGCTTACGGAAGGCCCCCGGGCGGCGGTGTGAAAAATTGGCAAAGCAACTATCTCCAATTCCGTCCCCCCCCGGATCAAGAACGCTCGTTTTCCTTTTTATCAATCCTGAGCCGGGGCCGGCCGCCTAGAGTGGACGGCAGATATCAGCGACGCCGTTGCCGCGCCGCACAACCATGGGAGACACACGCATGTTGCTGGACACGATTGCCGCCTACGGCGCGCAGGACACGCTGGCCAGATTGCCGGACGAGGTGATCCACCACGCCAAGCGGGCGTTCCTGGACTGGCTGTCCGCGCTGTATCCCGGCACGCGCACCGCGCCTTGTTTGCAGTTGCTGGGCGCGCACGGGGCGGAACTGGGCTCGGGCGCGTCCAGCTTGCCGGGCTGCGCCACCACCGCTTTCGCGGCCACGGCGGCGTGGATCAACGGCAGCGTGTCGCACGCGGTGGAATTCGACGACATCTTTCGCGACGCGATCTACCACCCCGGCTGCCCGACCATCGCCGCCGCGCTGGCGCTGGCGGAAGAGGGCGACGCCAGTGGCCAGGCACTGCTGAACGCCATCGTCGTGGGTTATGAGATATCGACACGCATCGGCGTCGCCGTGCAGCCGTCCCATTACCGCTACTTCCATACGACGGGCACCGTCGGCTGTTTTGGCAGCGCGGCGGCCGCCGCCGCGTTGTGCGCCCCCGGCGACGCGCAAGCGATGCGGCACGCGCTGGCCACCGCAGGCACATTGGCCAGCGGCCTGCAGCAAGCGTTCCGCTCGGATGCCATGAGCAAGGCGCTGCATGCCGGCCATGCCGCCGCAGTGGGCGTGCGAGCCGGGCAGGGCGCGGCGCACGGCATCACGGGCGTGCCAGACATCCTGGAAGGCAAAGTGGGATTCGGCGCAGCGTTGGCGCAAGATCCGGACTGGGCCGCCGCGGTCGATGGCCTGGGCCAGCGCTACAACATCCTGTCGATCACGCAGAAGAACCACGGCTGCTGCGGCCACACCTTCGCCGCGATCGACGCCGCGCTGGCGCTACGCCAGCAGGGGTTGCGCGCGGATGACGTCGCGTCCTGGCGCGTGGACGCCTATCAGACGGCCCTGGACGTCACGGGCAACTTCACCCCCGCCACCGCCTTCGAAGCGAAGTTCAGCTTGCCCTACGTGGTGGCGCACGCGCTGGTCCATGGCTCGGTTCGCTTGGACGCCTTCGGCGCCGAACGCCTGCAAGACCCGCAGGTGCGCGGGTTGATGCAACGGTTGACGCTACAGGCCGATCCCGCATTCACCGCGGGCTTTCCTTCCCTGCGCGCCGCACGGCTGTCGGTCACGACAACGGGTGGACAGGTGCTTGAACACCATTCCCCGCACCGCAAGGGCGACCCCGAGTCGCCGCTGTCCGACGCGGATCTTAATGACAAGTTCGACGAATTGGCCGGCCCCGTGCTGGGCCGCGAGCGTGTCCGTGCGCTGCGCGACGCCGTCTGGCGGCTGGACGCGATGCCGGTGCGCGCGCTGCGCCTGGCCGCCGACATGCCGCGGCTTTGAACCCCTTATTCGCTTTCCGGAACCCATGACCTTAGCCGCATCCATGTCTTCTTCCTCCTTATCGCCGTCCTTCGCCGACGCGCTGCTTTCCCCCCGTGCCATTGCGTTGGTCGGGGCCTCGGGCGACGTGCGCAAGAACACCGCTCGCCCCTTGCGGTTCATGCGCAAGCACGGCTACACCGGCGCCGTCTACCCCATCAATGCCGCGCGCGCCGAGATCCTGGGCGAACGGGCCTATCCGTCACTGGCCGGCCTGCCCGGGCCGGTGGACCACGTCTTCGTGATGATTCCCGGCAGCGAGGTCGCTGCGCTGTTGCCGGCTTGCGCCCAGGCGGGCGCCCGTGTCGTGACGGTCTATTCGGACGGGTTCGGTGAAACCGGGCCAGACGGCCAGGCGCGCCAGGCCGCGCTGGTGGCGCAAGCCCGGGCGCTGGGTTTGCGCCTGCTGGGGCCGAACAGCATCGGTCTGGCCGACCTGCATACCGGCGGAATCCTGTCCGTGAACGCCGCGTTCGAGGCCGATACGCTGTTGCCCGGCGACATCAGCATGGTGTCGCAGAGCGGATCGATGATGGGGTCGCTGCTGTCGCGCGCCGCCGCCCGTGGGTTCGGCTTCGCCAAATCGGTGTCGGTCGGCAATGAAAGCGATATTTCGGTCGGCGAGGTGGTCGAGGCGCTGGTGGACGATCCGCGCAGCAAGGTCATTCTGCTTTTCCTGGAAACCTTGCGCGACGCGCCTGCGCTGAGCCGGGCGCTGACGCGTGCCCGGGGCCAAGGCAAGCCGGTGATCGCCTACAAGCTGGGCCGATCCCAGCAAGGCGACGCACTGGCGCAATCCCATACCGGCGCGATGGCGGGCAACGACGCGGCGGTCGACGCATTCTTGACGGCGCACGGGGTCATGCGCGTCCAGCATCTGGAGACGCTGTTCGAGATTGCGCCGCTGGCCTCGCGTCATGCCAGGCCGCGGCGCGCGTCGGCCGGCTTGGCCGCGGCCGCCGCCCGGGTGGCGGTGATCACGACGACCGGCGGTGGCGCCGCCACCGTGGTCGACAACCTGGGGCTGCACGGCTTGGCGGCCGTGCCGCCACCTCCTGATTTCGTCCGGATGGTCGCGCAGGCGGGCTTGAACATCCGCGAAACGCCGGTCATCGACCTGACCCTGGCGGCTTCCAGCGCGCAATACAAGATGCTGCTTGAACACCTGTTGCGCGCCGATTGGTGCGATGCGGTCCTGAGCGTGGTGGGATCCTCCGCGCAATTCCATCCGGGGCTGGCGGTCAAGCCGTTGCTGGAAGCCGACAAGCCCGCGAATAAACCGCTGGTGGTGTTCCTGGCGCCCGAGGCTCCGGAATCGCTGGCGTTGCTGCGCGCAGGCGGCATTGCCGCCTTCCGCACGCCGGAAGCCTGCGCCGACGCGCTGTCGGTGTTCTTCGCCGACGCGGGCCAGCCGCCCGCCCAGGGCGACCCCGTGCCGTGGCCGGAGGGCCTGGCAGGGCACGGCATGCTTAGCGAACACCAGGCGGGAACCTTGTTCCGCCACCTGGGCGTGCCCGTGGCGGCCGGCCAGCTGCTGGCCCCGGATGCGCTGCAGCACGCCGTGCCGTACCCGCTGGTCGCGAAAGTGTGTTCGCCGGATCTTGCGCACAAGACGGAACTGGGCGCTGTTCGGGTAGGCATTCCGGATGCCGAGGCATTGGCGGAGGCCGTGCGCCAGATGCTGCAGGCGGTGAGCCGCCACGCGCCGGACGCGCGGATCGACGGCATCCTGGTCCAGCCCATGGAAAGCCGGCTGATCGAACTGATCCTGGGTTACCGCCATGACCCCCTGGTGGGCCCCACGGTGCTGTTGGGCGCGGGCGGCATCGCCGCCGAGTTGGCGCCGGACTTTGCGCTGCGGCTGGCGCCGGTGGACGTGGACGAGGCCCGGCGGATGATTCTTGAAGTGCGGCAAACCCGCCTGATACGCGGCTTCCGCGGCCTGCCCGAAGGCGATTGCGACGCGTTGGCCCGCGCCGTCGCCGCCTTTTCGCGGCTGGCGTGCCTGTCGGACGCGCGGGTCGAAGAAGCCGAAATCAACCCACTGTTCGTCCGCGCCGATGGCGTGGTCGCCGTCGATGGCCTGGTGCGCCTGGCCTGAGCCCGCGCATGCCTTCACCTCATTCCTTCACCTTTGCATCGGGAACACCCTAGATGGACTTCACACTGACTCCGGAACAACAGGACTTCCAGACCGCCGTGCGCCGTTTCGCGGACCGCGAATTGCGCGACGGCGCCGTTGAACGCGCCCATTCCGACGATTACCCCTGGGACGTCGCCCGCAAGATGGCCGGACAAGGCTTGCTGGGCATCACCATCGCCGAGCAGGACGGCGGCGTCGGCGGTTCGTTGATGGACGCCGTCATCGCCATCGAAACCGTGGCGTCCGTATGCCCGCGCAGCGCCGACGTGGTGCAGGCAGGCAACTTCGGCGCCATCCGCGTGCTGGCCGAATACGGCAGCGCATTGCAAAAGCAGAAGTACCTGACGGCGTTATTGGCCGGCGAAGGGCTGATCTCGGTCGGCATGACCGAACCCGATGCGGGCTCCGCGGTGACCGAACTCAAGACCAGCGCGACCCGCGCCGAGGGGGGCTGGCGCATCAACGGGACCAAGATCTTCACGACGCACGGCCCGCACGCCAGCGTGATCCTGACCTATGTGCGCTTCGGCCCGGGCACGGGCGGCATCGGGTCGGTGCTGATCGATACCCAGGCCCCCGGCGTGAAGCTGGGCAAGCGCTCTGCATTCATGTCCGGCGAGGAATGGGTCGAGATCTTCTTCGACAACGTGTTGGTGGCGGACGACATGGTCGTCCTGGGCGAGGGCGGTTTCAAGAAGCAGATCGCCGGTTTCAACGTCGAACGCATCGGCAACACGGCGCGGTCGCTGGCGCTGGGCCGCTATGCGTATGAAGAAGCGCGCAACTGGGCGATGCAGCGCAAGCAGTTCGGCCGCCTGCTATGCGAATTCCAGGGTTTGCAGTGGAAATTCGCGGATATGCGGATCAAGCTGGATGCCGCCCAATTGTTGCTGTACCGGGCGGCCAGCGGCGCGGACACCGGGTTCCCCTCGGCCACGGATACGGCGATCGCCAAGGCCTATTGCAATCAGGTGGGCTTTGACGTGGCCAACGATGCGCTACAGGTGTTGGGGGGCCTGGGTTACAGCCGGGAATCGCTGGTGGAGTACTGCGTGCGCCGGTGCCGCGGCTGGATGATCGCCGGCGGCTCTATCGAAATCCTGAAGAACCGCATCGCCGAAGGCATCTTCGAACGCAGCTTTCCGCAGCGCCCGCCGCGCTAAGCCTATTCGGCATGCGCCATGGCGGGGTTGAACCCCCGGCCCTGGCGCAGCATGCCGGCATGGAAGTCTTTGCTGAGCGCGGCCAGGGTTACCGCCCCAAACCGGTCCATCAGCAGGGCCTCGGCGTCTTCGAACGCGCCGGTCAGCGCCTTGTTCACGGCGGCTTCGACCAGGCAACCGGGTGCATCGCTGCGGTTGCCCATGGCGAAGATCTCGGGCGAGCCCAGCGCTTCGTAGATGTCGCGCAGCGTCACGCGATTGAAATCGCACGAGATCGTCCAGCCGCCGCCATGGCCTTTTTCGGAACGCACCAGCCCTTGGTCGCGCAGGCCGGCCATGATGCGGCGAATGACGACAGGATTGGTCTGCATGACCCGGCCCAAGTCATCGGACGTCATGGGGCCCGGCGCCTCGGCCATATGCAGCAGAACATGAAGCACGCCGGATAGTTTGCTGTCTCTTCTCATGCAACGCATGCTATTGCATGAGAACCCGGCGGGTCAAACCCGCTTGGCGGTCCAGTTGCCTTTGCCCGCTGCCGTGCCGCTGATGGTCTTGCCGTTGATTTCGCCGGTGTAGCGCACGCCGTTGGCGCTGAACGAGATCGTCTTGCCATTGACGCGTCCCTGTGAAATATCGGCGCCGCCCAGCTTGCCCGACAGCATCTGGTACTTCTGCGTCAGATGCAGCGTCTGGCCGTCCACGTCCCATTTGCCCTCGACCTTCGCCGGCACGATCCACAGCAACGCCGTGCAGTAGGTGGAGCAGTCCTGGGTGACCGTCTCGGTCTGGTCGGGCTCCCAATCGCCCATGCGGAAGGTGTTGGATACCACCCGCGTGCCCGGCGGCAGCTGCAGCAGCGTGGGGCGCAGCTTTTCGTTGATGGTCGTCAGCAAGAACATGGTGATGACATCGGCTTTGGACAGGTCGGTCTGGAACAGATCGGCCGCCACGAAGGTGGCACGGTCTGCCACACCGGCCCGTTGCGCATTGCGGCGCGACAATTCGACCAGATCGGGGTTGTATTCGATACCTTGCGCGGTCAGGCCGCGCTGCGCAGCGGTAATGACAGTGCGGCCGTCGCCGGATCCCAGGTCCATCAGCCGGTCTTTTGGCGTGACCTTGGCCATGTCCAGCATCTTGTCCACCAATGTTTGCGGCGTTGGCACCCAGATCACGTCCTTGCCTTGCTGGCCAACGTCCGGGACGTACTCTTTCTGAGTTTCAGGCTTGGCGCCCGGCGCCGTCGCCAGCTGGGCGGTGGCCGTGGCGGCGAACGACAGGCACAGTGCCAGGGCCGTGGATGCCGCAGCGGTCCGGGCCAAAGACCGGCGCATGCGGCCGGCGGCAAGGGGTTGAGTCGAAGGGTGCATGATGGGCTCTCCATGTAGGTCAACAACAGGGAACGAACCGCGGGCGCAGCGCCGCCCGCCGGGAACAACGCGCGCTAGTCGGGCATCCGGGCGGGCTTCACCCAGCGCAGCATGGGAATACCCGCCGCCAGAACCGCCAGCCCGATCAGGGCGCCGGCCCCCGCGTAGACGGCGCTGGAATACACCAGCCCGGCGCAGGTCAGGCCCAGCAGCAGCGGCGGCAGGGGATAGAGGGGCACGCGAAACGGCCGGGGCCGATCCGGATCGCGTTGCCGCAAGCGCCATACCGACGCCGCCACCAGCAACATGAATAGCCAGAATACCGGGGCGGTGTAGGCGACCAGCGTCTGTACGCTGTTCTGGCTGACGGCGCCCAGGCCCACCAGAAGCAGGGTGATCACGCCTTGGACCAATAGGGCGGCGACCGGCGTTTCGCTGCGGGCGCTCCAGCCGGCCAGCGCGTGCAGCCGCGGCACGTCGCGGCCCAGGGCGTAGTAGACGCGGGCGCCGGTGATGATGGTGCCGTTGATGGTGCTGAGCGCGGTCGCGCAGATGGTCAGGCTGAGCAGGGCGGCGGCGTAAGGGCCTGCCGCCGTCTGCATGACGTCGGCGCCCAGCGCCGGCGTGTCGCGCAGGCCTTGCAGGCCGAACAGCTCCAGTAGCGCCAAATTGGTCAGCACATAGGCGCCCGTCACGATCGCTGTGCCGATCAGCAGCACCCGGCTCATATTGCGGCCCGGGTCGCGCAGTTCGCCGCTGAGATAGGCGGCTTCGTTCCAGCCCCCGTAGGTCAACAGCACGAACACCATGCCCATTCCCATCAGGCCCGCGGGGTTGCCGGCAAGGGGCGAGGGCGCGGCGGGGGGAGCCGCCGTGTCACCCGTTGCGGTCAGGCTGGCCACCAGGACTGCTCCCAACGCCACCAGGGTGAGCAAAGTGAAGGCCCATTGCAGGCGTTTGGAATAGCGCGTGCCCACCATGTTCAGCGCGGTCAGCGCCACGACCGAGATCGCGGCATGCGCCGCCGTGCCGTAGGCGCCCAGCGGCATCAGGCGTTGCGCATAGTCGCCGTAGATGTAGGCGACGACCGCGATGGCGCCGGTCTGGATCACGGTGCAACGCGCCCACGCGAACATCAGGCCCACGCGCGGCCCCCAGGCCCGCGTCAGGTACAGGTATTCGCCGCCGGCGCCGGGGTAGGCCGAGCCCAGCTCCGCATAACACAGCGCGCCGACCAGCATCACCAGACCGCCCGCGCACCACAGCGCGATGTATATGGCGTCCGACGCGGCGTGCTGCGCGACCAGCGGCGGGAAACCGAAGATGCCGATGCCGATGACCACGCCCACCAGCACGACCGTGGCGTCCATCACCGATAACCCCGGTTTCTCGTCTTGCCGCATACGGGTCGGTAATGCGGCGGCGCGCGGAGGGATCGATGTCATGGGGCTCTCGCAGGGGCGGCGGGTCACAGGCGCGGCGCGTGCCGGAGAGGGCGCCTGACGTCAACCTGAACAATTTGCGACCGATACGAAAGCGAAAAAGTTTCTCCGGGTTTTCCCGAAAAATGCGGATCGGTGCGGGGTCGACGCCAGACCTTTACCGCCAATCGACTTTAAGTCATGGAGTTATCCTGTTGATTTACAAGTAATTAAGCACGATCTTAAAGTAGATTAGTTAAAGTAGATTCTAAGCATTGAAATGACGGTTTCCAACTAGCGTTGGCCGTCATGAACCGCCACGGCGTCCTTGGTCAAACCGCCCAGCCTCGAGTGGACTCGTCCGCCCGTGCCCATAACCAAGGCGAACAGGATTTCGCCGGGGCGTGGCGCGTCCTGAATGCCGATCTCGATGCTATTGAAGTGGCTGCGCACATAAGAGGCGTGGATGTAATGCACCGGAACCATGATCCGGTACCCCGCGACAGCCACCGCCTTCACTGCGGGCACCATCGCCTTGGGTTCGCCCAGCACCGTGCGCATCGCCCAGCCGCCGGCTTCATGCCAAACGGCGCCGTGTTCCATTTCGCCGTCCAGGCCCACGATGGCGGCTTTGCTGTAGACCTCGATTTTGTCCTTGCCCAACGTGTCGACCAGTTCGGTCGCCAGTAAGGTGCCCAATGTGCGCAGCTCGGCCATGAACGGCATCAGATCGGGTTCGTAGCGGCCCGCGTAGGGATTCTTGACGACGGCGCACGACGCGGCGAGCTTCAACGGCTGCGCGGGGGCGGGCCCATTTTCGTGGAACGTGGTTTCAACGATCAGGCAGCGTTTGCGGATTTCAATCAACGACATGGAAGTCTCTTCAGGGGAAGGAGGCGTATTGGGAGGGCATCAACGACAGGCTCGACGATGGAGCCAGGAGCGGGGATCAAGATCCGGAATCACTGCGGAGCAATACCGGTTTCCTTGACGATCGCGGCCCATTTGCCGATTTCGGCCACGACGAAGGCGCCGAACTCGGCGGGACTTTGCGTTTTCACGCTGAGCCCTTGGCGCGCATAGGCTTCTTGCAGTTCCTTGTTGGCCAAGGCAACGTCCAACGCGCGGGCCAGCCGGTCGGCGACGGGCTGGGGCAAGCCTGCGGGCCCCATCAGGCCGAACCAGACGGTCAGGTTGAACCCCGGCGCGCCGGTTTCGTTCAGCGTGGGAATGTCTGGCGCCAGCGGGAAGCGGTCGGGCGTGCTGACGCCATACGTCTTGACCTTGCCGGCGCGGGCTTGCTGCAAGCCGTTGGCCAGGTCCGTGAAGGTCAGGTCGACGGTGCCGCCGATGACGTCTGTCAAGGCTTGCGGCCCGCCACGGTACGGCACGGCGGTGACGGTGATATCGCCCATCGCGGCCAGCTTGGCGCCGAAGACCTGGGCGCTACCCGATCCGTAGGCGTAGGTGAGTTTTCCGGGGTGCTTGCGGCCGTAGGCAAACAGTTCGCCGACGTTGGCGCCCGCGGTTTTCGGCGAGCCCACCAGCAGATACGGCGTTTCCGCGACGGCGCCGATGGGCGACAGGTCTTTCGCCGGGTCGTAAGGCAGGTCCTTGAACAAGCTGACACCGCTGGCCGCCGTGGACACGCCGACCACCACCAGCGTATAGCCGTCGGGCTTTGCCCTGGCCACGTCATGGGTGCCGATGATGCCGTTGGCGCCGGGCTTGTTCTCGACAACGACGGGTTGCCCCAGGTCGGCCGCCATGTGCTTGCCCAGGCTGCGCGCCACCACGTCGGTGATGCTGCCGGGCGGGAAGGGCACGACCATCCGGATTGGATGTTCGGGATAGGGGGATGCCGCCCACGCCGGCGCCGCGCTGGTCAGGCCCAGGGTCAAGGCGATGGAAATGGCAGTTCTTTGCATGATGTTGTCTCCCTTATGGCGGGTATGCCTTTGTCTTTGTTATAGGTGTCTTGATGCGGGCTTAGCCGGCGCTGTGCCGCGTTTGCAGATAGCGGTAGATCTCCGTGTTGTCGGCAGTCGCGGGCAGCGTTTCCACCGCTTCTTGCCATAGGCCCGCGCACAGGGACAGCTGCGGCGCTGGCACGCAGGTCAATTGCTGCAGGCTGTTGGCGGTGCGCAGGTCTTTCGCCATCAACGCCAGCGCAAAGCCGCCATTGAACGTACCCGGCACGATGAACTGGGCCAGCTTTGTTTCGGTGGCGACGTTGCGGCCGCTGGACGCGTTAAGCACCTGCGTGAAGACCGTGGGGTCCAGGTTCATGGCCTGGGCAATCAGCATGGCTTCGCTGGCCGCGAGCAGGCCCGCTGCGTACACATAGTTGTTCAGCGCCTTCATCGCATGGGCCGAACCGACCATGCCGGTGTGGATCAAGGTGGCGCCCATGCGGGACAAGATCGGCTGGACGCGCGCCAGGTCTTCGGCCGCGCCGCCCGCCATGATGGCGAGCGTGCCGCTGGCGGCCTTGGCGACCGCGCCGGACACCGGGGCGTCAATCAGCGTGATGCCGGCCTCGTGTAGCAGCGGGGCCAGCCGCAGCGTGTCCGCCGGGTTGGACGACCCCATGTCTATCAGCGTGGCGCCGCGCGGCAGCAGCGCGGCCAGGCCGGGCGTGCCTGGCTCGCCTTCGATGACCGAGTTGGTGACGGCGCTGTTGGGCAGCATCGTGATGATCACGTCGCAGTCCGCCAGGTCGGCCAGGCGCGCGGCGGGTCGCAGCGTTTGACCCCAGGCGGGATGCGCCTGCAGGCGCTCCAGCCGCTGCGGATCCCGGTCGTAAGCACGGAGGTGAAACGTTTCCTCGCGGGCCAGGTTCTCCAACATCGGCAGGCCCATCATGCCCAGGCCGATGAATCCCAATTTCAGCGTCATGCAATCCCTTTATCGAAGCAGCCGGAATGGCGTCCGGCGACGACTCTGGATGCTACCGATATGGCGGAATTTCCTCTTATGCTAAGTTGGCCAGGGGATATAACCAATGATTATCGGAACGGCAAGATGCGCTTCAAACTCAGGCAGATGGAGGTCTTTCGGGCGGTGATGCTGACCGGGTCGATGAACGGGGCGGCCAAGCTGCTGTTCGTGTCGCAACCCGCCGTCAGCCGGTTGATCGCCCACACGGAACAAAGCCTGGGCCTGACCTTGTTTGACCGGGACAAGGGCAAACTGACGCCCACGCCCGAAGCGCATCGGCTGTTCGAAGAGGTGGGCCCGTTGTTCGAAGAGGCGTTGCGCATCGACGACTTCGCCCGGGATCTGGCGGCGCGGCCGGAAGGGGCGCTGACGCTTTGCTCCAGCCCCAGCCTGGGGCTGAATTTCCTGCCGCCCGTCATGGCGCGCTATCTGGAACGCTATCCGAATGTACGCCTGAAATATCACACGACGCTGCTGGCGGACATGGCGCACGAGCTCTTGGGGCGCAAGGCGGAGTTGGCGGTATCGGTGCTGCCCATCGACCACCCCAATCTGATCGTCGAACCGTTCGCCACCGGAAAAATGGTTTGCATCCTGCCTGCGGGCCATCCATTGGCGGGCCAGGCGGATGTGGGGCTGGCCGAATTGGCCGCGTACCGGCTGGTGCTGTACAGCCGCAACATCCCGTTCGGCCAATTGGTGGCGGCGGCATTCCAACGGGCGGGCGTGTCCTGGACGGCGTCAGTCGATATCGTGCGCGCCGAACTGGCGTGCGCGCTGGTACGGGCCGGCGCGGGCGTGGCAATCGTGGACCAGTTCTCGGTAGGGCAGGAGGGGTGGCCCGGCCTGGAAGTGCGGCCGCTGCGCGAATCGATTCCACTGGCATTGAGCCTGGTGCGCTCCCGCTTCGATGCCCCCAGCCGCCACGCGCAGCGTTTCGTGCGCATATTGAAGGAGTGTGCGGCAACGTGAGGGCGACGCCCAGCGTCGTGGCGGATCGTTGAAATACAATGGCGGCGTCAATAATTTCGAAGTGCTGATGTACTACGCGTGGGCTTCGCATCTACCGGATCAACCTCGTGAAAGGCCTGCGCGGCGTGTGGCTGCGGGTGCACCGCTGGCTGGCGCTCAGCGCCGGCTGGGTCCTGATTTTCTCGGGGCTGTCCGGTGCGGCGCTTGTCGTCACGCCGGCGCTGGACCGGTGGGCGAATCCGCAGCTGTTCCAGGCCCGTTCCGACCTGGCCCCCGGCCAGGCGGGCGTCGCGCTGGAGTCCGTGCTGCAGTCGGCCAGAAAGGAATTCGGCGACGGCGCGAACCTAGTGTTCCGGCCCGCCCGCGTTCCCGGCGAAACGCTTGAAGTCCGGGTGCGCGCCGCCTGGCGCGGCACCCTATACCTGGACCCCGTCACCGGCGTCGAACAAGGCCGGCGCGGTGAAACCGAGGGGGCGGCGAATGTGCTGTTCAAACTGCATAGCGCGCTTTACCTGGACGGCACCGGCAAGGCCATCCTGGCGTGGGTGGCGCTGACCTACCTGTTCTTGCTGATCACGGGTTTGATCCTGTGGTGGCCACGGCACTGGTCAAAAGGCTGGAACATGGCGCTGGACCGCGGCCTGCTGCGTTCGCTGTTCGACCTGCACCGCGTCGGCGGCGCTACGCTGGGCCTGCTGATCGCCGTATCGGTGGCCACCGGCGCGTATATGGCATGGCGCCCGCTGGGCCAGGCCGTAACCTGGTTAAGCGGCGCCACGCCGGTCAAGGCGCCGGCATTGCCCGCGATCAACGCCAAGGGTGCCGGGCAAGTCGCCACCCTTGCGCCTGCGCTGACGCTGGACGAATTGGCCGCGAAGGCCGTGGCGCAATTCCAGGAACCCGCGCCCATCGGGTACATCGTGGTACCGCCGCATGCCGCCGCGCCCACGCGTTTCCGCATGATGCTGGCCGACGATCCGCATCCCAACGGCATGACCTCCGTCTGGATAGATCCCCGCACCGCCGACGTCCTGGCGGTGCAGCGCTGGAACGCGCTGGATCCGGGCGTCCGGGCGACGGTCGTGATCTATCCCTTGCATACCGGCGGGCTGGGCGGCGTCGCGCTGGAAACCGCCGTGGCGCTCGGCGGGCTGTCGCTGGCCGGCCTGGGAATCAGCGGCGTGTGGCTATGGTGGCGCAGGCGCTCCATCAAGCAAGCGGCCGCCGCGAAGGCGCGCGCCGGTTGACGCCCGACACGGCAAGGCCCGGCGGGTGACGCCTTGCCCCGCGCGGGAATACTATTTGCTGATCACTTCCCGGTCTAGAGGAGCTGATCATGGCAACACGAACCATCTGGAAGGGGGCCATCTCCTTCGGTCTGGTCCATATCCCCGTCGGCCTGCACACGGCAACCACGGAGTCCGGGGTGGACTTCGATTGGCTGGACAAGCGTTCCATGGATCCAGTCGGGTACAAGCGCATCAACAAGCGCACCGGCAAGGAAATCGATAAGGACAATATCGTCAAGGGCGTGGAATATGAAGACGGCCAGTACGTCATCATTTCACCGGAAGAGATTGCCGAGGCCTATCCCCGCACCACGCAAACCATTGAAATACAACAGTTCGTGGACGCGGCGGATGTCTCGTTCGTGTATCTGGAACGGCCTTACTACGTGGCGCCCATCAACAAGGGCCAGAAGGTCTACGCATTGCTGCGCGACACCTTGGCAAAGACGGGCAAGATCGGCATTGCCAAGGTCGTCATCCAGACCAAGCAGCATCTGGCGGCGCTGATTCCGTCCGGCGACGCGCTGGTGCTGGACTTGATGCGGTGGGGCGACGACGTCAAGCCGCAAGACGAACTGGACCTGCCCAAGTCCGGCGCCCGAGCCACGGCGCCAAGCGCCAGCGAACTGAAGATGGCCAAGATGCTGGTGGAAGACATGTCCGGCAAGTGGGACCCGGCGCTGTACAAGGACGAGTTCAAGGCCGCCGTGATGGACCTGGTGGCCAGGAAGGTGAAGGCGGGCAAGACCGAAACCGTCTTTGAGCCGCAAGAGGAAACTCCTGCTTATGCGGACAACGTGATCGACCTGACGGAGTTGCTGCAACGCAGCTTGAAGGGAAACAGGAAGGCGCCCGCGGCGGCGAAAAAGGCCGCGTCCGGCAAGGCCCCTGCAAAGAAAGCTGCGGAAAAAAAGGCCCCGGCAAAGGCGGCGAAAACGGCCAAGGCCACCAAGGCGGCGCGCGCCCGCAAGGCGGCGTGACATGGCGGACACCCTTAAGACCTATCGGAAGAAGCGCGACTTCACCGTCACGCCAGAACCCGCCGAAGGCGGCGAAGCCAACGAACAGGCCCGGGCCTTCGTCATCCAGAAACACTGGGCAAGCCGGCTGCACTATGACTTTCGGCTGGAGCTGGACGGGGCGATGAAGAGCTGGGCGGTGCCCAAGGGCCCCAGCTACGATCCCAGCGTCAAGCGCATGGCGGTGCAGGTAGAGGACCACCCCATTGCGTACAACCAGTTTGAAGGCCAGATCCCGGCGGGACAGTATGGCGCCGGCAAGGTCATCATCTGGGACGAAGGCCGCTGGATGCCGGTTGGGGATGCGCGCAAGGGCTACCGGGAAGGGCACCTGAAATTCGACTTGCAGGGCAGAAAGATGCAAGGCCGATGGGCGCTGGTGCGGATGAAGGGCAAGGCGTCCGACAAGCAGCCCCCCTGGCTGCTGATCAAAGACAAGGATGAGTTTGCAAGGTCCGAACGCGATTTCAGCGTCGTGGATGAAATGCCCGACAGCGTCGTGCCTCTGCGCGACAAGCAAGCCGCAAAACGCGCGCCAGCCAAGCCCACACCGAAGGAAGCGCCACTGCCGGGGCAAGCGGCCGAATTGCCCGCGTCGCTGACGCCTCAGTTGGCCACGCTGGCGGACGGCATGCCGTCCGACTCGGCGGACTGGCTTTACGAATTGAAGTTCGACGGCTACCGGTTGCTGGCACGGCTGGACGGCGACAGGGTCAGCCTTCATACCCGCAACGGGCACGACTGGAGCACGAAACTGCCGCATCTGGTCAAGGCCTTTGGCCGGTTGCCGGCGAAATGCGCCTGGGTGGACGGCGAGGTCGTCGTGCTGGACAAGCACGGCGTGCCCGATTTCCAGGCGCTGCAGAACGCCTTCGACGGCGATGCGACCAGCGGCATCGTGTTCTATGCGTTCGACCTGCCGTTCATCGGGGGACGAGATCTGCGCCGGGAACCGTTGCGCGTGCGCCGGGCCTTGCTGGCACAGTTGATGGCGACGGCCGACGACGATCGCCTGCGCTTTAGCGAAACGTTCGAACAGGCGCCGTCCGACCTGGTCGCGTCCGCCTGCAAGATGGGGCTGGAAGGCATCATCGCCAAACGCCAGTCCGCGCCCTACGTGGCGCGCCGGTCCGATACCTGGCTGAAGATCAAGTGCGGCCGCCGGCAGGAATTCGTCATCGTGGGCTATACCGCGCCGCAAGGCGCCCGCGCTGGGCTGGGAGCCCTGTTGCTGGCCGTCCACGAGGACGACGGGGCATTGCGTTACGCCGGCAAGGTGGGCACCGGGTTCGACAACGAAGGATTGATTTCGCTTCAGGAAACGCTCGCCCGCATCGAGACCGACGATAAACCGGTGACAGGCGGGCAGGGCAAGGGCGTGCGGTGGGTAAAGCCGCAATTGATCGCCGAAGTGTCGTTCTCCGGCTGGACCACCGGCGGCCACATCCGCCATTCGGTCTTCCGGGGCTTGCGCGCCGACAAGCCAGCGCGCGACATCACACGCGAAAAGGCAGTGCAGGCGCCTCGCGCCTCGGCTGCGGCCGACCGCTCCAAGGCGGCTGCGACACAGACCAAGGCCATCCCGGGCGCGCCCAAGGCCGCCGGCAAGATCGGCAGGCTGACCCACCCCGAGCGTGTCATCGACCCGTCGACAGGCTTGACCAAGCTGGACCTGGCGCGCTATTACGGCCTGATCGCGCCGCTATTGCTGGAACACCTGACGGGACGCCCCGTGTCGTTCCTGCGCGCGCCGGGCGGGATCCAGGGGGAGTTGTTCTTCCAGAAGCACCTGGAAGCCGCGATGCCCGGCGTCAAGCCCTTGCCCGCCCGCCTGGACCCCGGCCATCCGCCGTTGCTGGAAGTGCCGACGCCCCAGGCCATCATGTCCGCCGTGCAGATGAACGTGGTGGAATTCCACACCTGGAACGCCGTCAAGACGGCCATCGGTAAACCGGACCGCATGTTGTTCGACCTGGATCCGGGGGAAGGCGTGGCATGGCCGACCCTGCAGCAGGCGGCCCAGCTGGTACAGACGATGCTGAGCGAGATCGGCCTGACGACCTGGCTGAAAACCAGCGGCGGCAAGGGACTGCATGTGGTGGTTCCGCTACGACGGCAACATGATTGGGACACCGTCAAGGCGTTCTCACAGACGATCGTCGCGCATCTGGCGGCTACGCTGCCGCAGATCTTCGTAGCCAAGAGCGGCCCGAAAAACCGGGTCGGCAAGGTATTCGTGGACTATCTGCGCAACGGCTTCGGCGCCACGACGGTCGCCGCCTGGTCGGCCCGGGCGCGCCCGGGGCTGGGGGTCTCGGTGCCCGTGGCATGGGAAGAACTGGCGAAACTGAGCAGCGGTGCGCACTGGACCATCGCCAATATCCATTCCCGGCTAGACGCGGGCAACACGCCCTGGGAGGGGTATGCGGCCCAGGCCATCGGACCGGCCATGGCAGCAATGGACTTCAAACCCGGCAAGTAAGCGGTTGCCGCGAGTGTGGACCCGTTTTGCATGATTCTGTATGCTGCTTTGCAGACCGATAGCGGGCGGGATCTTCAACGATGAAAAGAAAAGTCAGCTTGTTCACGGTGCTCATCGCCCTGGCGGTGTTAAGCGTGGCGATCGGCTTTTTCAACGCCCTCTACGCCGGCTATCAGGTGCAGAAGGCGCAGGTCGTCAAGAATTCCCTGGCCTCCAATGTGGCCTATGCGGAAAAACTGGCCGAGTTCATCAATCTATATATCGACGCGCTGCATCGCCAACTGAAGACCAGCGCCGGCCGCCTGCCCGACGCCGGCGATACCCCGCAGGCACTCACGGCCGAGTTGTCCCGCGTCGCAGCCCAGGCGCAAGGCGTTTCCGCCGTGCTGCTCGCGGATGCCGCCGGCGTCATCATCGCCCGTTCCGACCAGGCGCCCGCGCAACTGTCTGGTTTCAACACGCTGGCCGAACTCGGCATGAAAGAACGACGCCCGGCGGACTGGGTCGTGCCGTGTTGCCAGCACGACGGCCAACGGGCCGCGCTGATGCTGGTGGAGCCGGTGCCTGGCAAGGACGGCGCGCCGGGCGGTTTCGTCGCGGCGGTCGTGGTCCTGGAACGCGGCAGCCGGCTGGACCGGCTGATTGGTGAACACCCTTATGACGACGGCGCGGCCGTCTACCTGGTCAACGTGCAGGGCGGGGTGCTGTACAGCCACGGCGCGGGCGGTCCGGACGAAAGCGTGTTGAGCCTGGTCAAGGCGGATGTGTCACCCACATCCGGGCCGGGTTCGGCGCAAGTCCGCGACGCGTCGGGCCATCCGGTGCTGGCGGGCTACGCGCCCATCACGAAAGGAAAATGGGCGGTTGTCATCCAACGGCCGCTGGAACAGGCCTTGTCGCCCTTGAAGACGTTATTGGCAGAGTCCTTGCGCTTTGCCGTTCCCGCCGTGATCGTCACGCTGATACTGGTGTGCGGGCTGGCTTACGCCATCGCCCGACCCTTGGCCCGACTGACAAGCGCCATGGGCAGCCCCGAAGCGGTCGACCGGCAAGGCCCGCGGGCCAGTCTGCTGAAAACCTGGTATTTCGAAGCCGATAAGCTGCGCGAGGCGCTGATCGCCACGCTGGCGCAGCACCGAAACGAAGTCGGACGCCTGAACACCCAGACCATGACCGACCCGATGACCGGCCTGATGAACCGGCGCGCCCTTGAACTGCGATTCGAGGAACTGGCGGCCGCTGGCACGCCGTTCGCGGTCATCGCGCTGGACCTGGACCATTTCAAGCAAGTCAACGACGTGTATGGGCACCCGGTTGGCGACAAGGTCTTGATCTTGTTGGCAAAAACCCTGCGCGACAGCGTTCGGCAACAGGACAGGCCGTTCCGCGTAGGCGGCGAGGAATTCATCGTGGTCGTGCCGGCCCCGTCCCCGGACGTCGCCCTGCACACCGCCGAGCGCATTCGCGCCGACGTGGCCCGAAAAGCGATGCCGGACGGCGTCGGGCATGTGACGATATCGGTCGGTATCGCATTGTGGCCACAGCATGGAAAATCCCCCGAAGCTGTTGTCAAATGCGCGGACCAGGCCTTGTATGCCTCTAAATCAGGCGGACGCAACCGCGTCACGCTCTGGGGGGAGGGCCTGCCGTCCTAGTTGGCTTCCCGCTTTTGTTCGAATGTCTGTTCCGCTTTTCCAACGTGTCCGACCAACAAAGACCAGGCGTAGGGTGGCAATGTGAACTATTCATTTGTATTGGCAGGCTCGGCGGTCGTCTTCTTCTTTCTGTTGTTGGGGGCCATCCGGTTCGGACGGCGAATAGGCTTGCGTGGTGGTGGGGAAGATAAGGGCACGGCCGGTTCCGCCGCCATCGAAGCCTCTGTTTTCGCGTTGCTGGGCCTGTTGATCGCATTCACGTTTTCGGGGGCGGCGCAACGGATGGCGGACCGCCGGAACCTGCTCGTCACCGAGGTCAACGCCATCGGCACGGCCTGGCTGCGCATCGATCTGCTGAACGCTCCCGACCAGCCGGCATTGCGCGACCAATTCCGCCGCTACGTGGACGAGCGCGTCAACTATTACAAGCACGTCGCCGACCTGGATCAGCGCGACGCCATCGCGGCAAAAGTCGGCGCCATCCAGAACGAAATCTGGAAGACCTCGATTGCGGCCGGCAGGAACACCGTGCCGCCGTTCGCCGCGTCGTATATTGCTTCAGTCAACGACATGTTCGACGTGTCCACCGCGCAGACCGTGGCGCAGAAGGTCCACCCGCCCGTTGTCACCTATGCGTTCCTGGGATTCCTGGCGCTGGTCTGCGCCTGCCTGATCGGCTTGAACCTGGCTGGCGCCAAGCACGACACCGTGTTCCACCAGATTATCTACGCGCTGGTCATGACGGCGGCCCTCTACATCATTGTCGACTTCGAGTTCCCCCGCATCGGCGCGATCCGTATCGACCAAAGCGACGCGTTGTTGCTGTCGCAGCGCCAGGCCATGGGGAGCGCCGCGGCGGGCGCCGTGAAGTAGCGAAGCGGAGAAACGGCATGGCGAACCGAAAAACAAGGGTGTCGAGCAGGGCGGCCAGACGGATATCGGCGTGGCTGATTGCAACGCAGGCGTGCGTGGCAGGTGGGGCTGCCACCGCGCAACCGACCATCCGGTTGACGCAGGACGATCTGCAGAAGCGCGCCAACGGGGTCTTAGCGCTGATGTCGTTTTCGATCGTTCCGGACATCACGACCAGCGCACTGTCGATTGGCGGGGGTGGCGGCACGACGGGATCGACCGAGTTCTACATGACGCAGTTGGGCGGCGGCGACACGATTTCCAAATCGGTGCCCATCTATCTGGAAGGCGTCCTGGCCGGCAGCCGCTACGACCCGACGTTCGTCGCCTCGCAAGGCCTGGAGACCCGCAAGATCCCCACCAAGTGGAATAGCGTCTCCGCGACCGGGGGGATCGGTTGGGACTTCAAGCTTACCGATGAACTGAAGTTGCGCCCCATTTTCAACGTTGCCCTGGGCAACGTCACCAGCGACCTGCGTGCCGCCAGCTGGTACGTTGGCCGTCAGACCGGGCAAGACGTGACTTTCCTGGACAAGGGTTCGCTGAACGCTTATGGCCTCGGCGGATCGCTGATGCTGGATTACGAGCACTACCGGCCCGGCTACGAAGTGGATGTGGAGCTGCGCTATTCCGATATTCGACTGAAGAGCTTTGCCAGTTCGGCCGCCGTTCAGGGCAACGCCATCGCGCAGTCCGCGAACCTGTGGGCGCGCTACCGGGCTCCCACGGGCTTGACGATGCTGCAACGGCCGCTGCGCTACGTGCTGGAATTGACCCATTCCGAATTCCTGGGCGACCAGCGCGGCGTGCTGGGCTTTGACCGCCTGACCTCGCTGGGCGCGGGCCTGGAACTGGATTCCAGCGCCTACAACGTGTTCATCACCCGGACCCGGTTGGTCGGCCGGTATGTCTTCGGCCAGAATGTGTCGGGCTTTTCCGTCGGCCTGGCGGTCAGCTTCTGACGCTTTCCTGCGGGGGCGTGTCGCCCAGCAGCCGGCTGATGGCTTGCGCCTCGCGGCGCACGGCCAACCCCACGCGGCCGTCGGGCGATGCGTCGAAGCCGCCGGTGGCGCCCAACGCGGTCAGCACGGCGCATGGCCGGCCGGCGTAGCTGTAGATCGGCGCGGATACGGCGCTGATGCCTCGCAGATTCGTGTCGCGCACGACGGCGCAGCCTGCCGCCAGCACCGCGCGCCGCAGGGTGCCGATCGGGTCGGCGGCATCCAGCATCGCCCGCTGTTCGGGTGTGGCTGCGTCCAGATCGGCTTGGGCAAGCGCGCGGACCGCGTGCTCGTCCAGGGTCGCCAGCAGGACTTGGCCGGTAGCCGACCACAGCATCGGCAACACCGAGCCCACGCGCACGTTGACCGTGACGGGCAGCCCCGGCTCTTCAAAACGCACGATGGTGGGGCCCTTGTTGCCCATCACCGCGACGAAGCAGGTCACTTCCAGTTCTTCGCGCAGGCGGACCAACGACGCTTCGGCCAGGCGAATGGGATCCGCCTGCCGCATGGCCGCCAGGCCCAGTAGCAGCGTTTCCAGCCCCAGGAAATACTGCTGGGTGGCGGCGTCCTGGCCGACCAGGCCGCCTTCCATCAGGCTGACCAGGTAGCGGTGCACCTTGGCGGGACTCTCGCCGATCCGGGCCGCGATCAGGCTCAGGCCCGCGCGGCCGCCAAGATGGCCCAGGGCTTTCAGCACGGCCATGCTGGTTTCGGCCGCCTGCACGCGCTGGCGGCGTTCGCGGGGACGCGGGAGTTCGGTAACGGTCATGGGCGCAGTCGGGTAGGGGAGAGCCAGAGGTTAAACCCGGTTTATCAGATTACGCAATGCGTATATGATTTACGCATAAAACCTATGACACCCGGAGTGCAGACATGTCCCAACCCGCCCAAACCCCGTCCGGCTGTCCGGTCCACGCTGCTGCGGCCGTCGACGGCTGCCCGATGCATGTCAGTGAGCGCGCCGCCGAGTTCGATCCCTTCGGCGACGGCTACCAACAGGACCCGCCGGAATACGTGCGCTGGGCGCGCGAACAGGAACCCGTCTTCTACAGCCCGAAACTCGGCTACTGGGTGGTGACCCGCTACGAAGACATCAAGGCGATCTTTCGCGACAACCTCACATTCAGCCCGTCCATCGCGCTGGAGAAAATCACGCCGACCGGGCCGGAAGCGAACGCCGTGCTGGCGTCTTACGGCTACGCGATGAACCGCACGCTGGTCAACGAAGACGAGCCCGCCCACATGCCTCGGCGGCGAGTGCTGATGGAGCCTTTCACGCCCGAAGCCCTGAAGCACCACGAACCCATGGTGCGGCGCCTGACCCGGGAATACGTCGACCGCTTCATTGACGACGGCAGCGCCGACCTGGTCGACCAGTTGCTTTGGGAAGTTCCGCTGACGGTGGCGCTGCATTTCCTGGGCATCCCCGAAGAGGACATGGACCTGTTGCGCCGCTATTCGATCGCGCACACGGTCAATACCTGGGGCCGGCCCAAGCCGGAAGAACAAGTGGCCGTGGCCCACGCCGTCGGCAATTTCTGGCAATTGGCCGGCAAGATCCTGGACAAGATGCGCCAGGATCCGGACCAGCCCGGCTGGATGCAATACGGCATCCGCAAACAGCGCGACTACCCGGACGTCGTGACCGACTCCTACCTGCATTCGATGATGATGGCGGGCATCGTGGCCGCGCACGAAACCACGGCCAACGCCTCGGCAAACGCCATCAAGCTGCTGCTGCAGCATCCCGACGCCTGGCGCGAGCTATGCGAAGACCCGTCCCTGATCCCGAACGCGGTCGAGGAATGCCTGCGGCATAACGGCTCGGTGGCCGCCTGGCGGCGGCTGGCCATGCGCGACACCACCATTGCCGGCACGCCGATCCCGGCCGGGGCAAAGCTCTTGATCGTCAGTGCGTCCGCCAACCATGACGAACGCCAGTTCGCGGACGCCGATCTGTTCGACATCCGGCGCGACAACGCCAGCGATCAGCTCACATTCGGGTATGGCGCCCACCAATGCATGGGCAAGAATCTGGCGCGCATGGAAATGCAGATCTTCCTGGAAGAGCTGACGCGCCGCGTGCCGCACCTGCGCCTGTCGCCGCAGCAGTTCACTTACGTGCCCAATACCTCGTTTCGCGGACCGGAGCATCTGCAGGTGGAATGGGACCCGGCGCGGAACCCCGAACGCCGCCAGCCCGGCCTGCTGGAACAGCGCCAGCCGGTGCGCATCGGCGAGCCCTCCGCCCATGCCAGCGCGCGCAACCTGGTGGTTGAACGGGTGGAGCCCACCGCCCGCGGCATCCTCATGCTGACGCTGGCGTCTCCCGACGGCAAGGCGCTTCCCCGCTGGGCACCGGGCGCGCATATCGACATTGAATGCGGCGATACCGGCCTGTCGCGCCAATACTCGCTTTGTGGCGACCCTTCGGATACCAGCCGCCTGCGCATCGCCGTGCTGCGCGAAGCCGACGGCCGCGGCGGCTCTGCCTGGGTCCATGACCACGTCAAGCCCGGACAGCGCCTGCGCGTCCGCGGCCCGCGCAACCACTTCCGGCTGGACGAAGGCGCAGCCAAGGCGATCCTGATCGCCGGCGGCATCGGCATTACCCCGATCAGCGCCATGGCGCGACGCGCGCGGGAACTCGGCATGGACTACGAACTGCATTACAGCGGCCGGACCCGCGCCGGCATGGCGTTGCTTGACGAGCTGGCGGCCCTGCATGGCGACCGGCTGCACCTATATGCCAGCGACGAAGGCAGGCGCAACGACTTCGGCGCGCTGCTGGCGCAACCGGACCCCAACACCCAAATCTACGCCTGTGGGCCTGCGCGCTTGCTGGACGCCCTGCAACAAGCCAGCGCGCATTGGCCGCAGGACGCGCTGCGGGTAGAGCATTTCCATTCCACGCTGGGCACGCTGGACCCCGACCGCGAGCATGCCTTCGAGGCGGAGCTGAAAGATTCCGGATTGGTGGTCACCGTGCGTCCCGACCAGACGCTGCTGGCCGCGCTTCGCGCCGCCAATATCGACGTGCAAAGCGATTGCGAGGAGGGCCTGTGCGGGTCCTGCGAGGTCAGCGTGCTGGCCGGCGATATCGATCACCGCGACGTGGTGCTGACCCGCGCCGAACGCGAGGCCAATCGAAAAATGATGAGCTGTTGTTCGCGCGCCTGCGGCCAGCGCATCGTGCTGGCGCTTTGACGCGCCGGCAGACGGTCAGGCCGACTTGCTACCGGGCGTCGGCCAGGGCGCGCTGCACCGCCGGCCGCTCGGCCACACGCGCCAGGTAGGCCGCCAGCTTCGGAAACTGCGCCATGTCGACACCATCGCCATCCAGCCAGCTGCCGATGGTGAACAGATAGCCATCGGCCACGCTATAGTCGTTGCCCGCCACCCACGGGCCCGCGATCAGCCCCTCCAGGTACGCGGCGCAGGCCGTCATTGTCTGCGGAACCTTCTGGCGCATGGCTTCGTGCGCGGCGGGATCATCGGCCCATCGCGCGCCCCGTCGCTTGTGCGCGTGCGCAACATGGGCGGTCGCCGCCAGATAGCTCGTCAACTCCTGCATCCGCGCGAACGCGAAGGGGTCGTTCAGCGGCGCCAATCCGGCTTCAGGAAAACGTTGCGCCACGAAGGCGAGCAGGGCGGGGGTTTCGGTCAGCACGCCGTGCTCGGTCGCCAGCGCGGGCACCCGGCCTTTGGGATTCACGCGCAAGTACTCGGGGCTTTGCTGCTGCCCCGCGGCAAAATCCAGCTTGATCAAATCGAAGTCGGCGCCTGCCTCATGCAGCGCGATGTGGGTCGCCAGCGCGCAAGTGCCAGGGGCGGAGTAGAAAGTCCAACGGGCCATGATCGTCCTCTATCGGTTTGGGCGGCAAGCGGTCGGACCAATTCCAGGCCCGCAAGCTATTCACGATAGCAAACTCTTACTCGATTGGCGCATCGTTGGGCGTGGTGGCCAACAGCGCCCGGAGGACCTGCAGCCCCTGTTCAAGATCCTTCAGTGGGGCAGCGGAGAGCGCAAGACGCACGGCGTTCGGGGCGCGGCCCGGCGTGACGGCGAACGCGCCGGAAGACGTGATGGCGACGCCTTGCTGGGCGGCCGCGGCCGTAAACGCGTCGGCGCTCCAGGCTGGCGGCAATTCCAGCCACGCATGGAACGCGTCGGTGCGGGCGGGAACCCGCTCCGCACCCAGAATGCGGGCGGCCAGTGCCTGGCGCGCGCGGGCATCTTTGCGCTTCAGGCCGGCCACCCGGACGGCCGTCCCGTCGGCGATCCACGACATGACCAGGCGCACCGCCAAGGACGGTGCCATCCAGCCGCCCGCGCGCATGACGGCGGCAATGGCGTCCTTGACCGGGCGGGGCGCGGCCACGAAGCCGACGCCGATCCCCGGCGCCAATCGCTTCTGCATGCTGTTGACGTAAACCACACGGTCGGGCGCATACGCCGCCAGTGGCGTCGCGTCCGACAGGAACGCGAACGCGGCATCTTCAATGCAGTACAGGCCGGCAGCCTCCAGCCAGTGCCCCAATGCCTGCCTGCGTTCAGGCGTCATCGATATACCCAACGGATTATGAAGCGTCGGTTGGATGTAGATCGCGGCAAGGGGCTTTGCGGCATGCGTCCTGGCCAAGGCCTCAAGGTCGATCCCCTGGTCGTCGATCTGGATGGGGACAAGCTGAAGTCCAAGCCGGGCGGCGATACGGATCATCGACGGATAGGTCAAGGGCTCGACGCCCAGTCGGTCGCCCGGTTGACACAGGGCGGCCAAGGCGCAGGCAATGGCCTGGCGCCCGCCGCCTGCAAAGAGGATGCCCGCCGGGTCCGGCGTCCAGCGCGAAGTCGCCAGGAAATGGGCGACCGCCGGGCCGGCCCCGTCCGGGCCGAACGGACTTGCCGCGCATAACGCCTCCCACAGCGCCGCTGGCCCGGCCAACGAATGCAGGGCGGGAGCCATCAAGGCGGCTTGTTCCAGCGACGACGAGATGGCCAATTGCAGGTCGATGGGGGCATCGGCAGCTTCGCTGATGCGAACGGCGCGCAAGGTTTCCGGCGCACGAACGAAGGTGCCGCGCCCGACTTCACCCGTGACGAGGCCACGGCGCGTCAACTCGGCGTAGACGCGGCTTGCCGTCGAGGCCGCGATTCCCCAGTTGTCGGCGAAAGTTCTTTGCGGCGGCAGGCGCGAACCGGCTGCAAGCTTGCCCGACGCGATTTCCGCCGCAACGGCGTCGGCGATGGCATGGAAGTCCGGCATCTTTATTGCTCCGAGTGCAATGTTTACATTGCATCGACATATCGTCCGTGCAATTCTTGGTATGGAAGATAACACCGGACCCCGTATGTCGCGTACCAATACTCCCGACTTTGCCTTGAGCTCCCTGCCAGCGTACGGCGATGTGCAGGCCGCCGCCGGCCGCATCAGCCGCTATTGCACCGAGACACCGCTGCTGGAATCGCCTTTTCTCAACCAGAAATACGGCGGGCGGCTGCTGGTCAAGGCCGAAAATCTTCAGGTGACGGGCTCGTTCAAGCTGCGTGGCGCCGCCAATCGGGTGGGCGCGCTTACCGATGACGAGCGGCGGCGCGGCATCGTGGCGCGTTCCTCCGGCAACCACGGTCTGGCGGTGGCCTATTGCGCGGGCCTGATGGGCACGTCGGCAGTGGTCGTCGTACCCGACACGGCGCCGGCGGCCAAGACGGAGCGTATCGCCGCGTATGGCGCCCGCGTGGTGACCGTGCCGATGAAAGACCTTGCCGCCGTGGCGGCCGACATCACGACACGCGAAGGCCGGGTACTTGTGCCTCCGGCGGACGACTTCTGGGTCGTGTCGGGCGCAGGCACGGTTGCGTTGGAAATGGTCGCGCAAGCGGCCAGGCTGAATGCGCGTATCGATGTCCTGCTGACCTGCTGTTCTGGTGGTGGATTGACGGCTGGGTGCCTGCTGGGCCTGGGCGAAACTTCGCCCGCCACCGAGGTCTATGCCGTGGAGGCCGTGGGTTTCGAGAAGATGGCGAATTCGCTTGCCGCAGGGCGGTGCATCGATCTGGCGCCAGGCAGCCATTCGATCTGCGACGCGATCAGCGGGCTCTACATGGCCAGGCTGCCGTTCGAGATCATCAGGCGGCGTCTGGCGGGCACGTTCGCCGTGACCGATGACGAGGCCAAGGCCGCCATGCGCGTCGCCATCAGCGAGTTCGGCTTGGCGATTGAGCCCGGCGCGGCGGTCGCGCTGGCCGCAGTACTGTCGCGGAAGATTCCGCTGCACGGCCGAACCTTCGCCGTCACGCTATCCGGGCGCAACGCCGATCTTGACCTGACCGCGGCCGCGCTGCGCCAAGTCTGAATACACCAGGAAATCTCGACCATGTTCAGCCACGTAACGGTGGGCAGCCGCGATCTTGATCGGGCTGGCGCCTTCTATGATGCCGTTCTTCAACCTTTGGGCCTGGTACGGCGCCCGGTCGCACCCGACGGCGGGCCCGCGTCGCTGTGCTGGATTGTGCCGGGCGCAGCGTTGCCGCGCTTCTATGTCTATGTGCCGTTCGACGGCAAAGCGGCTCGCGCCGGCAACGGCAGCATGGTGGCATTTCAGGCGCCGACCCCGGCGGCCGTGGACGCCGCCTACGCGGCAGGCATCGCGGCACAGGGCGCCGATTGCGGGAAGCCCGGCCCGCGGCCGCATTACGGCGCGGACTATTACGGCGCATACCTCCGCGATCCCGACGGCAATAAGGTGCATGTGGTGTGCCGCGGCGACGTCCAGCACCGCGGCGCGACGGATAGCTTGAAGATGCAGGTTCGCTACAAAGCCTGGGCAAATGGCCTGACATTCAACGCCGTCATGCAGTTGCCGGACGGCGAGGCCCTGCGCCCCAGACCCACCCGGTTTGGAAACATGGTCCACACCTTGAACCACGTCTATGTCATCGACGATATCTTCAAGCATCACCTTCTAGGCAAGCCGCACGGCTATACGTCTCGCAACACAGACCATACGCCCGCCGTGATGGACCTATGGAACGCTGTCCAGGATATGGACCGCTGGTACATCGCGCTGGTCGACGGGTGGCGGGGCGAGGACTTGGCCAAACCGGTGCATTTCACGTTTGTCGGCGGCGGGGAAGGCGTCATGACACAGGAAGAAATTGTGCTGCATGTGGTTAACCATGGCACCTACCACCGTGGATTCGTGGGCGACATGATGTATCAGGTGCCGGCTATGCCGCCGTCCAACGATCTGCCCGTATTCATCAGGGACCACCATAGAAAAGGGATGTGAACGCCGTGGTCCGTCGGGGCGCTAGAACTTCCGCGGAATGCTCATGCGCGAATGGTCGGGCTCGCGATAGCCTTGCGGCTTTTGGCGCTTGGGCAGCTTGACCTTCGCCATGGGAAGCGCCTTATACGGAATGCTCTGGAGGATATGGCTGATGATGTTCAGCCGCACGCGCTTCTTGTTGTTCGAATCGGCGACAAACCAGGGCGCATACTCCGTGTCCGTCGCCGCGAACATATCGTCGCGCGCGCGGGAATAGTCATACCAATGGCTGTAGGAATCCAAATCCAGCTTCGAGAGTTTCCAGATCTTGCGTTCGTCGTGGATTCGAGCTTGAAGCCGGCGCGTTTGCTCGGCCTCGCTGACTTCAAGCCAATACTTAAGCAGGATCACACCCGATTCGATGATGGCCCGCTCGACCAGCGGCACCGCTTTCAAGAAGGATTTCACCTGTTCCTTGGTGCAAAAGCCCAACACGCGCTCTACACCGGCGCGGTTGTACCAACTGCGGTCGAAAATGACGATTTCGCCGGCGGCGGGCAAGTGGGGAAGGTAGCGTTGCACGTACATCTGGGTCTTCTCCCGATCCGTCGGTGACGGCAGCGCGACGACGCGGAACACACGTGGGCTGACGCGCTCGGTCATGGCCTTGATCGTTCCCCCTTTGCCGGCGCCATCGCGCCCTTCGAACAGGATGCAAACCTTGGCGCCGGAATCGACGACCCACCGCTGAAGCTTGACGAGCTCGACGTGCAGACGCGCCAATTCCCGTTCATAGTCTTTCGCTGACAGCCGTTCATTTACGGGCGCGCCGCCGTCTTGCGCTGTTTGCGTTTCTCCATTCTTGGCCATCATTCCACTCCTTGATCTGCGTAGGCGAATCCGAGGGGCAATCGGTGCTAGCCGCTGGTCCACGCGGCGGTACTGGAATTGTGCGGCGCGACGCCATCGCAAGTCCATGATGATTCCGGCGAAAACCCGTCAGGATCGAGGTTCCTGCGGACCGCACCGATGCCGCGTTTCGGACGGTGTTTCAAGGAAGACGGCATGGTAGCGCGCTGCCGCATACGTGGAATAGGGGTAGCCATGGCGCAGGAAGCAGTCCGCCACCGTGGTTCGCCGGCCGGTGCTGTTTGACAGGTCCAGATAGACGTCATGCAGCTTGCGCAGGCAAAGGTAGTGCCCTGGCGCCATGCCGAAACAGGCTTGCGAAAAATCCCGCAGGCTCCGCAGGCTGATCCTCAAACCCTTGCATAGACCGTCTAGGTCCAGGGCTTGGCCTTGCTTGCGAAAGACCGTCAACGCGGCCTCGCATAACAGGGGCATCGGTGAACCGGGGCGCCCCTTGCCGCGGCGGCTTGGGGAGCGGCCCGCGATCAGGTCGGACAACCGTTGTTCCAGCAAACGGCGGCCGATCGCTGGCGGACAGGCGGGCGCCATCGACAGGAACGCAGCTTCTCGCAACGCGGCCAATTGCAAATGGTCTGCGCTGACGATGTCGGCCACGCGCGCCCATTGCCGCAGCGTCTGGGCCACGGCGCTGCCGCCCACGAACAGCTCGGAACAGACCGGCACCGCGATGGTGATCCATTCATTGGGCCCGGCGGCTCGAAAGACGAACCCCTTGCCGGGCGCAAGGACTCCCAGAGATCCTTGATTGAAAGGAACCCCGTTCAGCCAGGTGGGGCTGGGCGAGGGCTGGGACAGCAGCAACGTCAAATGCGAGGGCCAGCCGACGCCTTCGCACAGATTCGGCACGGCCGCGATACCCCGCTGGACATCGATACCGTCCACGTCCAGATGACCGATTTCCCAACCGCCGTCTCTGGATCCCAGAAGGAAAACCCGGGCGTCCGCATCGAATATCGCGTCCGCATACGCATCGAACGACTCGAATCGCTGAAGGTCCATTCGGCCCTCCGCAGGTGGGAGCTGACTAGATATTGCCGAAATTAGCATGGACTTACGGCGCGGTCACTGGTGAAAATGCCGTATGCGCGCTTCCGCGCAGGCATTCCGAAGCGAAGACCACCCCGACGACGTGCTGGACCATCAGCATCCCATTGGGAAGAGGGGGTTCGATATGTTTCTTGCCAATCCGCGACGCGGACTCGTCGTCATCCCGGCCATCGCGTCTACGCTGGCGCCGGTTACCGGCTACGCGGCAGGGGGCCACCTGGAAGACGCCATCGCCGATGTGCTCGTCTGGGTCGTGCTGGTCATGGTTCCCATTCTGGCCATCTGGATATTCTGGAAGCTGCACGTCTTGCCGGAAGTCATCGCCGAAAAGCGGCATCATCCCCAAGCCGAGGCGATCAAATCGCTTTGCCTGCTGTCCTTGGCGTTCGGGGGCATGCTCTGGCCCTTCGCCTGGTTGTGGGCGCATACGAAACCGATCGGATACCGGCTGGCTTACGGCAGAGACGTGCATGACGACCCGGAGATGAGCGTCAAGGAAGAGGCGCCCGCGCCATCGCCCCCAGCCGGCCGCACCGGGGAATGACATGCTAGAGCTCATTTGTGTCGTCTATGGGCTGCTGGTTTGGCTTGTCTTCATCAAACTGAAGCTGCTTCCCTGGAACATCCAGTCGCAGGTCGGGGTGGTTGCGGTGGGCGCGGCCGGCTTGGCGGCGCTTGTCCTGACGATCAACGTCGTCACGCCGTCGTCGACGGAATTGCGGGTCGTCAACTACGTCGTCGAAATCGTCCCCCGGGTGACGGGACGGGTGACGGAAATCGCGGTGGAGGGGAACCGGCCCATCAAAAAGGGCGACGTGCTGCTGCGCCTGGACGCCGAGCCCTATCAACTCAAGGTCAGGCAGCTGGAAGCCAAGCTGGTGGATGCCCAGGCTAGCCAGCAGTCCCTGGACCGGGACCTCGCGTCGGCGCAAGCGATGACGGCGGCCGCCTTGGCGCAAGTCGAACTCGCCCGCATGCGGCTTCGCCAAAGCACCGCCTTGGCGGCGCGCGGCGCCGGCAGCCAATATGACGTGCAGAGCTTCCAAAGCGAACTGAAGGTCCGGCTTGCGAACTGGGAGGCGGCGCGGGAAACGGAACGCAAGGTCCGGTTGAGCGTGGGGGCAGTGTTCGAAGGCGACCAAGTGGCCGTCGCGCAAGTCAAGGCCGAGCTGGATACGGCGAAATGGGAACTTGCGCAGACGACGCTATACGCGCCGGCCGACGGCTATGCGATCAACCTGCAAGCCCGGGTGGGGTCGTATGCGGCCGCAATACCGATACGCCCCATCATGTCGTTCGTCGAGACCACGCAACAGGTGATTGCGTTCTTCGACCAGAATCAGCTGACGAAAGTGAAGGCTGGCAACGAGGTGGAGGTGTCGCTGCGCACGGTGCCGGGGCACGTCTTCAAGGGCAAGGTGGATTCGATCGTCTGGGCGACCTCGCAGGGGCAGTTCCAGGCATCCGGGCTGCTGCCCGGCACGACCTCCGAGGGCGACCACGCCGCGCCGCCCATGCAGTACGCGGTACGCATTGATCTTGAGACGCCGCAAGACATGGCCTTGGCCATGGGCGCGCGCGGCAAGGCGGCCATCTACACCGACAGCCTGGGCGCGCTGCACATGGTTCGCAAAGTGATATTCCGCGTGTCCGCCAAGCTGGATTACCTGGTTCTCAAGCTTCACTGACGGGGGCCAGATGCCAGCACGCTGTCCGATCGCCCCCCGCGTCCTCGCAACGGTATGCTGCGCCATGGTGTTGATGGCGGGCTGCGCCAACCTGGACCCACCTGCCAAAGACGCGTTGTATCAGCAAGCCATGGCGGGCACGCAAGTGCCGGCCCAGTGGGTTGCCAGCGCGCAAACCGCCGCGTTCGCGCCCCAATGGGCCGGATTTCCCGAACACGGCACGCTGCAATCGCTGATCGACGAGGCGCTGGGCAACAACCTGGACTTGCGCGTTGCCGCAAGCCGGATGCAGCAAGCGGCGCACCAAGCCAGATTGGCGGGCGCTGACTTACTGCCCACCGTTGGCCTGGGCGCCCGAACGGCAACGGACCCCACGCCTGGCAGCGCCTTTTCGGCCAATGGCTATGCCGTCCTGATGAACTGGGAGATCGACCTGTGGGGCAGGGCGCGGGCCGAAAAGATGGCGGGCGAGGCGGGATACCGCTCGGCGGAGGCGGACTACGCCTATGCCCGCCAATCCATCGGCGCATTGACCGCCAGAAGTTGGCTGGCGGCCCTTGAGGCCAGCGGTCAGCTCGCCCTTGCGCAAGAATTGGAAACTACGACGGGCAAGCAGCTCAGCCTGATCCAATACCGCCGACGCATCGGCAAAGTCAGCGAAATGGATGTCGCGCATTGGACCGAGCAAGTCGCTGCCGCGGCTGACGTGGTCGGTCAGCGCGAACAGGCCCGGGCGCAAGCATTACGGGCGCTGGAATTGATATTGGGCCGCTACCCCGCTGGCGCCGCGCAAGCCGACGAGCCCATTCCAGACGCGCCCGCCCCGGTGGCCGCGGGCCTGCCGTTGGACCTGCTGGACCGCAGGCCCGACCTCGTCGCCGCACGCGAGCGGCTCGTGTCGGCGTACTTTGGCGCGGAAGAAGCGAAAGCGGCCCGATTGCCTGCCATTGCGATATTCGCTGGCGCAGGGCGTTTCACAAAAGACTATTCGGGCTTGGCGACCAGCATGCAAAGCTGGGTGTTCCCGGTCGGCGCGGCGTTGACGTGGCCGCTGTTCGATGCCGGGCGTCGGCAGATCACGCTGGAGTTGCGTACCGAGCAGCAGCGTGAGGCGCTGGCGCTGTATGCGCGCGCGATTCTCATCGCAATGAGCGAAGTCGAGAACGGCCTGACGGGCGAACAGCAGTTGGCGCTGCGCGAACGGGCGATCCAGCGCCAGTTTTCCGAAAGCAGCCGCGCCTTGGAGCTGGCATTGGTGCAACGGCAAATCGGTCAGTTCGACGATTTTGATGTCCTGCAGCGCAAGCGCGATCTGTTGCGCGTGCAGAGCGACCTGATGCGCGTTCGCGCCCAGCGGCTGGTCCAGCGCGTAAACCTGCATCTTGCGCTGGGCGGCCACTTTGCGCCGGAACCGCAGGCGGCTCCGGCCGTGGCCGGCCAGCCGCCCGCTGGCGGCGCCCCGGCGCCTTAGCCTTGCGGCGCGGCCTCGTTGACGCCGCACCATTGGGCGATAAAGAGGGCGATGGCTTTGGTGATGAGGCGTAGGGATTCGATGTGGACGCGCTCGTCGAACCCATGGATGTCTAGCGATTTCGGGCCATAGACCAGCGTTGGCATGTTGCCGTAGATCACGAACACGCGCGCATCAAGGTAGCCGGGGGTGGTGAAGCTTTCCAGGTCACTGTGAAACGCCTGCTTGTGACATTCGCGCAGCGTGTTTTCCGCGTCACTGCCTTCCTCCAGCACATAGCCTTCGGCATAGAAGCCGGTGTAGGTCACCTGGGGCGGCGTGCCGCCGAACCTGCGGTCGGACGCCGCGTCGCGCAGGCAGGCGTCGATCTGCTCGCGCGCCTCGTCCGCGGTCGTTCCGGGGTAGATGGCCGCACGCACGTCGAACTCGCACCAGGGGGGAACCGTCGAGGGCCAGTCGCCACCGGCGATCTTGCCGATGTTGAAGTTGATGGGGTGGTCAAGGTGCTCGAAATGACGGTGGCAGTGGTGTTCGCTGTTCCACTTGGCCTCGATGCCGCGCAATGCCTCGATCGCGGCATAGGCTGCGTCGATGGCGTTGAAGCCATTGGCCATCTCGCGCGTATGCGTCGGGTGGCCCTGCACGCGGACCTTGAACCACAGCACGCCGACGTTGGCGCGCACCAGCATGTTCTCTTCGGGCTCGGGAATGATCACGGCGTCAGCCTGGTAGCCGCGCAATAGCGCCGCCAGCGCGCCATTGCCCGTGCATTCCTCTTCGACGACCGACTGGAAATAGATCGGGGCAGCGGGCTCGTAGCCGGCCGCGCGCACCGCGTCGTAGGCATACAGATTGGCGGCCAGGCCCGCTTTCATGTCCGCCGCGCCTCGGCCGTACATCCAGCCGTCAATGATCGCCGGATCCCACGGTGAACGGCTCCACATGTCGACGGGCCCGGTCGGCACCACGTCGATGTGCCCGTTCAGGATAAGTGAACGGCCCGTTTGCGTGTCGGGGCGGTAGGTACCGACGACGTTGAAGGCGTTTTCATAAGAGACGGTCACGGGGCCGAAGCCGGGATGCGATTCGATATCCTTGACATCGATCCGCCAGCGGTCCATCGCGAAACCGCGTTCGCGCATCGCTTCATACAGAAAATCCTGGGCCGTATGCTCCTGCTCTCGCAGGGACGGGAACCGGACCAGGTCCTGGGTGAAGGCAAGCTGCGCGTCAAACCGGGCGTCGACCGCCTGGAGGATGCGTCGGGTCTGCGCCTCGGTCAGCGCGGGCGGCGTGGTGGGTTGCGTCATGCGAATTCCTTCTGAGAGGGGGGTATCGGAGTCAGGCGGCCGACGTCGCGGCGTGCGGGGTGTCCAGGGCCAACCGCCGCTTATGGCCGGCCAACGCCCAGAGCGAGACGAGCGTGATGGCGGACAACGTCGAATAGAAAATGGCCAGGGGCAGCCATTGGCCGGGATAGTGGTAGGTGAGCCAGGTGCCGACCAGCGGCGTCATGCCGCCCGCCACCGCGCCGCAAAGCTGATACGACAGCGAAATGCCCGAATAGCGCACGTGCGTGGCAAACGCCGAACTGATGTATCCGGCCATCGCCGAGTAGATTGCCGCCATGAAGACCAGCACGATGGAGATGCCCGCGACGATGCTGAAGGCCGTGCCCTGGCTGACCAGCATGAACATCGGATAAGGCGCCAGCACCGAGCACGCCGCGGCCGTGATCAGGACGCGGCCGGGTCCGACCGCATCTGCCAGCCAGGCCGCCAGCGGTTGGACCAGGAACTGGATAATGGCCACGACGAAGAGGCAATCCAGGATCAGCGCGCGCGACAAGCCCATCGTCTGCGTGGTGTACGACAGCATGAACGTATTCGTGAAGTAGATGCCCCCGATTGCAACCGTGCACACGCCCATGCACAGCAAAACGGTGCGCCACGCGGTACGCAGCACTTCCTTTGCTGGAACCTCGGCGCGTTCCTGGCGTTCCAGCACCTGCGCGAAATCGGGGGACTCGTTGACGCCAACCCGGATGAAGTAGCCCACCAGCAGCAGAACGGCGCTGATCAGGAAAGGCACGCGCCACCCCCAACTGACGAAGTCCGCTTCATCCAACGTGGTCAGCAGCCGGAACGCAAGCAGCGACAGGATCAGACCGGCCGGGCTGCCCAGCTGCGCGAACGACGCCGCGAAGGTGCGGCGGCGCTGCGATGCGTGTTCGCCGGCCATCAGGACGGCGCCGCCCCATTCTCCGCCAACCGCCAGGCCTTGCGCCAAGCGCAGCAGCAAGAGCAGGGCAGGGGCCCACAAACCCGCGGTGGCGTAACTGGGCAGCAAGCCGATGCCGACCGTCGCGACGCCCATGATGATCAGGGTCGCCATCAGGGCGTTCTTGCGGCCAACCCGGTCGCCCAGGTGCCCGAAGATCACGCCGCCCAGCGGGCGGGCCAAAAAGCCGGCGGCGAAGGTGCCGAACGACGCCATGGTGCTGATGAACGGATCCGCGGTGGGAAAGAACACCTTGCCGAACACCAGCGCGGCGGCCGTCGCGTAAATGTAGAAGTCATACCATTCGATGGTGGTGCCGACGAATGCGGCGGTTGCGGCCCGAACGGGCTGACGCGCCGTGGAAGGACTGGCGGGAGCGGCCATGGATTCCTCTTCGCTGAATATCATTGTTCGAAGGCGGGTTTATCGCTCCGGGCTGGACATAACGTCAATTTATGCTTTTTAATAATCGACTTAAGTTAGACTGATCTCGGGCGAATTCGCCCGCACTTTCCGCGTTCTTGCGCCGCACGGCGCCAAACATCGGCTAACCCGGCGCAACGCCCATGACCGCTTCGATGCTTCCCGAAACCCGCACCGGCGATCGGCTCGACTGGAATTTGCTGCGTACTTTCCTGGTCATTGTTCAGGAACGCAGTATCAGCGGGGCCGCGACCAAACTGCACCTGACCCAGTCCGCGGTCAGCCAGGCACTCAAGCGCCTGGAAGACCAGCTGGGACGGCGGTTGATCGAACGGCACAACATGGCATTCACGGTGACGAATGCCGGCGAAGAGGCATGCCGGGCGGCGCAAGCCATTTATGGCAACGTGTCGCAGCTTTTGACCGAGGTCTCGCAGACCGAAGTTGAAGCCGCAGGGCGGATCCATCTGCTGGTGGCCAGCCGGATCCACTCGGCGGTGTATGACGATTTCTGGGCGGACTTCCATCGCGCATTCCCGCGGATCGAGGTCCAGATGGACGTGATGCCCAGCAGCGAGATCGTCACCCTGATGCAGCAACGCGCCGCCACGGCGGGTATTGCGCTAAGCCGGCAGATTCCGAAGCGCCTGGAAAGCAAGGTGTTCCTGCAGCAGCGGTACGCGCTGTTCTGCGGGCGCAACCATGCGCTGTTCGGCAAGCCCGACATCCGCATCGAGGACCTGCTGGGCGAGAATTTCGTCTCGTTCGCCAGTGACGCCTTGGGCGGCAGCCTGTCTCCGCTGACCATCTTCCGCGACCAGCGCGGTTTTTCCGGCCGCATCGTGGCGTCGTCGACACAGCATGACGAAGTCAAGCGCCTGCTGATCGCGGGGTTTGGAATCGGCTGCCTGCCTGAGCACAGCGTCCAGGCCGACCTGGCGCAAGGACGCCTGTGGCGCCTGCCGCCCGGGGAAGGGGTCTGCTCGGTCGAGCTTCATCTGCTTTGGCACCGCGACGCGCCGTCAACACCGGCGGAAGCCGCATTCCTGAAGCATTTTCGGGACTATATCGACGATTATTCGATGGCCGAGCGGCTGGCTTCCAACGATCTGCCCGTGCAATAGGCCGTAGACCTCAAGCATCCACTACAGGCGTTGTCCGCCTGTGGCATCGATGCTCTGCCCGGTAATCCAACGGCCCTGGTGCGATGCCAGGAACGCGACGATATCCGCGATGTCTTCCGGCTGACCGACGCGGCCCAGCGCAATCGTCTTGGCAATGACCTGACTGATCTCCGGGTTGCGGGCGCGCGGGTTCATGTCGGTGCTGGTCGCCCCGGGCAAGACCGCATTGACCGTGATCCCGCGTGCGCCCAGTTCGGCGGCCAACAACAGGCTCAACGCTTCCAGCCCCGCTTTGGCAGGCGCGTAGACACTCATCTCCGGATAGGCGGCCCGGGTGCCCATCGACGATATGTTGATGATGCGACCGTTGTCGCGCAGGAACGGCAGGCAATGCTGGATAAGGAAGAACGGCGACTTCAGGTTGACTTGCAGCACACGATCGAAGTCCTGCGGCGTGACGTCCGCCAGAAGGGCACGCAAGCCAACGCCGGCATTGTTCACAAGGATGTCCAGGCCGGCGTCGCCGTTGCGTTCGAACAAGGTCTGGCGCAGCTCGAGCGCCAAGTCGGACGCGGCCTCAGGCGCGGACAGGTCGGCCCGCAGCGTCCAGGCTTGGCCGCCCGCTGCATGGATCATACCGGCGACCTCATCCGCCGCGTCGTTGGCCGCGTGGTAGTGAACCGCAACATGCGCGCCGCGCCGGCCCAGGCCCAGGGCGATGGCGCGGCCGATGCCGCGGCTGGCCCCGGTGACCAGGGCGGTCCTGCCCGTCAAGCTGTCAGAGGGCTGGCTCATGCGGCCTCCGTTTCATAGGTTGTCCATTTCTGGCCGGCTTCCAGCGCGCGCGCCTGCAACAGCAGGGCGTTGCGGTCGACCTTGTTGGTGCCGGCCCAAGGTAGCTCGTCGACGAAGCGGATGCGACGCGGGTGCTGGTAAGCAGGGCCACTGGCCAGCGCATGGCGCTTCAAGCTCTCGGCGTCCAGGGCGCTACCGTCGCGGCGCACGATGAATGCGACCGGGATCTGGCCGCGCTCTTCGTCATCCAGGGGCACGACGCAGCTTTGGCGCACGTCCGGGTGCAGTTCCAGCAGCTTTTCCACTTCCACGGGATAGATGTTCTCGCCGCCGCAGACGAACATGTCGTCCGCCCGGCCCACGAAATAGTAGAAGCCCTGAGCGTCGCGGCGCATGACGTCACCGCTGTAGTACCAGCCGTCGCGCAGCACTTGCGCGCTTTTTTCGGGCAGGTTGTGATAGCCGGACAACACGGCCGGATTCTTCATCAGCAGCACGCCTTCGTCCGGATTCGCGCCGCTGGCCAAACGGACTTGGGACGGATCAATCGGATAGCCCACCGCCAGCGGCGGCGTTGGCAGGCCGTCTGGATGCGGGCCGAACACGGCGGGCCCGGCCTCGGTGGTGCCGTAGCCATGGGTGATGCGCACCTGCGGCAAGGCCTGCTGGATGCGCTCATACAGCGCCGCGGTCATCGGTGCCGAACCCAGCATGACGCGCCCCAGCGAAGACAGGTCGCGGTCACGCAACAAGGCGGGCTCCTTGACCAATCTGGCGAACATCGTCGGCACGGCAGTCAGGACGGTAATGCGGTAGCGTTCCAGTGCATCGGCATAGGCGGCAACGTCGAACGCAGGCTGGATCACCAGCAGGCTATGACTCGCGAACGCGCGCTTGGCCATGAAGAGGCCGTTCATGTGAAAGAGCGGCTGGGCCAGCAGGTAGTGTTCCTGCGAGTCGGGGGCGGCAGCCGAGCCTGACGTGGCGGCAAGCGCCCATAGCTGGCCCGCATGCGTCAACGGAACCCCTTTCGGTTTGCCTGTGGATCCGGACGTGTACAGCATCTGCGCCACGTCGTCCGGCGCTGGGATGATGGTGTCGAAAGCCGTCGGCAGGATCTGCGCGGCAAAGCCCTGCGGCCCGGCGTCATCGAAATCCAGGACCGGCACCGTGGCCTCGAAAGCCGCGCGGCGAGCGCTGTCGACAAAGGCCAGCGCAATCCCGGCGTCCCGGATCACATAATCGATATTCTCTTGCGTCTGCTTAATGTTGATCGGAACGGCCACGAAGCCCGCGCGCATGATGCCGAAGTAAGTGATCAGGTATTCGGCGCGATTCAACGCGGCGATGGCGATGCGCGCCCCGGCCGGCAGACCGCGGGTCGCCAGCCATGCGGCGACGCCGCCGGCAAGTTGATGCACGTCACCGTGCGAGTAACGGACGGGCGCGTCGGCGAGCCGCAGGTCGACGATGGCGGGCAGGTCGGCAAAGCGGCTGGGGTCAGCCAGCTCGCCCAGGTTCTTCAAAGGATGCGTCATCGGGGAATTTCCGGGAGTTTTGGCGCTTAACGCTTTTGCAGCTTGGGGTTGAGCGCGTCATTCAGGCCGTCTCCGACCAGATTCAGAGACAGCACGGCAAGCATGATCGCTACGCCGGGCACGGCGCAGATGTACCAGGACGATCGGATCAGGCTGCGGCCTTCGCCGACTAGCCGGCCCCAACTGGCGATATTGGGGTCGCCCAGTCCCAGGAAGGACACGACCGATTCGTACAGGATGGCGCCCGCCACGACAAGCGACGACATCACAATGACGGGCGGCAGCGCGTTGGGCAGGATCTCAGCGGCGACGATGCGCAAGGGGCTCATACCCACGGCGCGGCTGGCCTGCACGAACTCCCGTTCTTTGAAAGACAGGAATTCGGCGCGGGTCAGCCGCGCGATGGGCGGCCACGACACCAATCCGACGGCCAGCGTGATGGCTTCGATGTGCGGACCCAGCACCGACACGACGGTCAACACGAACACCACGTTCGGAATAATCTGGAACAGTTCGGTGATCCTCATCAGCACTTCGTCGACCCAGCCGCCGGACCAGGCGGCGGCCGCACCGATGCTGACTCCGATCAGGGTCGCGGCCATGGCGGCAACCAGTCCGATCAGGAGAGTGGCGCGTGCGCCATGCGCGATCAGCGCGGCGATGTCGCGGCCCATGGAGTCCGTGCCCAGCGGATAGCGCCAGGATTCGAAGGGCCAGATCTCGGGTGCGCCGACGATGCGCAGTGGGTTGATCGGATACAGCCAACCGGCGCTGGCGGCCAGCAGTGCGATCAGCAGTAGCACGACTGCACCCGCTACCGCGCCGCGGTGGCGGACGAATCGAGCGGCGAACGAGGTCGTGCGAGGTGTGCCGCGGGCGGCGGGCAGGGTGGTAAGGGTAGGGGATGCTGACATGTCAGGCAGCCTTGATGCGCGGGTCCATCCGCGTGTAAAGAAGATCGACGACGATATTGGCAAGGATCACCACCAGGGAGCTCAGCACCAGGATGCCCAGCACCACCGGGTAATTGCGGCTCATCACGCTGTCGAACAGCACGCCACCGATGCCGGGCCAACTGAACACGGCTTCAACCACGATGCTGCCGCCCAGCACCGAACCCAATTGCAGGCCAAGCAACGTCACGATGGGCAGTACCGCGTTCCGCAGGATGTGCCGAAGCACCACGGCCGTGCGCGTCAGGCCCTTGGCGTAGGCGGTGCGCACGTAGTCCATGCGGCTGACTTCCAGCATCGACGCCCGCATGACGCGGGCATAGGCTGCGGAATAGAACAGGCCCAGGGCGATGGCTGGCAGCGTCAGGTGGTGCAGCACGTCCAGCGCCTGCCGCCACATGCCGCCGTCCAAGCCGATGGTGACCATGCCGCCTACGGGAAACCAGCCCAGCTTCACCGAAAACAGAATGATCAGCATGATGCCCAGCCAGAAACTGGGCGCGGCAAAGCACAGCACGGCAAACGCCGACACCGCGCTGTCCCACCAGGTGTTGACCTTGACGGCGGAAACGATGCCCGCCGCCATGCCGACCAGCACGGCAATGGCGATGCTGGCGAGCATCAGCACCAGCGTGGCCGGCAAGTGGGCCAGGATCACGTCCAGCACCGGCAGGTTGTGCCGGTATGAATAGCCGAAATCCAGGCTGGCGACCGAACCGATGTACTTGAGCAATTGGACGGTTGGTGGCTGATCCAGTCCGTACGTCACGCGCAGTCGTTCGATCAGCGCCGGGTCGGTGACCTGCTGTTCGGCCGTCATGACGTCCAGGAACGTGCCGGGTACGGATTGGATCAGGGCGAAGTTAAGCACCACCACGCCCAGCAACAGCGGAACGGCCTGGAGCAGACGGCGCAAGATCAAACGCAACGGCATGGCGAATCTCTTACGCTTGCAACCAGACGTCGGCCAGGGTTTCTCCCTGGACGTTCGCGCCGGTCGTGAAGTTGCGCACGTTCTTGCCGGCCAGCGTGAAGGACTGGATTTCCACTAGCGGCACGATCGGCACGTCGGTCGAGGCCAGGCGTGCGAACTGCGCGGCCAGGGCCTTGCGGGCATGGGGCGCGGTCTCGACGGCTAGCTTGCCGACCAGGGCGTCCATCTCGGGGCTGGAGTAGCCGGTGGCGTTGCGGAAGGCTGCCCCTTTCACAATCCCGTCAGTGGTGAAGAACTGGGTCACGGTGGGCACCAATTCCAGCGGCGAGGTGAAGTTGGACACCGCGATGTCGTAGTCGTAGTCGCCATAGATGCGCTTGAGCGCGGTGGCGCGGTCCACCGAATCCAGCTTGACGGCGATGCCCACGTCTTCCAGCGCCTGCTTCAGGTACTGGCCCAGCTTGGCGTTTTCTTCAAACCATGCGGCGGCCACCAAGTTGACGGTGAAGCGTTTGCCGTCTTTGACGGGCAGCCCGGCGGCATCCAGCAACGCGGCGGCTTTCTTGGGATCGAAGGGATAGCGCGGCACGTCTTCGGTGAAGAACAGCGGATTGCTGCTGAAAATGGGAGCAATGGCGGGTTTGCCCCGGCCGTAATAAATGGTGTCGACGATGAACTGGCGGTCGATGGCGTGCAAGACGGCCTGGCGCACCTCGCGGCGGTTGACGATGTCGCGGCGCTGATTGAACTCCGCGGTGACGGTCCAGGCCGTGTTCTGGTAGCCGCGCGTGTCCACCACGACCTTGCCCGTCTTGACCAGACGGTCGATGTCGCGGGCGGGGACCGGATTGGAATAGGCCAGGCCCAGCTCGCCGGTTTCGAGTGCAGCGCCGCGCGAGGCAGGGTCGGACCACCACCGGATGACCAGCTTGTCCAAGTTGGGTTCGCCCGGGTTCCAGTACTTGTCGTTGCGTTGGTATTCGACGTAGCTGCCGCGCACCCACTTGCCGTATTTCCAGGGGCCCGTCCCTACCGGCGTGTTGTTCAGCGGATGGGTGATCAGGTCTTTGCCGTCATACAGATGCTTGGGAACCAACAACTGATACTGGCCCGCCAGCGTGGATTTCAGGAAGAACTCCGGCACCGGCGCGTTGAAAGTCAGGACCACCGTGTGGGCGTCCGGCGCGGAGGCGTCCGTCAATGACTTCAGCGCAATGCCCGCCGAAATCGGCTTCCAGTGCTGTAGCACGTTGTAGACGACGTCGGCCGACGTGAAGGGCGTGCCGTCGTGCCACGTGACGCCTTCGCGCAGCTTGATACTGTAGCTGCGGAAGTCCGCCGCCGGGGTGATGCTAAGCGCTAACGCCGGTTGGAAATTCAGGTTGGCGTCCAGCTTGAGCAGCCGCTCCAGGATCTTGGTAGACGTTTGGAACGGGCTGGATCCACCGCCGCCCGGCACGAACAGCGCTTGCGGCTCCAGGCCGCCCCAGGTGGCGACCAGCGTGCCGCCTTTACGAGGGGGACCGGCGTCTGAGCCAGGTTGGGCGGTAGCGGCGTACAGCGCCTGCGGCAACGCGCCCAGGCCGGTGGCGGCCAGACCGCCAGCGACGGTGCGAGTCAGGAAGGCACGCCGTCCGAGGGGCGGGGCTTGGGTCATGATGGAAATCCTTGCGAGGATGACGCGGGTCAGCCTTGGCTGAGCGTGGCGTAGGTTGCGCGGCCGATGGCGACAAGCGCGCCCTGGTCGTTGTAGAGGTCCACGTCGGCCACGCCGACGCTGCGCCCATTACGGCGCACGCGTGCCACCGCGGTCAGGCCGGTGTTGACGGCTGGCCGCAGGTAGTCAACGCGGAAGTTGATGGTGGGCAGGCCGCGACCCAGAAGCATGCCGACGGCAAAGTCGCCGACGGTGTCGATCACGGCGGCCAACGGGCCACCATGCCATTGGCCGCTGGCGGCGCCACGTTCGAATTCGGCCCGCATCGGGGCCAGCACGGTCAGTTCGCCACGCTCGTGGTCCACGGCGCTGACAGACAAGCCCAGCCACGCGATGAACGGCGAATCGTCGAATTTGGCCTGGATCTGGGCGGCATTCAGGACATCGCTCATGATGTCACCAGCACTTTGCCGACGACCTTGCGATCTTCCAGCGATGCCAAGGCCTCGGCGCCTTGCTCAAGCGGCCAGCTGCGGTCCACCTGCACATGGAGGCGGCCACTGCGCACCAGTTCCAGCAACTCATGCAGGTCTTCGCGGTCCCAACCGTTGGACCCGCGGACCTGCAGCTCGAACGTCCAGAGGTAGCGCAGGTCTTCCTTGGGATCGAAGCCCGCAGTGGCGCCGCAGGTCAAGAGCCGGCCGCCCAGACGTAGGCAGCGCAGCGATTTCACCCAGGTGTCGCCGCCCGTGAAGTTCACCACCACGTCCACGCCGCCCGACTTGGTGCCACGACGGCGGGCAGGGCGGCCAAAGCGTTCCTGCACGGCTTTCAGGAAGTCCTCTTCGGTGTACAGAATGATGTGATCGGCGCCAAGCGCGCGCAGCACTTCGCCTTTCTCAGGCGTGCCCGCGCAGGCGATGACTTCGGCGCCTGCCAGCTTGGCCAGTTGTACCGCGCACACGCCGACGCCGCCGCTGGCGCCCAGGATCAGGACCTTTTCACCAGCCTGGATCTGGCCGATGCGGTTCATCATGCGCAGCGCAGTGCCGTAGGCCACGGGCAGCGCCGCGGCCTGTTCGAAACTGACCTCGTCAGGCAGGCGCAGCAGTTGGTGCGCCGGTACGCGGCATAGCTCCGCCAGGCCGCCATGGATGGTTTCGCCCACCAGGCCGCCGTCGACACGGTCGATCGGGTCCACCAGCACGCGATCGCCGACCTTCCAGCCCTGCACGTTGCCTCCAATCTGCACGACCTCGCCGGCGACATCCAGGCCGATGATCACAGGGAAGGGCAGTTTTATGCCGGGCATGCCGCGGCGCGTGAACACGTCGTGGTAGTTCAAGGAAGACGCGCGCACGCGAATAACGACGTCATCCGGCCCGGCGACGGGATCGGGGAATTCGGTTTCCAAGCGGAGCTTGTCGTTGCCGCCGTGTTCACGCAAAACAATTGCTTTCATGACTGCCAATAGTGGGAAGAAGAAAAGGGAAAATGCTCACCAGGCCGCCACGCCGGCGATCGCCTGGCGGGTGATGGCCAGGCCGTGGGCCAGCGTGCTGCGCCGCCATACGCTCGATACGGGCACGAAGGCGTCGATCAGGTCTGCGCGAAGCTGGGCGTCTCGGGCGGCGTCGGGCGCATGCGGGGCCTTGAACCGCAGCCACTGGTCCAGTCTTAGTGCCGGCCGCATCTGCAGGCCGCGCGTGCCGAACTCGACGACAGCACCGGCCAATGCGCGGCCACCCAGCGCCTGTTGCACGCCACGGAATACCAGCCCTTGGTAATCGGGACGCGCCAGCCCATGCGGGCGCTGATCTCGGACCCGAGCGGCGCCCCACCAGTAGGCGGCCTGCGCCTGTTCGGGACTGCCCTCGTCGTTGAAGCACAGGAAAAAGGGTTCGCCGTATTCGCCGATGCCGGTGTGCCAGTCGATAAAGGCCACGCGTTTGCTGGCTGCCAGGTGTTCGTCGACAATGCGGCGCAGGGTGCGGTTAGACCATTCGGGGCCGCTACCGCCGTAGACCAGGCCATCCGGATGCGTGTACTGACCGCTGGCGGTGGTGTTAAACAGCGCGTCGGCGCCGTGGGTCTCGCGGAACGCCTCGACGGCGCGGGCGCCGGCTTCCAGGCTGGCTTCGGTCCAGGCGTCTGGAATCAGATGCGGATGCAGCGTGGCGTAATGCGGGTTGGCCGGCGTTGGACGCGTGTGGTCGATGAAGTTGCGGTTCAGGTCGACGTTGTTTTCGGTCGTGCGGGTGTCGTACGCGTAGCCGTAAGGATTCAGCGCGTGCACCAGCACCACGTTCACGTCGTCCGGCAAGGGATTGCCGCCATCGGCGCGCAACCAGCCGATCTGCACGGCAGAGCCGGCCGCGCCTTCCAGGCCGTGCGTGCCGCTGATTGCCAGATGCGTGCGCGGGGCGTCGGCACGGCCCACCACAGCGACATCCACGCTTAGCGGTTGGCCGTGCGGGTCTTTCAGCGTGGGATGCGCATGGTGCGACAAGGCGGCGCCGCGCGCTGTCGCGGCGGTGACGAACGCTTGGCGTGCCGCCGCGTAATTCGCCGAAAAGCAGTCCCAGTATTCAGGTAGGGGGCCACTCATGTCAGGCCGCCTCTTGCACGAAGACCTGCAGCGCGCCGGCTCCGTCTTCAAGCGCTACCACCAGTTCGCCGTGCGCGTTGGCGCGGTAGTTCACCTGGTTGGCGTTGAACAGGGCGCGCGTCTTCGCCAGGTCGCGCACGCCGATCACCGATCCCGCGAACCAACCCCCGTGGGCCGATTCCGGCAGGCCGGTGGGGACGCGGACGCGCGGGTAGCGCTGTTCGAACGCGGTGGGGTTCAGGAAGTCGATGCGTAGGCTGCCGCGCCGCACTTGCAGGCCGCCGTCGGGCAATTCGCCGATGGCAATCGGTCCAAACGCGCGTTCATAGCCGGCGCGCAGCGAGGCCGGAGCGGGATGGACGGCGATGAGCGATTCGATGCGCCGCGCGCCGTTGGCGTGTTCCTGCCATTCCGGCCGGAAAACGAGGTGGCGCGTCAGGTGGCCGCACGTGAAGAAGTCGGGAACGCCCAGCAGGCCGGCCGGAAAATTCGTGTTGTTCCAAGCGGCATCTTCGCTGCCCTCTGGCAGGTGAACCGGGCGGCCGCCGCTTTGCGGCGGTTCGGCCGCGATGCCCAAGCGTGCCAGTTCGGTGTGCACGGCCCTGCTGTCCGTGGTTTGCAAGGCGGTGGCGACCGGGCCTTCGTAGCCATCGTCATAGCCGCTAAAGCGCGACTCTGCTTTCAGTTCCTCGGGAAAATAAAGCAGTTCCAAATAGTTGGCATCAAGAATGATGGTCTGGTTGCGGGTGCCGCGATGATGCCTGCCTTGCGGCGCAAGGCTAAAGCCCAGCTTCACATAGCGGTCGGTCGCCGACTGCAGATCGTTGACCCGGATGATGTAGTGATCCAGGCCGGTGACTGACGGGAGAGACATCGAAGCTCCTGAATTCGCGTTGGAAAAGAGGGTGCAGTCTGGCGCAGGCATGAGCGGGCTAGAACGATTGAATTCGCATGTCGATATCTGATTTTCATTCGACGCTCCGTCAGAGCCCGCTGATGGCCGCTGCCTGCGGGCCGCTCCGGCCGCCGGCGCCGGACAGAGCATGAGCAAATGAAAAATCGGCATTTCTCCTGGCTCATAACGCAGGCCTATGATCCGCAGCTTCTTCCAGGCAGAACCATAGAGTCCCCTCCGATGCGTACTACCCGCCGTGAATTCATCCTGTCCACCGGAGCGTTGACCGCTTCGATGGCGTTCCCCACATCGTTGCTGGCTCAGGTCACAGCCCCCCGTCACGGTGGCGTGCTGAATGTCCATCTTGGGTCTGAACAACGCATTCTTAACCCCGCGTTGCGTGCCTCCACCGGGGTGTACATCGTGACCAGCAAAATCATTGAATCGCTGGTGGACCTGGACGCCGCCGGCAAGCCGGTGGCGCAACTGGCGACGTCATGGACGACTGAACCCGACGGCAAGACCATCACCTTCAAGCTGCGCGAAGGCGTGACCTGGCACGACGGCAAACCCTTCACGTCGGCCGACGTGCAATACAACGCTTTGGAACTCTGGAAGAAGCACCTGAACTTCGGCACGGCCCTGCAGCTTTACCTGGAAGCCGTCGATACGCCCGACCCGCATACGGCCGTGTTCCGCTATAGCCGGCCCATGCCGCTGGATCTGCTATTGCGTGCATTGGCGGACCTGGGATATGTGGTGCCCCGCCATCTGTACGAGGGGACCGACGTACTGGAGAACCCGGCCAATACCGCGCCCGTGGGTACGGGCCCCTTCAAGTTCGTGCAGTACCAGCGAGGACAGTTCATCATCGCCGAACGCAACCCGAACTACTGGCGCCGCGACCAACCCTATCTGGACCGCGTCGTATGGCGCATCATCACGGACAAATCCGCAGCCACCGCGGCCCTTGAAACGGACCAGCTGCAGCTCAGCGCGTACTCGCAGCTGACGCTGGCTGACCTGGACCGGCTTAAGCAGAACCCGCGCTTCGAAGTCCGTAGCAAGGGGTTGGAGGCGAACGTGTTCAACAATACGCTGGAATTCAACTTCCGCCGCAAGGAACTGGCCGACGTTCGCGTCCGCCGCGCAATCGTGCATGCGATAGACATCGATTTCTTCATCGAGAACTTCCTTTACGGGCTAGGCAAGCCCGCTACCGGTCCGATCCCGTCGACGTCCGAAACGTTCTTTCCGGCCGGCAGCAAGCCGCCGTATCCCTTCGACGTCAAGCGCGCCGAGGCGCTGCTGGACGAAGCCGGCTACAAGCGCGGCGCCGGCGGCACACGCTTCACGCTGAAACTGGTGCCCATCCAGAACGGCGAAGACGTGCCGTTGCTGGCCACCTTCATCCAGCAGTCGCTGGAGGCCGTCGGCATCAAGGTGGAGATCGTCCAATACGACATCGCTGGCGCGCTGGCGTCCGTCTACAAGAACCATACGTTCGATATCGCCACGGGTTGGCACCAGTATCGCGGCGACCCCGCCGTCTCCACCACCGTCTGGTATCGCTCGGGCAGCCCTGCGGGCGCGCCGTGGACCAACCAGTACGGCTGGCAGTCGGACAAGGTGGACAAATTGATCGATGATGCCGCGTCCGAAATCGACCCGGCTCGCCGCAAGGCGCTTTATGCGGAGTGGGTGGCGACCGTCAATGACGAGCTTCCCATCTGGATGGCGACGGAAAGGCAGTTCTATTCGGTCGCCAGCCGCAAACTGCAGAATGGCCACAACAATGCGCGCTGGCCATCCAGCGACTGGCACGACGCCTGGCTCTCGGCTTAGGACGCGGGCATGGGTTTCCTGACTTTGGCCGCACGCAGGCTGACGGCCGCTGCGCCGGCGCTGCTGATCATCCTGGCGGGCCTGTTCCTGCTGTTGCAATTGGCGCCGGGCGACACGGTGGATGCTCTGGTGGCGCAGATCGGCGGAGCCGATGCCGCCACCATCGCGTCGCTGCGTTCGCACTATGAACTGGACCAGTCCACGACGTCGCGCCTAGGCAACTACCTGTGGCGGCTCGTGCACCTGGATCTGGGGTATTCCGCAATCTATGGCAAGCCGGTTTCGACGGTGATCGCCGAACGCCTGCCGGCCACGCTGCTGCTGATGGGGTCGGCACTGGCCTTCGCCTTTACCGGCGGCATGGCGCTGGGCGTGATTGCCGCGCGGCGCGTCAATGGCTGGGCAGACGCGCTGATCTCCACGCTGGGCCTGGTGTTTTGTGCCACGCCGTCGTTCTGGTTCGGCCTGATGGGCATTTTCGTCTTCGCCGTGTGGCTGGATTGGGTGCCGGCAGGGGGATTCGAGACGATCGCCTCGGGCTACACGGGCTGGGCGCGCATCCTGGACGTCGCCTGGCACCTTGTACTGCCCACCGCCACCCTTGCGCTGATCTTCCTGGCCACCTACCTGCGCATCATGCGCGCGTCGATGCTGGAAGTGTCCACGCACGACTTCGTGCGCACGGCGCGGGCCAAAGGCCTGCGCGAGACCGCTGTGGTCGCCCGGCACATCCTGCGCAACGCGTTGCTGCCCATGATCACGCTGCTGGGTCTGCAGGCAGGCACCATGCTGGGCGGTTCGGTCGTCGTGGAAAGCGTCTTCGCCTTGCCCGGCCTGGGCCGGCTTGCCTATGAATCGGTGGTGCAGCGCGACCTGAACACCTTGCTGGGCATCGTGTTCGTGTCGGCACTGCTGGTGATCGCAATCAACTTCGTGGTTGATCTGTTGTATGCACGGCTTGACCCCCGAATTGCGCGGAGCTGAACCATGGAAACGATACGCCGATACTTCCATAGCCCGATCGCCGTGCTGGGGCTGGTGCTGCTGGCACTGGTTTGCGCCGGCGCATTAGGCGCAGGCCTGTGGTACCCGAAGAACCCGCTCAGCCTGGCAGGCCGGCCGCTGCAATGGCCCGGCGAGAATGCGCGCTTTCTGTTGGGTACCGACCAGGTCGGGCGCGACATCGCCGCGCAGATCCTGCACGGCGCGCGCGTCACGCTGGCGATCGGACTGGTGGCGACGCTGTTGTCCGTGCTGATCGGGGTGACACTGGGCGCGGTGGCCGGCTATTACGGCGGCGCCATTGACGACCTGCTGATGCGCGTGACGGAAGCCTTCCAGATCCTGCCCAACTTCTTGCTGCTGTTGGTGCTGGTGGCCGTGTTCGGCTCCGACCTGCATACCGTCGTTCTGGCGATCGGCCTGGTGTCATGGCCACCGGTGGCACGCCTGACGCGATCGGAGTTCCTGACGCTCAAGGCGCGCGAGTTCGTCCAAGCCGGCCGGACGCTGGGCATGGGTGACCTGCGCCTGATCTTCCGCGAAATCCTGCCCAACGCGTTGCCGCCCGTCATCGTGTACGCCAGCGTCATCATGGCCACCGCCATCCTGCTGGAAAGCGCGCTGGCCTTCCTGAACCTGTCCGACCCCAACGTGCCTTCCTGGGGCAATCTCATCGGCGGCGGCCGGGGAGTCCTCCGGGTGCAATGGTACGTATCCGCTATTCCCGGCGTCGCCATCCTGCTTACCGTACTGGCGATTTCGCTGGTGGGGCAGGGGATCAACGACGCTCTCAATCCCAGGCTGAAACGCTCATGACCGATTTGCTGCGCATCCAGAACCTTACCGTGGACCTCCCTGCCGGCGCCGACAGGCCCCACGCGCTGAAGGACCTTACTTTAAGCGTCAACGCTGGCGAAATCGTGTGCGTGGTCGGGGAAAGCGGGTCGGGCAAGTCGCTGACCGCGGGCGCCATCCTGGGCTTGTTGCCGCAAGGCGTGCACGCCAGCGGCGGAAAGATCCATTGGGAAGGACAAGATCTGCTGCAACTGGCGCCAGATGCGCTGCGCCGCCTGCGCGGCCGGCGCATTGGCATGATCTTTCAGGAACCGATGACCGCGCTGAACCCGCTGCGCACCATCGGCGACCAGATCGAGGAGGTCTTTCGCACGCACACGCGCCTGGGAAGAGCCGAAATCGGCCAGCGGACGCTGGCACTATTGGATTCCGTGCACTTGCCGAATCCCGCGCAGGCGCTGAACGCCTACCCGCACGAATTGTCTGGCGGACAGCGTCAGCGCGCCATGATCGCCATGGCCCTGGCCCTGGAACCAGCACTGCTGATTGCCGACGAGCCCACCACGGCGCTGGACGTCACGACGCAGGCGCAGATCCTGCATTTGATACACGACCTACAGCGCCGTAAGGGTACGGCTGTGCTGTTCATCACTCATGACTTCGGCGTGGTCGCCGAGATTGCCGACCGCGTGGCAGTGATGCAACGCGGTGTGCTCGTGGAAAGCGGCACCGCCGAGCAGGTACTGGAACATCCTCAGCATCCGTATACCCGTGCCTTGATCGCCGCGGTGCCGCCTCTTGCGCCCGCCGAGGCCCGCTCGACGCCGGAGGCCGACGCGCCGGTCATCCTGGCGGCGAAGGCGCTGTCCAAGACCTATCGCAAGCGAGGCTGGTTCGGACGCCCCGGCCGCGTGACGCATGCCGTGGACGGCGTCGAATTGACCCTGCGCGAGGGCCAGACGCTGGGGATCGTCGGCGAAAGCGGATCGGGAAAGTCCACCTTGGCCCGCACGCTGCTGGGCTTGTTGCCTCCCGATGGCGGCAGCATCTCACTGGCCGGAAAACCGCTAGCTTTCAAGGGCGGCTCCGCGCGCCGCGCGCATGCGAAACTGGTGCAAATGGTGTTCCAGGATCCGTACGGATCTCTGAATCCCCGCCAGCGCGTCGGCGAAATCGTAGCCCAGGGCCCCATGGTGCACGGCATGCCCAGGCGGGAGGCACTGGCGCTTGCGCAAGAGCTTTTCGAACTGGTCGGATTGTCGGCGGACGCCATCCGCCGCTTTCCACATGAATTCTCGGGCGGGCAGCGTCAGCGCGTGGGACTGGCGCGTGCGTTGGCCATGCGCCCGCAGGTCCTGATCGCCGACGAACCCGTCTCGGCATTGGACGTGTCCGTGCAGGCGCAGGTATTGGCGCTGCTGGCGCGGCTGCGCCAGCAGCTGGGCCTGTCCATCGTATTCATCACGCACGATCTTCGCGTTGCTGCGCAGATCTGCGACCATGTGGCGGTCATGAAGGATGGCAGGGTAGTGGAAGAGGGCGTTTGCTCGGAGGTGTTCGGTAACCCCACGAATCCGTACACCCAGGCCCTGCTGGCCGCGGTTCCGGGGCGTCGCTGGAACCCGGCCAGCGTGACTGCCCGTCAAGCTGCCTGAGCGTCCTTTGCCCTTCAATATGACGCAGGCGACGCGACGCGTCGACATCGTGTCGCGCCGGATGCCCTGACAACCGCCTAGATGGCGGCTTGCTTCATCCGGCTGGAAAGGGCGGTGGCGGATTCCTTGCGCTCGCTGTAGCGGTCCACGAGGTACGGCGCGGCATCCCGCGTCAGCAAGGTGAACTTCATCAGCTCTTCAATGACATCGACGATCCGGTCGTAATAGGGAGAGGGCTTCATGCGGCCCGCATCATCGAATTCCTGATAGGCCTTGGCTACCGACGACTGGTTGGGAATGGTCAACATCCGCATCCAGCGGCCCAACACGCGCATCTGGTTCACCGCGTTGAACGATTGCGATCCGCCCGACACCTGCATCACGGCCAGCGTCTTCCCTTGCGTCGGGCGCACGGCGCCTACCGACAGCGGTATCCAATCTATCTGCGTCTTCATCAAGCCGGTCATCGCGCCGTGGCGTTCGGGGGAACTCCAGACCATGCCCTCGGCCCATTGGGCCAGCTCGCGCAGTTCCTGGACTTTGGGATGATCGTCGCTGGCGTCGTCGACCAGCGGCAGCCCCGACGGGTTGAACATGCGGGTCTCGGCGCCCAGCGCTTGCAGCAACCGTGCGGATTCCTCGGCCACCAGGCGGCTGTATGACCGTTCGCGCAATGATCCGTACAGCAGAAGGAAGCGGGGGGCATGGGTCGCGCGGTGCGGCGGGAACAATGCCTCCAGGTTTGGCGGTTCGAACCGAAGCGGATCGACGTTAGACAGACTCATTTTTTCTCCAGACTGAAATTCAATATGCCGATGGCTGCGCACGCAGCAACATCAGCGCGCCGCAGGCGGCCAGGCCAATCGCGCCGGAGAGCCACAAGGCATCAGCGCCCCAAGCGTCCAGCGCCAGCCCGAACAGCAGCGGTGCCAGCGCCTGCGCGACGCGCGCGGGCATCATCAGCCAGCCCTGGCGCGCCCCATATCCTTCGGCGCCGAAAAGCGCCAGCGGCAAGGTGCCTTTGGCGATCGTCAGGATGCCGTTGCCGGCACCATGCAGGACCGCAAACAGCGGAGCCGCCACCGGACCCGCCAGCAGCAACACCGCTACGCCGACGGGGTGCGCCAACGCGGCGAGCCGTGCCGATAACAAGGGATGAACCTGGCGCAGCAATCCGAATTCAAGCAAACGACCAGCGACTTGGGCGGGGCCGATGAGCGCCCCCACGGCAACCGCCGCCGCGAGCGTGGCGCCCGCGGATTCCAGCATCCGCGGCAAATGGGTGGCCATGGCGGTGCTGATGAACCATGTCGCCGCGAAAACGAAAGCGAGGAGAGCGGTCGTGATCCCGGGCCGCTTGGGCACCGCCGTGGGAGGGACGGACGCCGCTACGGGTTCCTCAACCATCGGCTTTTCTTTTTTTGTCGCGGTACGCAGGCCGGGCAATGTCGGCAGCCATGCATTCAACGGCAGGCCGATCAGCAGATGCAAGCCAGCCCAGCCGAAACACGCATTGCGCCAGCCAAACCGCGTTTCCATCCAGGCCGACAACGGCCATCCCACAGTGCTGGCAAAACCGGCGATCAGGGTGATCCCCGTGATGGCACCGCGGGCACGGTATCCATACAGGCGGACCAGGCTGGAGAAAGCGGCCTCGTAAAGGCCGGCGCCCATCGCCACGCCAATGATCAGCCAGGCCATCACCATCGTCCAAAGGCCTTGCGCCAGGCCCAGCATGGCCAGCCCCAGCGCGAATACCAGGCTTGTGCTGACCAGGACCACGCGGCCGCCGCGATGGTCGATCGCTTGCCCAGCCCACGGACCGACTAGCGCCGAGGCCACCATTGCGCCGGAAAAGGCCGCATAGACGGTGGCGGTCGGAACCCCCAGTTCGTCCGCCATGGGGGCTGCCAGCATGGCGGGCAGATAGTAGGAAGAGGCCCAAGCCAGCGTTTGGGCCGTGCCTAGCGTACCGACAACCCGCAGCGGGGCGCTGCTCACTGGCTGCCCCGGCGGGCGCCTTTGTCGTACCAGCCCTTGGACCGGTTCACGACGCGCACGACCAGCAGCATCACCGGAACTTCGATAAGCACGCCGACGACGGTCGCCAACGCAGCGCCCGATTGAAATCCGAACAGGCTGATCGCGGCCGCGACGGAAAGCTCGAAGAAGTTGGACGCCCCGATCAATGCCGACGGACACGCAATGTCGTGTTTTTCTCCGACACAACGATTCAGCCAGTACGCCAGGCCAGAGTTGAAGATCACCTGGATCAAAATTGGCACGGCCAGCATGGCGATCACCAGCGGCTGGCCAATGATGGCTTCGCCTTGAAATGCGAACAGCAGCACCAGCGTCAGCAGCAGCGCCGCCATGGAGTACGGCCCGATCCGCGCCAATGCCGCTTCAAAGGCCGCCTGTCCGCGACGCATCAGCACGCGGCGCCAAAGTTGGGCGAGTATTACGGGAATCACGATGTACAGCCCGACCGACACAAGCAGCGTATCCCAGGGCACCGTGATGGCCGACAAACCCAGTAGCAGGCCGACGATCGGGGCGAACGCAAACACCATGATCGTGTCGTTCAGCGCCACTTGCGACAGCGTGAAAACGGGATCGCCGCCGGTCAGCCGGCTCCAGACGAACACCATCGCCGTGCAAGGGGCCGCGGCCAGAAGAATCAGGCCCGCGATATAGCTATCCAGCTGCTCGGCGGGCAACCAGGGCGAGAACACGTGGCGAATGAACAGCCAGCCCAGGAGCGCCATGGAAAAGGGTTTGACCGCCCAGTTGATGAATAGCGTGACGCCGATGCCGCGCCAATGCTGCTTGATCTGACCCATGGCCCCGAAGTCGACCTTCAGCAGCATCGGAATGATCATCACCCAGATCAGCAGGCCGACCGGAAGGTTGACCTGCGCGACTTCCAGACGCCCGATGGCCTGAAACAGTGCAGGCATGTACTGGCCGAGGGCCACGCCAAGCACGATGCAAAGAAACACCCAAAGCGTCAGGTAGCGTTCAAAACCGCTCATCCCGCCGCGTTCCTGCCGCCGGGGCTCGGCCTGTGTCCGGAACGACATGGGGATTTACTCCTGCGTCTTGCCGATGCCGCGCAGCTCGGCCTGAAGCGACATCGCGTCCAGACGTTCAAGAGGCAAAGAGAGAAAGAGTTCGATGCGCCGCTTGAGGGCTCGCGCCGCGTCATGGAACGCCTTGCTGCGGGATTCCTCAGTCCCTTCGTGGGCTGCGGGGTCGGGGATGCCCCAGTGCGCCGTCATGGGATGGCCTGGCCATAGGGGGCAGGCCTCACCCGCAGCGTTGTCGCAGACCGTAATGATGAAGTCCATTTTCGGCGCACCCGCCACCGCGAATTCGTCCCAGCTTTTGCTGCGATAACCCTCGGAAGGCAACGAATAGGCGCTAAGCGTGGCAAGCGCCAGCGGATGGACCTCGCCCTTGGGCGTGCTGCCCGCGGAGTAGGCCTGGAAGCGGCTGCCGCCCAATCCGTTGAGCAGGCCTTCAGCCAATATCGAGCGGGCGGAGTTGCCCGTGCAAAGGAATAGCACGTTGAAAGGCAGTTGTGGCATGGATGTCGTCCTGGGTTTCAGCAAGTCGTGCAAGCGCTGGAGTCGGACACCTCGCAAGAGGCGCCCTGGCAGCAATGTTCCGTCAGATACCCAAGCAATCCGTTCATCTGTGAGAAGTCGGCGCGATAGATCAAGTTCCGTCCTTGTTGCTCGACGCTGACCAGCTCGGCGTGCGACAGCTCCTTCAAATGGAAGGACAACGTGTTGCGGGCAACGCCAAGCTGGTCCGCCAACGTACTGGGCGTCAGCCCAGGCAGGCCCGCCACGACGAGTGCCCGGAAGGTCCGCAGGCGCTGAGGATGGGCAAGGGCGCCAAGCGCCGAGATGACTTGATCTTCATTCATAGTTCTATCATACAACGATTATTGAATTATAGGCGATGAAAATGCCTGTTCAGTCCTGCGTAAACGGAAACCGCTACCTGACCTTCATCGCCGAGGGGCCTATACGCCGGCAGGATTCTGCTTAGGCAGAACCACGCAACGCCTGGAGTCCAAACCAGCCATTCATCCCCACGTAAACACCCACCGCGATGATCAACAAGCTGGAAAAGTAAGGCGCGCGATGGGCGACGGTCGAAAACCAGCTGTACCGCGTTGTCGCATGGCGGACGCTCAACGCCGCAATGGCGCCGACCGTGACTAGCGTGATGGCCAAACCGATGGAAAAACACAGCACCAAGACCGCGCCCAAGGTGAATTCCTTGAGTTGCAGGCATAGCAGCAGCACGGTGATTGCGGCAGGGCAGGGAATGAGTCCGCCCGTCAGACCAAACAGCGCGATCTGCCAGTTGGTGACGTTCTTGTCCGCAAAGCGACGCCGGATGTCGTTCGCGTGCGCCAACTGGTGAGCGTCTTGACGACCGTGGCCCGTGTCGATTTCCCGATGCGCTAAGCCATGAGCATGCTCCCCATGCGAATGACCATGATCATGGTCATGGTGGTGCGCGTCATTCGCGTGCGGTTCGCGCCAGGTGCGCCAGAACATCCAGGCGGCAATCAGCACGATGATCAGCCCGGATGCCAACTGGAAGTAGGGCTCCAGCCCTTCGGCGTCCACGCCTTGCCACAAGTACATCCCGCCAAGCCCGATTCCCCACACGATCAAGGTGTGCGAGATCGTTGCGGTGATTCCAAGCAGCACGGCTTGGCCAACGGTTCCTCGGATCGCGACGATGAACGCCGCCATCATCGTTTTGGAATGCCCAGGCTCAAGGCCGTGCAACGCGCCAAGAAGTATGGCGCTTGGAATGAACAGCCACGCGTGCGCGGCTCCTTGCGCCAGGAGATCGGAAAAGGACAGCATGGGTGTTCCTGCTAGAGGTACTTCGTGATTGCTTTGAACTCGTCGATGGTGCGTCGACGGGCATCATCAAGTTCGCCCACGGCATCTTCCAGGCAATGGTCAATGTGATCCTGAATGAGGATTTTCTTGGCCTGGGATATCGCCTTTTCGACCGCATGCAGCTGCTGCGCAAGATCCAGGCAGGAACGATGCTCTTCCATCATATGAAGAATGCTCCGCAAGTGGCCTTCGGCGCGCTTCAGGCGCTTGGCAACGGCGTCATGGTGGTGGTGCGGGTTGGGCGTCGTCATGTGCCGATAATATCCCCCCGGGGAGGATAAGGCCGGGACAACCCTTAGGCTAACCAGGATTTCCCGCACACAAGGAGCAGACGATGTGACGCCCGTCTTCTTGAAGCGGGTGCACACTCGGAAATGATGTAATGTTGGTGCAGAACGTGACAGAATGTCAGGAACGCGCCACCCGGCTGTACCGGTGAACCCCGTATTGATCAGGTCCCGAAATGCCCGCTACCGGTGATCCGAACGCAACCCGACCCCCTGGCGATGGCGCCGGTGGCGCGCATGGCGAAGCCGACGACTCCCTGGGCCGGGTCGCGCGCCTGGCCCGACGCTTGTTTGGGGTGGACATGGTGATCCTTGCGGGCGCCAGCGCAGCGGGCGCATGGCAGGCAGTGGATGGCACGCCGCCCGCGAAGCCCCAGCCCTGGTCCGTCGACTGTCCCATGCGCGCCGCCGATGGGCGCCTACTCGGCAGTTTGCGGCTGCTGCACGGGCAGGCGCGGGATTTTACCGACGAAGACAGCCTGGCCTTGACGGACCTGGCCGGCCTCGCGGCCGCGGCCATCGAACAACGCCACGCGCTGTGTGGCGAGCATGCCGACGAAGACACGTGGCGCGACGAAGCCCAAAAGCTATCGCTGGCGATCGCAGGTAGTGGCACGGGCGTCTGGGACCGTAACGTGGTGACCGGCGAGATCACCTATTCGCCAGGCTGGAAGGCCTTGCTAGGCTATTGCGAATCGGAACTCTCCACGCGTATCGAGGACGCCTACGCGCGCCTGCACCCGGACGACCGTGATTATGTGCGCGCCACCATGCAGGACCATTTCGACGGCAAGACAGAAAGCTATGAAGTCGAGCATCGCATCCGTTGCAAAGATGGCAGCTACAAATGGATCTGCAGCCGCGGCAAGGTGATTAGCCGGGACGGCACGGGGAGGGCGCTTCGGATGATGGGCACGACTACCGACATCAGCGCGGTGCGCGCCATGTCCGAGCGGCTCAAACGTACGGCAGACCTTGTCGTCAACCTTACCGACGCGGTACCCGGCCTGGTCTTCCAGTGTCGGCCGGTGCCCGAGGGCGGCTCGTGGTTCTCGTATGTCAGTGCAGGCATCTGGGACATGTTCGAGCTGACCGCTGACGATGTGCGCGCCAACACCACCGCGATCGAACAGCGCATCCATCCAGACGACCTGCCTGCGTATCGCACCTCGCTGCAGCAAGCAGCCGCCGCGCTGACGCCGTGGCACCTGGAGTTCCGCGTCTGCCTGCCGTTGCAGGGCGTGCGGTGGCGGCAGGGCGCCGCCAGCCCGCGCCGCGACGCCGACAATGGCGTGGTGTGGCACGGGTTCGTCACCGACATTACCGACCGCAAGCGCGCTGAATTCGAATTGCGCGAGCTCGCCGCCACGGACGCGCTGACGACCTTGCCCAACCGTCGCCATTTCATGTCGCGCATCGCCGCGGAGCTGACGCGGATCAAGGGCCACGGCGGCCTGGGTTCGGCGGTGCTGATGTGCGACCTGGACCACTTCAAGCACATCAACGACACCTGGGGCCACGCCATCGGCGACGGCGTGCTGCAGCATTTTGCGAACATGCTGCGCGCCCAGCTGCGCGAAACCGATCTGGTCGGGCGCATTGGCGGCGAGGAGTTCGCCGTGGTGCTGCCCGATACCGACATCGAAAACGCGCACCTGTTCGCCCGAAACGTGCAGCGCCAGATCGCGGATACGCCGTATTTGTTCGGCGGGCGGCACATCCCGCTGACGGTCAGCATCGGCATTTCCGCGCTACACACGCGGGATGAAGATGCAGAGCTGGCGCTCAGCCGCAGCGACCGCGCGCTTTATTACGCCAAGCAGCGGGGCCGCAATCGGATCGAATCGGTGTTTTTTCGATAGAACAACGTCGGGCCGAGCTCGAGAGCGTGGATTCAACATGCCGGAATGGTTGTGATACGGACGGTTGAACGTGCGCGCTAGGGGCGTAGCCATATCTAGTACTTTACATAATACACATTATGCGTATTACGTCTAAAGCTAGCGGGTACCCGCCATTCCTGATCCTGAACCTAGGCAGCCAGCGCCGCGCCCGGTACCAACCGGCCGCTTTCCATGTACACGATGCGATCGGCTAGCGGGAAATAACGATCGTCGTGCGAGATGACCAACACCGTCTTGCCACGATTGCGCAGCTCTGGCAGCAGGTCCCGGTAGAAGACTTCCTTGAACAGCGGATCTTGATCCGCCGCCCATTCGTCAAACACCACAAAGGGCCGGTCTTCCAGGTAGGCCGCCACCAGCGCCAGGCGCTTGCGCTGCCCCTGCGACAACGCGCTGGTGCTGAAGGCGCCATCGCGCACCTGCACCTTGTGTTGCAGATGCAGCCGCTCAAGCCAGCGGTTGCCGACGTCGTCGACATCGTCACGGCCGCTTTCCAGCAGGCGGTCAAACAGGTGGAAGTCGGCAAAGATCGCCGAGAACGTCTGCCGGTAGCGGTCGCGGTTGTGGTCGCCTACCGGCTCGCCATCCACCCTCACCTCGCCTGATTCCGGGCGATACAGCCCCACCAGCAGCTTGGCAAGCGTGGTCTTGCCGCTGCCGTTGCCGCCCACCAGGAAGACGATTTCGCCCGGTTCGAACGACAGGTTGATCGGCCCCAGCTGGAAGATGTAGTCGCTTTGCTCGTGGTAATAGCTGTGCGTGACCTCGTGCAGCGAAATGCGGGGCGACGCGGCGGCGGGCGTTAGCTCGCACGCGGTGGGCTCCGAGGCCACCATGCCGCCCACGATGTCGTGGATACGGCGGGCGGACACCTTCGCCAGGTTGGCGCGCGGAATGTTCAGCAGCAAGGCCTCAAGCGGCGCCACCATGTACAGGAACAGCAACGCAAAGCCCGTCATCACGCGTTCCTGGCCAGGCTGGTTGCCGGCCAGGGCGAACAGCACCAGGCCGATGAACGCGTAGACCAGGAAATTGCTCCAGCTGGCGGATACGACGAAGATGGACATGCCGCGCGTGCGGGCGCGGCGCACCGCCTCGATCGAATGATGAAGCATGTCCGCCAGGAACGCCGAACGCTTGCCACGGTTCAGCCGCAGCTCTTTGGCGCCCGCGCTTACCGCGCGAAAGTAGCCAAACAGCTGGTCTTGTTCGCGCGCCGCGACCTCCAGATGCTTGATCGCGCGCAAATGCGCCAGGTGGTAGCCCAGAGAGCCCAGGCCGACCACCAGCACCGCCACAAGAAACACCTTCCACGACAGAAACGCCATGTACACCAGGCAACCCGCCACCACGACGGCGTTGTTCAGAATGGCGGGCAGGCTGACGAAGTACTGGGCGATGTTGGCGCTGTGCTCAGTCAGCGCCGACTGGATGCGGTCGGCGCCCACCCGTTCCAGATGCGCGAAGTCCGCCTGCATCGCGCGGTCCGTGATGTAGCGTCTCAAGTCAGCATGCGTTTGCTGGCTGAGCCGTTCGAACAGCAGCGCCGAGCCCATTCGCGCCAGCATCGCCAGTACGGCCGTCAGCGCAAAGATCCAGGCCAGGCGCGGACGCTCGGCGGCGTCCGCCGTCAGGGCGATATTGATCTGCATGACCAGCAGCACACTGAAGAGGCCGGCGCACACGCAGGTAAACGAAGCAAGCGCCAGGAGTTTTTTGGAGTGCTTGATCAGATGGGTAATCAACCGAATTCCTCGATGTAGATGCCTGCGCTCAACTAATGAAGACGAAGCAGCCTGGCGGATGTTTAGGCGTCGCCATGCCGCGTTGCACGCAGGGCTAAATTTTTGTCGAGCCGGTTCGTCTGTATGGGATGGACTGCGCCCTCGCCCTGCCCGCTGCTCGACCGCCCTCGCGCCTGGGCCGTGAACGCTGTGCGCGCACACGCTCCGCGGGAATCCAACAATGATCCCGGTGCTGGCGCCACTGTTCCCCGGCGACTGGGCGGCGCATGGCGATGGGGTGGCGCTGGCGGGTGAGAACGCTTGCGGGCAGCCCACAGTGGCCCAACTGCTTGAAGACGCCGAAGCGCTGCCGCTCATCCTGGCCCGGCAGGCGCGGCATTTCGGTGCGGCGGCGCTGGCCCCGGTCGCCTCGGTGTGGACGCTGACGTATTTCTGGCGCCTGCTGCCGCCCGTTGCCGCAGCGGCCAGCGTGCTGCAGCGCGTCTTGCCCACGGCTGCGCGCCAGGTCAAACCGCAATTTGATGGCGACGGCGCGGTGTTGCGCCTGTTGATTCCGCATGACGGCCAAGCGCAGCCAGGCAGTGACACTCACGCACGCTATGCGCCTTTGCTACATGAACACCTGGAACCGCTGGCGACGCGGCTGGCGCAATGCGCGCGGCTGACCCCGAAGATTACTTGGGGAAACGTGGCGCGCTATCTGGACCTGACGTTGTCGCAGTTAATGCAGGCGATGCCGGGCAACGCGCAGCTTGCGCAAGATCGCGCCTTGCTGCTCGACGCGCCCCTGTGGCGTGGTGAGCCCAACCCGATGTACCGCGCCCCGCGCGAGGTGGTGCGCGACACGCCGCAAGGCCCGCGCGCGCACGCCCTGCTTCGCCGCTGCTGCCTGTACTACATGCTGCCTGGCCACGGGTATTGCGATCTTTGCCCGCTGTCCGCGCCCAATCGGCCCCTGCGCGAGACGCGCGGCGCCTAGCTCCCCCTTCCCCGCCATATCCACCCCGGCCATCGGGAATTTTGCAGCTGGGACTAAACGGCACCGATTCTCATTCGTCTAGAAATAAGAGCATGGATCGCAAGGCAAGCGCCTGCGGCCAATCATTCCGACGAAGGTTCGTGCCGATGACTCAAAACCATGAACGCGCCGCGGCAATCGCCCGGTGGAATCTCAGCGCGGACGCGCAACCGCCGCGTCTTGAATGGCTGGGCCCGTGCGCAGGCGATCCTGACGCGAACGAACTGATGGCTGCCATCGAATCGGCGTTCTCCCAACTGCCCGCAGCCACGCACCTGACGCTGCGCGCCCCGCTGCCGCAAGCCCGCGCCCTGCAAGAGGCTGGCCTGCTGGTGCCGGACGCGCACGGCGCGCAGACGGTGCAGGCCAGCATGTTCTGGCAGCTTGCCGCGTCATGGCTGCCGCGAGGCGCAGCGCCCGCGTATCCGCTGGACTATGTGATGACGGGCGAACGCCGTCACCCTCGCCGTCCCCCGAAGCCGACGGGTGTGGTTTACCGCCGGGCCATCCCCTGGCTGTCAGCCACCTTGTCGTTTCGGGTGGCGACGGAAGAACTGGACGCGGTGCGGCTAAACCGCTGGATGAACGACCCCGTCGTCGCCGAGTTCTGGCAAGAGGAAGGCGACCTGGACAAGCACCGTGCCTATCTGCGCAAGCAGGCCGACGACCCGCACACGCTCGCGCTCATCGGCTGCCTGGACAACGTGCCATTCGGCTATTTCGAAACCTATTGGGCGCGCGAAGACCGTATTGCCCCCTTCTGCAACGCGGCAGACTTCGACCGTGGCTGGCACGTGCTGATCGGCGAACCTTCGTGCCGCGGCCCTGCCTTCGTGCCCGCCTGGCTGCCGTCGATTTCGCACTACCTGCTGCTGGACGATGTGCGCACCCAACGCCTGGTCATCGAACCGCGCGCCGACAACGTCAAGATGATCCGCAACCTGGCCCGCAGCGGTTACGCGCTGGAAAAGGAATTCGACTTTCCGCACAAGCGCGCCATGCTGGGCACGTTGTCGCGTGAACGATTCTTCGGCGAACGGTTCTGGCTGCCGCGCGCGCCGGACGGCAGCAAGCTGGCGCAGCCCGAGGCGCATGACTCACGCCGCGTCCCCGCCCAATCCCTGACGCAGTGAAGGTGTCCATGCAAGTACACGATCTGATCGGCATTGGCTTCGGCCCGTCCAACATCGCCCTGGCCATCGCCCTGGAAGAACGCTATGGCGGCGATTCGGGCCTGTTGCCGCTGTTCCTTGAGAAACAGCCGTGCTTTGCCTGGCATCCGCACATGATGCTGGACGGCACGCACATGCAGATCTCGTTCTTGAAGGACCTGGTCACGCTGCGCAACCCGGCTAGTCCGTTCACGTTCCTGAACTACCTGCACAGCCAGGGCCGGTTACAGCAGTTCATCAACCTGAAGACGTTCTTCCCTAGCCGCCATGAATTCAACGACTACCTGGCGTGGGCGGCCGGTCATTTCTCGGACCGCTGCGCCTATGGCGAAGACGTGTTCGAAGTGGCGCCCGAAGCCGTCGGCGACACGGTGCCGCTGCTGCGCGTGCGCTCACGCGACGCCCAAGGCCGGGTCCGCGAACGCCTGGCGCGCAACCTGGTCGTGAGCGTGGGCGGCAAGGCCAACGTTCCCGAACCGTTCCTGGCCTGGCGCGACGAGCCGCGCATTTTTCACACCAGCTCGTATCTGTCGGCCATCGGCAAGATCACGCGTCCGCGCCGGATCGCAGTGCTGGGCGCGGGCCAGAGCGCCGCTGAAATCTTCATGAACCTGCACGAGCACCCGGACCGGCCCCAGGTCGATCTGCTGATGCGCGGGCGGGCGCTGCGCCCGTCCGACGACAGCCCTTACATGAACGAGATCTTCAACGCCGAGCACACCGACTACATCTACAGCAGGCCGCCTGCCGAACGCGCGGGGTTGCTGTCAGAGGCTTGGCATACGAACTATTCGGCGCCGGACGTCGAATTGATCGAACGCATCTACAACGTGTTCTACCAACAACAGGTGACCCGCCAGGCGCGCCATCAGCTGCGCCGCCGCTGCCAGGTCGATGCCGTGGAAGTCGTGGATGGCGCGGATGGTGACGATCAAGGCGTTGCGCTGACGTTGTTCGACCGCGATACGCACCGCAGCGAAGTCGTCAGGTATGACGCGGTGATTCTGGCGACAGGCTACGTCCGCGACCACCACAAACAACTGCTGGCGCCGCTGGCTCCCTACCTGGAAGACCACGCCATCGACCGCCACTACCGCTTGCGCGCCGACGCCCGGTTAAAGCCCGCCATCTATGTGCAAGGCGGCAGCGAAACCACGCACGGCATCAGCGACAGCCTGCTGTCCATCCTGGCCATCCGTTCGCAGGAAATCGGCAACGCCCTGCGCGCGGGCAACCCGGGCGACGCAGTGGAAAGGCCGCAACGGGAACGTCCCGCCGCGCTGGCGAGCTGACCCGGCTTCGTCTTGCCCATTCACCGGTTCACGCCCGTTGCGCGCGGACCTTTTTGAAGGCGTAACACCATGGCTTACTTCCCCAACGCCGCGCAGGCGGATCAGGATCTGGCGCGTCAGCACGATGCGCTTGCGGCCCCCTACACGTTGGGGGGAAACACGTTGCTGCAATACCAGGAGCAGCGTGAGTCCAATGCGCGCAGCTATCCCCGGCGCATCCCGCTGGCGCTCAAGCGGGCCAAGGGCATTTACGTCGAAGACATTGAAGGCCGTGTGTTCATTGATTGCTTGGCCGGCGCCGGTTCGCTGGCGCTGGGACATAACCACCCAGCGGTAACCGAAGCGATCGGCGCGGCCCTGAACTCGGACCTGCCGTTGTTGACGCTGGACCTGACCACGCCCGTGAAAGACCGCTTCATGCGGGACTTGTTCGACCTGCTGCCCGCGAACTTCTCGCGCAACGCCAAGATCCAGTTCTGCGGTCCGACGGGCGCCGACGCGATCGAAGCCGCCCTCAAGCTGGTCAAGACCGCAACCGGCCGCGCGGACATCCTTGCGTTCCAGGGTGCGTATCACGGCATGACGCAAGGCGCGCTGCAATTGATGGGCAACGTGCGGCCCAAGCAGTCGCTGCGGTCGCCGCTGGCCGGCGTGCAATTCCTGCCCTACGCCTACCAGTACCGCTGCCCCTTCGGGCTGCGGGGCGGCGCCGGCGTGCAAGCCGGGCTGCGGTACATCAGCACCGTCCTGAACGACCCGGAAGGCGGTGTGCCCCTTGCGGCCGGCATGATTTTGGAAGCTGTCCAGGGCGAAGGCGGCGTCATCCCCGCGCCGCTGGAATGGCTGCAAGGCCTGCGTGAGCTGACGCGCGCGGCCAACGTGCCCATGATCCTGGACGAGGTCCAGTCCGGCTTCGGCCGCACCGGCCGCATGTTCGCCTTCGAACACGCCGACATCGAACCGGACGTGGTGGTGCTATCCAAGGCCATCGGCGGCGGGTTGCCGATGTCGGTGGTGGTCTACCGCGACAGTCTGGATCAGTGGGAAAGCGGCACGCACGCCGGCACCTTCCGCGGCAACCAGCTGGCCATGGCGGCCGGGTCGGCCACCATGAACGTGCTGCGCTCGGAAGGCCTGGCCGATCACGCGCACGCCATGGGCGAACGGCTGACCGGCCTGCTTCTGCAATTACAGCGCGACCACCCCGAACTGGGGGATGTGCGCGGCCGTGGCCTGATGCTGGGCGTGGAACTGGTGGAGCCTTCGCTTCCCGCCGGCATGCCCCAACCTGCCGCGCCGGGATTGGCCAGCGCCGTGCAGGCCGAGTGCCTGCGCCGCGGCCTGATTATCGAACTGGGCGGTCGCCACGGCAGCGTCGTCCGCTTTCTGCCGCCGCTTGTCATCACCGCGCGCCAGATCGATCGTGTCTTTGAGATTTTTGCCGCTTCCCTAAGGGCCGCGCTGCATACCCAAGGGGAAGCGGCCCTTCGTACCAACCGCAGTCAAACCTAAAACAACGGACTCCTCGTCGAGCCCGACATTGCACAGAAGACCATGAAAACACCTCGCATCACGTCGCGTGCGCGCGCGCTCCGCCAACTGCCCTATCCCCTGCTGCTAGGGCTGGCCATCGGCGCGCCGGCCCAGGCGCAACAGGCTTCCGACAGCACCACACCCACTCTCCCCGCCATCAACGTCCGGGCCGACGCGCTGGATGCCGCCACCGGCCCCGTCAATGGGTATGTGGCAAAAGAAACGCTGACGGGCAGCAAGACGCCGACCGCGCTGCGGGAGATTCCGCAGTCCGTCTCGGTGGTGGGCGCACAAGAGATGCTGGACCGTGGCGTGCAGACGGTGTCGCAAGCAATTCAGTATGTGCCCGGCGTACAGATCAGCAACTTCGGCGGCGCCGAGGTTCGCAATGACTGGATCGTGCTGCGCGGCTTTGACGCCAAGATCACGGGCGATTACCGCGACGGCCTCAGCCAACTGCCCTATGACCAGATCCGCGCCCGCACCGACCCGTACGCGCTGGAACGCGTGGAAGTCATCCGTGGCCCGTCGTCGGTGCTGTACGGCCAGGTCGCCCCGGGCGGACTGGTCAACCGCGTCACCAAGCGCCCCACCGCCGAGACCTTCGGCGAAATCGTGCTGCAGGGCGGCAACTTCGACCGGCGCCAGGCCATGGTCGACTTCGGCGGCCCCATCGATGACGAAGGCAAGTACCTGTACCGCCTGACGGGCATCCTTCGCGACGGCGGCACCCAGGTGAAGTACGACAGCGATCATCGCTACCCCGATGATCTGGGCTACATCGCCCCGGCATTCACGTGGCGGCCGAATTCGGACACCACCTTCACGCTGCTGACGAGCTACCAGCACGACCAGACCGATGGAGAATCCCGCCCCGTCTACCCCACGCACGTACCGGTGGGCGACTACGGTTTCAACAAGTACGACCGCAAGCAATACGCCATCGGCTACCTGCTTGAACACCGTGTCAACGACGCGCTGACGCTGCGGCAGAACGCCCGCTACCAGCACGGCAAGCTGGACCAGCGCGATCTCTACACCCTGCGCCTGCTGCCCGACGGCCACACCGTCAGCCGCTATGCCCTGGTGTCCAAGGAAAGCATGGATGGCGTCGTCATCGACACCCAGGCCGAATACAAATTCAATCTAGGCCGTGTCTCGCACACGGTTCTGGCGGGCCTGGACTACAAGTTCCAGGACGGCCAGCAGTGGTATCGCCAGGGCCTGGCGCCGAACCTGGACCTGAACAATCCGGTCTACGACCAGAACATCCCCTACCCGTCCGCCGCCAACACCATCATCGACCAGAAGGACGTGAACCGTCAGCTGGGCGTGTATCTGCAGGACCAGATCAAGGTGGACAAGGTTGTGGTCACGCTGGGCGCGCGCCAGGATTGGGCGCGCAGCTCCAGCAATAACCGGTTGACGGACAACACCGTGCGTCAGGAAGACACCGCCTTCACCGGGCGCATGGGGCTGGCTTACCTGTTCGACTCGGGCATCACGCCGTACGTGAGCTATTCCACTTCGTTCCTGCCGCAAAGCGGTGTCAGCATGGACAGCACGCCGTTCAAACCTACCAAGGGCGAGCAGTACGAATTCGGCATCAAGTACCAGCCGCCGGGCTCGAACAGCCTGGTCGCGCTGTCGGTGTTCGACCTGACGCAACGCAATGCGCTCACGCCCGACCCGCGTAACACGAACTTCAGCGTGCAGACGGGCGAGATCGAGTCGCGCGGCATCGAATTGGAAGGCAAGGCCAATCTGATGCGCGGGCTGGATGTGCTGGCGTCCTATACCTTGAATGACGTGAAGGTGAACAAGAGCAACAACCCGGCTGAAGTGGGCAACACGCCCATCGTCACGCCGCGCCACATGGCGTCCGCCTGGGTCAACTACACGCTGCCCGACACCGTGCTGCAAGGGCTGGGCATGGGCGTCGGCGTGCGCTACCTGGGCAAGACTTACGCCGATGTCGCCAACACCATCGAGAACAGCTCGTCGTTCATGGTCGATGCCGGCCTGCACTACCAACTGCGCAACTGGCGCTTCGCCGTCGACGCGACAAACCTGTTCAACAAGGAAACGGTGGTCTGCCGCAACAACACGGTGAACTGCCGCTACGGCCTGGAACGCACGGTGATCGCCTCGGTGGCGTACCGCTGGTGATGGGCGCGCCGCATCCCGAGTTGGCCGCCTTTCTGGACCTGGTGGCGGCGGCCGGCAACCCGCCCATGCACGAGGTCGGCATCGCGCAGGCGCGCGCGGACTATGACGCGGCCACGCCGATGCTGGACGCGCCGGGCGACCTGCGCGTCCTGGCGCAAGACCTGGCGGTGCCCGCCCGGGATGGCGCCCGCCTGCCCGCGCGCCTGTACCGGCCCGGCGCGGCGGGCGGCTCCGACTTGCCGCTTCTGCTGTTCTTGCATGGCGGCGGTTATTGCCTGGGCGGCCTGGAATCCCACGATTCCCTGTGCCGGGATCTGGCGGCGCTGACGCCCTGCGCGATACTGGCGCTGGATTACCGGCGCGCGCCAGAGCACCGCTTTCCGACCGCCTACCTGGACGCGCTGGATGCCTGGACGTGGCTGCTGGCGCCTGATGCGCCGCTAGGGTGGCGGCCCGGCCGCCTTGCCGTGGGCGGAGACAGTGTCGGCGGCTCGCTCGCCGCCGCGTTGAGCCTGCATGCACGCGACGCGGGCGGCGTCGCGCCGCTGTTGCAGCTGCTTTTGTATCCGTGCACCAGCGCCAGCAATGATTTCCCTTCCAAACAGCGCTATGCCACCGGCCACCTGCTTGAGGCCGCGACGCTGGACTGGATGGTCGCGAACACCCTGAGCCGCCCCGAAGATGCAGACGATTGGCGCTTTGCGCCGCTGGCGCATCCGGACCTGCGCGGCGTGGCGCCCGCCCATATTGCGTTGGCCGAATGCGACCTGCTGGTCGACGAAGGCACGGCGTACGCGCGCCGACTGCAACAGGCGGGCGTTCCGACGTGCCTGGATATCTATCCGGGCATGGTGCATGACTTCGCACGGCTGGGGAACATCGTTGAACAAACGGCCGTCCTGCGCGCGGATCTGGCCCGCGCGCTGGCTGCCGCCTTCAAGCAGGCGGTCGTCGGCGCCTGATCGCGCGAAACGTCCCGGCGTTCTGGATACACCATCCCCAAAGGGGTCACGGCCGCCACAACGGCCGTGACCCCTTTCTTCATGCCGCGACGGCCATGTCCAACGCCGACAGATGAGCCAGCATCTGATCCAGCATGCGCGCATCGCGGATGATGCCGTAGTGATCGGTGTCGATGTCCAGGCTATCGAGCGCCGCTTGGCCCAACTGCGCGGCCAGTGTCTGCCGTTGCACGACGTCGCGTGCCAGCGTCCACCAGCAGCGCGCCGGCGTCCGCACCGCGTCCACCGTCGCCGTCTGCAACGACAAGGCCTGCAATGCGCGCGCCACCAGGAAGATGCGCGCCAGTTCGGCCGCGCCCATGCCCGCATAGCCTTGCAAGGTGTCCGCCTTGGCCAAATATTGCTCAAGACGCGCCTGGACGGACGCCAACGAGATCGGCTCGGCGGGATGGCCGGCGGCAGGCCCTACGAGGCTTTCGGGCGAAACCTGCGCGCCGGGCGCGACCACCGCCGTGAAGTGGCGCAGGTCGTCGCGCCAATCCCGCAACGGGCCGGTGTCGATACCCGGCACATAGGGATCGATCAGCCCCACATACGCCACCTGTTGGCCCTGCGCTTCCAGGCGCGCGGCGATCAACGCGGCCAGCGTGCCGCCCAGGGACCAGCCCGCCAGGTGATACGGCCCCTGGTCCTGCAATGCCTGAATCTGCGCGCAGTAATCGTCTGCCATGCGTTCCAGTGACACATCGCGATGCGCCGGATCGTCCAGCATGCGGCACGGCAGTCCATAGACTGGCCGCACGCCGTTCAGGCGCCGGGCCAACGGTTGATAGTCGAACAAGGTCCCCATGCCGGCATGGACGCAGAACAATGGCGCGCCCGCGCCCTGCCCGCCATTCAGCGGTGTGGGCAAGGACAGCGTGGCCGGTTCGGCGGCATGCAAGCGCAGCAGTTGGCCGATGGTGGGCCGCTGCATCAGGTCGCGCAGCGTGAAGCTCAGCTCGGGATGGCGCAACGCCCGCACCCGCGCCAGCACCTTCAGGCTAAGCAGTGAATCGCCGCCCAGCTCGAAGAAGTTGTCGGTCTGGCCCACACGGTCCACGCCCAGCACGTCCTGCCAGATTCCCGCCAGCACGCGCGCCGGCTCGGTCGAGGGCGCTACGAAGTCGCGTTGCATGCCCGCCTGCGGCGCGGGCAAGGCGGCGCGGTCCAGCTTGCCGCTGATCAAGCGCGGCAGCGCAGTCAGCACGGTGAACGACGCCGGCACCATGTAGTCGGGAAGCTGCGCGGCCAACTGGCTACGCAGCTCGGCCGCCAGGCCAGCGCCCTCGCCCGCCGCCGGCACAACATAGGCCGCCAGCTTTTTGCCGCCCGCGTCTTCGTGGACCAGCACCGCGGCCTCCGCCACGCTGTCCAACGCCAGGATGCGCGCTTCGATTTCGCCCAGCTCGATACGGAAGCCGCGGATTTTCACCTGATGATCGCCGCGTCCCGCGTATTCGATATTGCCGTCGCCCATCCAGCGCACGATGTCGCCGCTGCGGTACATGCGCGTGCCGGGTTCGCCAAACGGGTTCGCCACATAACGATCCGCCGTCAGCTCTGGCCGGCCCAGATAGCCCCGCGCCACGCCGTAGCCGCCGATGTAGAGCTCGCCAAGGTGGCCGACAGGCACGTGATGCAGATCGCCATCCAGCACGTAGACGGCGCGCGCACCCACGGGCTTGCCGATCGGCGCGTAGGCGCAGTCGAAACTTGCGTTGGCGGGCGTCTTCCAGATCAAGGGCGTCACCACGGTTTCCGTGGGGCCATAGCCATTGATCAGCCAGTTGGGGCGCAGATTCAGGCGCACACGCTCATAAGCCGCGCGCGGCATGGCTTCGCCGCCGAACACGTACAAATCGACCGGCGGCGCATCGCCCTGCACGGCCGCCCACTCCGCCATCTGGTTCAGATACGCCGGCGGAAAGGCGGCATGAGTTGTCTGGTGCCGCCGCAGCGCGTCCAGCGCCTGCTCGGCCGTCCACAAGTCGGGGCCGCGCACCGCCAGCTCGGCACCCGTGGTCAGCGCGGTCAGCCAGCGTTCATGCGCGCCATCGAACGAGAACGACATGAATAGCAGCTCGTGCGAATGGGGCGTCAGGCCGTAGATGCGCGCCGTCGCCCGGCAATGCATGGCTAGCGGGCCGTGCGTGACGGCCACGCCCTTGGGCTTGCCCGTTGACCCCGATGTGTAGATGACGTATGCCATGTTGTCGGGCGACAGCGCCACGCTGGGGGCTAGCGGCGGTTCGTCCGCCACGGCGGCCGGCTCGTAGGCCAGCGTCTGCACGCCCGCGCGGCGCGGCAGATGGCCCGGGGGCTCGGCGCCCGTGATCACCAGCGACATGCCGCTGTCATCGATCACATAGGCCAGCCGTTCCGCCGGGTGCTCCAGGTCCAACGGCACATACGCGCCGCCTGCCTTGAGCACAGCCAGAAAGGCCACCACGGTATCCAGTGACCGCGGCATCGCCACGCCCACCCGCGATTCCGGCCGCACGCCAAGGCGGACCAGGCGCTGGGCGAGACGGTTGGCGCGCAAGTCCAATTCCGCATAGCTCATGCGCGCCTCGCCCAGCGCCAGCGCGCATGCCTGCCCGCGGGCCAGCGCATGTGCGCGAATCTGCTCGTGCACAAAGCCGTGCCCGCCCGCATCAACAACGGGTTGGTCCGGGTCTACGGACCACTGGTCCAAGGCCGTTTGCTGGGCGGCGTCCAACCAGGTCAGCTCTCCCACCGGACGCGATGGCGCCGCCTGCATTTGCGCCAGCACGTGTTCCAGTTGTGCGCGTAGACCCTCCGCCATCGCATCGCCAAGCATGGCGCGCGCGTAGCAATACTCGATCTCTAATTCCTGATTAGCCACGACCTGCAAGTCCATGACGTAACCCGTCAGCCCAGACCCCGCCACCGCGCCGAAGCGCAGGCCATAGCGTTCATTGCGCTTGAGGGTCTCGTCAACCGGGTAGTTCTCGAACACCACGATGCTGTCGAACAAGGGGCGGCCCGACGACCCCGCCCAGCGCTGGATATCCGACAACGCGGCATGCTCCTGTTCGCGCAAGCGCAGATTTGTCTGCTGCAAGGCCTGTAGATACGCGGACACCGATTGCGCGGGGTTCCGGCTGACGGGCACGGGCAGCGTGTTGATGAAGAGGCCCAGAATATCTTCGACGCCCGCCAGCGTGGTGGGACGGCCGGCAACGGTTGCGCCGAACACCACCGTGTCTTGTTGCGTATAGCGCTGCAACACGACGCCCCACGCTGCCTGGATAACGGTGTTCAACGTGACGCGCTGCGCTTGCGCCAAGGCGCGCAGCGCCTGCGTGGCGGTGGCGTCCAGGCGGGTGTAGATCTTTGCGTACGGGGCTTTCGCGGCGCCGTCTCCGGTGTCGACGCGCGCATCGGGCGCGACGATACTTTCTGCCGCCTGCGCCAGCAGCGTCGGGCCATCAAGCGCGGCCAACTCGGTCTTCCAGAAGCGCTCGCTGCCGGCGCGGTCTTGCTCGCCAAGCCAACGGGCATAGTCGCCATAGCCTGGGCCCGCCGCCGGCAGCGGCTCGCCGCCGTAGGTCCGCAGCCATTCACCGATCAAGCGCGACGCGCTCCAGCCATCCAGCAGCAGATGGTGATAGGTCCATATCAGCTGATAGCCGTCTGGCCCCAGCTGGATCAATACCACCCGCGCCAAGCGCGCCTGCGCAAAGTCCATCTGGCGCGCCAGTTCGGCGGCCGCATAGGCGTCGGCATCACCGGCGGCTACCGGGTCGCGCCAATCTTCACGGATGATGTCGGGGTGCGCCGCTTTCAGCACCGCCTGCAACGGGCGCTTCATGCCCGCGCGCCACAGGAAGGCCGTGCGCAGCACCGGGTGGCGCGCCACCATGGCCCGCCATGCGTCGGCCAACCGGTCACCGTCCACACCGTCGATACGCACGCTCAACTGGTTGACATAGAGCCCCGTGCCCGGCGCCTCCAGCGTATGGAACAACATCCCTTCCTGTGTGGGCGACAGCGGGTACACGTCTTCGACGTCGGCAGCATTCCAATCCAGCTCGGCAAGCGGCGACGCATCCGGGTAGTCGGCTAGTGACTGCGCGGTCCGGTAACGCGCCGCGTTGTGCGGCAGAACGTCCTGCAACGGCGCCGCTACGGCAGCCAGATCGGCCACCGTCTGCCGTTCGAACACTTGGCGCGGCGTGATCTGCCACCCTGCCTGGCGCAAGCGCGCCACGATTTGCAGGCTTAGGATCGAGTCGCCGCCCAGTTCAAAGAAATTGTCGTGACGGCCTACCTGCGCCGCACCCAGCACTTGCGACCAGATGGCGGCAAGGGCGGATTCCACCTCGCCTTCAGGCGACGCGTAGCCTTGGCTGGCGGCGAACTCCGCCTTGGGCAAGGCCTTGCGGTCCAGCTTGCCGTTGGCGTTGACAGGCAGGCTGTTGAGCGGGACGAAGGCGGCGGGCACCATGTAGTCGGGTAACACTGCCGACAATGCACTTCGCAGTGCGGTGGTATCCACTGTGGCGGGTGCGACATACGCGACCAGCCTTGCGCCCGATGGGCCATCCTGCGCCAGCACCGCCGCCTGTTCCACATCCGGCTGTGACAAGAGAGCGGCCTCGATTTCACCCAATTCGATCCGCAGGCCACGGATCTTCACCTGGTGATCCAGCCGGCCCAGATACTCCAACTGCCCATCCTGCATCCAGCGCACCAAGTCGCCCGTGCGATACAGCCTGCCGCCCTGCCCGTCCGGGTCGGCGATGAAGCGGTCGGCGGTCAGGCCAGGGCGGTTCAGATACCCGCGCGCCAATCCCACCCCGCCCAGATACAGCTCACCCGGTACACCGATGGGCACAGGGTTCAGCTGCGCGTCCAGTACCCGCGTACGAATGCCCGCGATGGGATAGCCGATCGGCACCACGCCGCCGCCATCGTCCACGCACGTCCAGTGCGTGACGTCGATCGCCGCTTCCGTCGGGCCGTACAGGTTGTACATCCCAGCCTGCGGCAACAACGCCAGGCAGCGCGCCTGCAAGTCCGCGCCCAGCGCTTCGCCGCTGCACACGATGCGGCGCAGGGTCGCGCATGATTCGGCGCCCGCTTGTTCGGCATGGCTGATGAAGGCATGCAGCATCGAGGGGACAAAATGCAGCGTCGTGACGCCTTGTTCGCGTATCAGCGCAGAAAGACGCGCCGGATCGCGATGGTCGCCCGGACCTGCCAACGCCAGCCGCGCGCCGGTCATCAAGGGCCAGAAGAATTCCCACACCGATACATCAAAGCTGAACGGGGTCTTTTGCAGCACCACATCGTCCGCTGTCAGACCATAGGCCTGCTGCATCCACGCCAAGCGATTGGTCAGCGCAACGTGCCGGTTGGCCGCGCCCTTGGGTTTGCCGGTGGAGCCCGAGGTGTAGATAACGTAGGCCAGATTCTCGGGGTGATGCGAAACGTCGGGCGGCGTGACCGGCTCGGACGAAACGTCCATCTCGTCCAAGGCCAGTAGCGATGTCAACGAGGACAGTTGTTCGAATCGCGCCGCCAAGCCAGCTTGCGTCAACAGCAACGACACGCCGCTGTCTTGCAGCATGTATGCCAGACGATCATCCGGATAGTCCGGGTCCAACGGCACGTAGGCCGCGCCCGCCTTCAACACCGCCAGCAAACCTACAACCAGTTCCGGCGATCGCTCAGCGGCAATCCCTACACACTGTTCCGCACGTACGCCCATGCGCTGCAAGCGATGCGCAAATTGGTTCGCGCGGCGGTCCAGTTCGCTATACGTCAGCGACGCATCAAGGCACGTCACCGCCACACGATCCGGCCAAAGACGCGCTTGCGTTTCAAACTGGCGATGCACCGGCAAGGCGCCAAAATCCGCCGTCACTTCGTCGGCCAGTGGCGCGCCGCTTTCCCATTGGGACAGCAAGCGCAGCTCGTCTGCCGGCAGAATTCGCACGCCTGCGACGGGTTCGGCCGGTGCTTGCATTAGTTGGTGCAAGGCCAGGCTCATGCGCTCGGCCAGGCGATCAATGGTGGACCGGGTCAATTGCGCCTGGTCGTAAGTCAAGCGCAGTTCCAGCGTGTCGCGGATCGCCACCACCAGCGACAGCGCGTAGCTGGCCTGATCGCGATGCGTCAAACCGTCAAATCGCAGGCCGGCAGGCGCGCCGGCTTGTAAGGCGGCGTCGACCGGATAGTTCTCGAACACCAGCAAGGTATCGAACAGCGCCTGGCCGTTGGCCCCGGCCCAACGCTGCACGTCGGCCAGCGGCGTGTGTTCCACCTCGCGCGACGCAACGTTCTGCGCCTGAAGCGTCCGCAGCCAATCGCCCACCGTGGCGGCTGCCGTCGTCGGCACGACGACCGGCAGCGTATTGATATACAAGCCCAACGTTTGTTGCGCGCCCGGCAGGCTGTCGGGCCGCCCCGAGGTTGTCGCGCCAAACGCCACCGTGCCCTGCCCCGTCGCTTGCCCCAGCACCAGCGCCCATGCCGCTTGCACCACGGTGTTGACCGTGACGCGCTCGCGCCGCGCATAGGCCGCCAGCTCCTGACTGCGCGCCGCATCCCAAGAGGCCAGCACATCAGCATGGCCCGTACCGTGGGCCGCACCGCCCGACGCGGCAGCAAGCAGTGTGGGCGCGTCCAGCTCGCGTAGCGCCTGCTCCCAATAGCGTTGGGTCGCGACGGCGTCACGCGTGCCCAACCACGCCAGAAAGTCGCGATAACGGCCTGCGCCGCGCGGCACGGCTTGCCCCGCGTACGCACGCAGCACTTCACCCAGCAACTGCGACACGCTCCAACCGTCCAGCAGCAAATGGTGATGCGTCCATACCAAGTGATAGGCCGTGTCCGAGATGCGCGCCAGCGTCAGGTGCAGCAGCGGCGGCAGGCTCAGGTCGAAACCGCGCGTGAGGTCGTCCTGTGCGATAGCGTCGAGCCTGGCGCGCAAAGCCGCTGCCTGCGCCGGGCGTGCATCGATCACCGTATACGGCAGCGCCACGTCGCGCGCCACCCACTGTAGCGGTGCGCCCGCACGTTGCAAGAAACCGGTACGCAACACGTCGTGACGCGCCAGCGCCGACGCCCACGCCGCCCGGAAGCGCTCCACGTCCAGCCCGTCGATGTCCACGCGCAGTTGGTTCACGTACGCCGGGGCTTGATCGTCGCCCGATGCCGCATCCCACACGCTGTGAAACAGCATACCCGCCTGCATCGGCGTCACCGGGTACAGGTCCTGCCATTGGTTTGCCGGCGCAGGAATCTCCAGCGTGCGCAGGTCTTCCCCAGTCAGGCGCGCCAATGGGAAGTCCGATGGCGTCACGCCATGGACACCGCTGATGCAATGCGCCACCAGTGCGTGCAAGGCCGCTTCGTACTGTTGAGCAAGCGCTTGGATGCGGGTGGGATCATGACG
>NZ_PCOQ01000014.1 GCF_002975275.1 Achromobacter sp. MYb9 | reverse complement strand
GTGTCCGTTGGGTTGCCCCGGGATGCCCTTGCTTTGCCTGTTGTGCTTGCTTGGCTTCGCCGTTCAAAAAACTGTCTGAACTGCGAAGGAGCGAGACTATAGCATAAGTTTTTGGGCTGTCATCCGATGGAAGCCAGAAAGTTGCTACGCCATGCATGGCGCAGGCGTCGCCCCATCCCTCCGCACGCCTTCCCCATACCTGACTCTATATAGAGGGGCGGTTTTTCTGCCTTCTCTATATATAGTTGCCCTGCCCGGCTTGCCTACCCTTGGGGTACGTTTACTATTCGCCTGTACGCCGTACCTAATTGGAGACGAACACGCTATGCCCCCAGCCATCGCCCTGCGCGAAGATATCCTGATCAACGTCACTCCCTTTGAAACCCGCGTGGCGCTGGTGGAATTGGGGTCCGTACAGGAGCTGCACGTGGAACGCAGCATCCAGCGGGGCCATGTTGGCAATATTTACCTGGGGCGCGTGGTCAGAGTGCTGCCCGGCATGCAAAGCGCCTTTATTGACATCGGCCTGGAGCGCGCCGCTTTCATCCATATCGCCGATCTGCGCGAGAACCGGGGCGAGCGTAGCCAGGGTTTGACGCCCACGCCCATCGAGAAGCTGCTATTCGAGGGACAGACCATCATGGTTCAGGTGGTCAAGGACCCCTTGGGCACCAAAGGCGCGAGGCTGTCGACCCAGATCAGCATGGCCGGCCGGATGCTGGTCTACCTGCCGCATGATCCGCACATCGGCATTTCACAGAAGATCGATTCCGAGTCGGAGCGCATCCAATTGCGCGAGCGTGTGCAGGCCCTGATGCCGGCCGAGGAAAAAGGCGGTTTCATCGTCCGCACCCAGGCAGAGGGCGCCAACGACGAGGAGCTGACGGCCGACCTGGAGTATCTGCGCAAGCTGTGGGCCAGCGTCCAGGCCGCGGCCCGCACCAAACCCGCCCCCGCCCTGCTTCATCAGGACCTGACGTTGGCGCAACGTGTGCTACGCGACATGGTGGGCCCAAGCACCGGCACTATTCTGGTGGATTCGCGCACGACCAGCGCGGCCATGCTGGAATGGGCGCGCGTTTACACGCCATCGGTGGTGGACCGCATCCAACACTACAGCGGCGAGCGCCCCCTGTTCGATACCGCCAACGTGGATGACGAGATCGCGCGAGCGCTGTCGCGGCGGGTGGACCTGAAATCCGGCGGTTACCTGATCATTGACCAGACCGAAGCGCTGACCACGGTGGACGTCAATACCGGCGGTTTCGTGGGTGGCCGCAATTTCGACGACACTATTTTCAAGACGAACCTGGAGGCCGCGCAGGCCATCGCTCGCCAGCTTCGGCTGCGCAACCTGGGCGGCATCGTCATTCTGGACTTCATCGACATGGAGGAACAGGAGCACCGCGATACCGTGCTGGCCGAGCTAAAGAAGGCCCTGTCGCGCGACCGCACCCGCATGACGGTCAATGGCTTCACACAATTGGGCCTGGTGGAGATGACGCGCAAGCGCACGCGTGATTCACTGGCGCATCAGCTGTGCGAGCCCTGCCCCATGTGCGAATCGCGTGGCAACGTGCGCACGCCGCGCACCGTTTGCTATGAGATCCTGCGCGAAATCCTGCGCGAAGCGCGCCAGTTCAATCCCAAAGAGTTTCGCATCCTGGCGTCGCAAGACGTGGTGGACCTGTTCCTGGAAGAGGAAAGTCAGCACCTGGCGATGCTGGGCGACTTCGTGGGTAAGCGCGTGTCGCTGGAAGTGGAAAGCACGTATTCCCAGGAAAAGTACGACATCATCCTGGTTTAGTTTTCCGTCCTGACGCGCCGCCTTTCCCTGAAGACATGGATCTGACGCTTGCCCGAGTCCTGCTGTTCGGCTTAAGCCTGGCGGGCATCCCCCTTCTGGTGTTCGCGATAAAACTGATCCGTGGCGTGTTCACGGAGGAGATCGTCGCCGAGCTGCCTTATACGCAAAAAGAAGCGCCATTTTCGATTGCCACGGCGGGCACCTACGCCATCTGGCAGAAGGCACCCTTGCTTGCCAGGACGCCCGTCGGCGAATTTCGCCCGGAAGTACGATCGAGCCCGTCGGGCCGTCCCTTGCGATTGCGTGTTTCCTGGATGCGGCCCAGCGTCAATAACGGAATGACGGGCCGGATGGAACTATTCCGATTCTTCGCCCCCGCGGGCGATTACACGATCGCCTTCGGGGAAGGCGCGAGCGTGTCCAAGGTCGAGCTGGCGCTCTCCGCGCTTTTGCCGATCCGAAAGTCGGCACTGCCGGCAGACTATTCGCTGCAAGTCACGAAGGCGCGATCGGCTTTCGTTCTCTTGGCGGGGATATTCCTGATCCTCATCGCGGCCGGCTGCATTCTTGGCGGATTTGTTTTGGGGATATCGGCGCACCAGTTTGCCGGCCAGGCGGCAACGGCCCTCACGCGTTAACAGGTCGCAACGTTCTTTTCAACCCAACCTGTATGGATTGTGTGACTTAACAATTCGATTGAAATGAAGTTTGAAACCGATGGCGGCAACAGAAAGCAGCCGATAAGCTGCGGGCGCTTTGCGGGGTCTACCCTGCCTCGCGCCTTTTTCTTATGCTTTCGGAGGTCAATGCAATGAAGTCCCTATTCCGTCCGTTCCTGTTGCTGGTCGCAGCGTTGCCGCTGGTGCTGGCCGCCTGCGGCAACAAGGAGCCCGAGCAGCGCGCCGCGTTCACGCAGTACCTGCAAACCCGCATCGTCGATAAGCCCGGCGTGCGCGTGCCCGCATTGACGGATGAAGAAAAGAAGTCTTTTGGCGATTACGCGGCGCACTACGCCGTGATCACCGATTTCAATTCCGGCATGGATGCATCGGTCAAGCCGCTGTCCAGCATCATGCAGAAGGGTGCCGTGCGTTCGTTGAGCGATATCGTGGCGCGCCGCGACGACCTGAAGGGTGTGCAGACGTCGCTGAACGACATGGGCGAGGCATTGAAGGCGCAGAAATCGAAAGCGGATGCCGCACGCGCGCAGCTCAAGCAGCCCGATGACCTGAAGGCCGTGTACGACAAGGCCTATGACAAGACGGTGAGCCTGCCGGCCGATACATTCCGCGATGTGTTGCCGCAGCTGAACGCCACGTTCGACAGCAGCCTGAAGATCGCTGATTACGTCCAGGCCCACAAGGCGCAGATCGAGATTTCGGGCCCCGTGGTCAAGGTGCAGGATCCGGCGGTGCAAGCTGAGTTGAACCAACTGCTGCAAGACCTGAACGCCCAGGCGAAGAACCTGCAGCAGGCGCAGACGCGCATGCAAGCGGTGATGCTGGGCCGCTGATCGCACCCAGGCCCCGGGCCGAGGCCGCTACAGCGCGACAACCCGGTTTCGACCGGATTCCTTGGCCTGGTAGACGGCAGCGTCGGCGGCTTCGACCAAGGCGGACGGTTCATCGCCCGCCTTGGGGAGCATGGTAGCAACACCGATGCTGACCGTGACGACCCCGCCGTCGTTGTCCGGGTGCGGGACGCCTGATTCCAGCATGGCGCGCCGGATGGCTTCGGCAATGCTTATCGCACGCTGACCGCTGGTATCAGGCAACAGCACCACGAATTCTTCGCCCCCGTAGCGCGCCGCCAGGTCGCGCGGACGGCGGGCGTTTTTTTTCAGTATCGCCGCCAGCGTCTTCAGCAATTCGTCGCCTTCCTGATGGCCGTAGCGATCGTTATAGCGTTTGAACCGGTCCGCATCCAGGAACAGCAACGATAGCGGATGACCGTCGCGCCGGGCGGCCTGCCACTCGCGCGCCAGCGCCTCGTCAAACGCACGCCGGTTGGGAATGCCGGTCAGGGCGTCCGTCTGCGCTTGCATTTCAAGTTGCGCCTCGAACGCGCGCCTTAAGCGCATCTCTCGCCGGAACAGCACGATCTGCGCGATGACCGATAGGAACAACGCCAGTGTGACGGGCACGACCAATGCGACGCGCCTGACCCAGGGCTCGAGGATATCGTCCACGGCCTGCGCCACGTTAATCACCAACGGCGTATCTTCTATTGGCTCGAACGTGTACAAGCGCTTGACGCCATCCGGCGACAACGTGCCGACGAATGCACCCTCGCGGCGGATCAGAAATTGCTGGAAGTCCTGTGGGAAATCGACTTCGCGGCCCATGTCCGACAGCGAGTAGGGATTGCGAACCAACACCACGCCGTCATTGCGGAAAACCGTGATGGCGTCGCGCTCGCCAATCGACAGCGTGGCGAAGCGGTCACGGAAGTACGCCAGCCGAAGCGACCCGACGACGACACCCGCGAAACTGCCGTCGGAATGGGAAACCCGCCGGCTGATGGCGATACTCTCGTCTCCGCCGCGCAAGGGGCTCTGATACGGGCGGCTGACATACATGCCGACATCGTCGGCGTCACGGTGGACCTGAAAATAGTCCCAGTCGGAAAAATTCCGGTCTGCCTCGTCGATTTCCATCGAGGCGTAGCGCACGTTGCCATGTTCGTCCAGGACGCCGATGGCGCCCAGGTATTCCGCCGAGGACGACCGGTCGAACAGGAAACGGCGCAGCGCTTCGCCTTTGACTTGTTCGATCCCGGGTTCGCGCAGGCGTTCGACCACGCCTTGCAGCGACAAGTCGTAGAGGTGCAGCGTACGGCTGATGTCGGCGGCCAGCACGCTCGTGACGTTGTGCCCCGCGGTATAGGCGGCCTCCCACGTCAGGCGCCTGTCGATCCACAGCAACGCGACCGCGGCGGCACAGATGCCGATGGCGACCAGCCCGGCCAGTGCATACAGGATGCGATGCAAAAATCCACGGGATTTCAATGCGGCACTCCTTCGCAATGGCGGCCCGGACGCGGTGGCTGCCGCGCGGGCTTCATGTCCGGAGAGATAATGCCGGGCCCCCGCCCCCTGCGCAAGATCGCGACGGGCTCGGGGGGGCACGATCAAGGATGGCCCTTGGCTTTACTTGCGGGATTCGAGAATGCGCGGAGCGCGCGCCGTGGAACGGGCGCTTTACCGGCGAAAATCGCCGGTGATCGCCAGCAGGCGATGGCTTAGTCTTGAACTCCGGACGCTCTGCGCCCGGAGTCGCCCTTACGACACCGCCGTGGCGGCGATGCGGAAGGGAAAGGCGCGGACGCCCCGTACCTTGTCGGTCTCGCGTTGCGCGTTGATCGCCCAGGCAGGCCCAGCCCCGCCAGAGGACGACATCAGCTGGCGCATCGCGCCGGCCGAAAACCCGCACTGCAAGGCCAAGGCCTGGCGCCGGGCAAGCTCAACACCCACAGCGTGCGGCGTCGCGAAACTACGATCCGATTGCAGCATGGCAGCCCCCTGGCAAATGCTCTTCGTCAGTGAAGAGTCAGTGCAAATGAGACTACCGCAGTCTTTTAGTTTTGCGCGTGAAATGATACGTAAAGTAATGCAAAGATGCGGAAATATAGCGTACGAAATAAGGCTGTCATGCCAATGGGTTAGCAGCCGCCTGGGCGGTTTCGCGGTCGGGCTTGTCATTTCTGCCATCCGCCGGGCCCACCATGTTCCCGTACAGCAGCGATCGGCCCGCAAACAGCCCGCCCGCCACTTCGAGGTCAAACCGCTCGGTGTCGCGCCTGCGGACATCTTCAACGACCTGTGATGCTTCGTCCGCCGGCACGCCGATGGCGCGCAAGGCGGCCTCGCCGAATACCAGCGCGGATTCCAGGGTTTCGCGCACCTGATAATCCACGCCCTCCTTGGCCAGCGCCAGGGAATGGATCCGGTCATATGCGCGCACGACCACCTGGACCAACGGGAATTCAGCCTTGATCAGCTTGACCATGTGATTGACGGCCTGGGGATTGTCGATGCAGATCAGGATCGCGCAAGCGTGTTCGGCACCGGCGGTGCGCAGCATGTCGATGCGGGTGCCGTCGCCGTAATAGACCTTGACCCCCCATTTTGCCGCTGCGCGGATTGCGTCGGTGTCGGTGTCAAGGATGGACACTTTCAGGTCGCGGGCCAGCATCGCCTGCGTGACGATCTGCCCGAAACGGCCAAAACCGACGATCAGGGCGCAGCCGTCCAAATCCTTGGCGACGTCCACGCCGTCCATGGAGGGCGTGGATTTGGGTAGTAGCCAGCGTAGCGCCAGCACGCACAGCGGCGTCAAAGCCATCGAAATAATGACGACGGCCGTCAGCACGGCGCCCGTATGGGCATCGAAAATGCCGGCCGCGGCCGCCGCCCCATAGAGCACGAAGGCAAACTCGCCGCCTTGGGCGAGCAGCGCGGTGCGCGTCATGGCTTCGGCGTGGGAGGCGCGTAGCAACCGCGCCACCACGTAAACACCCACCGATTTCACCAGCATGAACACCAGCACGGCCGCCAGGATCAGGGGCCACTCCCGGGCCACGGCGGACAGGTCGAGCGACATGCCAACGCCCAGGAAAAAGAGGCCCAGCAAGATCCCCCGGAACGGCTCGACCTCGGCCTCTAATTGGTGACGGAACGTGGACTCGGACAATAGGACGCCCGCCAGGAAAGCTCCCATCGCCATCGAAAGGCCGCCCAGTTCCATCAGCAGCGCGGCCCCGAGCACGACCAGCAGGGCAGCCGCGGTCATGACTTCCCGGGCATGGGCAGCCGCCAGCAGACGGAACAGCGGATTCAACAGCCAGCGGCCCGCGGCCAACAGGGCCAGGATGCATCCGATTGCGATGGCGGACTGCAGCCAAGGGTCGCTTTGCTCGGCGCCGCCCGCCGGGGCCAGCAAGGCGACCAGCGCCAGCAGGGGCACGATGGCCAGGTCTTCCAGCAGCAGGATGGAGACGATGCGTTGACCTTGCGCAGTGGCGCTGTCGCCGCGTTCGCCCAGGATCTGCATCACGATGGCGGTGGAGGACAGCACGAAACCCATCGCTGCCATGAAGGCGGCGGGGCCCGACAGGCCGGCCAACAGGCCGACGACCGTCAAGAGGCCGCCGCACGTCAGCACCTGGGCCACTCCCAGGCCAAAGATCTCGCCCCGCAGCTTCCACAGGCGCGAGGGCTGCATTTCCAGCCCGATGATGAACAGGAACATCACCACGCCCAGTTCAGCGACGTGCAGGATGGATTTCGGATCCGAAAAGAAGCCGATCCCGAAGGGACCGATGGCCAGGCCGGCCGCCAGGTATCCCAGCACTGAGCCCAGCCCCAGCCGCTTGAAGATCGGAACGGCGATGACGGCCGCGCCCAGCAAGACGACGACGTTGACGAGTTGATTGCCTTCGATAGGCAGAGCCATGTGGCGCTCCAGGTTATGCGGCGGGGGCCTGCCCCATTTTCCGGCAATCCGGGGGATTGGCAATCCGGGAGTACGGCAAGCTGAAGGCAAAAAAACCGCCGCGATGGGCGGCGGTCGAAGGGGAAAGTTCGGTCAGTCGTCGCGGAACTGCATCTTGTACAGCGAGGCGTACAGGCCATTGGCGGCCAGCAGTTCGGCGTGGGGGCCGTGTTCGACGATCTTGCCGGCGTCCAGCACGATGATGCGGTCGGCGTTCTGGACGGTGGACAGGCGGTGCGCGATGACCAGCGTGGTGCGGCCCTTCATCAGGCGTTCCAGCGAGGCCTGGACCTGGCGTTCGGACTCGTTGTCGAGCGCCGAGGTGGCTTCGTCCAGGATCAGGATGGGCGCATTCTTGATCAGCGCCCGGGCAATCGCCAGGCGCTGGCGCTGGCCGCCCGACAGGCGGGCGGCATTTTCCCCGACCGGCGTGTTGATGCCCTGCGGGAGCCCTTCCACGAACTCCAGCAGGTTGGCGGCCGCCAGGGCGTCGCGCACCTTCTGTTCGCTGGAATTGCCCAAGGCGCCATAGCCGACGTTGGCGGCGATGGTGTCGTCGAACAGCACGACGTCCTGGCTGACCAGCGACAGGTGTGATCGCAGGCTGCGCAAGGTCAGGTCGTTGATTGGCGTGTCGTCGACCAGGATGGTTCCCCCGTCGGCCAGCACGAAGCGCGGCAGCATGTTGACGAGCGTGGTCTTGCCGCTGCCTGATCGGCCCACCAGGGCCACGGTCTGACCGGGTTCCACGACGAAGGAAATGTCGTTGACCGTATCGCGGTCGGCATCGGGGAAACGGTGCTTGACGTTGCGGAATTCCACCTTGCCACGCACGGGTTCCGGCAGTTCCTTGGTGCCCGTGTCGTTTTCGGGCGTCTGGTCGATCAGCGCGAACACGCTTTCGGCCGACACCAGCATCTTCTGCATGCGCGCCGCGACGTTGGTCAGGCGCTTGATGGGATCGAAAATCTGCGCCAACGCGGCCATGAAGGAAGCGAAGCTGCCCACGGTGAGCGCCCCGCTGTTGGCCTGGCTGAGCGCGACGGCGATGACCGCACCGACGGAAATCGAGATGCAGACCTGCGTCAGCGGCGTCAGCGCGGCATCCGCCGTGGCGGTGCGCATCGCGAAGCGGCGGAGACGGCGGCTGACGAAATCGAAACGGCCTCGCTCGACTTCATAGCCATCGAACAGCTTGATGACACGCTGGCCATCGATGCCTTCGCCTACCACGCGGGTCAGCTCGGCGTTCATGTTGACGGTGTCGCGGTTGATGCGGCGCAGGCGCTTGATGAAGAAGCGCGAAATCAGCACCGACACCGGCAGCATAATCAGGATGATCAGCGTCAATACCCACGACATGTAGAGCAGCACGCCAATCAGGGCCAGCACCACCAGCGTTTCGCGCACCAGCACCGTGATGACGTCGGTGGCGTATCCCGTGACGTTGCCGGCATCGATCGTGAAGCGGTTGAGCAGCCGTCCGGTGTCGCCGCGCTTGAAATCGGAATCGGGCAGGCCAAGCAGGCGTTCGAACATGTCGCGGCGCATGCCCAGCAACACATTGTTGGCCACCCAGGCCAGCAGATAGTCACTGAAGAAGTTACAGATCCCGCGCAACAGGATCAGGCCCACGACCGCCAGCGGCAAGGCCCAGACATAATAGGGTTTGGCCCCGGAAAAGCCGCCATCCAGCAACGGCTTCATAATGACGGCCAGGACGGGTTGCGTGGCCGCCGCGCCCGCCATCAGCAGGACAGCCAGCAGCAAGCCCTTCCAGTAGGAACCCACGCGGCTGTAGATCCGGCTCCAGAGTTCAGACTTGACGGGGTTGGAATCCGCGGGTGCGTTGCGTGCGGCAGAATTCAAAGGGAACACTCGCTTTTATACAATTGTGCCCCGGATTGTACCGGCTACGCGCCGCCGCGCTGTAGCGCCCACCCTCATTTCAGCCCCATTTTCCCCTCGCCCGCCCATGTCCGAAATCAGTTGCTTGTACGTCCGGTTACCCAATTGGGTGGGCGATGTCTGCATGAGCCTGCCCAGCCTGCGCGCCCTCCAGGGCAGCGGCTTGCCCCTGGTGATCTGCGCCCGCCCGTGGGCCCGCGACCTGCTGGATGGCGTGGCCAAGCAGGATTTCATCCCCATGCGGGGCAAGGTCGGCCCCGATCGGGCCGCCGTCAGCGCCCACCGGCGCAGCCTGGGCGCCCTGGGCCGGCGCGCCCGCGGACTGCTGCTGCCGGATTCGCTGTCCAGCGCGCTGGTCTTCCGGCTGGCGGGCCTGCCATCGGCCGGCTATCGGGACGACGGGCGCAGCTTCCTGCTGCGCTGGCCGATCGCCAAGCCCGATGAATCACTGCACGCCGTTCAGTCATGGCATTACCTGACCCGCGCGGCCCTGACCCGCTGGGGCCTGCCGTCCGGCCCTGCTCAGCCGGGTCCGACCCTGGATTTGCCCCTGACGCCCGCCCACCAGCAGGCCGCCAGCCAGGCGCTGGACGCCGCCGGGCTGACCGCCGACCGATTCGTGCTGATCGCTCCCACGGCCACCGGCCTGCACAAGGGCAAGATCAAGGTCTGGCCGGGATTCGATACACTCACCCGCGCCTTGCAGGCACGCGGCCATACCGTGGTAATGTGCCCCCCTCCGGCCGAAACCGACGAGGCGCGGCGCAATGCACCGACGGCGCAGTTGCTGCCGCCGTTGTCGCTGGGCGCCTTTGCGGCGCTGACGGCCCGGGCGGCACTGGTGATTTGTAACGATTCCGGCGTCTCGCACGTTGCCGCGGCGGCTTCCGCCCGGGAACTCGCGCTGTTTGGCGTGACCCGTCCGGGACGGACCGGCCCCTGGTCGCCGCAGGCGGTCTGCGTCGGATCGGATCAAGCGTGGCCGTCCGTGGAAGAAGTTGAACAGCAGGCCGTCACCCTGTTGGGCAGGACGAAGTAATCAGGATAGTTTTGACATGACCTTTTCCAGCTACCTCACGAATCTGATCATTCCCTACAACCTGTGCGTGACCTTAGTCATCATCGGTCTCGCGTTAGGCTGGTTCCGGCTGCGCAAGACCGGCGGCGCCATCATCGCCACGGGTTTGCTGTGGGCGCTGGTTTGGTCGCTTCCGGTGACTTCGCTGTGGCTGGGCGGCGCGCTGGAAAACCGCTACCCGCATCTTCCTCCGGCGGAATCGCCAACGGCCGACGCGATCGTGGTGCTGGGTGGCAACACGGCCAATGGCCGGGCCAATTGGTTCTTGCCCTATGACAAGGACACCGCCATCGTGCGCATCGATACTGCGGCCCGCCTTTATCTGGCTGGCCGAGCCCCCAAGGTGCTGCTGTCGGGCGGCGCGTTGGAAGGCGATGTCAGCGAAGCCCGCGGGATGGCGCACGCGATCCGTCAACAGGGGGTGCCTGAAACCGCGCTGATCCTGGAAAACGCCAGCCGCACCACTTACGAAAATGCCGCCCTGACCGAAGATACGCTGAAGTCGCGTGGCATCGGCAAGGTGCTGCTGGTGACGTCGGCGCTGCACATGCCGCGCGCCATGGCGGCCTTTTCCAAGCAAGGCGTGGAAGCCATTGCCGCCCCCGCCCCGCCCCAGATCGTGGCACCCGCGGATGGCTCGCTGCCGTTGTGGCTGCCCGACCAGCGCACCTTTGACGCCAGCCGTTCCATCATCAAGGAATACGCCGGCCTGTTCGTGTATTGGCTGCGCGGATGGGTGTGAGCCCGGCCGCGCGGCCCGCGCCGGCGCTGGACTGCCGGGCGGGATGTGGCGCCTGTTGCATCGCGCCATCGATCACCCGGCCGATTCCGGGCATGCCTGACGGCAAACCGGCGGGCGTGCCCTGTATCCAGTTGCTGCCGGACATGCGTTGCGCCATCTTCGGCCTGCCCTCGCGGCCGGACTTCTGCGGCGGCCTGCAACCCCAGCACGACATGTGCGGCCCCGACCGCGAGCACGCGATCCGGTGGCTGGGGGACCTGGAACGAGCGACTGCCCCGGCCCACTGAACGGCCGCTTCTTCAGCAGCGGGCTTCCAGCACCTTTTCGTACAGTTCCTCGTACCTTGAGGCGACCGTTTCCCAGCTTTGATCGCGCGCGATCTCCAGGCCGCGTTCGGTCAATGCCGCCCGCAACTCGGGTTCCGAACCCAGCCGTTCCAGCGCCTGCGCCAGTTGGGCTCCGTCGCGCGGATCTTGCAGGATCAGGGCATCCTTGCCGGCGCAAAGGTATTGCGCGAACCCGCAATATGCCGGAGAACTGACCACGACCGGCAAACCATGCGACATGGCCTCCAGTGGCGCCATGCCGTAGCTGTCGTTCAGCGTGGGATGCGCGTAGATATCGGCCGCGCTGAAATACTGCGCCACGTCCGGGGTGGGATCGACGAGCGAGATGCGGTGGGCGATGCCACTGGCGGCGCGGACGCGGTCGCGGGTGGGCTCGTCCGCCCCGACGACCAGCAGCTTGTAATGGGCCGGCAACTGCGACAGCGCATCCAGCAAGGCCGGCAACCCTTTGCGCAGCGGATTGCGAGCCACCAGCAGGCAGCCGATGGTGCCGGCGTCCCAGCCCAGGCGGGCCCGCGTGGCCTCGCGGCCCAGGGCATCCTCGGCAGACGGCAATTTCACGCCGGGCGCGATGATGTCCACCAGTAGTTGCTGGCCGTAGCTGCGGTGCAGCTGATCCATGATCAGGCCGGACACGGCCACCACGCGCCGCAGCGGCGTACCGCGCACGCGCAGCTTTTCCAGCAGCAGGTAGGTCGCCAGGCGCGGGCTCAGCCAGGCCGTCACCCGGGCGAGCGGCCTGACGCGGGTGACGCGGTTGTAACGCACGGGCGTCACGTGCATGACCTGGATCTCTCCGGCCCACCCGTTCATGTGCGAGTGCACGATGTCGAACTTGCCGCGCGTGAGCCGGTCGGCCCGCCAGGCGAAGTACAGCACGCGCATCCAGCTGGGCAACCAGCCCGGAAAGCGCACCGGCAGGAAACGGAACGGCAGGTCGCTGTCGAAGTCGCGCGCCACGATGGAGATCTCGTGGCGCTGACCCAGGACGCGCATCAACTCGACGCCATAGGCCTCCGCGCCTCCGAAGCGATTGCCGAAGCGGTCGACCAGCAACGCGATGCGAAGCCGCCGCTCAGCGGCGCCGGCGGGTGTCTTCATACCGGGTCAGGCACTTCTGCAGGAAGCGGATGATGTTGGTGGAACGCGCCACCGTCACCCGGGGCAACCCGAAGGGATCGTCGGACGCCGCAGCCAGACCGCGCTGCGTCAGCGTGGCGTTGTCGTAGCCGGCCTCGCGCACCATGTCGCGATGTTCCTGCCCGTGGTCCCCGTAGGGGTAGCAGAAGGCCGTCACGGGCGCTCCCAGCGCCTGCTCCAGTTCGTCCTTGGATTCGACGATCTGGCGCCTGGCTTCAACGGGCGTCATCTGCGGCAGGTGCACGTGGTCCAGCGTGTGCGAGCCCACCTCATTGCCGGCCTGGGCCCATTCGCGCATTTCCTGCACGGTCATCAGGGCCGAAAACGGGATGCCTTTTTCATGGTCCCAGACATTGCCGCCATCGAACTGATGCGCCACGAAATAGTTCGTGGCGGTAAAGCCCAGTTCACTGAGCATGGGCATCGCATTGCGATGCACGTTGCGGTAGCCGTCGTCGAAGGTAATGCCGAACACCTTGCCCTGGCGCTCGCCGCGCACATAGGGCATGACGTCGCGCATCGACAGGCCGCGGTAACCCAGCCGGCGCATCCAGCGCATCTGGCGGGCAAAGCTGTCGGGATGTACGGTCAGCCCACGAAACGGCGTGCCCTTGGGGTTGGGCTCGCCGATCTGGTGGTACATGAGAATGGGGATAGACATAGGACCGGATTATAGGGCCCGGCGTCCATCCCGCGTACGCTGGTAGACGTCGACTGTGGCGGCGGCGAAACGGTCGATATTGAAGTCGCGCAGGCTGGTTTCCCGGGCACGGACGCCCATGGCGCGAACCGTATCCGGATGCTCGAGCATGAACCGCAGCTTGGCCGTCATCGCGGGCACATCGCGCACCGGCACGATCCAGCCATCCACGCCGTCGGTCACGTTTTCAGGCAGCCCGCCCGCATCGGTCACCAGCGCGGGCAACCCCAGGCCCATGATCTCGCGGCAGGCGAAGGACAGCGCTTCGCGATAGGACAGCACGAAGCCCGCGTGGCATGACGCCAGCGCGGCGCGCACATCGTCGAGCAGGCCGGGGAACCGCACCTGGTCGATCATGCCCAGCTCGCGCACACGGGCCAGCTTGGCCTCGGAAGGCGGATCGCCCGCCACCATCAGCAGCACGCGCGCCTTGTCGGCTGGCGGCAATGCCGCCACCGCCGCCACCAGATCCAGCCAGCCCTTGTCGTAGTCGGTGCCCCCCGCGCTGCCCAGCAGCAGCTTGCCTTCCCACTCGGCGCCGAAGATCAGCGCGCGCAGCTTGTCCAGACTTTCGGGCGGAGGCGGGGCGAAGAAATTCGTGTCGATGCCGTGCCGGATGGTCGTGATGGGGCGCTTGCTGTAGGGCGAACGCTGCATCAGGCCATGCACGTAATCGCTGACGGCGATGCCGTGGTCGGTTGCCAGCGCGACGCGCAGCTTGTGACCGAAGCTGGTAAGCGGATGGTCGTTGTGCTTGGTGAACACGATGCGCGGACGGCGCGCCATGCCCAGCGTGGCCAGCATCACCTGCTTGTGGTCGGCCGAACCGTTGACATGGATGATGTCGAAGCGCCCTGCCTTGATCAGGCGGCGCAGTTGCGCGCGGTCCTTGAACCAGGAGGACGGACGGGTCGTGTACTGCATGTCGACCACCGTCACGCCGGGAATGGCGCGGGCGTAGCGGTGCAGCCGGCTGGTGGCGGGGGCCGCCACGGTGATTTCGTGATCGCGCGCCAGCGCTTTCGCCAGGTTGATGATGTAGGTGACGTGCCCCCCGCCGTTGCCGGCGTGGAAGTTCGTGTACAGGATCTTCACTTCTGTTTCTCGGCCAGGAACATCAGCTTGGAATAGCGGAAAAAGCTGCCTGCCGCCGCCGTCACCGCCAGCACCAGGCCGTGCTTGCCATCCAGAAAGCCGCGCCGGATCAGATAGATGCGCACGAAGGTCCAGAAACCATGGCCCAACGCGCCGAAGATCGACGTGCGGCGCCCCTTGGCGTACATCATCGCCGCGGCATCCGAGGAATAGCGGTTGACCTTGTTGATCAGCGCGTCCAGGTTGTCATAGGGGTAATGATTGAAGTAGCCCTGCATTTTCAGCGGCTGGCCGTTGGCCGGCACGACACGCTCGTGCACCGCGGCGTCGGTGAAGCGCGCCGTGCCGCGCTTGAACAGGCGCAGCACGTAATCGGGCCACCAGCCGCTATGCCGGATGTCCTTGCCGCAGAAATTCGACAGCCGGGCGATCTCGTAGGCGTCGGCGCGCGGATTCGCCAGCACTTCCTGGATTTCGCGGGCCAGTTCGGGCGTGACGTGCTCGTCGGCATCGATGGACAGTACCCAATCGCCTGTCGCCAAGTCCAGCGCCCGGTTCTTCTGGGGCCCGAAGCCAGGCCAGTCGGACGTGATTTCAACGCGTGCGCCCAGCGCTTGCGCGAGCTCGACGGTGCCGTCGGTGCTACCCGAATCCACCACGATGAATTCGTCGGCGAAAGCCACGGACTTGAGGCAGGCGGCGATGTTCGCCGCTTCGTTCTTGGTGATGATGATGACTGATAGCTTCATCCGCGATTCCTAAGACGCTTTTTCCAGGCTTTCCAGGCGTGGTAGCGAGGCCCCCAGAAGGGGTCGCGCGACAGCCAGATGCGCCGGTTCAGCCAGGTTCCGCCCTGATTGCGCACCGCGAAACGAAAGATGTGTCCGGGGTCGGCGCCAGGCGTGTTCTGCCCGAAAGGGTCGGTAGTGTACAAGTGCGCAAAGCCTGCCTGCCGGGCGGCGGCCACATAATCCGCATCGAAATAGCCCTGCGGCCAACAAAGATGGTCGCTGACGGCGCCCAGGCGCTGCAGCAGGGTCTTGCGGGAGTCGTGCAGCTCTTGTGCGATGTGGTCACGCTTGGCGTCCACGTCGGCGCCACAGACCTTGTCCCAGCGGGTATGGGTATGCGTGTGGGAATGGAACTCGAAGGTGCCCGCCGCCTGCATGGCTTCGATTTCGCTCCAGCGCAGCATGGCCTCGTCGGGGCGACCCGCAGCCACCAGCTGTTTGCAGGCGTCGTGATCGGGCGTGGCCGGCAACGGACCGCCCTGTCCCGCATGCGGCCGCACGGGACCGTCGCCGATCCAGCCCGTGATGGTGAACAGCACGGCATGCATGCCGTGGCGCGCCAGCACGGGATGCGCGTGCACCCAGTTGTTCAGGTAGCCATCATCGAAGGTGATCAGCACGGACCGTTCAGGCGCCGGGCCGCCCGCCAGATACGCCGCGAACTGGCTGGCGGACAGCGATTGGTATCCCGCCCGCGCCAGGCGCGAGATCTGGGCATCGAATACGTCGGGTGTCGCCGCGATCATGCCGCCCGCGGGCGTGACATGGTGGTACATCAGCACGGGGACGTTGGGCGCGTTCATCCCGCCCGCTCCGCCAGCCACTTGAGGTAGACGGCTTCGGTGGTTTCGGCCAGGCGGGCGGGCGAAAACACGGCCTCTTCCCAGACCATCTTGTGGCCGGCTTCGCCCATGCGTCGCCGCAGGGCCGGGTCGTCGATCAGGCGCGCTAGCGCGTCGGTCAGCGCCTGGGGATTCTTGGGAGGCACCAGGATGCCGGTATCGCCATTGCGCAGCATCTCGGAAACGCCGCCCACGTCGGTGCCGATCACAGGCAAACCGCTGGCCTGGGCTTCGACATAGACGGTGCCCGACGCTTCCTGCTGCGTGGCCAGTGCGAACAGGTCGAATCCGGCCAGCAGATTTGGCACGTCGCGGCGCATGCCCATCAGGTGGATCCGGTCTTGCAGGCCGAGTTCGGCCACGTAGTCTTGGGTCTGCTCAAAGACGGGCGACCCGCCGCCGACGAACACCAGATGCAGTTTGGGCCGGCTTGCCATCAGCGGCGCCATCGCGTCGATCAGGTCCTTGTGCCCCTTGGTGGCGCGCATGACGGCCACGCAGCCCACGACGATATCGTCTTCGGCCAGGCCGAGTTCGTCGCGCAGCGTCGAGCGCTCGACGGGCGGCGGCAGCACGATGGGCGAGTAAACGGTGGCCACTTTGTTGGCGGGCACGCCGCGTTCGATCAGGTATTTGCGCACATGATCACTGACCGTCGTGACCCTGTGCGGCAGACAGGTATAGGACCATAGGGAGCCCACCTTGTTCGACAGGTGGCGGGTCCGCACGATCAGCGCAGTGCCCGCCAATCTGGCACCGACCGCCGCGATGACGGTATCGCGCCGGCTATGGGTGTTGAGTACGTCAAAGCGCCCTTCCTTCAGGATGCCGCGGACGGCCGCCACGCCCTTCAGGTAGTTCACGGGCCCGTCCATCTCTATCTTGTGCACCGTGAAGCCGGCATCGGACAGACGTTCAGCCAGCAAGGCCTTGGGCTGGCAGATGGCTTCAAGATGATGGCCGCGCGCGCGCATGGCCGTCATTTCCTTGAAGATCCGCCCTTCCTGGCCGCCAAAGCTCGTGGCGGCTTCCGAATGCACGATACGCAGATTTCGCATCAATAGGTGACCTCGACTCCGTCCGGCTTGGTCCAGGCATTCAGGTTTTCAAGCAGCGTGTCCGCCATGCGAACCCGCCACTCCTCGCCCAACCGGACCGTGCACAGGAAATTGTTCTTGGTATAGACAATATCGATCGGCACGCCGGGGATGCCGTTTTCGGGCTCGGCGCGGAACGGGTTCAGCATCTGGCGCAAGCGCGCCGCGTCGGCCGACCCGTTGAGCTTGACCCGCAAGGATTTGGCGCGCGCTTCGCGGGCCAACTGCAGGTCGTACAGCTGTTCGGCCACGATGCGCATGCCGCCGGAATAGTCGTCGTTGCTGACCTTGCCCTGGACGATGACCAATTGATCTTCGCGCAACCGGTTGCGGTGCTTCTCGTAGAGTTCGTTGAACACCGAGATCTCCACCTGCGCGGTGCCGTCATCCAGCACGGCGAACACCATCTTGCCGCGGCGGGTCATCATGACGCGCACGCTGGCCAGCACGCCGCACATCCATTGCAGGTCTCGCTGCGGTTCCACGCGCGCCAGCTGCATCGGCACGATGCGGCGGACTTCGTCGCGCCAAGCGTCGAACAGGTGGCCGCTGTAGTAGTAGCCCAGCGCGGATTTTTCTTCCGTCAGCTTCTTGTGCAGGTCCCACGGCGCGACCTTGGCCAGTTCGCCCGCAACCACGTCGCCGCTATCGTCGCCGAACAGCGAGGCCTGGTTGGCGCTGCGCGCCGCCTGTTCGGCGGCTTCCATCGCGGTAGGCACCGACGCCAGCATGGCGGCGCGGTTGGGTTCGATGGTGTCGAAGGCTCCAGCCTTGATCAGGGCTTCGATGGTGCGGCGGTTGACGGCCTGCTTGCCGACGCGGCGGCAGAAGTCGAACAGGTTCAGGAACGGGCCGCCTTCCTTGCGGGCACGCAGGATGTCTTCGACTGCGCCCTGCCCGGTGCCCTTGACGGCGCCCAGGCCGTAGCGCATGGTGCGCGGCGGCTTGCCTTTTTCGGTGTACTTGTCCTTGACGGGTTCAAAGCGATAGCCCGAAAAATTGACATCGGGCGGCAGCACTTCAACGCCGTTGTCCTGGGCGTCGCGGCAGAAAATCTGGACCTTGTCCGTGTCGTCCATATCGGAAGACATGGTGGCGGCCAGGAATTCGGTCGGGTGATAGGCCTTGAGCCACGCGGTCTGGTACGAGATCAGCGCATAGGCGGCCGAGTGCGACTTGTTGAAGCCGTAGCCCGCGAACTTTTCCATCAGGTCGAACAGCTTGACCGCCAGGTCCGGGTCGTGGCCCTTTTCCTTGGCGCCTTGCTCGAACAATTCGCGGTGCTTGGCCATTTCCTCGGGCTTTTTCTTGCCCATGGCGCGGCGCAGCAGGTCGGCGCCGCCCAGCGAGTAGCCGCCGATGATCTGCGAGATCAGCATCACCTGTTCCTGGTAGACGATGACCCCATAGGTGCTTTTCAGGGTGCCTTCCAGGTCGTTGTGGAAGTAGTCCACCGCGGCGCGGCCGTGCTTGCGATTGACGAAGTCGTCCACCATGCCCGACTCCAGCGGCCCCGGACGATACAGGGCCAGCATGGCGATGATGTCTTCGAAGGTGTTCGGCCGCAGCTTTTTCAGCAGCTCCTTCATGCCGCGCGATTCCAGCTGGAACACGGCGGTGGTGTTGCCGTCGCACAGGATCTTGTAGGCGGCGGGGTCGTCGAGTTCCAGCGCCATGACATCGAAGTCGCGCTTGTCCTCGTTGAACTGGCGCACGTAGCGCACGGCCCAATCCAGGATCGTCAGGTTGCGCAAGCCCAGGAAGTCGAACTTCACCAGGCCGGCGGCTTCGACGTCGTCCTTGTCAAACTGCGAGACCGCGCTGTTCTCCTGGCCCGGCTGGCAATACAGCGGGCAGAAGTCGGTGAGCTTGCCGGGTGCGATCAGCACGCCGCCGGCGTGCATGCCGATGTTGCGGGTCAGGCCTTCCAGCGGCTTGGCCAGGTCGACCAGCGCGCGCACTTCCTCTTCCTGCTCGTAGCGGTCCTTGAAGGCGGGTTCGTCCTTCAGGGTGCGCTCCAGCGTCCAGGGATCCATCGGGTTGAACGGGATCAACTTGGACAGGCCGTCGCAGAACATGTAGGGCATGTCCAGCACGCGGCCGGCGTCGCGCACCACGGCCTTGGCGCCCAGCGTGCCGAACGTGGCGATCTGGCTGACGGCGGCGCGGCCGTACTTTTCCTTGACGTAGTCGATGACGCGTTCGCGGTTGTCCTGGCAGAAGTCGATATCGAAGTCGGGCATGGAGACCCGCTCGGGATTCAGGAAGCGCTCGAACAGCAAGTCATAGCGGATCGGGTCCAGGTCGGTAATGCCCAACGCATAGGCCACCAGCGAACCCGCGCCCGAACCGCGTCCGGGGCCGACGGGCACGCCGTTGTTCTTGCCCCAGTTGATGAAGTCCTGCACGATCAGGAAGTAACCGGGGAACCCCATCTGGATGATGGTTTTGCATTCCCAGCGCAGGCGCTCGTAGTATTGCTCGCGCTTGGACTCGCGTTCCGCCTCGTTGGGAAACAGGAACGCCATGCGTTTTTCCAGGCCTTCTTCCGACAACTGGACCAGGTAATCGTCCAGCGTCACGCCCTCGGGCGTGGGGAAATTGGGCAGCCGCGGCTTGCCCAGCACCAGGCTCAGGTTGCAGCGTTTGGCGATTTCGACCGTGTTGGCCAGGGCCGAAGGCACATCGGCGAAACGCCGGGCCATTTCCTCGGAACTGAGTAGATACTGTTCCTTGGTGAAGCGGCGCACGCGGCGCGGGTTTGCCAGGATTTCGCCTTCGGCAATGCAAACGCGCGCCTCGTGGGCCTGGAACTCGTATTCATCCAGGAATTGCACGGGATGGGTGGCCACCACCGGCAGCCCGGCCTCGCCGGCCAGCCGCATGGCCGCCTGCGTATAGGCCTCGTCGCCGTCCATGCCGGCCCGCTGCAATTCAATGTAGTAGCTGCCGGGAAACAGGAGCGCCCATTGGCGCGCCAAGGCCAGCGCGGACACGGCGTTGCCGGCGTCCAGCGCCTGACCCACGTCGCCCATGCGCCCCCCGGACAGCGCGATCAGGCCCTGCTGGCCTTGCAGCCATTCACGGCGGATTTCCGCGCGGCCCTTGCCCTGGTTCGTCAGGAAGGCCTTGGACAACAGTTCGCACAGGTTCAGGTAACCCTGGTGGTTGCGCACGAGCAACAGCAGACGGAACGGCTTGGCCGGGTCGTCGTCGTTGGTCAGCCAGACATCGCAGCCGGCGATGGGTTTCACCCCCGCGCCGCGCGCGCCCTTATAGAATTTGATCAGACCGAAAAGGTTCGACAGATCGGTCAGCGCCACGGCCGGTTGGCCCAGCTTGGCGACGCGTTTGATGAGGTCGGGGATGCGCACGATGCCGTCCACCACCGAAAACTCGGAGTGGACGCGGAGATGCACAAAAGGGGTCGGGGTTGTTACGGCTTCGGACATAGCGGGAATTGTACCTAGGGATCCCGGTCCAAGCCGATGCGCCCGAGATTCCGCAAAGGGGGCGCCACGGACCTTGTGTAACAATATAGGTAGACATGACCCATCTGTCGCAGGACAACGATTACGTATGAAATGGTTAATACCCGGGATCTGGCTGGCCGCCATCCTGTTTGCGCACTTCCGAGGCCGAGTAAGACTGCCGCTGGGTCGGCAGATGTTGGACCACTCGGTGCTCCTGGCTCCGGTCAACGCGTTCATGGTGCTGGCCTCTCGCGTGCCGTCCACCCCCTACCTGACCACGAGTGAAATCGCCGAACTCAAGGTGCTGGACGACAACTGGGAGACCATCCGCGAGGAAGCCGTGCAAATGGCCGAATTGCAGCGCATCAAGGCGGCCGACGCCCATAACGACATCGGCTTCAACTCTTTCTTCAAGTACGGCTGGAAACGCTTCTACCTGAAGTGGTATGACGCCCGCCACCCGTCGGCCGAAGAACTGTGCCCCAAGACCGTCGCCATCCTGAAGACCCTGCCCAAGGTCAAGGCCGCGATGTTCGCCGAGCTTCCCCCCGGCGGCCAGTTGAACCCGCACCGCGACCCGTTCGCCGGTTCGCTGCGCTATCACCTGGGCCTGGTGACGCCGAACGACGACCGCTGCCACATCATCGTGGACGGCGAACCCTATAGCTGGCGCGATGGCGAAAGCGTGGTGTTCGACGAAACCTATGTGCACGAGGCGTACAACCACACCGATGAAAACCGGATCATCCTGTTCTGCGACGTGGAGCGCCCGCTGAAGTGGGGCTGGGCTGAAGCGTTCAACCGCTGGTTCGGCCGCGTGGTCATGTCGGCCGCCAGCTCGCCCAACGATGGCAGCGACCAGACCGGCGCCATCAACCGGTTGACGCACGCGCACTGGGTCATCGACCAGAAGCGCAAAGCGTTCAAGACCTGGAACCGGACGGCCTACAAGGCCACCAAGTACGCCTTGATTGCCCTGGTCATCCTGGGCTTTCTCGCCCTGTAATACGGCCGGGCCGCGCCCAAGAGGCGCCGGCCCACCGCCTCAACGCTTCAGCGACTCCCAGCTCTTCATCAGCCGCTTGACCGAAACCGGCATGGGCGTCCGCAGTTCCTGGGCGAACAACGCCACCCGCAGCTCTTCCAGCAACCATCGGAATTCGTCCAGCCGAGGATCGGGCGCCCCCTTCAATGCCGCCCGCGCGCGCTGATACTGCGTGACCAACGGCGCCATTTCCGCCACCAGCTTCGCATCGCGGCCCGGGTCCGCCCGCAACTTGTCGATGCGGGCCACGGCTGCCTTCAGGTAGCGCGGATAGTGCGAAAGCTGCGAATACGGCGTGTCGCGGATGAACATCTTCGGCATCAGCGCGCCTAGCTGCTGCTGCAAATCCGCGTACGCCGCCGCATGCGGTTTTGCTTGCGGCAACTTGCGTTGCAATGCCGCGTACTCCGTCAGCACCGCGCCTGCCAGCCTGGCCACTTCCTGCGCCAGCAGGCCCAGCCGGCCCTTGCCTTCCGTGCGGCGCGCATCGAATTGCTGTTCATTCACCGGCCAGGGTTCGGCCAGGCAGGCCTGCCCCAGCGCGCAATCAATGATCTGGTCGCGCAATTCCTCTTGCGTGCCCAGCGTCATGTACAGCATGCTGATCTTGGTCAGGTCGGCCAGGTTCTTTTCCAGGAACTTGACCTGCTCGCGCAGCCCCAGCCGGAACAGTTTCAACAGGCCCGCGCGGTGATGCTTGCGCGCCTCGTCGGGATCGTCGAACACGTCCAGGTCGCAATGCGCGCCCCGGTCCACCAGCGCCGGATAGCCGATGACCGACTGGCCGCGCCGCTTGATTTCCATGATTTCCGGCAACGGCCCGAACGACCAGGTCGTCAGATTTTCGTGCGCCAGCGCCTGGGCCACCTGCGTATCGCTGGCCGCCAATTGCTGGAAGGTGGCCTGCGCCTGCTTGCCGAATTCCGCCCGCAGCTGCGCCAGATTGCGCCCCGCGGCCAGCATGCGGCCGTGCTCATCGACCACGCGGAAATTCATGAACAGGTGGGGCGGCAGGGTTTCAAGCTTGAAGTCGCCCACGGCCGGGCGCACCTGCACCTGGTCCCACATGTCGGCGATGATGGCATCCACCAGGCCCTGCCGCGGATCCGCCTGCCGATCGAACCAGCGCTCGTAGAAGCCAGCGGCGTAATCGGGCAGCGGCACGCAATGGCGACGCAGCTTTTGCGGCAGCGACTTCAGCAGCAGATGCACCTTTTCCTTCAGCATGCCCGGCACCAGCCATTCGCAACGTTCCGGGTCGATCTGATTCAGCGCGAACAGCGGCACCGACAGCGTCACGCCGTCCCGGGGGGACCCGGGCTCGAAGTGGTAGTCCAGCGCCATCGACACGCCTTGCCATTCCACCTTCTTGGGGAACACATCGGTCGTCACGCCGGCGGCTTCGTGCCGCATCAGTTCGTCGCGGGTCAGCATCAACTTGCTGGCGGCCGCCTTGTCCAGGCCGGATACCCATTTCTCAAGCGACGCCGTCTGCGAGATATCCGCCGGCAGTTGGCGGTCGTAGAAGGCGAAGATCAGCTCGTCGTCCACCAGGATGTCCGGACGGCGGGTCTGGTGCTCCAGCTTTTCGATGCCGGCGATCAGCTTGCGGTTGTGCGCCACGAAGGGCAGCCGCGTATCGATCTCGCCGGGCACCAGCGCCTGGCGGATGAACAATTCGCGCGCGTGAGTCGGGTTCACGCGGCCATAGTGGATGCGGCGGCCCGTGTAAATGGTCAGCCCATACAGCGTGGCGCGCTCGTTGGCCACGACCTGCCCGGCCTTCTTCTCCCAGCGCGGGTCCGACCAGTTCTTGCGGATCAGGTGGGCGCCCACCTTTTCCAGCCACACCGGATCAATACGCGCCACGCAGCGCGCATACAAGCGCGTGGTTTCGACCAGTTCGGCCGCCATGATCCAGCGCCCGGCCTTCTTCACCAGGCGCGAGCCCGGATGGATGTGGAAACGGATTTCGCGGGCGCCCTGGTAATGGCCGCCCTCGTCGCTCTTGAAGCCGATATTGCCCAACAGGCCAGACAAAAGCGCCAGATGCAGCTGTTCGTATGTGGCTTCCACCTGGTTGACGCGCCAGCCTTGCTCGCCCACCAGCGCCGCCAGCTGCGTATGGACATCGTGCCATTCGCGCAGCCGGATGGGCGACAGGAAGTTCTGCCGCAGCAGGTTCACCAGCTTGCGCTGCGAGGCCTTGTGCTGCACCTGCTCGCCATACCAGCGCCACAGTTTCAGGAAGGAGATGAATTCCGATTTGTCGTCGGCGAACTTGGCGTGCGCCGCCTCGGCCGCCTCGCGTTCCTGCATGGGGCGGTCGCGCGCGTCCTGCACCGACAGGGCCGACGCGATGATCAGCATTTCACCCAGGCACTGGTGCTCGCGCGCGGCCAGGATCATGCGGCCGATGCGCGGGTCCACCGGCAACTTGGCCAGTTCGTGCCCGGTCTCGGTCAATACGAAAGATGCGCCGGTCCGCGTGGCTTCGGGGTCGTCGTCCGATGCGGATGCGAGCTCGATCGCACCCAATTCCTGCAGCAGATGGTAGCCGTCGGCCACCGCGCGCCCAGGCGGCGCCTCGACGAAGGGGAACTGTTCGATATCGTCGAGCTTCAGCGACTTCATCCGCAGGATGACGGATGCCAGCGATGACCGCAGCACCTCCGGATCCGTGAAGGCGGCGCGGTTATTGAAGTCCAGTTCGTCGTAGAGCCGGATGCACAGGCCTGGCCCTACGCGGCCGCAACGGCCGGCGCGCTGGTTGGCCGAGGCCCGGCTGATCGGCTCGATCCGCAGCTGTTCGACCTTGTTGCGCCAGGAATAGCGCTTGATGCGCGCCAGCCCGCTGTCGACCACGAAGCGGATGCCGGGCACGGTCAGCGAGGTTTCCGCCACGTTGGTGGCCAGCACGATGCGCCGCGCATTGGTGCGCGGATGGAATATCTGTTCCTGCTCGGCCTGCGACAGGCGCGCATACAGCGGAAGCACCTCGGTGCCGGCGGGATGACGCTTGCGCAGGGCCTCGGCGGATTCGCGGATTTCGCGCTCGCCGGGCAGGAACACCAGCACGTCGCCCGGGCCATGGCGGGCGCATTCGTCCACGGCATCCACGATGGCGTCGATCAGGTCGCGTTCTTCGTCGCCGGACATGCGCTCGCGCTCGCGCCCGGACTTGGCGGCCGGGGCGGCGGCGTCTTCGGGCAGTTCCTCGCGCACGGGCCGGTAGCGGACTTCGACCGGATACAGCCGGCCCGACACCTCGATGACGGGTGCGGGCTTGTCTTCGGACGCGGCAAAGTGGCGGGCGAATCGCTCGGCGTCGATCGTGGCCGACGTGATGATCAGCTTCAGGTCCGGACGCCGCGGCAGTAGCTGCTTCAGGTAGCCCAGCAGGAAATCGATGTTCAGGCTGCGTTCGTGCGCCTCGTCGATGATGATCGTGTCGTAGCGGCGCAAGAGCGGGTCGCGCTGCGATTCGGCCAGCAGGATGCCGTCGGTCATCAGCTTGATGGACGCGTTGGGGCCGGTGCGGTCGTTGAACCGCACCTGATAGCCCACGACTTCGCCCATCGGCGTATTCAGTTCTTCGGCGATGCGCTTGGCCACCGAGGTCGCCGCCAGGCGGCGCGGCTGGGTATGGCCGATCATCTTCTGACGGCCGCGGCCCAGCTCCAGGCAGATCTTGGGCAACTGGGTAGTCTTGCCCGAGCCGGTTTCCCCGCTGACGATCACGACCTGATGGCCGGCGATCGCGCGCGCGATCTCCTGCCGCCGCGCACTGACGGGCAGGTCTTCGGGGTAGGTCACCACAGGGATGGGGCGCTCGGGCCGGGGCGTGCTACGGGGCTCGTTCCGGGGCGATTTCTGGCCCCCGGATTGCGGCGCCGGCTTGGCAGGCGCCCGCGGGCGGGAGGATTCAGGCATGTAGGATTTATCCAATTAGCCCGACATTATAAATTTCTGGCGATTTCGCGCCCGGGCCCGGCCACTCGCGGCCCCTGCCCGACCGCGACCGCTACAACAGCTTGCCCGGGTTCATCAGCTGGTTGGGGTCCAGCGCGCGCTTGATCATCAGCATCAGGTCCATTTCCACGGGCGACTTGTAACGCCGCAGCTCGTCGCGGCGCAGCTGCCCCACCCCGTGTTCCGCGCTGATGCTGCCCCCGCGCTGCGCCACCAGATCGTGCACGCGGCGGTTCAGGGCGGCCGTCAGGCGGGCGTACTCGGCGGGCGCCACGTCCAGCGGCAACAACACGTTGTAATGCAGATTGCCGTCGCCGATATGGCCGAAGTTCACGACGGGCAGATGGGGAAACTCGGACATCAGCGCCAGGTCGGCCTCGTCCACGAAGGCCGCCAGCCGCGAAATGGGCACGGCGATGTCGTGCTTGACCGCCTTGCCCGCCCGCATCTGCGCCTGCGAAATGCCTTCGCGCAATCGCCACATCGATTGCGCCTGGCTGTCGTTCATGGCGATCACGCAATCTTGAATCAGGCCCGCCTCCAGCGCCCCGCCCAGCGTGGATTCCAGCATGGCGGGCAGACCGGACGGTTCGGTGTCGGACAGTTCCAGCAGCGCGTAGTACGGATGGCGCGCGGACAGCGGATTGGCGGCGCCGTCAACGTGGGCCACGATCAGGTCCAGGCAACGCGCCGACATCATTTCGAACGCGGTCAGACGGTCTCCGCAGGCCGCCTGCATGCGCGTCAACAGGCCGACCACCTGCGCCAGCGACTCCACCCCGACCCACGCGGTGGCGCGGCCGGCGGGTGCGGGAAACAGCTTCAGCATGGCGCCCGTGATGATGCCCAGCGTGCCTTCGGAGCCGATGAACAGGCTTTTCAGGTCGTAGCCGGTGTTGTCCTTGCGCAGACCGCGCAAGCCGTTCCAGACCCGGCCATCGGGCAACACCACTTCCAGGCCCAGCGCCAGGTCGCGCGTATTGCCATAACGCAGCACCGCCGTGCCGCCGGCATTCGTGGCCAGGTTGCCGCCAAGGGTGCAACTGCCCTCGGAACCCAGGCTTAGCGGGAACAGCCGCCCCGCGCAGCGTGCGGCCTGCTGCACGTCGGCCAGCAGCACCCCGGCATCGGCGCAGAGCGTGTTGTTGACCGGGTCCACCTCGCGGATGCGCGTCATCCGGTTCAAGCTCAGGATCACCTGCGCGCCGCTGGCGTCCGGGGTGGCGCCACCGCTCATGCCGGTGTTGCCGCCCTGCGGCACCACCGGCGTACGGCTCTGATGACACAGCCGCATCACGGCCGAGACCTCGGTGGCGTTGCGCGGGCGCACCACCACGGGCGTGCCGCCTTGCCATTTGCCCAGCCAATCCCGCACGTAAGGCGCCTGTCCCTCGGCATCCAGCACCAGTCCGGTATCGCCCACCAGATGCGATAAGCGTTCGATCAATTCCGGTTTGCGCATGACGGCCTCAGGCGCCGTGCCAATTGAGCTGGATGCGGCCGATGGCCATGGCTGCCGCCGCCTGCGTCGGCTCCACGACAGGCACCCCCAGTTCGGCCTGCAACCAGCCCCGGTAGTTGGCCATGCCGGCGCAGCCCAGCACCAGCACATCGGCCAGATGCTCGTCGCGCAGGCGGCGGCCCACTTGCAGCAGCCGTTCGCGTGTGCGGGCAACGTCCGACAATTCCACCACGGCAAGGTCCAATGGCAACTCGGCGGCCACGCGGCCCGACAGGCCGGCCGCCCCGAACAGCCGGCCATGGCGCGGCAGCGACTGGCGCAGAATGGCGATCACGCCCACCCGCTGGCCCAACGTCAGCGCCGTCAACATGCCACATTCACTGATGCCCAACACGGGTTTGGCCGTAACCTCGCGCACCGCGTGCAGGCCGGGGTCGCTGAAGCAGGCGATGACGTAGCCCGCCGCGGCGGCGCCATGCTCCGCGTCCAGTTCGCGCACGCGCCGGGCCAGCGGCAAGGTCACGCTTTCCACGTCCATCTGCGTCTGCACGCCCGCCGGGCCTTCGGCCAACGTCAGGCATTGAATGCGGGGGCCACCCGCCACGCGCAGCGGCTCCAGGGCCGCATCGAACGCATCGGTCACGGCCTGGGTGGAATTGGGATTGATGACAAAAAGGGTTTGTTCCATTTGTCTGTCCGGGTAAGGGATTGGTCAGGATACGGCGCCAGTCTAGCTGCGCCGCCCCCTAAGCATCCATTGTCAATTTGTGCGTTTCCCTTAACTCTTTGTTATGCTTTTTTCGACCCCACCCCAGCGTGCGCGCCATGCAACTGAATCTGCGACAAATCGAGGTCTTCCGCGCGGTCATGACGACCGGCACCATCAGCGGGGCAGCCAAGCTGTTGTTCGTGTCCCAGCCGGCCGTCAGCCGCCTCTTGTCGCATACCGAACAGCGACTGGGATTCGCGTTGTTCGAGCGCATCAAGGGCAGGCTCTACCCCACGCCCGAATCGCGGCAGTTGTTCCGCGAGGTTGAAGCGGTGTATGCCGGCGTGCGGCGCGTGGGCGAGTTGGCCGCGGAATTGGCCGAACGGCGCAGCGGCATCCTGCACCTGGTGTCCAGCCCCAGCATCGGCCACATGCTGATTCCGATGACCATCACGCGCTTTCGCGAAACGCATCCCGACGTAAAGATCACGTTCCACCCGCTGACACAGCAGCCGCTGACGCAGATGCTGCTGGAGAACCGCGCGGAGCTGGGCGTGGTGATCCTGCCTGTCCAGCATCCCAACCTGCTCACGCAGGCCATCGGCCAGGCGCGGCTGGTCTGCATCTGCCCCTACAACCATCCGCTGGCGCACCGCTCGCTCTTGTCCATTGCCGACCTGCTACCCTATCCGCTGATTTCGTACGGCGGTGACACCCCCTTTGGCACGCTGGTCGAACAGATGTACCAAGAGGCCGGACACACGCGCCGGGTGGCGGTGGAGGTCAGTTCGCCGCAGAACGCCTGTTCGCTCGTGCAGGCCGGCGCCGGCATCGCCATCGTGGACGAATTCTCGGTCAAGAGCCGTACTCAGGGGGACTTCGTCGTGCGCCCGATCAACCAGGCGAAGATCCTGACGGCGAACCTGGTGCAGTCGCGTTTCGAGCCGCTGTCGCAGTTGGCGCAAGCCTTCGCGGATGTCTTGCGGCACACGCTGCAGGAACAGGGTTTCGAGCTCTCGAATTCCGTCCAGACAAACCCTGCCAAGGGTAAACCTTGACTTAACTCGGTGTTATACCAAGGCAATAAAAAAGCAAGTGGAGTCCTAAAACATCCGCATTAGGATGACAACCGAAACGCTGTTTTCGCTTTCGGTTTTCACGCATCCTGACGGAGAAATGATGGCTGGTTCCATTGACGCCCGAGGCGTCTTCACCATTTGCCCCACGCCCTTTGACGACGCCTTGAAGGTGGATGCCGACAGCATCCGCACCCTGGTCGATTTCCTGCTGGAAACGGGCGTCACCGGCCTGGCCATCCTGGGGTTCCTGGGCGAGCTGCACAAGCTGTCCAATGAAGAACGCCGACAGGTGCTGAAGACCTTCGTCGACCATACCGACGGCCGCGTGCCGGTGTGGGTGGGCGTGCGCGCCCACGGCATCGCGGGCGCCATCGAGCAGGCGCGGGAAGCCCAGGACCTGGGCGCGGCCGCCGTGTTCGCCGCGCCGCTGGACAACGCCAACGACGCGCTGCTGTTCGACTACTACAAGGCCGTGGCCGACGCCGTGCGGATTCCGGTCGTCATCCACGATTTTCCCGACTCGTTCGGCACCGAGATTCGCCCTGAAGTCGTGGCGCGGCTGGGCCGCGAAGGCGGCGTGCACATGATCAAGATGGAAGAGCCGCCCGTCGCGCAGAAGATCAGCCGGATCCGCGAACTGGTGCCCGACGAGGACATGTTGATCTTCGGCGGGCTGGGCGGCGTGTACTTCCTGGAAGAGCTGCAACGCGGCGCGGTGGGCACGATGACGGGCTTTGCCTTTCCCGAAATCCTGGTGGCCATCTATGAACGCTACGCGCGCGGCGACAAGGCCGGCGCCGCCGCCATCTTCGACCGCTACTGCCCACTGATCCGCTACGAATTCCAGCCCAAGATCGGCCTGGCCCTGCGCAAGTATGTGTACCAGCGCCGTGGCGCCATCAAGAGCTACGCCTTGCGTTCGCCCGGTATGCGCATCGACCCGGTGACCGCCGCCGAACTGGAAGCCACCGTCGCGCGCGTGGGCCTGTCGCTGGCCGCCACCGGCCGCCAAGCCGTTCAAGACTGAGGAGGTTCGACATGGATCTGGGAATCCGGGGCAAGCGCGCGCTGGTGTGCGCGTCCAGCAAAGGATTGGGCCTGGCCTGCGCATGGTCGCTGGCGCGAGAAGGCGTGGACGTGGTGATGGCCGCGCGCACCGCGGCAACACTGGACGCGGCGGCCGAGGCCATTCGCCGGGAGACGGGCGCGACCATCGTTACCGTGGCCACCGACGTCACCACCGAGGCCGGCCGGCAAGCCCTGCTGGCGGCCTGCCCCGAACCCGACATTCTCGTCACCAATGCGGGCGGCCCCAAGCCGGGTGACTTTCGAGAATGGTCACGCGAAGACTGGATCGCGGCGCTGGACGCCAACATGCTGACGCCGATCGCCCTGATCCGGGCCACGGTGGACGGCATGATCGCGCGCCGGTTTGGCCGCATCGTCAACATCACGTCGGCCGCCGTGAAGATGCCCATCGACATTCTTGGCCTGTCCAATGGCGCCCGCGCCGGACTGACCGGTTTCGTGGCGGGCCTGGCGCGCCAGACGGTGCGGCACAACGTCACCATCAACAATCTGCTGCCCGGCCCGTTCCTGACCGACCGGCTGCGCCAGACCGCCGAACGTGCCGCGCGCGACGCCGGCAAAACGGTGGATGACGTTCTGGCGGCAAGACTGGCGACGGTGCCTGCCGGCCGCTACGGCGATCCGGCCGAATTCGGCGATGCCTGCGCGTTCCTGTGCGGCGCCCGCGCCGGCTTCATGACCGGGCAGAACCTGGTGCTGGATGGCGGCATCTACCCCGGCACGCTCTGATCCCTTCTTCCTTTTTCCCCCTTGCCCCATGACCCACGTCGCCCCCTTTGACCTGACGATACGCAACGGCCGCATCAGCACGGCCACCGACACTTTCCATGCCGACATCGGCGTGCGCGATGGCGTCATCGCGGCGCTGGGCCAGGGCCTGGCGCCCGGCGCGCGGGACATCGACGCGGCCGGCCGCTGGGTGCTGCCCGGCGGCATTGACAGCCATTGCCACGTTGAACAGTTGTCCGGCATGGGCATCATGTGCGCCGACGATTTCCATAGCGCCACCGTGTCGGCCGTGTTCGGCGGCACCACCACCATCATTCCGTTCGCGGCCCAGCACCGCGGCAACGCCTTGCCCGAGGTCGTGTCCGACTATGCGCGCCGCGCCGCCGAGAAGGCCGTCATCGACTACGGCTTCCATCTGATCCTGTCGGACCCGACCGAACAGGCGCTGCGCCACGACCTGCCCGAATTGATCCGCAACGGCATCACCTCGTTCAAGGTCTTCATGACGTATGACCGGCTGAAGCTGGACGACTACCAGCTGCTGGACGTGCTGGAAGTGGCCGACCGCGAGGGCGCGCTGGTCATGGTGCATGCCGAGAACAACGACATGATCCGCTGGGTGGCGCGCCGCCTGGCCGAACGCGGCATGACCGCGCCCAAATACCATGCCGTGGCCCACACGCCGCTGGCAGAAAGCGAAGCGACGAACCGTGCCGTGAGCTTGGCGCGCATGATGGACGTGCCGATCCTGATCGTGCACGTGGCGGGCCAGGAAGCGGTGCGCGTCGTGCACTCGTCGCAGGCGCTGGGCCTGCCGATTCATGCGGAAAGCTGCCCGCAATACCTGTTCCTGACCGCCGACGACATCGACCTGCCCGGGCTGGAAGGCGCCAAGTTCTGCTGCAGCCCGCCGCCGCGCGATCCGGCGTCGCAAGAAGCCGTGTGGCAAGGACTGATCAACGGCACGCTGCAGCTGTATTCGTCCGACCACGCTCCTTACCGGTTCGACGCCAGCGGCAAGTTGCCCAAGGGCGAGGACACCACGTTCAAGGACGTGGCCAATGGCGTGCCCGGGCTGGAGGTCCGCATGCCGCTGCTGTTTTCGGAAGGCGTGCTGAGCGGACGCCTGAGCATCGAGCGCTTCGTCGCGCTGACCTCGACGAACCATGCCCGTACCTACGGCCTGTACCCCAAGAAAGGCACGATCGCGGTCGGCGCGGACGCAGACATCGCCATCTGGAACCCGGAACGCAGCGTCACGATCGGCACCGCCATGCTGCACGACAACGTGGGCTACACGCCCTATGAAGGCAAGACGGTGCGCGGCTGGCCGGAAGTGGTGATCAGCCGTGGGCGCATCGCGGTTGAAAACGGCGAATTGCACGTGGCGCGCGGCAGCGGCCAGTTCATCAAGCGCGGCACGCCGGAACCGGTGCTGCGCCAGCGCCTGAACGGCAACCCGGACGCGTTGGTGCGCAAGTACTTCAGCAATACCGCCCCCACCCCTTCCCACGACTAAGGAACACACGATGAGCAAACGTCCCTTTGGCCTGGCGGTCGCGCAGATGGGCCCGGTGCAGCCCGAGGAAACCCGGCGCCAGGCCGTGGCCCGGCTGCTGGCCATGATGCGCGAGGCCCATGCGCGCGGCGCGAAGCTGGTGGTGTTCCCGGAGCTGGCGCTGACGACCTTCTTTCCGCGCTATTGGATGACCGAGGAAGAAGCCGTGGCGCGCTACTTCGAAAAGGAAATGCCGGGCCCCGATACCCGCATCCTGTTCGACACGGCGCGCGAGCTGGGTATTGGTTTCTACCTGGGCTATGCCGAAATCGCGTCGGATGGACGCCGCTTCAACACCAGCATCCTGGTCGACACGAACGCGCGCATCGTCGGACGCTATCGCAAGATCCACCTGCCGGGACACAGCGACCACAAGCCGCAGGCGCCGTTCCAGCATCTGGAAAAGAAATTCTTTGAAGTCGGCAACGACGGCTTCAACGTCTGGGAAACCCTGGGCACACGCATCGGCATGTGTCTGTGCAACGACCGCCGCTGGACGGAAGCCTGGCGCGTGCTGGCGCTGCAAGGCGCCGAGGTCGTGGCGCTGGGATACAACACGCCGTCATTGAATATCCACTGGAATGAACCGGTCCACTTGCGCATGTTCCACCACCTGCTCAGCTTGCAGGCCGCCGCGTATCAAAACGCGGTGTGGGTGGCGGCGGCAGGCAAGGCCGGCGTGGAAGACGGCAGCCACCTGATCGCCGGATCAGCCATCGTCGCGCCCACGGGCGAGATCGTGGCGCAGGCGCAGGGGGAGGAGGATGAGGTGATTTTTTGCCAGGCCGACCTGGCCCTGGGAGACACCTTCAAGCAACACATCTTCAACTTCGCCGCCCATCGGCGCCCGGAACACTACGGCTTGATTCTTGAGCGCGTGGGGGCCGGGCCGGCGCTGGGCAAGACGCCTCTTCCCTAAAGGACCCGCCATGAACCGCAACATCCGTATCCTTTCATTCGCCAGCCGCTGTGGCCTGACCCTGTTGCTGGCCGGCGCAGGCCTGGCCCATGCCGCCAAACCCCTGACGACGGGCGTGGACGCCACCTTTGCGCCCCACGCCATGCCGAAGCTGGGCGGCGGCCTGGACGGCTTCAACATCGAACTGGGCCAAGCGATTGCCAAGCAGTTGGGCACCACCATCACCATCGAAGGAACCGAGTACGCCGCGCTGATTCCGGGGCTGAACGCCAAGAAGTACGACTTCGTGCTGGCGCCCACCACGGCCACCGAGGAGCGCGCCCGCGCACTGTTGTTTTCCGAGGGTTACCTGAACACGGACTACACCTTCGTGATCGCCAAGTCCGGCAAGGACATTGCCGGGCTGGACGACCTGAAGGGCCGCAAGCTGGCGGTCAACAAAGGCTCGGCCTACGAGAACTGGGCGCGCGACAACGCCGCCAAATACGGCTTCAAGTACGACGTTTATGCGTCCAACGCCGATGCCGTGCAGGCGGTGCAGTCCGGCCGCGCCGACGCCAACCTGGCCGGCAACACCGTCGCGGCGTGGGCCGCCAAGCAGAACCCCGCCGTGCGCACCAGCTACACCATCAAGACGGGCCTGGTCTGGGCGCTGGCGTTCCGGCTGGATGACAAGGAAGGCCGCAACCGCGTGTCTTCCGCCCTGAAGTGCCTGAAGCAGGACGGCACCGTGTCCAAGCTTGCGCAGAAGTGGTTTGGCTTCACGCCTCCGGCCGGCGCCGCCGCCGTGACCGTCACGCCGGGCCAGGGCGTGCCGGATCTGCCCGGCTACGACGCCACGCCCGTCGAACTGCGTTGCAGCTGAACCCACGCCCGCAAACCAGGAGCCACACGATGGACACTCCCATCCTGAAAATCGCCGGGCTGCACAAGTCCTACGGCGACAACGCGGTGCTCAAGGGTATCGACCTGGAGGTGAAACGGGGCGAACTGGTCTTCATGATCGGTCCGTCCGGCTCGGGAAAAAGCAGCCTGCTGCGCTGCTGCAACCGGCTGGAAGAGGCCACCGCCGGCAGCATCCATGTCGATGGCGACGAAATCACGGCGCCCGCCGCCCCGCTGAACCGCATCCGCCAGAACATCGGCATGGTGTTTCAGCACTTCAACCTTTACCGCCACATGTCGGTGCTGTCCAACATCACGCTGGCGTTGCGCAAGGTGCAGAAGCTGGCGCGGGCCGAAGCGGACCGGCGCGGCATGGAGGCGCTGGACCGCGTCGGCCTGGCCGACAAGGCATCGTCGTTTCCCGACCAATTGTCCGGCGGCCAGCAGCAGCGCGTGGGGATTGCACGATCGCTCGCGCTGCGGCCCAAGGTGGTGCTGTTTGACGAACCCACCAGCGCGCTGGACCCCGAGCTTGTCGGCAGCGTGCTGAACGTCATGCGCGAATTGAAGCATGACGGCATGACGATGATGGTGGTCAGCCACGAAATGGGATTCGCCAAAGCGGCGGCCGACCGCGTCGTGTTCATGGACGGCGGCGTGATCGTCGAGCAAGGCCCGCCGCAGGACGTCTTTGGCGCCCCCCGTCAACCCCGCACGCAGGCATTCCTTGCCCGCATGGCGGAACATGCCGCCTAGCGCGCATCCGGTACGTATTCCATGGATCTGAAAGCCCTGCTGTTTTCCTTCTTCAACGCGGAAGTCGCCTGGCGATATTTGCCGGACATCCTGTCCGGCATGTGGATCACGCTGCAACTGGGGGTGGCGGTGGCTGCCACCGGCGTGGCGCTGGGCCTGGTGCTGGCCGTGGTGCGCGCGCTGCGCATCCGGCCGCTGAACTTCCTGATCATCTGCTTTGCCGACATCCTGCGCGCCTTGCCGCCGCTGGTCGTCATCATGCTGCTGTTCTTTGCGTTTCCCTACATCAACCTGTCGATGTCGGCCTTCATGGCCTGCTGGCTGTCGCTGTCATTGGTGCTGGCGGCGTTTGCCGAAGAAATCTTCTGGGCCGGCATCTTGTCGGTGCCGCGCGGCCAGGCCGAAGCCGCCCGCTCGACGGGCCTGAACTGGCTGCAAAGCATGGTGTATGTGGTGATGCCGCAAGCCATGCGGCTGACGGTCGCGCCGCTGACCAACCGCGTCATCGCCATCACCAAGAGCACGGCGCTGGGGTCGGTGGTGGGTTTGAGCGAGGTGCTCAACAACGCGCAATCGGCCAGCAGCAACGCGGGCAACGCCACGCCGCTGACGCTGGCGGCCATCGCCTGCCTGCTGATCTTTTTGCCCGTGGTGATTCTGGGCCGATGGACCGAAACGCGCTTCAAGTGGAAGCACTGAAGTCGAAGCACCGAGCCGGCTACACGGACCAAGGGGAATGGCATGGATGAAATCCTGCAGAATTTTTTCAATCTGAATATCTACAAGAATGTCGCGCCCTACCTGCTGCAAGGCTTGGGCCGCACGCTGTTGCTGTCGGCAATGGTGATTCCGGTGGGGCTGGCCTCGGGCCTCTTGATCGGCGTGCTGTCGATCACGCTCAAGCGGCGCTGGGCGCGGGTGCTGCTGGCGGTCTATATCGATTTTTTCCGAGCGCTGCCGCCGCTGGTGCTGCTGATCTTCATCTACTTCGGCGCGCCGTTCCTGGGCATGGACCTGCCCAAGCTGCTCGCCGTGGCCATCGGCTTCATGCTGAATAATTCCTCTTATTACGGCGAGGTGTTCCGGGCGGGCCTGGAAAGCGTGCCGCGCGGCCAGATCGAAGCGGCCAGATCGACCGGGCTGTCCAGCTGGCAAACGCTTTGGCATGTGCAGATTCCGCAAGCCACGCGCAATGTCATGCCCGATCTGATCAGCAACACGCTTGAAGTGGTCAAGCTGACCACGCTGGCCAGCGCCGTCGCGCTGCCCGAGCTGCTGCGGGTGGCGCGGGACGCCCAGTCGCTGGTCTACAACCCGTCGCCGATCGTGCTGGCCGCCCTGTTCTACCTGGTGCTGCTGTGGCCGGTGGTACGCCTGCTGAGCCGGCTGGAGCACCGGCACCTGCCCGGCCACTGAGGGCGGCGTGGGCGTCACGCAACAAATCCTGTCACGCGTTGCAACGGTGAGGGGGCCTTGCGGCCATATAATTCCGCGTAGCGCCGCCCCCGGCGGCGCGAGCGGCCAGGCCCAAGGCCACGCCGTCCCGCGATCTCATAGGACCTTGCAACCCACATCATGCCCGACCTGGAACCCGACACCGTCTCCGCCCTTGAAGCCCCAGAATTCGCACCCGCCCAGTTCGTCCGATGGTTTCGAGACGTGGCGCCCTATGTGCATGCATTCCGAGGCAAGACCTTCGTGGTGGCGTTCGGTGGTGAACTGGTGCAGGCTGGCGCGCTGAATGCGCTGGTGCAGGATCTGTCCCTGCTGTCGTCGCTGGGCATCCGGCTGGTGCTGGTGCACGGTTCGCGCCCGCAGGTCAATGAACAGCTGCGCCTGAAGGGGTACACGCAGCAATTCGACCGTGGCCTGGCGCCGACCGACGCCGCCGCGCTGGAATGCGCCAAGGAGGCCGCGGGCGAAATCCGGCTGGACATCGAAGCCGCGTTCAGCCAGGGGTTGCCCAACACGCCGATGTCGCATGCGCACATCCGCGTCATTTCCGGCAATTTCGTGACGGCCCGCCCCACTGGCGTGTTGGACGGCGTGGACTACAAGCACACCGGCCAGGTGCGCAAGATCGACATCGACGCGCTGAAGTTCGCCATCGAAAAAGGCTCGTCGGTGGTGCTGCTGTCGCCGCTGGGCTTCTCGCCGACGGGCGACGCGTTCAACCTGGCCATGGAAGACCTGGCCACCAGCGTCGCCGTGGCGCTGCGCGCCGAAAAGCTGATCTTCCTGTCCAGCTCGCAAGGCGTGCTGAACGACGACGGCACGCTGGACACCGAACTGGCCCGCGTGGATGCCGACGCCCTGCTGGCAGGCGGCGAACTGGACGAAGAAACGCACGCCTTCCTGCAATACGCGTCGCTGGCCGTCAAGCGCGGCGTGGCGCGCGCCCACCTGCTGCCATTCGCGCTGGACGGCAGCGTGCTGCTGGAGATCTTCACCCACGACGGCGTGGGCACCATGGTGGTGGAAGACACGCTGGATGACCTGCGCGCCGCGACGATCGACGACGTGGGCGCCATCCTGAGCCTGATCGAACCGCTGGAAGCCGACGGCACCCTCGTTCCGCGCCCGCGCAGCGTGATCGAACGGGACGTGGAAAACTTCACGGTGCTGGAGCACGACGGCGTGATCTACGGCTGCGCCGCGCTGCACACGTTCGCCGACGAGCAGATGGCCGAGATGGCCTGCCTGATCGTGCATCCCGAATGGCAAGGCTCCGGCGAAGGCGAGATTCTGCTGCGCCACATGGAGTCCCGCGCGCGGGCCACCGGCGCCAAGCGCCTGTTCGTGCTGACCACCCGGACCTCGCACTGGTTCATCAAGCGCGGATTCGTGCAGGGTGGCGTGGCCGACCTGCCCCGCGAAAAGCAGAACAACTACAACCGTTCGCGTAACAGCATGGTCTTCATCAAAAAGCTGTAACCGCCGCGTCGATCAGGCCCTGACCGCAGGGCTTGAAGGGGCTTGGCGCCCCCTGGACGCCAAGCCCGTTAAAATACGCCGTTATCTATCTTTCCGGCAGCGAACCATGTCCCGTATCGTCAACTGTGTGAAATTGAAGCGTGAAGCCGAAGGGCTGGACTTTCCTCCCTACCCCGGCGAACTTGGCACGAAGATCTGGCAGAGCATTTCCAAGGAAGCCTGGGAAGAATGGAAGGCCATCCAGACCCGCCTGGTCAACGAAAACCGCCTGAACCTGGCCGACGCCCGCGCACGCAAATACCTGAAAGAACAGATGGAACGCTTTCTGTTCGAAGACGGCACCGTGGAAGCGCACGGCTACGTCCCGCCCTCGGCCTGATTCCAGCTGCGCCGACGGTGCCGGACGGCATCGGCGACCCCGTTCGAAGCCCCTCGTCAGCGAGGGGCTTCGTGTTTTCGGCCGCCGCGCGCGCATCGCCAAGACGTCGCCCCCCGTTGCGCTTAAGATTCGAACATTGCTGGCCGTATTAATGCAGTCATGAAAGAAGAATCGCGCTTGTCCCCTCCCGCCGCACCGCCGCCGTCCATCGCGCGCGCGCTGGCGATTGCCCCGGACCGCAAAACCGGCACGCTTCAAGATGTACGGCATATCGTCATCCTGATGCAGGAAAACCGGTCATTCGACCACTATTTCGGCACCTTGCCGGGCGTGCGCGGTTTCGCGGACCCCCACCCGGCGCCCACGGCCTCGGGAAACGTGCTGACGCAAACGGACGGCGATACGCAGTGCCGCCCGTATGCGCTGCAACCGGAATACGCCAGCGGCACGCCAGTGGGCTACATCACGCCGCACACCTGGGACGACGCGCAACGCGCCTGGAACGACGGCCGCATGGATCAATGGCTGTCTGCCAAGGGCCGCCTGGGGCTGGGCGCCTACACCACCGCCGACGTGCCGTTCCAGACGGCGCTGGCCAATGCCTTCACGGTCTGCGACGCCTATCATTGCTCGGTGCATGCTGGCACCAATCCCAACCGGCTGTTCCTGTGGACCGGCACCAACGATCCGCTCGGACAGGCGGGCGGCCCCGCCCTGGTCAACACCTATGATCGCTTGGGCCCGGCCGATGCCGGCTATGCCTGGACCACCTACCCCGAACGCCTGCAGGCGGCCGGGGTGGACTGGCGGGTGTACCAGGACATGGCCGACAATTTCCACGACAACCCGCTGGCCGGCTTCCGGCAGTACCGCCGCGAACATGCCAGCGGCGCCGAAAACGCCCCTTTGCGCGATCGCGGCCTGTCCACGCACACGCTGGATGACCTGGCCCGCGACGTGGACGACGGAACGCTGCCCCAACTGTCCTGGATCGTCGCGCCCGCGGCCGATTCCGAACATCCCGAGGTGTCGTCGCCGCGCCAGGGCGGGGCCTACACCGAGCGCGTGCTGGACATCCTGACCCGCAACCCGGACGTCTGGAGCGGTTGCGTGTTCTTCGTCACCTACGATGAGAACGACTGCTTCTTCGATCACATGCCGCCGCCGGCGCCGCCCGCCCGCCACGCCGATGGCCGCTCTGGCGGACTGTCCACGGTGGAGCTGGATGGCGAATACCACGACACCCGCCACGGCCCGAGCGCCGCGTCCCCCGACGACCCCGCCAGCCTGCATGGCCGCGGCTTCGGCCTGGGGCCGCGCGTGCCGATGCTGGTGGTGTCGCCCTGGAGCCGTGGCGCGTGGGTCAACTCGCAAGTGTTCGACCACACCTCGGTGATCCGCTTTCTTGAAGCCCGCTTCGGCGTGGCTGAACCCAATATCAGCCCTTGGCGCCGCGCCGTCGCGGGCGACCTGACGTCGGCGTTCGATTTCGCCGGCGACTGGGGCCCGCTCCATCCGGACAGCAATCGCCACGCCTGCCCGCTGCCCTATGCGCTGGAAGCCGTGGGCCGCATGACGGCCGACGGCGAACACTACCGGCTGACCCTGCGCAACCCGGGCAGCGCGGCCGCCGTGCTGCACGTGTACGACCGCCTGGATCTGGCGCATGCGCCTCGGCGCTACACGGTGGGCCAAGGCGCGCGGCTGGATGACGGCTGGCGGCTGCACGACCACGGTCGCTACGACCTGTGGCTGTTGGGGCCCGACGGTTTCCACCGGCAATTCCGAGGTGACGCGCGGGATGCCGGCATGCTGGAGGCGCAACTGGTTCCCGTAAGCTCGGGCCTGCGCCTGCGGCTGATCAACCACAGTGATGCGCCGCAACCCGTAAAGGTCGAATCCCACATGGGCGACGGCTGGCGCGCCATGGCGCATGTGCAGGCCGGCGGCGCGCTGGAACTCAAATATGCCGGCAGCGAAGGCTGGTACGACCTGGAAATCAGCGCCCCGGCCCTGCCCGCTTTTGGACGCCGGCTGGCAGGCCGCGTCGACGCCGGCAAACCCGGCGTGCCCGACCCACGCCTATGCCAGGGCGCCGCGCTGCCGCTGTAAGCCTCGCGGCAGCCCGCCCGGCTACTGCTCGTCTTCTTCGGTGCCGTCGTCACCGCGCGCCAGGCGCTCGGTGTTCTTCACGCCGGTGTGGCGCACGTCAGCGCCCTTGACCATGTAAATCACGCGTTCGGACATGTTCTTGGCATGGTCGCCGATACGTTCCAGCGCGCGTGCGATGAAGATCATGTCGATGGCGCGCGAGATGGTGCGCGGGTCTTCGATCATGTAGGTGATCAGGTGCCGCAAGGCGCCCTTCCATTCCTTGTCCACTTCCTTGTCGCTGCGCACGACGGCAGCGGCCTGGATCGGGTCAAGGCGGGCAAACGCGTCCAGCGCCTGGTGCAGCATGGTGCGCACATTGGCGGCCATGTGGCGCAGTTCGATCACGGGGATGTGGCGCAGTTCGGCTTCGTGGATACGGCGGGCGACGGTCGCGACCTTCTCGGCCTCGTCACCGGAACGCTCCATGTCGGTCAGCATCTTGGACACGGCCATCAGCATGCGCAAGTCGATGGCGGTAGGCTGGTGCCGGGCCAGAATGCGGCTGATGCTTTCGTCGATCTCGACTTCGTGGCGGTTGACTTCCTTTTCCCGCTCACGGACCTTTTCCACCAGCGACAGGTCGCCCGTGGCCAGCGCGTCGATCGCTTCCTGGATCATGGCTTCCACCAAGCCGCCCATTTGCAAGAACTGCGAACGGACGCTTTCCAGATCGGCGTCGAACTGCTTGTTTGTATGCTCCGTCATCCGGGCTCCCTGCGTGGTTGATCTCATTGCATTGCCCCGAAATAAGAGAATTACGAGATGGGCCTGCACAACCGGCAAGGTTATGACCCAAGTGTGACAGGATTATGAATCGAGGCCCCGCCGCCCGCAAGGCAGGCAGACGGAGCGGCCTTCCCCCCGCACGGGCCGGGAGGCTTACGCGGCGCGGTCCAGGCGGCGAATGCCGTTCTGCGTTGCCAACAATGCCACATCGGCGCCGGCCAGTGCAAACAGGCCGCAGGTGACGACGCCCGGCAAGTTGTTCACGCGGGCTTCAAACGCCGGCGCATCCGTGATGGACAGGCCCGACACGTCCAGGATGATATTGCCGTTGTCCGTGACAAAGCCTTCGCGCAGGCGCGGCTGGCCGCCCAGGGCCGCCAGGGCGCGCGCCACCGATTCGCGCGCCATCGGGATGACTTCCAGCGGCAGCGGGAACTTGCCCAGAGTCTGGACCAGCTTGGATTCGTCGACGATGCAAATGAAGCGCTGGGCGACCGACGCCACGATCTTCTCACGCGTCTGCGCGCCGCCACCGCCCTTGATCATGTGCAGGTTGGCGTCGATTTCGTCGGCGCCATCCACGTAGATCGGCATGGTCGACACGTCGTTCAGGTCCAGCACCTTCAGACCATGGCCGGCAAGGCGGGCCGCGCTGCGTTCGGAACTGGCCACCGTGCCGGCGATCCGACCCTTGAAACGCGCCAGGCCATCGATGAACAGGTCGGCCGTCGAGCCGGTGCCCACGCCGATGATGGCGTCCGGGCCGGCGACCTGTTCAACGAATTCCAGGGCGGCGTCGGCGGCTTGTTGCTTGAGTTCTTGTTGCGAGAGCATGGCGGTGAAGAATGCGGGTAGGTTGGTCAAGCCAGGAAATTTAGCATGCGGCGGCAGGCCAGGCCCGCGACAGGATCGCCCGGGTGTCGGCGCCGGCGGCCAGTTCTCCGAAAATACCGCCGTCCGCTTGCAGGCGGCTGGCCACAAAAGCCTGCGCGACGGGTTCGGGCGCATGCTGGATCAGCAAGGCGGCCTGCCATAGCCGCGCCAGCCCACCGGCGATGCGGCGCGCGTGGAATTCCGCCTGTCCGCCATCGGCCAGCAAGGACCGCCAGCGCGCCACGGCCTCGTCGAATGCACGATGCCGTCCGGCCGCCTGCGCGAATTCCTGTTCCAGCGCGGGCAAGGCCTCGGGCTCGCGTTGCAACGCGCGCAGCACGTCCAACGCCATCACGTTGCCGGAGCCTTCCCAAATAGAGTTGACCGGTGTTTCCCGGTAGATGCGCGGCATCGGCCCTTCTTCCACATAACCGTTGCCGCCCCAGACCTCCATGCACTCGGCGACCGCATGAACGGCGCGCTTGCAGATCCAGAGCTTGGCCGCGGGCGTGCCCACGCGCACCAAGGCCCGCGACGAGGCATCGGCGCGCGCGTCCACCGCCCGCGCCAGGCGCAGCGCCAAGACCATGGCGGCCTCGCTTTCCAGCGCCAGGTCGGCCAGCACGTTGCGCATCAGCGCCTGTTCGATCAGTGGCCTGCCGAAAGCCGAGCGATGCCCCGCGTGATGCAGGGATTGCACCAGCGCCTGCCTGAGCAGGGCCGCGCTGCCCAGCACGCAGTCCAATCGGGTCGTGGCCGCCATTTCCAGCAACACGGCCAGGCCCCGTCCGGGTTCGCCGACCATGACGCCCCACGCGCCCTCGAACTCGACTTCGGCGCTGGCGTTGCTGCGGTTGCCCAACTTGTCTTTCAACCGCCGCACACGGATGGCATTACGCGGTCCGTCCGGAATCCAGCGCGGCACGAAGAAGCAGCTCAGGCCGTCATCCGTCTGCGCCAGCACCAGATGCGCATCCGCCTGCGGCACTGAAAAGAACCATTTGTGGCCCACCAGTTCATAAACGTTGCCCCGGCCCGGCGTGCCCAGCGGCACGGCGCGGGTGCTGACCGCGCGCAAATCGGAACCGCCCTGCTTTTCCGTCAGCCCCATGCCGATCAAGGCGCTGCGCTTGGCGGACAGCGGGGCGTCGGCCCCGTCGAATTCGCGCGAATACAGCGCGGGCAGCCATTGCCCCGCAAAGTCGATAGCGCCGGACGGTTCGCGCTGCAGCAGCGGCACGGCGGCGAACGTCATGGTGGTGGGGCACAGCGTGCCCGCTTCGACCTGCCCCTGCATCAGATAGGCGGCCGCTCGCGACACCTGCGCGCCCGGCACCGGCTGCGCCCAGGCACGGCTGTGCAGGCCGCGGGCCAGGATGCCGCTCATCAGCAAGTTCCAGGCTGGATGGAATTCGACATGGTCGATGCGGTGGCCGCCGCGGTCATAGGCGACCAGCCTGGGCGGACAGCGATTGGCCTCGGCGCCGGCCGCCAGCGTCTGCGCGCGCCCCAGCCAGGCGCCATGCGCGGACAGATCGCCCGCCCAGTTTTCGGCCCCTTCGCGCCGCACTGCCTCGCCCAAGGCGGGGTCGGTGTCGTACAGCGAATAGTCTTCCAGGGGTGGAACCTGATTCTGTACGGTATGCGTCGCGAACGATGACATGGCTGCTCCGTGGAATGCCGCTATCTGGCCATGGGCGCCACCAGGGCCCAGGGCCGCAATGCTTCGACCTGCGCCGCCAGCTCCAGCAGCAGCGCTTCGCTACCCAGCGGGCCCATGACCTGGATGCCGATCGGCAGCCCGTCGGACGACACCGCGAACGGAATGGAGATCGCCGGCATGCCGGTCAGGTTGGCCAGGGGCGCGAAGGGCGAATAGCCGATCACGCCCTTCTTGCCCAAACGGTAGGCCAGGTAGTCGGCGTTGTCCATGGCGTAGCGGCCGAGAGGCGCTGGCAGTTGCGCCAGGACGGGGCTGAGGAACAAGTCATGGCCTTGCGTGCCGTCCCGGTGCAGAAAACGCCCGATGCGGCGCGTGATGTCGTGGCACGTGTCCACGCAAGCCACGTACTGCGCGCCCGAGATGGCGCGGGCGTACTCGCGCGCGCCTAGCGTGGTGGGCTGCAATTCGTCGGCGGCCAGGCGGCGGCCGCGCGCGGCCACGAAACTGTCGATGGCGTTGGCCGCGGCGCTGGCGATCAGCGGCAGCATCGGCGACAGCACTTCTTCGGAACCGACCGGCGGCGCGGCCACCACCATTTCGTGCCCGAGTCCCGCAAAAAACCGCGCGGCCTCGTCCACGGCTTCGGCCACTTCCGGATGAATCGCACCGCCCTCGTACGTGGTGTTGATGAATGCGATGCGGCGGCGCGGGGCCGCGTGTGGATCGGCCGCCACCCGTGCCGCCACGGCGCGGAACGACTCCTGCGGGACCGCCGGCGCCGCGTAAGGCGCCCCCACATCGGCGCCCGCGCTGATATCCAGCGACGCGGCGCAATCACGCACCGATAGGGTCATCATGTGTTCGGTCGCCAGACCGCCCCAGCCTTCGCCCTTGAGCGGCCCCAGCGGCATCAGCCCGCGGGAGGGCTTCAACCCCAGCACGCCGCAGCACGAGGCCGGGATGCGGATGGAACCGCCGCCGTCGCTGCCGTGCGCGATTCGGACCATGCCGCTGGCCAGCGCCGCTCCCGCGCCGCCACTGGATCCGCCGGCGCTGTGGCCGGCTTTCCAGGGATTCTGCGTCGGGGGCCCGTAGGCCGGCGACTCGGTGGTGGGGCTCAAGCCAAGTTCGGCACTGGTTGTGCGGCCGAACGGGATCAGGCCCGCGCGGCGGTAGCGCTTCACGATTTCAGCGTCGACGTTCCAGTCCACGTGGCCATAGAGCACCGAGCCCATCGCGCTGGGCAGGCCCAACGCCGCCGTGCCCAGGTCCTTCAACAAGGTGGGCACGCCCAGGAAGGGACGGCCCTGCAATTGCGCCACGCGCTGTTCCGGTGTCAGGGCGGCCAGTTCGGCGTCCAGCGCCTGGGCCAGGCGCAGCCCGGTTTCGGGCTGCATTCCGCATGCGGCGTTGATGGTGGGATTGCGCGCCGCCACCCGGTCCACCGCCTGCTGCATCGCAGCAAGCGCGGTCGTGACCCCTTGGGCGATATCGGCGCCCAGCGCCGTCGCGTCGAGGGAAGAGGAATCATGGCGTTCAGCGGGGCTCATGCTTGCGATGCTCCAGGGTTCGACGGCAACATGCCGCACATGCCAGGATATCGACAGTCCGCGCGGCCAACAAGCTTGCAGGGCGGCGGCCGACGCCGATTCAAAAACTGCCCTGCCCGCCCGAACGGATCAGATCGCGCCGCGAGCGGGCGCGGGCGGGGCATCGCCCTCTTCGTTCAAGCCGCCATCGGCGTCGCCGTCCCCGTCGGCTTCGGCTTCCGGCCCTGCCCCCAATAACCGCAAGGCGTCGGCCTCGGGCAAGGCTTCGACGCTTTTCAGGTTTCTGAGCATCGCGCGGGTGCGCACTTCGGTCTGGCCGATCTTGTTGCTGGCGGTATCCAGCGTCTTCTTGACGCTGGCCAGCGCTTCGCCGAACTTGCCGAATTCGGTCTTGACGGCGCGCAGCACCTGCCACACCTCGGAGGACCGCTGCTCGATCGCCAACGTGCGGAATCCCATCTGCAAGCTGTTCAGCAAGGCGGCCAGATTGCTGGGCCCGGCCACGTTGATGCGCAGGTCATGCAGCTTATCCAGCAGGCCCGGGCGCCTCAACACCTCGGCATACAGGCTTTCCGTGGGCAGGAACATGATGGCGAAATCGGTCGTGTGCGGCGGCGCGACGTACTTGCTGGCGATCAGCCTGGCCTGCACCTCGACCGCCCGGCCCAGCGCGGCACCGGCCGCTTTCACGCCTTCCGCGTCCGCGGCCTCTTGGGCGTCCATCAGGCGCTCGTATTCTTCCTTGGGAAACTTCGCGTCGATCGGCAGCCAGACGGGTTCGCCGCCTTCGCCCCGCCCCGGCAGGCGGATGGCGAACTCGACGACGGCGTCGCTGCCCGGCACCGGCTTGATATTGCTGGCGTACTGGTCTGGCGTCATGTTGTCTTCGATCAGCCGGGCCAGTTGCACTTCGCCCCACGTGCCTCGCGACTTCACGTTGGTCAACACGCGCTTCAGGTCGCCGACTCCCGCGGCCAGGGCCTGCATTTCGCCCAGGCCTTTATGCACCGCCTCCAGCCGGTCGGACACCAGCTTGAAGGATTCGCCCAGCCGCTGCTCCAGCGTGGCATGGAGTTTTTCATCCACCGTCCGGCGCATCTCATCCAGCTTGGCGCTGTTGTCCGTCTGCAACGATTGCAGGCGCTGATCCACCGTGGCGCGCACTTCCATCAGGCGGCGCTCGTTGATCTGGATCAGCCCCTGCAATTGCTCGCCAAAACCGGCGGCAAAGCGCGCCAGGGACTCGGCCGATTCCGCGCGGGCGGCTTGGGCGTCCCGCGATAAGCCTGCACGCAGGTCGCCATGCGATTGCGACAATTCCAGCCGCAGCGCGCGGGTGGACTCCGCGAATTCGCTGCGCAAGCCGCGCTGGCCTTCGGTGATGTCGGCGCGCAGCGCGCGTTCGGTGCGTTCCAGACCTTCCAGCAAGGCGTCCAGCCGGGCGTCCCTTGCGGGGGGCCGCAACCATGCCAGCACGGCCGCCAGGCAAGCCAACACGGCGCCGCCCGCGGCGACCCAAAGCAGAATGTCGTTCAAAAGAGGCATCTCCAAAGCCGGAATTGTAGGACGCATCCGCCCCCCGTTGTAACCAGACGACAAGACTTTGACCGCCCCTGAGCGCGGCCGGCGCGCAACGGGATTAAACTTGCCCCACCCTGAACTGATCGCCCGGCCCTCATTTGAATCCCGCTGATCTTCCCTCCTGTCGACCCTGGGTGTCGTTCCAGTCGGTCTTCGGCCCGCTGGACCTGAACGCCGAACATCCCCTCGCGACAGGCGGCGACCGCCACATTTTCCAGCACCCCCATGCCCCTTCGCTGCTGGTCAAGGTGATGGACATGCGTGCCCGCGCCATTTATCTGGAAGCGCGGCCGTTCAAGCGCTGGTACAAACAGTACCAGCGTGAAAGCGCCTACCGCGTCTACCTGAACGAAATATCCGAATATGTCACCACGACCACCCGCCCCTCCGGCGTGTGGCAAGTGCCCATGGCGCGCATCCTGGGGGTGGCGCAGACCACGCTGGGGCTTGGCCTGCTGGTCGAGAAAATCACGGATCCGGCGGGCGATATCGCGCCCACCGTGGCCGACCTGGCCCGGCAGGGCAAGGTCGACGACCATTTTTTTGGACAGCTGGACGAATTTTTCGAAGACCTGGCCGACGCCCACGTCGTGTTGCATGACGTGTCGGCCAGCAATATTGCCTGCGGCCTGAACGCCGACGGCAAGCAGGGCCTGTATCTGATCGACGGATTCGGGGTGCTGCCGCTGGTGCCGCTCTACGCGTGGAGCAAGTCGCTGAACCGCAAGCGCATCGCGCGCAAGTACAAGGAAATGCGCGAATCCCTGGAGAAGCGCATACAGGACACGGGCAGCGCCTAGCGCATGCCCGGCCGAGGGTCCTCGGGCAATACGATGCCCTGGCGGTCCACCCACACATAGTCGTGCCCGGCGCGCTGGCCGCGCCGCAGCGGATTGCGCGTGCAGACCGCGGCGTAGGCGGGGTCCACAAAACGATAATGCAGATGTTCGTCTCGTCCTGGCGGGATGCCCAGGCGTGTCGTGCAGATCAGGAATTCCGGCGAATCGCCCACATCTTCGACATAGAGCGCGTCGGGGTCGAAGCGGCGCGCGTCCCACTCGGGCACCTTCAAGCCCAGCGACCGGCACAGCAGCGTCTGGCCCGCGCACAACCGCGACGGCGGACGTGGCTGGCCTTGCGCATCCGGATTCAGTTGCTGCATCCGGGCCAGGGCATCGGGCCCCGACCGCGCGTCCGTCCAAGGATGGGCGGATTTGATCAGTACGGCGTTGCCGGGGCCCGCGGCGCTGAAGTTCAGCGAGTCGCCGCCCCGCGCGTAGTACATGTAGATGACGCCGCCATCCATGAACAGCGCCCGGCGCTTGTGGGTGTAGCCCAGCGACGCATGGCTGCCCTTTTCTTCCAGGTAGTAGGCTTCGGTTTCGATGATGCGGGCCGACAGCCACAGGCCGTCCTGGCGATGGCGGATGACCTTGCCCAACAGATCCCGCGCCAGCTCGGCGGCATCGCGATTGAAAAAAGCATCGGGCAACGCCAGCGCGGCGTTGCCCGATGTCTGGATGGAGGCTGCCATCGCCGCAGGCGCCGTGTCAGGCGAAGCGTTCGCCGTAGCGCTTTTCGCTGAAGCCCACGGTGACTTCGCCATCCGGCGTCACCGTGACGGGGCGGCGAACCAGCGCGGGATATTCCGCGATCAGTTGGCTCCATTGCACATCGGTGTGCGCCGTCTTGCGGTCTTCGGGCAGGTTGCGCCACGTCATCGACGTGCGGTTGACCAGCTTTTCCCAGCCACCGACCTTGTCCGACCAGGCTTTCAGCGTGGCCGCCGGCACCGGCTGATCGCGATAATCCACGAAAACGTGCTCGACGCCGTGCGCCGACAGCCAGTCGCGCGCCTTGATGCAGGTGCTGCACTTGGTCAGGCCGTACAGGGTGGTTTGTTGCTTCATTTGGGTTCGGACTCCTTGCGCCATTGCAGGCGGTTGGCCAGGATCACGCACGTGCCCACCGCAAGGATGAACAGGGTGGCAAGCGCGTTGATCTCGGGTTTCAGGCCCAGCCGCACTCGCGAGAACACTTCCATCGGCAGCGTGCTGGAACTGGGACCGGACAGGAACGACGCCAGGACGACGTCATCCAGCGACAGCGTGAACGACAGCAGCCAGGCCGAGGCCAGCGCCGGCGCGATCAGCGGAAGCGTAATCTTGAAGAACACGGTAATGGGCGTGGCGCCCAGGTCCAGCGCCGCCTCTTCCAGCGACCGGTCCAGGTCGCGGATGCGGGTCTGGATGACGACGGCCACGAACGCCATGCACAGCGTCACGTGCCCCACCCAGATCGTGAAGATGCCGTTTTCGGCCGGCCAACCCAGGCTGCCCCGCAGTTCCACGAACATCAGCAGCAAGGAAATCCCCAGCACGACTTCGGGGATGACCAGCGGCGCGCTCAGCATGCCGACGTACAGCGAGAATCCGCGGAAGCGGCCCATGCGCCCCAGCACATACCCGGCCCACGTGCCGATGATGACGGCCGCCGTCGCCGTCATCGCCGCGATGCGGAACGACAGCCAGGCCGACCGCAGCAGCGCATCGTCGTTGAACAGCGCGTGATACCAACGGAACGAAAAACCGGCCCACGACGTGACGGTGGGCGACTCATTGAACGAAAACGCCATCAGGCTGACGATGGGCACATACAGGAAGAAATACCCCAGCCCCAGCACAACGGCGCGCAGTGTCTTGTTGGGCCCCTTCATTTGCGGCCTCCACTGCCTTGTTCTTGCTGCTTGACCTGGTTGTACTGGAAGTAGACCAGGGGCACGAGCAGCAACAGCACCATCACGCAGGTCACCGCCGACGCCATGGGCCAGTCGGCGTTATTGAAGAATTCGTTCCACATGACGCGGCCCATCATCAAGGTATTGGCGCCCCCCAGCATTTCGGGGATCACGTATTCACCCACCGCAGGAATGAACACGAGCATGGCGCCCGCGATGACGCCCTGGCGCGACAGGGGCACGGTGATCTGCCAAAACGCCTGCCAGGGCTTGGCGCCCAGGTCATACGCGGCTTCCAGCAGGCGCAAATCCATCTTTACCAGCGTCGCGTACAGCGGCAGGATGAAGAACGGCAGGTACGCATAGACCATGCCGATGTAGACCGCCACGTCGGTACGGTAGATTTCCAGCGGGCTGGAAATCAGCCCCAGGCTTTGCAGCAGATTGTTCAGCAGGCCGTCGTTGCGCAGGATGCCGACCCAGGCATACACGCGCAGCAGCAGCGACGTCCAGAACGGCAGGATCACGCCCAGCAGCAGCAGGTTGCGCACCCGCGGCGAAGAGCGCGCGATGTAGTAGGCGATCGGGTAACCGATCAGCACGCAGATCAGCGTGGTGATACCGGCGATCTTCACCGAGCTAAGGTAGGTCTTGAAATACAGGCTGTCGGTGAACAGCAGGATGTAGCCGCGCAGGTGCAGGCTGAACTGCACGGCTTCGTCCTTGAATTCCGCCAGCGCCGTGTAGGGCGGGATACCGAACGTCACTTCGGCGAAGCTGATCTTCAGCACCAGCAGGAAAGGCAGCAGCAGGAACAGCACCAGCCAGGCGAACGGCGGCACCACCGCCAGCGCCCGGCCCGACGGCAACCAGTCGCGGGGCGAAAACCGGATCATGACGCCAGCACCGTCGCGCTATCGGCGTCCCAGCTGACGAAGATCTCTTCGTCGATACCCGGGGCGTCCATCTGGGCCAGCAGCAGGCTGGGCACGCTGGCCTCGACCGTCTTGCCGGAATCCAGGCGGATCTGATACAGCGCGTAGCTGCCCATCCAGGCCATGTGGCTGACCATGCCGTGGGCCCAGTTGTATTCGCCGGCAGGTTGCTCGCGCGACACCACCAGGCGTTCGGGCCGGATGGAGACATGCACCTCCATGCCCAGCGGTTCGGAGACGCCATGGTTCACGAACAGCGGCCGCGTCAATTCAGCGCATTCGATCGCCACGTGGTCGGGTTCATCGACCACGATGGTGCCGGTGAACATGTTGGTCGACCCGATGAAGCTGGCCACGAAGCGCGAATTCGGGAACGCGTAGACGTCCTGCGGCGTGCCGCACTGAACGATCTGCCCTTCGGTCATGACGGCCAGGCGGTGCGCCATGGTCATGGCTTCTTCCTGGTCGTGAGTCACCATGATGCAAGTCACGCCGACCTGCTCCAGGATCTTCACGAGTTCGATCTGGGTCTTCTGGCGGATCTGCTTGTCCAGCGCCGACATGGGTTCGTCCAGCAGCAGCAGCTTGGGGCGCTTGACCAGGCTTCGCGCCAAGGCCACGCGCTGCTGCTGGCCGCCAGACAGCTGGTTCGGCTTGCGGCGCGAATAGCCCGCCATCTGGACCAGGTCCAGGGCTTCGAACACGCGGTCGTGGATTTCAGCGCGGTCCACGCCTTCCTGCTTCAGGCCGAACGCCACGTTGGCTTCGACCGTCATGTGCGGGAACAGCGCATACGACTGGAACATCATGTTCACGGGGCGCCGGTACGGCGGCACGCTGGTGATGTCTTCGCCGTCCAGGAGTATCTGCCCGGACGTCGCTTCCTCGAAACCGGCCAGCATGCGCAGCAAGGTGGATTTGCCGCTGCCGGAGCTTCCCAGCAGCGCGAAGATCTCGTTGCGCTTGACGGACAGGTTGACGGAACGCACGGCGACCACATCGCCAAAAATCTTGACCACATCGGAGACCCGGACGAACTCGTCCGGGTCGACCGCATGCGGCGCCGAGTAACGGCTATCGCTCATGATGACTTATCTTCCAGACTTCAGCTCGGACCACATCCGGTTTTGCAGGCGTTGCACGTTCAAGGGCAGCGCCTTGATCACGTACAGGGTCTTCGCGACCTCGGCCGGCGGGTAGATCATGGGGTTGTCGGCCACGTCCTTCACCACGTACTGGCGCGCCTCTTTGTTGGCGTTGGGGTAGAACATGGTGTTGGTGATGGCCGCATGGACCTTGGGCGTTTCAATGTAATTGATGAACGCCAGGGCCTCTTCCGGATGCGGGGCATCCTTGGGGATGACCATCAGGTCGAACCACGCGGGCGCGCCGCCCTTCGGGATGAAGTAGTTCACTTCATACGCCTTCTTGGCTTCCTGCGCGCGCTTCTTGGCGATCATGACGTCGCCCGAAAAGCCGTAGACCATGCAAAGGTCGCCGACGGCCAGTTCGTCGATGTAGCCCGACGAACTGAACTGGCGGATATACGGACGGATCTGCTTGAGCACGCCCAGCGCAGCCTTGTAGTCGTCGGGATTGGTGCTGTTGGGATCCTTGCCCAGGTACTTCAGCACTGCCGGGAACACCTGCGCGGCCTCGTCCAGCATCGAGATGCCGCATTCTTTCAGCTTGGCGGCGTTCTCGGGCTTGAAGATCATGTCCCAACTGCCCAGGTCGACGTTGTCGCCCATGATCTGCTTGACCTTGGTGACGTTGTAGCCCAGGCCGTTGGTGCCGTAGCCCCAGGGGATCGCGTGCTCGTTGCCGGGATCGACGGTCGCCACCAGCGCCATCACTTCCGGGTCCAGGTACTTCCAGTTCGGGATCTTGGACTTGTCCAGCTTCTGGAACAGGCCGGCCTCGATCTGGCGCGAGGCGTAATGGGTGGACGGGACAACGACGTCGTAACCCGACTTGCCGGCCAGCAGTTTGGCCTGCAGCGTGTCGTTGCTGTCGTAGACGTCATAGCGGACCTTGATGCCGGTTTCCTTTTCGAAACCCGGAATCGTGTCCGGCGCCGTGTATTCGGCCCAGTTGTAGACGTTGACGACCTTGTTCTGCGCGACCGCCGACGATGCCGATGCCGCGACCAACACCGCGCCTAGCGCCCAGCGCATTCCCGCCCTTAGTTCCATTACGAGCCCCCTTGCTGTATGCCGTGAGTGTCAGGACTACCAAAAGGCGAAATCATAAAGCCTTTTGGCGGTCGGCCGCCCAACTTCAGGGGATCTTCGATGCAATTGGGGCCCGATGACGGCAAACGGGCGCCCCGCGCCGGATCAGGGTTGGACGCCGACGCCCCATGCCGTCCAGTAGCTGTCGCGCAGCTTCATCCAGAAGCGATCGCCTTCTTCTCCCGCCACTTTGACCAGCGACCGGCGCAGGCGGTCCAGGTTGGCTTGACGCTGCCGATCCGACAACGCGCCCTGGGTGCCGCGGTCGAAATCGATCAGCCAGACCCGGCCATCGCCCCCGATCAGGATGTTGAAGGCATTCAGATCGGCGTGCCACACACCGGCGCGGTGCATGCGGACGATGGCGTCCGCCACCGCGCCCCACAGCGGCTCGGCCAGCGCGTGGGCCAGGGGCTGCACGCCGGGGATCCGTTCGACCACGATGGCCGCCCGGTAGATGGGGCCCTGGCGCCAATACGCGGCGGCCAGCGGCGCGGGCACGGCCAGCCCCTGGGCGCGCATGGCGGCCAGCAATCGGTATTCGCGGAAGCTGCGCGTGCGGTCTTCGCCGTTCCAGAGATAGGCATCGCGGCTGACGCGGGCGATCATGCCGCCACGACGGTAGCGGCGCAGCACGCCCTGCCAGCCCTGGCCCTGCACGAACCACGCCGCCTGGCGGCCGCCAGCGTCCACGGGACGGGCCCGGTCGCCATAATGCGCCGGGTTGAAGATTTCCGGGCCCGATCCGGCCAGGCGGGACGCGTCGCTGAGCATGGCGCCGCCAAGCGGCCCTGGCCAGGACTGACGCTGGGCGCCATTACGGGGATCGTCAGCCTTCACGGTTGCGCATCCAGTCGGCCACGCCGTAGAACGATTCCAGCAGCCGCTCCACCAGCGGCGGGGCAATGCCCTGATCTTCCATGGCGCGCCCGATGCAAGTCACCCACTGGTCGCGCTCGACCTCGCCGATCGAGAACGGCAAATGGCGTGCGCGCAGGCGGGGATGGCCGAAGCGTTCAATATAGTGGTCGGGGCCGCCGAAGTACCCGCACAGGAACCAGAACAGCTTGTCGCGCGCCTGGTCCAGGCTGGGCCCGTGGGCAGCGCGAAGCGCCTTAAGGTCGGGCTCCATGTCCATCAAGTCGTAAAAGCGGTCGACCAGCGCACGCACGCCGGGCTCGCCGCCAAGAAGGTCAAAAACGCTGCGGGTGTTTTCCACGGGTTCAGTAATGGTATGGACGCGGGACGTCATCAGGTTTCTCGAAGGGTGACCAGGGGCGGCGTGCGCAACACGCCGCGCAGGGCCAAGGCGCCGCCTGCCCAGGCGCCCAGCATACCCGCGCCGATACCGGCCAGCCACGGCCAGAGGCTGAGGGTAATGGTGAAATCGAACACCTGGGTTGATAAAACCCAAGCGATCGCGGTGGCGCCGGCGGCCGCCAGCAGACCGGCCAGCCCGCCCACGGCCCAAAGCTCGATGCGCTGGGACCGCGCCAGTTGGCTGCGCGTGGCGCCCAGCGCTCGCAGCACCGCGGCTTCGCGCATGCGCTCGTCGCGGGTGGCCGTCAGCGCCGCCGACAGCACCAGCACACCGGCCGCCAGGGTGAACAGGAACAGCAGCTGAACCGCCTTGCCCACTTCATTCAGCACCGATTGCAATTGCTGCAGGATGGCGCCCACGTCGAACACGGTCAGGTTCGGGAACTCGCGCACCAGCGCGGGCAGCACTGCCGCCTTTTCAGGCGGCAGGTAAAAGGAAGTGATCCAGCTTTGGGGCATGTCGGCAAGCGCGGCCGGGGTCAGGATGGCGAAAAAATTGACGCGCATCGTATCCCAATCCACGCGCCGGGTGCTGGACACGGCCGCCTCGACCTGCTGGCCGGCCACATCGAAAGTCATCTTGTCGCCCAGTTTCAGGCCCAGCGTCTTGGCCAGCCCCGATTCCAGCGACACCTCGGATGAGCCCGGCGCCAGCCAGCGGCCTTGCTCGATCTTGTTGGTCGACGGCATTTCGTCGCCATAGGACAGGTTGAACTCGCGGTCCACCAGCCGCTTGGCGCGCGGTTCTTCGTAATCATCAGGGCCGACGGGCTTGCCGTTGATGGCGATCAACCGCCCGCGCACCATCGGCGACAACGCGATGCGGCCCAGGCCCTCGCGGGTCAGCGCATCGGTCACGGCCTGGCGCTGGTCGGGCTGCACGTTGATCAGGAAGCGGTTGGGCGCATCCGGCGGCATCGTGCGCTGCCAGCCGTCGATCAGGTCGGTGCGCGTCATGGTCAGCAACAGCAACGCCATCAGGCCCACCGCAAGCGCGCAGACCTGCGTGATCGTGGCGGCGCGCCGGCGCACCACCCCGGCCAGCGCGAAACGCAGCGCGGGCAGCCCCGAAGCCAGCCCGCGCAGCCGCGCCAGGCCCAGGATGCACAGCCACGCCACCAGCGCGAATACGGCGAAAGCGCCCAGAAAGCCCCCGGCCACCACGCCACCCAGCTTGGCGTCGCCCGCGAACCACCAGATCAGCAGGGCAAAGCCCGCGGCGCCCAGCGCGTAGCCGAAGGCGCTGCGGGCGCTGATCGTGTCGGCGTCGCGGCGCAGCACCCGGGCCGGCGGCACATGGCGCAACTGCGCCAGCGCGGGCAAGGCGAACCCCAGCAGCAGCAACAGGCCGGTCAGCACGCCCTGCAAGGCGGGAATGGCGGACGGCGCGGGCAACTGCGTGTCGATCAGCGACCCCAGCAGCATCACCAGCACCTGGTGCACCGCGTACCCCAGCAGGCAGCCCGCGGCGGACGAAAACAGGCCGACCAGCGTGAACTCCAGCGTCAGCATCCGCGACACCTGCGACTGCACGGCGCCCAGGCAGCGCATGACGGCAATGCCGTCGCGGTGCCGGGTCATGTAGCGGCCGGCGGCCAGCGCCACGGCCACCGCGGAAATCAGCACGGCCAGCAACGCCACCAGGGACAGGAAGCGCTGCGCGCGGTCCAGGGTGCGGCGCACCTCCGGCCGGCCGGACTCCAGCGTGGCAACCTTCTGGCCGCGCTTCAGATTCTGGTTGAGCCAGGCCGAATATCCGGCCACGGCGTCCGGCTGACCGGCCACCAGCATGGCGTAGCCGATGCGGCTGCCCGGCGCGATCAGGCCGGTGGCCGGCAGGTCGCTTGCGCGCAGCAGCACGCGCGGCGCCACATTGACGAACTGCATGCCGCGGTCCGGCTCGTAGGTAATCACGCGGTCGATGCGCAGGTGGGCATCGCCCACGTTCAGGGTGTCGCCCACTTTCAGGTTCAGCAGCGACAGCAGTTGCGCGTCCACCCAGACGGCACCCTCGGCGGGAATGTCGCGGGTGGGCGCATCCGGGGCGAAGGGCGCTTCGGCCACGCGAAGGGCCCCGCGCAGCGGATAGCCCGGCTCCACCGCCTTCAGCGCCGCCAGTTGCGCGCCGTCGCCGGCCCCGACCATCGACGGGAACTGCCAGGTGCTGGAAAGCGCCAGGCCGCGCTCGCGCGCCTGGTCCAGGAACGCGGCGGGCACCGGTTCGTCGGCGTCCAGAACCAGATCGGCGCCCAGCATCTGCCCGGCGTCGCGTTCCAGCGCCCGGCCGACCCGGTCGGCCAGGAAGCCGACGCTGGTGACGGCAGCCACCGCCACGACCAGCGCCAGCACCAACAGGCGCAGCTCGCCCGCCCGGGCATCGCGCATCATCATCCTGGCGCCCAGGCGCAGGGTGGACCAGAAACCGGGGCGCTTGGCCTGTGACATATCAGGGAAATCCATCATTCATCAATGTTAACTAACCGCCTATAAGGCGTCCGAATCCCGATATCATCCCGGGGCGGGAGGCAATGCCGCCCATCAAGATACCTAATACCGGAGAAGACAATGCGTAAATCCTGGCTTGCGGCCACGATTCTGGCCGCCTGCGCGGCCGCCACATCCCTGCCCTCGGCAGCCCAGACCACCCTGAAGATGGCCTACGCCCTGTCGACCTCGTCGCACTACGGCGCGGGCGCCGAAGCCATGGCCAAGTCCATCGAGGCCTCGTCCAACGGCAAGTACAAGGTACAGCAATTCGCCAACAGCGCGCTGGGCGGCGAACGCGAAGTCATCGAAGGCCTGCAGATCGGCACCATCGACCTGGCCATCGTTTCGACAGGGGCTACCCTCAATTTTGTTCCCGAGACTGGGGTTTTCGATATCCCCTTCCTGCTGCGCGACCTCCAACACGCCCGCGCCGTGCTGGACAGCAAGATCGGCCAGGACATGTTGGCCAAGTTCCCCAGCCGCGGCATCATCGCCCTGGCCTGGGGCGAACAGGGCTTTCGCCACCTGACCAACAACGTGCGCCCGGTCAAGACCCCGGCGGACGCCAAGGGCCTGAAGATCCGCACCACGGAAAACCCCATCCACATCACGGCTTTCCGCCAGATCGGCATCCTGCCCACGCCCATGGCCTGGCCTGAAGTGGCCACGGCCCTGCAGCAAGGCACCATCGACGGCCAGGAAAACCCGCTGTCGGTGATCACGTCGGCCAAGCTGTCGCAAATGCAGAAGTACCTGTCGCTGACCGGCCACGTGTACGGCCCGGCGCTGGTGTTGATGTCGGCCAACGTCTATGACGGCCTGTCGGCCGCCGACAAGGCCAACTTCGACAAGGCCGGCAAGGAATCCGCCATGGCGATGCGCGCCTACGTGGACAACATCGAGAAAACCGGCGTCGAACAGCTGAAGAAGGAAGGCATGCAGGTGTCCGAAGTGGACCGCGCCGCCTTTGCCGCCGCAGTCGAGCCCGCCTACCCCGAGTACTACAAGAAGTTCGACAAGAAGCTGATCGACTCGATCCGCGACACCAAGTAAGCGGCATACGCCCCACCCGGGCGCCATGCCTTCAGGCGGCGGGATTGTCGTCCCGCTGCCTGCCGTTTTCCACCCTGTGCGTTTGACGCCATCGGGATTCATCATGCGTTTGCTCTGCGCTTTCGACCGCGGCCTGTTCAAGCTGGTCTCGGTTCTTGCCCAACTTCTGCTGGTAGCCGCCGCGGCTGCCGCCTTCTATCAGGTCATCGCCCGCTTCGTGCTGCATTCGCCTGCCGACTGGAGCGAGGTGCTGACGCGCGCCCTGCTGATCTGGACCGTGCTGCTGGGCGTGGCCCTGGCCTTCCGCCATGGCGCCATGATCAGCGTGGAATTGCTGCGCAACCTGCTGGGCGGCACGAAGCGCCGGGTGCTTGAAGCCATCATCGGGCTGATCTGCGCCAGTTTCCTGGGCTTTTTGGCCTGGATCGGCGGCAACATGACCTACCGCGTGCGCTTTCAGACCGTGCCCAGCCTGGATATCTCGATTTCCTGGATCTATCTGGCGATCCCCGTCGGCGCGACGCTGGCCGCCATCGCCGTGCTGGCCCGCTGGTGCGCCGGCGAAGAAGACGACGTGCCCGTGCGCAACGACGCGCAAGGCTAAGCCGCCCCAACGAACCTACGCAGCAGATATCGCCATGTCCCAAATAATGATTGTCTCGATGCTGATCTTCTTCGGGCTGTCCGTGCCGGTCGCCGTGTCGATCGGCCTGGCCAGCCTGGCGGGCGTCGGCACCGCCGGCCTGCCCTGGGTGGTGGTTGCCCAGCAGTTGTACGCCGCGCTGGACAAGTACCCGTTGGTCGCCATTCCCTTCTTCATCCTGGCCGGCAACCTGATGGAAGCCGGCGGCATTTCCGAACGCATGGTGGAATTCGCCAAGAGCGTGGTGGGCGGCATCCAGGGCGGCCTGGCCTGCACCTGCGTGCTGACCTGCATGATCTTCGCAGCAGTGGCCGGCTCCAGCGTGGCGACCACGTTCGCCGTGGGCGCCATCCTGATCCCGGCGATGATCCGCCACGGCTACCCGGCGCCGTTTGCCGCGTCGCTACAGGCCAGTGCGGCCGAATTGGGCGTGATCATTCCACCGTCGATCCCGATGATTCTCTACGCCGTATCCACCGACACGTCGACCGGCGAGCTCTTCATTGCCGGCGTGATGCCCGGCATCCTGATCGGCGTCGCGCTGATGTTCTACGTGTGGTTCTACGCCAAGCGCAACAACCTGGGCAAGCGCGACGGCGAAGGCCGCCTGCCGCTGTGGCCGGCGTTCAAGAGCGCCTGGCTGGCGTTGATGATGCCCGTGATCATCCTGGGCGGCATCTACGGCGGCGTGTTCACACCGACCGAAGCGTCGGTGGTGGCCGTGATGTACGCGGTGGTGGTCGGCAAGTTCATCTACCGCCGCCTCAGCTTCAAGCAGTTGTCCGTGACGCTGCACAAGTCCGTGGTGTCCACCGCCGTGATCATGTTCGTGATCGCCAACGCCGGCGTCTTCAGCTTCCTGCTGAACCGCGCGGGCATCCCGGATGCGCTGGGTACGTGGCTGTCGCAGATCTTCGAAACGAAGTTCTCGTTCCTGATGGGCGTGAACGCGGCGCTGTTCCTGATCGGGATGTTCATCGAAACGTCGGCATCGATCGTGGTGCTGGCCCCGTTGCTGCTGCCGGTGGCGATGAAGTTCGGGGTGGAACCGGTGCACTTCGGCATCATCATGGTGGTGAACCTGGCGCTGGGCATGATCACCCCGCCGTTCGGCGTGAACCTGTTCGCCGCTTGCGCGGTGGCCAAGCTGCCGCTGGAGCGGATAGTCAGGCCGCTGATTCCGTTTGTCGGGGTGGTGATTGTCTGCTTGATGGTGATTACCTACTGGCCGGGACTGTCCTTGGGGTTGAGGGATTTGGTTTACGGGAAGTGATGGGGGGATTCGTAGGTCGTGGTCAGCTTTTTATGCGACCGATGAGCGCTTCGTAGGTCGCCCATCGGCGGGGGCGCCATGGCCACTCGCGCCCCCGCCGACGGGCTGCCGTCGTCTTGGTTTGGTCCGCTGTTAGGGGTGGGGTGACTGACGAGTGCTGCGGGGCCCGCCGATTGCGCCCGCGCGGGCGGGCGTAATCGGCATACGAGGTGGTGGTGCGTCGCGCGGTGGTCGCTTGCGCGTGGGTGACGAGTCGGTTTCTTTGGGGTCCCGCAGTCATTAGGGGGTGGAGCGACGGGTGTAGCGCGATAAGTCCGGCATCAGGATGAGAGTGTCCAACGCGCGAAACCCATCATGCGGTCATGATCGACGATACCTGTCATGGGAACCCCAATGACATGCACCTGCGCCGATGATGGGTTTCATGCGGCGCGCACCGGCGTTCGTCGGCCTACCCGAACGCACTCCACCCATCCTACGAACACGATCAACAGCCCCACCCACACGCGCAGCGCAGAAGGCCACGACGCAAGACGCTGCGTAAGCCGTTGGTGGGAACCCCAAGCACGCCGCCCTCCCCGGCTGACGTCAGGGCACAGCTGCTGGAGTCTGGCGCTTGGGTGGTCTGAGGCGCGCGGGGAGTCGATAAGCCCGAGGGAATCCGAAGGCAGCGGCCGCAGGCCGCCACGAGGATGACGACGGGGAAGTCCGGAGCGAAGGCTCCGGACCGCAATCGTTGACCCGCGCGCCCCAGGCCACCCACGCGCCAGACGTCAAAAGAACACCCTCCCCAGCAGCACAACAACTAAGCCGCCACCGCCCTCCTCTCCCACCTCACCGCATGACACCGTACCTGGCGGCCGCCGACGACGCTCACCTCCGGCACATCGATCCGGCATTCGTCGCGCGCATCCGGACACCTGGGATGGAACGTGCACCCCGTCGGCGGCTGGATCGGGTTCGGGACTTCGCCGCCCATCGGCTCTCGGTCCCGCCTGGGGTCTTCCAGATCCGGAATCGTATCCAGCAGCATCCGCGTATACGGATGCTGGGGCGAATCGAACAACAGGTCCGCCGCGGCCTGTTCGACGATTCTGCCCAGATACATCACCGCCACACTGTCCGACACATGGCGCACGACCGACAGGTTGTGGCTGATGAACACGTAGGTCAGGCCGAATTCCTTTTGCAGATCGCCCATCAGGTTCAGGATCTGCGCCTGCACCGACACGTCCAGGGCGGAAGTCGGCTCGTCGCAGACCAGGAATTCGGCTTCCGTCGCCAACGCGCGGGCGATGGAGATGCGTTGCCGCTGGCCGCCCGAGAACTCGTGGGGAAAGCGGCCCGCGTCGCTGGCGGACAGGCCCACCAGTTCCAGCAACTCGTCGACGCGGCGGCGCGTATCGGCGGGCGTGGCCCGCAAGCCCAGCGTGATGATGGGTTCGGCCACAATGTTGCCCACGCGCCAGCGCGGATTCAGACTGGCGTACGGATCCTGGAAGATCATCTGCGGGTGCAACACGCCGCCACTGCGGTTGCGGCCGTATTGCAGCCTGCCACGGGTCGGGGCGACCAGGCCCACCAGCAGTTTCGCCAACGTGGACTTGCCGCAGCCGGATTCGCCGACGATGCTTAGCGTGGTGCCTCGCGGCACCGCCAGCGACACCCCGTCCACCGCCTTCAGCGTTTGCTCGGGCTGGCGCGACAGCGTCCGCTCGAGCCAGGGCGGCGACACATCGAACCAGCAGGCCAGGTCGTCGGCCCGCAACAGCAGATCATCGTTACGCGGCATGAGCGACGCCTCCTTGATGCAGCCAGCAGGCGCTGACCGTGGCGCCTGCCGGGGATGCGGCCAGCGGCGGGCGTGTTTGCGCGCAGCGCGGCCCTGCCATGGCGCAGCGGGGATGGAATGCACAGCCCTCGGGCATCGCGTGCAGCCGCGGCATGGCGCCGTCGATCTGGTTCAGGCGCTCGGCGCGCTGGCGCAGACCGGGGATGGCGTTCATCAAGCCCTGCGTGTAGGGATGGCCGGGACGGCGCAACACGTCCAGCACCGGGCCGATCTCGACGATGCGGCCCGCATACATCACCGCCACGCGATCGGCGGTCTCGGCAATCACGCCCATGTCGTGGGTCACCAGCAGCACCGAAGTGCCTTGCTCCCGACACAACCGGCGCAGCAACGCGGTGATCTGCGCCTGCACGGACACGTCCAGCGCCGTCGTGGGCTCGTCAGCGATGATCAGCGCGGGCCGCGCCGCCAAGGCCAACGCAATGACCACGCGCTGGCGCATGCCGCCGGAAAACTGGTGTGGATAGTGGTCGATGCGCTTGTCGGCCGCCGGGATCCCCACGGCCAGCAGCAGTTCCAGCGCACGGGCGCGCGCCGCGGCGGCGGAAGACTTGTCGTGATGGCGGATGGTCTCGACCAACTGGTCGCCGACGGTGAACAGCGGATGCAGGCTGGTCAAGGGGTCCTGGAAAATCGCCCCGATCTCTTTGCCGCGCAGCCGCTGGCGCGCCTTCGGCGGCAAGTTGTCAATGCGCTTGCCCGCCAGATGGATCTCGCCGCTGCCCAGCCGGCCGGGCGGCTCCAGCAGGCCGATCACCGCCATGCCGGTCAGTGATTTGCCCGCGCCTGACTCACCCACCATGCCCAGGACCTCGCCGGGCTGGATATCGAAACTGATGTCACGCGTGGCCACCAGGACGCCGTGCCGCGTCGGAAATTCCACGGACAGGTCGCGCACGGACAGGGTCGGCGTGCCAGCGGGCGTGGCGTTGGCCTCGGGCGTAGCCGAGCGGGACAGGATGGCCATCATGACGGGCTCCTTGCGGGACGCGGATAGCTGGAAGAGAAAATCTGGTCGGCCGGGGGATGGCCCCAGGTGCGATCGGGGTAGCGCGCGACCAGGCCGTCGAACTGCGCTTGCGCCTGCTCTTGCGCCAGGCGCGCATCGAAGCCGGGGATATGGCCGTCCACCATCACAAAGCGGCCGTCGATGATCACCTGCGACACGTCGCGCCCGCTGCCGCTGACCATCAGCGTCTGGATCGGATCGATCATCTGGCCATTGCGGTCGTGCGAGAAATCGAACACCACGATGTCGGCCTTGGCGCCGACCGCCAGCCGGCCCAGGTCTGGCCGCCCCAGGGCATCCGCGCCGCCGACGGTGGCGGCGTCGTAATAGTCCTCCGAGCGCACGGCTTCGGTCGTGCCGTCCGCCACCCGGCACAGCATCATCCCGATCTGCATGTTCAACACCATGTCGGGCGGCCAGGTGTCGGTGCCCATGCCGATGTTCACGCCCAGCTTGCGGTAGCGCGCGAACGATTCCAGCGTGGCGCCGTGGCGTCCCGACACCAGCGGGCAATGCACGATGCTGGCGCCCGCGTCGCGGATGATCTCGATATCGTGCCCGGGCCGGTCGATATGGCGCGAGCCCGACACGTAGGTGCCATGCGGCAGCAAGGCGCGTTCGGACAGGAAGTCCAGGCTTTGCAGCCATTCCGGCGGGCTCATGCCGTGCTGCTCCAGCACCAGGTCGTATTCCAGGCGCGACTGGCAGCAATGCAGCCGGATCGGGATGCCACGCTCGCGCGCGGCGGCGGCCGACGCACGCAACAACCCGGGCGTACACGTCTCGATGCGATCGGGCGACAGCATGGCGCGCACGCGGCCGCCGTGGCGCCCTTCGATCTCGTCGCAGAATGCGACCGCGTCGGCCAGACCCGCCATGCCACGCGCCTCATCGTAGTGGCAGCGGATCTTGCCCTCGCCGTCCACATACGTATGGCCGCTACGGTAAGCCGGGCCCAGATACACGCGCAGCCCCAGTTCGCCGGCGGCGTCGGCCGCCGACAGGAACTCGTCGCGCGTTTCGCCCCAGACGCGGTAGAACAGCGATGCGATGGGCAGTGCCGTGGTGATCCCGTTGCGAATCAGCTGCGCGAAGGCGTAGCGCTTCTGGAAAGCCAATTCGGCGGGGGTGTACATCTCGTACGGCCCCCGCTTCATATAGGTATCCGGCCAAATGCGGCCCTTGCGCCAGGCGGGGGAATTGTCGAAGCCCAGGATGGTCGTGTCCAGGTCGGACAACGCATCCAGGTCCACGAAACCCGGGCCGATCACCGCGCGGCCGTAGTCGTGGCGGCGCGCGACCGGCCCCGGATAACGGTGGCCGACATACACGATGCGATTGCCTTCGAAGACGACTTCGCCGTTCTCGTACAGGCAGTGGCGCCCGTTTTCGTGGCCGACCACCCAGCGCGCGGTCAGCAGGATGGGGCCTTCGGCGGCGCGCATCATGGCGCCTCCGCCAGCGCGCGGCCGTCGCGCGCGACCACGCGGCCACGTTTGACCACCAGTTTGCGGACCGGCCGCGACACGATTGCCTCTGCGACCGTTTCGGCATCCACCAACACGAAGTCCGCCTGGCAGCCGGGTTCCAGCCCGTAGTCCGCCAGATTCATGACCCGCGCATTGCCGTAGGTGGCCACGTCCAATGCCAGCGCCAGTTCGTCGTCGCGCCGGAAGTTATTGCGCAGGCCCACCAGCATCGTGCGTTCCAGCATATCCGGCTTGCCATAGGGGCCCCAGGTATCACGCATGCCGTCGTTGCCGGTACAGACGGTGACGCCCGCCTGGCGCAGGCGCGCCACGTTGGGCACGGGACGCGATGCGGAACCCGTCGTCATGATGTGGACGCCCGCTTGCAGCAACCCGTCGGTCAGCGCCTGCACCGCCTGCGTGTCGGTCATGCCCAGGCAAAACGAGTGCGATAGGGTGACTTTGCCCTGCATGCCCAGCGCCAGCACGCGGTCAATCGTCATCTGCATCGAAAACGCGCCCAGTTCGCCCGCTTCGTGCAGATGGATGTCGATCGGCTTGCCGTGCTTGTCGGCCAGCCCGAAGATGGCGTCCAGATGTCCCTTCGGGTCGCGGTCCATGCCCGCCGGGTCCAGCCCGCCCACGACTTCCGCGCCCATGCGCAGGGCCTCGTCCATCAGCTCCAGCGTACCCGGGCGGATCAACAGCCCGCTCTGCGGAAAGGCCACCAGTTCCACATCGATCTGGTCGCGATATTGTTCGCGGGCGCGCATCACGCCTTCGATCGCGGCCAGGCCAATGTCGGTGTCCACATCCACATGGCTGCGAATATGGCTGGTACCGTCCGCGATCGACATCACGATCTGCCGCGCCGACTGGCGGTACGGGTCGATGCCCAGGCGCTTCTTCTCGGCGCGCTCGTTCTCGATCTTGTCGATCAGCCGCGGCCCCACCTCGTTGCGGTACCAGGGCATGCCGTACATCGTCTTGTCCAGGTGCGCGTGGGCGTCGATCAGCCCCGGCAGCAACAGGGCGCCGCCGCCATCCACGACCGGCACGTCGGCGGGGGCCGCGCCCCCCCATGCGTGGATGCGCCCGTCGCGCACCAGTACCGACGTCGGTTCGCCGCCCGCCGGACGCACGTGGGTATACAGCGTTGCATTTTCCATGCTTGTCCTCTATTGAACGATGCGCTTCAGCGCAAACGGGGATTCAGGGCGTCGCGCAGCCAATCGCCCAGCAGGTTCACCACCAGCACGATCAGGCTCAGATACAGCGCGGGGAAAACCACGACCCACCATTGCCCCGAAAACAGGAACTGGTTGCCCAGGCGGATCAGCGTGCCCAGCGACGGCTCGGTGGGCGGCATGCCCACGCCCAGGAAACTCAGCGTGGCCTCGATCAGGATGGCCAGCCCCAGGTTCAGCGTGGCGGTCACCATGACCGGCGTCAGCGTATTGGGCAGGATGTGGGTCAGCATGATGCGCAAGGGACTGACGCGGATCAGCCGCGCCGCCTGCACGTATTCCTTGCCCCGTTCCACCAGCGCCGAGGCCCGGACCGTGCGGGCGTACTGCACCCAGTTGGTCATGGAGATCGCCAGGATCAGGATGACGGACGACAGCGTTTCGCGCAGCCCCGGCGGCAGCAACTGGCGGAACACGGCCGTCACCAGGATGGCCACGAGAATCGTCGGGATGCTGAGCAGCGTGTCGCCCAGCCGCATCAGCGCGTTGTCGATCCAGCCGCCGAAGTAGCCCGCCGCCAGCCCCACCAAGAGGCCGATCGCCAATGACAGCACCACCGTCGCCAGGCCGATCACCAAAGACATGCGCGAGCCATACAGGATGGCCGACCACACATCGCGGCCCTGCGTGTCCGTGCCCAGCAGGAATTGCGGGTCGGCGCCCTCCACCCAGAACGGCGGCAATTCGGCGTTCAGCAGGTCCAGCTGTGCCAGGTCATAGGGGTTCTGCGGCGCGATCCACGGCGCGAACAGCGCCAGCAAGACCACCACCAGCAGCACGACGCCCGCGCCCATCGCCACGTAGTCGTGCCGCAGGCTCCACCACAAATCGCTTTGCAGGAAGCGGGACAGCCGGCTCTGCGCGCCGCCCGAAAAAGGTTTAGTGAGCATTGGCGCCTCCTTTGACGTGCTGACTGCGCAGGCGTGGATCCACCACGCCGTACATCATGTCCACGAGCGTATTCAGCGCCACGAAGATGAAGGACACGATCACCAGATAGGCCGCCATGACGGGAATGTCCACGAACATGACCGATTGGATGAACAGCAGGCCCATGCCCGGCCACTGGAAGACCGTTTCCGTGATCAGCGCGAACGCGATCAGGTTGCCGATCTGCATGCCGGTCACGGTAATGACGGGCATCAGGCAGTTGCGCAGCGCCAGCCGAAAATGCACCACCCTGTCGGGCAGGCCGCGCGCCCGCGCGAACTTGATGAATTCGGTGCGCAGCGTCTCCAGCATCTCGGCCCGCACCAGCCGCATGATCAGCGTGATCTGGAACAGCGCCAGCGTGATGGACGGCAGCACCAGCGCCGCGCGGCCCGACGGCGTCAAGAGGCCCGTGGACCATCCACCGGTCTTCACCGTATCGCCGCGGCCGAAACCGGGCAGCCAGCCCAGCTGGACCGAGAAGATCAGGATCAACATGATGCCCACCACGAAGCTGGGCAGCGAGATGCCCAGAATGGACACGAACTGCAAGGCCTGCGCCACGCGCGACTTGCGGTAGATGGCCGTCAGGACGCCCAGCGGCACGCCAATGACCAGCGACAGCAGCGTCGCCATCATCACCAGTTCGAACGTGGCGGGAAAGCGTTCAGCCACCAGCGCGAACACGTCTTGCTGGTTGCGGTACGAAATGCCGAACTCGCCTTGCGCCGCATTCGTCACGAAGTGGACGAACTGCATGCCCACCGAGGCGTTCAGCCCCAGCCGCTCGCGCAGTTCATCGCGCTGCGTCTGCGAGGCCTGCTCGTTCAGCATCATGTCGACGGGGTCGCCGACAAAACGGAAAATCACGAAGGCCAGCAACGCCACCGCCAGCATCACGCCAACCGCGTTTACGACCCGTCTAACAATGAATGCCAGCATGTGCGGCTCCCTTCAGACCCGATGTCGGACTCCAGGCCGCCGCGCCCCGATCGGCACGCGGCAGCCCGCTCAGGCACGCATCACTGCATGCGCACATTCCACAGACGGGCCTTGTTGTCCGGCATCTGCAGCACGTCGCCCACCTTGTTGCCCACGGCCCAGGCCATGGGCTGCTGGTGCAAAGGCAAAAAGCGCACGTCGTCATGCAGGGTCTGCAATACCTCAGCCATCATCTGGATGCGCTTCGGACGGTCCATCTCGGCGGCGGCCGCGTCGATCTTCGCGTCCAGCGCCGCGTCTCCCCACTGCCCCCAGTTGAAGACGCCGGCAGGCCCCGTGCGGCTGTGCATCACCTGCAGCAGGATCGACAGCGCGTCGATCTGCGGCTCGTTGGCCCAGCCATGGATGGTGATATCGAACTCGCCGCGCGAGCGCTTGGGGTTTTGCAGCGAGCGCGGGCCGCTGGCCAGCGTCGCCTTCACGCCAATCCTCGCCCACATCGACGCCGCGGCCTGGCACAGCTCTTCCTCGTTCACGAACATATCGTTCGAGCACAGCAGGGACAGCGTGAAGCCGTCGGGATATCCCGCGTCGGCCAGCAGCTTCTTGGCACGGGCGGCGTCGAATGGCAGGCGCTCGTCCTGCTTGGCCTCGTAGCCCGGGATGGTGGGCGCCACCAATGCGCCCGTCGTGCGCGACAGGCCGCGCATCACGCGCTTTTGCAGCAGATCGGGCGATAGCGCCATGTACAGCGCCTGGCGCACGCGCACATCCTTCAGCGGATTCTTGTCCGTGATATTGGAGCCGACCAGCTTGTCGCTCAGATTGAACCCGAAGTACAGCGTGCGCAGTTCGGTGGCCGCCAGCACCTTCACGTTCGGCGCGGCGCGCAGGCGGTCCAGATCCTGGAGCGGCGCGTTTTCCGTGAAATTGATGTCGCCCGACAACAGCGCCGCGACCCGCGTCGGCGCCGAAGCGATGGGCGTGAATTCGATGCGATCCAGGTTGTGCCGCGGCGTGTCCCACCAGGCTTGGTTCACGACCAGCACGGTCCGCGTGTCGGGGCGGTACGACTCCACCTTGAACGGGCCGGTGCCGTTCGCGTTGTGCGTGGCATAGCCTTCGATCTTCTTCGCGGCGTCCGTCGGCTTGGTGCTGTTGTTGTCCACCAGCCACTGGCGATTGAAGATGAAGATGTTGGTCAGGTCATTGAGCATCAACGGGTACGGATGCGTCATCTCGATGTCGACCGTGAAGTCGTCGACCTTGCGCACGGACTTGAACGCCGGCAGGTTGCCCTTCAGCGGCGAGGCGACGTCCGACACCCGGGTCATCGAAGCCACCACGTCGTCGGCGGTAAACGGCGCGCCGTTGTGGAACTTCACGCCCTGGCGCAGCTTGAAGCGCAGCACGGTGGGCGACGTGGCCTCCCAGGACTCGGCCAGCGCCGGCGTGATGTTGAACTTGTCGTCGTAGCGGATGAGCGCTTCGTACACATGGTTCAGGAACGCCAGATTGAAGGTGCTGCCGTAGGAATACGGATCCAGCGAATCCAGGTCGCGCGCGGCGCCCCACTTCAGCGTGTTGGCGGCAGAGGCCCCGGTGATGGCGGACAGCGCGATCACGGCCCCGGCGGTCCATTTAAGCAACGTCTTCATGGCTGCAACTCTCCCTTGTCTATCGGTCTGAAATACCGGTTTGCTGTCGCCGGGATCGGGCCCGGCGCGATGTGTGAAGCGATCGGGTCGGGCGGGTCAGACTGGGGCGTACAGGCGCTGCGCCCGGTCCAGCGAGGCCAGGGCCAATACTTGGGCCAGCGCCGCCCGGTACGAGTCGATGATGGGTACGGCTGGCCGGCGCGGCAGCGCGGGCAGGTAGCCCGCCAGCGCCGCGCCCGCCACGATCACCACGTCGGCGCCCTGCGCCACCGCGCCATCCAGCGCGCGGCTGACTTCGGCGGCCGACTCGGGCGAACGCGATACGTAGTCCAGCGCGTTGCCGGGCAAGGCGATGATGCCGGCGCAACGGGACTCAAGCCCCAATTGGCGGATCTGCTCGCGCAGCATGCCGGGCCAGCGCTGGCCCACCGTCACGATGGCGTAGCGGTCGCCGCGCTGCATGGCGGCCATGATCGAGGCCTCGGCCATGCCCACGACCGGCACCGGCAGGCATTCGCGCACGGCGCCAATGCCGGGTTCACCGAAACAGGCCAGCAGGCAGGCGTCGAACGGGGCCTCGGCCAGGGCAACTTCGCGTTCGACGGTTTCCAGTACCGCATGGGCGGCCACCGCCGCCTCGACGCGGCTGGCGATGTAGGCCGGCCCGAACGCGGCCGTGACGGCATGCACGTGCGCCGCGCCCCCCAGGAAAGCACGAGCCTGCTCGCCCAGGCTGCGGGTCAGGTCAGACGTGGTGTTGCCATTGATCACCAGCAAGCGGTATGGCGTGAAAGCGGGCCGATCGAAGGCGACGGCGTCGGGCGTGGCGGACATGGAACAAACCTCGGTCATTTTGTATACAAACAAAATGCAGAAACAGGATAATCCCGACCAATTTTGTATAAATATTTGTATACGATTTATGCCGACAATGTACGCGTTTCAGTCTTGCCTTCAAGCTATCGCTAACCCTTATCGCCCGGTGTAGTATGCTTGCTACACCCCGCCGTGCGCGCCGGCAGCGGATGCCGGAGCTTTTCCGACACAATGAAAATGCGCATGCACAGGAGCCTAAGAAGAAGATGAAACCTCTCGCGCCGCCGGCTAACGAGCCCGCCAAGAAAGACATAAACCGCAGCGAAATCGTATACATTAATTTGCGCCGGGCCATCATCGAACAAGCCCTGCTGCCGGGCGACAAGCTGCCAGAAGACGTCATCGGCGAGCGCTTCGGCGTCAGCCGGACCATCGTTCGGGGAGTGTTGACGCGGCTATTCAGCGAAGGCCTGGTGGATCTGCGGCCGAACCGGGGCGCCGCCGTGGCCCGCCCCAGCCTGGAAGAGGCGCACGACATCTTCGAGGCGCGCCGCTGCCTGGAGCGCGATGTGGCCCGTCGGCTGCTGCAGCACATCACTGAAGCGGGGTTGACGCGCCTGGCGCAGCACGTGGCGCAAGAGGAAGAAGCCCGCAAGCGCAACAGCACGAACGAATCCATCCGCCTGTCGGGCGAATTCCACATCCTGATGGCGGAGCTGTCGGGCAATGCGGTGTACGCCCGCTACGTGAACGAAATCGTCTCGCGCTGTTCACTGATCCTGGCGTTATACGGCCGCCCCCATTCCAGCGAGTGCGCGGTCAGCGAGCACATGGAGATCGTCGAAGGCCTGCGCGCACGCGATGAAAAACACGTGCTGCATCTGCTGGAGCATCACCTGGAGTCCGTCACGGCACGGGCGCTGCTGAGCACGGATGGCTCGGGGGTGCGCGACATCCGCAAGATCCTGGACCGCTACGGGACCTGAGTCTGATCGGGGCCTGGCGCGCGGATGCGGCGCCTAGGGGCGTGCCCGCCCGATGGGCGAGCAGGGTGGCCCCCAAGAATGAGAAAAGCGCCCGGTCGGGGCGCTTTTCGGTTCTGGGGCCTAGATTTCGCGTTCTTCCGTCTTGAGGTTGTTGTCGCGAGCGAAATCCACCACGAACTTGTACGCCAGCGGTTCCAGGTCGCGCAAACGCAGGTCGACCACGATTCCGCGCACGCCGTCGATGACGACGGGCAGCACATAGGGCGAATAAGTGAGGTGGTTACCGGCACAGCCGGCGGGCCGGAACTGTGCCATTACGCCGGCGAGCCGTTCCGCCCAATCGCTGGGGCGGAATCGGCTACCGCTTTCGGTAACGCCATGAATTACGAATTGTCTGACGCGAGTTGCCATGAGTTCTTTCACTACAGCGCGCCTTTCACGAAAGCCGGATCTTCGGCGTGATCAAACATGCGCCCTGCGCCGCGAATTGTATATGATTGATCCTTTGCCCTCTTCCAAATGGCGTTTCTTACAAGAAACACCCCAAAAAAAGGGCCGGCATTTTTGGTAATCCCCCAGGAGGATCCGCAATGACCTCGCCTCTGGCCAATATCTATTCCCGCCTGCCGGTTGCGTTCACGCACGGCCAGGGGGTCTGGTTGTGGGATGCCGACGGCCGCAAGTACCTCGATGCGCTGGCCGGCATCGGCGTGTCGTGCCTGGGCCATGCCCACCCGAAGCTTGTCGCCGCCATCAGCGAGCAGGCCGCGCGCGTCATCCATACCTCGAACATCTATGAAGTGCCGCAACAGGCGGCGCTTGCCGCGCGCCTGACGGCGTTGTCCGGGATGCAGGAAGTCGCCTTCAACAACAGCGGCTCGGAAGCCAATGAAGCGGCGATCAAGCTGGCGCGCTATTACGCTTACCAGCGCGGCAACAAGCACGCCCACATCATCACCATGGATTCGTCCTGGCATGGCCGCACGCTGGCCACGCTGGCGGCCACCGGCAGCGACAAGGCGCGCAAGGGCTTCGAACCGCTGCCGACCGGCTTCATCCAGGTCGCCTACAACGACATCGATGCCGTGCGCGCCGCCGGCGACGCCGAACCGCGTACCGCGGCGGTGCTGCTGGAAGTGTTGCAAGGCGAAGGCGGCATCCGTCCGTCCGACATCGCCTACCTGCAGGAAGTGCGCCGCCTGTGCACCGAGCGCGGCTGGCTGCTGATGATCGACGAAGTGCAATCCGGCATCGGCCGCACGGGCAAGTGGTTCGCCCACCAGTGGGCGGACATCACGCCCGACGTCATGACGCTGGCCAAGGGCCTGGCGGGCGGCGTGCCGATTGGCGCGATGCTGGCCGCAGGCCCTGCCGCGGGCGTTTTCACCCCGGGCAGCCACGGCACCACGTTCGGCGGCGGCCCGCTGGTGTGCGCGGCCGGCCTGGCCGTGCTGGACGCCCTGGAATCCGAGCGTCTGCTGGACAACGCCCATACCGTGGGCGCATACCTGAAAGACGCGCTGCAACAAGCCCTGGCCGGCACCGATGGCGTCGCCGAGGTTCGCGGTCGCGGCCTGATGCTGGGCATCGAGCTGGCGCGTCCCTGCGGCGTTCTGGCCGCGCGCGCGCTGGCGGCCGGCCTGCTCATCAACGTCACGCGCGACCGCGTCATCCGCATGCTGCCGCCTTTGATCCTGAACAAGCAAGAGGCAGACCAGATCGTCAGCACACTGGTCCCGCTCATCCAACAATTCCTGGCCGAAACATCCCATTCCCGCCCGGGCCACGAGCCCGGCCGGGTCCAATGACCTGCGACATCACCATGACTCCTCCCACGACTCAAAACGGCCCGTTGCGGCATTTTCTCCAGTTCAAGGACTTTTCGTCCGCCGAGATCGCGTATGTGCTGGACCGCGCGCGTCTGATCAAAGAAAAATTCAAACGCTACGAACCCCACATGCCGCTGCACGACCGCACGCTGGCGATGGTGTTCGAAAAAGCCAGCACCCGCACCCGCGTGTCGTTCGAAGCGGGCATGTACCAGATGGGCGGCTCGGTCATCAACCTGACCTCGAACGATTCCCAGCTGGGCCGTTCCGAGCCCATCGAAGACACCGCGCGCGTCATTTCGCGCATGGTCGACATCGTCATGATCCGCACGTTCGAGCAGACCCGCATCGAACGCTTCGCGTCGCACTCGCGCGTGCCGGTCATCAACGGCCTGACCAACGAGTTCCACCCCTGCCAGATCCTGGCGGACATCTTCACCTACATCGAGCATCGCGGGCCCATCGCCGGCAAGACGGTGGCCTGGGTGGGCGACGCCAACAACATGGCCTACACGTGGCTGCACGCCGCCGAAATGCTGGGCTTCACGCTGCACGTGTCCACGCCCGCCGGCTACGAACTTGAAGCCGCGCGCATCGGCACGCCGTCGCCCAACGTCCTGCGCCAATTCAAGGACCCCATGGAGGCTTGCCAAGGCGCGCACCTGGTCACGACGGACGTCTGGACCAGCATGGGCTACGAAGCCGAAAACGACGAACGCCGCGCCGCATTCGCCGACTGGTGCGTGGATGCCGAAATGATGGCCGCGGCCGACGCCGAAGCCGTCTTCATGCACTGCCTGCCTGCCCACCGCGGCGAGGAAGTCACCGGTGAAGTCATCGACGGCCCGCAAAGCGTGGTCTGGGACGAAGCCGAAAACCGCCTGCACGTGCAAAAGGCGCTGATGGAATTCCTGCTGCTGGGCCAGATCAAGTAAGCCTGCAGGCAACCAAAAAGGGCCCGGATATCTTGAGATATCCGGGCCCTTTTGCTTGAAGCGCCGCGGCTGGGCGTCCGCGATCGCCCCCCTTTCGAAGGCGCCGCGATCAACGCAACGTGCGTTCCCAGGCGGCGATGGCGTCCACCACGGCCTGCGGTTTTTCGGGCACCAGCGCGTGCCCTGCCCCGGGAATCACGACAAGCGACACGCGATCACCGAATTCGTCGCGGATTTCGTTGCGCGTGGTGGGCGGCTTGAACAGATCCAATTCTGCTTGCAGGTCCAGCAGCGGTTTGGCGCCGCCCGACCACCAGTCCGCTTGACGCGTTGCCTTGCCGGCCAGACGCTGGCTTTCGCTGACGTCGGGATACCAGCCGTTCAACCAGACCCGCGCGTCGTTGCCGGGCGCGAAGAACGCGTACTGGATCGACTTCAGGCGTTCGGCGTCGGGCAACGACAGTTCGGCGCTGCGGTCCACGTGTTCGCTCAAGCCTTTGGGATATTGCTTGGCCGCCGCCGCCACGATCACGACCCCGCGCACCAGCTCCGGGTAGTCGACGCCCGTGGCGCGGGCCACCCAGTTGCCGAACGCGTGGCCGACCATCACCACCGGCTGGCGCGCCACGTTGCGGATCACGGCGGCCTGGTCGTCCGCCAGATCATGCAGCGTGATGCCCGACATCGGTCCGGTACTGCCGCCGATGCCGCGCGGCTGCGGACGCAGCACGCGATAGCCGGCTTGCACGAAGCGTTCGGCCAGTTCGTCGAAATCCTGCGCGCCGCGTCCCCGCGACGGCAGCAGCACCAGCGCGGGCCCCTGCCCCTGGTCCAGCACCTCGATCGACGCACCGTTGCCCACCAGCACGTTGACGCGTTTGGGCGTATCGGCCAGCACCGAACCTGATGCCACGACCGCGCACGTGATCGTCAGCCCGGTCAGCAGTTTTTTCACCATCATCATGCCTCCTTGCCGGCCCATCGCCGGCCCGCCGTCACAGGATTTTCTTGAACATCGTGCGGCGGGAATTGCGAAACGAAGGCCGCACGCGGCTGCTCCAGTCGGTGGCGCGCACGGCCAGCCACGGCGGGCTGCCGAAGGTGTCGCGGGTGTGCAAGTCGTAGCAGGCCAGGTATCGCGGCGATTCATCGCGGCATTCGAATCGCATCGCGCGCACCGTGCCGGGCACGGACGCCAGCCCGGGCAGATGCTCCCGGTCATACCAGGCGTTCAGGTCCTGCTCGGCCCCGGGCAGCACATCGGTTTCCACGATGTAGTGCCATGGCGCGTCCTGGCCGGCCGAAGCCCCCGGCAGGTCCAGCGTTTGATGCAACACGCGTGCGCGGGCGCCGGGAAAACTCTCGGCCAGACGGGCCTGGATTTCGGCCAGCGCGTGGCCCGCGCCGCGCAGGTACACATACGTGTCGGCCTCTTCAACGGCGGCAAAGGCGCTGACGCCCACGCCGTCCAGCCCGGCCGTCAGGCGCTGTGCCATGTCGGCCGCGCGGGCGTTGTCAAAGCGTTCGCCCAGCGACACCAGCAATAGGGTTTCCTGCACTGTCTTCTCCTTTCAATGGCCGACGCGTAGCGCCACAAGAAAGCGCGACACCATGTTGTAGGCGCCCACCGTGGCGGCCAGCTCGACCAGTTGCGCATCATCGTAGCGTGCGCGCACGGGCGCGAACACCGCGTCGGGCACCTCGATGTCGCGCGTCATGGCGTCGGTCAGCGCCAGCACCTCGGCTTCGCCGGGAGCCAGCCCTTTCACGTCCTGGGGGGCCGGGTTGGACCGCAACGCGTCGATCACGTCTTGCGGCATGCCGCCGGCCAAGGCGTGCGGCACATGCGCGTCAAATTCGTAAGGCGCGTTGTTCAAGGTCGCCACGCGCAGGATGATGAGTTCACGCAAACGCGGCGACAACGACGTCTTCTGGCGAATGGCGGTCAGCATGGCTTCCCAGCCATCCACGACGGCCGGGCTATTCAGCAGCACCTGGTACAGCGGCGAAATCCGGCCGCGCGCAGCGCTGATGCGCGCCTCGATCGCAGCCAGTTCCTGGCGGGTACCCGGAACCACGGGGGTGACTCGGCTTGCACTCATGCTCACTCCGGACGGATGTTCTTGCGCTGGATCAGCGCGGTCCACTTGGCGCGGTCGGAGGCGATCAGCGCGGCCAGTTCCTGGGGCGAGCTGGGCGCGGCCTGCGCGCCGAACTTCTCCAGCTTGGCGCGCACGGCCTCGTTGCCCAACGCGGCGCGCACCGCCTGGTTCAGCTTGTCCACCGTCGCCGCCGGCGTAGACGACGGCGCCACGATCCCATACCAGTTATTCGATTCCACGCCCGCGATGCCCTGTTCGGCCAGCGTCTTCACGTCCGGCAGCAGCGGGTGACGCGCGGGCGCGGCGATGCCAAGCGGCTTGAGCTTGCCGCCCTGGATATGGCCGATCAGGCCCGGCACGTCGCCGAAGAACCCGGCCACCTGGTTGCCCATCACGTCGTTGATGACGGGCGCCGCGCCTTTGTATGGCACGTGCAGCACGTTGGCTTTGCTGGCATCGGCGAACATCTCCATCGTCAGGTGCGGAATGCTGCCGATCCCCGACGACCCGATCGCCACCGACTGCTTGGCGGCCTGCGACGCCTTCACGAAATCGGCGGCATTCGTGGCCGGATTGGAGGGATTCACCACGAACACCGTGGCGTTGTTCACGACTTTGGACACCGGCGCGAAATCGCGCACCGGATCGTACGGCAGGTCCTTGTACAGCGCCGGACTGATGGCGACCGCGCCGACGCTGGTCAGGAACAGCACCGAGCCGTCGCCGGGCGCCTTGGCCACGTACGCCGCGGCGATATTGCCATTGGCGCCCGCCTTGTTCTCTACGATGACCTGCTGCTTGAGTTCTTTGCCCAGTTGCTCGGCCAGCACGCGCCCCACCAGGTCCACCGGACCGCCGGGCGGGAACGCGATGATCAGGCGAACGGGGCCGTCGGCATGCGCCGCGCCGAACGCGGCCAGACTCAGCACCGTGGCCGAGAGAATCTTATTGAACATGGTGTCTCCTCGTTGAATGGAATGTTCTTTTGTGCCCGGCCCCCGGAAGGGGCGGGCCTGCCGTCTAGTTGAATCCGTACAGCCGCGCGGGGTTGTCCACCAACACGCGCTGGCGCAGCGCCGCATCGGGACACGCCTCGAAGAACGTGTCCACCAATTCGCCGTCGTCGGGCATGTCGCCCGCCACATTCGGGTGCGGCCAGTCAGTGCCCCACAACGTCCGATCCGGCAGGGCCTCGACCAGCGCGCGGACAAAGGGAATGCCTTCCGCGAACGGGCGCTGGCCCGATGCGATGCGGTCGATGCCCGATACCTTCACCCAGGCCTGCGGCACGTCGGCCAGGCTCAGCAAGGCGCGCATCGCGGGCGATTCCAGTCCGTCGGCGGCCTTCAAGCGGCCCATGTGGTCCACGACGAACGGCAGCGGCAACGCCCGAAGACGTGGCAGCAGGTCGGGCAGCATCGCGCCATCCAGATGCAGGCACAGGTGCCAACCCAGCGGCGCGATCAGGGACACGACATGGTCGAACACCGCCGGCTCGGGCGCGCCGCCCAGATGGGGCACGAAATTGAACCGCGCGGCGCGCACGCCGCCTTCATGCAACGACTTGACGCTGGCCACCGTGGCGTCCGCCCCCAGCAACGCCACCCCGCGATAGCGGCCGCCGCTTCGAGCCAGCGCGTCCAGCAGGGCGCGATGATCCGAACCGTGGCAATTGGCCTGCACCACCACCGCGCGCTCGACGCCCAGATGCGCGTGCAACGCCGCCATCTTCGCGTAGGAGGCATCGGGCGGCGTATACGAGCGGCCCTCGGCATACGGGAACACGTCTGTCGGTCCAAAAATGTGGCAATGCGTGTCGCACGCGCCCGGCGGCAGCGCATGGCGCGGATGGGAAGGGGACGCAAGCGGGGGACGGCAATCGGGCACGGCGGTTTCCTGCTGGAAAAATGACATCGTCACGGATTGCCGGCCGGCAAACAATGCTATATCTTTGATTTCAGATATGCATAAATTAAATATCCAATGGATCTGAAACAGATCGAGTATTTCGTCCGGGTCGCGGAGCGGCGCAGCTTCTCGCGCGCCGCCGAAATGCTGGACGTGGCCCAACCCACGCTTAGCCGGCAGGTGCGCCTGCTGGAACTGGAACTGGGCCAGCACCTGCTGTACCGCAACGGCCGCGGCGCCGAACCCACCGAAGCCGGCCTGCGCTTCCTGGAACACGCCCGCGCCCTGCTGACGCTGGCCGACCGCGCCAAGGAAGACCTGCAGTCCTTGCGCGAAACCCCGGCCGGCAAAGTCGTGGTTGGACTTCCCCCGCGCATCGCCCGCGTGCTGACCCCGCCGCTGGTGCAGGCGTTCCGCCGCAGCTTTCCCGACGCCTCGATCGCCGTCGCAGAGGGCCTGAGCGCCCAGGTCCGCGAATGGTTACTGGCCGGCCGCGTCGACCTGGCGCTGCTGTATGACCCGGCGCCCTCGCCCCAATTGGCCTATGAATCGCTATTCCGGGAAGACCTGGTGCTGGCCGCCGCCGCCCGGCACGAACCGCCGCTGCCGGCCCGCGTGGCCGTGGCGCAGTTGGGCGACTATCCCCTGGTGCTGCCCAGCCTGCCCAATGCCATCCGCACGCTGGTGGAAAGCGTCTGCCGCGCCCAGGGCGTGCGCCTGAAGGTCGCGGCCGAGGTAGACGCCGTGCAGACCATCGTGGAACTGGCGGCGCAGGGCGACGCCTATGCCATCCTGCCGCGTTCGGCCGCCCGGGGGCCCGCCGCCGAACACGCGTTGTCGCTCTGCGACATCGGCTCGCCCAGGATCACCAACAACCTGGTATTGGCCAGCGCCCGGCATCGTCCCGCCACGCGGCTGGCCACGGCCACCGGTGCGCTGATCCGTCAACTGGAACTGGCCCGCCTGTTCGCGCCGGCGGCCGACACCCGCATCCGCGCGGACGCCCTTCCGCCCGGCACCGCCCGCCCCGGTCAAAAGAGTTAAAATGCGGTCACCTTTCTTGTTTGGCGGCTCGTTGCTGTCAAAGTCCTGTTGGCGTCTCACCTCAAACAATGACCACTATCCTCCCGAACCTTCCCACCGGCCAGAAGGTCGGCATCGCCTTTTCCGGCGGCCTCGACACCAGCGCCGCGCTCCTGTGGATGCGCAATAACGGCGCGATTCCGTACGCCTACACCGCGAACCTGGGCCAGCCCGACGAGTCCGACTACGACGAGATTCCCCGCAAGGCCCTGGCCTACGGCGCCGAAAACGCCCGCCTGATCGACTGCCGCGCGCAGTTGGTGGCAGAAGGCATCGCCGCCCTGCAAGCGGGCGCGTTCCACATCTCGACCGCCGGCATCACCTACTTCAACACGACCCCCATCGGCCGCGCAGTCACCGGCACGATGCTGGTGGCCGCCATGAAGGAAGACAACGTCAACATCTGGGGCGACGGCAGCACCTTCAAGGGCAACGACATCGAACGTTTCTACCGCTACGGTCTCTTGACCAATCCTGACCTGAAGATCTACAAGCCGTGGCTTGACCAGCGCTTCATCGACGAACTGGGCGGCCGTTCGGAAATGTCCGAATACATGCGCCAAGCCGGCTTCGACTACAAGATGTCGGCCGAAAAAGCCTACTCGACCGACTCCAATCTGCTGGGCGCCACCCACGAAGCCAAGGACCTGGAACAACTGAACTCCGGCATCCGCATCGTCAAGCCCATCATGGGCGTGGCGTTCTGGCGCGACGACGTGGCCGTGAAGGCCGAAGAAGTCACCGTCCGCTTCGAGGAAGGCCAACCGGTCGCCCTGAACGGCGTGGAATTCAGCGACCCGGTCGAACTGCTTCTGGAAGCCAACCGCATCGGTGGCCGCCACGGCCTCGGCATGAGCGACCAGATCGAAAACCGCATCATCGAAGCCAAGAGCCGCGGCATCTACGAAGCCCCGGGTCTGGCCTTGCTGTTCATCGCCTACGAACGCCTGGTCACCGGCATTCACAACGAAGACACGATCGAGCAGTACCGCGAAAACGGCCGCAAGCTGGGCCGCCTGCTGTACCAGGGCCGCTGGTTCGACCCGCAAGCCATCATGCTGCGCGAAACCGCCCAGCGCTGGGTGGCCCGCGCCATCACCGGCGAAGTCACCATCGAACTGCGCCGCGGCAACGACTATTCGCTGCTGAACACCGAATCGGCCAACCTGACGTACGCGCCCGAGCGCCTGTCCATGGAAAAGGTGGAAAACGCCCCCTTCACCCCGGCAGACCGCATCGGCCAGCTCACCATGCGCAACCTCGACATCGTCGACACCCGCGAAAAGCTGTTCACCTACGTCAAGACCGGCTTGTTGGCCTCCAGCGGCACGTCGCTGCCGCAACTGAAGGACGACGGCAAGAAGAAGAAGTAATTCTTCCGCCCCAGTAATTCTTGCCCCAAAAAAAAGCCCCTCGGCAAAAACCGAGGGGCTTTTTCATGCCCGCGACATTCATCGCAGATCTGACGGATAGGTCACGAGCGCAACCTCACGAGGCAAGACAACGCCCCGGCAAAAAACAAGCCTACAACTCGACCTGCATCCCCATCTCCACGACCCGATTCGCCGGAATCTTGAAGAACTTCGTGCTTCGCGTCGAATTCCGCGCCATGAACGAGAACACGGCCCTTCTCCACCGCAACAACGCCGGCTTCCTTGCCGCCACCACCGTCTGCCGCGACAGGAAGTACGACGTCCGCATCGGCTCCAGGTCCAATTCCGGATACGCCTCGGCCACCAGCCGCAACGCGTCCGGCACGTCGGGATCTTCCTTGAATCCGTAGTTGATCGTCGCCGTCCAGCTGGACGCGCTCAGCTTGTTCACGACGAAACGCTCTTCCGGCGAGATATACGGCACGTCCGCCACCAGGATCGTCAGGAACAGCACATGATCGTGCAGCACCTTGTTGTGCTTCAGGTTGTGCAGCAGCGCCGGCGGCACATTGCCCGAATTCATCGTCATGAAGATTGCCGTCCCGGGCACCCGCGACGGCGGATACGCCTCCAGCTGTTCCATGAATTCCTTGAGCGGCTGCCGGTCGCGATGCTGCATATCAGACAGCAAGTGCCGGCCGCGGCGCCACGTCATCATCAGCGTGAACACCACGATCGCCACCACCAGCGGCAGCCATCCCCCCTCGTGGATCTTGAACACGTTGGCCGAAAACAGCAGCACGTCGAACAGCAGCAGCAGGCCCAGCACCGTGAACCACAGCATGCGCTTGACGCCCGTGGTGCCACGCGGCAGCACCGCGAACGCCAGCACCGACGTCGTCAACATCGTGCCCGTCACCGCGAACCCGTAGGCCGCCGCCAGGTTGTCCGAATTGCGGAACAGCAGCACCAGGACCAGCACCGCGCACAACAACAGCGCATTGACCTGCGGCAGATAGATCTGGCCTTTCTCGACCGCCGACGTATGCAGGATCTGCATGCGCGGCCAGAAGCCCAACTGCACCGCCTGGCGCGTCACCGAATAGGCGCCGGAGATCACCGCCTGGGACGCCACGATCGTCGCGATGGTGGCCAGCGCCACCAGCGGCGCCAGGCCCCAATCGGGCGCCATCATGAAAAACGGGTTGCGGATCGCCGTGGGGTCGCGCAACAGCAACGCGCCCTGACCGAAATAGCACAGCGTCAGCGCGGGCAGCACCATGCTGAACCAGGCGCTGCGGATGGCCGGGCGGCCAAAGTGGCCCATGTCGGCGTACAGCGCCTCGGCGCCCGTCAACGCCAGCACCACCGCACCCAGCAGCACGAAGCTGATCAATGGGAATTCGACGATGAAGCGCAGTCCCCACATCGGGTTCAATGCCGACAGCACCTCCGGCATCTGCCAGATCTGCCAGGCGCCCAGAGCGGCCAGCGTGCCGAACCACACCAGCATCACCGGGCCGAACAGCTTGCCCATGACGCCCGTTCCGTGCGATTGGATCGCAAACAGCGCCACCAGCACCACCAACGCGATCGGCACCACCCACGCATCCAGCGTGTGCGACACGATCCCGATGCCTTCCAGCGCGGACAGCACGGAGATGGCTGGCGTGATCATGCTGTCGCCGTAGAACAGCGCCGCGCCAAAAATCCCCAACACGATCAGCACCCAGCGCATCTTGCCGTCACGATTGCGCACCGCCAGTTCCAGCAGCGCCAGCGTACCGCCTTCGCCGCGGTTGTCGGCACGCAGCACCAACGTCACGTACTTCAGCGACACCACCACCATCAGCATCCAGAACAGGATGGAAAGCACGCCAAGCAGATGCGCGGGCTCCAGGTCGGTATGCACGCTCAAGCCCGTCAGGCAGGCACGCAAGGTATACAGCGGGCTGGTGCCGATGTCGCCGTAGACCACGCCCAGCGCGCCCATGATGAGCGCCGCGCGCGACGATGGCGCGTACGCGCCACCCGGATTCGCGCCGGACGATGAAGGAACACCAGCCGTGGCTTGGCTCATGATGTGGGTTCTTGACGGGTAAGTTGAGCCCCTTTGCGGGGGCCGGGGAACACGACGGACAACCGTGTGCCGGAGAATTGGGGGCGGCTGGTCAGCTTCCACCAGGCGCCGTGGGCGTGCGCAATTTCGCGCACGATCGCCAGGCCCAGGCCCGAGCCGCCCGCTGTCGCAGTGGGTGACCGGTAGAAAGCCTCGAACACGCGGTCGCGCTCGTCGGCGGGAATTCCGGGCCCGTCGTCTTCGACGGTCAGCGAAGGCGGATTGGCGCCCACGATCAGCGTGATACGACCGGTCTCATTGCCATAGCGCAAGGAGTTGTCGATCAGGTTGCTCAGCAGTTCAGCCAGCAGCAAGGGGTCGGCGTCGATCCAGATGGGCGCGTCGGGCGCCACCAGGTCCAGCTCGTAGCGGGCCTCGCGCACCCGTGGGAACCACTCGGCGCCATGCACCCTCACCCACTCGCACAGGTCGATGCGCACGAAGCTGTCCTGCGGTCGGGCGTTGGGATCGGCGCGCGCCAGCACCAGCAACTGCTGGCCCAGCCGGATCATGCGGTCGCTGACGGCCTTGATGCGCTCGGCGCGGGCGCGCACGTCGTCAGGCAAGGGGCGGGCCAGCATCAGTTCGGATTCCAGCCGCAGGCCGGACAAGGGGGTCCGCAGTTGGTGCGCCGCATGCCCGATGAAGCGGCGCTGCGCTGCCAGCGACGCGTCCAGGCGCAGCAGCAGGTCATTGGTATGGGTCACCAGCGGCTCGATTTCCACCGGCACGCCCGCCACTTCCAGCGGCTGCATGTCGTCGATGGAACGCTGGCGGATCTCTTCGGACAGATGGTTCACGGAGCGCAGCCCCGAGCGCACGCCCTGCACCACCACCCAGGTAAACAGGGCGATCAGCGCCACCTGCCCCACCACCATCAGCCAGAAGAAATCTTCCAGCATCCAGAGCGACATGTCGATCTTGTGGGTGATGACCCAGGTGGCCGCCAAGTCCAGCAGGACCAGCAGCAAGATAGGCGGCATCAGGCGGATCACCAGGTGCCGCGCCAGCGAACGGGAAGGGAGCAAGGGGCGTGCTGCCGGAAGAGCGGAAGGAGTGCGTTCCTGCGTCATGACGCGATACCCTCGCTTGAGCGGATGGAAGCGCGCAGCCGGAGCACGCCGGGCGCGACCGGGCCGTCAGGCCGCTTCCACATCCAGCATGTAGCCGAAGCCGCGCACCGTCTGGATGCTGGCGCCCGTGCCTTCCAGGCGCTTGCGCAGACGGTACACATACACTTCGACAGCGTTTTCGCTGAAATCGGCGTCCCAGGCGGACAGCGAGTTGACGATCTGGCGCTTGGTCACGACGCGGCCCACGCGGGCCATCAACATCTCCAGCACGGAGAGTTCGCGCACGGATAGCGACAGGCGCTGGCCGTTGGCGCGGACTTCGCGGCCGACCGTGTCGAACACCAGCGGGCCCACTTCGATCAGCGGCTGCGCCTGACCGGCACGGCGCCGGCCGAAGGCGCGCACGCGCGCGGCCAGCTCGGGCAGTTCGAAAGGTTTGGTGACGTAGTCGTCGGCGCCGGCGTCCAGGCCCGCAACGCGGTCTTCGATGCCGTCGCGGGCGGTAAGGATCAGCACGGGAACCTGATTGCCGTCCTGGCGCAGTTGCCGCAGCACATCAAGCCCGCTCATGCCGGGCAGATTGAGGTCGAGCAGCATCAGGTCATACGGCTGGCCAGCCAAAGCGCCCAGGACTCGGTCGCCTTCCGTCAGCCAGTCGACCGCATAACCCTGGTCGGCCAGGAACTCCTGGAGCGCGTGGCCCAGGGTGGTGTCGTCTTCGATTACCAGTACTCGCATGCCGCGATTCTAGCGCGATCCGAAAAAAAAGGGGCGCGAAATGCGCCCCTTTCCTTGGGATCCGTTCACCGGCCGGACGGCGCCACAGCGGGAGCCGGGGTGGGCCCGCCCGCGGCCGGCGCGCCAGTGGCGGCGGCCCCGCCCGAAGGCGGCGTCGTGACGAATCCGATACGCGACATCCCCGAGCGGCGAGCCGAGGCCATGACCTTGGCAAGGGTTTCGTAACGGGTGTTCTGGTCGGCGCGGATGCGGATTTCCGGTTGCGGCTTGGTGCCGGCGATCGACTTGAAGCGGTTGGGCAGGTCGTCGATATTGACCGGCTTTTCGTCCCAGAACAGCGCGCCGCTGGCATCGATCGCCAGGTCCACGGTCTTGGGCTCTTCCTCGATCTGCTCCGCGGCCACCTGGGGCATGTTGATCTTGATCGAGTGCGCCAGCAGCGGCGCCGTGATGATGAAGATCACCAGCAGCACCAGCATGACGTCGATCAGGGGCACCATGTTGATCTCGGAAACCGTGTGGCTTCCGGATCCTTTACCCTCGAAGCTGCCAAAGGCCATTATTCGCTCCCGCGTTGAACCGCAGCGCCATTGCCGTTCTGGCGGCGCAGGGCGCGCACCTTGCCATCGGACAGCGACACTTGCTGGCCCGTGGTCAGGAACGCGAACAGGTCATGCGCGAACGCATCCAGACGCGACAGGAACACGCGGTTGTTGCGCACGAAGGTGTTGTACGCCAGCACCGCGGGAATTGCCACGGCCAGGCCCAGACCGGTCATGATCAGGGCTTCGCCCACCGGACCGGCGATGCGGTTGATGGTCACGCCATCCGACAGACCAATGCCGACCAGGGCGTGGTAGACGCCCCAGACCGTGCCGAACAGGCCGACGAACGGGGCCGTCGAACCCACCGACGCCAACACCGTCAGGCCATTTTCCAGCTTGGCGGTTTCTTCGTCGATGACCTTGCGCATGGTGCGGGTGACGAAATCGGAATTGCTGCCCGACTCTTCCAGCTTGGTCGCGCCGAACTTGTTGTGGTGCGCCTGGGCGTGCATCGCGTGGCTGGCCAGATGCGAGAACGGGTCGCGCGCGCCGTGCGTGGTGATCTCGTGCTCGACCTGCTCCAGCGAGCTGGCGTTCCAGAACTTGTTCAGGAAGTCGGCCGAGCGCTTGCGCATGCTGACGTTGCTGGCGGCCTTGACCAGGATCAGGTACCAGGTCACCAGCGACATCAGGATGAGGATGATGAACAGGCTCTTGCCCACGAAGTCGCTCTGCGCGACAAAGTGCAGGAACCCCATGTCGGGCGCGGCGGCCGGGGCCGGCGGCAACGACGGCAGCCCGGCGGCGGCGCTGTGCAGCGCATCCGCCGATTGCTGGACGACGCCGCCAGCGGTCGTCGCGGCTTGTTGGGCCGCGGGCGCAGCCGCGGCGGCGGCGGGCGCAGCCGCGGCGGCGGCGGGCGCAGCCGCGCCGGCAGCAGCCGGCGCTGCCGGGCTGGTGGTCGCCTGCGCCACCAGGGTGGCGCTATGCAGTGCGTTGGACATCTCAGTTCCTCATTACGAAATCGAACGGAATTTTGGCTTTGGCGGGATAGGCCACGCCGTTACGGGTATAGGGCTTGAACTTGGCCTTGCGGGCGGCGGTCAGCGCCGATTCGTCCAGTCTCGAGAAACCCGATGACGTGTCGATCGATGCGCGGTCCACCAGGCCCTGCGTATTGATTTCCACCAGCACCAGCACCCGTCCCTCTTCCCGCATGCGGCGCGAGGCCTGCGGGTAAACGGGCATGGGGCGCGCGCCCTGGAACTCAATGCTGGACACCAGGATAGGCTGGTCCGGCGGAGGCCCCTGCTGCGGGCTCTGCGAGGCCTTCGCGCCATCCGTCGCGCCCGCGGGCGGCGTCTGCGGAGGCGGCGTGTCCGGCTTGGGCTCGGGTTTGACTTCCTGCTTCGGCTGGGGCTTGGGTTTAGGCTTCGGTTTGGGCTTGGGCTTGGGCGCGGGCACCGGCGGCTTCTCGACCACCGGTTCGGGTTCCGGTTCCGGCTCGGGCTTCAATTCGGGTTCGGGCTCCGGTTCGGGCTCCGGCTCGATTTCGGGCTGCGGCTCGGGCGGCGGTTCAACGACCGGCTGCGGCACTTCCGGCGTGGGCTCGGCCTTCGCAATCTGCGGGACGGGCGCATCCACCAGACTGACCATGACGGCTTCGGGCTCCTCCAGTTCAGGAGGATTCGCAGGAGCCATGAAAATGGCGCCGATTACTGCCGCGTGAAGCGCGACAACCGCCAGGCCAGCGCCTGCACGTATACCAAACGAAGACGGCGAAGATGAATTCCAACCGCGTTGAAAACTAGGCATGAATCAGCCAGGGTGCATTGACTTATCCGGCCAGCCAGGGAAACGGCGCACACGAAAAAACGGCGCCGGCTGGCCGGTACAAGCCGAATATAATATCTTAAATGCGAATGATTCGCACGTTCTATTTCGTCTGGGCTAGCGTAGCACCCTTGATGCACATCACATCCGGCTGCATAAAACGTTTACGAAAAAGCGCGCTTTTAAGTCGAGCTTCTACGCCCCGCCTCTCCGGCACGCGGCCATGAGGCCAAGGGCCACGGCGAATCGCCAACCAGGCCGGAAAAACAAAAAACCCGCCACGGTGACGTGTGCGGGTTTTGTGTGCGGCGTGGTGCGAACCTTTGAGGGATCCGAACCGCCTGCGTGGGCTTTTGGTGGGTGCTACAGGGGTCGAACCTGTGACCTACGCCTTGTAAGGGCGCCGCTCTACCAACTGAGCTAAGCACCCGATCTTGACGACTTGCCGCGGCATCGCAACGGCCGTCAATGTGACGATTCTTGCGAAGCAACTGCCAACTCGGGGTACTCAAAAGCAATACGCGGGCCGGAGTATACCGGACCGCGTAATTGTCGGCAAATCGCGGGGGCCAATGCCCGGCGACCGCCATGCCGCCTTTAGTTGACGGCGTCCTTCAGGGCCTTGCCCGGACGGAACTTCGGCACCTTGGCCTTCTTGATCTTGATGGTTTCACCGGTGCGCGGGTTGCGGCCGGTGCGAGCAGCGCGAGCCGACACGGCAAACGTGCCAAAGCCAACCAGCGTGACCGTACCGCCCTTCTTCAGGGTGGTCTTGACGGCACCGATCAAGGCGTCGAGCGAACGACCGGCGGCAGCCTTGGAGATATCGGCCTTGCTGGCGATGTGATCGATGAGTTCGGTTTTGTTCATTCAGGTGTACCCCTCACAAGGTATGGAGTCTGGCGAGGCCGTGCGGTTCATGGCTGTCATGATGGGACGCCACTAACCAACGCATGGCCCGACAAACGACGAACAGACAGTGGATAAACTTTTTCTTGCGCTGCAAAGCACAACTTTTAAACTGCTGCGCCGCTTAAGATTTGATGGCTCTGATGCCTTCAAACCGTCAGCGACGCAGACATGTATTAGGCCTTGGCGTGGCGCGGCTGTCAAGCAAAAACCTCACTAGAACCCGCGCCAATACTAGCTTTTAGCTGGTTTCGCAATATACAAAAACGCGCATTTTGTGTTTGCGCGACACCGTCCGGGCATCACTTCAAGCTTGAATCAAACATCGACCCAACGACGCAGCAAATTGTGATAAATGCCCGTCAACTGAACAATGGAAGGATGCCCGGCGGCGTCTTGATTCAGACGCTGTATGGCCACATCCATGTCCAGCAGCAACGCGCGCTGGCTGTCTTCGCGCACCAGGCTCTGCATCCAGAAGAACGAACTCACTCGCGCGCCGCGCGTGACGGGATTCACCTTGTGCAGGCTCGTGCCGGGGTACAGCACCATGTGCCCCGCCGGCAACTTCACGGCCCGCGGCCCGTAGGTGTCGTCAATGACAAGTTCGCCGCCGTCATAGGTATCGGGCTCGGAGAAGAACAGCGTGGCGGACAGGTCGGTGCGCACACGCTCGGACGTGCCTGAGATGCCGCGCACCGCGTTGTCGACGTGATAGCCGAAGGCCTCGCCGCCTTCGTAGCGGTTGAATAGCGGCGGGAATATCTTGCGCGGCAACGCGGCCGACATGAAGAGGTTGTTCGCGGCCAGGCGCTGCAAGATCAGGTTGCCAAGCTCTTCTGCAAGCGGATGCTGCTCGGGCAACTGGCGGTTGCGCTTGACCTCGGCTGATTGGTAGCCGGCGGTGACTTTGCCATCCACCCAGTCGGCGGCATCCAGCTTGCGCCGAATGTCCGCCGCCTCGTCGGGCGTGAAAACCTCTGCGATCTGTATAAGCATGTGAGTCGTCCCGATTGCAAAGCCGGCGCGTCCTCGCGCCCGGCTTGCGCGTGCCGCATTATCCCTTCAGGCAACCGGTCAGCGCCTGATCGAAATCAAACAGCAGATCGGCCTCGTCTTCGATGCCGACCGACACCCGAATGAGGCTGTCCGCAATGCCCATTTGCTTGCGGCGCTCGGCGCCCATCTCGTAATAGATGGTGTGCGCGGCAGGCAGCGCCAGGCTGCGCGTATCGCCAAGGTGGGTCGCCATCAGCACGATCCGCAGACGGTTCAGGAAATCGAAGCAATCCACGCCGTCGGCCAATTCGACCCCCAGCAGCCCACCGAATCGCGCGCCGAACAGCGCCGATGCCCGGGCATGTTGCGGATGGCCCGCCAGGCCCGGATAGTGCACCTTGGCCACGCCAGGATGCGATTCCAGGAAACGCGCCAGCGCCAGCGCGTTGGCGCAGTGCTTGGCCATGCGCAGCGCCAGCGTCTCGGCGCCCACGGCAATGCGGTGGGCGGGCTCGGCGGCCAGCGTGCCACCCATGTCGCGCAAGCCCTTCTTCTTGATCTGGGTAAGCCCCCAGCCAGTGGACGGGCCTTTGCGGTAGGCCTCATAGATGTTGGTGTAGCCAGACCAGTCGTACAGGCCCGTGTCGGTCACCGCGCCGCCCAGCGCGTTGCCATGCCCGCCGATGTACTTGGACAGCGAATTCATCACCAGCGACGCGCCGACTGCCGACGGACGGAACATCCACGGCGAGGTCAGCGTATTGTCCACGACGTAGACAAGGTTCTTCTCGCGGCAGATCTCGCCGATCACGGCCAGGTCGGCCACTTGCGTGCCCGGGTTGGCGATGGTCTCGGTGAAGACCATGCGCGTATTGGGCTGGATCGCGGCGCGCACCTGCGCCGCGTCGGTCGCGTCGACGAAGGTGATCTCCACGCCCAGTTCCAGCAGCGTGCCCAGCAGGCTGTTGGTATTGCCAAACACGAACTGGCTGGACACCAGATGATCGCCCCGGCGCAGCAACGTCGTGAAAATGGCCGACAACGCCGCCATTCCCGTTGCGAAGCTGACCGTGCCTTTGCCGCCTTCCATGTGGTTGACCTTCGCTTCCAGCGCGGTGGTCGTCGGCGTGCCCTGGCGCGCATACGTGAAGCCCGCCTTGCCCTGGAACACCGCGGCCAGCTCGCGAGCATCGTCGTAGGCGAATTCCGACGACGGATGCATCGGCTTGTGCACCGCTCCGTGCTCGACGGATTGTTGGCGGTCGGAATGGAGGATCGTGGTGGTGAAGCCGTTCTGGTGCATGGTGAGCTGAGGCGTAAAGGAAGAGCTACGAATAGGTCGGGTCGGGGGGGATCAGGATTGGCGCTGGCGCACGGTCTCGTACAGACAGACGGCGCTGGCCACACTGACGTTCAGGCTTTCCACCGAACCCAGCATGGGGATATTGACCAACTGGTCGCAGGTCTCGCGCGTGAGGCGGCGCATGCCTTCGCCCTCCGCCCCCATGACCCACGCCATCGGCTGGCGCGCATCGATCTTGTGCATGCTGTCGGTCGCCTGGTCGTCGGTGCCGACCAGCCAGACGCCGCGGTCCTTCAGGCCGCGCATCGTGCGCGCCAGATTGGTGACCATCACATACGGCACGGTATCGGCCGCGCCGCAGGCCACACGCTGCACCGTGGCGTTCAAGCCCACGGCGCGGTCGCGCGGCGCGATCACCGCGTGCACGCCGGCGGCGTCCGCCGTTCGCAGGCAGGCGCCCAGGTTGTGGGGATCGGTCACGCCATCCAGGATGAGCAGCAGCGGCGGACCCTCGATCACGTCGAGCACCTCGTCCACATCCACCGCCAACTGGCGTTCGTCGGCCAGGGCCACGACGCCTTGATGGCGGGTGCCGCGCGACAGGCCATCCAGCCGCTCGGCAGGCACCGGATGCAGGCGGCAACCCGCCTTCTCGGCCTGCTCGATGAGCGTCTGCATCCGCTTGTCGCGACGCGACGCCTCTACATAGATTTCCTTGATCGACTCGGGCGCGTGGCGCAGCCGCGCGACAACCGCGTGAAACCCGGCCAGAACTTGGGTCGACGCCATAAATGCAATACCTTTAGATAAACGAATACCCGCCCCAAAGGGGGCGGGCCACCGGAGCAAGCCGGCCATCAACGCAATGTTACCCCTTATGGCCCGGCGGCCCTAAGACGCGCCGGCCATAAAGAGGATCCATCAGCCGGATCAATGCCGCTTGTGCGTCACTTTCTTGGCTGGCGCGGCGCGTTTGGACGCCCGGGGCGGCTTACCCGCCTTTTTGGCGTCGGCACGCCGCTCCTTGGCGGTCTGTCCCTTTAGCGCGGCGGGCTTGGGCGCCGCCGCTTTCTTTACACGGCGCATCGGTTCTTCCGGCCCGCGTGCCGCAGCCTTGCGCAGTGCGTCGAAGCTGGTGCCCTGCACCAGGCGGAATTCGATGCGGCGCGCTTCGAGGTCAACGCGCGCCACCTGCACCTGCACCTTGTCGGTCAGGCGATACCGCATGCCCGTGCGCTCGCCGCGCAATTCATGCAGGGCATCGTTGAACTGGAAGTACTCGCCGCCCAGCTCGGAGACGTGCACCAGCCCTTCGACGTGCAACGTGTCCAGCGTGACGAAAATGCCGAAGCTGGCCACGCCGGTGACGGTGCCGCTGAAGTCTTCGCCCACGCGCTCCTTGACGAACCAGCACTTGAGCCAGGCTTCGACATCGCGCGAGGCTTCGTCGGCGCGGCGTTCGCTGGCCGACAGCACCAGGCCCATCTTTTCCCAGATGGCGTGCTCGTGTTCTTTCTGCGTGCGACCGATAACCACCGCGTGGTCGTCCAGGCTGGGCACATAGCGCTGCCCGGCCAGCAAGGCCTTGATCACCCGATGCGTCAGCAGGTCGGGATACCGCCGGATGGGCGACGTGAAGTGGCTATATCCCGGATACGACAGGCCGAAGTGGCCCATGTTGTCGGGGCTATAGACGGCCTGCTGCATGGATCGCAGACACATGGTCTGCAGCAGTTGGTAATCGGGACGACCGCGCACGGTATCCAGGAAATCGCCGTAGTCCTTGGCGGTGGGCGTTTCGCCGCCACCCAGCGACAACCCCATGGTGCGCAGGAATTCGCGCAACGATTGCAGGCGCTCGGGAGTGGGGCCTTCGTGGATGCGGTACAGGCCAGGATGCTTGCTGCGCGTCATGAAGTCGGCCGCGCACGTGTTCGCGGCCAGCATGCATTCTTCGATCAGCTTGTGGGCGTCGTTGCGCACCGAGGGCACGATCTGTTCGATGCGACCCAGCTCGTTGCAGACGATCTTGGTTTCAACCGTATCGAAATCGATGGCGCCGCGCTTCTTGCGGCCCTGCACCAGCAACTGGAAAAGCTCATATAGATGCTGGACTTGCGGCATGACGGCGCGCATGGCCGCGGCGGCCGGGCCGCCAGGCTGCTGCAATGCCGCCCAGATGTTCGTATACGTGGTGCGGGCATGCGAGTGCATCACCGCGTTATAGAACTGGTAGGCCGTGACCGTGCCGGCCTTGGCGCCGGTAGCGGGAATCACCATATCGCAGACCAGCACCAGGCGGTCCACGTCGGGGTTCAGCGAACACAAGCCATTGGACAGCGTCTCGGGCAGCATCGGAATGACGCGGCGCGGGAAGTAAACGCTGGTGCCGCGTTCGATCGCGTCGTCATCCAGCGCATCGCCCGGGCGCACATAGTGGCTGACATCGGCGATGGCCACCAGCAGGCGCCAGCCCGGGCGCTTGCGCTGACCCGTGCCCAGTTCGACGGGCTCGCAATAGACGGCGTCGTCGAAGTCGCGCGCGTCTTCGCCGTCGATCGTGATCAACGGCACGTCGCGCAAGTCCACGCGGTCTTTCAAGTCGCTCTTGCGCACCACGTCCGGCAGGCGCGCGGCCTGCTTGCGGGCGGCTTCCGAGAATTCGACGGGCACATCGAACTTGCGCACCGCGATCTCGATTTCCATGCCGGGATCGTCGATTTCGCCCAGCACCTCGGCCACGCGGCCCAGCGGCTGCGTATGACGGGTGGGCTGCTCCATGATCTCGACCGCGACCACCTGCCCGTGCTGGGCGCCGTTGGTGTCGCTGGGCGGAATCAGGATGTCGTGCTTGATACGCTGGTCTTCGGGCACGACGATGGACAGGCCATGTTCGTGCAGGAAGCGGCCCACCAGTTTGTTGGTGCGGCGTTCGATGACCTCGACGATGGTGCCTTCCGGCTTGCCGCGGTATTCGCCCGACGGCTTGACCAGCACGCGGTCGCCATGCAGCACCTTGAGCATTTCGCGCGGCGACAGGAACAGGTCCGGGCCGCCGTCATCACGCAACAGGAAGCCGAAACCATCGCGGTGGCCCAGCACCTTGCCGGCGACAAAGTCCAATTTGGTGGCCAGCAGCAACACGCCCTTGCGGTTGGGCATCAATTGCCCGTCGCGTTCCATGGCGCCCAAACGGCGCTCGAACCCGACCATCGTCGCGGCACGCTCGACGCCCATGCGTTCTGCCAATTCCACCGGAGACAACGGCGAGCCCGCGGCTCGGAGCGCGGTCAAAATGGCTTCACGGGACGGGACATCGGGATCGAAGTCCGGCGGCGCTTCGGGCAAGGGTGTTGATCTATTGTTTTTCGATTCGTTATTCGATCGTTTTGCCAAAGCTGAAATTTCCGTATATAATGCGCAGCTTCTGTGGTTCGCCCAAGGCTGAACACTGAAGCAGAAATGGTCAGAAGGGGTCGAAAGACCCATTGTAAAACCAACTGCGCTCGGGACGCATGTTTTAGTTAAGTCAGTACGCTGGAAACAACGTATGGCCCTTAACAAAACAAAGCAACTAGAGCGGCAGCGTATCACATAGTTCTGACATTATCTTTCAGTGCCCAGGTGGCGGAATTGGTAGACGCGCACGGTTCAGGTCCGTGTGCCGCAAGGTGTGGAGGTTCGAGTCCTCTCCTGGGCACCACGGAATTTAAATCGGATCCGCTTTCGGGCGGGCCTGATAAGCAAAGTAGCTGATAAGCAAAGTAGTAAAGACAGTGAAAGATGTGAAGCACGAAAGTGCTTCCCAGTGCCCAGGTGGCGGAATTGGTAGACGCGCACGGTTCAGGTCCGTGTGCCGCAAGGTGTGGAGGTTCGAGTCCTCTCCTGGGCACCAATTATTACATCACGAGATACCTGTCGTGATGCGCCAAGAAGAACCCCGATCGTGCAAACGACCGGGGTTTTTTCTTTTCCGGCCCCGGCAACACCGGGGCGCTGCGCCGCCCTACTTCAGCACCCGCGTCATCACCACGTGCGGGATACCCGCTTCCACGAATTCCTCGCCTTCGACGGTAAAGCCGTGCGCCTCGTAGAATCCGGCGGCGTGGGTTTGGGCGTGCAGCACCAGCATGCGGTGGCCGTCGCCGTGGCCTTGCCCGATCAAGGCGTCCAGCAACTGCCCGCCCACGCCCATGCCGCGCGCTTTCTTGTGCACGGCCATGCGGCCGATGTGGCCGTCTGGCAGCAGCCGGCCCGTGCCCATCGGCGTGCCGTCCGGGCCATAAGCCACGGCATGCACCGACACGGCGTCGTCGTCGTCCAGCTCGATCTCGGGCGGCACTCGTTGTTCGACGACGAATACCTCGTAGCGGACCGAATACGCGTCTTCGCGCAGCCGGTCCCACGTACCCAAAGCGATACGCACCGTAGATTGCTTGTTGGTCGACATCTCCGTTCCCTCGCGTGCAGCAGATCAATAACAAATATCCTACGCCGCATTCTCTCAGGGATGGCCGCCACGCGAAAAGGGGTACGATCGCGGCTTGCCCACGTTGCCCAGGCACGACATGACGCCCTCTGCCCCACCGGCTTGGCTGAAAGCCGCACCCGCGCTTTTCCTATTGTTGTGGTCCAGTGGATTCGTCGTGCTCAAGATCGGGCTGGCCTACGCCGATCCCATGACCTTTCTGGCGGTTCGGTACGCCTGCGTCGTGCTCATCCTGCTGCCCTTCCTGCTTGTCCTGCGCCCGCCCCTGCCGCGCGGCGCCAGCGCATGGGGCCACCTGGCGATGGTGGGACTGCTGTTGCAGGCCGGCTACTTCTGCTTCACCTATCTATCGTTGAAGCAAGGCATGTCGGCGGGCGGCATGGCGTTGATCGCCTCGCTGCAGCCGATTTTGATCGGACTGCTGGCGCCGCTGATCGCGCACGAACGCGTCGATGCCCGGCGGTGGGCCGGCCTGGGCCTGGGGGTGGCGGGCGCCGGACTCGTCATCGTCGCCAAGGCGTCCATCGATGTGCTGGCGCCGCTGGGATTGCTGTTCGCCGTGGCGGCGCTGCTGTGCATCACGGGCGGCACCCTTTATGAAAAACGCTATGGCGCGCAAACGCACCCGGTCACATCCAATCTGGTGCAGTACGCGGTCGGGCTGGCCGTGTCGGCGCCGCTGGCGTTCTGGCTGGAACCGATGCGCATCGAATGGACGGGCCCGTTGCTGGCATCGTTGGCCTATCTGGTGGTGGGCAATTCGCTGGTCGCCATCACCCTGCTGCTGACCATGATCCGGCATGGCGAAGCGTCGCGGGTGTCGGCGCTGTTCTTCCTGGTGCCACCCTGCACGGCCATCTTCGCCTTGATCGCCCTGGGCGAGTCCATCCCGATGCTGGCCTGGCTCGGCATGGCGCTGGCCGCCATCGGCATTCTGCTTGTCACCCGCAGCGCGCGGGCGCCGCAAGTAGAATAGGCGCCTTCCCGCGCCCCTGGCCTGCCCGCACCGTCGCCCATGAATGCCGTCGTTACCGCCGCCCTGCCAGTCTTTGCGCTGATCCTGACCGGCTGGCTGGCCGCCCGCCGCAATCTGCTGGGCCCGGGCGCGACCGATGCGTTGAACCGCTATGTGGTGTACCTGTCCCTGCCCGCCTTGCTGTTTCGCGCCATGACGCAGGTGGACCTGGCGCATATGGCGCACTGGGGCTTCGTCGGTGCGTTCGCGGGCGGAATCGCGGTTACGTTCCTGGTGTCGTTCCTGCCGGGACGCGGCGGCCGGCGCACGCTGACCGACCGCAGCATCGAGGGCCTGGCCGCCTCCTATGCCAATGCCGGGTACATGGGCATTCCCCTCTGCCTGGCGCTGTTCGGCGCCGAAAGCCTGGCGCCTGCCGCTTTCACCACCCTGCTGACCGCCAGCGTCCTGTTCGGCGTCGCCATCGCGATGATCGAATTCGACCGCCAGCAAACGCCCAACGTGGCAGCCACCCTGCTCAAGGTCGGCCGCGCACTATTGCGCAACCCCTTGCTGGCGGCGCCCATGCTGGGCCTGGCGTGGGCGTCGACCGGCGTGGCCCTGCCGGAAGGCGTGGACCGCTACGTCGCGCTGCTGGGCGCATCGGCCAGCCCCTGCGCGCTGGTCACGATCGGGCTGTTCCTGGCGCAGACGGAAACGTCGACCGCGGGCCCCGGCGTGCTGCGCCTGGTGACGGGCAAGCTGCTGCTGCAGCCGGCCGTCACGGCGGTGCTGGCCTTTACCGTTTTTTCCATGCCCCCGCTATGGGCCTGGACCGCCGTGCTGATGAGCGCGCTGCCGATCGGCACCGGCCCTTTCATGCTAGCTAAGATGTATGGCCGCGACGCCCGCGTGACATCGCGCGCCATCCTTGTATCCACCGTGGCGTCGGTGCTGACGGTCAGCCTGCTGGTCGCCTGGATCAACGCCCATCCCCTTTCCTGACCGCTTTCCATGCTGCTTGCCGCCTCCATTTTCATCCTGACCATCACGCTCGTGATCTGGCAGCCCAGAGGGCTGTCGATCGGCTGGAGCGCCGTGATCGGCGCGGGCCTGGCCCTTGCGACGGGCGTGGTCCACGTGGCCGACATCGCCGATGTTTGGCACATCGTCTGGAACGCCACCGCCACCTTCATCGCCATTATCGTCACCAGCCTGATCCTGGACGAGGCGGGCTTCTTCGAGTGGTCGGCGCTGCATGTCGCCCGCTGGGGAGGCGGGCGCGGACGCCTGCTGTTCGTGCTGATCGTGCTGCTGGGCGCCGCGGTGTCGGCGCTGTTCGCCAACGACGGCGCCGCGCTGATCCTGACCCCCATCGTCATGGAAATGCTATTGGCGCTGGGCTTCGGCCCGGGCGCCTCGCTGGCCTTCGTGATGGCCGCGGGGTTCATTGCCGATACGGGCAGCATCGCGCTGATCGTGTCGAATCTGGTGAACATCGTATCGGCGGATTTCTTCGGCATCGGCTTCGGTGAATACGCCTCCGTGATGCTGCCGGTCAACCTGATGGCCGTCGCGTCCACGCTGGCCGTCCTGCTGCTGTTCTTCCACAAGAGCATCCCGCCCCGCTACGACGTAAGCCAACTGCCGGCGCCTGCCTCGGCCATCCGCGACCCGATCACATTCCGCGCGGGCTGGATCGTGCTGGCGCTGCTGTTGACCGGCTTTTTCGTGCTGGAACCCATGGGCATCCCGGTCAGCGCGATCGCCGCCGCCGGCGCCGTGGGCCTGCTGGTGATCGCCGGACGGCAGCATGTCGTGGGCACGCGCAAGATCATGCGCGAGGCCCCCTGGCACATCGTGATCTTCTCGCTGGGCATGTACCTGGTCGTGTATGGCTTGCGCAACGCCGGCCTGACGGCGCATCTGGCGCAGGTGCTGGACCGCTGCGCCGAATACGGCTTGTGGGGCGCCGCGATGGGCACTGGCCTGATCACGGCATTCCTGTCGTCCATCATGAACAACCTGCCGACCGTGCTGATCGGCGCGCTGTCGATCGCGGACACCAGCGCCACGGGCCCCCTCAAGGACGCGATGATCTACGCCAACATCATCGGCAGCGACCTGGGGCCCAAGATCACGCCGATCGGCAGCCTGGCCACGCTTCTCTGGCTGCATGTGCTGGCGCGCAAAGGCTTGCGGATCACGTGGGGATACTACTTCAAAGTAGGTATTGTCCTGACGCTGCCGGTACTGCTGCTGACGCTGGCCGCGCTCGTGTGGCGGCTGCAGTCGTAACGCAGCGTGGCGCAGCCGCTCGCCGCCATCATATAACCAATAGTTATTAATGAAGCACTAATTTATGGTTTGAGGGCGTTAAGGCCCGGCCTTACACTTCCAACATTCCGACGGGCGCCCCATATGCGCCCGTTTGCATTGACGATTCAGATCCCACCGGGACACCCCCATGAGCTCCAACGCCTCTACCCTGCCCCTGCCCTCGGCCCTGCCACCCATCCGCATCAACCGCGCGCCGCTCTGGATCGCGCTGCTGCTGTTGCTGGCCGGCGCGCTGTATTTGAACCAGACCGTCAGCTGGCGCCAGGGCGCCTTGTGGGTGGTCGGCGCGCTGCTGGGCGTGACGCTCTATCACTCCTCGTTCGGCTTCACGCAAGCCTGGCGCGTCTTCGTGTCCGACCGCCGCGGTGCTGGCCTGCGCGCGCAGATGTTCATGCTGGGCGTTGGCGTGCTGCTGTTCTTCCCGTTCCTGGCGTCCGGTTCGCTCTTCGGCCAACCCGTCGCGGGGCTGGTATCGCCGCCGGGCGTGTCGGTCGTGTTGGGCGCCTTCCTGTTCGGCATCGGCATGCAGCTGGGCGGCGGCTGCGCGTCGGGCACGTTGTTCGCGGTGGGCGGCGGCAACACCCGCATGCTGGTCACGCTGCTGTTCTTCATCATCGGGTCCGTGGTCGCCACCGCCAATTTCGGCTGGTGGTCCACCTTGCCGGCGCTGGCGCCGACGTCGCTGATCAAGACCTGGGGCCTGGCGCCCGCGCTGATCGCCAACCTGGCGGTGTTCGCGTTGATTGCCTGGGGCGCCACCGTGCTTGAGAAGCGCCGCCACGGCCACGTGATCTCGTTTGCGTCGCGCACCGCGCGGCCCGTCTCGCTGCTGCAAGGTCCGTGGCCGCTGATCTGGGGCGGCGTGGCGCTGGTGGTATTGAACTTCGCGACGCTGGCGCTGGCCGGCCGCCCGTGGGGCATCACGTCGGCCTTCGCGTTGTGGGGCGCCAAGGCGTGGAACTCGGTCGCCGGCGACGTGGCCACCTGGACCTACTGGAGCAAGCAGCCCGCGCTGGCCGCGCCGCTGCGCCAGGACGTCACGACGGTCATGGACATCGGCCTGATGCTGGGCGCGCTTGCCGCCGCCAGCGTGGCCGGCAAGTTCGCGCCCATCTGGAAAGTGCCGGCGCGTTCGCTGGCCGGCGCGGTCATCGGCGGCCTGCTGCTGGGCTATGGCGCCCGCCTGGCTTTCGGCTGCAACATCGGCGCCTACTTCAGCGGCATCCTGTCGGGCAGCCTGCATGCGTGGATCTGGTTGCCGGCCGCCTTCGCAGGCAGCGCGCTGGGCGTCCGGTTGCGCCCCGCCTTCGGGCTGGCGGTCGAAAAGACGCCGCCCCCCTCCAGCTGCTGACATCGACTACCGGAAAACAGTGTTCCAGGAATGGCCCCCGATTTAGGGGGCTTTCTTTTTTTCTGGCGGTTCAGCTGGTGTATGGTTGCTGCATTCCGCGACACGGAGAGGACTATGAGCTGGATTGTCGGCCGCTATACGGCCTTTATTTTGACCCTGGCGGGCGCGGCGGTTACCGCTGTCCTGGCGGTTACCGGCTCGCTCTGGTGGCTATGGGCTGCCGTCCCGCTTGCGCTGCTGGGCGCCCTGGGCGTCTATGACCTGATCCAGACCCGCCACGCCATCCGGCGCAATTACCCCGTCCTGGGCAACCTGCGCTTCCTGTTCGAGTTCATTCGCCCCGAGATCCGCCAGTACTTCCTGGAAGACGACACGCAGGCCGCGCCGTTCTCGCGCGCGCAGCGCTCCATCGTGTACCAGCGCGCCAAGCGCGAAATCGACAAGCGCCCCTTCGGCACGCAGGAAGACGTCTACGGCGACCGCTACGAATGGATCAACCATTCCATGTCGCCCTCGCACATCAACGACACGGACTTTCGCGTCACCGTTGGCGGCCCGGATTGCAAGCAACCGTATTCCATGTCGGCGTTCAACGTGTCGGCCATGAGCTTTGGCGCCTTGTCGGCCAACGCCATCCTGGCCCTGAACGAGGGCGCGCGCCAGGGCGACTTCGCGCACGACACGGGCGAAGGCGGCATCAGCCGCTATCACCGGCAGCCGGGCGGCAGCCTGGTGTGGAACATCGGTTCGGGCTACTTCGGCTGCCGCGACGAACATGGCGCGTTCTCTGAAGAAGCCTTCGTCAAGAACGCCTGTACGCCGCAGGTGAAGATGATCGAAATCAAGCTGTCCCAAGGCGCCAAGCCGGGGCACGGCGGCATCCTGCCCGCAGGCAAGGTCACGCCCGAGATCGCGGAAGCGCGCGGCGTGGCCGCCTGGCAGGACTGCAATTCACCCGCCAGCCACTCTGCCTTCGACACGCCTATCGGCCTGATGAAGTTCGTGGCCCGATTGCGCGAACTTTCCGGCGGCAAGCCGGTGGGCTTCAAGTTCTGCGTGGGCCACCCGTGGGAGTGGTTCGCCATCGTGAAGGCCATGCTGGAAACCGGCATCACGCCGGACTTCATCGTGGTGGATGGCGCGGAAGGTGGCACCGGCGCGGCGCCGGTCGAATTCGTCGACCATGTCGGCACGCCGTTGCGCGAAGCCCTGCGCCTGGTGCACAACACGTTGATCGGCGTGAACCTGCGTGACCGCATCAAGCTGGGTGCGTCGGGCAAGATCATCACCGCGTTCGACATGGCGCGCGTCATGGCGATGGGCGCCGACTGGTGCAACGCCGCGCGCGGCTTCATGTTCGCCATCGGCTGCATCCAGGCGCAGGCCTGCCATACGGGAAAATGCCCCACCGGCGTCACGACGCAAGACCCCATGCGCCAACGCGCGCTGGTCGTGCCGGACAAGGCGCAGCGCGTGACGTACTTCCACAGCAACACGCTGCACGCGTTGGCCGAACTGCTGGCCGCCGCCGGGCTGACGCATCCCAACCAGCTGCGCCCCCACCATATCGCGCGCCGCATCTCTTCCAGCGAAATCCGGCTGCTCTCGGCGCTGTTCCCCGAATTGGCGCCGGGTGAGCTGCTGCGCGGCGAATTCCGCCACCAGGTATTCCGGGTGGGCTGGGCCATGGCGCAGGCGCAATCATTCCAACCCACGCGCGACATCACCACGGCCCTGGCCGAGCAACACGTGTAGTCCCGGCCGCACGCAAATACCGGCGCGGCTGTTCGGACGCTACAACCAGCGTTCGAACATCCGCGAGAAAAACTCCATGAAGCGGTCGTCGGCGCCGCGGTTGCTCCAATCTTCCGGCGTGATCTGAACCGAATCGGCCACATCACGCTGGAAGAGGGCTTCCATTTCGGCGGCGAATTCCGGTCCCAGCACCACGGCGTTGATTTCATAGTTCAGCGCGAAACTACGCCAGTCCATATTGCTGGAACCCACGGTGGACCATACGCCGTCGACAACCGCCGTCTTGGCATGCAGCAATGCGTCGCGCCGTTCGTAGAGCTTCACGCCGGCGCGCAGCAAGTCCGTGTAGTGGGATCGCCCCGCATTGAACACCAGGGACGAATCGCTAAAGCCCGGCAGCACCAGCACCACGTCCACGCCGCGCCGCGCGGCATCGCAAAGCACGTCGATGAATGCCGGATCGGGCACGAAATACGCCATCGTGATGTGGATGGATTTCTGCGCGCTTTCAAACGCGGACATCAGCGTCAGGTAAACCGTATAGCCGTCGCTGCGGTCGGGCTGGTTGGCCAGGATGCGCACGCGGGTCTCGCCTGCCGGCGGCGCGACATGCTCGCCGCCGCCGGCCAGCGGCTCGTCGGCCTGCGACGCCCAGGCCGCCTGGATGATCTGTTCCAGCTGCGCCACCGCCGGGCCTTCGATGCGCAGGTGCGTATCGCGCCACGGGGCCGCCTTCGCGTCGCCCGCAGTGTCGCCGTCGGCGTTCTCGGTTTTTTTTTCCTTCGCAGGGCCCGAACCTGCCATTGAGCCTGACCCAGACCCGGATCCAGACCCAGACCCAGATCCAGACCCCGGCGATGACTCGTACACGCTGCTGACGTTGATGCCGCCCAGATAGCCCACCTTGCCGTCCACCACCAAGACCTTGCGGTGATTGCGCTGGTTCGGCGACCATCCGGCGCGTGCATTGGCCGGATTGACGGGATTAAACACCGCCACCTGCACACCCGCATCGCGCAGCCGCTGGAACAGCGCATCGGGTGTCTTGATCGTGCCCACGGCGTCCACCATCAACGCCACGTCGGCCCCTCGGTTGCGCGCCGCGATCAGGGCGTCGGCGAACCGCGCGCCTTCGGCATCATCGTCGAAAATATAGGTTTCCATGTGCACGTAGCGGCGAGCCTGCCCGATAGTCTGCAACATGGCCTGGTAGGTGCTGGGGCCGTCGGCCAACAAGCGGACACGATTGCCCGCCACCAGCGGCGCGCCGCTGACGGCCTGCTCGACGGCCAGATGGCGCGCCAGGAAATCGTCTTTGGGAGTTTGAGGATCTGCCGCGATGCCTTGACCGCGGCGATAACTGTCACGCGCCGCGTCGGCGGACAGGCCTGCTTGCGCTTCGCGCGCCTGGCGTTCTTGCGCATCGGGCACGCTGGCGCATGCCGCGACCATTGCCGTGGCGCAAGCCAGCAGCAGCGCCTGCGCCCAGCGGCGGACGCAGGGCAACCATGAAGCCCGCCCTGGCCCCGATCCGCTAGCGCCCAAGGCGGGCGCCGGAAGCGGCTCTGGCGGCTTCATGGCAAAAACGGCTTAGCGCCTGCCGCCCGCCACCAGGCAGCCCAGCAGCGCACCGACCAATGCGGCCACGCCAACGGACTTCCAGGCGTTTTCGTGCACGTATTCGTCGGCATAGGCCGTGGCGCGACGGGCTCGTTCACGCGCAGCGCCTTCCCAGTCACCCGCATGATCGCGGGCATCCGCCAGTTGCTGCTTCAGGCGGGCGCGGGCGGATTCGATTTCGGAGCCGGTATAGGAAGCCGTCGAACGCAGGAGGTCTTCCGTGCCGGCAAGCAGCTCATGGAAGCTGTCGTTGACCCGATCGCGGTGCAAAGCCATCTCGGCGCGTTGGTGCTTTCGATTCATAGTCGCTCCTTTTGAAGGTATTGGGCCTTCCGGCGTGCCGGTGTCCTGACGCAGTTGCGCCATGCAGCGCCACGCGGTCGACCATGCCTTCATTGTGCCGATCATTCGTGGATGCCGCCCGAGCTTTCGCAACCAGCCGTAATTCGATATTTCAGCGGACCGAAACTTGCTGAACGAATCCCCGGGGTTCGTCGGCCTTCCATGGACGCGGCGATCCCGATTTCGTAAAAGTCCATTGCATTCAGCGGCTTAGCGCTTGACAGCGGAACCCACCCCACCGCAACAATAGCTCTTTGCAATGCGCTTCAATCGCCTCAAAAAAGGAAGAGAACGCATGGTTTCCCCTTCAGCAGTGCTTGCTCACACCGCGCAGGAATATCAGGCGCGCCCCTCCCCGGCCCTCAGCGCCGAACAGGCCGAGTTGCGCGACGGCCTGCTGGACCATCCCGCCCATATCGATCCCAAGTTCCTGTATGACGCGCTGGGTTCGTCGCTTTTCACCGCCATTACCCAACTGCCCGAGTACTACCCCACGCGTTGCGAAGCCGAGATTTTCGAACGCCATGGCCAAGACATCGCGCGGCATATCGGCCCGGTGCAATCCATGATCGATCTGGGCGCGGGCGATTGCGTCAAGGCCGAGCGTCTCTTCGCCAGCCTGCGCCCAAGGCACTACGTCCCGATCGACATCTCCGCCGACTACCTGCAGACGGCCGTGCGGCGCTTGCAGCTGTCCTATCCAGACCTGCGCGTGACCGCGATCGGCCAGGACTTTTCCCAAGCGCTGGCGGTGCCCCCGGAAGTCCCCGCCGAAGAGCGGCTGTTCTTCTACCCAGGCTCCAGCATCGGCAACCTCAATCCCGACGATGCCCATGCGATGCTGCAGCGCATCCGCGCCCAATGCCATGGCGGCGGCCTGCTGGTGGGCGTGGATCGCGTCAAACCCAGGCAGGTCCTGGAACCGGCTTATGACGATGCGCTGCATCTGACCGCGGCCTTCAACCTGAACCTGCTGCGCCATGTCAACGATGTACTGGACGCCGACTTCGATGTGAACGACTGGCAGCACGTCGCGCTGTTCAACGCCACCTGTTCCCGCGTCGAAATGCACCTGGAAGCACAACGCGCGCTGCGCGTGACGTGGCCTGGCGGCGAACGCGACTTCAGTCCCGGCGAACGCATCCACACCGAGAATTCCTACAAGTTCACGCCCCAGGCCTTTTCCGACCTGCTGCAAAGCGCGGGGTATCGCGACGTTGCGCACTGGTCGGATTCGCGCGGCTGGTTTTCGGTATTCAGCGCCCGCGCCTGACGCGGACGGCCCATCAACGCCACTGGAGGATCGCCATGGAACCTGCCTGCCTGCTGACTCACCCCGCCACCGGACCGTATGCCAGCGGACAGGCCGGCCAGCACGACCGCTATGACGCCGTGCGAACCACCAGCACGGCGCTGGCGGCGCCGCTGAGCCCCGAAGATTGCCAGGTGCAATCGATGCCCGATTGCAGTCCCGTCAAATGGCACCTTGCGCACACCACCTGGTTCTTCGAGACCTTCCTGCTGACGCAATTCCATCCGCCCTACACGATGTTCCACCCGCAGTATCGGGTGCTGTTCAACTCCTATTACAACGCGATCGGCGCCAAGCATCCGCGCCCGCAGCGCGGCCTGCTATCGCGCCCTTCGCTTGCCGACGTGCTGCACTATCGCCAGCACGTGGACAGCGCCATGCACGATCTGATCTCGCGCCTGGGCGGCAACGACCCGGACTTCGACGCCTTGCTGGAACTGGGACTGAACCACGAGCAGCAGCATCAGGAACTGATCCTGACCGACGTCAAGCACATGCTCTCGGCCAACCCGCTGAAGCCCGCGTACGTCGTCGGCGGCTCTCCCGCCCTGCCCCCCGGAACACCGGCCGGCTGGACGCGCTATGGCGGCGGCATCACCCGCATCGGCCACGATGGCCGCGGGTTCGGCTTCGACAACGAAGGGCCCGCCCACGAGGTGCTGCTGGCGCCGTTCCACCTGGCCGACCGCCTGGTCACGCAGCACGAATTCCTGGCCTTCATCCGGGACGGCGGATACAAGCGGCCCGAGCTCTGGCTGTCGGCCGGCTGGGACCGCGTCTGCGCCGAAGGCTGGCGCGCGCCGCTGTACTGGGAAGGCCAGCGCGACGACTGGCGCGTGTTCACGCTGCGCGGCATGCAGGAACTGGAATTGCAGGCGCCCGTCACCCACGTCAGCTACTTCGAGGCCGATGCGTACGCGCGCTGGGCCCGGGTACGCTTGCCGCGCGAAGCGGAATGGGAACACGCCGCCCGCCAGTTGGCCGACCCGGTCTTCCCCGGCCGCGCCAACATGCTGGAGAACGGCCACCTGGACCCGCGCCCCGCCCCCGCCCGCAACGGTTCGGGCGGCCCCGTGCAGCTCTTTGGCGACGCCTGGGAATGGACCGCAAGCGCCTACGACGCCTATCCCGGCTTCAAGCCCGACGCCGGCGCCGTCGGCGAATACAACGGCAAGTTCATGTGCAACCAGTACGTGCTGCGCGGCGGCTCTTGCGCCACGCCACGCGACCATGTTCGCGCCAGCTACCGCAATTTCTTCCCGCCCGAAGCCCGCTGGCAATTCTCCGGCATCCGACTGGCGCGGGACGCCTGACCTACGGTTCAAATTTTTGCCCGCACCCCGCTTGCATGGCAAAAAAGTTTCGTGCTAGAATTTCGTTCTTCGTTGCTCAGCGCTACTAAATAAGCACTGAAAAACGGGAAAAAGCAAGACAAGGAATGGCGCATTAGCTCAGCCGGTTAGAGCGACGGAATCATAATCCGCAGGTCCCCTGTTCGAATCAGGGATGCGCCACCAAGAATTCAGAAAGGCCCTCACTTCGGTGAGGGCCTTTTGCATTGCGGGGCTGGCGTTCAGTAAGAGCAGGCGTTCACCTGCACCCGACGGAACTGCACCAACCAAACTACACCCGGCGCAACGTGTCGCGGCGCTTGCCGCCCCAGGTCGCCGACAGGCTGGCGATAAAGGCGCCGATCAGCATCGACGCGAAGCCCCACAGCGCGAAGGCGGCCGCGGCCTTGCGAGCCTTGTCGGCCGCTTCCTTGGCCTTCTGCTTGGCGTCTTCCGCCGATTTCTTGGCATTGGCGATCGCTTGTTCGACGCGGCGCTGGGCGACGGCCGGTTCCGTGCCGGTTTGGGCGGCCACCACCTTCACGACATAGTCGCGGTCTTCGGGCGTCATGTCGCCACGGCCCAGGCTCATGGCCACGATGCGGCCCACTTCCGCTCGCGCGGCATTGCGGTCGCCGCTGGCCTCGGGGCGGTCCGAACGCAACAGCGTGTCGGTAAAGTACTCGGTCGCCTGGCCCATGCCGCCGCCGCTTGCGCCGGCCGCAGCCGTGGCCGTGGCCGCCGCGCCCGCTCCGGCCGCCACCGTCGCGCCCGTCTTGGCCGCGCCGGACACCACCGTGGCGATCGCCGAACCCAGCAGCGCGGCGCTGACCACCGCACTTAGCGCCCACACCAAAAAGCCGTGCGCCGTGTCTCTGAAATAGATTTCGTCCGAATGCACGTCCACCCATTTCGTGCGCAGGCGTCCGGCGACATAGCCGCCGATACCGTAGGACACGATCTGCGTGAACAGCATCCACCCAATGATGCCGATGCCCACCGCCGGCGCCGACATTCCCTCGTCGCCCCACGGCGATACCGACAGGAACCCCAGCCCGGTACCGCCGGCGAACAGCGCCAGCGAGAGCGCGGCGGCGATCACCGCGCCCGCGAACACGGCGGCCCAGGACACCGCCGAGACGGCGGACTCCTGGGCGAGCGCGGCCCCGCCGTAGGGTTGGCTCAATGAAGATGCGTTTTCCATGTTGATTCCTTGTTGATTGTCTTGTCTTGGCGGCCGCAGGTCATACCCGGACCGTTTCCGTTGCGGGAAACCGCAGCCCCGTCAATGCCAGAAAAGCGCCAGCAGGATGATGATGGGAATGGGCACGCCTAGCAGCCACAGCAGGATGGAACGCATATCGGACTCCTCATGGTTGTCATTGCAGAGCGGCAAGGCCGCTCAAGCCAGGTCGCTCAAGCCAGATCGATGGCGCCGGGCAAACGCGGATCGGGCGCGGGCAGCGTCGGATCGTGGATCGGCGGGTCGTCGGGCGGCTGGTTCGGATCCGGCAACGGATCGTCGGGTGGAAGGTTGCCGGGTAACGAGGGGTCATCCGGCGGCAGGTCGTCAGGCAAGCCGGGCTCGCGATGCGGGAATTGGGTCATGGTTGGCTCCTCCGGCGCTAATCGCGCCGCCCGCCTGACAGCAATTGGCGTTCCCATGCCGGGCGCGCCTTCCGCCCGACGAAAAAAAGCCCTCATACGAGGGCTTTCTTGCGGTATTCAGCACGACGGCATTAAGGCCTGGCCTTGTCGTCCTTTGGCATATCGAGGCCATTACTGCCATCGCTGCCCAGAAATGCCATCACGGCCGCCTTGCCGGCGGCGGAAGCTTCGTCCTGGCTTCCATAGCGTCGTTCAGAATAATTGGTGCTATGCACATTGCCGGATTCGGGATCAAGTAACGTGATGATCCACGCGAACTCGCCGGGCATCAGTTGCCTGACCTGTAGCGTGGCACGCGTGCCGGGACGCAATCTTTGCGACATCTGGCAGCCTTTTCAGTAACGGAATGCCCCCATCGTAGCGCAAAGCCGCCGGTTGCCGGCAGCGCGCCGAACGCTGTTCGAAATGCTGCGGACGCACATGATTCCATGCTGCACACTGCGCGGCAAAAACGCCACATTGCTCGGTTTCCGCCAGGAAAACCCTAGGGTCCATGCCGCCAATACAGGCGCACAATCAGTAAAAACATATAGACCGCACAAGCGGTGCCGCACCCCTTTAATCAGGCGAGGACGGAGACAACATGACTTACGTAGCAGTGGTTATCAGCTGTTTGATGGTTATGGGTATCGTCGCGTTGGTGATTCAAACGATCCAAAGTGCAGGGCCCGAGCCCTGGCTGAAGATTTCGGCGGCGATTGTCAGTTCAACCTTTGCTTCGCTCTTGTTGATCCCGCTGGGCTACGCCGTAGCACAGACCATGCTGATCGACTGACGCCACCACGTTCTTGGCCACCCGCCAGGGCTATCCGCCCCGGGCGGGTTTGCCTCGTGTTGCCGCCCAGCACAGCAACGAGCCGGCGGTGACCATCGCCACTCCCTGCCAGAACGGCGCGGTAAGGCGGGTCGACAGCCACACGGCTGCGAAGAAGGTGGAAAGCACCGGTGTGAAGTAGGACGCCGTGGCCAGTAAGGTCAGATTGCCTTTCAGTATCCCCACGTTCCACAATGCATAGCCGGCCGCCATCGCGCCGCCGGTCACGCATAGTTCGATCGTGGCGGATCCGGTAAATGCCAGCGCCGGCTCGGCGCTGAAGCCATACTTGATCCACAACACCACCGCCGTCAGCATGAAAAACAGCGCGACGCCATTCTTGCCGTCGGCGAACCGCTTTGTCACGTTGCAATAGACGGCCCAGATAATGGCGCCACTGAATGCCAAGCCATAACTCAGGGGGTTGCTCGACACATTATTCAAGGTGCGTTCCCACGACAGTCCGCCCGTTCCGCCCACGACCCAGACGATGCCGCACACCGACAGCAGTATCCCCGGCACGACCCATGCGTTGGCGCGCTGGCCGTTGATGACGATCGCCAACACCACCGTCAGGCAGGGCCAAAGATAGTTGACGATGCCAAGCTCGATGGCTTGCCCGCGGTCCAGCGCGAAACCCAAAGACAGCGACAGGCAGATCTCGTAGGCAACGAACAGCAGGCTGCCCACGACCAGATAACGCCGGGGGAACGTGCGCAGTTTTGGGAAACCCAGCAGGCACACCAGAAACGCCGAACCGACCGTATAAATGAGCGCGGCGCCGCCGATGGCGCCAAAGCTCTCGCTGACGCTGCGAATCAGGCCGACAACCGTGCCCCACAGCAGGATCGCCAGCAAACCTAGGATAGTGGCCGTATTCCGGCCAGGGGAAATTTGCATTACCGTTCCGCTTGCTCTTTGCTGCACGCCGCTTGCCTGCGGGCCAGGCGCGGCGTCAGGCGGGCAAGTGTAGCGAATACCAGGCGTTAACGTAGTGATAGGCCGGCACGGGGAGGTCCGTGCCAACAAGCGACATATACCCACTTAAACAATGAACAAGAGGGAGTAGCATCCGCATGGCCATTTCCATACGTAGATTGAGCGATGTGCTCGCCAGCACGGAGTCAGGCAGGCTCTATCGGATAGAAGTTTTCTTGCAAGCGGATGACCCGGGAACCATGAACCCGCCACCCCAGACCACGCGCTACATTCTCAGGACATCGGAAGGGGAACGCGTCATCGCTCTGGGCGATAAGCGGTATCGCCTGAAATCAGGAGAAGTGCTGACGGCCCTGGCGCCGCAGCAGGCGCCTCCACCGGCCTGACGGGGCTGCGGGCCCTTGTCTTGTGCCGCGCGCGGCTCACAGATCGGATACGACCCGCCGTTTTCCTTGCCCCTTGGCCTTGTACAGCGCGACATCGGCCCGCTCCAGCATTTGCAGCATCGTAATGCCCGACTGCGGATAGACCGCGATGCCCACGCTGGCCGACACCGAGACACGGATCCCCGGATAGGGCAAGGACAGGCTTTCGACCAGCGCCTCAGCCACGATCAGGGCATTGTCCTTGCCCACGCCCATCAGCAGCACCGCGAATTCGTCGCCGCCCAGGCGGGCCGCCACATCGGATACCCGGATCGCGCGCGCCATGCGGTCCGCGGCTTCCTTCAACACGGTGTCGCCGGCGGCGTGGCCATGCAGGTCGTTGACGGCTTTAAAACCGTCCAGGTCGATCGCCAGGATGGCGAAGGATTCTCCGCTGCGCTGGGCCACGGCCAATTCCCGCAAGACCAGTTCGCCGAACAGCACTCGGTTGCATAGCCCCGTCAACGGGTCGTAGTGGGCAAGGTGCTGGGCATGCGCCAGCATCCGCGAGGCCTGCAACAGCGCCGTGCCCACCTCTTGCGCCTCTTTCACGCGGGTGGTCGGCAACTCGACGGTGCGGCCCTCGCCCAATGCCAGCGCCGGCCCGACCAGCCCCTGCACGGCCGAGGTCAGGCGGCTGGCCAGACGCAAGGCCAGCCACAGCCCCAGGCCGAACGCGAACAACGTGCCCAGCACAAGCCAGGCGATGGAACGGTACAAGTCCGTCGTCAGCAACGCCATGGGCGCGCCGGCCGCAACGGTCCAGCCCGACAACGACGATCGGCTGAACGCCGTGTAGACGGGCGTGCCTTCCTTGGTCGTCGTTTCGAGCGCGCCTTCGCTTTCCTGCATTACCGCTTGCACCAGCGTGGGAACCGCCTTCTGCCCGACGAATTTCGCGGCATCGCGCGTGCGGGCGACGATGGTCCCCGAGCTGTCCAGCACCGCTGCCACCCAACCCTCCGGAAGCGCCCGACGGCCCAAGGCGTTGCCGATGCGATTGGGCGACAGGCCCACGCTAAGGCTATAGACGACGGCATCGCCGCGCACCACCGGCACGCCCAGCGCGATCGTGGGCTTTTGGCTGACGCCGCCGGTGAACAAACGGCTTAACACCGGCGAGCGCGTCTCGAACACCCGGCCCAAGTCCTGCGCCGCGCCGCTTAGCGGCAACGGGGTGCCATACGGCACCAGCGTGTTGATGATCTGCCTGCCGTCGCGGTCGGTCAGCACATAACTATCCACGATCTGGAATTGCACGGATTCCCGCGCACGCTGATGAAAACTCGGAAGGTCGCCGGTCAGCAGATCGGGAGAAGACGCCAGCATCTGCACGCCCGCGGCAACGCCGGTCAACTCGCGGTCAAGGATGGCGGTCAGATTCCGGGCTAGAAAGATCGTATCGCGGAAGATGCGCTCTCTCTCGATGACATAGCTTTCATACACCGCCACCGACGCCACGATCAGCGCAGGCGAAATACAGGTGAAGACGAGAGCAAGCAAGCCGGTCCGCATGGAATACAGGCGCTGCGGGCGAGCCTTTGCGCCAGCCGGGCTTTCGGCTTCAGCCACCGCCTCCCTTGGTCTCATGGGCCCCTCCCATAGGTCTTCCATGGCGCTGCGCGCCTTCAGGCGACTTGTTCCGCGTCCCCAATTTACTCCGAAAATTTTGGCCTAGCGATGATTTCCTGACAGATGGATACGCCTGGTCATTCCCATTCGCGACAGATTGCTACTATCGCCGCCATGCGTAAACCGTCCCCCAAATTCCCCGCGTCCAGCCCGCTGGACGCGTCCGACAAGACCGTGCTGATTTACGGTGCCCTCGCTGCCGTATCCGGCCTGACCCTTCACGCGTTGATGACGGCCCGCGCCTGGCCCTGGGGGCATCCGTTCGCCCTGGCCTTCTGGCTGCAGTGGGTGGCGCTGGCACCGCTGGCCGGCGCCATGCTGGCCGGCATGCGCAGCGGCCGCCGCTGGCTGGCGGCGCTGGCGGCATACGGGCTGATCCTGCCCGCCCTGACGGCATACGGCCTGACGTCCGCGCACGGCGCCCTGCCCCACGAAGCGGGCGGATGGCCGCAAGGCAATGACCTGGCGTTGGCGTTACTGCTGACCGGCGTCGCGGGCTTCATCCTGCTGCCGCTGGTTCAGGCACTGGATGCCGGCAAGCCCCAATGGGGCTACCCCGACGTATTCCGCGCCGCGTGGCGCAATGCCGTTCACCTGACGCTGGCCGTGTGCCTGGGTTCGGCGGTGTGCCTGCTGCTGACCGCGGCCGGCGCCATGTTCGCCATGATCGGCATCAAGGGGATTCGCGCGGCCGTCGACGCCACCCCCTTCCGGCTTGCCGTCTGGCCGATGGTCCTGGCCGCCTGCCTGGTGGGCGTGAGGCGCCGCCCGCAATTGACCGATACGCTGCAACGCTCCTGGTTGACGCTCAATGCGTGGCTGCTGCCGCTAATCACGCTGGTGGGCCTGGCCTTCACGTTGGCGCTGGCCGCCCGGATGGCGGTGGGCCTGCAAGCCGTCCAGCTGTCGGCGGGCGCGCTGATCGCGTTCTGCCTGGTGTGGATCAAGTTCATCAATGCCGCCTGGCAAGACGGCCACGAGGCCGCCCCCTTCGGTCCGCGCCTGCGGACGCTGCTGCGCGCGACGATGGCGTGCCTGCTGCCGCTGGCCGCCGTAGCCTTATATGGCGCCGTTGTGCGCGTGGAGCAATATGGCTGGACGGTGCTGCGGGTCTGGGGAGTCATCGGCGGCACGGTGCTGGTGCTGTATGGCGCGGGCTACGCCTGGGCCGCACTGCGCCCTCAACGCGACCACCCCGCGCTGGGCGTCACCAACCTGATCGTGGCCGTTGCCACCCTGGGGTTGCTTTTGGCGGTCAATACGCCGATCGCCAACCCGCTGCGCCTGACCGCGGAAAGCCAATTGCGGCGCATCGTGGACGGACGTCTGGATCCGGAGACATTCAGCTTTTACGCCATGGGTCGCGAATATGGCCGCTGGGGCCGCAGCGCCCTGCAACAGCTGGCAGACGGCGCAGCCAATGCGCGGGATCCGCGCATCGCCCTTGCGGCCGCCGAGGCCCTGAAAGGAAGCTATTTCGGCTGGAGCGATACCGCACCGGCGACGGGCCAGGCATCAGCGGCCGAGCCCCCGCCTATCGCCGTGCCCGCTTTCGTCACCCTGCCGCCCGGACGCGCGGTCCCCGAAGCATGGTGGAGCGCGATGCGCGAGACGTCACCGGCCCAGGCCCGGACGTGCGCAACACCGGCCGTGCCTGCCATGCCGGGCGAAGCGGCCAGCCTGCCATGCCGATTGATCTTCGCCGATCTGACCGGTGACGGTCAGGACGAGATCGTCTTATATCTCGCGCCGCAAGGCGGAGGGTCCGGCGCGGGCGAACGGTTGATCGCCTACGCCGCGAAGGGCCAGGCATGGCAGCCGTTGGGCCGGCTGCAAGCGGAGAGTTTCGAGCAGCCGATGGCAGACGTGACGGGTGTCGTGGATATCCGGCAGGCGTTGGAGCAAGGCCTGGTGCGCACCCGCCCCCGGCCTGAACGCGACTTGATGATCGGCGACAACCTGCTGCGGCTGCGTTGAGCTACCGCGCTTCCAAGTCGGGGGTGCCCGAGAACTGGCTCTTCAGCAGCGTCAGCGCGCCCTTCTCCGCCAACGCCTCGTTGGGAAATACATGCTTGGTATCTTCCAGCACCGGAAATCCGAAGATGCGGACCCGGACGTGAAAGCCTTCGGGGGTTTCGGCGAACTCGATATCGAAATTACGTTCTTCGATCCAGCCCGATCGATGCAGTTTCCATTCCATATGCAACACGCTCCTGGTTGGCGGGGGCAACACGAAAGGCCGGCCTGAAATTCCGGCGCTGCTACACCTTACACCCGGCGCGGCGCGTGCGGATGGCTGGCCGCCCCCGCACGCGAACCTGCACGCCTTATTCCGCGGCGGGCGGCTCTTCCGGCCTCTTGCCCAACAGTTCTTCGGATGCGGGAGAAAAAAGGTCCCAGCAAGCCATGAACAGTGCGGCGATCAGCGGGCCGATCACAAAGCCATTCAAACCGAACAAGGCCATGCCGCCCAGGGTGGAGATCAGCACCACGTAGTCCGGCATCTTGGTGTCTTTGCCCACCAGGATGGGACGCAGCACATTGTCGACCATGCCGATGACCAGCACCCCGAACCCGATCAGCACCGCGCCCTTGACCACGGCACCCGTCAAGAGGAAGTAGATCGCGACCGGCGCCCAGATCAGCCCCGCCCCAATCGCGGGCAGCAGCGACAGGAAGCCCATGATCACGCCCCATAGCAGCGCGCCCTGGATCGAAAGGATCGAAAAAATGATCCCGCCCAGCGCGCCCTGCGCCGCCGCCACCGCGATGTTGCCCTTGACGGTGGCACGCACGACGGTGGTGAACTTGCGAAACAGGTGTTGCTTATGCGCGTTGCTGAGCGGCATGGCGCGCTTCAGGCGCGCCGTCAGTTGCGGCCCGTCTCGCAACAGGAAGAACAGCAGGTAGAGCATGATGCCGAAGCTGATCACGAACTGGAACGTGTCCTGCCCGATGTTCAGCGCCTGGGTCGCCAGGAACTGGCTGGCCTGCATCGCGCCCGCGCTAAGCTTCTGTTGCAGGCTGGGAATGTCGGCCAGGTCGAAGCGTGCAAGCAGGTCATGCACCGACGGCGGCAATGCGGCCATCGCCTGCTGGAAGTACGCGCCAAAGTTCAGCTCGCCCGATTTGATGCTCTGATACAGGTTCGCGCCTTCGTTCACCAGCGACCCGCTGATGGCGACGAGCGGCAGGATGACAAGCAGCAGGACCAGCAGCAACGTGATCAGCGCGCCAAGATTGCGCCGCCCGCCGATGCGCGCGACCAGCCGGCGCTGCAAGGGCGCGAAGATGATGGCAAGAATGGCGCCCCAAAAGACCGCGCCGTAGAAAGGCCACAGTAGCCAGCCGAACGCGATGGTGACCACCACGAGCAGAAGCAGAAAGGTTCTGTGGTGCAAGCTGGATGATTCGCTCATATTCCGTTCCAGGCACGGCGAACGCCGCGAGACCCGCATTGTACAAAGCGCCCGCTTCCCGGCGGGTTCAGGCCCCGAGTCCCACGGCCAGCAGCACGGTCTGGCGCGCTTGCGCCAGACCTTCCGACTGCGCATTCAGCCCCTGCAGGCGCAGGTTCAGCTGCTGTTGCAATGTAAGCGTCGCCACGCGCGCCTGGCCGTCCACCAATTGGATATCCGCGGCGTTGGCGGCCACGAAATCCGCCACGCCCACGGCATCGCGCGCCACGGAGTCCATGCGGGTTGCCGCCTGCATCAATTCCGCGGCGGGCGCGGTCACGGTTTCGTCATAGACGCCACCATAGACCGGCGCCAAGTCGGGCGGCAAAGCCATCTCGGCCCGCGCCCGATCCGCCTTGGCACGCGCATCGTGGAGCTTGCTGGCGCTTTCCGCCAGGGTCTTGCGGGCCGTCTCGAATGCGGCTTTGCGGTCAACGATTTCGCCCACCGAACGAATCGTTTCCACCGCCAGCACCTCGCGCAACGGCGCGGCGGCCTCGGCCATCTCTTTCTGGAAGCCGGTAATCACCTCGTACGCGTCGGCGTAATCGCCGATCGCTTCTTTCTCGGACTTGCCGAGTGCGCTGATCGGCAACAGCGTGTCGCTGCTTACCCGAGCTTGCAGCAGTTGGATGAACGCCGCGCGCTCCTGGGGCTCTTTATTCACGCAGGCCGTCGTGATCAGCATCGAAGCCATCGCCAGGCCCATCAGGCAGGCTCGCCATGGTGACATGCGTGTCCTCCTTGCTATCAGGGATTGATGTTTCGGGATTGAAGGCCCCGGATTCAAGCGGCCGGCGGGGCGGCCGCCGGCGCACGTGGGCAGATTATCCCGAAGCGTCGTCCGGCCACTACCCGTGGGCGGAATTTGTTGCGATCGAAGCGAGTTGACACAGGGCGCGCGGGGCGCGCTCGCGTTGCGGCCGTCATGCATGCGGCAGCCGATACGTCATCGCGCACCGCCGCGCGGCGTCAAAGCCCGCGTCCGACTCCGCCTGCAGCCGCGCTTGCAGAAGCGGAGGAAACGGCGGCGTAAGTTCAACGAAGCCCAGCCGCCGGTAGAACGGGGCATTCCAGGGCAGGTCGCGATCGGTCGTCAGCAGCACTGCGCCGTATCTGCCCGCGGCCCGTGCGTGCGCCAGCACCGCCCGCAACAGGGCGCGGCCAATGCCCTGCCCCTGCCAGGGCAACGCCACCGACATCTCGGTTAGAAACAAATCGCCCCCCATGGGCTCTGCCAGCGCAAATCCGCGTACCTCGGCGTCGGGCTGCGCGACCCATAGAAGACATGCCGCCTGCGCCACCGCCAGTTCGTCCAGGGGCACCGGATCGCCGTCGGCGGCCCAGGCCACGGCCGTCCCGCAGAATCGCGCCGCGGCAGAGCGCTCGATATCGGCCAGGCGGGCCAGGTCGGAAGGTCGGGCGAGTCGAATCATGAGGGGTAGAAGTATGCACCATGCGCCCCCAGGCGACCCCAGCCCCGATCCCTTAAAATGCGCCATCCGGCCACGCTATCGGCCACCCGTAACACTGGCTTTGCCCTGACAATGACTCAAAACGCTACTTCCGCCTCCTGGGGGTTCACCCAGCCCGATTGCCGCGGCGCGGCCGCCCTCCTGTTCTTCATGGACGATCTGGCGCGCGTCGTGAACCAATACCTGGGACAGGGCCAGTTGTCGGATGAGGCGCTGGCGGATGCCCAGAAAGCCGTCGATGCGCTGCTGCAACGCTATGTTGAAATCGAGGCTGCCCCGGAAGCGTTCAACGACGAACGCATCGGCCTGGCGCTGGAAACCGAGCGCCAGCCGGACGGCACGATGGGCGCGCAAGTGGCGCTGCGGATGTCGCCGCGCCTGGAGGGCCTCATTATCGAAGCCCAGCGCCAAGCCCGCCCCGCCGCGCACTGACGGCCACAGCTACGCCCACCCTTTCCAAAAAAGCTTGCAAAACCCATCGGTCTGCGATAATATCGATGGTTGATGTCTTTCTGCAGAGCAGGAAGAACTTCAAACAGGGGTTGGGTTTGGATTCCAAGCTTTCGACTCCAAGCATGACCCAGTACTCCAAGCATTACCCAGTAATTACGCAGTACCCGGCTTCATCCAGCGCTGATATGGCCAAACGCTAATGACCCAACGTCATTGACCGCTGATCAAGCCGCACGGATTCCGATCTGATTTGCGAAAACCCACAACGCCAAAACGCAAATCCCGGCTCCGCCCCGAAAGTCGCGCAATATCGGCGCAACTTCCACAATCAAAGCAGTTCCGAATGCAGCGATGGCCATTGCGGCCAGCGTGCTGAATCGATCAACGCCCAGGCACTGAACCTGATTGGCGGGATCCGACGCAAGCAGCCTCGAAGCCGCCCATAGCACCTTCGCCAAACCGCCAGTCCGGCTTGGCCAGAAGCACCAAAATTTTACGCTGCGGCGCACGTCGACCCAACGACGACAGCCGCACAGCAACCGCCAGAGCCCAACCCACTCTCTGCGCGGCCCCTCAGGCCTAAAGAGCGCATGCACCGAACATGCACGCCACCTGGCCCGAATCGATGCCGTCCTGACTGACGGATGGCATCAAACAGCGGCATTGAACCGTTACCCGCGCACGCAAAAATATGAGAATGCGCAAAGGGACGGCAACACTTATGCGGTAGTGTCATGCATGCCTGTCCGAATCAAGCCGGCTGGACATGGCAGACGACCACGATGCGAGGCGCTTTAGTTACGTCCACATCTTGCTCGGCATGAATACCCGCAGCTTTCTAATAACTAGAACCTAAGAGAACAAACACCATGAATACTCGTTTCACTACCTCGGACCTGATCCGACGCCCCGCTCACACGACGCTGGACAACACGCCCATCCATATCGGCGACATCGTCTACCTGCAGCCCACCAACGGCCCCGCCATCCGCGCGACGGTCATCTTCAACGCGCCGATCGACGGCACGACGACCTACACGACTGAAGTCGTGCCTTGCGGCTCTTCCACGCAGAAAGTGCCCGGCCAGCGCATCCGCTTCCGCCACGAGCACGTTCATCGCATCGAGCCCGTGCGTCGCACCACGCACTGATATCCAGGCCCAAATCGCCGCGCGTCATGCGCGGCGATTGCTTTTTGCGCATGATAAATTCGCAAGCAATCCGTCCAGGCAGCTCAACCATGCAGAACAACCGGCAAGCGATCCGCATCTGGGATCTTCCCACCCGCCTCTTTCACTGGGCGCTCGTCGTCTGCATCGTGGGCGCGTTCGTCAGCGTGAAGCTGGGCGGTCTGTACATGGACTGGCACGTGCGCTTTGGCTGTACGGCGCTGGGCCTGATCATCTTCCGGGTGCTTTGGGGCATCGTCGGGCCGCGCTACGCCCGCTTCAGCCAGTTCGTGCGCGGCCCCGGCGCCGTGGCCCGCTACCTGAAGGGCGCCGCCGCTCCCGCCGGCCATAACCCGCTGGGCGCATTGTCGGTGCTGGCACTGCTGCTGGTCATCGGCTTCCAGGCCACAAGCGGCCTGTTCACCACTGACGACATCATGACGCAAGGGCCGCTGTTTGGTCATGTAAGCGAAGCCACGGCCGCCCTCATGACGTCATGGCACAAGCTCAACGAGTGGGTCATCATCGGCGTGATCGCCCTGCACCTGCTGGCCGTCGCGTGGTATGCCGTGGTGCGCCGCAAGCGCCTGGTCCGCGCCATCGTCACCGGAAACGTCGAAGCCAAGGACCTGCCGGCGGGCACGCCACCCGCCCAGGACGGTCTTGCCGTCTGGCTGCGTGCGCTGCTGCTGGGCGCCTGCGTCACGGCCCTGGTGCTGTGGATCCGGTCGCTGGAAGTGGCCGCCGACATGTCCTTCTCTTGATCCCGCCGCAGGCCCACAAAAAAAAGCCCCTCGTAATCCGAGGGGCTTTTTCCTTCAGCACCGCGGGCATCCAGAGACGCCCCGGGCCTTACTTCTTCTTGCGGTAGGAATCGTGGCAAGCCTTGCAGCTTGCACCCACGTCACCGAAGGCGGCGCGCAGCTTATCCAGATCGCCTGCGTCGGCCGCGGCCGACAGCTTCACGATATTGTCCTGGAAAGCTTGCTGCTTCTGCTTGAAGCCGGCCGCGTCGCTCCAGATTTCGGGGCGGGCGTCGCCGCCTTCCGTTCCGGGACCGAAAGCTGCCCACGGCAGGCCGGACAGCGTCTTCAGCACTTCGACGTTGGCCTTGATCTGCGCGGCGTCGTACGGCGCCTGACCCTTGACCACCGGCGTCATGCGGCCGAAGTGCGAAGCCATCAGCGTCAATGCCGACTGGCGGTACTTGACGGCATCTTCCGGCTTGGCGAACTGCGCCGAGGCGGTGGTTGCCAACAGCGGCCCCACCGTCATACAGGCCAACGCGACAAGCGTGGACAACTTCTTCATTGCAATCTCCCGTAAGGACAACAACAATGCCGCGCGCATTGCGCGCGCGGCATGGCGACTATACCGCCCGGGCCAGCTCTGCAGCCAGTCCGATGTACGAACGCGGGGTCATCGCCAGCAAGCGGGCCTTGGGCTCATCCGGCAGCGCCAGGCCCTGGATGAATTCTCGCAGAGCTTCCTCGGTTATGCCCTTGCCGCGCGTCAAGGCTTTGAGTTGTTCGTACGGTTGCGGCAGGCCATAGCGGCGCATGACGGTCTGCACGGGCTCGGCCAGCACTTCCCAGCACGCATCGATATCGGCGTCGATGGCGGCCGTGTTGACCTCCAGCTTGCCCAGGCCGCGCATGCACGCATCCCACGCCACCAGGCAGTAACCCAGGCCCACGCCCAGGTTGCGCAAAACGGTGGAGTCCGTCAGGTCGCGCTGCCAGCGGGAGATCGGCAGCTTGTCGGCCAGATGGCGCAGCACGGCGTTCGCCAGGCCCAGGTTGCCTTCGGAGTTTTCGAAGTCGATCGGGTTGACCTTGTGCGGCATGGTCGACGAACCGACCTCGCCGTCTTTCAGACGCTGCTTGAAATAGCCCAGCGCCACGTAGCCCCAGACGTCGCGGTCCAGGTCCAGCACGATGATGTTGGCGCGCGTGATGGCGTCGAACAAGGCCGACATCCAGTCGTGCGGCTCGATCTGGATGGTGTGGCGGTTCTGGGTCAGGCCCAGGCCGGCCAGCACGCGCTGGCTGAAAGCCGGCCAGTCGATTTCCGGATAGGCCGACAGGTGGGCGTTGTAGTTGCCGGTGGCGCCGTTCAATTTGGCCAGGGGCTCAACGGCCTCGACGGCGGCGATGGCGCGGTTCAGGCGCGCGGCCACGTTGGCGAATTCCTTGCCGAGCGTCGTCGGGCTGGCCGGCTGGCCATGGGTGCGGGACAACATCGGCTGGTCAGCCTGGGCCACGGCCAGATCGTTCAGCTTGGCAGCCAGTTCGCGCAGGCGCGGCACCACGACCTGGTCGCGGGCGCGCGACAGCATCAGCGCGTGCGAGGTGTTGTTGATGTCTTCGGACGTGCAGGCGAAGTGAATGAACTCGGCGGCGGCGGCCAGCTCGGTGTCATCGGCCACTTTTTCCTTCAGCCAGTACTCGACGGCCTTCACGTCATGGTTGGTGACGCGTTCGATGTCCTTAATGCGGGCAGCGTCGGCTTCCGAGAAATCCTGCACCAGTTGCTGCAGGCGCTGGCGGGCAGCCGCCGAAAAAGCGGGCAGTTCGGGCAGGCCCGCGTCGGACAGGGCCACCAGCCACGCCACCTCGACTTCGACGCGGTGCGCCATGAAGCCGGCCTCGGACAGCAGACCGCGCAGCGCGTCGCCCCGGGAAGCGTAACGGCCATCCAATGGCGAAAGGGCATTAAGTTGGCTCAATTGATCGGCGATTTGCATGGTCTGAAGAAGAAATGGCTACGGATGGGAAAACCCGACGATTTTATCATCCGGGGGAGTGCAACATTGTGGCAAACTGGCGAAGATTCCGGCCAGCGGACGGTTGGGCGTCCATCCGGCCTGCTATACTTCGGCCGCTTTTCGACTCCGCTTGTGACTCCATGAAACTGATCGGCTCGCTTACCAGTCCATACGTACGCAAGGTGCGTATTGTCATGGCCGAGAAAAAGCTGGACTACCGGCTTGAACTCGAAAACGTCTGGTCCGCCGACACGCAGATCCAAACGTATAACCCGCTGGGCAAGGTGCCCTGCCTGGTCATGGAAGACGGCGGCGCGCTGTTTGATTCGCGCGTCATCGTCGAATACCTGGACACCTTGTCCCCTGTCGCCCGCCTGATTCCTCAGCCGGGCCGCGATCGTGCCGCCGTCAAATGCTGGGAAGCCATCGCCGATGGCCTCCTGGACGCCTGCGTCGCCATCGTGAAGGAAAACCAGCGCCCCGAGGCACAACGCAGCCCCGAATGGATCGAGCGCCAGTACAGCAAGATCCACGCGAGCCTGGATGCCATGAACAAGAGCCTGGGCGACAACGCCCACTGCATGGGCATCAACTACAGCCTGGCGGATATCGCCGTGGGCTGTGCGCTGGGCTACCTGGACCTGCGCTTTGCTTCGCTCGATTGGCGCGCCAACCACCTGAACCTTGCCCGCCTGTACGACAAGCTGTCGCAGCGCCAATCGTTCATCGACACGATCCCCAAGACCGCCTGAAGGCGGTCCCGGACAGCCCGCTTCCACGGGCCGTCACACACGCCCCATCCCGCAGGGGCGCCAGAATACCGGCCGCGCAATGCGGCCGGTTTGCATTTCAGTGCCTGAAAATGCCGTCCTATTGGGCGGCGAACGTCTGCCAGGCCTTGAACAACATGTAGGCGGCCAGCGCGAACAACAGGCAGGCGAATACCCGTTTCAGGGTCTGGACCGGCAGGCGGTGCGCCATGCGCGCGCCCAACGGCGCCGTGAGCACGCTGGTGCAGACCAGCGCCACCAGAGCGGGCCAATAGATGTAGCCGAGCATGCCCGGGCGCGATGTCCCTTCGTTCAGGCCGGACACTACATACCCCACGCTGTTGGCCAGCGCGATCGGGAAGCCCAGCGCCGCCGAGGTCGACACCGCGTTGTGCAGCGCCACGTTGCACCAGACCATGAAGGGCACCGACAGGAACCCACCGCCCGCGCCGACCAGCCCGGACAGGAAACCGATGCCCGCCCCCGCCGCACTGGTCCCCACCACGCCGGGCATCTGGCGTGCCGGCTTGGGCTTCTTGTTGCGCAACATGCTCCAGCCGGAATAGCCCACGAACAGCGCGAAGAACAGCGATAGCCACAGCGTGCTGAGCGCCGCGAAGACCGCCCCGCCCGACAGCAGCCCGCCCAGGATGATGCCCGGCGCCATCGCCCACACGATCGGCCATTTGATCGTGCCCTTCTGCTGGTGCGCCCTGACGCTGGACACGGAAGTGAACAGGATCGACGTCATCGACGTCGCGATCGCGGCATGCACGACCAGTTCGGGCGGCATACCCTGCCAGGCGAACAGCATCGTCAGGAAAGGCACCAGCAGCATCCCTCCGCCAATACCCAACAGACCCGCCGCAAAACCCACTACCGCACCCAACGCCAGCAGGCAAACCACCATCGTCACATCCACAACCGTCTCCTCTTTTATGGTTCGGTTTCTTGCTTGTCATGAGCGAAGGCCCCGCCGGCAGTGCGCCCACGGGGCCTTGTCCGGATCCGCTTCTACCGGACCCGCGTGCGTTACAGGATGATCCCGCCGCCCAGGCAAACCTCGCCATCGTATAGCACGGCCGACTGGCCGGGCGTGACGGCCCATTGCGGCTCGGCGAAATCCAGCGCGAAGGTGTCGCCTTCAGCCTGTTCCAGGCGGCAGGCGGCATCGGCTTGGCGATAGCGCGTCTTGGCGCCGTAGCCCGCGACGGCGGGCGGGTGCCCCGCCACCCAGCTGGCGTCCTGCGCCTGTAGCCGTCCGGACAGCAGCCAGGGATGATCGTGTCCCTGCACCACATACAGGATGTTGCGCTCCAGATCCTTGCGCGCCACGTACCAGGCTTCGGCCGTGCCGTCCTCGCGCTGGCGCCCCTTCACGCCGCCCACGCCCAGGCCCTTGCGCTGGCCCAGCGTGTAGAAGGACAAGCCTTCGTGGCGCCCCACGTTCTGTCCTTCCGGCGTCAGGATCGGGCCGGGCTCGGTGGGCAGGTAGCGGTTCAGGAATTCGCGAAACGGACGCTCGCCGATGAAGCAGATCCCGGTGGAATCTTTTTTAGCGGCGTTGTGCAGGCCGATTTCGTGCGCGATGCGCCGCACCTCGGTCTTGTGGATCTCGCCCAGTGGGAACAGGGTGCGCGACAGTTGCGCCTGGTTCAGCCGGTGCAGGAAGTAGCTTTGGTCCTTGGACGCGTCCAGCGCCTTGAGCAGCTGGAACTGCGTGCCGCCACCATCGGCCGGCACCTCTCGCACCCGCGCGTAGTGGCCGGTGGCGATATGCTCGGCGCCCAGCGCCATCGCGTGGTCCAGGAAGGCCTTGAATTTGATCTCGGCATTGCACAGCACGTCGGGATTGGGCGTGCGGCCCGCGGAATACTCGCGCAGGAAGTCCGCGAACACGCGGTCCTTGTATTCGGCGGCGAAATTGACGAATTCGAAGTCCACGCCGACCAGGTCGGCCACACTGGCCGCGTCCAGCAGATCCTGGCGCGTAGAACAGTATTCGGAATCGTCGTCGTCTTCCCAGTTCTTCATGAACAGGCCAACGACGTCATAGCCCTGCTGCTTCAGCAGCCAGGCCGTCACCGACGAATCGACCCCGCCGGACATGCCGACCACAACGCGGCCTTTTTTGGTGGATATTTGACTCATGATGCGACTATTTTAGTTCGGACAACGCGTCTTCCCGCGGCTGCGGCTCTGCCGCCCGGGACACTTCCATCAGCCAAGCTCGAAACGCCTGCAGGGTGGGCAGGTTGGCCTTCTGCTCGGGATAACACAGGTAATAACCCATGCGCGCGCGGATGGGCAGCTGGATGGCGACGGCGAGCTTCCCATCGCGTAGCTCATCTTCGATCAGGCAACGCGGGATCAGCGCCACGCCGAACCCGGCGGCGGCGGCCTGCGACAACAGCGCGTATTGGTCGAAACGGGCCCCTTCCAGGCTGCGCCGCGTGTCGCACCCTGCCTGCTCGAACCAGTCGCGCCAGCCTTCCAGCGCGGACGTGTGGTGCAGCAGCGGATACGCCAGCAAGGCCTCCGGCGACGGACAGCCGCCCGGGATCAGCCGCGGGCTGCAGACAGGCACGATTTCGCGGCCCACGATGTAATCCGCGCCGCTACCCGGCCAGATGCCCTCGCCGAAGCGCACGGCGGCGTCAAGTTCAGGCGTCGAAAAATCGTAGCCCTGGCGGTGCGGCAGGAACTCCACATGGATGTCCGGGCGCAACCGCATGAAGGCGGTCAGGCGCGGAATCAGCCAGCGCGCGCCGAAGGTCGGCATACAGGTCAGGTTCAACGTGCCGCCCTGCCCCTGGTGCGCAATCAGCTCGACCGTGGCGGCTTCGATCTGGCCCAGGCCCGCCTGGACCTTGGTCAAATAGCTGCGGCCGGCTTCGGTCAGGACCAGGCCTTGCCTGATCCGCAGGAATAGTTCCACGCCGACGAACTCTTCCAGATGTTTCACCTGTTTACTGACGGCGCCCTGGGTCACGCACAATTCCTGGGCCGCGCGCGTGAAACTGCTATGGCGCGCCGCGACCTCGAATGCCTGTAAATCCGTTAATGAGGGACAGAAACGTCGCATGTGTCGTCCCCACGAAGCGTGGGGCTCCCGCCCCAGCGGGGCTTGATCGGGGAATTTCCCGTTGCCTCGGGCCCGATGAAAAGCAGCGGAAAAGTTACATAAAAGTAACGTCCCAACGATGCAGGCCAGAGAGAGGCATGAAAAAAAGTCATAGCTTACGGAGAAACTTTCGTTTGCGCAAACCGCCCCGCCAGGAAAGAATCGTTGCGTTTGCGTCTGCCTTTGCGCATCCGCTTTCCATTTATTAGGGGAATTCATGCAACGCCGTAACGTAGTACTGGGCCTGTGTGTCGCCGCCGCGACCCTGGCCATGCCGCTGACCTCGGGTATCGCGCACGCTGAAGACGCGTATCCGAGCAAGCCCATCCGCCTGATCGTCCCCTTCCCGCCCGGCGGCACCACCGACATCGTCGGCCGCCTGTTCGCGGACAAGCTGGGCAAGGAACTGGGCCAGACCGTCGTGGTGGAAAACCGCGGCGGCGCCGGTGGCTCGATCGGCAGCGCCTTCGTCGCCAGCAGCGCGCCGGACGGCTATGTCCTGGGCATCGCCACCGTCAGCACGCACGGCATCAACCCGGCCATCTACCCGAACCTGCCGTTCGATGGCGAGAAGGACTTCACGCCCATCTCGAACCTGGCTGCCGTGCCCAACATCATGACGATCAACCCGAAGGTGCCGGCCAAGAACATCGCCGACTTCATCAAGCTGGCCAAGAGCCAGCCGGGCAAGCTGACGTATGCGTCCGCCGGCAACGGTTCGGTCTCGCACATGATGGGCGAACTGTTCAAGATGGCCTCGGGCACCGACCTGATGCACGTGCCTTACCGTGGCGTGGGCCCGGCGCTGAACGACGCGCTGGCCGGCCAGGTCGACGTCATGTATGACAACCTGCCCTCCACGCTGCCGCACGTGCAGTCCGGCCGCCTGATCGCCATGGCCGTCGCCTCGCCCAAGCGCGTCGCCAGCCTGCCCGACGTGCCCACGTTCGCCGAAGCCGGACTGCCGGCCGTGAACGACGCGTCCTGGTTCGGCCTGGTCGCCCCGGCCAAGCTGCCGGAACCCATCCTGGCCAAGCTGAACGCAGCGGTGCAGAAGGTCAGCGCCGAAGCCGACGTCAAGGCGCGCCTGGAAGCGCTGGGCGCCCAGCCCGCCGCCAACAGCTCGGCCGACTTTGGCAAGCAGATCGCGGCGGAAATCGCCAAGAACAAGCGCATCGCCAAAGAAGCCAACGTGAAGATCGACTAAGCGATCTTCGGCCCCCGCCGCGCAAGCTTGCGCGGCGGGGGCCTCCGATTCACGAACGCACGACCCCAATATGCGAATTACCCAACCCCTGTCTTACCGGCTCGACCTTCCGCAGCAATATCCGGATTCGGAAACCTCGGCCCCGCTTGTGCTGGATTCTCCGCACAGCGGCACCGCCTACCCTCCCGATTTCGCGGCCGCGGTGGACTTTGGCGCACTGCGCACTGCGGAAGACACCTGGGTTGACGATCTGTGGGGCGACGCCATGGAAATGGGCGTGCCGATGATTGCCGCCGGTTTTCCGCGCGCCTACATCGACGCCAACCGCGCGCCCGACGAGATCGACGAACTGCTGCTGGATGCCGCCTGGCCCGACGCCATCAACGCTTCGCCGAAGGTCAAGCTGGGCAAGGGCCTGATCTGGCGCATGCTGGATGACGGCACCCCGTTGTACGACCGCAAGCTGACGATCGAAGAAGTCCGCCACCGCATCGATGCCTGCTGGAAGCCCTATCACGCCGCGCTGGGCCAGGTGCTGGACGCCGCCCACAAGAAGTTCGGCAAGGTCTGGCACATCAACTGCCACTCGATGCCCAGCGTCGCCGGCGCCTTCGCCACCGACCGCCCTGGCCTGGTCCATCCCGACTTCGTGCTGGGCGATCGCGACGGCAGCACCAGCGACCCGGCCTTCCGCGAATTCATCGCGGCCTGGCTGCGCAAACGTGGCTACGACGTCACGGTGAATGATCCCTACAAGGGCGTCGAACTGGTGCGCGCCTTCGGCCGCCCCGAAGAGGGTCGCCACAGCCTGCAGATTGAAATCAACCGCAAGCTGTATATGGACGAAACCACGCTGCGTCCCACGGAAAACTATGGCCGCCTGAAGGCCGATCTGCGCGACCTCACCGCCGCGCTGATCAACTGGACTCGCGCGCAAACGGCCTGACGCCGGACGTTTGCACGCAGGTAACCGGCCAGCGGCGTGGTAAGACTGGCCGGAGCAAGTGGGTTGAAAGACCCGAGCCCCATGGTTCGCCATGGGGCTTTTTTTTGTCATTCCCGTGTATAACTACGGCGAACCTTCTAGGAGAGGCGTCGATGCACATCGGGATACCAAAAGAAACCCGAGACGGGGAAACCCGTGTCGCAGCAACACCAGAAACCGTCAAGAAGTACGTAGGCGGCAAACACACCGTTGTCGTGGAGCGTGGCGCAGGCACCGCCGCTCGCTATCTTGATGACGCCTATGAGGCAGCGGGCGCCACGCTCGGCTCCGCCCAGGATGCCTTGGGCGCCGAACTCGTCCTGAAGGTACGCGCCCCTTCCCCCGCCGAATTGTCGCAAATGAAACCGGGCGCCGTCGTCATCGGCATGCTTGATCCGTTCGACGCCGACGGCCTGGCGCAAATGGCCGCCGCGGGGCTGGTCGGATTCGCCCTTGAGGCCGCGCCCCGCATCACCCGCGCCCAAAGCCTTGACGTGCTGTCTTCGCAGGCCAACCTGGCGGGCTACAAGGCCGTGCTGCTGGCCGCGCATCACTATGGCCGCCTGATCCCGATGATGATGACCGCCGCCGGGACCCTGAAAGCCGCGCGCGCCGTGGTGCTGGGCACCGGCGTGGCCGGCCTGCAAGCCATCGCCACGGCCAAGCGTCTGGGCGCGGTGGTCGAGGCCTCCGACGTGCGCCCCGCCGCGCGCGAACAGGTGGAATCGCTGGGCGCCAAGTTCATCGACGTGCCGTTCGAAACCGACGAGGAACGCGAGATCGCCCAAGGCACGGGCGGCTATGCGCGCGCCATGCCGCCCGACTGGATGGCGCGGCAGGCGGCGCTGGTGTCCGAGCGATGCAAGCAGGCAGACCTCGTCATCACCACCGCCCTGATTCCCGGCCGCCCCGCCCCCACGCTGGTGTCCGCCGAAACCGTCGCGGCCATGAAGCCCGGCTCGGTGCTGGTCGACCTGGCGGTCGAACGCGGCGGCAATTGCCCCTTGTCCGAAAAAGGACGGGTCGTGGAAAAGCATGGCGTGACGATTATCGGGTTGACCAACCTGCCCGGCCTGGTAGCCACGGATGCGTCCGCGCTGTACGCGCGGAACATCCAGGACTTCCTGAAGCTCATCATCAATGCGGACGGCGCGCTGGCAATCCAGCGCGACGATGAAATCGTGGCGGCCTGCCTGATGTGCGAAGGCGGCAATGTGACGCGGAGGACCTGAACATGGAAGCGATCAACCCCACCCTGATGAACCTCATCATCTTCGTGCTGGCCATCTATGTCGGCTACCACGTCGTGTGGAACGTCACCCCCGCCCTACACACGCCGCTGATGGCGGTCACCAACGCCATCTCGGCCATCATCATCGTGGGCGCCATGCTGGCGGCGGCCCTGACCGAAGGCGGACTGGCCCGCGGCATGGGCGTGTTCGCGGTGGCGCTTGCCGCGGTGAACGTGTTCGGCGGCTTCCTGGTCACGCGGCGCATGCTCGAGATGTTCAAGAAAAAGGATCGCAAGCCGGGCAAGGAGGAAGCGAAATGATCTCGCTCAACCTCGTCACCCTGCTCTACCTGGTTGCTTCGGTCTGCTTCATCCAGGCGCTCAAGGGCCTGTCGCATCCCACCACGTCGCGGCTTGGCAACGCCTTCGGCATGGCCGGCATGGCGATCGCCGTGCTGACCACGGCGGCGCTCATCGTCGGCCTGGCGCGTACAGGCACGGCCACGATCGGCCTGGGCTGGGTGCTGCTGGGCCTGCTGATCGGCGGATCCGTCGGCACGCTGATGGCCCGCCGCGTCGAAATGACGAAGATGCCGGAACTGGTGGCCTTCATGCACAGCATGATCGGCCTGGCGGCGGTGGCCATCGCCGTCGCGGTGGTGGCCGAGCCACACGCCTTCGGCATCGTCGCGGCCGGGGCGATGATCCCCACCGGCAACCGCTTCGAGCTGTTCATCGGCACCTTCGTAGGCGCCATCACGTTCTCGGGTTCGGTCATAGCCTTCGGCAAGTTGTCGGGCAAGTACAAGTTCCGGCTGTTCCAGGGCGCCCCGGTCGTGTTCCCCGGCCAGCACATGCTGAATCTGGCGCTGGCGCTCGTGATGCTGGGCTGCGGCGTGTGGTTCATGCTGACCCAGGACTGGACGCCCTTCGTCATCATGACGCTGGTCGCCTTCGTGCTGGGCGTGCTGATCATCATCCCGATCGGCGGCGCGGACATGCCGGTGGTGGTGTCCATGCTGAACAGCTACTCGGGCTGGGCGGCGGCCGGCATCGGCTTCTCGCTGAACAATCCGATGTTGATCATCGCCGGCTCGCTGGTGGGCTCTTCGGGCGCCATCCTGTCCTACATCATGTGCAAGGCGATGAACCGGTCGTTCTTCAACGTGATCCTGGGCGGCTTTGGCGGCCAGGCGGGCGGCGGCGCGGATGCCGGCGCGGGCCAGCAGCGCAGCGTCAAATCAGGCAGCGCGGACGATGCCGCCTTCTTGATGACCAACGCCGAAAGCGTGACCATCGTGCCGGGCTACGGCTTGGCGGTGGCACGCGCGCAGCACGCGCTGAAAGAACTGGCGACCAAACTCACCGAGCGCGGCGTGACGGTCAAATACGCCATCCATCCGGTTGCCGGACGCATGCCCGGTCACATGAACGTGCTGCTGGCCGAGGCAGAAGTGCCCTACGACCAGGTCTTCGAAATGGAAGACATCAACAGCGAGTTCGCCCAGACCGACGTGGTGCTGGTGTTGGGTGCGAACGACGTGGTCAACCCGGCCGCCAAGAACGATCCCAAGTCGCCCATCGCCGGCATGCCCATCCTGGAAGCTTATAAGGCGCGCACCGTGATCGTGAACAAGCGCTCGATGGCCTCGGGCTATGCGGGCCTGGACAACGAGCTTTTCTACATGGATCGCACGATGATGGTGTTCGGCGACGCGAAGAAAGTGCTGGAAGACATGGTCAAGGCGGTGGAGTAGCCACCCGCCCACGAATGCCCCGTACCGGGCGTTCGTGGGCGCCCCTGCCGCTATGCGGCAGCCGTCTTGCGCAATTGTTCGTCCACGACTTCCACCCAATGCCGAACCGGCGTGTCGGTGCCGCTTTGCAGGTGGCCGATGCAGCCGATGTTGGCGGACAGGATCACATCCGGCCCGCCCGCCGCGATGGCGCCCAGCTTGCGATCGCGCAGTTCCAGCGCGATCTCCGGATTCAGCACCGAATAAGCGCCCGCCGACCCGCAGCACAAGTGCTTGTCGGCGAACGGCAGCAATTCGAACCCCAGATCCACCAACAGCTGCTCCGACAACGGCCGCAGCCCTTGCCAGTGCTGCAAGGTGCAGGGCGGATGGAACGCGGCGCGCGTGCCGACGGGCAAGCGAGCGCGCAGTTGGTCGGCATGCGGCGCCACGATCTCGGCCACGTCCTTGACCAGCGCGACGATATCCGCGGCCTTCTGGGCGTATGCCGGATCATGCTTCAGGTGATGCGCGTATTCCTTCACCATCGCGCCGCACCCGGACGCGTTCATGACGATGGCCTCGACGCCGCCGTCCTGGACCAATGGCCACCAGGCGTCGACGTTGGCGCGCATCTGCGCCAACGCCGCGTCCTGCGCGTCCAGATGGAAGCTGACCGCGCCGCAGCAACCGGCGCCAGGCGCGATGCGCGCGCCAATGCCGACGGCGTCCAGCACGCGGATGGTGGCCGCGTCGATGGTGGGCATCATGGCGGGTTGCACGCAACCCGCCAGCATCAGCACTTGCCGAGCATGACCCGCCACTGCGGGTAGCAAGCCCGCATCGCGGCGTTCGGGCACCTTGCGCTTCAGGGCTTCCGGCAGGAAACCCCGCACGGCCTGCCCTACCCGCATCGCCGGTGCGAACATCGGTGACAGCATGGCGCGGCGCAGGAAATTGCGCTTGGCCTTTTCGGTCCAGGAACGCGGCACGCGCTCGTCCACGATCTTGCGGCCAATATCGATCAGATGGCCATATTCAACGCCGGACGGGCACGTGGTTTCGCAATTGCGGCAGGTCAGGCAGCGGTCCAGGTGCTGCTGCGTGGACTGCGTGGGCGCGGCGCCCTCCAGCACTTGCTTGATCAGGTAGATGCGCCCACGCGGGCTGTCCAGCTCGTCGCCCAATACCTGATAGGTCGGACAGGTGGCCGTGCAAAAGCCGCAGTGCACGCAACGCCGCAGGATAGCGTCGGCTTCTTTGCCCAGTTCGGTATCGCGCGCCCAGGATGCCAGGTTGGTTTGCATGATGCGCTATAGCTCCAGGACCAGGCGGCCGGGGTTGAACAGGCCGGCCGGATCAAGCTCTTGCTTGAGGCGGCGTGTAATCGACGCGATGCCGGGCGCCAGTGGATGGAACACGCCGTCCGCCGGCGGCTTGCCATGGCCTGCGCGAAACAGGGTGGCATGCCCGCCCAGCCGCGCTGCGGCCTCGCGCAGTTCGGTGGCGTCGCGCGCGCCGGACAACCAGCGTTGCCCGCCGCCCCATTCGATCAGTGTCGGCCCCATGCCCAACACGGCGGCCGTGGGCGGCAAGGCCAGTCGCCATAGCGGCTGACCAGGCGTGAAGAAGGCGTGCGTCTGTTCGCGCAATGCGCGCCACCAGGCCACCGCGGCGCCGGGGTCCAGGGCGTCGCCGCCAATCACGTGGCGTGCGCTGGCAATGGCAGGCGGCGCCCCCGACAAGCGCACGTGCATCGCGCCCTCGCCGTGCTCGTCCGCGCCCGTCCAACTGGTGGCCGAGATCGGCAGCGGCTTGCCGCGCCATAGCGCGAAGCTGGTCAGCGCCTGGGCCTGGGTGGCGGGGCAGACCAGCGTCAGCTCTTCCATCGGCCGCGGCACAACCTTCATCGAGACCTCCAGCAGCGCGCCGAAAATGCCGTGCGAACCGGCCAGCAGGCGCGACACGTCGTACCCGGCCACGTTCTTCATGACTTCTCCGCCGAACGCCAGCATGCGCCCCTCCGAATCCAGCAGGCGCGTTCCCAGCACGAAGTCGCGCAAAGCGCCCGCGCTCATGCGGCGCGGACCGGACAGGCCTGCGGCCACGCAGCCGCCTACCGTCGCCGAGGCGCCGAAATGCGGCGGTTCGAATGCCAGCATCTGACCGTTTTCGGCCAGCGCCGCCTCCAGCTCGGCCAGCGGCGTGCCCGCGCGAACGGTCACCACCAATTCGGACGGGTGGTAGCTGACGATGCCGCGATACGACGTCATGTCCAGCAAGCAGTGGCCGTCTTGCGGCGTTACCGGCCGGTAATTGCCGTAGAACGCCTTGCTGCCTCCGCCCATCACGAACAGCGGCTTGTGGCCGGCACGGGCCGTCATGACCTGGTCGCACAATTCCGACAGGACAAAATCCATAAGGAATGCGTCCTAGAAACGAGCGAGATCGGGGAAGCGCAGCTCACCCGCATGGACGTGCATCTTGCCGTATTCGGCGCAGCGGGCCAGCGTGGGAATGACTTTTTCAGGATTCAGCAGGCACGGGGGGTCGAACGCCCGCTTGACCGCCAGGAACGCGTCGAGTTCTTCGCGAGAGAATTGCACGCACATTTGATTTATTTTCTCCATACCCACACCGTGTTCTCCGGTCACGGTCCCTCCTACCTGCACGCACAGCTCGAGAATGGCGGCGCCGAACTTCTCTGCCCGTTCCACCTCGTCCGGCTTGTTCGAATCAAACAGGATCAGCGGATGCAGATTGCCATCGCCCGCGTGGAACACGTTGGCGCAGCGCAAGCCGAATTCATCTTCCATCTGTTCAATGGCGCCCAACACGCGCGCCAGATGGCGGCGCGGAATCGTGCCGTCCATGCAGTAATAATCCGGTGACACGCGACCCGCGGCCGGGAATGCGTTCTTGCGGCCGGCCCAGAATTTCAGGCGCTCGGCCTCGGACGTGGACACCTGGCAGCGCGTGGCGCCGGCGGCGCGGAACACTGCTTCCATCCGGGCGATCTCGTGCGCCACTTCCTCGGGCGTGCCGTCGGACTCGCACAGCAGGATCGCTTGCGCGTCCATGTCGTAACCGGCACGCACGAAGGGTTCGACCATGTGCGTGGCGCGGCGGTCCATCATTTCCAATCCTGCCGGGATCATGCCCGCGGCGATCACTTGCGTGACCGCGTTGCCGGCTGCCTCGACGCTGGAAAAGCTGGCCATCACGACCTGCGCGCAAGCCGGCTTGGGAATCAACTTGACCGTCACTTCGGTGACCACGCCCAGCATGCCTTCCGACCCGACGAAAACGGACAGCAGGTCCAGGCCCGGCGCGTCCGGCGCTTCGGAGCCCAGCTCGACAACGTCGCCGTCGATCGTGACCACGCGCACCCGCAGCACGTTGTGCACGGTCAGCCCGTACTTCAGGCAATGCACGCCGCCGGAATTCTCGGCGACGTTGCCGCCAATCGAACAGGCGATCTGGCTAGAGGGGTCGGGCGCGTAGTACAGCCCGTAAGGCGAAGCGGCCTCCGAGATGGCCAGGTTGCGCACGCCAGGCTGCACGATTGCCGTGGCGCTGGCCAGATCGATATGCTTGATGCGGTTGAACTTGGACAGGCCCAGCAGCACGCCCTGGCTGTGCGGCATGGCGCCGCCGGACAGGCCGGTGCCGGCGCCGCGCGCAACGATGGGGGCGTTCAAGCGCTTGCAGATGCGCATGACCGCCTGCACCTGCTCTTCGGTTTCGGGCAGTGCTACCACGGCAGGCAGCGCGCGATACAGCGACAAGCCGTCGCACTCGTAGGGACGCGTGTCTTCTTCGCGGAATAATACGCAGTGCGCGGGCAACGCGGCCGACAACGCCTCGATGAGCTGCTGCAACGAATAAGGCGCCTGCACTTGTGCCAGGCCGGTTTCGACCAGTGAATTCATGAGCGCAACAATAGCGCGACCAGTCCCTTAAAACAGGCCGGGATTTACCCGCATCCTGTCGACGATCCCTGCTACGCACACGTAACCAGCCGTAATTCCAGACGGCGATTGTCGTTGAAAAGCCGCAGGTTCAGCCCGAGAAATCCAGCAACACCAGCTTTCTGGAAATGGCGGCGCACGTCTCGACCAACGGGCGGATATAACTGGCCGTCCGGTCGGCGCTCATGCGGAACGCGGGGATGCTCAAACTGACGCAGGCGACCGGCGCTTCCTGCTTGTCGGTGATGGCGCAACCAAAGCAGAAAATGTCCTTCTCGTTTTCCTCGCGGTCCTCCGCGTAGCCCTGCCGGCGTACCTGCTCCAGCTCTGCGCGCAAGGCTTGCGGCGTGCGCAACGTCGCGTCGGTGAACACCTTGAAATCCAGCCCCTGGATCAGCGCGTCGCGCTTGGGCACAGGCAGCTGCGCCAGATACGCCTTGCCGACCGAACTGGAGTACAGGGTCACGCGGCTGCCCAGCCGCGAATTCATGCGCACGGCCTTGGGACTTTCAAGCTTGTCGATATAAGTCATTTCGGACCGGTCGGGCACGGCCAGATGCACGGTCTCTTGCGTCAATGCCCTGAGGTCGAACAAGTGGTCTTTGCATAGCTGCCGGATGTCGGAGCTTTCCAGCGCGCGGCTGGCCAGGCTGACCAGCCGCGGCCCCAGCCCGAACGACTGCCCATTGCGCTTGGGCACCAGCAACTGTTCGGCGATCAGTGCCTCGACGATGCGGTAGATCGTCGGGCGCGGATAACCCAGCCTGATGCTCAACGCGTTCACCGTCCAGGCGGTATCGTCACCCGACGCGATCGCGTCGAGCACGCGCATGAACTTGGAGAACGAGGCGGTGCCGGCGACGGGAGGCGCCGCCGATACCGCAGCCGACGAGGTCGGCGCGGCGTCAGGCCGGGCGGCGCGGGGAAGCTTCACGCGGGGGGCTTTCATGAACGGTTTCCGTGACGAAGAAAGCGCGCCGGCAGGCCGGCGCGCGGGTCAGGTTACCATGTAGCCGCCATCCACCGGCATCACTACGCCCGTCATGAAAGCCGACGCTGGCGAGCACAGGAACATGACCGCCTGCGCCACGTCATGCGGCTTTCCCCAGCGCTTGAGCGGCGTGCGTTCCAGAATGCGCGAGGCGCGTACCGGGTCCTTCTGCAAGGCTTCCGTCAACGGCGTGGCGATCCACCCCGGCGCCACCGCGTTGACCCGGATATCCGCCTCGGCATAGGCGATAGCAAGCGACTTGGTCAACTGCGCCACCCCGCCCTTGCTGGCGCTATAGGCCGGCACCAGGCCGCCCCCGAAGAAGCTCAGCATCGACGCGGTGTTCACGATGCATCCCTTGGCGCGCGCCAGTTGCGGCCGCAGTGCTTCGCAAACCCGCATGGTGCCCGTCAGGTTGATGTCCAGCACACGCTCGAACACCGGCAGCTTGAACTCCTCTTGCCGGAAAATCACGCCCGCGCAGTTGACCAGGATGTCCACGTGCCCAAGCGTGGCGGCGAAGCGCGCGACCTCGTCGTCTTGCGTGACGTCCAGCGTGGCCACCTCCACGCCGGCGGGCGGCGCCTCCAGGGAAGGCAAGCCCACCGCGATCACGCGCGCGCCCAGACGCGCCAGCGCCTCGGCGACGCCTCGGCCCAGGCCTTGGGTGCCGCCCGTGACGACGGCGGTCTTGTTGTCGAACAGTCCTGCCTGAAAGCTCATGGCGGCGTCCTCAGCGGATGAACTGGTCGACATAGTCCGAACCCAGTCCCACGCTTTCGTAGTGCTTGCGGCACATGTCCAGCTTGGTGAACACGTCTTCATAGCCCGTGTGCCGGCCTTCGCTGTCACAGTAGTACATGACGCCGTTGACCTGGAACATCGTGATCATTTCCTCCACGTCTTCCGGCACATACAGGGTATGCGTTTCACCCGGCGGTTCGAACACGTAGCTGCCTTCGCGCGCGACCCAGTCGTGTTCCAGATAACGCCAGGACCCTTTGATGACATAGCCGTGCACCGCCTGCGGATGGCGGTGACAGCTCAGCACGCCGGACCTGCGCACGCGCAGCAGGTTCATCCAATACCCTTGCGACACGTTCAGGCAAAGCGGCCGGAACCAGACTTGCTCGGCTTGCGGCACCCAGACGCGTTCGTCATCCGGAACCGCTTGCGGCACGACGATGTCGGGCAGCGCTTCCTTGGGGTTGGGGTAACGGTAGGGGGTAGGCACTGCGTTTGTCTGGCTCATGGCTCACTTGATGCTCAGGGTTTTCAGGACTTGCGCGTAATCGGCGGTCTCGGCGGCCATTTTCTTTTCGAAGGCATCGCCATCGGCGTAGACGTAACCCAGGTTCTGGGCCTTGATCGCAGAGATCAGTTGCGGGTCCTGCGCCACTTTCTCGAACACTTCCTTCAATTTGGCCACGGTGGCAGGCGGCATGCCTTTCGGGCCGGCGATGCCACGCCAGGTGCCATACGCCACATCCAACCCCTTCTCCTTGGCCGTCGGCACATCGGGGAATTCCGGCACGCGCTTGTCGCTCATCAGCACCAGCAGGCGCAACTTGCCGGCGCGCACGTACTCGGATGCCTCGGCGGGACTTGTCGCCACCGCATCCAGCTGGCCGCCCAGCAGGTTCAGCAGGGCCGGCCCGGAACCCGGAAACGGAATGTGCGTGAAGCGCGTATCCGACTTGACCTCGAAGGCGCTCAGCGCCACGTCGTAGATGGAGCCGGTACCCGAGGTGCCCACGTTCAGCGTGGCCGGCGATTTCCTGGCGGCCGCCATGAACTCCTCAAGGGTCTTGTAGGGCGAATTGGCCGGCACCACGATCGCGGCGGGGTCGGCGTTCAGTTGCACCAGCGGCGTGTAGTCCTTATAGGTGTGGTCGAACAGGCCCAGCAGCGGCAGAATCACGAACTCCGCCGTCACGACGGTCAACGTGTGGCCGTCGTTCTTGCTGTTCAGCACGTATTTCCAGCCCACCGCGCCACCGGCGCCGGCCTTGTTCAGCACCACCATCCCTTTGGGGAAGTACTGTGCCGACACCTTCGCGAACGTGCGCGCGACGGCGTCCGTGCCGCCCCCCGGCTGGAACGGCACCACCAGCGTGACCGGCTGGTTCGGATAGCTGTCCGCCTGCGCGTGCGCAGGCAGCGTCGCCGTCAGGCCAGCCACAAGCAGGCCGGCCACCATCAGACCTTGTCTCATCAACATCCTTGTCTCCTTGGTTCACGACGTGCCTTCTGTCGAGGCATCGTCTGTTTTTTTGGCTTTTCGCAGAGGCTATTCTGTAAATATCCACAATGTGGACATTTGTCTACGAAAAATAAGCGTAAAGGATTTACGGACGAGTGTCACTGGAAATCGATACGCGCTCCGACCGCGCAAGCCAAAAAAAAGCCGACGGTCGATGCCGTCGGCTTTGGGGAAATGCAAGCGCGGCAGTCGCCGCGCGGGGCTTACCAAGACACGATCTTGCCCGGATTCAGGATGTTGTTCGGATCAAACGCATGCTTCAGGCTGCGCATCAGGTCCAGCGCGTCCTCGCCGTGTTCTTCGGCCATGAACTGCATCTTGTGCAGGCCCACGCCGTGTTCGCCCGTGCAGGTGCCATCCGCGGCGATCGCGCGGCGCACCAGATTGTGGTTGATCGTTTCGGACTCTTCCCATTCCTTCGGACTATCGGCATCCAGCAGCATCAGCACGTGGAAATTGCCGTCGCCGACGTGGCCGACGATGGTGTACGGGAAGCTTGCGCGGTCCAGTTCCTCGACGGTATCGCGCACGCAATCCGCCAACCGCGAGATCGGCACGCAAACGTCGGTGGTGCTGGCGCGGCAGCCGGGCCGCAATTGCAGGCCGGCAAAGTAAGCGTTGTGGCGCGCGGTCCAGAGGCGGCTACGGTCTTCGGGGCGCTCGGCCCATTCGAAATCCATGCCGCCATGCTCGGCCGTGATGGCCTGCACGGTTTCGGCCTGCTCTTGCACGCCGGCAGGGCTGCCGTGGAACTCAAACACCAACAGCGGCGTTTCACGCAAGGTCAGCTTGCTGTACTGGTTGACCGAACGCACGCTGGCGGCATCCATGAACTCGACGCGCGCGATGGGCACGCCCATCTGGATGATCTCGATCACGCTCTGGACCGCATCGTCCAGCGTGGGGAAATTGCAGACCGCCGCGGACACCGCCTCGGGTTGCGGATAGAGGCGCACCGTCACTTCCGTGATGATGCCGAGCGTGCCTTCGCTGCCGATGAAGATACGCGTCAGGTCGTAGCCCGCCGACGATTTACGCGCGCGGCCCGCGGTGCGGATGATGCGGCCATCGGCGGTCACCACCGTCAGCGACATGACGTTTTCGCGCATGGTGCCGTAGCGCACGGCATTGGTGCCCGAGGCGCGCGTGGCGGCCATGCCGCCCAGGCTGGCGTCGGCACCCGGATCAATCGGGAAGAACAGGCCCGTGCTGCGGATCTCTTCGTTCAGCTGCTTGCGCAACACGCCCGCCTGCACCGTGGCCGTCAGGTCTTCGGCGTTGATCGCCAGCACCTTGTTCATTTGCGACAGGTCCAGGCTGATGCCGCCCTGGATCGCCAGCACGTGGCCTTCCAGCGAAGAGCCCGCGCCATAAGGTATCAGCGGAACATGATGCGTGTTGCACAGCTTGGCGATCTCGGCCACTTCTTCGGTGGTGTGCGCGAAGACGACGGCGTCGGGCAGCATGGGCGGATACGGCGACTCGTCGCGCCCGTGGTGTTCGCGCACGGCGGAGGACTCGGACAGGCGGTCGCCAAAGCGCGCGCGCAGGGCATCCAGACAGGCGGCCGGCACCGGGCGGCGCAACGTTTCAGCGTGCAGGGGAGCATTCATGATCAGCGTGTTCTCGGGGTTCGGTAACCGAATATTCTACGCCGCCGCGCGTGCTGCGCCGCACACCGCCCCAGGCAGGCGGCCGGCGGCGCGCGCGCGGGGTTTATTTGCCAGAGGTCAGCGCAACCCGCCGGCGCTCACGCACGGCATGCGCCAGGCGGTCCAGCACGGCCACCGACGCGTCCCAGTCGATGCAGCCGTCGGTGATGCTCTGGCCGTAGACCAGCGGCTTGCCCGGCACCATGTCCTGGCGTCCGCCCAGCAAGTGGCTTTCCACCATGACGCCGATCAGGCGTGCGTCGCCAGCTTCCATCTGGCGCGCCACGTCATCGATCACGCGGGGTTGATTTTCGGGGTCCTTGCTGCTGTTGGCGTGGCTGGCGTCCACCATGATGCGCTGGGCCAGGCCGGCCTTGGACACGTCGTGGCAGGCAGCGTCAACGCTGGCCGCGTCGTAGTTCGGCGTTTTGCCGCCGCGCAGGATGACGTGGCAGTCTTCGTTGCCGGCCGTCGACACAATCGCCGAATGCCCGCCCTTGGTCACGGACAGGAAGTGGTGCGGCTGCGACGCGGCCTTGATGGCATCGACCGCGATCTTCACGTTGCCGTCCGTGCCGTTCTTGAACCCCACCGGACACGACAGACCCGAAGCCAGCTCGCGATGCACCTGGCTTTCCGTCGTCCGTGCCCCGATCGCCCCCCAGGAGACCAGATCCGCGATGTATTGCGGCGTAATCATGTCCAGAAACTCGCAACCCGCCGGCAAGCCCAGGCTGTTGATGTCCAGCAGCAGTTGGCGCGCCACCCGCACGCCCTTGTTGATGTCGAAGCTGCCGTCCAGGTCCGGATCGTTGATCAGGCCCTTCCAGCCCACCGTGGTGCGCGGCTTTTCGAAGTACACGCGCATCACGATTTCCAGGTCGGCGCTCAGGCGGTCACGCACCGGCTTCAGGCGCTTCGCATATTCGATGGCGGCACGCGTGTCATGGATCGAACACGGCCCGATCACGACGATCATGCGGTCGTCCATGCCGTGAAGGATGCGGTGCATGCCCTGGCGGGCGGCGAATACGGTATCGGACGCCTCCTTCGTGCACGCGAACTCGCGCATCACGTGCGCGGGCGGGTTCAGTTCCTTGATTTCTCGGATACGAAGGTCGTCGGTATTGTGTGACACGGTACTGCTCCTGGGTTGCCCGCCAACGGGGTCCATCCCGATCGGTCTTCCCGATCCTGGCGGCACAAAAAAAGCCGCCAGTTCGCTGGCGGCTTTTTTGGGGGGGATTCTTTCCAAACTTCAGATTGAGCGCGTCCCTTCCTCCGCCAGCGGCTTCAGAAAACCATAAAAATAAAAATAAAAGGCGGGGGACGAGAATTTCATGGGGATTGACTCTAGCACAGTTTTTTCGGGCCGTCACATCGTTTTTAGCGGACGCGGCGGCCCGAACTTCAGGCCTAGGCCGTGCCGCCGACGGTCAGGCCTTCCATGCGCACGGTCGGCATGCCCACGCCCACCGGCACGCTCTGGCCGTCCTTGCCGCACGTGCCGACGCCCGAATCCAGCTGCAGGTCATTGCCGATCATCGTGACGCGGGTCATGGCGTCGGGACCATTGCCGATCAGGGTGGCGCCCTTGACCGGGTAGGTCACCTTGCCGTCCTCGATCATGTAGGCCTCGGAGGCCGAGAACACGAACTTGCCGCTGGTGATATCGACCTGGCCGCCGCCAAAGTTCACCGCGTACAGCCCGCGCTTCACGGACGACACGATTTCTTCGGCAGGCTTGTCGCCCGCCAGCATGTACGTGTTGGTCATGCGCGGCATCGGCAGGTGCGCGAAGGATTCGCGACGGCCGTTGCCGGTAGCGGCCGTCTTCATCAGGCGCGCGTTCAGCGTGTCTTGCATGTAGCCGCGCAAGATGCCGTCTTCGATCAGCACATTGCGCTGGGTGGCGTTGCCTTCGTCGTCGATGTTGAGCGAGCCGCGGCGGTCCGGCAGCGTGCCGTCGTCCACCACCGTCACGCCCTTGGACGCGACGCGCTCGCCGATGCGGCCGGAAAACACGCTGGAACCCTTGCGGTTGAAGTCGCCTTCCAATCCGTGGCCCACGGCTTCATGCAGCAGAATGCCGGGCCAGCCCGACCCCAGCACCACGGTCATTTCGCCCGCCGGCGCGGGCCGCGCTTCCAGGTTCACCATGGCTTCGTGCACGGCGCGCTCGACGTAGCTTTGCAGCATTTCGTCGGTGAAATACGCCAGGCCCAGGCGTCCACCGCCCCCGGCATGGCCCATTTCGCGGCGGCCGTTGCGCTCGGCGATCACGGTCAGCGACAGACGCACCAGCGGACGCACGTCGGCGGCCAGGCGGCCGTCGCTACCTGCGACCAGCACCACGTCGTACTCGGCGCCCAACCCCGCCATCACCTGGATGACGTGCGGGTCGCGCGCCCGCGCCATGCGTTCGATGCGTTCAAGCAACGCGACCTTTTCCGGCGCGCTCAGCGTCGCCACGGGGTCGATGTCGGCGTACAGGCTGCGGCCCATTTCGGCCTCGACGTGTGCCGCCACCTTGACCTTGCCCGCGCCACGGCGCGCGATGCCCCGGACGGCATGCGCCGACGACAGCAGCGCATCCGCCGACAAGGAGTCGGAATAAGCGAAAGCAGTCTTCTCGCCGCTGACGGCACGTACGCCCACGCCCTGGCTGATCGAGAAACTGCCGGTCTTGACGATGCCCTCTTCCAGGCTCCACCCCTCGCTGCGCGTGTACTGGAAGTACAGGTCGGCGTAATCGACCTTGTGGGTGAAGATTTCACCCAGTGCACGCGCCATGTCCGCTTCAGTCAGGCCCCAGGGGTCCAGCAGTAGCGATTTGGCGGTGGCAAGGGATGCGATAGCGGGATCAGTGATTTTCATAGGCTCTATTCAGGGGGCGCCGGCGCGGCACGGTCGCGCGCGCTTGCGTTGACGCTCAAGACCGTATCGTAACGCCGACCAGGGGCCGGCGTCCCGCCCCGCGCCAAAAGAAGGCGGGGAAGCGTGGGCTGGCGAGGCCGCGGAAAATGGCGAGACATTATCCACGTCTGAATAGATGGGGACGCAATATTGAGTATCAAGTTAAGTAATTGCGACCAAATATTGTTCAGTCACATAACAGTTTCGCAAACGCCTGCCACCCCAAAGGTTCGCACGAGCGATCGCCTTGGCGTACAAGGAAGGCAAATGTAGTGGACTCGTCATACAACCGAGAAAAAATGCCACCCGAGCGCGCGCTCGGTTCATTTCGCCCCTATGTCATTCTCAATGTTCGGGAAAGCCAAAATGCATAGCGAGGGGCCGAAACCATCGATTAGGGATGTTTTGGTCATCAGATCAGCGCATTGAAAGATCTGCTGCAAATGCCGCCCCCAAAATGGAAGCGTGCCATTAAATCCATCGATGTCGCAGACCGAGTCCGCCCCATTCGTGCGTCATATGAAACAAAAATACGCCGGAAAGGGCCTATCTTCGCCCATTCGTCCGCCTTGTGAACCAAAGTGGCGTTTGTTTCAAGTTGTCCCAAATTTGGGAATATTCTTCCCAATACTTGTTCGTGGCGGACATCCGCCCGGCTCAAGGTTCTCCGGCCCTTTTGATACAAAGTAATTAGTTCGAAAATAGAGAAGTCAAGCCGTAACTTATGTATTATGCGAAGCACAACAAATAAACATAACTTCGCCGGCGATTAAAGCAGTTCCATAATCAGGAATAAACCATGGCCCGAGAAACATACGCAGCACTCCAAGCAAAGATCGAAAAGGAAATCAACAAGCTCCAGAAGAAGGCCGAAGTCCTTCAAACGAAGCGCCGCAAGCCCGTGATCACCTCGATCATCACTTCCATGCGTGAATATGACATCACGCCGGAAGAGATCATCGCCGCCTATGGCGCTGGCAAGCCGGTGCGTGCCGCTACCGCTGGCCGACGCAAGACTGGCGCGGCCGGGCGCCCCGCCACCGCCGCCAAGCGCGCCGTAGCGCCGAAGTATCGCCACCCCCAAACCGGTGAAACCTGGAGCGGCCGCGGCAAAGCCCCGCGCTGGCTCGCCGCGGAAGAAGCTGCGGGCGCGACACGCGACAGTTTCCTTATCAAAGAATAAAACCTATCCGGCAGTAAGAAATAAATCGGCGCACCAGTTTGGTGCGCCGATTTTATTTAAGGTTCCGGCCGGAAAGGCCGGCGTACTCAGCGAAGCGGGAATTCGATTTCGCGTTCAGCCCCATTATTTCCAGGAAAATTGTCAAATATTGCACGAACCAGATAGGGCATCGTGCGCATGAAATCATCGCCTTGGCTGAGTATGAAGGCGCTGGAACGATATACCTCCGCGCCGTTGCGCTGGGTATCGCGGATCTTCAGGTTGAGCGTATTGCGCTGCACGGCCATGGGCACATCGACCCAATCCGGGCCCCAGTAGCCGTAGCCGCCCCCCCAGGGGCGCGGGCCGTAATAGCCGCCATAGCCGTAACCACCATAAAAATACGGGTCATAGGGGCGCCGCACCATGACCTGGGTCTGGGTCGTGCCGTAGGTGAACGAGACATCGAAGCGGCCCTTGGATCCTGGCTGGGCCTCGACCAAGCCCGTCGCGCCAATGCCGGCGCGAACCATATCCTGATAAGACTGGTATTCCAGATTATTGACCTGATTGGGATCGGCCACGACAAACTGATAAGTTTGGCCCTCGACGCCGGACGGCCATTGCTGGAATGACGTGACCCGGGCCGACACCGATGGCGCCGCGCATCCGGTCAATGCCAGGACTCCCGCAACGGCCAATAAACCGGCCCAACGGCCTACACTGAACATGGACAACGTGGACATTTTGCGACTCCTCTGGCGCGCGACGGCGCCATCATACTGAGCTTTGACAGGGCGCACGGCAAAAAGTTTGCCGTAGCCCGCAAGCTTCAGGCGGGCCGTCGCGGCCACCCACTACAATAGAACCCTCGTTCAATCAGGACTGCCACTCCATGCGCACCGACACGCCCATTACCGTTTATCGCAAGGATTACCAGCCCTACCCCTACGACATTCCAGAAGTCGCGCTGGCCTTCGATCTGGCGCCCGACGCCACCGAGGTGCGCTGCACCATGCGCGTGCAACGCAAACCCGGCGCCAGCGCCGACGCGGCCCTGATCCTGGATGGGGAAGACCTGGAACTCGTCTCGGTAGGCGTCAACGGGGCGGCGCTGGCCGCCGACGGCTATCACCTGTCGGATCACAGCCTGGCGATCTACGGCTTGCCCGCCGAGGCCACGGTCGAGATCGTCAGCCGCTGCAAACCGTCCGCCAATTCCACGCTGATGGGCCTGTATGTATCGGGCGGCAATTTCTTCACGCAGTGCGAAGCGGAAGGCTTTCGCCGCATCACCTGGTTCGCCGATCGGCCCGATGTCATGTCGCGCTATCGCGTGACGCTGCGCGCGACCCCCGAATATCCCGTGCTGCTGTCCAACGGCAACCTGATGGCATCGCGCCAATTGCCCGACGGCCGCAACGAGGTCGAATGGGAAGACCCGTTCCCCAAGCCTTGCTATCTGTTCGCGCTGGTGGCGGGCAACCTGACCCATCGCGAGACCCAGGTCAAAACCGCCAGCGGCCGCGACGTGCTGCTGCAGGTCTATAGCGACCCGGGTTCGGAAACCAAGACGGAATGGGCACTGGATTCGCTGGTGCGCGCCCTGCGTTGGGACGAAACCCGCTTCGGCCTGGAGCTGGACCTGGACCGCTTCATGATCGTGGCCGTCCATGACTTCAACATGGGCGCGATGGAGAACAAGGGCCTGAACATCTTCAACGCCGCGTACGTGCTGGCCGATGCCGACACGGCCACGGACGCCAATTACGAAGGTATCGAGTCCGTCATCGGCCACGAGTATTTCCACAACTGGACCGGCAATCGCGTCACTTGCCGCGACTGGTTCCAGTTAAGCCTTAAAGAGGGCCTGACGGTCTTCCGCGACCAGGAATTCAGCGCGGACATGATGGCGCACAGCATGGACGCGACGGCGGCAGCCAGCGCGCGCGCGGTCAAGCGCATCGATGACGTGGTGGCGTTGCGCGCGGCCCAGTTCCCGGAAGACGCAGGCCCCATGGCCCACCCCATCCGGCCCGAGAGCTACCAGGAGATCGGCAACTTCTACACGGCCACCGTGTACGAGAAAGGCGCCGAAGTCATCCGCATGCAGCACACCCTGCTGGGCGAAGAAGGTTTCCGCGCGGGCATGGACGAGTATTTCCGCCGTCACGACGGCCAGGCCGTGACCTGCGACGACTTTGTCGCCGCCATGGAATCGGTCTATATCGGCCAGCATCCGGGCCGCGACCTGTCCGTGTTCCGCCGCTGGTATCGCCAGGCTGGCACGCCGCGCGTCACCGTCACACTGGAACACGACGCCGCCACGCGCCGCTGCACGGTCACGCTGACGCAGGACTGCCAGCCGGTGGGCGTCGAGAAAAAGGCCGGCGCCGACTACGTCAAGGCGCCGTATCACATCCCCTTCGCCATCGGCCTGCTGGCCCGCGACGGCAGCGCCCTGCCCTTGCGCCTTGACGGCGCCGTCCATGACACGGCCCTGCTGGAACTGACGACGCAACGCCAGCATTGGGTGTTCGACGACATCGCCGAACGCCCCGTGCCCTCGCTGTTGCGTGATTTCTCGGCGCCCGTCATCGTGGACTACGACTGGGCCGACGAAGAACTGGCCCTGCTGTCCGCGCACGACGGCAATCCGTTCGCGCGCTGGGAAGCCGGCCAGGAATTGGCCACGCGCCAAATCCTGGCGCTGGCCGAGGCGCGCCAGGCGGGCCGCACGCTGCATGCCGACGCCGCCTTCATCGACGCGTGGCGCGCGTTGCTGACCGATCCGGCGATCGACGCCGCCTACCGCGCCCGCGCGCTGGCGCTACCGTCGGAAAAGACCCTGGCAGAACGCATGCACGCCGTGGACCCGCCTGCCCTGGCCGTGGCGCGCGACTTCCTGCGCGCCGAACTTGGCCGCCAGCTTGCCCCCGAATTCCGTCAGGCGTTCGAGCAGAACCAGACGCCGGGCGAGTACAGTCCGGCCCCGGTGCCCGCCGGCATGCGCGCGCTGAAGAATCTGGCGCTGAGCCATTTGCTGGCGGCAGGCGAACATGACGCCCAGCGCCTGGCAGAGCAGCAATACGAACGCGCCGGCAATATGACCGACAGCATGGCCGCGCTGTCCGCCTTGATCAATTACGGCCAGGGCGACTTCCCGCAGGAAGCGCTGGCCGCGTTCTACGACAAGTGGCGCGATAATCCGCTGGTGGTGGACAAGTGGTTCGCCCTGCAGGCCGCCGCCCGTTCGACCACGGTGCAGACCGCGCGCGAACTGATGACGCATCCGGCATTCACCCTGCGCACCCCGAACCGGGCGCGCGCCCTGATTTTCCAGTTCTGCCTGAACAACGCACGCGGCATGCATCACCCGGATGGCACCGGTTACGCTTTCTGGGCCGAGCAGGTGCTGGCGCTTGACGCGCTGAATCCGGAAATCGCCGCGCGTCTGGCCCGCGCGCTGGACAACTGGTCGCGCTTCGTGCCTGCCCTGAGAACGCCCATGCAGGCCGCCCTGGAACGCGTGCGCGCCCACGAGGGCCTGTCGCGCAATGTGCAGGAAATCGTATCCAAAGCTTTAGAATTTGCAGCATAGGGAGACCTTTTTGAAACGTAAAACACTGACTCAATACCTGGTGGAGCAACAGCGCTCCGCCCAAGCCCTTGCGCCGGAAGTGCGGCTGCTTATCGAAGTGGTCGCGCGGGCCTGCAAGGCCATCAGCCATGCCGTCAGCAAGGGCGCCTTAGGCGGCGTCCTGGGCAGCCTGGAAAGCGAAAACGTCCAAGGCGAAGTGCAGAAGAAGCTGGACGTGCTGTCCAACGAAATTCTGCTGGAAGCCAACGAATGGGGCGGCCACCTGGCGGCCATGGCCTCGGAAGAGATGGAAACCATCCACCTGATTCCGAATCGCTACCCCAAGGGCGAATACCTGCTGCTGTTCGATCCCCTGGATGGCTCGTCGAACATCGACGTCAACGTCTCCATCGGCACGATCTTCTCGGTGCTGCACGCCCCGCACAACGTGTCGGGCGCCCCCGTTTGCGAAGAAGATTTCCTGCAGCCGGGCGACAAGCAGGTCGTGGCCGGCTATGCCGTCTACGGGCCGCAGACCATGCTGGTGCTGACTATTGGCAATGGCGTCGTGGGCTTCACGCTGGACCGCGAAATGGGGTCGTGGGTGTTGACGCACGAGAACATCCGGGTGCCGGAAGACACCAAGGAATTCGCGATCAACATGTCGAACATGCGCCACTGGGCTCCCCCGGTCAAGCGCTACGTCGACGACTGCCTGGCCGGCACGACCGGTCCGCTGGGCAAGGACTTCAACATGCGCTGGATCGCCTCGATGGTGGCGGACGTGCATCGCATCCTGACCCGTGGCGGCATCTTCATGTACCCCTGGGACGCGCGCGAGCCCGGCAAGGCCGGCAAACTGCGCCTGATGTATGAAGCCAATCCCATGAGCTTCCTGGTCGAACAGGCAGGCGGCGCATCGATCAACGGCGAGCAGCGCATCATGGAAATCCAGCCCGACAAGCTGCACCAGCGTGTCAGCGTGATCCTGGGTTCGAAGAACGAAGTCGACCGCGTGGGCCGCTATCACGCGGAAGAAGCGGCGAAGTAACCGCCCGCCGGAATTGAAAAAGCCCCTTGATCGCTCAAGGGGCTTTTTTCATTGCGCGTATCGCGCGGTCGCGGTCATTTGACCTCTTCGATGGACTTCACGTCGTCCTTGTTGATCTGGACTTTCTTGCCGTCCTTGTCGTACTCATACATGCCGGACTTCTTGTCGTAAGACGGCGTGTCGGGCGTCACGGTCGAGCTTCCGTCCCGATTCTGAATGACCGAGGGCGACGAGCATCCGGCCAGCACCCCAACTCCGGTCACCACCAGGGCCAACGTCATGGTCTTCAGGTTCATGGGCGTGTTCTCCAAGTGTGAATGGTGGATTCACTGTATCGGCAATCCGACCCCGAACCCGTGTCGGGTTGTGGTCAAAATGCATGAGAACGTAATCCCCGCATCCCACATCGTAAAAAAACCCCTCGCAGGCAGGCCTGGGAGGGGTTCTTCTCGCTTACAGAACGCGCAAGCCGTTACACCGTTCACACCTTGGCGTTGGCCTCGATGAAGCGGCGCACGGCGGATTCGCTGCATTCCATGACTTCCACGCGCTGCGGCAGGGATTCCAGGTTGGCGAGGTTGCCCGGCGGCGTGGCCGGACGACCCAGCGCTTCTTCGATGGTTTCCGAAAACTTGGCCGGCAACGCGGTTTCCAGTACCAGCATGGGCACGCCCGGCTCGATGAATTCGCGCGCGACCTTCACGCCATCGGCCGTGTGCGGGTCCACCAGCACGCCGGTCTCGTCGTAGACGGAACGGATGGTCGCCAGACGGTCTTCGTGCGAGCTTGCGCCCGACACGAAGCCATAGCGCGACTCGAACTGCGGCTTCAGATCGGACAGATCGAACGAGCCATCCCTGGCCAGCGCTGCCCACAAGGCCTTGACGCGGGCGGCGTCGCGGCCCACCAGCTCGAACACGAAGCGTTCGAAGTTCGAGGCCCGCGAGATATCCATCGAGGGGCTGGACGTGGCGTAGGTCTGTTCGGCGGGGCGCGGACGGTAGATGCCCGTGCGGAAGAACTCTTCCAGCACGTTGTTCTCGTTCGTGGCCAACACCAGGCGGCGCACGGGCAAGCCCATGCCGCGCGCGATGTGACCCGACAGGATGTTGCCGAAGTTGCCCGACGGCACGGCGAAAGACACTTGCTGGCCCGGCTTGTCGGTGGCGCGCAGCCAGCCGTGGAAGTAGTACACCACCTGGGCGGCGATGCGCGCCCAGTTGATGGAGTTCACGGCACCCAGACGGTACTTCGTCTTGAATTCCAGGTCGCCGGCCAGGGCCTTGACGATATCCTGGGCTTCGTCGAACACGCCGCGCACGGCGATGTTGTGGATGTTCTCGTCTTGCAGCGAGTACATCTGCGCGCGCTGGAAGGCGCTCATGCGGCCATGCGGCGACAGCATGAAGACCGCCACGCCCTGCTTGCCCCGCAGGGCGTATTCGGCTGCCGACCCCGTGTCGCCCGAGGTGGCGCCCACGATGTTCAGCGTGGTGCCGCGCTTGGCCAACACGTATTCGAAGGCCTGGCCCAGGAACTGCATGGCCATGTCCTTGAAGGCCAGCGTCGGCCCTTCGGACAAGCCCAGCAGCGACAGGCCGGCGCCCAGCGGACGCAGCGGGACGATGTCTTCGCTATTGAAGATCTCTTGTGTGTAGGCGGCGCGCGTCAGGCGGCGCAGGTCGTCCGCGGGGATGTCGGTGGCAAACCGCGACAGCACTTCGAACGCCAGGTCCGCGTAGGACAGGCCACGCCAGGATTCAAGCGTCTGCTCGGACACTTGCGGCAGTTGCTCCGGCATGGCCAGACCGCCGTCGGGCGCCAGGCCTTCCAGCAGGATGTCGGAGAACCCCAGGGCGTCCATGCCACCACGGGTAGAGATGTATTTCATGTCAGGTGCTCCACGCGCAGTCGGGTGACCTTGGACCGGACGAACGGCAAGGACTCGATGCGCTCAATGGCCTGGTTGACGTTGCCTTCCACGGCCTCGTGCGTCAGGAAGATGATGTCGGCGCCGCCGATGTGCGAAGGCTGCTGGATCATCGATCCGATCGAAATCGAGCGGTCCGCCAGGATGCGCGCGATATCCGCCAGCACGCCGGGCTGATCGTCGACGCGCAAGCGAAGATAGTACGACGTGCTGACCAACTCGATCGGCAGGATCGGCGTATCGGACATGGCGTCCGGCTGGAACGCCAAATGCGGGACGCGGTTGCCCGGGTCGGCGGTATGCAGGCGGGTGACGTCGACCAGGTCGGCGACGACGGCCGACGCGGTGGGTTCTTCACCGGCGCCTTGCCCGTAGTACAGCGTGGGGCCGACGGCGTCGCCCTTGACCAGCACGGCGTTCATCGCGCCTTCGACGTTGGCCAGCAGGCGTTCGGACGGCACCAGCGCCGGATGCACGCGCATTTCGATGCCATCGGGACGGCGCTTGGTGATGCCCAGCAGTTTGATGCGGTAGCCCAGGCGTTCGGCGTGTTCGATGTCTTCGGCGGCCAGCTGCGAGATGCCTTCAATGTAGGCGCGGTCGAACTGCACCGGCACGCCAAAGGCCAGCGAGGCCAGCAGGGTCAGCTTGTGCGCGGCATCCACGCCCTCGACGTCGAACGTGGGGTCGGCTTCGGCGTAGCCCAGGCGCTGGGCTTCGGCCAGCACGTCCGCGAACGGCAGGCCGCGCGAACGCATTTCGGACAGGATGAAATTGGTGGTGCCGTTGATGATGCCGGCTACCCACTGGATGCGGTTGGCCGTCAGGCCTTCGCGGATCGCCTTGATGATGGGGATGCCACCGGCGACCGCGGCTTCGAACGTGACCATCACGCCACGCTCGTAGGCGGCGGCGAAAATCTCGTTGCCATGGTTGGCCAGCAGCGCCTTGTTCGCGGTGACGACGTGCTTGCCGTTGGCGATGGCTTCCATCACCAGTTCCAGCGCCAGCGTGTCGCCGCCAATCAGTTCGACGACGATATCGATTTCGGGGTCGCGTACCAGCGCGTGCACGTCGGTATCGACGAGGATCGAGTCGCCGACGCGGCTGCGCGCCTTGGCTACGTCGCGCACGGCGGCGCGGGTGACTTCAATGCGGCGGCCGGCGCGGCGCGCGATTTCCTCGGCGTTGCGCGACAGCACGGTCCACGTGCCGCCGCCAACCACGCCAAGACCAAGCAGGCCCACCTTCATGGGTTTCATCGCCCCGCCTTCTGCGGGCGGGCGTTGAGGGGAATTCATTTCAGTTCTCCAAATTGCTCACGCAAGAAACAAGTGCGGCCCCTTATCGGGATGCCGCGGATCCGGCTCCGCCGGTCCGCCAGCATGCCCCCTGGGGGGGCAGCGCGCAGCGCTACGGGGGGCCCTATTTCAGCAATCCGTCCTTGCGGAACATATCTTTGATGCCGCGCACCGCCTGGCGGGTACGCTGCTCGTTTTCGATAAGAGCGAAGCGTACGTAGTCGTCGCCATACTCGCCGAAGCCGATCCCGGGGGACACGGCCACCTTCGCATCCGACAGGACACGCTTGGCAAATTCCAAAGAGCCCATCGCCCGGTAGGGCTCGGGGATCTGCGCCCAGATATACATGGACGCCTTCGGAATCTCCACATTCCAACCTGCTTCATGCAGACCGCGCGCAAGCACATCGCGGCGGCTTTGATACTGCGCCACGATCTCGTTCACGCAATCCTGCGGACCGTCCAGGGCGGCGATGGACGCCACCTGGATCGGCGTGAACGTACCGTAGTCGTGATAGCTCTTGATACGCGCCAGCGCGTTGACGAGGTCGCGGTTGCCAACCATGTAGCCGATGCGCCAGCCCGCCATGTTGTAGCTTTTGCTCATGGTGAAGAACTCGACGGCGACATCGCGCGCGCCGGGCACTTGCATGATGGAAGGCGCCACGTAGCCGTCGAAGGTGATGTCGGCGTAGGCCAGGTCGTGCACGACAAGGATGTCGTGCTCCTTGGCCAGCGCCACCACGCGTTCGAAGAACGACAGGTCCACGCACTGGGCGGTCGGGTTGCTGGGAAATCCGAGCACCATCATTTTAGGCTTCGGGATGGACTCGCGCACGGCGCGTTCCAGTTCCTCGAAAAAATCCACGCCCGGCGTCATGCGCACCGAACGGATGTTGGCGCCGGCGATGACAGCGCCGTAGATGTGGATCGGGTAGCTGGGGTTGGGCACCAGCACCGTGTCGCCGCGGTCCAGCGTGGCCAGCATCAAGTGGGCCAGGCCTTCTTTGGAACCGATGGTGACGATGGCTTCGGAGTCGGGATCGAATTCAACCGCGTAGCGGCGCTGATACCAGTCGCAGATCGCCTTGCGCAGGCGCGGGATGCCCTTGGACACCGAGTAACCGTGCGTGGTCGGGCGCGTGGTGGCCTCAACCATCTTGTCGACGATGTGCCTGGGCGTGGGGCCGTCCGGATTGCCCATCGACATATCGATGATGTCCTCGCCCCGCCGGCGGGCCGCCATCTTGAGCTCGCCGGTAATGTTGAAAACGTACGGCGGCAAACGCTCAATGCGGGAGAACTTCCTCATGACGGGAATCCTTAGGGGCGAAGGGGCAACAACCGGGCGCGGTCGCGCGAAGGGGAAAAGCAGGCTCAAAGCCGCGCCAGCACACGATTGCAGTGCAGCAAAACCCTGTAATCTAGCGCAAGGACGCCTAGGCGGCAAATGGGGCGGAAAAACCCCCATTTCCCGAGTGGATACAGTGCAACATCTGTACATCCTGATGCGCTATTATCAAGCCACAAAGCCGGAGTTTTTATTGAAGCTGCATACCGATCCTGCGACGGCCGCTCTGAACACTGTCACCGCGTACGGTGAGGGTTATATCGAGGTCAACCAGGTACGTTTTTCCTCCTCGGTCGCCTTTGGCCCCGAAGGCGAAGTGACCGAATGGCCCGTTGAGTCGCCGGCCGACATCACCTCCCCCCTGTTGCACCAGGCGGCCGGTTTGACCGAGCCCGTCCGCGATCCCATGGCATTCCTGGACGAACCGGAAGCCACGCCCAGCCGTCCGGCCAATGCGCCCGAAGTGCTGCTGGTCGGCACGGGCGCCCGGCAACAGTTCCTGCGCCCCGAAGTGTTGCGTCCCCTGTTGGCCATGGGCATCGGCGTCGAAATCATGGACACGCACGCCGCCTCGCGCACCTACAACATCCTGATGGCGGAGGGCCGCCGCGTCGTGGTCGCCCTCATCCCTCCCAACGGAGATTCCCAGAAATGACGCCCAGTATCGGCAAGCCTGCCCCGCAATTCACCGCTGAAAGCACCATTGGTCCGATCAGCCTTGAGCAATGCCAGGGCCGCGCCGTCATCCTGTATTTCTATCCTAAGGACAACACCCCTGGCTGCACGACCGAGAGCCAGGATTTCCGCGACCTGAACGCCGAATTCCTGGCAGCCAGCGCGGTGGTCATCGGCATCTCGCGCGATTCGCTGAAATCGCACGAGAATTTCAAGGCCAAGTACGAACTTCCTTTCCCTCTCATCGCCGACACCGACGAAACCGTGTGCAATCTGTTCGGTGTCATCAAGCAGAAGAACATGTATGGCAAGCAGGTGCGCGGCATCGAGCGCAGCACCTTTTTGATTGATGCGTATGGCGTGCTGGTGCAGGAGTGGCGCGGGGTGAAGGTCCCGGGCCACGCCAAGGAAGTCCTGCAGGCCGCGAAAAGCATCGGTTAGCCGTACAGGAATACCCGTCAGGCGCTATAGCCGGCCCACCCTGGAGAGTGACGCATATGCCGCTTCCGAAGTTGCCCACCCGCCCCGCAGCCATCCTGACCTTCCCCTCGGGCGAATCCGCCCGGGCGCAGGCCCGCACCACCAAGACTGCCGCTGCGCGGTCCAACACCCAAGCCGTCCTTGCCGACGATGACGAGGACGAGCTGCTCGTCCAGCCCGAACTCGACGGCATGGCGTCGCCGGCACGCAAGGCGCAGATCCCCGCGCCCGCCCGCCAGGTGCCGCCGCCCCCTCCTGCCG
>NZ_PCOQ01000013.1 GCF_002975275.1 Achromobacter sp. MYb9 | reverse complement strand
TGCCCAGGCCCAGCACCGCGGTGCCGTTGGTGATCACGCCCACCAGGTTGCCGCGTGCGGTGTAGCGGAAAACATTGGCCGGATCGGCCACGATCTCCTCACAGGCCGCCGCCACGCCGGGCGAGTACGCCAGGGCCAGATCGCGCTGGTTGGTCAGTTGCTTGGTCGGCGTGACCGAGATTTTGCCGGGGCGCCCATGCTCGTGATATTCAAGGGCGGCTTTACGAAGGTTGGCATCCATAGGGCGGCTACTGGCTAATTAGGTGAGACACGGAAGAGGGGGGAATTCTATTCCCATGACGGGCAGCGCGATACGTCCACGGCGCCCGCCCCGCTTCTTCGAGACGAGCGGCGAAATCTTACAGCAAGCTGAAACGCAGTCAGGTTGCACGAGGCATGAATAAGGGAAAACGACCATCGGGATCAAACAGCGCCTTGACGCGGGCGTCCAGCCGGACCGTCGCCAGTCCAGGCGCCTCGGCCGTCGGGCCCGCCGCCGGACACGCCGGCGCGTCGGTCAGCGTCACGCTTTGCACCCAGGCCAGCGTGCCGCCGTGCCCAAGCAGAAGATGCGCCAGGTTCACGGTTGCCGGCGCGTCAGGTTTCAGCGCGTCCAGCCGGTAGCGGCCCAGCCAGTGGCAACCGTCGCGCGTGGCAAAGGCGTCTCCGCCCGAGGCCAGTTTGAACAGCGCGGGCACCAGGCTTTGCACGGTTGCCGAGCGCAGCGGCTGCACGTCGGCCTCGCCGAAGGGGCCCAGCGATTCTTCGATGCCATCGGCCAGCATCACGTCCACCGACAGCACGCCGGAGGCCGCGCAGCCCCCGGCCGGCCAGGGCGCCGGCGCCGCCAGCCATTCCGCCAGCGTCATCGCGCCGGGATAGCCTTCGAACTGCCGCAAACCGGCCTGGGTCAGGGCCGCCAGCGGCACACCCGGCTGCGCCCGCCAGCTCGGCGCATCGCCTGCCAGGCGGGCCAGGCCGGCCATTCGGGCCGGATCGATCCGCAGGCGCGGGCCGGCGGCTGGCGCGTAAGGCCCGGTCGCCCCCTCCAGCACCATGACGACGCGGTACTCCGCGCACAGCGTGCGCGCATGCGCCACATCGGCATCGCGCAACGGGGTCAGGATGGCCTGCGCCCCGCCGGGTCCGTCTTCACCCAGATCATGGACCTGTCCTTGGCACAGCAGCTTCAGGCGCTGCATGAAGGCTGCCCAGGGCGTCTGGGCCGGCCTGCGGCCAAGCAGGAAAGCGCGCCGGGATGGCTGCATGACTACAATTCCTTTTTCCGCTACAAAACGCTTTCGAGAATCCAATGCCCCGCCTTGCCACGCGCACCCATGATTTTCTGACTTTCCACGCAGTGGAACTCTTCAAGCAGGGACAGGCGCTGCAAGCGGCAGGCAAAGACATTATCAGCCTGGGCATCGGCGAACCGGACTTTACCGCGCCCCCTCAGGTCGTGGAAGCGCTGGAGCGCGCCGCCCGCGCCGGACTTAGCGGCTACAGCCCGCCCGCCGGCCTGATGCCGCTACGTGAAGCCATTGCGCAGTTCTACCATGACAAATTCGGCGCCAGGATAAATCCGGCACGCGTCATCGTGACCGCAGGCGCCTCGGGCGCGCTGACCCTGGCCTGCGCGGCGCTGGTCAACAGCGGCGGCGAAGTCCTGATGCCGGACCCGTCCTACCCGGCCAACAGCAATTTCGTGCTGGCGGCCGGCGGCGTACCTCGCCTGATTCCCAGTTCGGCGGCAAAGCGCTTCCAGTTGTCGGCCCAGGACGTCGCGCAAAACTGGTCCGCGGCCACGCAAGGCGTGATGGTGGCTTCGCCCAGCAACCCCACCGGCACGTCGATCGCCCCGGATGAACTTGCCGACCTGCTGGCGCAGGTCCGCGAGCGCGGCGGCTTCGCCATCGTCGACGAAATCTACCTGGGCCTGTCCTACGAGGGCGAAGCCCGCTCCGCGCTGACGCTGGACGACGACGTCATCATCATCAACAGCTTTTCGAAGTATTTCCACATGACGGGCTGGCGCCTGGGCTGGATGATCGTGCCCGAGGACATGGTGGCCCCGGTGGAGAAGATCGCCGCCAGCCTGGCGATCTGCGCGCCCACGCTTGCCCAGCACGCCGCCCTGGCCTGCTTCACGGAACAGGCGTTGAAGACTTTCGAGCACCGCCGCGAAGCCTTCAAGCAGCGCCGCGACTACCTGCTGCCCGAATTCGAGCGGCTGGGCATCCAGGTGCCGGTCAAACCGGATGGCGCCTTCTATATTTATGCCGACATCGGCAGCCTGGGCATGGACAGCGCCACGTTCTCGCAGCGCCTGCTGCTGGAAGCCGGCGTCGCCGCCGTGCCGGGCCTGGACTTCGGGCCGGCCCACGGCCACCACACCATGCGCTTTTCCTACGCCACGGGGCTGGACCGCCTGGAAGAGGCGGTGGCCCGCATCGGCAAACTGCTGCAAGGTTGAACCCAAAACAAAACGCGCCCCGATGGGGCGCGTTTTGCAATCAGGCGTTGCGGGCTGGCGTTGCCCCGGAATCAGTCCCGGGCCAGTGCAATGCCCGACGCCAGCGCCAGGCGCCGGCGTTCAGCCTGCACCTTGGCGCCGTAGCCGTTGTCGTCCGGCCCGGTGGAACCCACGTAACAGGCCAGGCCGCCATCGATGGAACCGCGGCGGTTGATGCAGTCGCGCAAGATCGTGGCCCCGACGCCGATATTGGCAACCGGGTCCAGCGCGGTCTTGCCGACGGCGTCAAACTTTTCCTGGTGCACGCTGGTCATGACTTGCATCAGGCCCTGCGCACCCACATGGCTTTCGGCCAGGGGGTTGTAGCGGGACTCGATGGCGATCACGGCCAGGACCAGCAAGGGGTCAAGCTGCTTTTCGCGGCTGACCTTGTACACGGTATTCAACAGCGGACCGGTGGCGTCATACGCCACCTTGTATTTGCGCGAGATATAGTTGCGCAACGCTTCCGCCTGTGGACCGGTCGCCACGTTGGCGGGCTTTTTCGGTACCGGAGGCGCAACGCGGGCCGGCCCCAGCATGCCGGTGGCATTGCTGGCGGGAGCGGTTGGAACGGCCATGGCAATTGCCGACGCAGTGTCGGAACCCAATTCGGAGCCGACATCGGATTCGGTGCCGGATTGCATGGATGAAGGCGCAAGGGCGGTCAACAAGGCTTTGTGCACTTGCAATGCTTGGTCGCGCAAACCAGGCAGGGCAAATCCCATGCTTACCGTCACAATCACTGCGATGCCCAGATAGACTGAACAGATACGCAAGGACTCGGCAAGATATTCGTGCACTCCTTGGGCCATATTCCTGAACAGGCTGGCCACTGACGCATCGGGCATAAAACCTCCTGCGTAAAAAAGAGGGAGTCAATGTTAACCTCTCTTTCTCCCTAAAATGTAACCAAATCGCTGGGATCTGTAGTGAAATACCGCGACCTTAGAGACTTCCTCGCTCAACTCGAACGGATGGGCGACCTGAAACGGATTGCCGCTCCGGTGTCGACACGGCTGGAAATGACCGAAATTTCCGACCGCGTCCTGCGTGCGGAAGGGCCTGCCCTGCTGTTCGAAAAAGCCCAGCATGACGGCAAGCCGGCGCAGATGCCGGTGCTTACCAATCTGTTCGGCACGCCCTCGCGCGTGGCCCGCGGCATGGGCGCCGACCACGTCAGCGCGCTGCGCGACATCGGCGAACTGCTGGCGTCCCTGCGCGAACCCGAAGCCCCCAAGGGCCTGCGCGACGCGCTGGCCAAGGTGTCGATGCTGAAGGCCGCCTTGTGGGACATGAGTCCGAAGAACGTCAAGAGCCCGGCGTGCCAGGAAGTGGTCTGGGAAGGCAAGGACGTGGACCTGACCCGCCTGCCGATCCAGACCTGCTGGCCCGGTGACGTGGCCCCGTTATTGACCTGGGGCCTGGTCATCACGCGCGGCCCCAATGCCAAGCGGCAGAACCTGGGCATCTACCGCCAGCAGTTGCTGGGACCGAACAAGCTGATCATGCGCTGGCTGTCGCACCGGGGCGGCGCGCTGGACTTCCGCGATCACGCGCTGGCCAACCCGGGCACGCCCTTCCCCATCGCCGTCGCGTTGGGCGCCGACCCGGCCACCACGCTGGGCGCCGTCACGCCCGTGCCAGACAGCCTGTCCGAATACCAGTTCGCCGGCCTGCTGCGCGGCTCCCGCACCGAAGTCGCTCAGGCCCTGGGCAGCAACCTGTCTGTGCCGGCCTGGGCCGAAATCGTGCTCGAGGGCCATTTACTGCCGTCGTCCGACCCGCGCGCCGTCAAGCCCGTGGTGCCCGAAGGCGTCAACCCGCCGCCCAACAGCGACTACGAAATGGCGCTGGAAGGTCCGTATGGCGACCACACCGGTTACTACAACGAGCAAGACTGGTTCCCCGTTTTCACGGTCGAGCGCATCACGATGCGCCGCAATCCCATCTACCACTCGACCTACACCGGCAAACCGCCCGACGAACCCGCCGTGCTCGGCGTGGCGTTAAACGAGGTCTTCGTGCCCTTGCTGCGCCGCCAGTTGCCGGAAATCGTGGACTTCTACCTGCCGCCGGAAGGCTGCAGCTACCGGCTGGCCGTGGTGTCGATCCGCAAGCAATACGCGGGGCACGCCAAGCGCGTCATGTTCGGCCTCTGGAGCATCCTGCGCCAGTTCATGTATACCAAGTTCATCGTGGTCGTGGACGAAGACATCAATCCGCGCGACTGGAAGGAAGTGGTGTGGGCGATGACCACGCGCATGGACCCGGTGCGCGACACCCTGCTGGTCGAGAACACGCCTATCGATTATCTGGACTTCGCGTCACCCGTGTCCGGCCTCGGCGGCAAGATGGGCCTTGACGCTACCAATAAGTGGCCCGGCGAAACCCACCGGGAATGGGGCACCCCCATCACCATGGATGCCGACGTCAAAAAGCGCGTGGACGACCTGTGGGGCCAGCTGGGCCTGTGACCCTTGCCGGGCGGCAACGGCTGCTGCTCCAAAACAAACCCCGCCTGCGTGGCGGGGTTTGTTTTGGACGGTGCGGAAAATCGCGCCACTGACGCGTGTCTGCTACGCGCGTCTGCTAACGCGAATCCGATTTTCCGTCCTCTTTGGAGCTTTGCCACAGCTTGTACAACTGCCAGCCGACCAATGCGCCGCCAGCAACCTTCAGCAGCTTGAAGCGCTTGCCGCCACGCATGAGCAGCGTCGACAGCGACGAGCTGACCAGCGGATAACGCCGAGCCAGCGTGATCGCCTGCAACGCCCAGCGCGAGGCGCCACCCGAAGCCAGCCGGGGCAGCAAGCCGCGGAGGATCGAGGACGGTTCCAGTCTGCGGCCGGTGCTGATGATGCCTTGCGCCAGCGACTCGCGTTCAATCGCGGCGCGGGCGCGCAGCAATTCAATGCGGACGGCGCGATCAACGGTAGGAGACCTTTTCGACATGGTTCAGTCCTCCTCGCGCCGGCGTACCGGCGCGTCGTCGTCGTCCTGCGCATCGCGGACCCGGTCCAGCAGTTCCGCATCGCGGCCCAGCTCTTCAAGGGTGGCCGCGAACGGCGGCGCGCCATATACCAGCCCGTGGCGTACCGCCAGCAGCAGCCCAAGGCCGACCACGCCATAGAAAGCCGCCAAGAGGCCCAGGGCCAGATAGCGGTCTTCGGTGGGCCAGAACAGCACCGCCACCGTCACCGTGAACACCAGCACCGCCAGCGTCAGGAACAGCAACGCAGCAAAAGCCATGCCCAGCAACTTGAGCAAGCGCGCCTTTTCATCGGCGGCTTCAAGCGCCAGCAACTCCAGGCGCGTGCGCGTCAGCCCGACCAGACTGGACGCAACGCCGAAAACAGATTTTCGTAGACCCATGGCGTCAAGAACGCCGGGCGGGCAACGCGGCACATGGCCGACGCCGCCCGCCCGGACATTCAAGCCTTATCAGCGGCGGCTGATCAGCAAGCCGAGCAGCAGGCCGGTCACGCCCGCGATGCCGATGGCCTGCCAGGGATTGTCGTGCACGTAGTCGTCCGTGGCGCGGGCGGCTTTGCGGCCGCGTTCCAGCACGGCGTCTTGCGCCTCGTAAAGGGCTTCGCGCGTACGCTTGAGCGAGGTCATGGCGCGGTCGCGCAATTCGTTTGCCTTTTCGCCGGTGGTGCCCGCTGCTTCACGCAGCAGGTTTTCCGCGTCATTCAAACTGGTCTTGACACTGTCGATGAGTTTTTCTTTTGCGACTTCTTCGGATTTTCTCGTGGCCATTTTTTGAGCTCCTGTTGTGTGTCTATGACAAAACCATCATACCAGCCGCCATGCCCGCTGCATGGCATGCTTGCTACCGTCTGCTACTTGATCTGCGTAATTTCGACGGCCGACTTCACGCCGCCTTGATCGATGTCTTGCTTCATCACCAGATTCACCGACGGACAGTACCAGTCGGTGACCGTGGTGTTCATGCCGGGGATCGGGATGGTCAAGCCCTGGAAGGTGGCCATGGTGGGATCGGAATTGCGCGAGTACGTGATGGGATGGCACGACTGCTGGCCCAACGCCGTGTTCACCGGCGTCTTCTGGCCCACGCTCTTTTCGCCGATACGCACCGTGGTGCTGGGCTGACCACCCACCGGCGCTTCCTTGCCGATCTTCAAGCGGAACGACGAACCCGGCAGTTTCTGGCCGGCATTGAGCTTGCCGTCGTAGGCGAACAGACCCAGCATGCGCAGGTCGAACTGGCCTTCGGAAGGCTTCGGGGCCTCGCCGGCGCTGGCGTACTTCAGGAAGGTGGCCTGGCCGCCCTTCACCGTCATCAAATAGTCCAGCTTGGATTTTCCTGGCGGCAAACCGGCGTAGCTGAAGGTTGCTATGCCCTGCACGCGCGCGCGGCAATTGTCGCCATTGCTTTTTGTAACTTCGGCGAAGGTCAGGTCCGCGCCCAGCGACAGGTTGCCCGTGCCGGTCAACTGCACCGCGCCGCCATCATGCATGAACTGCGCGTCGCACACGCCGGCCTGCGCCGAAGCGGCCGCGCCCAACGCGCCCGCCGCCAAAATCAGGGATGCCATTTTTCGCATCGTCACAAGCCACTCCAGAAATCAGAAAACGCCGTCCGCTACCCGCGACGGCTGGCTTGATACTACACCGGTTGCCGTGCCCGGCGTATGTCCACTCGTGACCGCCGCGGCGGCCGCCGGTCAGCCTATGCTGCCGCCGCCACCGCGGCGGGCATCCGGCTGATCAGGGCCTGGATTTCCGGCACGCAGGAGCCGCAGCCGGTACCGCAACCCAGGGTGGTTTTCAGCGCCGCCATATCGCAGCCGCGTCCGATGCCCGCGATGATGGCCGCCTCGCTGACGCCGTTGCAGACGCAGACGGTGCGCGACCGCGCGGCGCCCGTCACGCGCCCGGTCAGCAAGGCGGACACGCTGGCCGGCGCCGGCGCCCCCGCCGCCCAGGACAGCAGCGCGTCCTGCGCCCGCAAATCGCCGGCCAGCAGAAAGGCGCGCAACGCGCCCTGCTCCACCGCTACCCGGCGCATCCTGCCGCGGGCCGTGTCATCGAACACCACGTCGGCACGGCTCAACCCCAGCGCATCGGCCAGCTCGGCCAGGCGCGCGGGCTCCGGCGCGGCGGCGGCCGCCAGCCGGATCCGCGCGCCACCGGCGCCAATGGGCAGCACCACCGCGTAATCAAAACCGCGCAGCCAGGGCGCCAGATGCGCGCGCACGGCCGCGCCGTCGCCCTGCAGCCAGCCCGACGCCTGCCACGGCAAGTCGGCGGGCTCGACCGAAATGGCGCTGAACTTCAGTTCAGGTTGGCGCGACACCGGGTCCACCGCCGGACTCGTCAACGCGTTGACGCCCAGACCCGCCATGAACGCGCTACCCCAGTGCATCGGCAGAAAGGCCTGCCCGGGTTGCACACCGTCGTCTTCGCGCACCGGCAACACCACGCTGCCGCGCCGGGAACGCAGCCGCGCAAGCTGGCCTGGCGCAAGCGCGAGCCGGCGCATATCGTCGCCATGCAGGGACACCCACGGCTCTTCGACATGCTGCGTCAATACCCGCGCGAGCGACGTGCGCGCCATCGTGTGCCAATGGTCGCGCAGCCGGCCGGTCGTCAGTCGAAGGGGAAACTCGGGCGTCACCGCGTCGGCGGGGGGGAGATAGTCCACGTCGCAAAAGCGGGCGCGCCCGCTGGGCGTGGGGAAGACGCCGTCGGCGTACAAACGCACGGCGCCCCGGCCTGCGCGATAGGGCCACTGCTGCGGCCCGTCGCGGTCCAGAACGCCATAGTCCAATGCGCTGTAGTCCAGATCGCGCCCTGCGGTCATGCGCGCGTGTTCGGCGAACACGTCGCTTTCATCGCGATAGGCGAACCGCGCGACCTTGTCCGGCGCGATGCGGGCGGCCAGCCGCTGCGCCACCGCCTGCGCCAACCGCCAATCCGGCTGGGCATCGCCAGGCGGCGCAATGGCCGCCTGCACGCGGCTGATGCGGCGTTCGGAATTCGTCACCGTGCCGGATTTCTCCGGCCACGTCGCGGCGGGCAGCACCACGTCGGCGTACGCCAACGTTTCCGTGCCCGCGAAGGCCTCCTGCACGATGACGCATTCGGCACGCGCCAGCGCCGCGCGCACCCGAGCCTGGTCTGGCAAGGACTGCGCCGGGTTGGTCGCCGCAATCCACAACACCTTGATGCGCCCTTCCAGCACCGCGTCGAACATGTCCAATGCCGGGGTTCCCGGCGCATCGGGCAGGCGGTCCACGCCCCATAGCGCGGCGACTTCGGCGCGGTCCGAGGCGCAAGCAGGATCCCGGTGGCCCGGCAGTAACGTGGCCATGCCGCCGGCCTCGCGGCCGCCCATCGCGTTGGGTTGGCCCGTCAGCGAAAACGGGCCCGCGCCCGGCTTGCCGATCTGGCCCGTCGCCAGATGCAGATGAATCAGCGCCATGTTCTTGTCGGTGCCGCGGGTCGACTGGTTCAGCCCCATCGTATAGAGCGACAGCGCTGATCGTGCGCCACCGAACCAGCGGGCCGCCTGGATGATGTCCTCGGCGGGCACGCCGCAAATGCGTTGCGCGACTTGCGGCGAGAAGGCGTCCACGCGTGCAAGCAACGCCTCGAATCCTTCGGTGTGGCGCTGGATGTAGCCGGTATCGATCAAGCCTTCACGCGCCATGACGTGCAGCATGGCGTGGAACAGGGCCACGTCGGTGCCCGGCGCGATCGGCAGGTGCAGGTCCGCGAACGCGGACGTATCCGTGCGCCGCGGGTCCACCGCGATCACCTTCATGTCTGGCCGCCGCGCGCGGGCCGCCTCCAGGCGGCGAAACAGAACGGGATGCGCGTAAGCCATGTTGGAGCCGGCGATCAGCACGGTGTCCGCCAATTCCAGGTCGTCGTAGCACGCGGGCGGCGCGTCGGCGCCCAGCGTGCGCTTATAGCCCGACACCGCGCTGGACATGCACAGTCGGGAATTGGTGTCGATATTGTTGGTGCCGGCCAGGGCGCGCGCCAGCTTGTTGAAGACGGCATAGTCTTCCGTCAGCAACTGGCCCGACAGATAGAAGCCCACGGCGTCGGGGCCGTGCAAGCGGATCGCGCGGGCCAGGGCCTCGGCGGCAAGGTCCAGCGCCTGCCCCAGCCCGATATCCCGCAGGGGTTGGTCCCGCGCCTCGCGCCATTGCGCCGACAGCACGCGCGAGCCGTCGCGACGCACCGTGTCACCCAGCGCCAGCCCCTTGCTGCACAGCTTGCCGTGGTTGGCGGGGTGCGTCTCGTCGCCGCGGACGCGCAGCACGGCGCCCTCCCGAACATGAACACGCACGCCGCAGCCCGTGCCGCAGTAACAGCACACCGACGCTACCTCGCGTTCTTCGCTGGCATCGACGATCGGCACCCGCGCAAGTGACGGCATGTCCATCGCTTATCCTCCCGCCACGCTTTCGCCCGCCATCAACCGGTCGCGCAAGCTACCGATGTCCCGGCCTTCGCGGATCAGACGCATATACCAGGCGCCGTCCGCCGTGTCGCCGTACAGGCAAGCGCCCACCAGCTTGTCGCCGCGGATGACCAGCTTCTTGTAGACGCCGTCCAGCGCATCGGACAACGTAATGCTCTCGGTCTGCGCGTCTCCCGCGAAGTCCCCGGCGGAAAAGAGATCAATGCCGGTGACCTTCAATTTGGCCGACGTCACGCTGCCTTCGTAGCGGCCGATACCGTGCAGGGCCAGATGGTTGGCCGCCACCCTGGCCTGTTCGAACAAGGGCGCGACCAGGCCGTAGGCCGTGCCGCGATGGCTGACGCATTCACCCACCGCATAGATGCGCGGATCGTAAGTCTGCAAGGTGTCGGTCACCACCACGCCCCGGTCCACATGCAGTCCGCAGCGTTCTGCCAGCTCGGTGTTGGGCCGCACGCCCGCTGCCATCACCACCAGGTCCGCCGGAATCTCCTGCCCGTCGGCAAAGCGCAGCGCACGGACGCGGCCGTCATCGCCCCCCAGAATCGCCTGCGTCTGGCGTCCCAGCAGAAAGGTCAGGCCACGCGCCTCCAGGCTGTTCCGCAACATCGCGGACGCCTCGCCGTCCAATTGGCGGTCCAGCAACGCGTGGCCCAGATGCACGACCGACACGTGCATGCCGCGCGCGGCCAGTCCGTTGGCAGCCTCCAGGCCCAGCAGCCCGCCCCCGACCACCACGGCATGCCGGTAGCGCGAGGAGGCTTCGATCATGCGGTTCACGTCGGCGATATCGCGAAAGGCGACCACGCCGCCCAGACCAGTGCCCGGAATGGATGGAATGAACGGGTTCGAACCGGTGGCCAGCAGCAGGCGGTCATATGGCGCTTCGGCGCCGTCGTCGGCCTGCACAACACGGCGCACCCGGTCCACCCGCGTCACCTTGCGGTTGCGCAACAGCCGTATGCCGTGGCGGGCATACCAATCTTCGTCGTTCAGCACGATGTCCTGCAACGTCCGCTCGCCGGTCAGCACGGGTGACAGCAGGATCCGGTTGTAGTTGGTGTGAGGCTCGGCCCCGAACACCGTGATGTCGTATAGATCGGGCGCCAGCGCCAGCAATTCCTCCACGGTGCGGATGCCCGCCATGCCGTTGCCCACCACCACCAGCTTTTGCTTAGCGCCCATGTCAGTCCCCGTGACCCGCCTTCAGGCCGCGGCGCGGGTCGCGACGGCGGCGCCGTCGTTCTCCGCCGCCCGTTCGGAATCGGCGGCGTCCAGGACGGCATTGGCCTGCGCCGCCGCCTGCGACCGCTCGGGATTGCCGTGGCGGCGGTGCAGGAAATCCACCACGGACGCGCGGCATGCCAGATAGGTCGCGTCATTGGCCAGCCGCACGCGGTCACGCGGGCGCGGCAGCGGCACGGGCAGGATCTCGCCGATGGTCGCGGCCGGGCCATTGGTCAGCATGACGATGCGGTCGGACAGCAACACGGCCTCGTCCACGTCATGCGTGACCATGATGGTGGTGGTGCGGGTCTTGGCCACGATCTTCAGCAGTTCATCTTGCAGGTGCGCGCGGGTCAGCGCATCCAACGCGCCGAATGGCTCGTCCATGAGCAACACGCCCGGCTCGATCGCCAGCGCCCGGGCAATGCCCACGCGCTGCTTCATGCCGCCCGAGATTTCCCGCGGAAGCTTGTTTTGCGCCGGCACCAGGCCCACCAGTTCCAGCGCGGCGCGCGTGCGCTCGGCCAGTTGCGGGCGTTTTTCCTTGCCGCCGAACACGCGCTCGACCGCCAGGTACACGTTCTGGAAGCAGGTCAGCCACGGCAGCAGCGAATGGTTCTGGAACACGACGGCACGGTCCGGCCCCGGCCCGGTGATCTCCCGTTCGGCACACAGCAGCACGCCGCTGGTCGGGCGCGTCAGCCCCGCGATCAGGTTCAGCAAGGTGGACTTGCCGCAGCCCGAATGGCCGATCAGCGTGATGAACTCGCCCTGGTCCACCGTCAGGTCGATGTCGCGCAGCGCCACGAAAGCGCCCTTGCGGGTCGTGAACGTCTGGCCCACGCGTTCGATACGTACGAATTTCTTCATGGCGCTACTCCTCGGTGTAGGTGAATCGGCGAGCCAGCGCGACCAGCAGGGTTTCCAGCAGCAGCCCCACGATGCCGATCACGAAGATGGCGATGACGATGTGCTCCACCTTCAGGTTGTTCCACTCGTCCCACAGCCAGAAGCCGATGCCGGTGCCGCCGGTCAGCATTTCCGCCGCCACGATCACCAGCCACGCGGTGCCGATGGACAAGCGCACGCCGGTCAGCATGTAGGGCAGCACCGCCGGCAACAGCACCTTGGTCGTGACCTTCCATTCCGACAGGTTCAGCACCCGCGCCACGTTCAGGTAGTCCTGTGGCACGCGCGACACGCCTACGGCCGTGTTGATGATCATCGGCCAGATCGAACAGATGAAAATGGCCCAGATCGCGGCCGGGTTGGCCGCCTTGAACAGCAGCAGGCCCAGCGGCAGCCAGGCCAGCGGCGACACGGGCCGCAGCAGGCTCACGATGGGCGAGAACATGGCGTTGACCGCGGCGTACCGGCCGATGGCGAACCCGACCGGTATGCCGATCACCGCCGCCAGCCCGAAGCCGATCGCCACGCGCTCCAGCGACGCCAGCAGGTTCCAGCCGATGCCCTTGTCGTTCGGGCCGTTGTCATAGAACGGATCCGAGAACAGTTCGACGGCCGCATGCCAGGTGACGCCCGGCGTTGGAATCTCCGGGATCCGCATGGCCACCACCTGCCACACCAGCACGAACAGCGCGAAGCCGGCCACCGGGCCCGCCACGGCTTTCAGCACCGATTCAAGCCGTTCGCGCCCGGCGGCGAGTATCGCGTCGGTGCGGCCCACATTCGTTACGGTAGACATTGCATGCCCCTTTTTCGTATCGGCGCTCAAACCTTGACCTTGAACCCGTCGGCATAGGCCGCGGGATTGCTGCCGTCCCACACCACGCCGTCAATCAACGTGGAGCTGCGCGTTTCGCTGGCGGGCAAGGCCACGCCGGCAGCCGACGCGGCCTGCTTGTAGAGGTCGATGCGGTTGACCTGCTTGGCCATCGCCAGATAGTCCGGGTGCGCTTTCAACAGGCCCCAGCGCTTGTGCTGCGTCAGGAACCACATGCCGTCGCTCAGATACGGAAAGTTGGCCGCACCGTCGGCGTGAAAGCGCATCGCGTGCTCGTCGGTCCACGACTTGCCCAGGCCGTTCTCGTAGCGTCCCTGCATGCGATCGACGATGCCGCTGGCGTCCGTGTTGACATAGGATTTGGCGGCAATGGTCTCTGCCGTCTTCTGACGATTGGCGGGCGACGCGTCGATCCACTTTCCGGCCTCCAGGATCGCCGCGGTGACGGCGCGCGCCGTGTTCGGGTGGCGCGACACGAATTCGGCGCTGGTGCCCAGCACCTTTTCGGGATGGTCCTGCCAGATGCCCTGCGTGGTCACGGCGGTGAAGCCGATCTTGTCCATGATGGCGCGCGCGCCCCACGGTTCGCCCACGCAGAAGCCGTCCATATTGCCCACGCGCATGTTCGCCACCATCTGCGGCGGCGGCACCGTGATGACCTTGGCGTCCTTCATCGGATTGATGCCGTAGGCCGCCAGCCAGTAGTACAGCCACATGGCGTGCGTGCCGGTCGGAAAGGTCTGCGCAAACGTGTATTCGCGCTTGTCGGTCGCCATCAGCTTGGCCAGCGATTCGCCATCGCGCGCGCCCGCCTGCAATAGCTTGTTCGACAGCGTGATCGCCTGGCCGTTCTGATTCAGGTTCATCAGCACGGCCATGTCTTTCTTCGGTCCGCCGACGCCCAGGTGCACGCCGTAGATCAGCCCGTACAGCACATGCGCCATGTCCAGTTCGCCATTCATGAGCTTGTCGCGCACGGCCGCCCACGAGGCTTCCTTGGATGGGGTGATCGTCACGCCATACTTCTTGTCGATGCCCAGCACCGAGGCCATCACCACCGAGGCGCAATCCGTCAGCGGAATGAAGCCGATCTTCACCTCGGTCTTCTCGGGCGCATCGGTGCCTGCCGCCCAGGCGCCCGCGCGCACCAGCGGATCGACCAGCGACAACAGGCTTGCGCCTGCCACCGCGCGCACCGTTCCGCTCAACCACTTGCGGCGGCCGGCGTCGGCGGTCAGGTCCGCGCCGACGGCGGGGCGGGTCGAGGGGCTACGTGTCACTGGCGTCATGCATGGCTCCTGGCAAAAAAAAACGTCCCGCGCGCCATGGAATCCAGTCCATTGGCGCTGCGGAACGTCGTTGTCCCTTGCCGCGAATCGCGGCGCGTTGCGTTGGGCGACCGCCGTTGGCCCCCGATGGTTCTTAAGCAAGCCCCGTGCCAGGAGGGCGGTTTGTTGCCCCGGCGGCGCCGCAGCCCGCGCCAATAGGGGCTTTCCGGTCAAGTGGCCTGGCGCTGGACGACGCCGACGCGCCTTGCCGCGAACCAAATTGGTGCAAGCCCCGACGCGGCGGCGCACCATGCCTGTGCGGCGCACGCCCTGCGACTGTGCCTTGCCGCCGCCGCCCGCGCGCCGGCCGGATGGCACGGAACTTGCATGATTGGAAGCATCCGGGGGGTCTCATGCTGAAGGTGATGCTGCTGAACGATGGCGAAGGACGCGCGGCGTCGCTGCGGCAGACGCTTGCCGCAGCGGGGGTGCGCGTCGTCGCGGAAATGGCGCCTGGCATGGACCTGGCCGCCGCCATTGCCCAGGCGGCGCCCGACGTCGTGCTGATCGACAGCGACGCCCCCGGGCGCGACACGCTGGAAAACGTCTGCGTGGCCAGCGAACACAGCGACCGCCCGGTCGTGATGTTCACCGACAATGGCAACCGGGACACCATCCGCAGCGCCTTGCGGGCCGGCGTCGCGGCCTATGTGGTGGGCGATGTGCCGGCGGCCCGCATCGAACCGCTATTGACGGTGGCGATCGAACGCTTCGCCATGGAGAAATCGCGGCGCGAAGAACTGCGCGAAGCGCAATTGCGCCTGGCGGACCGGCAATGGGTGGAAAAGGCCAAGGGGATTCTGATGAAGGCGCGCGCCATTCCCGAAGACGAAGCGCACCGCCTGTTGCGCGAACGCGCCATGCAAAGCCAGAAGCGTCTGGGCGAAGTCGCCCGCGAGGTCGTCGAAATGAGCCAATGGCTGGGTAAAGCCTAGCCACATGACTTTTAGCTATATGGATTCAAGAAATCAAAAGTTGTGGGGACGAAACCCGCTCCCTATGATCAGTTGATATTTCACCGGGTACGCCCGGAGCGGGCATTTGATGAAGCTTTTCCCGATTTTCGCCGACCTGAAAGGCCGGCTGGTGCTAGTAGTGGGCGGTGGCGCGGTCGCCGAGCGCAAGACGCTGGCCCTGCTGGAAGCCACGGCCGACGTCGTCGTGGGCGCACCGGCACTGACACCGGCTCTGGCCGCGCTGGCCGCCCAGGGCCGTATCCGCCATCTGGAAGGCCGATTTGATCCCGCCTGGCTGGATGAGGTCTGGCTTGTGGTCGCCGCCACCGACGACCGCGCGGCCAACGCCGCGGTATCCGACGCCGCCGGCGCTCGCCGCATCTTCACGAATGTCGTGGACGACCCGGAATTGTCATCGTTCCAGGTGCCGTCCATCGTGGACCGGTCGCCCGTCATCGTGGCCATTTCGTCTTCCGGCGTGGCGCCAGTGCTGGCGCGCCGCATCCGCGAACGCATTGAATCCCTGTTCGACCACACCTTAGGCCAGCTGGCCGGGCTGGCCGCTACCTACCGCAAGCGCATACGGGCCAGTCATCCTGACCTGGGCGCACGCCGCCGTTTCTACGACTGGCTGCTGGATGGTCCTGTGGCGGGCTTCCTGCGCCAGCAACAGCCCGCGCAGGCTGAAGCGGCGTTGGCCGACGCGCTGGCCGCGCCGCTTCAGCCCGCCGAGGGCAGCGTGGTGCTGGTGGGGGCAGGCCCCGGCGACCCCGGCCTGCTGACGTTGAAGGCGCTGCGCGCCTTGAACGAAGCCGACGTGATTCTCTATGACCGGCTGGTCAGCGACGACGTCATGTCGCTGGCGCGCCGCGACGCCGACCGCGTGCCGGTGGGCAAGCTGCCCGGCGAAAACCACCACGCCACCCAGGTGCGCATCCACGCGCTGCTCGTCGAGCACGCGCGGGCGGGCCGCCGCGTGGTTCGCCTGAAAGGGGGCGATGCGTTCATTTTCGGACGAGGTGGCGAAGAACTGGAATATCTGCGCGCGCATGGCGTGCGCTATGAAGTGGTGCCTGGCATCACGGCCGCGCTGGCCTGTGCGGCCTACGCCGGCATCCCGCTGACGCATCGCGAACACGCGCAGTCGGTGCGGCTGATCACGGCGCATTGCCGCGAGGATGAAGACAACCTGGACTGGCCCGCGCTGGCGCGCGAGCGGCAGACGCTGGCGTTCTACATGGGGGTGGGCCAACTTGACCTGCTGACCCGGCGCCTGCTGCATCACGGCCGGTCTGCCCAAACGCCCTTCGCGCTGATCGAGAACGGCAGCCGGCCCGAACAGCGCGTGGTGTCGGGCACGCTGGAAGATCTGCCGCGCCTGGCCGCCACGCACGGCATTCAATCGCCTGCCCTGCTGATCGTGGGCGAAGTGGCCGGGCTGGCGCCGAAGTTGCAGTGGTTTGGCCAACACACCGACGGCCGCGCGCAGCAACTGGCGGCCTGAAGGGTTACGCGGGTTACGCGCGCTTGACGGCTTGGTGCCTGCCCCGCCCTGCGCGCAACCCATCGCCCCGATAGGCGTTATTCCGTTTTCTGCGTGGTGCCGAAGATCCGGTCGCCCGCGTCGCCCAGGCCCGGCATGATGTAGCCGTGCTCGTTCAGGCCGTCATCGATGGAGGCCGTGTAGATATGCACATCCGGGTGCTTGGCCAGCACGGCATCGATGCCGACGGGCGCGGCCACCAGCACCAGCGCGCGGATTTCCTTGCAACCGGCGCGCTTGAGCAGGTCTATGGCGGCAACCATCGAACCGCCCGTGGCCAACATCGGGTCGACGATCAGCGCCAGGCGCTGGTCCAGTTCACCCACCAGACGCTCCAGATACGTATGCGCTTCCAGCGTCTCTTCGTTGCGGGCCACGCCCACCACGCTGACCTTGGCGCCCGGAATCAGGCTGAGCACGCCGTCCAGCATGCCGATGCCGGCACGGAGGATGGGCACCACGGTGACTTTCTTGCCGGCGATCTTCTCGACCTGGACCTCGCCACACCAGCCCTGCACGGTGGCCGGCGCCAGCGGCAGGTCCTTGGAGGCCTCATAAGTCAGCAGCGCACCCACTTCCTGCGACAACTCTCGGAAGCTCTTGGTGCTGAGGTCGGCGCGACGCATGATCCCGAGCTTATGGCGGATCAACGGATGGCGGATTTCGTGCACAGGCATGTGCGTAACACTCCAGAATATTGAAAAGACGGGTTTTTCGCCTCAGGCGTGACCGGAACGGCGCAACGCACTCGCGTTGCGCGCGTGGGGCACACCCGAGGATCGTAATCGGTTTAGAAGGAAATTGGCCTATTGTTCTGCCAGCCAGGCGATAAGCGCGTCGTCGAAAGCGCGGACGGCACCCGCTTGCTCGTGGTTGACGATGCTGACCACCACATAGCGCTTGCCGCTGGCGCCCAACACGTAACCGGCGATCGAACGCACGTCGCGCAACGATCCGGTCTTCAGGTGGGCCATGCCCAGCGTGCCGTCGCCCTTCAGGCGGCGGCGCACGGTGCCGTCCACCCCGGCGATCGCGAAGGATGAAATGTACTCCGGCATGACCGGCGAATTCCAGGCCACCGTCAGCATCGACGCCAGGCTGTCGGCCGACACCCGGGCATCGCGCGACAAGCCGGCGCCGTTGTCGATGACCAGCTCGGGCATATCCAGCCCCTGCTTGGACAGCAGCCCCTTGGCCACGGCTTCGCTACTGGTCACGGTGGCGGGCCGGCGGCCCTTTTCCGCGCCCAGCGTCAATAGCAACGTGCGCGCCATGACGTTGTTGCTGCGCTTGTTGATCTGGCGGATCACCTCGGCCAAGGTCGGGGATTCGTGCGACGCCAGCACCACCGCGTCCGCCGGCACCATGCCGGACCGCACCTGCCCCTTGAACGTGCCGCCCAGCTCTTTCCAGAGCATGCGGAAAATTTCAGTGGCGAAGTCGGGCTGCGACAGGGCCAGGCGGTACAGGCTGAATTCGCCACAAGACCCCGCCACCTTGCCGCCCACGCGGATCGTCACCCCCTGCTGGGTGATCAGCGGTTCGGTCGTCACCACCGGGGGGCCCGGGCAACGGATGTCGCTCCATTCCACATTGCCTTCGATCTTCAGGCCGGGCAGCGGCGGATCGATCAGCGGCACCCATTTATGGGCGGCAGCGTCCGGCGTGAACAACAGGCGCTGCGCGCCGAACCCCACCATCAAGGCATCGGGGCTGGCGTTGTAAGCCCTGTCGGGCGCGCCGTCGAACGCGCCGGGGTCGGTGGCGACCTGGCCGAAGATGCTGCGGTCGATGACCAGGTCATTGATCTGCTTGACCCCGCGCAAACGCAATTCGCGCAGCAGGGCCCACAAGTCCTGCATCAGGAATTGGGGGTCGCCGCCCGCCCGCAGGTAGAGCGGGCCGGCCAGCACGCCCTTGGCGTCCGGCCTGGCGCCCGGCGCCGTCATGAATTCGGTGCGCCAAACGTAGTTCGGCCCCAATTCGGACAGCGCGGCCCAGGTCGTGACCAGCTTCATCACCGATGCCGGGTTGCGGGCTTCCTTGGCGTTCAATGCCACCATGCGCTGCCCGCCCAGCTCCTGCACCACCAGCGACAGCGAACTATCGGGCAGTTTGCTGGCCTTCCAGGCATTCACCACATTGGGCGGCAGACCCTGGACCTGCGCGCAAGCGGCGCTGGCCAACAGGGTCAGCAATCCGCCGGCCAGCCATTGCCTCGGCCCGCCCACCCGCTTTCTCGCTTGTCCCGTCATGCTGCGTCCACCCGGTTGCTAGTCCTGCAAAACCGAGAGCATACAAAACCTGGGACGGTTACGGGCGGGAGCGACCCGCCCGCCGCGCACTTTACTGCAGCCGCCACTTGCCGGACGCCACCGTTGCCATCACCAGCGCCCGCTCGTCCAGCCCGTTGTGGTCGGTGGGGCTCATGCTGACCACGCCGGTCGCCGTCGGCAGGTTCTTGACGCTTTCCAGCGCATCGCGCAACGCCGCCCGGAACTCGGGCGTGCCGGGCTTGGCCGCTTTCAGGGCGACGGGGATCGCCTGCTGCAGTAGCAGCCCCACGTCCCAGGTATAGGCGGCGAACAAGGACACGCTGCCCGCGCCGTTGGCGGCCTCGTACTGCTTCGCGAAAGCTTGCGCCGTGGCTTTGACGGGATGGGTGTCTGGCAGCAGGTCGGCCACCATCACCGGTCCCACCGGCACCCACGCGCCCTCGCACGCCGCGCCGCACACCCGCAGGAAGTCGTTGTTCGCCACCCCGTGGTTGAAATAGATCTTGCCCTTGAAGCCCCGTTCACGCAGGGCGCGGGCCGGCATGGCGGCCGGCGTGCCGGATGCGCCGACCACGACGGCGTCGGGCGCCGCGCCGATCAGCTTCAGGGTCTGGGCGACGGCGGACGTATCGGTTGGCGCGAAGCTCTCTTTCCCGACGACCTCGATGCCGTGCTTCTTGGCGGCTTTCTCGATTTCCACCCAGAACGTCTCGCCCAGGGCGTTGTTGAAGCCGACGAAGCCCAGTTTTTTCACGCCATTGGCGGCGGCATGGCGGGCAATGCCTTCGGCCATCAGCGAATCCGAATGCGGTGTCTTGAACACCCAGCGCCGCTTGTCATCCACCGGTTCGATCAGGCGGGCCGACGAAGCCAGCGTGATGACCGGCGTGGCGCCGGTCGCCACGGTGTCCAGCATGGCCATCGTGTTCGGCGTGGTGGTGGACCCGACGATCAGGTCGACCTTGTTCTCGGAAATCAGCTTATGGGAATTACTGACGGCCCGGGTGGTATCCGACGCGTCGTCCAGCACGATGTACTCGACCTTCATGCCGCCGATCTCGGTGGGCAGCAGGCTGATGGTGTTGCGCTCCGGGATGCCCAGCGACGCTTGCGGGCCGGTCGTGGACAGGGTGGCGCCGATCTTCACTTGCGCCAGCGCGGGCGCGGCGCCCGTAGCCAGCAAGGCCGCCACGGCGGCGGCCATCAGGGTGCGACAAGGGGTCATGCGGTTGTCTCCTTCGGTACGCGGATATCGTTTTTTGCATTGCGCCGATCTGCTACGGCGTAGAACGCAGTTATACGGCGGGAAGCGGCGTTTCGCCACGGTTCCGCCCCTATTAGCGGTCCCCTTTACAATATTGGGTTGCCCCGAGCCAGCCCGGCCGGCGCGGCCCCCCGGTTTTCGCCGGGCCGCCCCCCTCTGACAGACAGATACCCGCGTGACCCAGTCCCTGACCGTTTCCGATTTCAATTACGAGCTGCCGCCCGAACTCATCGCGCAGACGCCCGCCGCCGAACGCACGGGCAGCCGTCTGCTGCACCTGGACGGCGCCAGCCAGCTGCATGACCGCCAGTTCGCCGATCTGGCCGGCATGCTGAGGGCGGGCGACCTGCTCGTCTTCAACGACACCCGCGTCATCAAGGCGCGCCTGCCCGGCCACAAGATTACCGGCGGCAAGATCGAAGTCCTGGTCGAACGCATCACCGAGACCGACCGCGTGCTGGCCCATGTGCGCGCCAGCAAGTCGCCCGGCCCCGGCATGGTGCTGCGCCTGGCCGACGCCTTCGACGCCACGGTGCTGGGCCGCGAGGGCGAACTATTCGACATCCGCTTCCCCGGCCCGGTGCTGGAGCTGCTGGACGCCCACGGCGCCACGCCGCTTCCGCCCTACATCACGCACGCGGCCGACGCCGGCGACGATGACCGCTACCAGACGGTCTACGCCCGTGAACCCGGCGCGGTGGCGGCGCCTACCGCCGGCCTGCACTTCGATCAGCCCACGCTGGACCGCCTGGCCGGCCTGGGCGTGGAGCGCGCCTTCGTCACGCTGCACGTTGGCGCGGGCACGTTCCAGCCGGTGCGCGTGGACAACCTGGCCGACCACATCATGCACGCTGAATGGTTCACCGTGCCCCAGGCCACGGTGGACGCCATCGCCGCCGCCCGCGCCCGCGGCGCCCGCGTGATCGCCGTGGGCACCACCAGCGTGCGCGCCCTGGAATCCGCCGCTGCCCTGACCGAAGGCCGCACGGCCCCTGGGCTGCCGCTGGCCGCCGCCCAGGGCGACACCCGCCTGTTCATCACCCCTGGCTACCAGTACCGCGTCGTGGACGCCCTGGTCACCAACTTCCACCTTCCCCAGTCGACCCTGCTGATGCTGGTGTCGGCGCTGGCCGGCGTCGAGCCGATCCGCCGCGCCTACGCCCATGCGGTGGCCCAGCGCTACCGCTTCTTCAGCTATGGCGACGCCATGTTCATCGAATCCCCTGCCCCATGACCGGACTGAACTTCGAACTGCTCGCCACTGACGGCGGCGCCCGCCGCGGCCGCATCACGCTGAACCACGGCGTGGTCGAGACCCCCATCTTCATGCCCGTCGGCACCTATGGCAGCGTCAAGGCCATGATGCCGCACGAGCTGAAAGAGATCGGCTCGCAAATCGTGCTGGGCAACACGTTCCACCTGTGGCTGCGCCCGGGCACGGACATCATGGAAAAGCACGGCGGCCTGCACGGTTTCATGCAGTGGGACAAGCCGATCCTGACCGATTCCGGCGGTTTCCAGGTGTTCAGCCTGCAAGGCATGCGCAAGATCACCGAAGAAGGCGTGAAGTTCGCCTCCCCGATCGACGGCGCGCGCCTGTTCCTGACGCCCGAAGAGTCCATGCGCATCCAGCGGTCGCTGAATTCCGACATCGTCATGGTGTTCGACGAATGCACGCCTTACGAGATCGACGGCCGCCCCGCCACGGTAGAGGAGGCCGCCCGCTCGATGCGCATGTCGTTGCGCTGGGCGCGCCGCTCGCGCGAGGAATTCGACCGGTTGGGCAATCCCAATGCCCTGTTCGGCATCGTCCAGGGCGGCATGTACGAATCGCTGCGCGATGAATCCCTGGCCGGCCTGCAAGACATCGGCTTCCATGGCTACGCCATCGGGGGCTTGTCGGTGGGCGAGCCCAAAGAAGACATGATGCGCATCCTGGCGCACGTGACGCCCAAGCTGCCGGCCCAGGCGCCGCGCTACCTGATGGGCGTGGGCACGCCGGAAGACCTGGTGGAAGGCGTCTCGCGCGGCGTGGACATGTTCGACTGCGTCATGCCCACCCGCAATGCCCGCAACGGCTGGTTGTTCACCCGCTTTGGCGACGTCAAGATCCGCAACGCCAAGTACCGTGACGACACCCGCCCGCTGGACCCCAGCTGCTCGTGCCACACCTGCGGGAATTTTTCGCGCGCTTATCTGCATCATTTGCAGCGGGCGAACGAGATCACCGGCGCGCGCCTGAACACGCTGCACAATTTGCATTTCTATCTGACTATCATGAAGGAAATGCGCGAAGCGATCGCCGAAGGGCGCTTTGACGCATGGCGCGCACAGTTCGCCGCCGACCGGGCGCGCGGCATCGAGTAAACCGGTCTTTTTCCCCGGGGGTCTTTTCTATTGGGAGTTCGCCCCCATAGATTGGGATCCCCCCCAGTGAAAGGCCGGCAATAAGATAGATACAATAGTCGGCTTGCCCTATCCATGGCTCGCGCGGGGATGGGCGCATAACAACACAGCTAAGAGGTTTGACGCTGACCCACTGTTACACAGAAAACCCGGGCATTGTCAGCCGTAGCAACATACAACCCAAACAGACTTAAACGCAGGAGAATTCAATGTCCGTTATCGATACCGCCAGCCTCGTCGTGGCCCAAGCCGCCGCCCCTGAAGGCAATGCGCTGATGGGCATGCTGCCCATCGTCCTGATGTTCGTGATCCTCTACTTCCTGATGATCCGTCCCCAGATGAAGCGCCAAAAAGAGCACCGTAACCTGATCGCCGCCCTGGCCAAGGGCGACGAAGTGGTTACCGCCGGCGGCATGCTTGGCAAGGTCACCAAGGTCAACGACAGCTACGTGACCGTTGAAGTCTCCGAGCTGGCCGACAAGCCGGTTGAAGTGATCATGCAGAAATCGTCGGTGTCGACGGTTCTGCCCAAGGGAACCATCAAGGCCCTGTAAGCGTCCCATAGAGCCCCGTCGGGCTCTTTTGTCCGATGGCGCCTGCCGCCGCCCGCTGCGCTTGCCGCTCGGGCGGCCCTTTCATCACTCTTACATGAAGTAGCCGGCAATGAACCGCTATCCCCTCTGGAAGTACATTACGGTCCTGATCGCGGTCATCATTGGCCTGCTGTACACGCTTCCCAATTTCTACGGCGAATCGCCTGCCGTCCAGGTTTCCAGCGCCAAGGCCACCATCAAGGTGGATCCGGCCATGCTGAGCCGGGTCGAACAGATCCTGACGGACGCCAAGATCCCCAACGAAGGGGTCTTCTTCGAAACGAATGGCACGCTCGGCACCGTGCGCGCCCGCTTCACGTCGACCGACCTGCAATTGCAGGCACGCGACCTGATCGACAAATCCCTCAATACCGTCGCCGGCGATCCCCACTACACCGTGGCGCTGAACCTGCTGCCCGCATCGCCCGCCTGGATGCGCGCGATGGGCTGGTTCGCCCCCAAGCCCATGTACCTGGGCCTGGACTTGCGCGGCGGCGTGCACTTCCTGCTGCAAGTCGACATGCAGGGCGCCTTGACCGCCCGCTACGACTCGCTGGCCGCCGACGTGCGCTCGGTGCTGCGCGACCAGAAGGTCAACGTGGCCGGCGTCGAACGGTCGGGCATGGGCATTGCCGCCACCTTCGCCAACACGGACGACCGCGACCGCGCCATCGCCACCCTGCGCACCCGCCTGCCCGACCTGGAATTCACCGAGCGCGAAGAAAGCGGCAAGCAACTGCTGCTGGGCGCGCTGAATCCGGCCGCCGTCCAGCGCGTGCAGGATTCCGCCCTGAAGCAGAACATCAACACCCTGCATAACCGGATCAACGAGCTGGGCGTGGCCGAACCGGTCATCCAGCAGCAAGGTTCGGACCGCATCGTGGTGCAGTTGCCCGGCGTGCAAGACGTGGCCAAGGCCAAGGAACTGCTCGGCCGCACCGCCACGCTGGAAATCCGCATGGTCGACGACACCCCCACCGCGCAAGCCGCGTTGCTGGGCGGCACCGTTCCCTTCGGGCTGGAACGCTACAACGACCGCGACGGCCGCCCGATCCTGGTCCGCCGCCAGGTCGTCCTGACGGGTGAGAACCTGCAAGATGCCCAGCCGGGCCGCGATTCGCAGACCCAGCAGGCCGCCGTCCACCTGACGCTGGACTCCAAGGGCGCCCGCATCTTCCGCGACGTCACCCGCGACAACATCGGCAAGCGCATGGCCATCCTGCTGTTCGAAAACGGCAAGGGCGAAGTGGTCACGGCGCCGGTCATCCGCAGCGAAATCGCGGGCGGCCAGGTGCAGATCTCGGGCAGCATGAGCTCGGAAGAAGCCGCCGACACCGCGCTGCTGCTGCGCGCCGGCGCGCTGGCCGCGCCGATGTCCATCATCGAAGAACGCACCATTGGCCCGAGCCTGGGCGCCGACAACATCTCGAAGGGCTTCCATTCGACGCTGTACGGTTTCCTGGCCATCGCCGTCTTCATCATCCTGTACTACCACCTGTTCGGCGTGTTCTCCACGGTCGGCCTGACCCTGAACGTGCTGCTGCTGCTGGCGCTGTTGTCCATGCTGCAAGCCACGCTCACCCTGCCAGGCATCGCCGCTATCGCGCTGACACTTGGCATGGCCATTGACTCGAACGTGCTGATCAACGAACGGATACGGGAAGAGCTGCGGGCGGGCGCCACGCCGCAACAGGCGATCCACCAGGGGTTCGAACGCGCCTGGGGCACGATTCTTGACTCGAACCTCACCACGCTCATCGTCGGTCTGGCGCTGCTGGCCTTCGGTTCGGGCCCGATCCGGGGCTTCGCGGTGGTGCACTGCCTGGGCATCCTGACCTCGATGTTCTCGTCGGTGGTCGGCGTGCGCGCCCTGGCAAATCTGTACTACGGCCGCAAGAAGAAGCTCACCACGATCTCCATCGGCGAAATCTGGAAACCGAAGGCAAACTGAACATAAGGCGGGCGGCGCGAGCCGTTCGCCACAGCAAAGAACCGAAGGCGAAAAATGGAATTTTTCCGGATTCACCGCACTATCCCGTTCATGCGCCACGCGTTGGTGCTGAACATCATCAGTCTCGTCACGTTCATCCTGGCGGTCTTCTTCATCGCCACCCGCGGCTTCCACCTGTCGATCGAGTTCACCGGCGGCACGGTCATGGAAGTCAACTACGCCCAGACGGCGCAGCTTGAAAACGTGCGCGGCGTGGTATCCAAACTGGGCTACACCGACTTCCAGGTGCAGAACTTTGGCACCTCGCACGACGTAATGATCCGGTTGCCGCTGCAAGAAGGCCAAACGTCCGCGACCCAGAGCGAAACCGTCATGGCCGCGCTCAAGGCCGCCGACTCGGGCGTCGAATTGCGCCGCGTGGAATTCGTCGGGCCGCAGGTGGGCCAAGAACTCCTGCACAACGGCCTGATGGCCCTGTTGGTTGTGGTCATCGGCATCATGGTCTACCTGGGCTTCCGCTTCGAATGGAAGTTCGCCGTCGCCGGCGTGATCGCCAACCTGCACGACGTGGTGATCATCCTGGGCTTCTTCGCCTTCTTCCAGTGGGAATTCTCGCTGTCGGTGCTGGCGGGCGTGCTGGCCGTGCTGGGCTACTCGGTGAACGAATCCGTGGTCATCATGGACCGGATCCGCGAGAACTTCCGTAAGTACCGCAAGGCGGACGTTCAGGAAGTCATCAACAGCGCCATCACCCAGACCATCTCGCGAACCATCATCACTCACGGTTCGACGCAGATGATGGTGCTGGCCATGCTGTTCTTCGGCGGCCCCACCCTGCACTACTTCGCCATGGCCCTGACCATCGGCATCTGGTTCGGCATCTATTCGTCGGTGTTCGTTGCCGCCGCGCTGGCCATGTGGCTGGGCGTGAAGCGCGAAGACCTGATCAAGCCGGTCAAGAAAGACGGCGAAGAAGGCGAAGTCGCCTGATCCGCCTGCCGCTACAAACACAACCCGTCGCTTGCGACGGGTTTTTTGTTTTCTGTGCGGCCACTGTACCGCCCCACACTGCCACGGTGTACGGGTACGAATCCCGCAGGATTCGCTACCATAGGCGCACCATGAAACTATCCATCGATCATCTCGTCATCGCTGCGGCGGACCTTGCCAGCGGCACGGAATTTGTCGCCGGCCTCTTGGGCGTCGCGCCCCAAGGCGGCGGCGCGCACCCGCGCATGGGCACGCACAACCGCGTGCTGGGCCTGGCGGACGGCATCTACCTGGAAGTGATCGCCATCGATCCCGATGCGCCGCCTCCCGAGCGTCCGCGCTGGTTTGGCCTGGACCACGGCGATGTCCGCGCACGGCTCGAACAAGGCCCCTTTCTGGCGCATTGGGCAGCGCGCGTCGACGCGCCCATGGACCTGACCCGCATGCAGGCCGAACATCCCGAGCGCATCGCGCCCGTGATTCCCATGACGCGGGGCGACCTGCGCTGGCGCTTGACCGTGCCGGACGATGGCAGCCTGCCCGTCTGGCGCGAAGCCGGCCATGCCGCGGGCGACGGCCTGCTGCCCACGCTGATCCAGTGGGATGTGGACGCCTACCCCGGCGTCAGCCTGCCGCGCCAGCCGCTGAAGCTGGTGCGCCTGACCGGCAGCCATCCCGAAGCCGGCCTGCTGCGCCAGGGGCTGACCTGGATGGGCGCCGATACCCTGATCGACCTGGAACAGTCCGCCGGGGCGCCCCGCCTGCGGGCGCTGATCGAGACGCCTCAAGGCCTGAAGACCCTGGCGTGAATTCCCCACAACAACAACACGACACCCCAATACGGAGACCTCCCATGTCCGCCACCCGCAAACGATTCGACGACGAACCCTATCTGGGCCAATGCGACGCCACCGTCATCGCCGTCAATCCCGAGGGCATCGAACTGGACGAGACCGTCTGCTACGCGCGCAGCGGCGGCCAGGCAGGCGATAGCGGCACGCTGACCCTCGCGGACGGCCGCGTCCTGACGCTCGCCGACACCGTCTACGCCGACGACCGCCAGCGCATCCTGCATGTGCTGGACGGCGATACGGCGCCGCAAGTCGGCGACCGCGTCACGGTCGCCATCGACTGGCCCCGCCGCCACCGGTTGATGCGCCTGCACACTTGTCTGCACTTGCTGGGTTCGCTGGTGCCCGCCCCGGTCACCGGGTGCAGCATCTCGCCCGATTCCGCGCGTATCGATTTCGACCTGCCCGAATCCACGCTGGAAAAAACGGACCTGACGGAGCGCCTGAATGCGCTGATCAACCGCAGCCTCGACGTCGCGGTCAACGGCATCACGCCGGAAGAACTGGCCGCGCAACCCGACCTGGTCCGCACCGTGGGCGCGGCGCCGCCCGCCGGCACCGCCAAGATCCGCATCATCGACATCCCTGGCGTGGACCGCCAGCCCTGCGGCGGCACGCACGTGCGCAACACGGCAGAGATCGGCGCCATCGCCGTCACCAAGATCGAAAAGAAAAGCCGCACCAACCGGCGCGTCGTCGTCGGCTTCGCCTGACCGCTTCCCAAGGCGTTCGACACCAAAAAAAAGGGGCCGCGATAAAAATCGCGGCCCCTTTTTTATTCCGTGCAAGGGTTCACCCCTTTTGCCACCACCGCCAGGGCGCCCGCAACGGCCATTGGTACTTGCTGCACAGCACGCGCGGGGCCAGCACGTGGCCGACCAGCACGGCGATGCCTGCTGCGGTCATCACGTCGGACAGGTAATGGTCCAGATTGACCAGCCGGCTCATGGCCACCAGCGCCGCCAGCAACAGGAAGACCGCGCGCCAGCGCGGCGCCAGGATGCCCAGCACGACGGCCACCGCAAACGCAGCGTAGCTGTGGCTGGACGGAAAGGAATTGAACTGCTGCACGCGCGAAAACGATTCGCCCAGGCCGTAGATGCCTTTTTCGAAGAACAGCTCGGGACGCGCCCGCGCCACCGAGCGTTTCAGCACCAGCACGACCAGCCCGCCCACCGCCATCGTGGACAGCATCAGGAGGCTGCCGCGCGCCATGCTGGCGTAGCTCATGCGCAAAGGGTTGTGCCAGCCGCGGGCCACGCCGACCAGGCCCACGACATAAAAGGCCAGGGCGACGCCGATGTACGGACCGCTTTCGCCTAACTCTCCGACCCATTCAAAGGACTCGTTCACGCCGTCGGACACGGATTGCTTGATCCAGATGGCCAGGGGCAGATCCACCCACAGCGCGCAGGCGGCAGCCGCCATCGCCAACGCGGCGCCCAGCGACAGCCAGACGGCCAGCGAGAACGGATTGCGCACTTCGTCGGGCACGGGCAGGCCGGGCGCGGCAGGCACCACGGAAGCAACGGCCGGAGGCGTCACGGGATTGGGAATCATCGGTACCGCTCAAGGAAAATGAGAAATATTACCGCCCGCTGAATGCGGGGCGGACCGATATCGTAACGGCCGCCGCCTGCCAGACCAAGAAACAATTTTCGCGCAAGGGTTAAAATTCGGCCTTTCCAGCCTATCAGCCCCCGGGATCTACACCCGTCACGGCGACCATCATGCAAGCAACCTCCCTGAAGCGCGACAATGCGCGTGACGGCGGCAACGCCGCTGCCCCCCTCGCAGACGCCCCCGCAACGCCCCCCGTGGACACCGCAGCCGGCTCTCCCCGCAAACTGTATATCCGCACCTTCGGCTGCCAGATGAACGAGTACGACTCGGACAAGATGGCCGACGTCCTGCGCGGCGACCAGGGCCTGGAGCTCACCGACAATCCGGAAGAAGCCGACGTCATCCTGTTCAACACCTGTTCGGTGCGCGAGAAGGCGCAGGAAAAAGTCTTCTCGGACCTGGGCCGGGTGCAGCACCTGAAGAAAACGAACCCGAACCTCGTGATCGGCGTCGGCGGATGCGTGGCCAGCCAGGAAGGCGCGGCCATCGTCAAGCGCGCGCCGTACGTGGACGTCGTGTTCGGCCCGCAGACGCTGCACCGGCTGCCGGACCTGATCGCGCGCCGCCGCGCCGAAGGCCGTTCGCAGGTGGACATCAGCTTCCCCGAGATCGAGAAATTCGACAACATGCCGCCGCCGCGCGTCGATGGCGCCACGGCGTTCGTGTCCATCATGGAAGGCTGTAGCAAGTACTGCAGCTTCTGCGTCGTGCCGTACACGCGCGGCGAAGAAGTCTCGCGCCCCTTCGAAGACGTGCTGGTCGAAGTGGCCGACCTGGCCGACCAGGGCGTGAAGGAAGTGACGTTGCTGGGCCAGAACGTAAACGCCTACCGCGGCAAGATGGAAGGCACGGACGACATCGCCGACTTCGCCATGTTGCTGGAGTACGTGCACGAAATCCCGGGCATCGAACGCATCCGCTACACGACCTCGCACCCCAAGGAAATGACCCAGCGCATGGTCGACGCCTACGCCCGCCTGCCGAAGTTGGTGTCGTTCCTGCACTTGCCCGTGCAAGCCGGCAGCGACCGGGTGCTGGCCGGGATGAAGCGTGGCTACACCACACTGGAATTCAAGTCGGTGGTCCGCCGCCTGCGCGCCGCCCGCCCCGACCTGACCTTGTCATCCGACTTCATCGTGGGCTTCCCCGGCGAAACGGAAGAAGATTTCGAAAAGACGATGAAGCTGATCGAAGACGTCGGCTTTGACACCTCGTTCTCGTTTGTCTATTCGCGCCGCCCGGGCACGCCCGCCGCCGACCTGGCCGACGACACGCCGCAGGACGTGAAGCTGCGCCGTCTGCAGCGCCTGCAGGCCCTGATCAACGATCAGGCCGCCGCCATCGCCCGCAACATGGTCGGCACGCGCCAGCGCCTGCTGGTGGAAGGCCCCTCGCGCCGCGACCCCAACGAACTGATGGGCCGCACCGAGAACAACCGCATCGTGAATTTCGCCGCGCCCGCGCGGCTCATCGGACAAATGGTCGACGTCATCATCACCGAAGCGCACACCAATTCGTTGCGCGCCCGGGTGGCCGACGTGGACCGCGTTCCCCCAGAGGCCGAATGACCACTCCCCGTTCCCGCGCCCGTCGCAGCATGCCCGCCATCGTCAACCTGGACGGCGACAACACCCACCTGGCCAATCTGTGCGGCCCGCTGGACGAAAACCTGCGCCAGCTCGCCGACGGCATGGGCGTCAAGCTCTCGCGCCGCGGCAATCGCGTCACCATTGAAGGCGAACAGGCCGAACTGGCCGGACGGGTGCTTCGGCGCTTCCACGAACAGGCGGTGCACCGCGCCCTGTCGGTCGACGACATCCAGCTTGGCCTGGTCGAGATCGGCGTGGGGCGCCAGGAAGAGAAGCTGAAGGAAACGCCGGCGCGCGAAGCGGATCCGCTGCCTGCCCTGGACGACGAAAGCGACGGTATCGCGCTGCGCACCAAGCGCAGCGACCTGCGTCCGCGCACACCGCGCCAGCGTGACTACCTGAACAACATCCTCAAGCACGACATCACGTTCGGGGTGGGTCCCGCCGGCACCGGCAAGACCTGGCTGGCAGTCGCCTGCGCCATCGACGCGATGGAACGCGACACCGTGCAGCGTCTGGTGCTGACGCGCCCCGCTGTCGAAGCGGGCGAGCGGCTGGGCTTCCTGCCCGGCGACCTGGCCCAGAAGGTTGACCCCTACCTGCGTCCGCTGTATGACGCGCTCTACGATCTGATGGGCTTCGAGAAGGTGCAGCGCCTGTTCGAAAAGCAGACCATCGAGATCGCCCCGCTGGCCTACATGCGCGGCCGCACGCTGAATCATGCCTTCGTCATCCTGGATGAAGCGCAGAACACCACGCCGGAACAGATGAAGATGTTCCTGACGCGGATCGGCTTCGGCAGCAAGGCCGTCATCACCGGCGACCCCTCGCAGGTGGACCTGCCGCGCGGCCAGGACAGCGGCCTGGCCCATGCGGTCAAGGTGCTGGAAGACGTGCAAGGCATCGCGACCACCCGCTTCACCAGCCGCGATGTCGTGCGCCACCCCCTGGTCGCCCGCATCGTCGACGCCTACGACCGCGCCTCCGAAAATGAAGCCTGAGCTGTCCCTGTCCATCCAATACGGGGTTGAAGAGGCCCGCTTGCCCCGCTGGCGCCTGCGCCGGTGGGCGGAACGCGCCCTGGCGGCGGCGGCGGAAGACGGTCTGGTCGCGTTTTCGGCCGCCGAACTCAGCCTGCGCCTGGTGGGCAGCGCCGAAGGCCGGCGCCTGAACCGCGATTTCCGTGAACGCGATTACGCCACCAATGTGCTGACCTTCGAGTACGGCGTCGACCCCGTGGGCGTGGCGCGCGGCGACATCGTCATGTGCGTGCCCGTGCTTGTGCGCGAGGCCCGGGAGCAGCGCAAGGCGCTGCTGGACCACGCCGCCCACCTGACCCTGCACGGCGTGCTGCATTCGCTGGGCTACGACCACATCAAGGCCCGGGACGCCAAGCGCATGGAAGCGCTGGAAACCGCCACGCTGGCAAAAATGGGGATCGCCGACCCCTACCTGGCCACCGACTAGCCACAGGCCGTTCGCGCGTTCGGGTCTACCCCTAGAAATTCACGGAAAATGGCGCCAAGCAACGCGCAGATGACGGCGTTTGGCCCCATTTTCATGGCTCCCGTTACAAACGAGAGGCCAGTTTCGGTTATGCTGGCCCCTCCATAACTTGTCCTCCCGGACGATGTCTGACCCTTACCCTGCTCCCGAAGCGACCTCTGCTCGCTCAGCCAAACCCGCCACCAAATCCCTTCTAGACCGCCTGCTTTCCCTTGTGCGCCGAGAGCCCGAGGACCGCGAAGGCATCAAGGCCATTCTGGAAGCCGCGCACGACCGCAAGCTGCTCGACGCGGAATCCTACAAGATGATCAAGGGCGCGCTTGCCGTGTCCGAAGGCACCGTCGGCGACATCATGGTTCCGCGTTCGCGCATGGACCTGCTGGACGTCACACAGCCCATCCCGTACCTTGTGGCGACCGTGATCGAAACCGCGCATTCGCGTTTTCCGGTCTATGAAGGCGATCGCGACAACATCATCGGCATCCTGCTGGCCAAGGATCTGCTGCGCTGCATGCTGGAACCCGGCATCGAAGTCCGCACGCTGGTCCGCCCGGCCGTGTTCATCCCGGAATCCAAGCGCCTGAACGTGCTGCTGCACGAGTTCCGCGCCAGCCGCAACCACCAGGCCATCGTCATCGATGAGCATGGCGGCATTTCCGGCCTGGTCACCATGGAAGACGTGTTGGAGCAGATCGTCGGCGACATCGAAGACGAATTCGATGAAACCGAAGAAGACTCGATCTTCCCGGAAGGCGAAAACCAGTGGCGCGTGCTGGCCGCGACCGATATCTCGCACTTCAACGAGGTGTTCGGCTGCAATTTGCCCGACGACGAATACGACAGCGTCGGCGGATGGATGGGCGGTCAATTGGGCCGTATCCCGCGCCGCGGCGACATCGCCGAATTCGACGGCCTTCGGATGGAAGTGGCGCGCGGCGACGCCCGCCGCGCCATCTGGCTGCGCGTCAAGCGCAACAACCCCGACTCAATCTCCCGCCCCACCGACGACGCATGAGCCGTACCCCGCGCAGCCGACTCCTGCGCGGCGCCGCCGGCTTGACGCTGGCGGGCGCCGTGCACGCCCTGACTTTCGCCCCCGGCCCCTTGCCGGACTGGGCGCTGGCCCTTACGCAGATCCTGGCGCTGGCCGTGGCCGCGCGCGTCACGCTCACGGCCCCCTCCGCCAAACAGGCGTGGGGGCGCGGCTGGCTGTTCGCCTTCGTCACCTATGCGGTGGGGCTGTACTGGCTTTTCATCAGCATGCATCGCTACGGCGGCCTGGCCGCGCCGTTGGCCGTGGCCGGGGTGCTGGCGCTGTCGGCATTCCTGGCGCTGTTCCCGGCCACCGCCAGCGCGCTGGCACGCCGTTTCACACCGCTGACCCCCGACGCGGCGCCCTCCCGCATCCTGTCTGCCACGCTGGCCTGGGCCGCGCTGTGGGCGGGTTTCGAATGGCTGCGGGCCGTGCTGCTGACCGGTTTCCCGTGGTTGAACATCGGCTACGCGCAGGTGGACAGCCCCATCGCCGGCTGGGCCCCGATCGTGGGCGTGCATGGCATGGCGTTCGTTGCCGCATTCGTCGCGGCCGCGATCGCCAGCCTGTGGCAGCCGTCCCGCAAGACATCCATGGACTCACGCCAGGCATTGGCCGCCGGCGTCGCCGTCGCGCTGGCCGCCGCGGGCTGGCCCTTGTCGCGCATGGACTGGTCTTCGCCCAGCGGCGACCCACTCAACGTGCGGCTGGTCCAGGGCAATATCGAGCAATCGCAAAAGTTCGACCCGGCCCTGCTTGAACAAAGCCTGGTGCGCCACCTGGAACTGACGGCGTTGCCGCCGGCCGCGGGCGTACCCGCGCCACAACTGGTGATCTTGCCCGAAACCGTGCTGCCGATCTTCCAGGACCAACTGGATCCGCGGGCGTGGGACGCCTGGCGCGGCGTAGCCGCCCGGGGCAACATGACCATCGCCATGGGCGTGCCGCTGCACGACCGCGTCAATGGCCGCGACCGCTACACCAACAGCGTGATGGGCTTCGACGGTAATACGCCGGTCGAACACCTGGTCGCCGGCAGCACCGCCATGCGCTATGACAAGCGCCACCTGGTGCCTTGGGGCGAATACGTCCCGCCAGGCTTCCACTGGTTCGTGAACATGCTGAACATCCCGCTGGGGGATTTCGACCGCGGTGCGCAACGTCAGACCCCCTTTGCGGTAGGCGGCCAGCACATCGCCTTCAACATCTGCTACGAAGACCTGTTTGGTCCCGATCTGCTGCCGGCGCTGCTGCCCGGCCCCAACGGCGAACCGGGCGCGACCATCCTGGTCAACGTCAGCAACCTGGGATGGTTCGGTGATTCCTGGGCCTTGCGCCAGCACCTGCAAATCGGCCGGCTGCGCACCATGGAAACCGCCCGCCCGATGCTGACGTCCACCAATACCGGCATCACCGCCGCCATCGACGCCAAGGGTCGCGTCGCGGCCCAGCTGGCGCCGTTGCAGGCGGGAGTGCTGCCCGTGTCTGTCCAAGGCATGACGGGCCTGACGCCCTACGCCCGCTTCGGCGACAAGATCGCATTGGCGCTGGTGGGCTTGGCGCTGATCGGCGCGTTCGGCAGCAGCCGCAAGACGCGGCGCGGCTGAGTCCGCCTCAGGCAAACAAGTTGGCGGGCAGCTTGGCGCTGTCCTCTGGCGGGCGCAGAGGCCCGGCGCCCGCGCCCGTCAATTCGATCGCCACCGCGACCTCGTCCAGGTCGTCGCTGTCCAGCTCCAGTGCTGCCGCGCCCAGCAGTCCATTGACTTGGGCTGCGCTGCGCGCGCCGACAATCGCGCCCGTGACGCCGGGCCACGCCAGCGTCCAGGCGGCGGCAACCGCCGCCACCGTCGTGCCATGGCGTTCGGCGATGGGTTTCAGCGCGTCGGCCAACGCCAGGTTTCGGGCCAGATTGGGCGCCATGAATTCCGCATGCCGCGAGCGCCAATCGTCCGCCGGCAAGGCGCGCGCGCGCTCGGCTGAAAATCCGCCGGTCAGCAGGCCCGACTGCATCGGGCTGTAGACGATCACGCCGATGTCATGCGCGGCGCACCACGGAATCAAGTCCGCCCCCGCTGCGCGCTGGATCGCCGAAAACGGCGGCTGCAAAGAATCTACATGGCCCAGCGCTTGCGCATCCTGCAATTGGGCCAGGTTGTGGTTCGACAAACCGATGGCGCGGACCTTGCCCGCCTGCTTAAGGTCCAGCAATTCCTGCCAGTAAGTGTCGGTCGGCGTGCCGTCGCCCGCCGGCCAGTGCATCTGGTAGAGGTCAATGCGTTCCACCCCCAGCCGCCGCAACGAATCTTCGATCTCGCGGCGGATGCTGGCCGGCGCGCCCGTGCGCCGCGGCGTGGCCATCGGGTTGTTGGCCGACCACGTCAGCCCGCACTTCGTAAAGACATAGGGCCGGTCGCCGGGCGCCATCTGCGCCAGCGCGCGGCGCACGATTTCTTCGGAATGACCCAGCCCGTACACCGCTGCGGTGTCGATCCAATTGATGCCCCGGTCTACGGCCAGGCGAATGGCGGCGATGGAATCGGCGTCGTCCTGCGGCCCCCAGCCCACCGCCCACCCATTACCGCCAATTGCCCAGGCGCCCAGGCCGATACGCGTGATGGCCATGTCGGTGCGCCCCAATGGCCGGGTGGGAAAGGATGTCTGTGTGCTCATGCCTGGATGCCCGTGTGAATGCGACCGCATTTTTTTCACGCGAAAGTCACATGATGAATAAAAAATTTCACCCCCACCATAGCATCCGCACAAGTCTTTGATTTTCCTGGAATCTGCACCAATCACCGGATACCGCAGCCGAGCCCCATCGCGCACAAAATGCGCAAAAAAGGCCATCTATCCCCATTTTTTTTGCCTGTTTTACCCTTTTTGCCGCAAAGCGACTTGCACACCCGATTTTGTTCGTGCATAATCTCGTTTCTTCGCCAACGGCACTAAACAAAACCGGCAACGAACTACGAAAAACGCACCATAAAACGTGTGTTCAAGTCGTAAAACGTGGCAGGAATTGATTAGAAGAACGGGGGTATAGCTCAGCTGGGAGAGCGCTTGCATGGCATGCAAGAGGTCAGCGGTTCGATCCCGCTTACCTCCACCAGTCAACAGCGAAGAACGTAGTTTGCAAGTCCAGGTCCCCTTCGTCTAGAGGCCTAGGACATCACCCTTTCACGGTGAGTACAGGGGTTCGAATCCCCTAGGGGACGCCAGTTTACTGGCATGCAGGTTGCAGTAAAGCAGTAGATAAGTGCAGTTGAAGTGACAAAGTAGTTGAGTACGCCGCTGCGGAGCGGTAGTTCAGTTGGTTAGAATACCGGCCTGTCACGCCGGGGGTCGCGGGTTCGAGCCCCGTCCGCTCCGCCATTAGCGCTCTCGCTCTGAGTCTTTCAAGAGCTCCGTCTTCGGGGCTTTTTGCTTTTATAGAGTGTGAGACCTTGTTGTTTGTTGTGTGGAACATCAAGGCGCCCTGGGGGGTATAGCTCAGCTGGGAGAGCGCTTGCATGGCATGCAAGAGGTCAGCGGTTCGATCCCGCTTACCTCCACCAGTATCGCAGTACCGTAGTAAAGTAGTTTTGCAGTTCTGTTCAGTTCAGGTCCCCTTCGTCTAGAGGCCTAGGACATCACCCTTTCACGGTGAGTACAGGGGTTCGAATCCCCTAGGGGACGCCAGTTTACTGGCATGCAGGTTGCAGTAAAGCAGTAGATAAGTGCAGTTGAAGTGACAAAGTAGTTGAGTACGCCGCTGCGGAGCGGTAGTTCAGTTGGTTAGAATACCGGCCTGTCACGCCGGGGGTCGCGGGTTCGAGCCCCGTCCGCTCCGCCAAGCACCTTGTGCTTGATCGCATGGCTGCATATCGCTGAAGCTCCGGATTCCGGAGCTTTTTGCTTTTCTGCGTCCGCGGTATCCACGCCCCTCCCGTCTCTACCCTCCCCCCGCCTCGAAGACTCGTCCGTTTTGCTCTCTGGACAGCGTCGCCATGCGCCTGCATCCTGTGTGCTCATGCATGCGAACCAAAGAGGCTTACGTGACAACAAACGCCGCCGCACCCCAAGCGCATCGCCAGCACCTGCAGAACATCATCGCGGGTTTGAACGAAGGCATCATCGTGCTGGAACCCGATGGCGCCATCGCGTGGGCCAACGACAGCGCGCTTGAATTACACGGCGTCGATACGCTTGAAGCATTGGGCGGCACGCCCGCCGGCTACCGCAAGCGTTACACGCTGACCTACCGCAACCGCCATCGCGTGGCTGCTCGCCAGTTTCCGCTGGACCGCCTGGCGGCCGGCGAACCTTTCGATGACCTGCTGCTGGACCTGCGCCGCAAGGACGACGAGGAATTCCTGCGTAACGTGCGCGCACGCGGACTGAACCTGGGCAACGACAACGGCGTGGAATATCGCGTCCTGATCCTGCATGACCAGACCGAGCAATTGAACGCCGAGCAGCGCTTTGAGCGGACCTTTGGCGCGAACCCGGCGCCCGCGCTGATCTGCCGGCTTTCCGATCTGCGCTACGTCAAGGTGAACCAGGGCTTCCTGGAAATGACCGGCTATACGCGCGAGGCGGTGCTGGGCAAGTCGGCCTATGAACTGGATGTGCTGGACGGCGGTGAAGACAAGGAAGCCGCCGTGGCCAGATTGAACGAAGGCCAGACGATCCCGCAGCGCGAAGGCACGGTGAAAGTGGCGAACGGCGAAGCGAAGTTCGTGCTGGTCGCCGGCCAGCCGATCGACATGCAGGACGAACCGTGCATGCTGTTCACGTTCATCGACCTGGAGGCCCGCAAACGCACCGAGCTTGCGCTGCGCGAAAGCGAAGAACGCTTCTCGAAGGCGTTCCGGCTGGCGCCCGTGCCGATGGCCGTGTGCGAAGGCGACGCGCTGCTTGTGCTGGACATCAACGAGGCATTCGCGGCCGCCACTGGCGCGGCCCCGGATACTGCCGCCGGCAAAGCCCTGACCGATTTGGGCCTGCAGCCCTACGAGGGAATGGCCGCCAGCCTGGCGCGCGGGGAAAGCGCGCGCAACCGCGAAGCCACCCTGAGCACGCAGGACGGCGGCAAACTGGACTGCCTGGTGTCCGCCGAGCCCGTGATGATCGGCGGCCAGCACCGACTGCTGATCGTGATGCAGGACATCACCGAGCGCAAACGCTCCGAGACCGAATTGCTGGCGGCAATCGAAGCCGTGATGCAGGACACGTCGTGGTTCAGCCGGGGCATCATCGAAAAGCTGGCGCAATTGCGCCAGCCCACGCCCGCCACCCGCGATGTGGCCGAACTGGCGCAGTTGACGACGCGAGAGCGCGAAGTGCTGGGTCTGCTATGCCAGGGCCATGACGACGATGGCATCGCCAAGAACCTGAAGTTGTCTCGCAACACCGTCCGCAACCACGTGGCCACGATCTATAGCAAGATCGGCGTGCACCGGCGCAGTGCGGCGATCGTGTGGGCGCGCGACCGCGGCATCACCGGTCACGAATCCCCCCGGACGCGAGCCAAACCGGGCGCAGAATAGGCTCGCGGCCTGAAAATTACAATTTGAATCAAAATATCCAGGGGTGCGGCGTCAACGAAGATGACGCCGCGTTAATCCCCGGCGACCCTCAAATGCTTTGAATTTCCGCGAATCCTCCCCTAATTCGCCCGCATTTATCACCATGCGGCCTGCATTGCGCAAACCCTGCGCAGGTTCTTACGATCCGCCGATCCCGTCCTTGCTTTCCGGCAGGCGCGATTTCCGTAAGACCGACAGGAGCCCCGTCCATGCAGACCGCCTACATCCCCGTCCCGACGACGTCAAAGCACTTGCCTGCGCCCGCCTGGAGCGCCGCCGACGTCATGGCGCTTTACGAGCTGCCCTTCATGGACCTGGTGCATCGTGCCCAGCAAGTCCACCGTGCCCACTTCGATCCGAACACCATCCAGCTGTCCAGCCTGCTGTCGATCAAGACCGGCGGCTGTCCTGAAGACTGCGCCTACTGCCCGCAGTCTTCGCACTACGACACCGGGCTGGACGCCGACAAGCTGATGCCGCTTGCCGACGTCGTCGCCGCCGCCCGCGCCGCCCAGGCTGGCGGTGCGCAGCGCTTCTGCATGGGTGCCGCATGGCGCAGCCCGAAGCCGCATCACCTTGAAGCCGTGGCCGAAATGGTGACCGCCGTGAAGGCGCTGGGCCTGGAAACCTGCGTGACACTGGGCATGCTGCGCGACGGCCAGGCCGAACAGCTGAAAGAGGCGGGCCTGGACTACTACAACCACAATCTGGACACGTCGCCCGAGTTCTACGGCAAGATCATTTCCACCCGAACCTACCAGGACCGCCTGGACACGCTGGACCGCGTGCGCGACGCCGGCATCAACGTGTGTTGCGGCGGCATCGTGGGCATGGGCGAATCGCGGCAAGAACGTGCCGGCTTGATCGCGCAGCTGGCCAGCATGGAACCCTACCCCGAGTCCGTGCCGATCAATAACCTGGTGCAGGTCGAAGGCACGCCGCTGGCCAACGTCGAAGCCCTGGACCCGTTTGAATTCGTTCGCACCATCGCGGTCGCCCGCATCACCATGCCGAACGCCGCCGTGCGGCTGTCGGCCGGCCGCGAAGCCATGGACGATGCGTTGCAGGCGCTGTGCTTCATGGCGGGCGCCAATTCCATGTTCTACGGCGACGCGCTGCTGACCACCGCCAACCCGCAGATGGAGGCCGACCAGCGTCTGCTGCAACGCTTAGGGATGCGGGTCGACGCGTCGCAACAACACCATCAGCACGCCGAAGGCGCAACGTGCCGCTGACGCCTGGCGTCCTGTATTTGCTGGCTAGCGTCGCGTGCAGCGTCACCGTCGCGGTGCTGTTGAAGCTGGCCCGCCGGTACGACGTGGACGTACGCCAGGCGATCACCGTGAATTACGCGGTGGCCGCCCTGCTCTGCTGGGCGGTGCTTCGCCCGGATCCGTCCACGCTGGTCACACCGCAGACGCCCTGGGCCGTCCTGGCGGCGCTGGGCTTGCTGTTGCCCAGCGTCTTCCTGGCGATGGCAGCGGCGGTGCGCCACGCCGGCATCGTACGCAGCGACGCCGCACAGCGCCTGTCGCTCTTCATTCCCTTGCTGGCGGCGTTCGTGCTGTTCGGCGAACCCGTCAGCAGCCGCAAGCTGGCAGCGATCCTGCTGGCGTTCAGCGCGCTGGCCTGTCTGTTGCGCCGGCCCGCCGCCGCGCAGACGCCTGCGGACAGCCGCGCCGCCTGGCTCTGGCCGCTGGTGGTCTGGGCGGGCTACGGCGTGATCGACATCCTGTTCAAGCAAGTGGCGCGCGCCGGCACCGCCTTCGCGGGCGGCTTGCTGCTGGCCTTCGTACTGGCGGGCGTGCTGATGCTGGCGTATCTGCTGTGCCGACGGGTGCGTTGGGAACGCCGCCACCTGGCCGCGGGCGTCGCCTTGGGCTTGGCCAACTTCGGCAATATCCTTACCTACATCCGCGCGCATCAGTCGCTGCCCGAGCATCCGGCACTGGTGTTCGCGTCGATGAACATGGGCGTGATCACGCTGGGCACGCTGGTCGGCGCGCTGGCATTCCGCGAGCCGCTGACACGCTTGAACCTCTCGGGCATCGCCCTGGCACTGGCCGCCATCGTGCTGATGGCGCCCTGGTAGCCCTGCAGGATCAGGTGCCGGTGCGGCGTTCGCGTTTGCCGGTGTCTTCGGCTGGCGAAGAGACATCGGCGGGTGCCGCAGCATCGGCTGCCGCGGTATCCGCCACGGCCGGTTCAACGACCGCCGGCGTGGGCGCGGCCGACGGGTCCGGTTGCACCATCTCCATCGCGATATCGTTTTCGGGATCCACGCGGGGATCCAGCACGGCCGCCGCGGGCGAGCTTTGCAGGGTGTCGGGCATGGGCACGAAGTGCGTCGGCGCTTCATCCACCTGGTGCGCACCGGTAACCCGCGTGGGACGCACCTGCCACACCAGGATCAAGGCGCAGGCCGAAATGAAGACGTAGTACATGCTGGGTCCGGCCAGCGACATCAGCAAGCCGGCGACCATGGGGCCAATGCACGCGCCCACGCCATAGGTCATCAGCAGCACGGCGGACAGGCTGACGCGGCGCTCGGATTCCACGTGGTCGTTCGCGAACGCGGCACCCAGCGGATACAGCGTGAACTGCAACACGCCAAAGACGCACGACAACGCCACCATCGCCCAATAGGGCAATACCAGCCAGCCCCACATCACCGTGGGCAGCAGCACCAGCAGCAAGGCGTTGAAGCGGATCAGGCCCGCGCGGTTGATGCGATCGGACAGCCAGCCCATCGGCCATTGCGACAACAGACCGGCGGTTACGGCCGCGGCCACGAAAATCGCGGCCTGCGACGTGGACAAACCGTGCTTGGCGCCATAGACGGCGGCCAGGCCATAGAAGGCCCCGGACAGGTTGCCCGCCACGAACAGCACCGTCATCGACAGCGGCACGCGGCGCATGAAGAAGCGGATGTCCAGTGGCGCTGGCAGCGGCGTGGGCGGGTGCGAACGCGCCGTGACGGCGATCGGCACCAGGCACAGCACCAGGCACATCGCCACCAGGGTCAGCGGACGCAGGTCCAGCGTGGCGTAGGCAGTCAGCGCCAATTGCCCCAGCACCGTGCCCAGCCCGGACACCACCATGTAGACGGAAAACACCCGGCCGCGCTGATGGTTTTCAGTTTGCTCGTTCAGCCAACTTTCGATGACCATGAATTCAGTCACCATCACCACGCCGGAAATAATGCGGAATACCAGCCACAGCGGCATGGAGTCGACCAGCGTCTGCGCCAGGATCATGCAGGTGGCAATGGCTGCACAGGCCACGAATGCGCGGATATGGCCGACGCGGATGATGAGCCGGTGCCCCAGCCGCGCGCCGCATACCAGCCCCAGGTAGTAGCCGGCGATCAGCACGCCGATCCACACCTCGCTGACCGACTGCGCGGTCAGGCGCAGGCCCATGTAGGTGTTGAACAGACCCGTGCCGATAAGCATCAGCAAGGTCGCGACGTAGAGCGACGAGAAAGAAGAGAGGGTGGCGAGCATGGCGTTGGCAACCGCTGCTGGCATTAGCACGGCGGGCTGCGAAGGCGGCCCGCCGCGTTGAGCGGTAAAACAGGAACTACGTTAGATCAGGCTTGCGACAACATCGTGGCGGCATCGCTGACTTCGAACTTGCCAGGCGCTTCCACGTTCAGTTGCTTGACCACGCCGTCGACGATCAGGGCCGAATAGCGTTGCGAACGCACGCCCATGCCGCGCGCGATCAGGTCCAGTTCCAGGCCAAGTTCCTTGGTCCACAGGGCCGAGCCGTCAGCCAGCATGCGGACCTTGCCGTCGGTCTTTTGCTCGCGGCCCCAGGCGCCCATGACGAACGCGTCGTTGACGGACACGCACCAGATTTCATCCACGCCCTTGGCCTTCAGCGCGGCGGCTTGCTCGACGTAGCCCGGCAGATGCTTGGCCGAGCAGGTGGGGGTGAAGGCGCCCGGAACCGCGAAGAGCGCAATGGTCTTGCCGCGGGTCAGGTCGGCAACCTGGAACGCGTTGGGGCCCAGCGAGCAGCCGGCGGTTTCGGTTTCGATGAATTCGGTCAGGGTGCCATCCGGCACGCGGTCGCCGACTTTGATCGTCATGTAGATCTCCAGGATGTAGGGGGTGTTGCATTGAAGCAGGAGTGCCTCACAGCCTCCATCATAGTTCGTGCGCGGCCGGCCTGCTGCGTGGGCGCCCCAGGAAAAAAAACCGCACAGTCTGAAACGACTCCACACCCCCGCCTCACTGCATGGAAACGGCTGCTTGCCATAATGCAGTAGTGACCCACGCCCGCCGCGCCCGTGTTGACCGGCCGGCGGGCACCAAGCGGAGATTCACCGATGCGAAAGATCTTGACTGGCCTGGCGTGGATTCTGGCCACCGCCGCCGCCCCGGCCTGGGCCGCCCCGGACGCCAGCGAACAGGCCCAATACGACTCCTTCGTGGTCGCCGCCGGCGCCTCCAACGGCGCTGCCCGCGCCTGCGGCGCCTCGGAACCCGACCTGGCGCAGCACCAGGCCACCGCCAAGAAAAACCTGATGCAGTACGCCCAGGAATACGGGTTTGCCTCGAACAGCTACGAGGCGCTCTTTCAGAAGGGCCTGGGGGAAGGCAAGTCCATGATGGAGGACATGAAGCGGTCCGGCGTGGACGGATGCCGCGGCGTGCTGGGCAGCTTCCAGAACGAACGGGCGATCAGTTACAAGGACATGAAGAACGCGCTGGCCGAGGTCAGCGACGGATTGCCTGGAGAAAAGGCGCAATAGCTTTCTCCACGCCCCGGACGCTACCCGTTACCCCAAGCCGTTCTGCTTGAACCAATCCAGCATGCGCGTCCACGCCTGCTCGGCCTCTGCCTTCCGATAAGACGGCCGGTAATCCGCATGGAACGCGTGCGGCGCATCCGGATACACGTCGATCCGGGATGCTTTCGCTGCCGCCGGGCCCTTCGCCAGTTCGATCCGCATCCGGTCCACGTCCGTCTGCGGAATACCGGCGTCCTTGCCGCCATAGGCGCCAAGAACCGGCGCCTTCAGTTCGTTCACCAGGCTCAGCACCGACTTCGGCTTCAGCTCGCTGGGTTCGCCCGCCAATTGGCCATAGAACGCCGCGCCCGCCTTCAGCTTCGGATTGTGGGCGGCGTACAGCCAGACCTGGCGGCCGCCCCAGCAGAAGCCGACGATGCCCAGCTTATCCGCGTCCCCGCTGTTGGCCGCCGCCCACTTCGCCGTCGCGTCCAGGTCGCGCTGGACCTGCGCGTCCGGCACTTTGCCAATGATCTCGGCTTGCAGCTTGGGGATCTCGGTGTACTTGGACGGGTCGCCCTGACGCGCGAACAGTTCAGGCGCGATCGCCAGATAGCCCAGGTGCGCCAGCCGGCGGCAGACGTCCTGGATGTACTCGTGCACGCCGAATATCTCGGACACCACGATCACGGTCGGCAGATTCTTCTTGCCTTGCGGCGCCGCGCGATAGGCGGGCATCTTGCCGTCCGTCGTCGGAATATCGACCTTGCCGGCCGTCAGCCCCTTGGTGTCGGTAGCGATGGCCGTCTGCGCCACCGCTGGCCCCGCAGCCAGGGAAAAGCCCGCGGCGACCGTCGTGGCGATGAAGCCCCGCCGATCCAGCCGCAGAGGCGGCAACAGGCTGTCGAAGTGCGCATCCTGGTCTTTCATGAAGAATCTCCTGGCAAAAGCGCGGCCGGGGACGGCAGGCGTACCCCTGATGGCCGGCTGGGTTCACTTCAGGGAGAAGTCCACGCGCGAGGGTTGCCCCTCGTCCTTGATGCCGTCCGCGTCCAGCTGCGGCGCAACGATGAATACACGGTCCGCGAGTCCTTCCTGGGCTAGCAACTTCTCATAAACCGCTTGCGCGCGCGCATCGGCCAGTTGGCGTAGCTGCTCGTCGCCCACCGGCGCCACGCCGCGCAGCATGGCTTCCATCTCATCCGTCGGCACCGATTTGGCCATGCCGATGAAATTGCGCGGCTTGTCCTTGATGTCGGCGTCGTCGTAGACCTCTTCCAGATACTTGGTGCGTTCGGCGGCCGACACCTGCACCCCGGCCGGGTTCGGCTTCTTGCCGCGCGGCGCAGTGTCGGCGGCCTTGGCGGCGCGGATCTGACCGTCGACCCAGGCCTGGCGCAGGCCTTCCATGTCGGTCTTGGGGTCGGCGCGGCCGCTGATGTCCATCTTCAGCGCCGGCCGGTCCGTCAGTGCCTTGATCAGCGTATCGATACGCTGCTGCGAGTCTTCCGTCAGCGCGGCGCTGCCCGGCGTGAATTCCACGTAGGACAGCTCTTCGCCCCCGCCAAAGGCCGAGGCCAGCAGGCTGAACGGCGACGTCACGGCCTTGACCACCAGGTTCATCACCACGCGGACGACGATGCCGCCCACCGAGAATTCCGGGTCGTCCAGCGACCCGGAAATCGGCAGGTTGATGTCGATATTGCCGCGCGAGTCCTTCAGCAACGCCACGGCCAGCAACACCGGCAGCTTGGTCGCGTCCGGGCTGTTGGTCTTGTCGCCGAAGGTCAGCTGGTTCAGCACCACGTGGTTGGACGCCTGCAGCGCGCGGTCCTTGATCTTGTATTCCAGGTCCACCGACAGCTTGCCCCGCTTGATCGGGTAGCCCACGTACTTGGCGGAATAGGTATTGAAGCGCGGCAGGTCGACGCCCTTGGCCGAGACCTTGAGATCCAGAGTCAGGAACTTGGCGAACGGCTGCACGATGCCGCTGATGGACAACGGGGCGGTGGTGTAGACGCGGCCCGTCACCTTGACCTTGGCGGGCTGCGGATTGGTGGACGAGACCGCCGTGATCGCGCCCTCGATAGCCGACACTTCAGCCACGTAATTGGGTTTGACGAAGCGGTCGGTGAACGTCATGCGGCCCCGCGACAGCGTGACGCTGTTGACCGAGATATCCGGCATGCCCGCGCCGGCGCTGCGCTGGGCGGCCGCGGGCGTCGGCGCAGGGGGAGCCGCCTGCCTGCCCGGCGTCTGCGTATCCTGGGTGATCGAGCCGCCGGCCTGGCCCGGCGCTGCGATCAGGTCCATGACGTTCAGGCGGCCCTGTGCGTTCAGCAGGATGCGGCCGTAGAAATCCTCCAGCGCGATGTCGCCCAGCTTGGCGCCGATCTTGTCGCCCGCCACCGAGATGTCCATGCCCGAGAAGCCCAGCCGCTTCCAATTCAGGAAGTCATCGTTGTTGACCCGGTCCTGCAGGTCCACGCCCGTGATCTCGACGCCGCCCTTCCAGTTGACCTTCATCGGGGCGTTGCCCGCCGCGGCGGCGAAATCCACATCGCCCTTGGCGCCCAGCGTAATGGCGCGCACGGTGGCGTTCAGGCTTGAGGCGGCGTAGGGCGCAAAGGACGCGACGTTCAGTTCGGACAGGTCCACGGACGATTTCAGCGTCAGCGGTTGCGGCGTGAACATGCCTTTCAGGTCCAGCTTGCCGTTGCCCTGGATGCCCGCGGCCGCCAGGGTGAACTGGCTTTGCCCCGGTCCCATCGCCAGCCGGTCGGCGGTGACGCGCAAGGTTTGCAGGGCGATGTCCAGCGCGGGCTTGAGCGATTCGTCGCGCGCCTTGAACTGGGTCAGGTCGGCCTGGACGGCGGTGGCGGAAGCGTCCACGGCGCCATTTTTTTCCAGCACGTGGATTTGCGCGGTCGCGCCCAGACGGCCATCCAGCAGCATGATCGGCGCCACGCTGCGGACGGCCGGCGCCAAGGGCGCCAGGGCCACATTGCCCATGCGCACGCCCAGATCCAGGGACAACGGCTTCAGGACCAGCGGCCCCTTGGCGCGGATCCAGCCCCCGTCAGTGCTGTTGTCCACGGTCAGCCACAGATTGACGGGCTGATCCTTCACTTCAGGTATCGCGACGCCTTCGACGGTCACGGCCATGCCCGTCATGACGTAATCCAGCTTGCTGATCGCGTCGGTGACGTAGAGTTCGCCTTCATGCAGATTGAAGGCATCAAGGGTGACTTTCCATTCCGCCGGGGCCGGCGGCGGCGGCGGCGAGGGGGCGGCCGGGGCAGCGGCGGCCGGACTGGCGGCGCCGGGCGGGGAAACGCCGGGGCTGGCCGAGTCGGCTTTGGCAGTGTCGGCCTTGGGAGTATCGGCCTTGGCGGTTTCCGTCTTCGGCGCCACCTTCAAGCCCATGTCGCGCTTCAGCTTGTCGGCCACCGGCGTCGCGTCCGGCGCCACGCCGCCCAGTTCCTTCAGCTTGGCAACGACATCCTGCCAGTTCAGGTGCTCGTTGGCATAGCGGCGCACGTGGAACTGCGGCGCCCACAGGCCCACTTCGCCCACATACACCGTGCGCGCGATCGGCTCCAGTTCCAGCCGGGTAACGGTCAGGGCGCTCCAGCCAGCCAGGCGTTCGCCCGCGGTGTCGCGCAGGTCGAAGCGCCGCAGGCCCAGGTCGCCCACCACGCGGATCTTCGGCGGGGCATCCTTGGGTTGCTCGAACACGACCTGCAGATTGGAGTCCAGCAGCGCGCTGTCCAGCTTGAACGGCAACGGCATCGGCCAGACGTCGGCCCACTTTTCAAGCTGCAGGCCGTTGAACGCCACGCGCAGTGTCGACGAGGGCACCTCGTCGAACGGCCGGGCCACGCCGGTCAGGTCGAACGGGCTACCGTTGATGCGCAGGTGCAGCCGGGGCTGCACGTCGATGTCGGTGGCGTAGCCGAAGGTCGAGATGAACGGCACGCCAATGCCCAGTTCATCCACCACTTGCTTACGCCCGGTGACCTTGTCGTCCAGCGTAATGGCGCCGCCTTCGATCACCATGTTGTTCAGGGAAAAGCGCGGCAGCCCTTCGTCCGGCTTGGGCGGCTCGTCGGGTTTGGCGGCCGTCATTTCGGCCACTCGTTGCTGTATGTCAGAGAAATTGAAGCGCGTGACGTCTTCGCGGACGATGGCAATGTTAGGCTGCCGCAGCGTCAGACGATCGACGACCGGCGCGAACCAGAACAAGGAGCTCCAGGCAGCACTGACATCCAGTTCGGCCAACGACAGCAAGGGCGTCTGCGACCCGGGCTGGGCCACCGCCAGGTCGTGGGCGCGCACGGTCAGGGTGAACGGATTGAAGCTGATCTTGCCGACGGAAATCTCGCGCCCGATCATTTTGGACACGTCGCCGGTCAGGACGTTTTGCAGGACTTTGGGGACTTGCCACGCGGCGATGCCGCAAAGGACCAGCACGACCGCCACGATGCCTATAAGAATCTTGCCGGCGCGCCGGGTAAACCGAAGCTTAAGGCTCCGCAAGGGCATCGCGAGTCTCCTGATACGAGTTGAAGGCGATTATCGCGCCCCGGTTAGCGCTCGTCTATCATAGGCGTAACAGCGGCCTTCCCCGGCCAGCCGGGGCCGCTCTTTTCAAACATTAACAATTCTCGATCCCGAATCCCATGCCATCATCCACCCCCACCTTGAGCCACCTGGATGACGCCGGCCAGGTCCGCATGGTCGACGTTATCGCCAAGACGGATTCCGAGCGCGTCGCCATCGCCACCGCCAGCGTGCGCATGAACGCCGTGGCCTACGGCCTCCTGACGCAACCGGGCCAGGGCAAGGGCGAAGTGCTCAATACCGCGCGCGTGGCCGCCGTCCTGGCCGCCAAGCGCTGCGCCGAGCTGATCCCGCTGTGCCACAGCCTGCCGCTGGCGTTTGTCGGCGTCGACTTCTCGCTGGACGACGCCGCGCACCGCATCGACATCCTGGCCACCTGCCGCACCAGCTACAAGACCGGCGTTGAAATGGAAGCCATGATGGCGTGCAGCGTCGCTGCGCTGACCATCTATGACATGTGCAAGGCCGCGGACAAAGGCATCGTGGTCGAACAAGTACGCCTTAAGTACAAGGCGGGAGGAAAAAGCGGTGAATGGCGCAACGATTGATCTCCTGTACTTCGCTCGCGTGGCCGAGCTGGTCGGCAAGCGCGGCGAAAGCTGGCCCCTGGATGGCGAGTCCACGGGCGCGCAGCTGCTGGCCGCGCTGGGCGAACGCTATCCCCAGCTGGCGCCCGCCAGCCGCCTGAAGCTGGCCATCAACCAGACCCACTCCAAGCCGACGGCGCCGATCCGGCCCGGCGACGAGGTCGCGGTGTTCGAACCCGTCACCGGAGGGTGAAGGCCATGATCAGCGTCCAGGAAGCCGATTTCGACGGCGCCGCGCTGACCGCCGCGCTGCGGGAAGGCGCGGGGTCGGGCGTGGGCGGCATCGTCACTTTCGTGGGCTACGTGCGCGACTACGCGCCCGATTCGCCCACCGACACGCTCTTTCTCGAGCACTACCCCGGCATGTGCGAACGCGAGCTTGAGACCATCGCCGAAACCGCCCGCGCGCGCTGGAACCTGGACGGCACCGTGATCGTGCACCGGGTGGGCGCCCTGCCCCGCAACGCCCAGATCGTGTTCGTGGCGGCGGCCAGCGCGCACCGGGGCGACGCCTTCCGCGGCTGCGAATACATCATCGACGCGCTCAAGACGCGCGCGCCTTTCTGGAAGCGCGAAACGCTCTCGGGCGGCAGCAGCTTCTGGGTCGAACAACGCCAATCCGACCAGGACCGCACGGATGCCTGGGATGAAGACTCCGCTTCGAAGAAGGAACACCCATGAGCGAAGAAAGCCCCGTCCCCCTGTCGCTGACCTGCGCCGTGCTGACCGTCAGCGACACCCGCAGCGCAGGCGACGACACCTCCGGCAACCTGCTTGCCCATAGCCTGGCGCACGCCGGGCACCAATGCGTGCGCCGCGACATCGTGCGCGACGACATCTACCAGATCCGCCGCGTCATCAGCGACTGGATCGCCGACCCCGAGGTGCAGATCATCCTGACGACGGGCGGCACGGGCTTCTCGCATCGCGACCACACGCCGGAAGCCATCCTGCCGCTGCTGGACCGCGAGATTCCCGGGTTCGGCGAGCTGTTCCGACAGATTTCCTACACCGAGATCGGCAGCTCGACCATCCAGTCGCGCGCGTTCGCAGGGTCAGCCAACCACACGCTGATCTTCTGCCTGCCCGGCTCCAACAATGCCTGCGAAACTGCCTGGGCGCAGATCCTGCGCGAACAGCTCGACAGCAGCCATCGGCCCTGCAACTTCGCTTCGCATTTCAAGCCTCAACAAGAAGACAACTGACCCATGCTGGATTTCGATCAAGCCCAGACCCTGCTGGCCAATGCCGCAGGGCCGCTGCAACGCCATGAAGACGTCGGCCTGAACGACGCCGCCGGCCGCGTGCTGGCGGCCGACCTGACCGCCACCGTGGACATTCCCCCGGCCGACAACAGCGCCATGGACGGCTACGCCTTGCGCGTGGCCGATTGGCGCGCGGGCGGCCGCCTGCCCATTCAACAGCGGTGCTATGCGGGCGACGTGCCCGAACCGCTCAAGCCCGGCCACGCGATTCGCCTGTTCACCGGCAGCCTGGTGCCCGACGGCGCCGACACGGTGGTCATGCAGGAAGACACCGTCGAAGCCGACAACCTTGTGGAGATCACGCGCCAGCCCGCGTCCAACCAGCATATCCGCCGCCGTGGCGAAGACACGATGACCGGCGCGCCGTTGCTGCCCGCCGGCACGGTGCTGCAGGCCGCCCATGTGGCATTGCTGGCGTCGCAAGGCCTTGCCCGCGTGTCGGTCGTGGCCCAGTTGCGCGTCGGCATCCTGACCACCGGCGACGAACTGGTGCCGCCCGGCATGCCCCGCGCGCCCGAACAGATCTATAACTCGAATGGCCCAATGCTGGCCGCGCTGGTGCACGGCCTGGGCGCATTGCCCGTGCACGTGCTGCATGCCCGCGATACCGAAGCCGATCTGCTGGCCGCGTTCAAGACGCTGTTGGCCGATTGCGACCTGGTGTTGAGCGTGGGCGGCGTGTCCGTCGGCGAACGCGACCTGGTCAAGCCCGCGCTGGCCACGCTGGGCGGTGAGTTGTCGCTATGGAAGGTGCGCATGAAACCGGGCAAGCCCGTGGCATTGGCGCAGATCGGCGGCAAACCCGTCGTCAGCCTGCCCGGCAATCCGGTGTCGGCCTATGCCGTGTTCGCGATGCTGGTGTCGCCGCTGGTGCGGCGCATGCAGGGCCGCGAAGAGATCTTTCCGCCGGTCAGTCTGTTGCCCTTGCGCACGGAACGTCCGCGCCGGGACAGCCGCGAGGAATTCCTGCGCGTCCAGCGCCGCGCGGCCGAGGACGGCAGCGGCGAACTGGTGGCCTACGGCCATCAGGGGTCGGGCGTGATCAGTTCGATGCCGTGGGCGACGGGCCTGGCGCGCCTGCCGGCCGACGTGCAGATCAACGACATGGACCGCGTGCCGTACTACGACCTGCGTCACTGGCTGGCGTAGCGTTCGGCCGCGGCCAGTTCTTCCGGCGTATTGACGTTCATGAAGGCGTCGGGCGTGTCGTCAAAGCAGGTTTCGACGCCGCCCGCGCGGGCCTGCCACAGGCCCACCTTGCGGTCGCCCCCCAGCAGGTAGGCGCGCAGATCCGGCAGCAGCGACGTGCGCACCGCCATGCAGGCGGAATGGCGCTGGCCGTTGGCCGCGGCGTAGGCCAGCGGCGCGCGGGCCGATCGGGCCGTGCCGATCAGGCGCGCAGCCAGGTCGGTAGGCAGGAAAGGCGTGTCGCAAGGCGCCACCACCAGCCAGTCGTCTTGCGCGGCGGCGGCAAGCCCGGCCGCGATGCCCAGCAAGGGTCCCTGGAACGCGCCCAGCGCCGGTTCACCGTCTTCGACCACCTGCCCGTACTGCGCGTAGCGGTCCTGATGGCGGTTGGCGCTGACGATCAACCGGCCCACCTGCGGCGCCAGGCGGTCCGCCACGTGCGCCACCAGCGGCTGGCCGCACAGCAGCACCAGCCCCTTGTCTTGCTGGTTCATGCGGGAGCCCTGCCCGCCCGCCAGGATCAGCCCGGCGATGCGCTCGCGCGGCGATGCGGCGTCAGCCACCGATATAGCTCATTTCGACTTTGCGCCCCGGATCCGGCGTGGGAGCCGCCGCGTTGCGGCCGCGCAGTTCTGAATAGTGGTCGTTGCGGGCGCCCCAGATGCCCGACAGGATGGCTGCCAGTTCGGCGTCGGTGGCGCCACCGCGCAGCGGCGCGCGCAAATCGTACCCCTCGTGCGCGAACAGGCACAGGAAGAGCTTGCCCTCCGGCGACAGGCGCGCGCGCGTACAGCCGCCGCAGAACGCATGCGTGACGCTGGAAATGACGCCGATTTCGCCGCCGCCGTCGTGGTAGCGCCAGCGTTCGGCCACGCGGCCCATTTCGCTGCTTTGCACGGGTTCCAGGGGATGGACCGCGCCGATGCGATCCAGCACTTCCTGGCTGGGCACCACTTCGGCAAGATTCCAGCCGTTGCTGTTGCCTACGTCCATGTATTCGATGAAACGCAGGATATGGCCGCTGTTGCGGAAGCGTTCAGCCATGGGCAGGATCTGCCCGTCGTTCAGGCCGCGCCGCACCACCATGTTGACCTTCACGGGCGCCAGGCCCGCGCTGGCGGCCGCGTCGATGCCGCGCAGCACGTCGTCGGGCGTGAAGCCGCTGTCGCTCATCTCCTGGAACATGGCCGCGTCCAGCGCGTCAAGGCTGACGGTGACGCGCGTGAGCCCCGCGGCCTTCAGCGCAGCGGCCTTGCGGGCCAGCACGCTGCCATTGGTCGTGAGGGTCAGGTCCAGCGGGCGGCCGGCCGGCGTGCGCAATTCGGCCAGCTGGCCCACCAGGTTTTCGATGTGCTTGCGCAGCAGCGGTTCGCCGCCGGTCAGGCGGATTTTCTCTACGCCCAGTTGCGTGAAGATGCCGGCCAGCCGGCTGATCTCTTCGAAGGACAGCAGGTCCGAATGCGGCATGAAGGTATAGCTGCTGTCGAACACTTCACGCGGCATGCAGTACGTGCAGCGGAAATTGCAGCGGTCAGTGACCGAGATGCGCAGGTCGCGCAACGGGCGTGCGCGCGCATCCAGCGCGGGCTGCCCCGCCGGCGGCAGTTCGCCGGGCGTGGGCCAGGCCGAACGGTCGGACCGGCGGTCGGCAAGGAAAATCACTTTGCTCATGGGGCCATCATATCCCGGCGCGAGGCATACCGGCGCAGGCAAGACACGCCTACGCGAACGCCTCTTCCAAGGTTTGTAACCGCCCGGTGTCCCGGGCGTCGTAGCCGACCAGTTGTCCGACGTAGCCCACGTAATCGGGGCTGCGCATGATGGACAGCAGGTCTTGCATGGCGGGCGTCTCCAGCGACGACTTGCGGATGGCGAAGAAATAGCGCTCGCGCACCAGGGGGATGAAATCCAGGCCGAAGCGGCACGCGGCCGTCTCGACGCCCACGCCCGTGTCCGCCATGCCGCTGGCAATGTGCGCGGCGATGGCCATATGGGTGAATTCGTTGGTTTCGTAACCCAGGACTTCGCCGATGGACACGCCGGCCCGCTGCAGCATCAAGCTAACGAGATAGCGCGTGCTGGAGCCGATCTGCCGGTTCACGAAGCGCACATCGGGTCGCGCCAGGTCGGCCATGCCGCGGATCTGCTTGGGGTTGCCGGCGGTGACGAACAGGCCCGTGTTGCGCACGGCCAGATGGATCAGCACGTATTCGTCCGCGTGCAGCCACTGCGCATAACGCTCCATGATGGGCGATTCGAAATCGCCCAGCGGCACCTGGAATCCCGCCAGGTCGCATTCATGGCGCTCTAGCGAGGCCAGCGCTTCGATTGCCGTGCGGTAGCGCAATTCCAGCCCCGGCTTGCGGGCGCTCATGTGCTGCATCAGCGATTCCACCGCGAAACCATGGCTGGCGTGCAGCCGCAGGTGCGGCCCGCTTTCGGGCAGCAGACGCTCCAGTTCTTCCTGCAGCTCGGAGGCCATGCTGTCCAGCGTGGGCATCAACCGTGCCTCGATGCGGCGGTTGGCCCACAGCAGCCGCTGCGCGAACGGCGCCAGCTGCGTGCCCTGGCGCCGGTTGGTGATCAGCAGTTGGGTGCCGAAGATGCCTTCAAAACGGCGCAGCACGCCCCAGGCGTGCCGGTACGACAGGCCGCAGGCCCGGCACGCGCCCGCGATGTTGCCCGTGGCGTCAATCGCGGCCAACAGGGCCAGCATGTCTTGCAGCGGCACGGGATCGGAATTGTCGTCGCCACCCAAGGTCCATTGCGCCCGCAAGCCGATACGGAACTTATATGTCATTTATTTCTTATTGAAGGCAATGAATTACGGGGCTAGAGTACACAAATAATGCGGTGGAAGGGATTTTTTTATGTTTTAAAAAACATATTAAATATCCCAAGATCCCACCCGATACCACGCCCCCGACAGCGGGGCCCAGCAACACAGGAGGAGACCACCGTGCATCAGCGCGAGGCAAAATCCGACTTGGCGTCCAGCGGCGGCGCCCGGGGCGGCAAACTGGCCCTGGACGCGGCCCAGGCGTCCCCCACCCCGGCCATCGCGGCCACCGCACGCATCGTCGCCCGGCTGAAAGACCTGCCCGGCCCCTTGCTTCCCGTCCTGCACGAGGTGCAGCACGAGCTGGGCTGTATTCCGGCCGAGGCGGTGCAGACCATCGCCGAGGCCCTCAACCTGTCCCGCGCCGAAGTCCATGGCGTCATCACCTTCTACCCCCACTTCCGCGGCGAGCCGGCCGCGCGCCACACGCTGGAAGTGTGCCGCGCCGAGTCCTGCCAGGCGATGGGCGGCGAGCACCTGGCCGCCCACGCGCGCACCGCGCTGGGCTGCGATTTTCACGCCAGCACGGCGGATGGCAACTTCACGCTGGAACCCGTGTATTGCCTGGGCCTGTGCGCCCAGTCCCCGGCCGTGATGATCGACGGCCAGCCGCATGCCCGGGTTACGCCCGACAAGCTTGACCGCCTGCTGACCCGCACGCTGGAGGCCTCATCATGACCGCCCCCGTCGTCATCTACGTGCCGCGCGACGCCGCGGCGCTGGCCATGGACGCCGACGCGGTGGCGCGCGGCATCGAACGCGTCGCCGACGAACGCGGCCTGTCCGTGCAAGTGGTGCGCAACGGGTCGCGCGGGCTGCTGTGGCTGGAACCCCTGGTGGAAGTCGCCACGCCCGACGGCCGGGTGGCGTATGGCCCGGTCGCCCCGGAAGACGTGGCCGCGCTGTTCGACGCCGGCTGGCTGACGGGCGGGGCGCACCCGCTGCGGCTGGGCCTGACCGAAGACATCCCGTACCTGAAACACCAGGAACGGCTGACATTTGCCCGCGTCGGCGTCATCGACCCGTTGTCCCTGCAAGACTACGCGGCGCACGGCGGCCTGGCCGGCCTGAAGCGGGCGCTGGAGATGGAGCCGGCGCAGATTGTCGACGAAATGGTTACCTCGGGCCTGCGCGGCCGCGGCGGCGCGGCCTTCCCGACCGGCATCAAATGGAAAACGGTGGCCGGGTCGCCCAGCGACCAGAAGTACATCGTCTGCAACGCCGACGAAGGCGACTCGGGCACGTTCGCCGACCGCCTGCTGATGGAAGGCGACCCCTACGTGCTGATCGAGGGCATGACCATCGCCGGGCTGGCGGTGGGCGCGACCTACGGCTACATCTACGTGCGTTCCGAGTACCCGCACGCCATCGCCACGCTGGAAGCCGCCATTGCGCGGGCGCGCAGCGTAGGCTGGCTGGGCAGCGACGTGCACGGCAGCGGCCGCGTGTTCGACCTGGAAGTGCGCAAGGGCGCGGGCGCCTACATCTGCGGCGAAGAAACATCCCTGCTTGAAAGCCTGGAGGGCAAGCGCGGCGTGGTGCGCGCCAAGCCGCCACTGCCGGCGATATCCGGCCTGTTCGGCAAGCCCACCGTCATCAACAACGTGATCTCGCTGGCCACGGTGCCCATCATCCTGGCCAAGGGCGCGGCCTACTATCGCGACTACGGCGTGGGCCGCTCGCACGGCACGTTGCCGTTCCAACTGGCCGGCAACCTGAAGCAGGGAGGCCTGGTTGAAAAGGCTTTCGGCCTGAGCCTGCGCGACCTGCTTTATGAATTCGGCGGCGGCAGCGCCTCGGGGCGTCCGTTGCGCGCCGTGCAGGTGGGCGGCCCGCTGGGCGCCTACCTGCCGGAATCGCAATGGGACGTGCCGCTGGACTACGAGGCCTATATCCAGATTTCGGCCATGATCGGCCACGGCGGACTGGTGGCCTTCGATGACACCGTCGACATGGTCCGCATGGCGCGCTACGCGATGGAATTCTGTGCCATCGAATCCTGCGGCAAATGCACCCCCTGCCGCATCGGTTCCACGCGCGGCGTCGAAACCCTGGACAAGATCGCAACCGGCGACGCGTCGCAGCGCGAACAGCAGGTGCACCTGCTGCGCGACCTGTGCGACACGATGATGGGCGGTTCGCTGTGCGCGCTAGGGGGCATGGCGCCCTACCCGGTGTTGTCCGCGCTGAACCATTTTCCGCAGGACTTCGGCATCGAGTCCTCCCAGTCTGCCGCGCACGCGGCCTGAACCCGAGAGACCGACATGCTAGAAACCGTCATCAAGCGCGAGCGCGACCTGGGCACGCCCGAACGCGTCTCGGAAAAAACCGTCACCCTGACCATCGACGGCCAGGAAATCAGCGTCGCCGAGGGCACATCCCTGATGCGCGCCGCCGCCGAGGCCGGCATCAACATTCCCAAGCTGTGCGCCACCGACAGCCTTGAACCCTTCGGCTCGTGCCGGCTTTGCCTGGTGCAGATCGAAGGCCGCCGCGGCTATCCGGCGTCTTGCACCACGCCGGCCGAAAACGGCATGGTCGTCTACACCGAGACGCCCAAGCTGCATGACCTGCGCCGCGGCGTCATGGAGCTGTACATCTCGGACCACCCGCTGGATTGCCTGACCTGCCCCGCCAACGGCGATTGCGAACTGCAGGACATGGCGGGCGTCGTGGGCCTGCGCAACGTGCGCTACGGCTATGACGGCGCCAACCACCTGAAAGCCAAGACCGACGATTCCAACCCGTACTTCAGCTACGACGCGTCCAAGTGCATCGTCTGCAACCGCTGCGTGCGCGCTTGCGAGGAAACGCAGGGCACCTTTGCGTTGACGATCTCGGGCAAGGGCTTCGATTCCCGCGTGTCGCCGGGGCAGGACCAATCGTTCCTGGACAGCGAATGCGTGTCCTGTGGCGCCTGCGTGCAGGCCTGTCCGACCTCTACCCTGCAGGAAAAGACCGTCATCATGATGGGCCAGGCCGAACACTCGGTCGTGACCACGTGCGCCTATTGCGGCGTGGGCTGCGGGTTCAAGGCCGAAATGAAAGGCCAGGAAGTCGTGCGCATGGTGCCCTGGAAAGACGGCCAGGCCAACCGTGGGCATTCCTGCGTGAAGGGCCGGTTCGCCTGGGGCTACGCCACGCACAAGGAACGCGTGACGAAGCCCATGATCCGCAAGCACATCACGGACTCCTGGAAGGAAGTGTCCTGGGACGAGGCCATCAATTACGCCGCGTCCGAATTCCGCCGCATCCAAAGCCAATACGGCCGCGATGCGGTGGGCGGCATCACGTCGTCGCGCTGCACCAACGAAGAAACCTGGCTGGTGCAGAAGCTGGTGCGCGCGGCGTTCGGCACCAATAACGTCGATACGTGCGCACGGGTTTGCCATTCGCCCACCGGCTACGGCCTGAAGCAAACGCTGGGCGAATCCGCCGGCACGCAAACCTTCGATTCGGTGATGCACACCGACGTCGTCATCGTGATGGGCGCCAACCCCAGCAGCGGCCACCCGGTGTTCGCCTCGCGGCTGAAGCGCCGGCTGCGCCAGGGCGCGCGCCTGATCGTGATCGATCCCCGCCGCATCGAACTGGTGAGTTCGCCGCACATCAAGGCCGACTTCCATCTGCAGGTGCGGCCCGGCACCAACACGGCGCTGCTGTCCTCGCTGGCCCACGTGATCGCCACCGAAGGGCTGATCGACGAAGCCTTCGTGGCCGAGCGCTGCGAAACGAAGGCGTTCAACGAATGGCGCGACTTCGTGTCGCTGCCCGAGAATTCGCCGGAAGCCATGGAAGAGATCACCGGCGTGCCGGCACAGGCCGTGCGTGGCGCGGCGCGCCTGTTCGCCACCGGCGGCAACGGCTCCATCTATTACGGCCTGGGCGTGACCGAGCACAGCCAGGGCTCCACCACCGTGATGGCCATCGCCAACCTGGCGATGGCCACCGGCAACATCGGCCGCGAGGGCGTGGGCGTCAATCCGCTGCGCGGCCAGAACAACGTGCAAGGCTCGTGCGACATGGGCTCGTTCCCGCACGAACTGCCCGGCTACCGGCACATTTCGGACAACGTCGTGCGCGCGCAGTTCGAGAAGGACTGGGGCGTGACGCTGCAACCCGAACCCGGCCTGCGCATTCCGAACATGTTCGAAGCGGCGCTGGGCGGCTCGTTCAAGGGCCTGTATTGCCAGGGCGAAGACATCGTGCAGTCCGACCCCAACACGCAGCACGTGGCGGCGTCGCTGGCGGCGATGGAGTGCATCGTGGTGCAGGACCTGTTCCTGAACGAAACCGCCAAGTACGCGCACGTGTTCCTGCCCGGTTCGTCCTTCCTGGAAAAGGACGGCACCTTCACCAATGCCGAACGCCGCATTTCCCGCGTGCGCAAGGTGATGGAGCCCAAGAACGGCAAGTCTGACTGGGAGGTGACCGTAGCGCTGTCGAACGCGCTGGGCTACCCCATGAACTACAAGCACCCGCGCGAGATCATGGAAGAGATCGCCCGGCTGACGCCGACGTTCTCGGGCGTCAGCTACGACAAGCTGGACAGGCTGGGCAGCCTGCAGTGGCCGTGCAACGACGACGCGCCAGAAGGCACGCCCATCATGCACATCGACGCCTTCGTGCGCGGCAAGGGCAAGTTCATGATCACCAAGTACGTGCCCACCGATGAACGCAGCACGCGGCGTTTCCCGCTGCTGTTGACGACGGGCCGCATCCTGTCCCAGTACAACGTGGGTGCGCAGACGCGGCGCACGCCCAACGTGATGTGGCATGGCGAGGACGTGTTGGAACTGCACCCGCAAGACGCCGAGGACCGTGGCGTGGCCGAAGGCGATTGGGTCGGCATCCAAAGCCGCGCGGGCGAAACCGTGCTACGCGCGACGCTGACCGACCGGGTGCAACCGGGCGTGGTATACACCACGTTCCACTTTCCCGAATCCGGCGCCAACGTCGTCACGACCGACGCCTCCGACTGGGCGACCAACTGCCCCGAATACAAGGTCACGGCCGTGCAGGTCACGCGCGTGTCCCAGCCTTCGGAATGGCAGCGCCAGTGGTCGCGCTTTGCCGACATTCAGCAAAAACTGCTGCGCGAGCGATCGCGCGAAAGCGAAGCGGCGCTGACCGGGAAGTAACCCCTGCCGGCCACGACCGCCCTGGATGCCATGACCACGCCCCCGTCTTCCCGCCCCGACTGCACGCAGACCCAGGTCAAGCGTGTGCGGGGCGGCGCCATCGCCCCCGCCCCCGAAACCGACTTCGTCGCCGAGGAAACCCCGGTGGCGCTGGAATTCAACGGCATCAGCCACGCGACCATGCTGGCCACGCCGGCAGACCTGGAAGACTTCGCCGTGGGCTTCGCCCTGTCGGAAGGCATCATCGACAGCGTCAGCGACGTGCGCGGCATCGACCTGCTGCCGCAATGCGACGGCATCGTGATCCAGCTGGAGATCTCCAGCGCCTGTGAAGTGCGGCTGAAATCGCGGCGACGCGCGATGGCCGGGCGCACGGGCTGCGGCTTGTGCGGCGTGGAGACGCTGCCGGAGGTGCTGCGCCCGGTGGCGCCGGTCACCAACGGGTCTCCCGTGCGCATCCGATCAGTGCTGGCGGCCATGCGCGACATGCGCGCCCGCCAGGCGCTGCACGACATCACCGGCGCGACCCATGCGGCGGGCTGGGCGGGCGCCGACGGCGTCGTCGCGCTGGTGCGCGAGGACGTGGGCCGCCACAACGCGCTGGACAAGCTGGTGGGCGCGCTGGCGCGCCAGGCCATGAATGCCGGCGACGGCATCGTGCTGGTATCCAGCCGGGCCAGCTTCGAAATGGTGCAGAAAACGGCCGCGGCCGGCGTGGCCGTGCTGGCGGCCGTATCCGCCCCCACCGCCCTGGCCATCCGGCTGGCGCAGGATGCCAACGTCAGCCTGGTGGGCTTCCTGCGCAACGACGACGCCACGCTTTATTCCCACCCCGACCGCCTCATCCCCTGAACCGGACCCCGACACGCAATGGAAATCGGCAACCTCATCCGCATGGCCAACCGCATCGGCCAGTTCTTCGACGCCATGCCGGACCGGCACGAAGCGCTGGAAGGCGTGGCCAACCATATCCACAAGTTCTGGGAACCCCGCATGCGCAACGAGCTGCTGGGCTTTCTGGCGCAACGCCCCGACGGCGATGCCGGCGAAGAACAGTTGCATCCCCTGGTGCTGGACGCGGTCACGCAGAACCGCCAGCGCCTGACGCCAGCGCCCCGCGTGGGATAGGCGCGCGCAACCGCTTTACCGCAGTCAGTACGCAGTGACGGATTCAAAAAGAAGCCGCGCCACCGTTGTATTTCCGGTCGGCGTGCTCGATAAAGCCGCACCCCTGAGGAGACAACATGGAAAGCACCGCCACACTGGACCTGCCTGGCGCAAGGCCGGGGTTTTTTGATAAAGAACGCACCATCGCCGGACCGGGATTCTCGCGCTGGCTGGTCCCGCCGGCCGCCTTGGCCATCCACCTGTGCATCGGCATGGCCTATGGCTTCTCGGTGTTCTGGATACCCTTGTCCAAGATGGTGGGCGGGACCAAACCGCTGGCCTGCCCGGCCGACATGAGCCTGGCCGCCGAGCTGCTCACGACCAGCTGCGACTGGAAGATTTCCACGATGGGCTGGATGTACACCCTGTTCTTCGTGCTGCTGGGATGTTCCGCCGCGCTATGGGGCGGCTGGCTTGAACGCGCCGGCCCCCGCAAGGCGGGCGTGGTGTCGGCCTTGTGCTGGTGCGGCGGCCTGGTGATTTCGGCCATCGGCGTATACCTGCACCAGATGTGGATGCTGTGGCTGGGGTCCGGCGTCATCGGCGGCATCGGGCTGGGGTTGGGTTATATCTCGCCCGTCAGCACGCTCATCAAATGGTTTCCGGACCGCCGCGGCATGGCCACCGGCATGGCCATCATGGGCTTCGGCGGCGGCGCGATGATCGGCGCGCCGCTGGCCGACCTGCTGATGCGCCACTTCGCCACGCCGACCTCGCCGGGCGTCTGGCAGACCTTTCTGACCATGGCGGCGGTGTATTTCATCTTCATGATGTCCGGCGCGCTGGGCTACCGCGTGCCGCCGACGGGCTGGAAGCCCGAAGGCTGGAGCGCCCCCGCCAAGCAGGCCAACAACGCCATGATCACCAAGGGCCACGTCCACGTGAAGCGCGTCTGGGGCGTGCCGCAGTTCTGGCTGGTGTGGCTGGTGCTGTGCTTGAACGTGACGGCGGGCATCGGCATCCTGGGCATGGCCTCTCCCTTGCTGCAAGAAGTGTTCGGCGGAGGTCTGATCAACAAGCCGGAACTGGGCTTTGGCCAGTTGGACAAGGATCAGCTGGCCGCCATCGCCGCCATCGCGGCGGGCTTCACCGGCTTGCTCAGCCTGTTCAACATCGGTGGCCGCTTCTTCTGGGCCAGCCTGTCGGACAAGCTGGGCCGCAAGACAACCTATCTGATCTTCCTGGTGCTGGGCTTCGTCCTGTATTCCGCCATTCCCTGGACCGCGCATATCGGCGCATTGGCCCTGTTCGTGGCGGCCTTCTGCGTGATCCTGTCCATGTACGGAGGCGGTTTTGCCACGGTGCCCGCGTACCTGGCCGACCTGTTCGGCACGCAGATGGTGGGCGCCATCCATGGCCGCCTGCTGACGGCGTGGTCGGCGGCGGGCATCTTCGGGCCGGTGCTGGTGAACTACATCCGTGAATACCAGTTGTCGATCGGCGTGCCGCGCGCGCAGGTCTACGACATCACCATGTACATCCTGGCGGGCATGCTGGTGCTGGGCTTCCTGTGCAACCTGGCGATCCGCCCGGTCAACCCCAAGTACTTCATGACGGACGCCGAACTGACGCATGAGAAGGCCTTGGCGCATGAACGCGCCGTCGCCGCCGAAACCCATGGCGTGGGCACCTCCACGTTCCGCACGCCCGCGGCGCTGGTGATGTTCGCCTGGGCCTGCGTGGGCATCCCGCTGGCCTGGGGCATCTGGATCACGCTGCAGAAAGCGGTCGTGCTGTTCCAGTAGAAGGCGGTCCGGCCGGCCTGACGCCCGGGGCAACCCGGGTGCCGCGCAACGTCACAGGGCGCGAAACTGCTACATTGGCAGCCCGCGCCCTTTCTTTTTATCTCCTGCCCCATGATCCTGCCCCGTCCCCCCGTCTCTACCGGAGCGCCGCGTTGACCGCCCCTGAATTGCACTGGGAAGAAAATAGTGTCCCCCATTCCGCCCGCTGGCGCTCTGAAACCGGCGCGACGCCGCCCAAGCGCGTGGTGGTGGTGGACGACACCCTGACCGCGGACATGGCGTACCGCCAGGCCTGCGAAGGCGTGGGCCTGTTGTGGCGCGGCGACTTCCAGAACGCCCGCCTGCTGCTGCAGGCGATGACCCGGCGCGTGGACAAGCGTCCGCGCAAACCGGTGGAAACCTTGCTGGAAGCCTTCAACCAGCACCGCCAGATCCAGTCGCAGCGCGCCCGCATCCTGGGCATGCTGCTGATCCCGTTCGACGCCGGCCACGGTATTTCGCTGCGCCGCGCGCCCGACGCGCGGCAAGCCTGCGAAGAAGTCCACGGCCCGGCCGACGAGCCCTACGTGGCGTCGCTGCGCGAATTGCTGGGCCTGATCGGCGCCTTTGAATGGCGCAAGAAGGGCGTTGAGATTCCCGCCCTGAACAACCGCATCCACCCGCACTACGGCGTGTTTTCGCCGCTGCGCGGCGAATATGTTGAACTGGTGGCGAATACGCCGATGCCGCGTGGCGGCGTCGCCTTCGATATCGGCACCGGCACCGGCGTCCTGGCCGCCGTGATCGCGCGCCGTGGCGGCAAGCGCGTCATCGGCACCGACCAGGACCCGCGCGCGCTGGCTTGCGCCCGCGAAAACCTGGAACGGCTGGGCCTGGCGAAACAGGTCGATATCGTCGAGGCCGACCTGTTCCCCGAAGGCCGCGTGTCGCTGATCGTCTGCAATCCGCCCTGGCTGCCCGCCCGTCCCAGCTCGCCCGTCGAGCATGCCGTGTACGACCCCGACAGCCGCATGCTGCGCGGGTTTCTCAACGGCCTGACCGAACATCTGACGCCCAACGGCGAAGGCTGGCTGATCCTGTCCGACTTGGCGGAACATCTGGGCCTGCGCACCCGTGAACAGCTGATGGAAATGATCCAGGCCGCCGGCTTGCGCGTCATTGAACGCATCGACACACGCCCGACGCACGCCCGCGCCAAAGACCCGAGCGACCCGCTATACGCAGCGCGCTCGAAGGAAGTCACGTCTTTGTGGAGATTGGGCGCCGCCGCCTGATCTTCGGCAAGGCGCAACGCGCGGGTCGTCACAGCCGTGACGCCCGCGCGGCGATTGGCTAGCGCCGCAGCGCTAACCAATCGCCAGCAAACCCACCAGCGCGCCGCCAAACAGCAGCCACAGCGGATGAATGCGCGTGGTGCTGGCCAACAACGCCACCACGGCGGTAATCGCCCCCAGCAGCCAGGTATGCACCGAAGCCTCGGTGATCAGCGCGGCGCTGGCGGCGACCAGGCCCACGGTCATCGGGAAGATGCCCGCCTGGATCACACCGCGCCACGGGCGGTCTTTGAAGCGTTCCCACAAGCCCAGCGCCAGGATGGTGATCAGCGAGGACGGACCGAACTTGGCCATGGTCGTGACAAGCACGCCCCACCCGCCCGCCACGTGCCAGCCGACCAGCGTGACCACCATCAGGTTGGGCCCGGGCGCGGCCTGGCCCAAGGCGAACAGCGCGGAAAAATCGGCTGCCGTCATCCAGCCGTGCACGTCCACGACCTGACGCTGCATTTCGGGCAGGATGGTGTTTCCACCGCCGAACGCAAGCACGGACAGCTGCGAGAAGATCAGGGCCAGCGAGATCAGGGTCTGGATCATCGACGTTGCCTCCAGACCAGCAGGATGCTCAATGGCGTCAGGACTGCCATCGTGGGCAACAGCGGGATGCGCAACACGGCGATTGCCACGAAACAGACCGTGGCGACCACGCCTGCCAGCCAGTCGCGGCGCTTCACCACTGGCACGCCGATCTTCACCGCCATCGAAATCAGCAGTCCGGCCGCCGCGGCGGCCAGGCCGGCGAACAAGTGCTGAATGTGGGGGTCGCTCTGGAACCGGTCGTACACCATGCCCAGCAGGATGACGATGGCGGACGGCGCCAGGATCAAGCCCATCAGCGCCGCGAACGCGCCGCGGGGGCCGCGGAACTTCATGCCCAGCGCGACCGACAGATTGATGATGTTGCCGCCGGGCAGAAACTGGCACAGGCCCAGCAGATCGGTGAATTCGGCGCCGCTTAGCCAGCGGTGCTTTTCAACGACCATGCGGCGCGCCAGGGGCAACGCGCCGCCGAATGCCGTCAAGCCAAGCATCAGAAAACCGTAGAACAATTGCCCACAGGTGGGCGGAGGCGGAACAGCGGCCTCGGGGGTGGAAAGTGCTGCATTCATGTTGTGATGACCGGCCCAAGGCCGGTGGACGAAGGCTGGCGCGTTGCTGCGCCAAGAGAGGAATAACGAGATGTCAGCCTACTCTTCGCGTCAGATAATGTCTAATATATGACTACCTAACAAATCATATTCACAGCATATGGCATCAGTCGATCTGCGTCTTCTGCGCTACTTCCTGGCCGTGGCCGAGGAATCCCATCTGACCAAGGCCGCCGCCCGGCTGGGCATCCGCCAGCCGCCGCTCAGCCAGCAGATCCGCGTACTGGAGCACGAGCTGGGCGTGACCCTGTTCCACCGCTTGCCGCGCGGCATGGAGCTGACCGAAAGCGGTCGCGCCCTGGTCGACGACGCGCGCAACATCATCGCACTGGTGGACCAGGCCGTGGACGGGGTGCGTCGCGTATCGCAAGGCGAAGCGGGCCGGCTGACGGTCGGCTTCACCGGATCGGCGGCGTTCCATCCCTTCGTGCCGTCGGTCATCCGGCGCTTCCGCGAAAGCGCGCCGAACGTCCGGTTGGTGCTTGAGGAAAGCAGCACGGGCGAACTGCGCGAAGCCGTCAGCGAAGGCCGCGTGGACGTGGCGTTCATCCGGGGCGCGTATGGCCCCGGCCCCGGCGTGGTCGAGGAAACCGTGCTGGAAGAAACCATGCTGGCGGCGTTTCCCGCCGACCACCCGGCGGTCAAGGGCCGCACGCGCCGCCACATCGCGCTATCCGAACTGGCCGAGGAATCCCTGATCCTGTATCGGCGTCATAGCGGCCCCGGCCTATACGACGCGATCATCACGGCGTGCAGCGCGTCGGGCTTCAGCCCCCGCATCGCGCAGGAAGCGCCGCGCATGCTGTCCACGCTGAGCCTGGTGGCGGCCGGCCTGGGCGTGTCGCTGGTGCCTGCCTCGCTACGCCGCGTGAACATCGAAGGCGTGGTGTACGTCAGCGTGAAAGAACCGGTCGAGCTGCGTGCCCCGCTGAACCTGATCTGGCGCGACGCGCCCCAGTCCGGCGCCACCCGCAAGCTGATCGAGGAAGTGCGCCGCCATCGCGCCGAAGCGGCTCCGCTGGCCTCCTAGCCAGGCCCCGCCGCCGTCGCGCGGCGCTACACTGCCCGACGTTCCCGTCCGACCTTGCCCCCTGCCCCCGTCCTGTAATGTCGACCATGTCTTCCGAATCCCCTATCGGCGTGTACGACTCCGGCGTTGGCGGCCTGAGCGTGTTGCGCGCGATTCGCGATGCCTTGCCCCATGAATCGCTGCTGTACGTGGCCGACTCCGCCCATGTGCCCTATGGCGAAAAGACGCAAGCCTTCGTCGAGCAGCGCGCCCATGCGCTGACCGATTACTTCGTCTCGCGCCAGGCCAAAGCCGTGGTGGTGGCCTGCAATACCGCCACCGCCGCCGCTATCGCGCAGTTGCGCCGCCGCCATCCCGACCTGATCATCATCGGCGTGGAGCCCGCCATCAAGCCCGCCGCTCACCTGACGCACAGCGGCGTCGTGGGCGTATTCGCCACCACCGGCACGCTCGCCAGCCCCAAGTTCGCCGCGCTGGTCCAGCGCGAAGCGCCTGAAGTGCGCATCCTGTTGCGGCCCTGCCCGGAATGGGTCGGGCTGGTAGAGCAAGGCGAACTTAGCGGCCCCCGCGTTGACGCCGCCGTGCGCGCGCCCGTGGCGGAATTGCGTGCCGCCGGCGCCGACGTGCTGGTGCTGGGCTGCACCCATTTTCCGTTCCTGCGCGATGCGATCCAGGCCGCGGCCGGTCCCGGCGTGCCGCTGCTGGAAACCGGATCGCCCGTCGCCCGCTGGCTGCGGCACCAATTGCAAGAGCGCGGCCTGCTGGGCACGGCAAGCGTGGGCGAAACGCGTCTGGAGACCACTGGCAGCGCGCCCGCGTTGGCGGCACTGGCCAGCCGCTTGCTGGGCACACCCATGGACGCGAGCCCCACGCCGGAACGCTGGCGTTGAGCGGCGGGCCGGGCACGCGCGGCAATCGCACGCGAACCGCTTTGATCCCGCGCATCGCGTAGACGCCAAAACGGGCGAATAATTGGAATACAGTAGGGCCATCCGCCTTTCGCGGCTCGCACACACAATAAGGAGACGACGATGAAGCGCATCCTGATCCCCGTAGACGGCTCGCAACCCGCCATCCACGCCGTACAAGCCATGCTGGCCGCCCGCGCCTACGACCCCGTCGAACGGGTCGATCTGCTAAGCGTCCAGATTCCGCTGAAATCCGGCAAGATCGGCCGTGGCCTGTCGCAGGCCGAGATCGACGCTTATTACCAGGACGAGGGCCGCGCGGCGCTACAGGAAGCCAGCGGCTTGCTGTCAAAGGCCGGCGTGCCCTTTGAAGCCCGCGTCGAAATCGGCGCCGCCGCCGACACCATCGCCCGCATCGCCGACGAAACCGGCGCCGACGAAATCTACATGGGTTCGCGCGGGCTGGGTTCGGTGTCGTCGCTGTTCATGGGGTCCGTCGCCACCCGCGTCCTGCACCTGACGGAATTGCCCGTCACGCTGGTCAAGTAACGCATCAAGGAGCATCCATGCTGAACATCCTGGTCCCCGTCGACGGCTCCGACAATGCCAACCGCGCCGTACTGTACGCCCGCCAACTGGCCGCGGGCGCCGGCGCCGCGCGCATCCACCTGATCAACGTCCAGACGCCCACGCAAGGGCGAGCGGGCCTGTCGCGGCTGATCACGCAAGACATGATCAACGAGTTCTATACGCGCGAAGGCCAAGAGGCCACCCACGAAGCGCGCCAGCTTCTGGACACCACCGGCGTGGATTACACCAGCCATGTCGAATTCGGCCACGCCGCCACCGAAATCGCCGGCTATGCCCGCGACCACGGCTGCGCCCGCATCGTGATGGGCACGCGCGGCAATGGCAGCCTGGCCAACATCCTGATCGGATCGGTCGCCAATCAGGTGCTGCAGTTGGCGGAAGTGCCGGTCACGCTGGTGAAGTAAGGCGCCGGGGCTGCGCTCAGGCGGCGGGCAGCCACAACGACACCCGCAGCCCGCCCAGCGGCGAGCGTCCAGCTCGGACCTCGCCGCCGTAGGTGCCCGCCAGATCGCGCACGATATCCAGGCCCAGGCCCGAACCGGGCAATTGCTCGTCCATGCGCACGCCACGCAGGAAAATGCGTTCGTGCTCGTGATCCTCGATGCCCGGGCCATCGTCGTCGATATGCAGCAGCAAGCGCCCCGCCTCTGCCGGCTCGGCGGTGATGCGTACTTCGCCTGCCGCCCATTTGCAGGCGTTGTCCAGCAGGTTGCCCAGGATCTCCTGCAGGTCTTGCTGCTCGCCCCGGAACACCAGATCCGGGGCAATTCCCGCCATCCCGATACGCAGATCACGTTCCGCGTACAAGCGCTGCATGACGCGCACCAGCCCCTGCACCGCGTCTTGCAACGGAGCCCGGCCGTCGGCGGCGCCCGAGGACGCCGCTGCCCGCGCGCGCGCCAGGTGATAGTCGATCTGGCGGTTGGCCATCCCTACCTGCTCTGCCACCAACAAGGCCGGCACGCTACCCTCGCGGGCCGCCGCGTTGGCCAGGATGGTCAGCGGCGTCTTGACCGCATGCGCCAGGTTGCCGGCCTGCGTCCGGGCGCGCTGCACGATCTCGGCGTTCATCGCCAGCGCCTTGTTGAAGTCGTCGACCAGCGGTTGGATCTCGCTGGGAAAACGGCCTTCGATACGGCTGCTGCCGCCGGCGTTCTGCTTTGCCAGCTGGCGCCGCAGGCGCGCCAGCGGCCGCAAGCCGACCACGACCTGGACCACCGCGGCCGCCGTCAGGCCGGCGGCAAGCGCGCCCAGGGCAACGGCCAGCATGCCGTTGAAACGGCTGATGGGTTCGGCCAGCACGCGGCGGTCGGCCGCCACCACCAGGCGCAGCGGCGCCGCATCCTCTTCGGCGGGCTTCAAGATACGCGCCACCGCCTCCAGCCGACGCCCGGCGGGCCCGGCGATGTCGTAGGTCTGGTCCCCGGTCTCGGCCGCTTGTTCCAACGCCCCCGGTGTTTCGAGCGTCTGGTCCCACAATGACCGCGAGCGCGCCGCGCCGATCAGCGCCGGCCGGCCGCCGTCGGCCAACCGGTCGACTTGCCAATACAGGCCGGACAGCGGCTGCTCCAGACGCGGGTCATTCGGTGGCGGGTCCACCCGGGGACGGCCATCCGCGCCGGGGTTGACCGCCGCCGTCAACTGATTCAGGTGCAAGGTCAGCTCGGCCTGCAATTGCTGCGTGATGTGCTGGCGAAACAGGCTGGCCAGCCCCCAGCCGGCCAAGGCCACGGATACGAGAATCCAGGCCAGCGTGCCAGCCAAAAGCCGCAGCCGCAGCGAACCCAGCATGCCGGCACGCGCCCGCATCATCCCTGCGCCGCCAGCCGGTAACCCAGCCCGCGCACGGTTTCGATGGTCTCGGGCGGCAGTTTCTTGCGCAAACGTCCGATGAACACGTCGATGGTGTTGGAGTCGCGGTCGAAGTCCTGCGCGTAGATGTGCTCGACCAGTTCGGTGCGCGACACGACTTCGCCCGCGCGCTGCATCAGCACCGACAGCACCTTGAATTCGTGGCTGGTCAAGGTCAGCGCCTGGCCGTCGATGGTGACCTTGGCCTGACGCGTGTCCAGCATCAGCGGACCGCAACGCCACTGCGCGCTGGCATGTGCCGTACTGCGCCGCAATAGCGCGCGCACCCGCGCCAGCAGCTCTTCCATGTGGAAGGGTTTGGTCAGGTAGTCGTCCGCGCCGGCGTCGATGCCGGCCACTTTCTCGTGCCAGTTGTCGCGCGCCGTCAGGATCAGCACGGGCATGTTGCGCTGGGCGGCCCGCCACAGCTTGAGCACGGTAAGCCCGTCCATGACGGGCAGGCCCAGGTCCAGCACCACGGCATCGAATGCTTCCACGTCGCCCAGGAAACGCGCCGATCCGCCATCGCCGGACACGTCCACGGTATAGCCCGCGCCGCGCAGCGCATCGGCCAGCTGGCCCGCCAGCGTGGGTTCGTCTTCGACCACGAGTATGCGCATCAGTCCTTGCCCTTGAATTTGATGTCCCGGCCCTTCACGGCCAGCAATGCGCCGTCGCGCGCGTCGATCTTCAGCTTCAGGATGCCTCCGCCGCTTTGCAGCACCCGGATCTCGTAGATGAATTCGTCATCGTCCTCTTCGAACTCGACCTTGACGACCTGCCCGGGGAAATCGCGTTCGACAATATCCAGCACCGCGCCCAACGGCAATACCTTGCCCGCTTCCAACGCCTGGCGCGCGCGCTCGTGATCGTTATCGCTGGCCAGCCCGCTGACCGGCCCGGCGATCAGCGCAAGCGCCAGCACGCCGCTGGACAACAGGATGCCGCTGCGTTTGCGCCGGGTCGAGAAGAGCTGCCGCAATGCCGGGCCTCTTGAAAAATGGGGGATGGGTCGTCTTTTATACCGCGTGGCGCATGAACCGGACATGAACGGCGGCTTCAGAAAAGGTTCATGCGGCAACCCGAATAATGGGCACAAGGTCGCAACAACGGCCTGCCTTTTTGCTTCATTTCACCCGTTCACACTAGGAGTTATCCATCATGACGCGCATTCAGAACACCCTGGCCGCCCTGGCAATTGGCGCATCCGCCCTGGTCGCGGGCACCACGGCCCACGCCCAGGCCACGCCCGCCGCGACCCCGGCGGCAACCGCGCCCGCCGCCGTCTCGCCCGCCGCGCCGATGCTGACGATCCGCCAGGTCTACGACAAGATGGAAGCCGCCGGTTACCGCAATATCTCCGAGATCGAACGCTCCAGCAAGCACGGATACGAGGTCAAAGCATATGACCCCCAAGGCCAGCGCGTGAAACTGTATGTGGATCCGCAATCGGGCGCCGTCACGCGCAGCCGCTTCGACGACTGAATGCGGCGCGCGGCGAGCAGGCCGTATGGGTATGATGGAACGCACAGATAGCCCTGGAGTCGCACCATGCCCGTCCCGCGTATCCTGGCGGCAGCCAGCCTGAGCCTGACGCTGGCCGCGTTGAGCGCCTGCGGCGAAATCGCCACCCTGCCCGTCGAAGCGGGCATGGGGCCGACGCCGAAGCTGCCTCCTCCCAACACCACCGTGATCCCCACCGTCAACACGGCGAAGGCCGTCGGCTGGATCGCGGGCGCGCAGCCCGTGGCGGCCGCCGGCCTGGCGGTCAACGCGTTTGCCAGCGGATTGGACCATCCCCGCTGGCTGCATGTGCTGCCCAACGGCGACGCGCTCGTCGCCGAGACCAACGCACCGCCCAAGCCCGAAGGCGCTTCCGGCGGACTGAAAGCGTGGGCCGCCGGCATCGTCATGAAACGCGCCGGCGCCCGGACGCCCAGCGCCAACCGCATCACCTTGCTGCGGGACGCCGACCACGACGGCATCGCGGAGACCCGCAGCGTGTTGCTGCAGGGCCTGAACTCGCCCTTCGGCATGGCGTTGGTGGGCAATCAGCTATACGTCGCCAACGCCGACGCCGTCCTGCGCTTTCCATATGAACCCGGGCAAACGGAAATCCGTGCGCCGGGCGTGAAAGTCACGGACCTGCCTGCCGGCATCAATCACCACTGGACCAAGAACCTGATCGCCAGCCCCGACGGCCGCAAGCTGTACGTGTCCGTGGGGTCCAACAGCAACGTCGCGGAAAGCGGCATGGAGATCGAAGAGGGGCGCGCCGCCATCTGGGAAATCGACGTGGCAAGCGGCGCCAAGCGCCTGTACGCCACCGGTCTGCGCAACCCGGTCGGCATGGCCTGGGCGCCCGACGGCAAGACCCTGTGGACCGCCGTGAACGAACGTGACGAACTGGGCAGCGATCTGGTGCCCGACTACATGACGTCCGTGCGCGACGGCGGCTTCTATGGCTGGCCCTACAGCTACTTTGGCCAGCACGTCGACACCCGCGTCACGCCGGCCCGTCCCGACCTGGTGGCGCGCGCCATCGTGCCCGACTATGCCCTGGGCCCGCACACCGCGTCACTCGGGCTGGCCTGGTCCGGCAATGCCAGGCTGCCCGCGCCGTACGCCGGCGGCATGTTCGTGGGCCAGCACGGCTCGTGGAACCGCGATCCGCGCAGCGGCTACAAGGTCATCTTCGTGCCGTTCGCGGGCGGGGCGCCCGACGGCGAGGCACGCGACGTGCTGACCGGTTTCCTGAACGAAAGCGGGCAGGCGCAGGGCCGTCCCGTAGGCGTCGCGGTCGACGGGCGGGGCGACCTGCTGGTGGCCGACGACGTGGGCAATGTGATCTGGCGCGTCAGTCCCAATCCGTGATGCCTCGGCGCAGCCGGCGCAACACAATGGGCGCCGCTTGCGTTCGGTCAAACCCGCCGCGGATGAGGTCGCGCATTCTGGCGTACAGTAGGAAGAGAATGTCGTATCGCCGGTTCCCGCGCACAGCGCTGGCCCGGAAATTTCCGCTCCCCTCGAAATATTGGAGGCATGAATATGGTGTTCAAGAAACTCTGCGTCGCGGCGGTCCTCGCTGTCGCATCCGCCCCGGTCCTGGCCGCCGAGTGCTCGATCGATATCGCTGGCAATGACCAGATGCAGTTCGACAAGAAGGAAATCACGGTCAGCAAGAGCTGCAAGCAGTTCACCGTGAACCTGAAGCACCCCGGCACCCTGGCCAAGAACGTCATGGGCCATAACTGGGTCCTGACTACCACGGCCGACATGCAAGGCGCGGTGAACGACGGCATGGCTGCCGGTCTGGACAACGACTACGTCAAGAAAGGCGACGCCCGCGTCATCGCCCACACCAAGGTCATCGGCGGCGGACAGACGGATTCCGTCACGTTCGACGTCAGCAAGCTTGCCGCCGGCACGGACTACACCTTCTTCTGCTCGTTCCCCGGCCATTTCGCGCTGATGAAGGGCACGCTGAAGCTGGTCGACTGACCCCCGGGGCGGCATGCCGCCCCACCGCTTGCCTGCACGGGCTCCGCGCCCCTGGTCCGCCAGGGTCCCGGAGCCCGTTTCCATGGCGGACGGAAACGAATTCGCGCCGTCCCTGCCGCCAACGCGGGAACCCGCCCGCGCCGCCATCCGCCCTCCTACAATGGCCCATCCTCGACAACGCAAAGGAGCGGGCATGAGCACGGAAAAAGTAGCGATCGTGACGGCGGGCGGCAGCGGCATGGGTGCGGCGGCGGCGCGCAAGCTTTCCGCCGACGGCTATCGCGTGGCCATCTTGTCTTCATCGGGCAAGGGCGAGACGCTGGCGCAGGAATTGGGCGGACTGGGCGTCACCGGCTCCAACCGTTCGCCTGAAGACCTGGCCCGCCTGGTGGAAGCCACACTGCAGAAATGGGGCCGCGTGGATGCCGTGGTCAACAGCGCCGGCCACGGCCCGAAAGGCCCGTTACTGGAAATCAGCGACGACGACTGGCACCTGGGCATGGAGTTCTACCTGCTGAACGTGGTGCGCATCACGCGCCTGGTCGCACCGGTGATGAAGCAGCAGAAGGCGGGCGCCATCGTCAACATTTCCACCTACGCCACCTTCGAACCCGAAGCGCTGTTTCCGACGTCCGGCGTGTTCCGCGCCGGCCTGGCCGCGTTCACCAAGGTGTTCTCGGACGAATACGCCGAACACAACGTGCGGATGAACAACGTGCTGCCCGGCTTCATCGACAGCCTGCCCGAAAAGGATGACCGCCGCGTGCGCATCCCCATGGGCCGCTACGGCACCGCCGAAGAAGTGGCCGACCTGATCGCGTTCCTGGCGTCTGACGCATCGTCCTACATCACCGGCCAGAACATCCGCATCGACGGCGGCATCACGCGCTCGGTCTGAGTCTCATGCTTTTGGACTAAGCCTCTCGTCCGAATGACGGTATTGAAGCCCGCCCGGCGCTTTTAGTACCGTAGGTTTTCGCATTCGACGAGAGGCTTGCGATGACGGTTACCCCAGGCCAGGCGTCGCGCTTCCTTGCGCAAGCCACCTTCGGGCCCACGCCTTCCCAGATCGACGCCGTGGTGCGCGACGGGTATGCGGCGTGGCTGGATGCGCAGTTGGCGATGCCGCCTTCGCAGACCCATTTCGACTGGTTGCTGCAACAACGAAAGAACACCGAAGCCTTCAAGGGCAACGGCATCAACGCGCCCCTGGAATCGACGCTGTGGCGCAAGTTCATCAGCGCCGAAGACCAGGTGCGCACGCGCGTGGCGTTCGCGCTGTCCGAGATCTTCGTCGTGGGCGTGCAGTCCATCACGGCGTCCTGGCCGCTGTTCGGCGCCGCCGGCTTCATGGACCTGCTGGCCGAGCATGCGCTGGGCGATTATCAAGCGCTGCTGACCGCCGTCACCAAGAATCTGTCGATGGGCTGCATGCTGACCTATCGCGGCAATCGCAAGGAAGATCCCAAGACCGGACGCCACCCCGACGAGAACTACGCGCGCGAGGTCATGCAGCTGTTCAGCATCGGCCTGTTGCAACTTGAGCCGGACGGCACCGTCCGGCAGGTGAACGGCGCGCCGGTCGAAACGTACACCAACGCCGACGTGCAAGGGTTGGCCAAGGTGTTCACGGGATGGGACATCAACGGGCCGGAAACCGATGTGGAATTCCACCGGCGGCCGATGGCGCTGAACAACGCGCTGCACTCGATGGCGGAAAAGCGATTTCTGGGCGCGGTGATCCCGCCAGGCACCGACGGGCAACTCTCGCTGAAACGCGCCATGGAGGTCATTTGCGCGCATCCGAACGTGGGCCCCTTCATCGGCATGCAGTTGATTCAGCGGCTGGTGACCAGCAACCCCAGCCCCGCCTATGTCCGCCGCGTGTCCGCGGCGTTCGACGACGACGGCCAAGGTGTACGGGGCAACTTGAAAGCGGTGGTGCGCGCCATCCTGCTGGACCCCGAAGCCCGGCATCCCGACCTGAACGACCCGGGATGGGGCAAGGTGCGCGACCCCATCCTGCGTTTCTCCGGCTGGGCGCGGGCCTTTGGCGCCACGTCCACCAACGGCGCGTGGGCCATGCCGGACACGACGGACAACACAATACGGCTGGCGCAGAGCCCGATGCGGTCCGCCACGGTCTTCAACTTCTTCCGCCCCCGGTATACGCCGCCCGTCACCGAGCTTGCCCGCCGGCATCTGGTAGCGCCCGAGTTGCAGATCACGGATGAGACCAGCATCGCGGGCTACCTGAATTTCCTGGCCATTTATGCCGACCGCGGCTGGGAAGACCTGCAAACTGCTTACGCGCCGGAAATGGCGCTGGCGCATGACCCGCAGGCGCTGGTCGGTCGGGTCACGCTGCTGCTCGCGGGCGACGCGTTCAGCGCGCAAACGGCCGACGCCATCGCGGAGGCCGTCGCCACCCTGCCCGCCAGCCGCCCGCGCGACCGGGTGCGGGCCGCCATCCTGCTTGTCGCCGCCACCCCCGAATATCTGGTGCAGAAATGACGCGATCCCACGATGCCGACCGCCGCGCCTTTCTATTGCGCGCCTGCGCGCTGGGCGCCACGGGCGCCGCCGCGCCACTGGCCCTGAACCTGGCGGCGCTGGGCGCGGCTGCCGCGCAGTCGGCGCCCCCGTCATACAAGGCGCTGGTCTGCGTGTTCCTTTACGGCGGCAACGACCCCTACAACACGGTCGTACCCTTCGACGGCGCCGCCTATCGGGCCTATGCCGCTGCCCGTGGGGACATCGCCCTGCCTCGCGACGCGCTGAAGGCGACCGCCCTGCGCGGCAAGACACCCGCCGCGGGCGGCGCGCAATTCGCCCTGGCGCCCGCCTTGGCGCCGTTGGCGCCGCTGTACGAAGACGGCCGGATGGCGATCGTGCTGAACGTGGGCCCGCTGATGGCGCCCACGACCAAGGCGGATTACGTCGGCGCCCGCGTACCGCTGCCGCCCAAGCTGTTCTCCCACAATGATCAGCAATCGTATTGGCAGGCGCTGGCGCCCGAAGGCGCGGCATCGGGTTGGGGCGGCCGCCTGACCGACCTGTTCGCCGGCGCCAATGCGCAGCGAACGTTCACCGGCATCACGGCCGGCGGCAGCACCGTATTGCTGGCCGGCCGCAAGGTCGCGGGCTATCGGGTGGGCATCAACGGATCGACGCCGATTGAACTGCTGTACCGCGACATGTACGGCTCCAGCGCCTGCACCGCCCTGCTGCGCCGGCTGATCACGCAACCACGCGAACACCTGATGGAGCGCGAGCTGTCGCGCATCGCCGCGCAGTCGATCAACGCCGACACACAATTGCGCGCCACGCTGGCCGATGTGGCGGTGCCGGGAGATTTCAATTCGCCGCTGGCGCAACAATTGAAGATCGTGGCGCGCATCATCGGGGCGCGGCAGACGCTGGGGGCTCGCCGCCAGGTGTTCTTCGTATCGCAGAATGGCTACGACAACCATACCGGCCTGAACGACACCCATCCCGCCTTGCTGCGGGAACTGGGACAGTCGCTGGCGGTATTCCAGCAGGCGCTGTCCTCGCTGGGCGTGGCGGACCAGGTGACGACGTTCACGGCATCCGAGTTCGGCCGCACGCTGGGTTCCAACGGCAACGGCTCGGACCACGGCTGGGGCTCGCATCATTTGGTGCTGGGCGGCGCGGTCAATGGCGGCCGCTATTACGGCAGCCATCCGGAGATCGCCCTGGACGGCCCGGGGTTCGTCGACAACGGACGGTTGCTGCCAACGCTGGCGGTGGACCAGTTGGGCGCGTCGCTGGGCGCCTGGTTCGGCGCCGGCCGCGACGAACTGAGGCTGGTGTTTCCCAACTTGAGACATTTCGACGCGGACGCCCTGCACTTGCTGCCGGTCGCCTGACTCATTCGAGGTCAGCCACGTCATGACGCTATTGGGCCTGGTGGAAGCCGGGCCGGGCCTGATCGCCCGGCGCGGCCGCCCCCCCCTGGCGCCCGCCGCCCAACAGCTCTATAACCTGATCCATCAGGCCGGCAAGACGGCCAAACGCAAACCCGCTTCCGCCATCGCCCCCATCACCCCATGACCCCGACCCACTCCCTGGCCCTGCAGCCCGCCACCGACGACGATATTCCCTATCTGCTGGCGTTGCGCAAATCCACGATGCAGGTGCACCTGCAGCGTGCCGGCGCGCCGCTGGACGACGCGCATCATCTGGTCCGCGTACGCTACCACTTCGACGATGCCCTGATCGTCTGGCTGGACGGCCGGCCCGCCGGCTTGTTCAAGCATTACCGCGATACCGCCGGCTGGCGCATCGTGCAGATCCAGATCGACCCGGCTTTCCAGGGCCAGGGGCTGGGCCGCCGCCTGCTGCAAGGCGTGCTGGACCAGGCGGATTCGGAAGGCGCGCCCGTCACGCTGAGCGTGCTGAAAGGCAACCCCGCCCAACGGCTATATGAGTCACTGGGCTTCACCCCCATCGAGGAGACCGCGCTGGAACTTGAAATGCGTTACGAACCCGGTGCTGTCCGGCCGGCCGTCTGACCTTTGCAAATTCTTTTGGCCGGGCGGAATAAAGCCGCAGCGGCCGGCGTCTGTAGAGGGCAGTCCCCACTTTCCTATCTACGAGGCACAACATGCGCAATCACATCGCCGCCGCCCTGGTCCTGGGTTCCGCCGTCCTGTTCTCGGCCGGCGCCCACGCCCAGGCCGTTAAAACCCAGGACGGCATCCTGGTCAACAGCGCGGGCATGACGCTCTATACCTTCGACAAGGACGCCGGAGGCAAAAGCGCCTGCAACGACCAGTGCGCCAAGGTCTGGCCCCCGGTTACCGCGCCCGCCGACGCCAAGCCCATGGGCGACCTGACGGTCATCACCCGCGACGACGGTTCCAAGCAATGGGCCCACAAGGGCAAGCCCGTCTACCTGTACGCCAAAGACACCAAGCCGGGCGACAAGACCGGCGACAACTTCAAGGAAGTCTGGCACGTCATCAAGCCCTGATCCCGCCCGACGCGTCCCGTCATCCCAGCGTCCATGCGCGCCGAAGACGAAGCCCTGATCCTGGCTTGCATCCCCAGCCTGCGGCGTTACGCCCGCGGGCTGACGGGCGACCTCCATCGGGCCGACGACCTGGTCCAGGACACCCTGGAGCGCGCATGGAGCCGCTATTCGCGATGGCAACGGCGCGGGGAACTCCGCGCCTGGATGTTCGGCATCATGCATAACCACTTCATCGACGGCGTGCGCGCCAACAACCGCCGGGCCGATCAGACCGTTCCGGGCGACATGCCCGATGCGCCGGTGCGCGCCACGCAGACCGACCACCTGGAGGTGCGCGACCTGGACCGCTGCCTGCAAACCCTGCCGGCCGAGCAGCGGGAAGTACTGTTGCTGATTTGCGTGGAAGACCTGTCCTATCAGGAGGCCGCCCAGGTGCTGGACGTACCCATCGGCACGGTCATGTCCCGGCTGTCCCGCGCCCGTGAAAAACTGGGCGCGCTGATGCAAGGGCGCGACACGGTCAGCCGGCTGCATCGCGTGAAATGACATGAACGACAAACACCTTCATCCGATCCCCGGCGCGGGCAGCCCCATCACCGAAGCGGATCTGCACGCCTATGCGGACGGACAGCTTCCCCCCGCGCGCCACGCCGACGTGGGGGCTTTCCTGGCGGCGCATCCGCAAGACCAGACCCGCGTGGACGACTGGCAAGCGCAACGCCGCGCGTTGCACGCGTTGCTGGACCCCGTGCTGGACGAACCGCTGCCGTTGCGGTTGCCGCTGCGCGCGCCCGCGCGCCGCTTTCCCTGGCGCGCGCTGGCCGCCAGCGTGGCGATCGCCGCCGTCAGCGCCGGCGCCGCCTGGATCACGCGTGGCGCGATGGATGCGCGCCACCTGCAAACCGTGCTGGCCACCGCCAGCCCCGACCGCGCCGCTGGCGGGTACGCCCAGCGGGCCGCCATCGCCCACGCGGTCTACGCGCCCGACATGGGCCGCCCCGTTGAGGTCAGCGCCGAAAACGAAAAAGGCCTGGTCACCTGGCTGACCAAACGCATGGGCGCGCCAGTGCGCGCGCCGTCGCTGTCGCAGGCCGGCTACGAGCTGGTGGGCGGCCGCTTGTTGCCGGGCGGCTCGGGCCCGGTGGCGCAGTTCATGTACGGCGCGGCCGACGGACAGCGCCTGACCCTATACGTGACCCGCGAAGCCGCAGGGGGGCAGACCGCGTTCCAATTCACGCAAGAAGGCCCGGTGCGGGTGTTTTATTGGGTCGAAGGGCAGTTCGGCTACGCGCTATCGGGCGCCGTCAGCCGCGAAGAATTGCAGCGGGTATCGCAAGAGGTTTATAAGCAGTTGCAAGGGTGATGGGGTGCCCGCGCAACCCGTCGTCACCCTGCCCCGTTTTCCCTGGCTTCATGCAGCATGTGCAGCGTAATCTTGCGCACTTCCGCCTTGCTCATCTCGATATGCGAACGCAACATGCGCGCCGCTTCATCCGCGCGGCGCGATAGCACGGCGCGCAAGATGGCCGCGTGTTCGTCGTAGGTCGCATCCACGCGAAAGTCCTTGGTGAAATCCAGCCGCCGCACGATGCGGATCTTTTCCGTGACATCGCGGTGGATCTGCGCCATCTCCGGATTGCCGGCGGCGGCCACCAGCGAACAATGGAACGCCTCGTCCAGCTGCGCCACCAACCTGCCGTCCAGGATGCGCTGCGGCGGCGGCACCAGCCACACATCCGTCAGCGCGCCCAGGATGCCGGTTTCATCCATGTTTTGTCGCGCGCACAGCTTGTCCACAGCCGCCTGCTCCAGCACCACGCGCACGTCGTACAGCGCTTCGAACCGTTCAAAGTCGAACGGCCGCACCTGCCAACCGCTGCGTGGCCGCGCCAGCACGAAGCCTTCGCGCTCCAGCCGGACGAGCCCCAGCCGCACCGGCGTGCGGCTGACGCCCAACCGCGCCACCAGGTCGGCCTCGGTAAAGCGTTCACCGGGCAACATGCGGAAGTCGAACAGATCGTCCTTGATGCGTTGATAGACCTGGTCGGCCAGCGACCCGGCCAGCGCCGGCGTCTGCCGGATGGCCGGACTGACTTGGACGGATTCCAGGCGCATCATCCCGCCACGGTGCAGGTGCTGTCTTCGGCCAACACGATCAGCGGATCGCCCGCATTGACCGGTTTGCCGGGCATGCAGCGGATCGCGGTGACGGTGCCGGATGCCGGTGCGATGACGGACAGCTCCATCTTCATTGCCTCGACCACGACCAGCGTGTCGCCGGCCGATACGCTCTGGCCCACCTGGACCGGAATCTTCCAGATGTTGCCGCACATATCGGCGCTGACCAGGCGTTCGCCTTCGCGCAGCGCCGTCTCGGGCTCGGGTTCCGCCATCGTGGCCTCGACCACCGTGTCTTCCGTTTTCCACAGCGCCACTTCGGCGTCGAACGCGCTCTTCTGCCGCATCTGGAACACGGCGATGCTGTCGGCCTGTTCCTGCAGAAAGCGCTGGTGCGCGGCGAAGTCGAACACTTCTTCCTCGATGCGGACCGTGGCCCGGCCTTCACGAAAGTCTTCGCGCAGCACGTCCAGTTCAGCCTCCGTCACCGGATAGAAACGCACCTGGTCGAAAAAGCGCAGCAGCCAAGGCTTGCCATCCTGGAACACGGGGTTCTTCAGGAACTTGTTCCAGATGGGCAGGGTGCGGCCGACCAACTGATAGCCGCCCGGCGAGTCCATGCCGTAGATGCACATGTACACGCCGCCGATGCCCACGGTGCCCTCGGCCGTGAACGTGCGGGCGGGGTTGTACTTGGACGTCAGCAGGCGGTGGCGCGGATCGATCGGCACGGCGCAAGGCGCACCCAGATAAACGTCGCCCAACCCCATGATCAGGTAGCTGGCATCGAACACGATGTCGCGAACATCGTCGCGGCTGGCCAGGCCGTTGATGCGCTGAATGAAGTCCACATTATTCGGTAGCCACGGCGCGTTCGCGCGCACGGTTTCCTGGTAACGCTGCACGGCGCCCAAGGTCGCCGAATCTTCGAAGGCCATCGGCAGATAGACGACGCGCGTGGGGACCTTCAGGGTTGCCACGTCGGCCAGGCTGTCTTCGATTTTCAGCAAGCGAGCGATCAACGCGCCTTGCAGGATCACCCGGCTGTCGTAGCGGATCTGCAGCGACCGCACGCCCGGCGACAATTCCTGCACGCCCGCAATGGGCTCGGCGTTCAGCGCCTCCATCAGCAGATGGATGCGCATGCGCAACGCCAGGTCCAGCACGTTATCGCCGTATTCCAGCAGCAGGTAGCCGTCGCCCGCCTGGCGGTACGACACCGACGGACGCGTTCCTGCCGCCGGCAGCGCCGCGACGATGGTCTCGGATGCGGTCGCGGGAACGGGCGCGGGCGCGGTCGATGCCGGCGCCACCGCCGACAGGGCCGCCACGCTTTGGTCCTGCGCGGCTTCCAGCGCGACCGCTTCGGGGTAGTCGATGCGAACGAAGCGGATACGATCGCCCGGCTTGACCTGTCCGACCTTCCAGAGCTCGGCCCGCGCGATGGTGACCGGGCAGACGAAACCGCCCAGGCTGGGGCCGTCGCGCGTCAGGATGACGGGGCTGTCGCCGGTGAAATTGATGCTGCCGATGGCGTATTCGCAATCGTGGATGTTGGACGGATGCAAGCCGGCCTCGCCGCCGTTCTCGCGGGCCCAGGTCGGTCTCGGCCCGATCAAACGCACACCCAGCCGGTTGGAGTTGTAGTGCACCTCCCAATCGGCAGCGAAAAAGGTCTCGATGGCTTCCGGCTGGAAGAAGTCGGGCGCGCCATGCGGACCGTACAGCACGCCGATCTGCCACGTGTTGCCGTAGACGGGAACCATCTCGGCTGGCGCACCCTGCGGCGCGGCCACGGGCGCTTGCGCCCCGCCCAGCTCGGGCCGCACCACGGGCAACATATCGCCCACCCGCAGCGTGCGGCCGGCGTGCCCGCCGAACTGGCCCAGCGCGAAAGTCGACCGGCTGCCCAGGTAGACGGGAACGTCCAGGCCGTTGCGCACGGCCAGATAGCTGCGGCAACCCGACAGCGCGCGGCCGGTGGCCAGCACCTGCCCCGACCGTACCGCGATCGGTTGCCACATCGGCACCGGTTCGCCGTCCAGGGTGGCGGCGCACTCGGCGCCCGTCAGCGCCACGATCGTGTCGCCGTGAAAGCGCAGCGTGGGGCCGACCAGCGTGGCCTCGATGCCGGCCGCGTCAGGCGCATTGCCGACGATGCGGTTGGCCACCCGAAAGGCGTAGTCGTCCATCGGACCGGACGGCGGCACGCCGATGTCCCAATAGCCGGCGCGGCCGGGATAGTCCTGCACGCTGGTATAGGTGCCGGCTTCCAGCACTTCGACGGCGGCGGGGCGGTAGGCGAAGCTTTCAAGGAAGCGCGTGGACAGCTTGCCGGCGCGGAAACGCTCGTCGGCGACGATCTGGCGCAGGTAGTCAAGGTTGGTGGCGATGCCGTGCAGACGCGTGCGGGCCAGCGCGTCAGCCAGTTTGTCCAGCGCGGCTTCGCGCGTATCGGCATGCACGATCAGCTTGGCCAGCATGGGGTCGTAGAAGGCCGGCACCTCGGTGCCGGTGGCCACCCAGCCATCCACTCGCACGCCGTCGGGGAACGACACCTCGGTCAGCACGCCGGGCGACGGCTGGAACTGGCGCAGCGGGTCTTCGGCATACAGCCGCACTTCGATCGACGCGCCCTGCGGGGCGCGCGACATGGCGGGGATGTCCAGCGGTTCACCCGCGGCCACGCGCAGCATGCATTCCACCAGGTCCAGGCCCGTCACGGCTTCCGTCACCGGATGCTCCACCTGCAGGCGGGTGTTGACCTCCAGGAAATAGAAGCTGTCGCGCGCGGGGTCATAGATGAATTCCACCGTGCCCGCCGACCGGTAACTTACCGACTCGCCCAACTGCACCGCCGCCGCGAGCAGCGCGGCGCGGGTCGCGGCAGGCAACAAGGGCGCCGGGGTTTCCTCGATGACTTTCTGATTGCGCCGCTGCACCGAGCAGTCGCGCTCGCCCAGCGCAAGCACGCGCCCCGCCCCATCGCCGAAGATCTGCACTTCCACGTGCCGCGCGTTGTCCACATAGCGTTCGATGAACGCGCCGCCGTCGCGGAAGAAATGCTCGCCCATGCGCTGCACGCTGTCGAACGCCACCGTCAGTTCGGCTTCGTTGTCGCAGCGCGATAGGCCGATGCCGCCACCGCCCGCCGTGCTTTTGAGCATCACGGGGTAGCCAATGCGTTCGGCGTGGGACAGCGCTTCGCCCAGGCTGGCCAGCAGGCCCGTGCCGGGCGTCATCGGCACGCCGGCTTCGGCCGCCAATTCACGCGACCGGTGCTTCAACCCGAATTCGCGGATCTGGAGCGGCGTGGGGCCGACGAACGCAATGCCCGCCGCTTCGCAGGCGTCAGCGAACTCGGCGCTTTCGGACAGGAACCCATAGCCGGGATAGATGGCTTGCGCGCCGTGCTCGCGGGCCGCGGCCAGCAGCAGGTCCATGCGCAGATAGCTGTCGGCGGCCTTTTCGCCGCCCAGCGCGACGGCCACGTCCGCTTCGCGCACGTGCGCGGCGTTGCGATCGGGGTCGGAATAAACGGCCACGCTGCGGATGCCCAGCCGCTTCAAGGTGCGGATGGCGCGGACGGCGATTTCGCCGCGGTTGGCAATCAGAACGGTATCGAACACGATGCGACTCCCTTGGGGTCTGGCGGTTATCGGGGGGTGGCGTTCAGGCTGGCCAGATAGGCGCGCCAGCCGCCAAAGGCGGTGATGTCGCGCGCGCCGTCCAGGCCGCGCGGCTCGCAGATGAATCCCTTGACCAGGCGGCCGTCTTCCAGCTCCAGCGTGCCGATGCCCAGCGGCGCGGGGATTTCGGCGACGAACGCGCCGAATGCCGTCACCGGCACATCCCACAGCTCCACCTCGATGGGCGCGCCGGACTCGGACTTGACCAGCCCCGGCTTGGGCGGCGTCGTGTTGGCCAGGGCGTACAGGCGGTAATCCGCGGCGGTGCGGGTCTTCTCGGCCAATACCGCGTGGCGCGAAGTCAATTGATGGTTCAGCGGCATGCCCGTCAGGTGCGCGCCCACCACGGCCACGCGCACCGTGTCGGCGGGCGCCTGATCCCGCGCGATCCCGGCGGGCAACGGCGCGCCGGTGGCCCCCAGCGGCAGGCCTCGTTGCGCCTGCCAACGCTTGCCGAACTGCGCCAGGGCACGGTCCTGCCAGGCCAGCCCGATCAACGTGATGCCCGACGGCAGGCCATCGGCGCGCATGCCCGCTGGCACGGCCAGCGCCGACAGGTCCGCCAGGTTGGCGAAGTTGGTGTAGACGCCCAGGCGCGAGTTCAAGGTCACCGGGTCCGCCTCCAACTGCGAGATGGTGTAGATGGACGGAGACGTCGGCACGACCAGCGCGTCGAACCCTGCCAGCGATTGATGGATCGCGCGCGTCAGGTCGGCGCGGCGGTATTCGGCCTTGAACGCGTCCAGCGCGCTGTAGTTCGCCGCCTGCTCCACGATGCCGCGCACCACCGGATTGATGACTTCCGGCGTGTCCTTCCACAACGCCTCGACCGCGGCAAAGCGTTCAGCCACCCACGGGCCTTGATACAGCAGCGCCGCCAACTCGTTGAACGGTGCGAAGTCGATGGCGGCCACTTCGGCGCCGGCGGCCTGCAAGGCCCGCACGGCGTCGTCGAACGCGGCGGCGGCTTGCGCGTCGCCGAAGAATTCCAGCGTGGCCGGAATCGCGATCCGAGGCGCCGTCGGCCAGGGTAGCGATGCGCCGGCCGGCATGGCGCGCGAATACGGATCGCGTTCGTCGAAGCCGCCGGCCACTTCCGCCACCAGCGCGGCGTCGGCCACCGTCAGCGCAAAGATCGACACGCAGTCCAGCGTGCGGCAGGCGGGCACCACGCCCGCCGTGCTGAGCCAGCCCTTGGTCGGTTTCAACCCGACGATATTGTTGAACCCCGCCGGCACGCGGCCGGATCCCGCCGTATCCGTGCCCAGCGAAAACGCCGCCAGGCCGCGCGCCACGACCGATGCCGATCCAGAGCTGGAACCGCCGCTGACGTATTCGGGGTTGAACGTGTTGGCCACGGCGCCATGTGGCGACCGCGTGCCGACCAGTCCGGTCGCGAACTGATCCAGGTTGGTCTTGCCCACCAGGATGGCGCCAGCGGCGCGCAACCGCTGCACCACCGTCGCGTCCTCGCCCGCCGTATAGGCAAACTCGGGGCATGCCGCGGTGGTCGGCCAACCGGCCGCGTCAATGTTGTCCTTGATCGCGAAGGGCACGCCGTACAGGGGCAGGCGCGACATATCGCCGCCAGCCGCCTCGCGCATCAGCCGCAGTCCGTCCAGTTGCTCGTCGAGCGTGGCGCGGTCCACTCGCCGTATCCAGGCGTTGTCCGCCGGGTCGTCGGGCGTGGCGGCGTAATCCGCCAACAACGTTTCGGGCTGCGCCCCGCCTTCGCGGTAGGCGGTTTGCCATTGCGCAATCGTCCAACCGGCGGTGTGCTTCTGCGTTGCTGCGGCATTCATGCTGGAATCCTTTCTTGTATACAAGTACGGATTCCCAAGCAATCGCCGTGCCATGTCGGCCGAGTTTTCCGTTTCTCCTCTGGCAGCCCCGGCCAGATCGTTCCAGCCGCGCTTTTGCGGCCCGCTCCGCGCCCGCCCATCCGCACCGTATCCGGGCAGACGACGCACCTGTTTTGTGCACGCGGCACTGTTTTGATCCGCGCCCGCTTGCCATGCCTGGTCTCTGCGCCTTCGCGTAAACACCCCCTTTTCATACAGCGGCACGCCACGCGCCGCGCAGTTGGCATGCCTTTTGCTTTGAAGTCCAGGTTGTCGGGTGTTGTTCAGATCGTTCCTGCCGGCCAAGCCGGCACATTCCATCCAGGAGTCACCATGAAACGCAGACTAGCCTTGAAGCAACTGACCGCCGTGAGCCTATTGGCCATGACCGGGTGGATGCCGCAGGTATTCGCCGCCGAAGACACCATCAAGATCGGCATCCTGCATTCCCTGTCGGGCACCATGGCCATCTCGGAAACGTCGCTGAAGGACGTTGCGCTGATGACCATCGACGAAATCAACGCCAATGGCGGCGTGATGGGCAAGAAGCTGGAAGCCGTGGTGGTGGACCCCGCGTCGAACTGGCCGCTGTTTGCCGAAAAATCACGCCAGCTGCTGTCGCAGGACAAGGTGGCGGTGGTGTTTGGCTGCTGGACGTCGGTGTCGCGCAAGTCGGTGCTGCCGGTCTTCAAGGAACTGAACGGCCTGCTCTTCTACCCCGTGCAGTACGAAGGCGAAGAGCTTGAGAAGAACGTGTTCTACACGGGCGCGGCGCCCAACCAGCAAGCCATCCCCGCCGTGGAATACCTGATGAGCGAAGACGGCGGCGGCGCCAAGCGCTTCGTGCTGCTGGGCACCGACTACGTCTATCCGCGCACCACCAACAAGATCCTGCGCGCGTTCCTGCACTCCAAGGGCGTGAAGGACAGCGACATCGACGAGGTCTACACGCCGTTCGGCCATTCCGATTACCAGACCATCGTGGCCAACATCAAGAAGTTCGCCACGGGCGGGAAGACGGCCGTCATCTCCACCATCAATGGCGATTCGAACGTGCCCTTCTACAAGGAACTGGGCAACGCCGGCCTGAAGGCCACCGACGTGCCGGTCGTGGCGTTCTCGGTGGGCGAAGAAGAATTGCGCGGCGTGGACACCAAGCCGCTGGTCGGCCATTTGGCCGCCTGGAACTACTTCCAGTCGGTGAAGAACCCGGTCAACGAGGAATTCATCAAGAAGTGGAAGGCCTATGCCAAGGCCAAGAACCTGCCCAATTCCAGCACGGTCGTGACCAACGATCCGATGGAAGCCACCTATGTCGGCATCCACATGTGGAAGCAGGCGGTGGAACAGGCCAAGACCACCGACGTGGACAAGGTGATCGCGGCGATGGGCGGCCAGAAGTTCAACGCGCCTGACGGCTACACCATCGAAATGGACAAGACCAACCACCACCTGCACAAGCCCGTCTACATCGGTGAAATCAAGGCGGACGGCCAGTTCAACGTGGTATGGAAAAGCAAGGGCCCGATCCGCGCCCAACCCTGGAGCCCGTACATCCCGGGCAACGAAAGCAAGCAAGGCCTCTAAGCGGAACAGCAGCCATGCATATCGCGGCAATCGCACACTTCTTGCGTCGTTTCCTTCTTGCATGGCTGCTTGCCGTGCCGTTGCTGACCGCGCCCGCGGCGGCGGCCGGCGTGGACCCGGCCTTGCTTGCGCCGCTGGCCGGCGACGACACCGACGCCAAGCTGCAAGCGATTGCCGCGTTGGGCCAACTGCCTGAACCCGCGGCCGCCGCGGTCTTGCAAGCGCTGGGCAACGACCAGCTCTATGCAACGACCGATGGCCGCGTGCTGATTGGCACGGGTGGTGCGCGGGCCACCGATCCCGTGACTGGCGCATCCGTCGACCTGCCTGCGGGCAGCGGCACCGTCACCATCAATAACCGCCTGCGCCGCGCCATCGAAGCGGCGCTGGCGGGCTCTCGCCTGTTTTCGGACAAGCCGGACGAACGCCTGGCCGCCGCCCGCCGGCTACAGCAGACCGGCGATCCCGCGCGCCTGCCGATGCTGGAAAAAGCGCTGACGTCTGAAAAGAACGAGGCCGTGCGCGACGCGCTGCTGATCGCGCAGGCCAACCTGGAATTAAAAAGCACCGACCCCGCCAAGCGGCGCCACGCCGTGGAACTGCTGGGCGAGACCCGCAACGCCGCCTTCCGCCCGACGCTTGCCGCGCTGACGCAGGAACAGGGCGGCGTGTATGCCGAGCCGGATGCCGGCGTGCGCGAAGCCGCCGTCAACGCGCTAAAGCAGATCGACCGCCACCTGGCCACGATCGAATGGGCAGGCAACCTCTTCTACGGCATCAGCCTGGGCAGCGTGCTGCTGCTTGCCGCGCTGGGCCTGGCCATCACCTTCGGCCTGATGGGCGTCATCAACATGGCGCACGGCGAACTGCTGATGATTGGCGCCTACGTGACCTACCTGGTGCAGACGCTGTTTCGCGCGTGGCTGCCGGGCTGGCTGGACTGGTATGTGGTGGCCGCGCTGCCTCTGGCTTTCGCCATCACGGCGCTGGTCGGCATGGCGCTGGAACGCACCGTCATCCGCTGGCTCTACGGCCGCCCGCTGGAAACGCTGCTGGCCACCTGGGGCATCAGCCTGATGCTGATGCAAGGCGTGCGCACGCTGTTCGGCGCCCAGAACGTGGAAGTGGGCAATCCCAGCTGGATGTCCGGCGGCATCACCGTGTTGGGCGGGCTGGTGCTGACCTACAACCGGCTGGTGATCATCGGCTTCGCCTTCTTCGTGGTGTTCCTGGTGTGGGTGTTGCTGAACCACACGCGGCTGGGCCTGTTCGTACGAGCCATCACGCAGAACCGGCGCATGGCCGACTGCGTGGGCGTACCCACCGGACGCGTGGACATGCTGGCCTTCGGCCTGGGCTCGGGCATCGCCGGGCTGGCCGGCGTGGCACTGTCGCAGCTGGGCAACGTGGGGCCTGACCTGGGCCGCGGCTACATCGTCGACTCCTTCATGGTGGTGGTGCTGGGCGGCGTGGGCCAGCTGGCCGGCACCGTCATCGCCGCGATGGGCCTGGGCGGCGTCAACAAATTCCTGGAGCCCTACGCGGGCGCCGTCATGGCCAAGATCACCATCCTGGTGCTTATCGTGCTGTTTGTCCAAAAACGGCCGCAAGGCCTATTCGCCCCCCGCGGCCGGAGCGTTGAATGAAACAGACCGCGCTGACCGATCTGAACCTGCTGGCCCGGCGCCCCCTGTTTTCGGGCCGCGTCTGGACGGCGCTGGCGGTGGCCGTCGCCCTGCTTGCGCTGCTGCCCCTGTTGAACCTGGTGTTTCCGCCGGGCCATGCGCTGCACGTGTCGGCCTATGCCGTGGCATTGCTGGGCAAGTTCATGTGCTACGCGATGGCCGCGCTGGCGCTGGACCTGGTGTGGGGCTACGCCGGCATCCTGTCGCTGGGCCATGGCCTGTTCTTCGCCCTGGGTGGCTACGCCCACGGCATGTACCTGATGCGCGCCATTGGCCGCGACGGCGTCTACCAGAGCAACCTGCCCGACTTCATGGTGTTTCTGGACTGGAAAAGCTACCCCTGGTACTGGTCCTTCACCGAACACTTCTGGTACGCCATGCTGCTGGTCGTGCTGGTGCCGGGCGTGCTGGCCTTCGTCTTCGGCTACTTCGCCTTCCGGTCACGCATCAAAGGCGTGTACTTTTCGATCATCACGCAGGCGCTGACCTTTGCCGCGATGCTGCTGTTCTTCCGCAACGATACCGGCTTCGGCGGCAACAACGGCTTTACCGATTTCAAGCGCATCCTGGGCTTCGACATCACGGCGCCGGGCACGCGTGCCGCGCTGTACTGGATCACGCTGGCGGCGCTTGCCGGCGCCCTGGTCCTGGCGCGCCTGGTCACGCAATCGAAGCTGGGCCGCGTGCTGACGGCGGTGCGCGACGCCGAAAGCCGGCTGCGCTTCATCGGCTACGACCCGCTGGGTTTCAAGCTGTTCGTGTGGACGTTGTCGGCCGTGCTGTGCGGCATCGCGGGCGCCTTGTACGTGCCGCAGGTCGGCATCATCAATCCCAGCGAGATGTCCACCGAGACCTCCATCGAAATGGTCATCTGGGTGGCCACTGGCGGACGCGGCACGTTGATCGGCCCCATCATCGGCGCCGGCGCGGTCAACGGCTTGAAGACCTGGTTCACCAGCGTGCTGCCCGAATACTGGCTGTATGCGCTGGGCCTGATCTTCGTGCTGGTCACGCTGTTCCTGCCCACCGGCATCGTCGGCCTGGCCCGCCGCGTGGCGGCCCGCTTCCAGGAGAACAAGGCATGACCAGCACGCACATCGAATCCGCCGCGCTGGAAGGCGGCCCCAGCGGTGAAGCCGGCTACGGCCGCGTCAGCCCCAAGGGCCTGGACACCAGCCACGGCGCCATCCTCTACCTGGAAGGCATCACGGTCAGTTTCGACGGCTTCAAGGCGCTGAACGACCTGACGCTGGATATCGGCGTGGGCGAGCTGCGTTGCATCATCGGCCCCAACGGCGCGGGCAAGACCACGATGATGGACGTGATCACCGGCAAGACCCGCCCCACGGCGGGCACCGCATTCTTCGGCCAGAGCATCGACCTGACGACCCTGAACGAGGCGCAGATCGCGCATGCCGGCATCGGCCGCAAATTCCAGCGCCCGACGGTGTTCGAACAGCACACCGTTTTCGAAAACCTGGAACTGGCGATGAAGACCGACAAACGCGTCCGACCCACGCTGTTTTCGCGGTTGACGGGCGAACAGGCCGACAAGATCGGCGAAACGCTGGACCTGATCCGGCTGCGCCCCGAGGTATGGCGGCCCGCGGGCCTGCTGTCGCATGGCCAGAAGCAATGGCTCGAGATCGGCATGCTGCTGATGCAGGAACCGCAACTGCTGCTGCTGGACGAACCGGTCGCGGGCATGACCGACGCCGAGACCGAACGCACCGGGGAACTGCTGAACGAATTGCGCGGACGGCACTCGCTGATGGTGGTGGAACACGACATGGATTTCGTCAATCAGATCGCGGGCGACGGCAAGGTGACGGTGCTGCATGAAGGCTCGGTGCTGGCCGAAGGGCCAATGAGCAAGGTGCAGGCCGACCCGCGCGTGATCGAAGTCTATCTGGGGCGCTGACATGCTGGACGTAAGCAGGATCAACCAATACTACGGCGGCAGCCATACGCTGCGCGGCGTATCGCTGTCGGTGGCGCAAGGCGAATGCCTGGCGCTGCTGGGCCGCAATGGCGTCGGCAAGACCACGCTGCTGAAATGCGTGATGGGCGTGCTGCCCGTCGCCAGCGGCAACATCGTTTTCGACGGCGCCGACATCACCCGCCTGGCGCCGCATCAACGCGCCGCGCGCGGTATCGCCTATGTGCCGCAAGGCCGCGACATCTTCGCCCGCCTGACCGTGGAAGAGAACATCCTGATGGGCATGGCGACTCAGCCCGCGTCGCGCGCGCGCCGCATCCGGGAAGACGTCTTCGAATTGTTCCCGGTGCTAAAGAGCATGCTGTCGCGGCGCGGCGGCGACTTGTCCGGCGGGCAGCAGCAACAGCTGGCGATCGCGCGGGCGCTGGTGGCCGAGCCCAAGCTCATCATCCTGGACGAGCCTACCGAAGGCATCCAGCCGTCCATCATCAAGGACATCGCACGGGTGATCCACATGCTGCGCCAACGGGGCGACATCGCCATCCTGCTGTGCGAACAGTACTTCGATTTCGCCCGGGAACTGGCGGACCAGTTCGTCGTGCTCTCGCGCGGCGAGGTGGTGGCCAGCGGCGACCGCAGCGCCATCGACGGCGAGGACGTTCGTCGGCACCTGTCCGTGTGAAACTGCGGCGAAATGCCGCAGGCAGGCCGGGATATCGCGTGCGGATGGCCGATCTGCTCCGATATAATCCGGCTCCATGTGCTTCGCTTCCTTCCTGACCCGCCCCACCCTGTGGATCGCGCTTGCCGCGATTCTGTGGGCGTCGTTGGCGCCGTCGCTTGCACATGCCCTGAGCCTGTCCCCGGGCGGTCACCACACGCTTCGCATCAGCGTGGACTACTGCGTCAGCGACGGCGACACGCAGTCCGGCCTGACGCTGGAAGTGCCGCGCGATGGCGGCGACGGCAGCCAGGCCGACGCCCATGGCGATGGCCATCACTGCCCGCTGTGCCGCAACCCACAGGCCGGCGTGGGCATCTTGCCCGCGCCCGTGCCGGTGCTGCCCGCCCCCATCGGCCGCGCCATCACCTACCCGCCGCTGTTCTTCCTGGCGGCCAATCCCCTTCATGCCTGGAGCGCGGCCCAGCCGCGCGCACCGCCCGCGAACTAAGTCGGCGCAGCACTGCCGCCTGACGGCGGAACCTGTCCGCGCCTGCCCGCCTTCGCCGTCGGCACGTTACGTCCGCGCGCGTTACGCGCCAGGTCGCGTGCCGTCATCCCGATCCCTGCGAACGGCCTTGCGATCCCGCCTGCCCTGCCTGCTACCCGGCGGGGTACCGGGCGCATGGGCCGCCCTCCGGTTCCAGACATGAAGAAAACCACCCGCTACACCCTGCTGCTGGGCGCGCTTGCCAGCGCCTCGGCCCAGGCCCTGACCACCGAACCCGCCGTGGAAACGCTGGCGCCCACCACCGTCTACGGCGCCGGGCAGCCGGAACCCGCCCCCAACGGCCCGATCAACCTGGACGCCCGCGACAGCACGGGCAGCCGCCTGGGGCTGACCCTGCGTGAAACACCCGCCAGCGTCACGGTGATCTCGCGCGAACAGATCGACGCCCGCGGATCGCTGAACACGCAAGACATCGCGCGTGGCATCCCCGGCGTGGACAACGCATCGCCCCCCGGCAACGCCGGGGCGGTCAGCTACCGGGGCTTTTCCGGCGGTCAGGTGACGCAGTTGTTCAACGGCATCTCGGTGCAGTACGACGCCGTGGCCGCGCGCCCGGTGGATAGCTGGATCTACGACCGCGTCGAGGCCATCGGCGGGCCCTCGACTTTCCTGTTCGGCGCGGGCGCGGTGGGCGGCGCGATCAACTACGTGACCAAGCTGCCCCAGCGCGACACCTTCTACGACGGTCAATTCCGGCTGGGTTCGTTCGACAGCCGTCAAGGGTCGGCGGGCGTGAACCAGCAACTGGCTGGCGCACCTGGGGGCCGTGGGCACTACCTGCGCATCGACGCCAACACCGGCGCCAGCCACGGCTGGGTCGACGGCAACGCGTCTCGAGCAAGCCAGATCGCGGTCTCGCTGCTGTCCGATGTGGGCGACGACGTGACCCAGACCTTCGCCTTCGAGTACCAGCGCGAGCAGGTGGACCGCCCCTACTGGGGCACGCCGCTGAAAACCGGCACAGGCGGCGTGGTGCAAGGCGCCGGCCGCATCCTGGATGGCACGCGGTTCAAGAACTACAACGTCAACGACAGCCTGTACGAGCAATCGGTGCTGTGGGCCCGGTCCCTGACCGAATGGCGCGCCGGGCCGGCGCTGACGTTCAAGAACACGCTGTACTACTACCGCGCCGAACGCGATTTCCGCAATCTGGAGAACTACCGCTTCAACGCCGGCAACAGCCTGGTGCTGCGGTCCGGCGCGCTGTTGCAGCGCCACGAGCAAAGCTTGCTGGGCAACCGCGTGGAAGGCGTGCTGCGGTCGACGCTTGGCGGCCTGCCCAGCGATTGGTCGTTCGGCGCGGACATCAGTCAGAACAAGGTCACGCGCTATCCCACCAGCCGGCCCGCCCAGGTGGACGCCGTGGACCCGTACGACTTTTCGCCCGGCGACTTCTACGACATTCCCGGCATGACGCGCGGCCACGCCGCCGACCGCGACAACCGCATTCGCACGATTGCGCTGACGTTGGAGAACCGCACCGAGGTGTTGCCCGGCGTGGCGATCGTATCGGCCTTGCGCAAGGACTTCATCGACCTGGATCTGACCAACCGCCGCGCCGTCACGGCGGCGTCGCCCGCCAGCGCATCCCGGCGCTATTCGCCCGTGACGGGACGCCTGGGCGTGAACTGGGAGATCACCCCGGAGGCCTCGCTGTATGCGCAGTACGCCACGGCGGCGGATCCGCCATCCGGCCTGCTGGCCACCGCCTCGTTCGCGGACGTGTTGAACAACGACAAGCTCACCACCGGCACGCAAACCGAAGTGGGCGGCAAGTTCGACTTCTGGGACGGTCGTGGTTCGGCCACGGTGTCGGTCTACGAGATCAAGCGCAAGAACATGGCCACGTCCGACCCGGACAACCCCGGGGTCAGCGTTCCCGTCGGCGCGCAGTCGGCGCGCGGCATCGAATTAGCCGCCGGACTGCAGCTGACGTCCAAGCTGTCCGTGCAAGGCAACGTGGCGTTCGTGGACCCGAAGTACGACGACTTTTCCCAATCCGTTGGCGGCGTCGCGGTATCGCGCAATGGCAACGTGCCCACCAACACGCCCCGCCGCATCGCCAACGTGTGGCTGGACTACGCCTTCGTGCCGGACTGGAACGCCAGCCTGGCCGCGCGCCATGTGGGCCGCGCCTACGCGGACGCGGCCAACACGGTCTGGGCGCCGTCCTACACGGTGTTCGACGCCGCACTGTCGCATCGGATCAACCCCCGGCTGAATGTGACGGCACGCGTGCGCAACCTGACCGACAAGGTCTATGCCGCCAACGCGACGCCGACGATGTTCTACCTGGGCGCGCCGCGCTCGGTGGAGCTGACGCTGCAGGCGCGATTCTGACCCGCGAAAATGGACATGCCATGAACGCCACGCCATCCCGTCCGCCCCTTTCGCCCCCTTCGCCCCTTTCGCCCCGTTCGCCCCCTTCGCCGCGCCATCCTGCCGGCCCGCCGCTGACCGCCCGCGCCAAGCGCTGGCTCTACCTGATCCACCGCTGGGCGGGCGTCGTGCTATGCCTGTTCTTCGCCATGTGGTTCGTAAGCGGCGTGGTGATGATGTACGTGGGCTACCCCAAGGTGACGCCACAGGAACGCCTGTCGCACCTGGCGCCCCTGGACGCCGCCATGATCGCCACGGTCGCCATCACCCCCGAACAGGCGTTGGCGGCGGTTGGCGCCAGCGCCCGCGGCGCATCGGGCCTGAGCCTGGCCGCCACGCGCGGCGGCGCGCCGGTCTATGCCGTGCCCGGCGGCCCGCGCGACGCGCCCAGCATCGTGGATGCCGTCACGGGCGCCGTGCTGCCGCCCGCCGACGCCGCCGTCGCGCAGGCCACCGCCAGCGCCTGGTTCGGCGGCCGATACGCCGCGCATTACCGCGGCGCCATCCAGGAAGACGTGTACACGCATTCTGGCGCGCTTAAACCGCACCGCCCGCTGCACCGCGTCGACATGGACGACCCCGACCGGACGCGGCTCTATATCTCATCCGCGACCGGCGCGGTGGTGTTGGACGCCACGCGCAGCGAGCGCCTGTGGAACTATGCGGGCGCGTGGATCCACTGGCTGTATCCATTCCGCGGCAATGCGCTGGACCCCTGGTGGCACGACATCGTGGTGTGGCTGTCCGTCGCGGGTGTCGCCGTGGCCTTGACGGGCACCCTCGTGGGGATCCTGCGCTGGCGCTTTTCGCGGCCCTACGCCAGCGGCAGCCGCTCGCCCTATCGTGAACCCATGATGCGCTGGCACCACCTTAGCGGCCTGCTGTTCGCCGCCGTCACCCTGACATGGATCTTCAGCGGGCTGATGTCGATGAACCCCTGGAAGCTCTTCACCAGCACGGCCGCGCCGCTGGACCGGGCGGCGTATGCAGGCCCGGCCGGCACGGCCCCCCTGGCGCCGCCAAAGGCACTGATCGCCGCCTTGCCCGCCGCACCGCGCGAACTGAGCTGGACGCACGCCGCCGGGCAGGACGTGGTGCTGGCGCGTGGCCCCGCCAGCGCGCCCCAGGTGCTATCCGCCACCCAGGCAACACCGCATGCCTTCACCGAAACGGATCTGCGGCAGGCGGCCACGCAGTTGGTGCCCGGCGCGGCGCTGCGCAAGGTGCAGGTACTGCGCGCCTATGACCTTTACTACTACGCGCGCGATGAACACGCCATGCTTGGCCACATCGAAAAGCCCCTGCCCATGTGGCGGCTGGTCTACGACAACCCGCAAGCCACCTGGGTCTATCTGGACCCGCGCACCGGCCTGATCCAGGGCCGGCAAGACCGCAGCAACCGCGTCAGCCGCTGGTTGTTCGCCTTTTTGCATAGCTGGGACTGGACGGGCCTGCTGTCGCGCCGGCCGCTATGGGACGCGCTGCTGATTTTCCTGAGCCTGGGCGGCGCCGCGCTGAGCCTGACCGGCGTGGTCATCGGCTGGCGCCGGCTGGGCAAGAAGCTGCGCGCCTGATCGCGCGCCGCGGATGCACTATGCTCACCCTCTTGCAGACGAACTACCGCATCAAGGAGTCACCATGTCCGACGTCACCATTTATCACAACCCCAAGTGCGGCACGTCCCGCAATACGCTGGCCATGATCCGCAATGCCGGCATCGAGCCGAACGTGGTGCTGTACGTGGAAACACCGCCGTCCCGCGCCACGCTGAAAGCCTTGTTCAAACAGGCCGGCGTCAGCGTGCGAGACGCGCTGCGCGAAAAGGGCACGCCCTACCTGGAGCTGGGCCTGGACGATACCTCGCTGTCCGACGACGCGCTGCTGGACGCCATTGAGCAGCACCCCATCCTGCTGAACCGGCCCTTCGTGTCCACGCCGTTGGGCGCACGCCTGTGCCGCCCCAGCGAACTGGTCCTGGACATCCTTCCGACGCCCCAACAGGGCGCCTTCACGAAGGAAGACGGCGAGCTCGTCGTCAATGCGGACGGCAAACGCATCCAGAAGTAAAAGCGGGCGCGGACGGCGCATTTTGGAAGCGGATTGACGGGAACGCTCATTACCATCGCGGCTATCGATTATTACGCTGCGATGACGTGTCATGAGTTTTCTGGAAAGTCTCAACCAGTCCCTTTTTCTTCTGATCAACGCCGATCCCTCCACCCCAGCCTGGCGCATTCACACGGCCATGCTGGTGGCCAACCCGCTGATCCTGCTGGTGCCGGTGGCGCTTGCCGCGCTGTGGCTGTGGGGCGGCGAGGCGCAACGCAACCTGGCGCTGAAGGTGCTGGCGAGCATCGCCGTCGCGCTGTTCGCCAGCTATCTGTGCGGCGCGCTGTGGCCGCATCCGCGCCCCTTCGCGATTGGCCTGGGACAGGCGTTCTTCCCGCACAAGGCAACGTCGTCGTTCCCCAGCAACCACACCATCATCATCGCCACTTTCGCGTGGGCGCTGCTCTTTGACCGGCGCTGGGCGGGATGGGGCTGGACGACCCTGCTGGCTGCCGCCGTGGTCGGCACGTCCCGCGTGTACCTGGGCGTGCATTTCCCACTGGACATTGCGGGCGGCTTGATCCTGGCGCCCATCGCGGCGGGCGTGGCCGCGCCACTCTGGAGCCGCGTGGGCGCCCCGTTCACGCGGGCCACGCAGGACGTCTACCGCAAACTGCTGGCGCTGCCCATCGCCCGGGGCTGGATCCGCGCCTAGCCGGCCGCGCCTAGCGGACCGCGCCTCGCCGGCCGCGCCTGGCCGGCCCCCTCAGTTAATCGCGACTTTTGCGTCCTTGACCAGCTTGGCGTAGTTTTCGGTGTCGGTCCCGATCCGGGCCCGCATTTGCTCCGGCGTGTCGCCGATGGGCACCGCGCCGATCTCCGCCATGCGACGCGAAAAGTCCGGCGATTTGATGATCGCAACCATGTCGGCGTTCAGCTTCGTCACGATGTCCTTCGGGACGGCGGCCGGCGCCAAGACGCCGAACCACGTCCCCATGTTGAAGGGCTTCAACCCCGCCTCTTCCATCGTGGGCACGTCGGGCAGCGCCGCCGACCGCTGATTGGTGGTTACGGCCAGTGCGCGCAACTTGCCGCTCTGGATGTGCGCCAGCACGGGCGTGATGGTGTCGAACGACATGTCGATCTGGCCGCCCAGCAGGTCGGTCGTCAACGGACCGCTGCCCTTGTACGGCACGTGCAGCAACTGCACGTGGCCTGCGTGCTCGAACTGCGCGCCGATCAGGTGCTGCCCCGTGCCCATGCCATTGGACCCATAGGTCAGCTTGCCCGGCGCGGCCCGCGCCAGCGTCAACAGCCCCTGCACGTTCTTCGCGTCCAGCTTGGGGTTGATGACCAGCACGTTGGGCACCAGCGCCACCGTCGTCACAGGCGCGAAGTCCTTCTGAAAGTCGTAGTGCAGGCTCTTGTAGACGCTGGTGGCGATGGTGTGGTGCACCGCGCCCATCAGTAACGTGTAGCCGTCGGGCGCAGCCTTGGCCACGTAATCCGCGCCCAGGGTGGACCCCGCGCCCGGCTTGTTTTCCACGACTACAGGCTGGCCCAGCCGCTTGGCCAGTTCCTGTCCCAGCGCGCGGGCCAGCACGTCGGTCGTGCCGCCGGCCGGGAAAGGCACCACCAGGTTCACCGGCCGCGCGGGATACGGCTGCGCCATCGCGATGCCGCCCGCCAGCGGCAGGCTCAACAGGCACGCGAACGCCAGGGCGCGCGCGCATAAGGCTTGCTTGGACATGCTTGTCTCCTTGGGATACGAATGGACTTCGCTTCTTGTTGTGTCGCCGGACACCGCCCCGGGTCTTATGCCTGGGGTCTGGTCTCCGGGTAATGCCCGTCTACGCCGCCCGCGCCTGCCCACCCGCCTCCAGCTGCGCGCAGACCGCCGCCGTCACCTGCTCCGTCGTGGCGGCGCCGCCCAGGTCGCGGGTATGCAAGGCCGGATTCGCGGTCACGCTTTCGATGGCTTGCATCAAGCGGGCGGCGGCGGCGTTTTCGCCCAGGTGCTCAAGCAGCATGACGACCGACCAGAACGTGCCCACCGGGTTCGCCAACCCCTTGCCCATGATGTCGAAAGCCGACCCGTGGATGGGTTCGAACATGGATGGATAGCGGCGTTCGGGATCGATATTGCCCGTCGGCGCAATGCCCAGGCTGCCTGCCAGCGCCGCGGCCAGATCGCTGAGGATGTCGGCGTGCAGGTTGGTGGCCACGATGGTGTCCAGCGATGCCGGTCGGTTGACCATGCGCGCGGTGGCCGCGTCCACCAGTTCCTTGTCCCACGTCACGTCCGGAAATTCGCGGCTGACCTGCAGCGCGATCTCGTCCCACATCACCATCGCGTGGCGCTGCGCATTCGATTTGGTCACCACCGTCAGCAGCTTGCGCGGACGCGACTGCGCCAGCTTGAACGCAAAGCGCAAAATGCGTTCGACACCCGCTCGCGTCATGATGGACACATCGGTGGCGGCTTCGATGGGATGCCCCTGGTGCACGCGCCCTCCCACGCCGGAATACTCGCCTTCCGAGTTTTCCCGCACGATCACCCAGTTCAACTGTTCGGGCGTGCAGCGTTTAAGCGGCGCATCGATGCCGGGCAAGATTCGCGTGGGCCGCACGTTGGCGTACTGGTCGAAGCCCTGGCAGATCTTCAGGCGCAGGCCCCACAGGGTGATGTGGTCGGCAATGTCGGGATCCCCCGCCGACCCGAACAGGATCGCGTCCTTGTCGCGCAGCGCCTCCAGCCCGTCGGCCGGCATCATCACGCCATGCTTGCGGTAGTAGTCGCCGCCCCAGTCGAAATCCTGGAACTCGAAGCGCAAGCCATTTTGACTGGCCAGCGCTTGCAGAATGCGCTGGCCGGCGGGAATGACTTCCTTGCCGATGCCGTCGCCGGGGATGGTTGCGATGCGATACGTCTTCATGGGCCGACAGGCTCCTTGCTGATAAGGGTCTGTGGGCACTTTACCGAGCGCAGGCGCCGCGAACGGCGCCTGAATTCACAACATCTTTAACCTGGAGTTGAAAGTGGCGGTCAGGGCGCGGAATGCCTGGCCTCGTGTTCCAGCAGCCAGCGTTTGCGGTGCAGCCCGCCGCCGTAGCCGGTCAGCGACGCGTTGGCGCCGATCACCCGGTGGCAGGGGATCACGATGCCGACCGGGTTGGCGCCGTTGGCCAGCCCCACCGCGCGCACGGCCGATGGCCGTTCGATGCGGCCGGCCAGGACGCCGTAGCTGACGGTCTGCCCGCCCGCGATGCCGCGCAACGCCTGCCAGACCTGCCGCTGGAAATCCGTGCCGCCCAACGCCACGGGAAGGCCATTGATCGCCGCCACGTCGCCATCGAAATACGCCTCAAGCGCCCGGCGCGCCGCCGACGGCCCGGCCGCATCCCGCACCTGCACGGCGTCTTTGCCGTACTGCCGGCGCAGCAGCGTGACCATGCGCGTTTCATAGTCTTCCCAATCGACCGCGCGCAGGCGCTGTTGCGAATCCGTCAGCACCAGCATCTGGCCCAATGGCGTGGCAACGCGCTCCAAAGAGAATGTGTGGATCGGCATGGCCGGCTCCTGGAGAAGTCTCGATGGGGCCAATATAAATCCCGTCCGGCCCCTCGGCTGGCGGTTTTCGGACATCAGTATGCGCCTTACAACCGTGTCCGAAAACCGCTAGATCCCGGCCCCGGCGCGGCGTTAGTATCGCTGCATGGAACTGAACCACGACGCCTGCTACAGCGCCATCCAGGTGCGCGACGCCCGTTACGACGGCCGCTTCTTCACGGCCGTCAAGACGACCGGCATCTATTGCCGCCCCGTCTGTCCGGCACGCACGCCATTGTCGAAGAACGTCACGTTCTTTTCCACGGCGGCCGCCGCGCAAGAAGCGGGATTCCACCCTTGCCTGCGGTGCCGGCCAGAGACCGCTCCGGAATTGGGGCCAGGGCATGAACTGCCCGACGCCGTGGCGCGCGCGTTGCAGTTGATCGAACTGGGCGCCCTGGACGAAGGCGGCGTGGATTCGCTGGCGCAACGCCTGGGCGTGGGCGAACGTCAGCTACGCCGCCAATTCCGCCAGTATCTGGGTGCGTCGCCCGTCGCGGTGGCGCAGACGCGCCGCGTGTTGCTCGCCAAACAGTTGATTCACGAAACTCGCCTGCCCATGGCGGAAATCGCCTTTGCGTCGGGCTTTGGCAGCATCCGCCGCTTCAACGAGATTTTCCTGGACCTGTTCGGCCGCGCCCCGGGCGAACTGCGCCGCTCCGAAAAACCCGACGTTTCCGCCGGCCAACACGGCGAGATCAAGCTGCTGCTGCGCTACCGCCCGCCCTATGACTGGGACGCCATGCTGGCGTTTCTGCGGCTGCGCGCCATCCCGGGGATCGAACACGTCACGGAAGACAGCTACGCGCGCACCGTCAGCCTGGATGGCCATCAGGGTACCGTCACCGTGCGCCCCGGCACCGGCAACGCCTTGCAGGTCATCGTGCGTTTTCCCCATTTGCAAGCGCTGCCGGCGATCATCGCGCGGGTACGCCGCGTCTTCGACCTGGCCAGCGACCCCGTCGCCATCGCCGCGCAATTCGCGGAAGACCCCGTCATGACGTCGCTGATCCAGGCCAGGCCCGGGCTGCGCGTCCCCGGCGCCTGGGACGGCTTTGAACTCGCGATGCGCGCCGTGCTGGGCCAGCAGATCACCGTGGTCGCCGCCATCCGCCTGGCCGGAAAACTGGTGGCGGCGCACGGCGCGCCCATGACGCGGCCGGAAGGCACGTTGACCCATGTCTTTCCCGAGCCGGCCGTCGTTGCTGGCGCCGAACTCGCTTCGCTAGGCATGCCCCGCAGCCGCGCCGCGACGTTGTCGGCCGTGGGCGCCGCCGCCGTCGCCGACAAGCACCTGTTCGATGCGGCCGCCGGACTGGAAGAAGCCGTGGCGCGCCTGCGCCAGATCCGCGGCGTGGGCGAATGGACGGCGCAATACATCGCCCTGCGCCAGTTGCGCGAACCGGACGCGTTCCCGTCGGCGGACATCGGCTTGATCCGCGCGTTGGAAAAGCTGGAATCGCGCGACATCACCCCCGCGCAGTTATTGGCCCGGTCCGAGCAATGGCGGCCGTGGCGCGCGTATGCGGCGCAGCATTTGTGGACGGCGTAGCGGCTGCGAGGAATACGTGTTTGCGCGCGAAGAGTTCGCCCAGCGTCTCGGCCGCCAACTTGGTGGCGCCGTAGATATTCTTTGGCACGGGGACAACCGCTTCGGTCACCCGGCCCGACGCCGTTTATCGCCTGCGCTTTTCCTTCAGCCCATCGATGATGACTCCCAGGCCAAACTCAAACGCGGCATCCGGACCGGCGTTATCGATGTCGCGCATGGCCGCCGTCAGGAATGGCGTGGCGGCAGCAGCGCTGGCTGATGACGAGGGGCGTTCATCCACATCGGCTTCGTCGGACTGCTGTTCAATCACCGCGCCGACGGTGTAGTGGCTAACCGTCAGCAGTGCCTGGGCGGCGTCGCCCGGCGTGAATCCTTCCTCACACAAGAAGCGAAGCTGTGTTTCCACCGTCTCGAACTGCGGTTCACTTGGCCGCGTACCGGCATGGATGCGCGCGCCATCGCGATAGGCCAGCAATGCCTGCCTGAAGCTGTGGGCATTGCCGATAAGGAACGCGCGCCAATCGTCGCCGGGCCGAGGCAAGGGATACGTGTGACGCTCGACCAACATGGCTTCAGCCAGCCGGTCCAGCAAGACGCGCTTGTTTTTGAAGTGCCAATAGAGCGCAGGTTGCTGCACGCCCAATCGCTCCGCCAACTTGCGCGTCGTCAGGCCGTCCATGCCGACGTCGTTCAGCAGGTCCAGCGCGGCGCGGATTACCGCGTTCGGTTGCAGTTTTGTCATGCTTGACAATTTATCACCGATAAATTATTTGTCTAGTTATCTATCACTGATAAATTTTGTGGATACCCGCCGCGACCGTCAGCGGCGGCGTCCCGAAGCCCCACCCGTGAAATCCAATCCCGCCCTTGGCGTCCTGTTTAGTACCGTTGCGCTTGACGCTGCCGGCGTGGGCCTGGTCATGCCCGTGGTGCCCGGCTTGCTGCGCGAACTGGCCGCGGCAGGCGATGTCGCCACGCACTATGGCGTCCTGCTGGCGCTGTACGCGCTGATGCAGTTTCTCTGCGCACCGATGCTCGGCGCGCTGTCCGACCGATTCGGACGGCGCCCCGTCCTGCTTGTCTCTCTGGTTGGCGCGGCCGTCGACTACGCGATCATGGCGACCGCCCCTGTCCTCTGGGTCCTGTACATCGGACGTGTCGTTGCCGGCGTCACCGGGGCGACAAGCGCGGTGGCTGGCGCCTATATCGCCGATGTCACCGAGGGCGACGCGCGCGCCCGTCACTTTGGCTTCATGAACGCATGCTTCGGCATTGGCATGGTCGCGGGCCCCGCCATCGGCGGACTCGTCGGGGGGATGTCGCCGCATGCGCCATTCTGGGCCGCGGCGGTGTTGAACGGCCTTAACTTCCTGGCAGGGGCCTTCCTGTTGCCGGAATCACACAAGGGCGAACGCGGACCCATCGCATTGACGGCATTCAATCCGCTTGCCTCATTCCGATGGGCTCAGGGCATGACCGTCGTCGCTGCGTTGATGGCTGTTTTCTTCGTGATGCAACTCGTCGGGCAGGTGCCTGCCGCGCTCTGGGTCATCTTCGGCGAAGACCGGTTTCATTGGAACGCCGCCATGACCGGCGTGTCGCTTGCCACGTTCGGCGTCCTGCACGCGCTTGCCCAGGCGTTGGCCACCGGCCCCGCCATCGCCAGGCTGGGCGAGAAGCGCGCACTCATTGCCGGGATGCTGGCCGACGGCGCCGGATACGTTCTGCTCGCCTTCGCGACGCAAGGATGGATGGCGTTTGCCATCATGATCCTGCTTGCGAGCGGCGGCATCGGCATGCCGGCGTTGCAGGCCACGTTGTCCCGGCGGGTGGATGAGGCGCATCAAGGGCGGCTTCAAGGATCGCTGGCGGCGCTAGGCAGCGCGGCGTCGATCATCGGCCCCTTGGGCTTCACGGCGATCCATGCCGCGTCCGCCGCGACCTGGACGGGATGGCCCTGGATCGCGGGCGCCGCGCTCTATCTGCTGTGCTGGCCGGCCGTGGTATCGAAAAATGCATCCTGATCGCCTCCAGGACTGTCACGCGTCCTTCAGGCAGCTCTGCTAGACTTCGTCATCTCTTTGGGGAGTAGCCGCCTTTCAGCCCGGTCTGAAAGGGCTTGCGTCAACATTCTTGGCCTAGCCGGCCATGGCGTAAGCAGCATTCGCGCTTGGCGAGACCACGGACTTTTCACACGACGCTGGGCGGTGTGGGGGGTCTGTGCCGTTCTCGCCCGGTTGGACCCCATACTCCATGAATGCCCTCTCCATCATCGTCCTCGCGTTCGCCATGTCGACGGACGCGTTCGCGGCCGCCATCAGCAAAGGCGCCGCCCTGCACAAGCCCCGCCTGCCGGAAGCGCTGCGCACCGGCATCATCTTCGGCGTGATCGAAGGGATCACGCCTGTGATCGGCTGGGGGCTCGGTTCCGTCGCGGCGAAATTCGTGGCCGACTGGGACCATTGGATCGCCTTCGCGATGCTCTGTATTCTCGGTTTGCTGATGATCCGCAACGCCTTCAAGGAAGACGAGGAGGACGCGCCGCCCGTCTCCCGCCATTCCTTCTGGCTGCTGGCCGCAACCGGCTTCGCCACCAGCATCGACGCCATGGCGGTGGGCGTCGGCCTGGCGTTCGTGGACGTGAACATCGCTGTGGCCGCCGTCGCGATCGGTCTTGCCACCACCTTGATGGTGACGATCGGCGTGATGCTGGGACGGGCGCTGGGTAGCGTGGCCGGAAAACGGGCCGAGATACTGGGGGGACTCGCGCTCATCGGGATCGGCTCGCTGATCCTGTACCAGCACCTGACGGCGGCGGCAGCCGTCTGACGCGCCTTAAGGGTTTCAGTCTTCCAGGAAACCCAGCACCCGAAGCTCGGCGATGGCGCCCTTTTCTGCGTCGCGCCGCTCGTTGGGCGCCGCCAGCGACGCGACAACCTCGCCATGGAAGACGGTATCGTCAAACAGACGGACCCGATGCCGTTCCCGTGTCGTCATGAAACGCTCCTGACTGTTGAGGCTCGGGAATCGGGAATTTACTTAGAACGGCTTCCTGCGCCATCCACATGGCGCGATAGCGGCCCTGGACCCGCAGCAGGTCGGCGTGCGTTCCCGACTGCGTAATGCTGCCATCTTCAAAGACAAGGATATTGTCGGCGGCGACGATGGTCGAGAGGCGGTGGGCGATGACGATGACGCTGCGTTCCCGCACCAGCGCATCGATGGCCGATTGGACCGCCAACTCGCTTTCGGTGTCCAGGGCGGCCGTAGGTTCGTCCAGGATCACGATGGGTGCGTCCTTCAGGATGGCGCGCGCAATGGACAAGCGTTGGCGTTCGCCGCCCGACAGCCGGCTGCCCGCTTCGCCCAGACGGGTCTGCCAACCTTGCGGAAGACGTTCGACAAAGTCCAGGCAATACGCGGCACGCGCCGCTGCGCGGATATCCGCGTCGCTGGCATGTGGTCGCGCCATGCCGATGTTGGCAAGCACCGTATCGTCGAAAAGATGCACGTCCTGGAACACCGTGGACACAAGACCGTTGATTTCCGCAGGCGGCATTCGGCGCAGGTCGACCCCGCCGATCATGATGGCGCCGGCCTGGGGATCGGCGTGCCGCATGAGCAAGCGCGTGAGCGTCGTCTTGCCGGAGCCAGAGGGGCCCACCAGCGCGGTCAGGCCGCGCGCCGGCAAACGCAGGTCCATACCGCGCAAGGCGGGCGTCTTGGTACCCGCATAGTGGAAAGTCATGCCCTCGACGCGGATAGCGGCGTCACGCGGCGCATCGCCGGCAACAGGCCATTGCGGCAGCGGCGCGACCGACAGCAGTGCCTCGACGCGCGCGAGCGCGGCTTCGATCAGCGCGAAAATGGCGGTGAACGACACGAAGGTCGCCATCGGCTCGGCAAAGCGCACCACCAGTACCAGCACGGCCGCCAACAACGCGGCGTCCAGGCTGCCTTGGGCCACCCAGAACGCCCCGCAGGCCAGAATACCGAGCAGACCCAGTTCGATCACGCTGGCAATCATCAGATCGGGTTTGGCCCCACGGCGGTGGGCGTCGCGCTGCACGCGCTCCACCACTTCGAAGCGATGGCGCAAGCGCTGGTTTTCGACGCCGGCGCGCCCGGTCGCCATGCAAACCGGAACGCCCTGCATATACTCCAGCAGTTCGGCGCTCAGGGCTTCGTTCGCCAGTCCCGCCGCTTTCATGCCCTGGTCCATCGCCGGCCGGCGCCAGCGGTAAAGCGGAAGGATCGCGGGAAACACCAGCAGTAGCGCCACGCCAATGCGCCAATCCAGCGCCAACAGCGCCAAGGCCGTCACCGCCGGTGTCACCACTGCCCCCAGGATGAGGTTCACCACCGTCAACACGTAGTTCATCTGTTCATCGACGCCGCCAAGCAGCTTGGCGGCGATGTCGCCCGTGCGGTGGGCCTGCAAGGCCTCCAGCGGCATACGCCGGAGCTGCTGCCCCAGACGGATACGCAGGTCATGCGAAGCGGCCGCCATATGGCCTTGGTAATCGAACCCTTGAGCGCGCCAACGCACAACTGTTGCGCCCAACGCCAATAGGGAAAAGGCCGTGAGCCAGCTTGCCAGCGTGCGCCACGGCGCGCCATGGGCGACGGCAACGAAAAGCGGCGCGATGCAGGCAAGCGCCATGCCTTGCAGCATCGCGGCCGCCAGCAGTCGCGCAAGGCTCGCGCGCAGGCGGCCAGCCTGCGGGCCGGCGCTGCGCATCAGGCGGCGATAGGTTTCGGGCCACGTGGCCGGGTGGTGACTCATGGCTGGTGTTCTCCCAAGGTCCAGAGGCGGGCGCGTTCGTGGTTGCTCCACAGACGGGCATAGAGGCCGCCCTCGGCGATCAATCCCTCGTGCGTGCCGCTCTCGGCCAGACGGCCGTGGTCCAGGACCAGGATCTGGTCGGCGTGGCGGACGGCGTTCAGGCGATGCGCGACCATGATGACGGTCTTGCCGCGCATCAACCCGGCCAGCGCGGCACCGACGGCACGCTCGTTCTCGGGATCGGTCGCGGAGGTGGCTTCGTCCAGTACAAGAATCGGCCGGTTCATGAGGATGGCGCGGGCGATCGTCAGGCGCTGGCGCTGGCCGCCCGAGAGGTTCTTGCCCCCTTCGCGCAATACGGTGTCGTACCCCTCGGGCAGCGCCGCGATGAAGTCATGGGCTTGCGCGGCGGTTGCGGCGGCCTCGATATCCGCGCGGGCAGCATCGGGCCGACCCATGGCGATGTTCTCGGCGACGCTGCCCGAGAACAGGAAAGTGTCCTGGAAAACAAAGGCGACGTGTTCGAACAGCACGTCGCGTGCCATGTCGCGCACGTCGACGCCGCCGATGGTCACGCTGCCGGCATCGACATCCCAGAAGCGCGCAATAAGGCGCGCCACGGTGCTCTTGCCCGCGCCGGATGGCCCCACCAGGGCCGTGATCCGCCCGGCCTGGGCGGTGAAGGTAAGGTCATCAAGCGCCCGCTTGCCGTCGTAGGAAAACGTCACGCCGTTGCACCTGACCGAGCTGTCCGCGGGACGCTTGTCCGGCGCGAGCGCCGGCGGCAAAGGGGCGATGTCCATCACCTGCTGGATCCGGGCGACGCTGAGTTTGGCCCGGTCGATCATGTGGGCCAGCGACATCATCGGGAACATGGCCTCGGCCATCCCCATCCCGAACAGCAATGCAGCCAGCCAGGTGGGAAATGTCAGCTGTCCCTGCGTAATCAGCCAGGCTCCGGTCCACAGCAGCAGGCCCAGCGTGGGCAACGGTCCCAGCAGCGCAATGGAAAAGCGCGCGGGAAAGCTGGCTGCGCGATACCAGTGCGTCAACATGGCCAGATAGCGCTCCAACGCTTGGTGGTAGCGGCCGAACGTGGTCTGACCGGTATCGAAGGTGCGGACCACCGGCATGGCCTGGACGTATTCGACCACCGCCGCGCTAACCTGCTCGCGCGCCTCGTGATAGCGGCGCGTCATCGTGTCGCGCCCGCGCATGGCCCGAGACAACACGCATGCCCCTGCCGCCAACACGCCGACGCAGGCCAGCGCCAGCCGCCAATCCAGCGCGAACAGCAGTACGGCGCTGGCAGCCGGCATGGCGTATGCCCGGGCATAGAGCGGCGTGCTGTCCGCCACGAAAGTATGCAGCGCCTGGACATCGTCATGCACCACTTTGGCAAGCGCGCTGCTTCCCAGCGCTTGCGTCTCGCCAAACGAGAGACGCGCAATATGCCCGACCAGGTTCGTGCGCAGGATGACCTCCAGGCGAAAGGCGGCGTAATGCGACTGATTGAACGCCTGCAAGCGCAACGCGTAGGCAAGCACGGTGAACAGAAGCGCACCCGCGAACTGGCGCCAAGGGAATACGCCGGGCGCAAGCGTCAGGGCCTGGACCGCCAATGCCAGGCTGGCCAGCGCCGCCATGCTGGACAGTACGCCGATCACGGCCAAGGCCATGGCCCGCCGTATGCAGCCGCGTACCGGGCGCAGTATCTGCCACGGCTTGTTCATGTGGCGCTCCGAGGTGTCCAGCGCAAGCTGGCGGCGGCCGCCAACAATGCCAGCACGACGGCCGCCGCCACAACCCCGCCATAGCCGATGCGCGCGGCCAGCATCGCACCCGCCGACGTCAGCAGCATCACGAAGCACTGGCTCAGACTGACCTGCAGGGTGTAATCGGTCGACGGGCTTGCCGCAGACGACTGATCCATCATCAACGTCGCCAGCACGGTCGCGGCCGGGTTGTAGAGCAGGAAGTAGGCCACGACCGCCGCCCCCGCCATGGCGGCGGACGCCCACCCCATCGCAGGCAGCGCCAGGCCGCAGATGCCCAGCAGTTGCAGCAGCGCGGCCACGACCATGGCGCGGCGCCGCGAGTAGCGCCGCAACAGGCGGCCATAGACCAGCGCGCCGGCCACACCCGCCAGCGACCCCAGCACATTGACGACCAGGCCGACGCTTTCCAAGCCCCATCCGGCATCGATCAGGGACGGCATGACGATCGAATAGGCCAATGCGCTGCCGGCCGGATAGATCAGCAGCAACAGCAGCAGACGCAGGCGCCCCGGCGCGCGCCAGAACCCGATAAGGCGGGAGTAGCCGGCAGGCCGCGCCGGCCGCGGCCATGCGGGTTCCCGGTAGCGCAGCAATTGCAGCCACGACAAGGCGGTCAGGGCCGCCAGCGTCAGGCAGCAGCCGGTCCATCCGAAGGTCGGATACAGCATCAACATTGCCCCGCCGCCGACCAGGTTGCCCACTAGCCCGCCGCCGATCTGCAGCCCATTTCCAAACCCGCGGTCCGCAGCGGTGAGCAGGCGGCAGGCCAGGCCATCAACGGCGATATCCTGTGTCGCGGACAACAGCGACGTCGCCAGGCACAGCAGATAGATCAGCGCAAAGTCGGCCTGCAAGTCCAGCAGTCCGATCAGCGCCAGGCATAACACCATGCCGCCTTGGGTGAAGAGCAGCCAGCCGCGATAGTGGCCCTGCCGTCCGATGGCATAGCGGTCAATCAAGGGCGCCCACAGCGCCTTCAGCGGCCACACCATGCCCAGCAGATACACGAGGCCAATGGTATCGAGGCTGGCGCCGCGGTCGCGCAGGATGGCCGCCATGGCGACGACGAAGAACATCAGACCCAGGAACTGGGTGCTGTAAAGGCTTGCCAGCAGGCGCCAGGCGCGTTGGAGGTGCACGATGCGGCTCCAGGGTCAGAAGGTGTACGACACGCCGACGCCCAGCGTGCGGCCGCGGGCGGGTACGCCATAGGCCACGCTGGGCGGCGCGAAATACCCATAAAGGTCATACTGCTGGTTCAACAGATTGCTGCCCCAGACGTAGTATTCGGCGCGCCCGTTGGCCAGCCCCAAGCGGGCATTCAGCAAGTGGTAGTCGTCCAGATCAAAGTGGTTCTGCGGGTCGGCGGCGCGCTTGCCGACATACTGGTAGTCCAGCCGGGCATTCAGCACCGGCGCCGACAGCCCCATGAAGGCGGGCATGGCGCGGCGGTACGTAACGCCCAGCGTGCCGCTCCAGCGCGAGACGTCCGGCACGCGGTTGCCGGCTTGCACGTCGCCATCGCCAATGCCTGACACGGTTGTCATGATCTTGGCATCGATGTAGCTCAAGCCCGCCGTGAAGCCCAGGCCGTTGTCCAGCCGGACGTTGCCCTGAAGCTCCGCCCCCTTGCTGCGCGTGTCGGCGTTGAGCGCGCTGACGACATACGTTGCCGAGTCATAAGACAGCAAGTGGTTGTTGCGCACCTGGTTCAAATAGACGGACCCATTCAAGCCGTAGCGTCCGTCGGCGCTCAGAAACTTGAAGCCGAGTTCATAGGAGTTGGTTTCGGCGGCTTTATACGGCGCGCTGTCCGCTGGCTGCGCAGCATAGTCGTTGAAGCCGGCCGGGTTGTAGCCGCGGCCATAACTGCCATACACCGTCGTTTCGGATGTGAGCGCATACGCAAGCGCGATGCGGCCGGTGGTGAAGCTGTCGTCGAGCTTGCGGTGGTCTGTCTGGACGCTACCCTCGCCGTGGTACTCGCCGGCATATGTCTTCTTCACCCATGACTGACGCAGCCCTGTGGTCAGCTTCCACTGCTCGGCGATGGGATAGGTCATTTCTCCATAGACGCCATACCGGTCCGTGTCGAAATCGCGGTACTTGGCGCTGGCCTCGCCGTAGGTATTGCGCGGCGTGTCGTAGGCGCGCGTGGCGTGGGAATACGACAATCCCGTCACCCAGAAGACGTCGGCGCCAGGCAGCGAGGCCAGGCGCAGATCCTGCGTGAACAGATGTTCACGGGCTTCGTCGACGTTCCAGAACTCGCTGGAACCGCGCCCCATGGCGGTCTGCAGACGGCGGTCGTAGACCACGGGGCCGATGTTGTAGCTATCGGTGTAGGCGGATGTTGCCGTCAGCTTGGCGCCGTCGAAACGATGATCGGCCTGAAGGGTGTAGCGTTCGACGGTTTTCTTCGCGTCGTCCAGCAACGATGGGTCCATATCCACCGTCGGGGGCCGGCCGTAGGGCATCAACACCAGTTGCTCGCCCAGGTGCCGGATCTGATGGCGTTCGGCCGAGACCAACGCGCTGGTGCGCGCGGTGATGTCCAAAAGCAGGCTACCCCGAAAGGCCACGTCCCGCGGCTTGGAAAGCGGCCGGTCGTTGCGGGCGTTTTCGATCCAGTGGTCGGAGCCGCCCGCGCGTATCGCGAAGCGGCCCGCAAGCTTGTCGGTCAGCGGACCGCCGACAGCCGCCTCGGTCAGGAACTGGCGCTCTTGGCCATACTCGGCGCGGGCGTAGCCTTCCCACTCACGGGTCGGGCGGCGCGTGGTCAGGTTGACGGCGCCGGCCTCGCCCATGCCGCCGAACAGCGTGCCTTGCGGCCCTTTCAGCACCTCGATCTGATCGACGTCCAGCGTTCCGATGGAGATGTGGCGCGTCGAGAGGGGGCTGCCGTCGACGTTCAACGCCACCGAGCTGTCGTCCATGCTCATGGGATAGAGCGCGCCGACGCCACGGATATAAATCGTGGATACGTTGGCGCCGCCGGAGGAATTGACGTTCACGCCGGGCGTGGCCCGCAGCACCTGCTCCACATTGAGCATGCGGCGTTCTTCAAGCGTGATGCCGTCCATGACATTGACGGTGTACGGCAGGTCTTTATCGGTCTCGCCGGTACCGCGCGCATGCACGGTGATGGCGGGCAAGGCCGCCGCCTCGCCAACCGGTTGGGCGTGGACGGGCAGGACAATAGACAACGCCAGCGTGGGCAGGGAGAGCGCCGGCAAGGCAGGGAATCGCATTGGGGGCCTTTCAGGATGATCGGGGGATTCGGGTCGGATACGGCTGGCCGGGCCGTATTTGCAGGGTCAACACAAATGGATGATAATGATTTCCATTTGTATTTCCACCCGAATCGGATCAACTCCCCCGATCGGATCACCTTATCTGGTGCGAACCGCCATGAGTTCCGGCATGATCCCGCTGTCCCGCGTTGTCACCGACACGTCGGTGTTGCGTCTTGGCCCCGGCAGCATCTGCCACATCACCCGCGTGCCGCTGCAGGAAGGCGCGCAACTGGTCTATTGGCGCAGCGCCTTCAACGAAACGCTGGACATTCCCTTGCAGGACGACAGCGATTACGTCCACTTCAGCTTCAACAGCCGCATGCACGGCCGCGCCGCCTGCCACTTCGAGCGTTGGGAAGGCGGCCGGGAATTCGCCGTAAGCGAAGGCATGGGCAGCATCAGCTACGGCCCCGGACGGCGCGGGCATTACTGCCAGGAAGGCCGGCTGGACAACGTGACCGTCATGGTCCGGCCGGATGTCCTCAAGCGCTGGACCCACGATGTGGACGGCAGCCTGGCAAGCGGCCTGGCCTCGTCGGCCTGCTTCCTGCACGGCCATGGCGGCGCCGAACTGCAAAGCACGGCGCATCTGTTGGCGCAGACCCTTTCCGGCAAAGGCACGGCAAGCCGTCACGGGCTGTGGATGCAAGCCCAGGCATTGATGCTGGTGAGTCTGTTCCTGGAATCATGCTCGCGGCCCTTGACCGGCTTGTCGGCCAGCGCCCAACAGCGGATGGCGCGCGTGCACGAACATCTGCTGGCCGATCTGAGCCGGGCGCCCAGCCTGGCCGCGCTGGCCGATGACGCGGGCGTGAGCGTGCCGACATTGGTGCGGGCGTTCCGCCGCCAATACGGATGCAGTGTCTATACCTATTTCCAGTCCGAACGCATGCGCCAGGCACAAGCGCTGCTGCTGCGTGGCCGCTTATCGGTGGCGCACGTCGCGGCGGATCTCGGTTACAGCAATGCCAGCCATTTCACCGCCGCGTTCCGCAAGCAGTTCGGCGTCAATCCGTCATCGCTGCGCGGCGCGAAACGGGCTGCCGCCTGACCTGCCGGCACGGGCTGCCGCCCTTGCGGCTTGCACGCCGCTGCGTGCGTCACCAGCTATTTTCCGATCCCTTCTGGAAATACCCCACCAGGAAATCCACGAACACGCGGACCTTGGCCGACAGGTGATGCCGTTCCGGAAACACCGCGTAGATGTCCGCCTGGGGCAAGGCATAGTCTTCCAGCACGCGCACCAGCCGGCCGCTGCGCAGATAGCGGGCCAGGTCCCATTCCGCGCGTTGCAGGATGCCCAGGCCGGCCAGGCCCCACGTCAGCGTCACTTCGCCGTCGTTACTGCTGAGATTGCCGCGCACCTTCACGGTTTCGCTGCGGCGGCCCTTGGTGAACCGCCACAATCCGTAGGTGGCCTCGTTCTGCCGCAACACGATGCACTGGTGCCGCGTCAGGTCGTGCGGGATGGCCGGAGTGCCGTGCGCTTTCAGGTAAGCGGGAGACGCGCAGACCAGGCGCCGGTTGGGCGCGATCTTGCGGGCAATCAGGCGGGTGTCGGGCAGGTCGCCGAAGCGCACGGCGACGTCGAACGCATCCTGCACGAAGTCGGCCGGGCTGTCCGTCAGTTGCAGTTGCAGCGATACGTCGGGGTACTTCGCGGCGAATTCCGCGATGGCGGGCGCGATGTAGCTGCGGCCGAAGCCCAGCGGCGCGTTGACTTTCAATAGGCCGCGCGGGCTGGCCTGGCGGCTGGCGATCAGCGTGTCCAGGTCTTCGATCTCGCCCAGGATACGGCGGGCGCTTTCCAGGTAGACCTCGCCTTCGGCCGTGAGGCTCAGGCGCCGCGTGCTGCGGTTGAACAGGCGCACGCCCAGGCGCGCTTCGATTTGCGCCAACCGCTTGCTGACGGCGGCCGGCGTGACATCCAGTTCCCGCGCGGCGGCCGACATGCCGCCGGCGCGCGCGAGTTCAACAACGAGTTGCAGCTCCGTGGAATGACCCATGAGCCGGCGGCATCAATCGCGAAAGTTCTCGAACTGCAGGGGCAGGTCGACGTCGGTCTTCTTCAGTAGCGCGATGGCCGTTTGAAGGTCGTCACGTTTCTTTCCGGTGATGCGCAGCTTGTCGCCGTTGATCTGGGATTCCACCTTCAGTTTGGCGTTCTTGATGGCGGCGATCAGCTTCTTGGCCACCGGCTGCTCGATGCCCTGCTTGATGGTCACCTTCTGGCGCGCGCCGCCCAGGTTTTCCAAGGGGTCGGCCACATCCAGGCAACGCACGTCGATGCCGCGGGCCGACAGGCGGCCACGCAGGATGTCGAGCATCTGCTTCAACTGGAATGCGCTGGAGGCAACCTGGGTCACGACGAAGCCCTCCAGTTCGAACTTGGCATCGGTGCCCTTGAAGTCGAAACGGGTGGAAAGTTCGCGGTTCGCCTGGTCGATGGCGTTGGTGAGTTCGTGTTTGTCGACTTCGGAGACGACGTCAAAAGTAGGCATGACACGGGTCCTGTTGAGTAATGGGTGAAATGGGCGAATACCTAGGTATTGTCTATTTTACCGACCCCGCGCGGCCCGTGTCGTGCTCAAGCCGTCAGCACCAGCAGCCGCCCGGGCTGAAGCGGGTGCGCAATCACCTGGGCGTCGATGCCGTAGGCCAGATACAGGTTGGCCGGCGTCAGCACCTGGCTGGGCGTGCCCACCGAGATGCCCCGGCCACCACTAAGCAGCAGCAGGCGGTCACACCAGCGCGCCGCCAGATTCATGTCGTGCAGGATCACCAGTACGCCCGTATTGCCGGCGTGCGCCAGTTCCCAGGCGCGGCGCAGCAGGTCGGCCTGATGCTTCGGGTCCAGGCTGGCCGTGGGCTCGTCCAGCAGCAGGTAGCGCGCTTCGCCCGGGGCTCGCGCCGCATGGCATTGCACCAGCACCCGCGCGAATTGCACGCGCTGCTGTTCGCCGCCGGAGAGTTCGGGATAGCGGCGCCCGTCCAGATGCGCCACGTCGGCCAGCTCCAGCGCCTGCGTCACCCATGCGTCCACCTGGCCGGGCGGCAATTCGGGAAACGGATAGGCCCCCATGGCGACGACTTCACGTACATCCAGATCGAAGGTCAATCCGGGTTTTTGCGGCAACACGGCGCGTTGCCGCGCCTGCTGCCGGTGCGGCAACGCGGCAAGCGCGGTGCCGTCCAGGCACGCGTGGCCCGAGTCGGGGGTCAGCTCGGCCGCCAACGCGCCCAGCAGGGTCGACTTGCCCGCGCCGTTGGCGCCCAGCAGGCCCACGACTTCGCCTGGCCGGACGTCCAGCGACACCTCGGTCAGGATGCGCGCGCCCCCGCGGGACAGCGTCAGGTTTCGTGCGGCAAGGGTCATCCGATTCTCCTTCCGCGCGCCAGCAGCCACAGGAAGAAGGGCCCACCCACCAGCCCCGTCACCAGGCCAATGGGCAATTCGGCCGGCACGACCACCGTGCGGGCCGCCCAATCCGCCAACACCAGCGCCAACGCGCCCGCGATGACGGTGGCGGGCAGCAGCCAGCGGTGGTTGGCGCCCAGAGTCATGCGTACCAGGTGCGGCACCACCAGCCCGACGAACACGATGGTGCCCGTGGCGGCGACCAGCGGCCCGACGATCAGCGCGCTGGCCAGCACCAGCTTGGCCCGCACGCGTTTCAGCGCATAACCCAGATGCTGGGCCTCGCGTTCACCCAGCAGCAAGGCGTTCATGACGCGCCATTGGCTGACCAGCCAGACGCTGACGAGCAGGACCCAGGGGCCCAGGAAAGCCAGCAGCGCCCAGTTGGCCCCGCCCAGGCTGCCCATGTTCCAGAAGGTCAGATCGCGCAGTTGCGCGTCGGTGGCGATGAACGTCAGCACGCCAATAAGACTGAACGCCATCGCGGTGATCGCCACGCCGGCCAGCAGCAGGCCCGCCACACCCGGTACCCGGCGGCCGACCGCATAGGCGCACAGCGTCGCCAGCAGGCTGCCGATGAAGGCCGACGGCGCCGTGACCCAGAACCCGCCCGAAAACAGCACGATGGCGGCAACCGCCCCCAGCGCGCCGCCCGCCGAAATACCGATCAGGCCGGGTTCGGCCAGCGGGTTCCTGAACAGCGCCTGCATGGCCGCGCCCGATATCGCCAAGCCCGCCCCCGTCACCATCGCGAACAGCACGCGGGGCAGGCGGATGTCGATCAGCACATTGCGCCACAGGGCGTTTTCTGGCGTGGCCGCCCCCCATAGCAAGGAAGGCAGTTCGCGCAGCGGAATGGCCACCGCGCCATTGGCGGTGGCGGCCAGCGCCGCCAGCACCAACGCCGCGGTCAAAAGGCCCAATGCCAATGGCGCGCTAACGCGCCATGACATCCGCGACCTCCTTCTTCAGTTCAGTCAGCGCCAGCGGCAGACGCGGCCCCATACCCAGGATCAGCAGGTCGTCCATCACCACCACCCGCCGCTTGGCTGCGGCCTGCGTGGAGGCAATGCCCGGCAGGCGCAGGAAGGCCTCCATGCCGCCGCCCGCATCCAGCGAGGCCTGCGTCACCACGATCAGGTCGGGCGCCAGCGCGCCGACGGCTTCGGCCGACAGGGGTTTGTAGCCTTGCTGATCGTGCAGCACGTTGACCAGCCCCGCCAGATGCATGACTTCGTTGGCGGCCGTGTCGCGGCCCGCGCCTTGTGGCGACCCGGTGCGGTTGATAAGCAGCAACGCCCGGGCGCGCGTGGCGGGCAAGGCTTCGGCGCGGGCCAGTTCCCGCGTGACCTCGTCCACCATGCGCTCGCCGGCCGGCGCCACGCCCAACGCGTCGGCCACGCCGCGGATACGCGCCTTCAGTGAATCCACCGAGGGCGCGTCCGACACCGTCACGACCCGCACGCCCACGCCCTGCAGGCGTTTGAGCGCGTCCGGGGGCCCCGCCTGCTCCGACGCCAGCACCAGGTCGGGTTTCAGCGACAGCACGCCCTCCACCGGCACGGCGCGGTAATAGCCCACGCGCGGCAGTTTGGTGGCCGCCTCGGGATACAGGCTGGACAGGTCGTCGCCCACCAGCCGGCCGCCCTGCCCCAGGCCGTACACGATTTCCGTCACGCTGCCGCCCAGCGTCACCACGCGGCTGGGTTCGGCGGCATGCACGCCCGCCGCCATGACCCAGCCCAATGCAATTGCCAGCCACTTTTTCATCAACGGATCCTTAGGCGGCCAAGGGCGCGCCGCACAAGCTGATCATCAATTCGCGCCATCCGGTCAGTTCAGGCTTGCCCGGTTTGCGTTCGCCGAAGAACTGCACGATCAGGTCGCCATTGACCGCATACACCTCCAGCGACGTCACCCAGCCATCGGACGTGGGCTTGTTCACGACCCAGGCCGATGCGATGGCGGTGGTGTCCAGGTGCAGGTTGAACTTCGGGTCCAGCACGTTGTACCAGGGGCCGGTGCGGCGCAGCTGCTGCACGGGGCCGCTATGGATCTGGATCATGCCCCGGTTGCCCACGAAGCACATGATCGACAGGCCCGATTCCGCCGCCGATTGCAGCATGCGTTCAACGGATTCCGCCGGCACGGGCTGCGCCAGGTCTTCACCCGCCGCGGCCAGCGCGGCCAGGCGCGTCACCTTGAACTTGCGCAGCAGCGGGAAGAATTCATGCGTGTCCTTCATGGCCAGCCAGGCCTCGCGCCAGCCTGCCGCGTCTTCGACCTGCTGGGCATCGGTGGCGGGGGCATAGGCGGTGGTTTCCGGCCATTGCGGTTCGCCCGCGAATGTCGCGACCAGCGCCGCGTAGGCGGCGGCGTCCGTGGCATCGGTGCGATAGACCTTGTGCACGGCCACGCCGGCGCCGTCGAAGAACTGCAGGCTGTGGCGGCCGTCCTGCTCGACCGCCCAGGCCGACTTCCAGGCGCTGAAGAACACGCGCAGGTCGATGTCCGGCCCCAACACCAGGCCCACCGGACCATCCGCCTGGATGTCCAGGTAGGCGCCGTGGCGTTCGTGCACACACCAGTCGTTGCGCGTCAATGCCATCACTTCGCCCAGCGTGCCGAGTTCGCGGAAGATGGCTTGGGGCGTGCCGTGCAGCGCGGTCGCCTTCACGCCGCCACAACCGGCAGCAACCCATTCCGCTTCGGAGACGCCCAGCGCCTGGGCAAGGTTGCGAGCGCGCAATCCAGGTTGCGCGGCCGCCAATTCATCGTTGCGGATGCGCAGCGCTTGCGCGCGGGAGTTGAAATCTTGGTTCGTCATCGTAGGCCCTCCGGCCAGAGCAGAGCATTCTTGAAAAACCACCGCCAGCCCCGCATGCGGCCGGCGGTGGCGCGAAATCAATACTGGTACGTCAACGACACGCGCACGCTGCGGCCCGGTTCCGTATACCAATCCACCGTGCGCGGCAGCGCCTGGGTCCCTGCGGTGGGCACGTTGATGGCCTCCCAGTATTTCTTGTCGAACAGGTTGAACACGCCAGCCTGCACTTGCAGCCCCTTCACCGCCGCCGGGCGCCAATAGCCCATCAGGTCCACCACGCCATAACCCGGCGCCTGGAAGTCGGCATTGGCTGCCGCCGGCGGGCCATCGGGGTATTCGACCTTGTCGCGCTTGAGCGCGGTGGTCAACAGGGCGTCCACCCCCCACACGTCGCGGCCGTAGCCCACACCGACGATGGCCTTCAACGGCGCCACCGAATTCAGATGCTGCCCGGTGCCTTCGTCCTTGCCCACGGTCCATGCCACCGAACCCCAGGTGCGCCAGCCCGGCGCGAACTTCCAATGCGCGCTGGCTTCCGCGCCGTAGATGCGGACCTTCGCACGGTTGACGTTGCCCGTGATGCCCAGCGGATACTGCCCCGTCCAACCCGGCTGCCACTGCGGCGAGCTCGGGTTCAACGGCTGATTGGCATCGATGAAGTTCTGATAACGATTATCAAACAACGATACCGCACCGCCCAGGTCGTCGCTGCCCATCTTGGCGCCCAATTCCCAACCCTTGCTGGTTTCGGGCTTCAGATAGGGATTGCCCACGCGCAGATAGGTTCCGGGGCCACCGTAGTTGGTGTAGAGTTGGCTGGCGCTGGGCGCCTTGAAACCGTAGGCGTACTGGGCGTACAGGCTCAGTTGCTCGGCCGCTTTCCACGTGCCCAGCAGTTTGGGCGAGAAGCGGCTGCCACTGTTGGACGGCGGCAAGGCGCCTGCGTTGGGATTGCTTTCGTAGCTGGCGCTGGACTGCGGCTTCTGTTCATAGTGGTCGTAGCGCAGCGCGGGCATGACGGTATAGCGGCCGTCGGCGAAGCTGAATTCGTCTTGCACCCACAGGGCCCACTGGTTGCCCTTGGATTGCGGCACGTCGGCCTGGTTGGTGTGCAGCATGTCGCACGAACGCGGGCCGAACAGCGCAGGCAGACCCGGGCGCAACACGGGGCAATTGTCGTACCCGCTGGAGTTCTGCTCGGTCTTGTTGCCATACCACTCGCCGCCCACCGTCCACAGCTGCGACATCGAGGCGCCGCCCAGTCGTTTGGTAAGTTCGCCGTTCACGCCGAACAGCGTCTGCTGGATGGAGTTGCTGCGCCCGTAGGGGCCGCTGGGAAAGCCGTAGCGGAACGGATCGCCCGGGATGATGCCGGCGCGCGAATCCACACTGCGCACGCCGTCCAGGGAATTGTCCAGCCGCATCCGCTGCCAATAGACGACCGCGGTGGCGGTATCGATCAGGCTGCCTTCGCCGGGCGCCTTATAGGAATAATCGAACGACACGCGCTCGCGCTCGGTTTCCTTCCTGGTGCTGTTTTCGCCGTACAGGTAGCTGGTGCCCGCGCCTTGGTCGTACATGTTGTCGATGTCGGCGCGACGCTTGAAATATTCGCCCGTCAGGCCGAACCGGTGTCCGCCTTCGACGCGCTGCTGCAGCTTCATCAGGAAGCTCTGTTGGTCATAGTCTTCGGGGCTGGGCTGGCTGCGCTTGGGACCGTAGCCGCCGACATCACCACGGTTGTCCACGTCGTGCCCGTTGCGCACGCCGGCTTGCACCAGCCAAAACGTGTTGCTGTGGATCTGGCCCGCCAGCGCGGCGTTGGCGCCCCAACTGGCGTCGGCCGAATCGTAGTCGGTCTTGGCCAGCGCGCCGAAGGTCTTGCCGCCGGTCAGCAGGTCGGACGGTTCCAGCGTGTACAGGTCGGCGGTGGCGGACAGGGCGCCCGAGCCGCCGCCGGTCGCGTCGGCGCCACGCACGATGTCCAGCCGCGACAGGCTGTTGAAGTCCACGGCCTCCAGGCCGCCCTTCACGCCCCGCGCGCCGTCGTCCAGCCACGGCAAGCGGATGCCGTCCACGCGCGTCAGCACGCGATCCTGATCCAGGCCGCGGATGTTGATGCTGTTTGTCGTCCGGTTGAAGCTCACCCCTGCTTCGGCGCGCTTGCCCAGATCGCTCCAGTTCTTGATCTGAAGATCGTCCATCTTCTTGCGGTCGGTGCTGGTTTCCCAGGCGGGCGTCACGACCGCCCTCTCGCCTTCCACCTGGACCGGAGTCAGTAGCGTCACGCCGGGTTGCGGGGCCGCCAACAACACGAAGACCCCGGCGCTGCGCTCGTTCACCGCCAGCCCGCTGCCGGCCAGCAGCCGCTCGAAGCCATCACGCACGGAATACGTGCCCTCCAGTCCGCCGGAACGGCGTTGCCCCACCAGCGCGGCGTCGAACAGCACCGTCACGCCAGCGCGGTCGGCGAAACGCGGCAATGCCTCGGCAAGGGGGCCGGCCGGGATGCGGTAGCTGCGCGCGGCGGCTTGCCCCGACGCCTGCGCGGAGGCCTGCGCTTGAACGGTGGCTATCGGCAACATGGCACCGGCGATGGCGGCGAACGCCAAGGCGGCATGCACGGCGCAAGTCAGACGGGTCAACCGGACCTGCGCGTCCGGAGCGTTTCGGGAGCCGCTTGCGCGGCCGGCGGGGAGATAAGCCATGGTCGTCCTTTCGATCCAACGGGTATCGGCATTCGTTTGCCTATACAGACCATGACCCTCGTGAATCGCGAATCGGACAGCTTGGGCGTCACTATTTTGTAACGGCCGAAAATCACGCGGCCCCTTCCCGGGGCCCGATCGTCACCCAGTAGGCCGTGCGGTAGCGAACCTGCACCGGCAGCGTCGCCGGCAAGGCAGCCAGTACGGCGTCCGTGTCGTTCAACTGGAAGGCGCCAGAGATACGCAGATGCGCGATGGCCGGATCGCAGCGCAGCACGCCCGAGCGGTACCGCCCCAGTTCGGAGGCGAACGCGTCCAGCCGCAATTGGTTGGCGTACAGCACCCCGCGCATCCAGTCGCTGGCATGGGGATCGGCGGCCGACGGCGCCGACACGCCGTCCTGGGTCAGCCGGCCTTGCTGGCCTGCGGCAAGGCTGAGCACGCGGCCGGAATGCGCGCCGCCGCTGACGCGGACCTGCCCCTCCTGCACACTGATCTGGCATTGCCCGCCGTCCTGGCGCACGCAAAAGCGCGACGGCATCGCCTCGATATCGCCCAGGCTCGTGCGGACCACGAACGGCCGCGGCGCGGGCGAAGCATCCGCCACCGCGTGCACGGCGATCTCGCCCGACCGCAGCCGCACCAGGCGCGTCGCGGCGTCAAACGCCACATCCACTGCGCTGGCCGTGTTTAGATGCAAGGTGGAGCCGTCTGCCAGCGTGATGTCGCGCCGCTGGCCTGGCCCGCTGCGATAGTCCGCCGTCCAGTCCAGCGGGTCAGCGCGCCACGCGGCCCACCCGGCGGGGCCCGCCACCACCAGGGCCACCAGCGCCTTCAACGCCGCGCGCCGCTGCTGCAATTGCGGCCGGTTCAGGGTCGCCATGCCGAGTGCCGCCGGGATCAGGCCAAAGCGCTGGTTCACGCGTTGCGCGCGTTGCCACGCGTATTCATGTTCGGCCTTGCTGGCGCGCCACTGGTCGCAGGCATGCACGTCCGCATCGGTCGCGCGGCCCGAACTCAGCCGCAGCAGCCAGCGCGCCGCCTCGCGCGCCACATTGCGCTCGACGGCGGGCAGCTCGCCAGCCGGCGCGCTCACGCCACCGCCATGATGCATTGCTCGAACCCGCGCGTGATGTAGCGGTGGACGGACCGTAGCGACACATTCAGCCGTTCGGCAATTTCGCCGTGGCTCAGCCCTTCCAGCTGCGCCAGCAGGAACGCCTGGCGCGCGGGCCGGGACAGCCCGGACAGCATTTCATCGATCTCCTGCAGCGTTTCCAGGATGATCAGGCGATGTTCGGCCGACGGCGCAACCGCTTCCGGCATCAGCGCCAGCGCTTCCAGGTAGGCGTCTTCAACCGAGCGGCGCCGGTGATGATTCAGCAGCAGCCGCTTGGCGATCGTGGTCAGATAGGCGCGCGGTTCGCGCAGTGCGTCCAGCTCGTGGCGGTGGCGCAGCACCCGCACGAACGTGTCCTGGGCCAGGTCGGCCGCATCAAAGGTATTGCCCAGTTTCGCCCGCAACCAGCCCTGCAGCCATCCATGATGCGTGCGGTACAAAAGTTGAACGGCGTCGCCTGAAGCGAGTACAGGGTTCGGCACGACGGGCTCCCAGAACGCTATGTACAAATAGAAATCAATCTCATTCTAAATGCAAAACCATGATTCCGGTCAAGTCCGCGCAAGATTATGTTGCGGCGATATGATGGGGACAGACCGGGCGGCATTCCGCGGCCCTTCCCTTGCAGGCAGCCCCCATGTTCTATAGCGTCGTGAAGTTCATCCATGTGATCGCCGTGATCCTATGGGTCGGCGGCATGCTGTTCGCGCACTGTTTCCTGCGGCCGGCGGCCGCGCAACTGGAACCGCCGGTGCGCCTGAAACTGATGGCGTCGGTGCTGGGCCCCTTCCTGAACGCCGTGCTGTGGGCGATTGTGTTGATCCTGCTGACGGGCATATCGATGATCGGCCAGGAGGCCAGCCAGGCCTCGCGCACGGGCGGCGCGTTTTTCATGCCGCTGGGTTGGACGCTGATGGCATCGGGCGGGATCGTGATGATGGCCATCTTCGGCCATATCCGTTTTGCGCTCTACAAGCGTCTGGCCGCCGCGGTCGCCGCGGGCGATTGGCCGAAAGGCGGCCAGGCCATGGCGGGCATCCGCCGCTGGGTGGGCGTGAACCTGGTGCTGGGCATCGCCATCGTGGCCATCGTCTTCATGATCTAGCGCTGGCTCCGGCCGCCGGCTCCGCGCGGATACCGGCCGCCGCCGCCACCTATCGGCCAAGTGGGGACTGGTATCGGGATTCTTTCGACTGGTGCAATACCCCGTACATCCGCAGTGGCCACACTGCGGATGACTCTCGCGGGTCACGTCAACAACGACAAGGGATTCCCCATGATCAAACGTGCATTCCACCTGGCCGCCCTCGGCCTGTTCGCCACCTCGTTCGCCGCCCAGGCCGCCGCGCCCATCGACAACAGCGCCCTGGACAAGCCCGAGTTCCGCGCCCACAAAGCCACCTACGGCGTGGTGTACCGCCTGCCGCAGGACGTCAACGCCGTCCTGGACGCCAAGATCACCGGCACGCTCAAGCAGGATCTGCTGGCGCTGGGCCTGAAGACCGAGGCCGAAACGCCCAACATGCCGCACGTCACCGTGGTCCACATCCACAGCGCCGATCCCGAGACCCCCGCCCGCATGCTGCGCGCGCTGCCCAAGCCGCCCGCCCCGCTGCAGGTCACGCTGAAGACCTTCTACCCGACGGAAGCCGCCAAGGGCGCCGGCCATCCGTGGTGGCTGGATCTGGGCGTCGTCAAAAGCGGCCAGGGCTTTGAAGACATGATGCGCTACAACACCGCCGCGACCGCCGCGCTGGCCCCCTTGCGCGACGGCCCGCTGCCACGCGTGACGGGCCCCGTCTACGCCAAGATGAGCGACGCGGGCAAAAACCTGGTCAAGACCATGGGCGTCAGCGGCGTCAACATCATGCAGGACGGCAAAGAGGCGCGCGCCCACAACCCGCACACCACGCTGGTCTACAGCATGGCGATCTACGACACCCGCTTGCAGGACGCCATGAAGCAAGAGTCCGACAAGTTCAATGCCGTGCTGCCCGACGGCATCAACACCACGTTCAAAGACGTGTCCATCGTTGAAATCGGCTTTGCCGGCAACGTCGTGCGCGAGATCTACCGCGTCAGCCTGGAAGACGGCTCGGTGATCGACGTGGCGACGGGCAAGAAGGTCGGCTCCTAGCGCCATCCGCTGCGGGCGAACCGGACGCGCGACGGTCGGACACGGCGGCTGAATAGCCGACCGAATAGCCGACCGAATGCTGCCATTTCGTGGCAGCATTACGCATCCGGTTCCTTCCCCCCGCCATGTCTCGCACCGAACGACTGCTGGAGCTGCTCCAGACGCTGCGCCGCCACCGCCTTCCCGTCAGCGGCCACCGGCTGGCCGCCGAAATGGGCATCAGCCTGCGCACGCTGTACCGCGATATCGCAACGCTGCAATGCCAGGGCGCCGAAATCGAGGGCGAACCCGGCGTGGGGTACGTGCTGCGCCCCGGCTTCATGCTGCCGCCCTTGATGTTCAGCACCGAAGAGATAGAAGCCTTGGTGCTGGGCACGCGCTGGGTGGCCGGCCGTTCCGACGAACGCCTGGGTCTGGCCGCCCGCAATGCCCTGGCCAAAATCGGCGCGGTGCTGCCACAGGAGTTGCGCGACGAGCTGGACGCCATTCCGTTGCTGGTCGCTCCCAGCGCCAGCGCGGTCATCGACCGCGTGGACGTGGCGCTGATCCGCCAGGCGATCCGCAACGAGCGGAAACTGGAGATCCAGTACCGCGACGACAAGGGATCGGATTCCGCCCGCGTGATCTGGCCCTTCGCGTTGGGCTTTTTCGACAGTGTGCGGCTGGTCATGGCCTGGTGTGAACTGCGCCAGGACTTCCGGCATTTCCGCACCGACCGCATCGCCGCGCTGACTGCCGGCGACCGCTATCCCCGGCGCCGTCACGCCTTGCTGAAAGAGTGGCGCGGGATCCACCAGGAGCCGAAAAAAGCCTGATGCACACTACTGCCAAAAACTGACAGTACCCCTGCCTAACATGAGCGCATCAACCACCAGGAGCGCCTCATGTCCGATACCAACTACGTCCTCTTCTACGTCGAAAAGCCCCAGGCCAGCGCCGCCTTCTACAGTGCGCTGCTGCAACGCGAACCGGTCGAGAATTCGCCCACGTTCGCCCTCTTCGTGCTGGATTCCGGCCTGAAGCTGGGATTGTGGTCGCGCTACACGGTGGAGCCGGCTGCGGCCGGCCGCGGCGGCGCGTCCGAACTGGCCTTCGCCGTGGCCGATGTCGACGTCGTCAACCAGCGCCACCGTGAATGGAGCCTGCGCGGCCTGCCCATCCTGCAAGCCCCCACCGACATGGACTTCGGGCGCACCTTCGTCGCGCTGGATCCCGACGGGCACCGTCTGCGCGTGTTCTCGCGCGCCCCTGCCTTGAACGCGGCAGACGAACGCATCGCAGCGGCCCAAGCCAGTTGAGGCCAGCGCGGGCTTGCCGGCATGCCGAGCACGCCCGCGCCCCATTCACGACGCCGTCGAATACAGGTCCGTCATGAATTGCGTGGACTTGATGCCGGTGCCGGTCAGCAGCACGACCGTGCGCTCGCTGGCCTGGATCGCGCCACGCGCTTGCAGTACGTCCAGGGCCGCCGCCGCCGTCGCGCTAGTGGGTTCGGCGTACAGGCCGGACAGCGCCAGGCGCTTCACTGCCGCCACGATGTCCGCTTCCGGCACCGCCACGGTCTGTCCGCCACTGGCCCGCACCGCCTGCAACACCTCGCGCAAGCGCACCGGATGCTTGATGGCCGTGCCTTCAGCGACGGTGGGCAGCACCTGGCGCGGCACCGCCTCGTCTTGCCCCGCCTGAAAGCTGGCGTCCACAGGCGAGCAATTCAACGGCTGCGCCACGAACAGCCGGGGCAGGCGGCGGATCTGGCCCGCAGCCAGCAATTCGGCGAAGCCGATGGCGCAACCCAGCACGTTGCTGCCCGCGCCCGCCGGGATCACGACGTTATCGGGGGCCTGGAAACCAAAGTCTTCCCACATCTCGTAGGCGATCGATTTGGTGCCCTGCAAAAAGAACGGCTGCCAATTGTGGCTGGCGTAGAAGATGTCTTGTGAAGCCCGGATGGCTTCGGTCTGCGAATGCTCGCGCGGACCTTCCACAAGCCGCACGTCGGCGCCGAATGCGCGGATCTGCGCCACTTTGGCAATGGACGTATAGGCCGGCGCGAAAATGGTCACGCCCATGCCCGCCGCCGCGCCGAAGGCAGCGATGGCCGCGCCGCCGTTGCCCGAGCTGTCCTCGGCCACCGCCGGGATGCCGATCTGGCGCAGCCATGACAGCATGACCGCCGCGCCCCGATCCTTGAAGCTGCAGGTGGGGTTGAACCATTCCAGTTTGAAATGCGGCCGCAGGCCGCCCCAAGCGCGTTCGACCATCGGCGTGCCGCCCTCCCCCATCGACACCGGCGTTGCAATGTCCTGCGGCAACGCGGCGCGATAGCGCCAGATCGAGCGGTCGCGGGTATCGATGTCGTCGCGCGAAATGCCCGGCAACGCCGAAATCATCAGCGGCGTCTGGGCGTCGGAGCACCAGCGTGCGTCAGTGATCGGATAGCGTCCGCCGGAAAGCGGGTCCACATAGAAGGGCTGCGGCATGATGAAGAGAAATAAGGCGGGAAAGCCGTCAGTCTAGGCCGGGCGCCCGGCACTGCGTTGCAATATCATGTTGCGATAATCGCAATGGAGAATCCGCATGGAACGAGGCGCGCTATGGGAATACCAGGTGTTCTGCGCCGTGGCCGAACGCCAGAGTTTCGTTCTGGCCGCCCGCTCGCTGGGCGCCTCGCCCAGCGCCGTCACCCGGGCCGTGCAATCGCTGGAGCGCCAAGTGGGCGCGCAGCTGCTGTTGCGCAGCAAAAGCAGCGTGGTGCTGACGCCGCAGGGCGAAAGCTATTTCCAGTCGGCGCGCGAGTTGCTGCGCCTGGAAGCGCAAGCGCGAGACGACCTTCAAGACGCGCAGGGCGGCGTGCAGGGCCGCGTGCGCTTTTCAGCGCCGGACCTGCTGGGCGTGGCGCTGCTGCCCGCCGTGCTGCGGCAGTACGCGGACGCCCATCCCGGCGTCAGCATGGACATCCTGTATACCGACAAATGGGTGGACCCCATCGCCGAAGGCCTGGACTTTGCGATCCGAGGCGGGTTCCCGGCCTCCAGCGACTTGCTGGGCGCGCACCTGTGGCCCTACGACCGGCTGTTGTGCGCCAGCCCGGACTACGTGCGCCGCAGGGGTCTGCCCCGCGAGCCCGAAGACCTGAAAGCGCATCGCCTGGTGATGCACACCGGCCCCCGCGTGCTGAAGGACTGGCACCTGCGGGACGACCAGCGCATTGTGCGCATGCACGCCGAACCCGCCGTGCGGGTCAGCAGCGGCAGCGGCTTGATGGCGATGGTCTTGCAAGGCATGGGGATCGCGCGGCTGGCGGATTGGGCCGCGCAGCCGGAAATCGAACGTGGCGCCCTGGTGCGCGTGTGTCCGGCGTATACCGTGACCTCGGCCCAGGGCGCCGCGCCGCAAATGCACGCCGTGTACGCGTCGCGTTCGCTACCGGCCCGCGCCCGCGCCATGCTGGCGGCGATCCGGCAATGCGCGTCCGGTCCGGGGCGGCAGGCCAGGCGGTAACCCGGGCTGCAACACCCGCGATGATCCGGGCGCGGTTGGCGGCTCGGGTCACCCTTGCTGGTCGCGCGCCTGCAGCAGCAGCGTTTCGCCGCTTTTCTTGAACAGCAGGAAATACAGCGCGGCCAGAATCAGCAGGAAGGGAACGCCAAAGACCAGCGTCATCTTGAACACGCCGGTGAAGGCCGTCGTGACCAGAATGGCCAGCATCGCAACCGCGCCCAGCAGCGTCAGCGCCGGAAAGCCCGGCATCCGAAACGACAGCGCAGCGCCTCCTTCCCGCGCCCAACGGCGGCGGAAGAAATAGTGCGTGACGAAGATCATCATCCAGGTGAACAACGCGCCGAACATCGAAATCGCCATCATCAGCGTGAACGAGGTCTCGGGGTACAGCGCGTTCAACACGGCCGCGATGGCGATCCCGCTGGTGGACAGCAGCAGCGCGTTCAGCGGCGTGCCGCTGCGGGTCAGCCGGCCGAACGCGGATGGCGCGTGCCCGGCGCGAGACAGGCTGAACATCATGCGCGTCGTGATGTAGAGCTGGCTGTTCATGGCGGACAATGCCGCCACCAATACGATGAAATTGATCACGCCTGCCGCGCCGGGAATCTGCAGCGCCTGCATCACTTTCACGAACGGGCTGCCGCCCTTGCCGGCTTCGTCCCACGGCACGATGGCCAGGATCAGCGCCAGCGTCAGCAGGTAGAAGACGACCAGCCGGACGATGGTGGCGCGGAACGCCTTCTTGACGGCGCGTTCCGGGTCCTCGGCTTCGCCAGCGGCCACCGCGATCATCTCCACGCTCAGGTAGCTGAAGATCGAGATCACCACCGCGACCCACATGCCCCACACGCCATTCGGGAAAAAGCCGCCGTGCGAGGTATACAGCGCCGTGCCGTATTGCGGATTCCCCCAGACCACATACGCGCCCAGGATGATGAAGGCCACGATCGCCGTGATCTTGATGGTCGAGAACCAGTATTCAATGGTGCCGAAGGCCTTGACGCTCATCGCGTTGATCAAGATCAGCGCCGCCGAAAAAACGCATACCCACTGCCAACCCGGCACGCCGGGGAACCAGAACTTCATGTACTCGGCCACCGCCGTCACTTCCGTGCCCACCGCCAGCACCACGCACGACCAGTACGCATAGCGCACCAGAAAGCCCGCCAGCGGACCCACGTAATGCTCGGCATAGGCGCCGAAGGAACCGGATGTGGAATGCGCCACCGTCATTTCGGCCAGGCAGCCCATCAGCAGCAGCGTGATCACCCCGCCTATGGCGTAGCTGATGATCACGCTGGGCCCGGCAAACCCGATGGCGAACTTGCTGCCCAGGAACAAGCCCGTGCCGATGGCCCCGCCGATGGCGATCATGCTCATCTGGCCCGAGGTCAGGCGCCGCTTCAAGCCTTGTTCGCGCTGGGTGATCTGGCCGAAGCCCTGTTGCTGCTTTTGCATTGTCTCCTCCTTGTACTGCGCTCTTTTTCTGGATGTAGGACCGATTGGGCCCGCGCGATAAGGCAACGCGTCAGGGCGTTCAGGTCACGGCGGACCGCTGCTTGAATTCAGGCTTGTCCCAGGCGCGGCTGTCCAGCACGTCTTTCAGGATATCCACCGCGTCCCACACGTCGGCGTAGCCGAAATACAGCGGCGTCAGGCCAAAGCGCAGCACCTCGGGTTCGCGATAGTCGCCGATCAGGCCGCGCGCGATCAAAGCCTGCATCACCTCGTAGCCGTTGGGGTGGCGGAAACTGACATGGCTGCCGCGGTCGGCGTGCTGGCGGGGCGTGACGAGCGTCAGCGGATGGCCTTCGCAGCGTTCTTCGACCAGCGCGATGAACAGGTCGCCCAACGCCAGCGACTTGCGGCGCACGTCGGCCATGTCGGCGGCATGGGCCACGTCCAGGCCGCATTCCACCAGCGACAGCGACACGATGGGCTGCGTGCCGCACAGGTAACGGCGGATGCCGCCGGCGGGTTCATAGGCCACGGCCATGTCGAACGGGCGGGTGTGGCCCCACCAGCCGGACAGGGGCTGCCAGAAATCCTGCGTGTGGCGCGGCGCCACCCAGATAAAGGCCGGCGAACCCGGGCCGCCGTTCAGGTACTTATACGTGCAGCCCACGGCGAAATCGGCGTTGGCGCCGTTCAAGTCGACCGGCACCGCGCCGGCGGCATGCGCCAGGTCCCAGATGGTCAGCGCGCCACGTTCGTGCGCCAGGGCGGTGACGGCGGCCATGTCGTGCATCTGGCCGCTGCGGTAGTTCACGTGCGACAGCAGCATCACGGCGACGGAATCGTCCAGCGCCTTGTCCAGCGGCAGCTCGTCATCGATCAAGCGCATTTCGTACCCCTGCTGCAGCAGGTCGATCATGCCCTGGATCATGTACAGATCGGTCGGAAAGTTATCGCGTTCAGACAGGATGACGCGGCGCGCCGGTTGTTTTTGCTGCTGGATGCGCAGCCCGGCGGCCAGCGCCTTGAAGATGTTCAGCGACGTGGTGTCGGTCACGACCAGTTCGCCTTCGCGGGCGCCCAGCAGGCTGCCCAGCTTATCGCCCAGGCGGGCGGGCAATTCGAACCAGCCGGCGGTGTTCCAGCTGCGGATCAAGCCGGTGCCCCATTCCTGCGTGATCACGCCAGCGGCGCGGGCGGCGGCGGCCTTCGGCATCACGCCCAGGGAATTGCCGTCCATGTAGAGCACGCCAGGCGGCAATTCAAAACGCGCTTTCAGGGCGGCCAGGGGGTCTTTCCGGTCTGCGGCGACGCAGTCTTCACGCGTAGTCATGCAATGCTCCTTCGGGCAATATCCTGCAAAACAGGATAGCAGCGCGCCGGGGCCGAAATATTGCAAATCCGGGCGTGGCTTACCCTAAGATTCCGCAGTAAATTGCATGGAACCCGGATTTTTAGAATTGGATTGCACCATGCAACTAGACGCGATTGATCAGCGCATCCTGTACCGCCTGCAAGAGAACGGCCAACTGAGCAATCAGGATCTGGCCGAACAGGTCGCGCTGTCGCCGTCGGCCTGCCTGCGCCGCGTGCGGGCGCTGGAGGAAGGCGGGATGATCCGCCAGTATCGCGCGGTGCTGGACGCCGAGAAACTCGGGTTTGAACTCGAGGCCATCGTCCATGTGTCGTTGGACCAGTCCCGCCCCGGCTGGCACGAAGCCTTCCTGGCCGGCATCGCCGCGCACGACGAGATCACCGAAGCCAGCATCGTGACCGGGGCCTCAAACTACATCCTGACGGTGCGCACCCGCAACCTGTCGGCGTTTTCCCAATTCGTGGAAGACAAGCTGAGCAAGATCGCCGGGGTACGCGACCTGTGTTCGCATATCGTCATGCGGAAAGTGAAAGACCGGGGCGGCATGCTGCCGCTGGCCGGTTGGCGATGACACCGTTCTTTCGTTGCGCCCTGTCCGCCACGCTCAGGCGGGCGTGCCGTAGCGCAGAAAGCCGAACACCGTGACGAAATGGCAAGCCGATCCGCCCATCACGAACAGGTGCCAGATGCCATGGGCGTGGCGCCAGCGCTTGTCGTTGACGTAGAACAGCGTGCCGATCGTATAAGCCGCCGCGCCCGCCAGCAGCCAGGCCAGCCCCGCGGATGACAGGGCGCCCGCGATCGGGGCGGCGAACATCACCCCCAGCCAGCCCATCGCCAGATACAGCGGCAAGGCGGGCGCCGCGCCGCGCGCCCACCACAATTCCCGGCTGATCCCGACGGCGGCCAGCAGCCAGATCGCCACGCCCATCGCCGCGCCCCAGCCGTGGGCAACCGGCCCGAACGCCAGCGGGGTATAGGTGCCGGCAATCAACAGATAGATGGCGCAGTGGTCGGCCTTGGCCCAGCGCGCCTTGTTGCGGCCGCGGGTGCAGTGATACAGCACCGATGACGCGTAGACGGCGATCATCGACGCCGCGAACACCACGCAACTGACGATCTGCCGGGTATCCACCTTCAGCTCGGCCGCGCGCGTGATCAGCCATCCGGACGCCCCCACGGCCAGGGCCAGGCCAGCCAGATGGGTCGCGCCGTTGAATCGTTCGCCCTTATACATAATGAGCCCCCTGTCAGGACACCGGAACCCCGGTGTCCGCCATGATGTCCCCTTCCTGTGACAACCTGAGGTCAGGAGGGTCGCCGGGGCAGCGCGAACCCGTCAGGCGATGAAATCGACGGCGGCGGGAAAGCCCTCCACCGCGCGTGCCGCGAGGATGGCGCGCTGCACCGCGATCGCCATCGCCTCCGCCGCCATGACGCCCAGCAGCATCACGTTGCCCGGTTTGCCCAGGGTGCCGGTGCCCAGCGCGAAGATCGTGTCGCCGTCCATCATCGTGTGGATCGGGTTGATGGTGCGGGCCAGGCCGTCGTGGGCCATGCCGGCGATCTTCTGGGCCTGCGCCTTGGTCAGGGTGGCGTCGGTGGCGACCACGCCAATGGTGGTGGCGGTGCCGGGGCGCATGGCATTGGGCAGGTCGCCCGCCAGGATGGCGGCGCGCGTGTCCAGCAGATGCTTGCCGTCGGCGGTGCGCGCGCCGGCCAGGATGCGGCCGGTGGCGGGGTCCAGCACGTCGCCCACCGCATTCACCGCCACGATCGCGCCGACCGTCACGCCCGCCACCGTCAGCGACGCGCTGCCGATGCCGCCTTTCATGGCGCGCTTGGCGCCATACAGCTTACCCACCGTCGCGCCGGCCCCGGCGCCGACATTGCCCTCTTGCGGCGCGTCGGTGGCGGCCGCCTTGCAAGCCTGGTAACCCGCCGCCGCATCGGGCCGGATGGACGCATCGCCCACGCCCAGGTCGAACAGGATGGCGGCCGGCACGATGGGCACGTGCGCCACGCCCACATCAAAGCCGATCTTCTTTTCTTCCAGGTAGCGCATGACGCCGGTAGCGGCGTCCAGGCCGAACGCGCTGCCACCCGACAGCACGATGGCATGCACCTTGTCCACCATGTTCATGGGATTGAGCAGATCGGTCTCGCGGGTGCCGGGCGCGGCGCCGCGCACATCGACCCCGCCCGTGGCGCCGGCCTCGGCGATGATGACCGTGCAGCCGGTCGGGCGCCGGGTATCGGTGTAATGGCCCACGCGCAGGCCCGATACCTGGGTAATGCTGCCCCCGCCCGGCGTCAGCCGCAAGCCGTTGCCGCCTTGCGCGGGCATCACCCCGGCAAACGCCGCCGCGCCCGCCGCCGCCATCATGAACGCCCGCCTGTTCCATTGCTGTTCCACACCATTCTCCCTCGCCATGCCGATTGAGTGCGCCCGGCGCGGACCGCGCCGGGCGTGCGTAACCTTATGACTTGCCGCTATATTTTTACTATTCCTTATGCTTTGTGGAAAAATAGACGCGTTGTTAGAGTGCGGCTAAGCCGGAGGGCATTGCACACCCGCAAGCTCTCCAGAATGACACCGATCATCCGTGGAGCATTGCCATGAAACTCTTCCGCTCGCTGTTCATCGCCGGCCTTATCCAGGCCGCCGCCCTGACCGCTGCCCACGCCCAGTCCGGCCTGGACCAGATCAAATCCGCCGGCACGTTCAAGATCGGCACCGAAGGCACGTATGCGCCCTTCACCTTCCACGATGCATCGGGTCAGCTTACCGGTTTTGATGTGGACATTGGCCGCGCCATCGCCGAACGCCTGGGCGTGAAGGCTCAATTCGTGGAAGGCAAGTGGGACGGCCTGATCGCTGGGCTGGACGCCAAGCGCTACGATGCCGTCATCAACCAGGTCGGGATCACCGACGCGCGCAAAGCCAAATACGATTTTTCCGATGCCTATATCTCTTCGGCAGCGGTGCTGATCGTGCGCGACGACAACACCACCATCAAATCATTTGCCGACCTGAAGGGCAAGAAGTCGGCCAATACGCTGACCAGCAATTTCGGCAAGCTGGCGCAAAGCCACGGCGCGGAAGTGATTGCCGTGCAGGGTTTCAACGAAGCCATTGACCTGCTGACCTCGGGCCGCGTGGAAGCCACGGTCAACGACAACCTGTCGTTCCTGGACTTCAAGAAGCAGAAACCCAACGCGCGGGTGAAAATCGCCGCCACCGACAAGACCGCTGAATTCAGCAATTCCGGCGTGCTGATCCGCAAGGGCAACCCCGAGCTGCAAGCCGCCATCAACAAGGCGCTGGCCGACATCAAGGCCGACGGCACCTACAAAACCATATCCGTCAAATATTTCGGCACGGACCTGTCGGCGCAATAAGCGACGGGCACGCACATGACGCTACCCTCCTGGCTGCAAGCCGTCATGCCCGATTGGCTGCTGGCGCAAATCGGGTCGTGGACCGTGCCGGCCTGGGTGCAGTTGATGGCCGACTCGTTCTGGCCGCTGCTGCACGCCGGGCTGGTGTTCACGGTGCCGCTCACGCTGATGTCTTTCGCGCTGGGGCTGGCGCTTGCGTTCGTGGTGGCGCTGATCCGGCTGTTCGGCCCGGCGCCGCTGGTGGCGGTGGTGCGCTTCTATGTGTGGCTGATCCGCGGGACGCCGCTGCTGGTGCAGTTGTTCGTGATCTTTTACGGCCTGCCCAGCGTGGGCATCGTGCTGGACCCGCTGCCCGCCGCGCTGATCGGCTTCACGCTGAACGTGGGCGCCTACAACTCGGAAGTCATCCGCGGCGCCATCGAATCCATCACCAAGGGCCAGTGGGAAGCGGCGTACTCGCTCAGCATGACGCGTGGCCAGGCGCTGCGCCGGACCATCCTGCCGCAGGCGGCCCGCGTGGCGGTGCCGCCCCTGTCGAATTCGTTCATCGCGCTGGTCAAGGACACGTCGCTGGCGGCGGTGCTGACCGTGCCCGAGATCTTCCAGGCCGCGCAACGCATCGCGGCCGTCACCTATGAACCGCTGATCCTCTACACCGAGGCCGCGCTGATCTATCTGGTGTTCAGTTCCGTCCTGTCCGCCGCGCAGGTCCGCCTGGAACGGCGTTTTGGCCAGCACGCCGTGTTCTCCGAGAAAAGCCGATGATCCGCCTGCAGAAAATCGAAAAATCCTTCGGCGGAAACCTGGTGCTCAAGCAAGTGGACGTGAGCATTGCCGAAGGCAGCGTCACCGCCTTGATCGGCCCGTCGGGCAGCGGCAAAAGCACGCTGCTTCGTTGCGTGAATCTGCTGGAAGTGCCCGACCGCGGCACGCTTTCCATCGGGCCCGAAACCGTTGAATTCGAACCGGGCCAAAAGTTGGCGCGCGATCAGGTGCAGCGCGTGCGCAAGCAGACGGGCATGGTGTTCCAGAACTTTCAGCTGTTTCCGCACCAGACGGTGATCGGCAATGTGATGGAAGGGTTGCTGACGGTGCAGAAGTGGCCGCTGGACCGCGCCCGCGCCCGTGCCGAAGAACTGCTGAAGAAGGTCGGCATGGCAGAAAAGGCCGACGCCTGGCCCGCCAACCTGTCGGGCGGCCAGCAGCAACGCGTGGCGATTGCCCGCGCGCTGGCGCCCGCGCCCCGCGTGCTGCTCTGCGACGAGCCGACCTCTGCGCTGGATCCCGGGCTGGCCGCCGAAGTGGTGGACGTGCTGCGCCAGTTGGCCACCGAGGGCATGACCATGCTGATGGCCACGCACGACCTGCGCCTGGCCGCCAGCGTATCGCGCGAAGTGGTGTTCCTGCTGGATGGCGTCGTCGTGGAATCCGGCGAGTCCCGGACGCTCTTCTCGCGCCCCACGGATCCGCGCACCGCCACGTTCATCTCGACCCTGACGCAGGACGCGACGCCGTAGGCCGCGTTGCCGCCGGGTTACTTCGGCGGCAGGTTCCCCGCCGGGTCGACCGCCTGGCCGTCATAGCGCAATTCGAAATACAGCCCGACCTGCTTGCTGTCGCTGTTGCCCATTTCGGCGATCTTCTGCCCTTGCTTCACGCTCTGGCCTTCCTTGACCAGCAGCTTGCTGTTATGGGCGTAGATGCTGAGGAAGCTGGCGTTGTGCTTGATGATGACAAGGTGGCCATAACCCCGCAGGCCACTGCCCGAATAGGCCACCGTGCCGCCCGCCGCGGCCACTACCGGCGTGCCGGACGAATTTGAGATGACGATGCCGTTGGATCCGCCGCCGTCATAGCCGCGCGTGACCTTGCCCTGGGCCGGCCACACCAGCGAGATCGCGCCCGGCGGCGCGGTGCGCCGCTTCGTCGACGAGGACGTCCGCGGCGACGACGCGGCGGGTTTGGACTGCGCCTTGCCGGAGGCGGACGTGCTGGCCTGCCCCCCAGGCGGCGCCACCCGCAGCATCTGCCCGACCTCGATGGAATTCGAGTTCGACAAGCTGTTCCATCGCACCAGGTTGCTGACGCTGGTGCCCTGCTTGCGCGCGATCTGCGTCAACGTGTCGCCCGACTGGACCCGGTAGTAGCCGGGCTGAACCTTGGTGGTGCCGCAAGCGGTCAGCAAGACCAGCAAGGCCACGACCACGGCGCCCATCCAAAGCCGCCCGAACGGGCGAAGCCGTCTGCGGAAACCGGGCGGGCCGGCAGGCGCCGCGGCAGAAGGGGCGGAAGCGGGCACGGACGCGATCGAAGCGGACAAGGAAAGCACTGAAACCTGGGGCACTGAGAGGGCGGTGGAAACGGAAGTGCATTCAAGGGTACCAAGATTTTCGGGTGCCAGTGTGGCGAGGGTGCTTCGCAGCGGCCGCCGGGCCGTGTATAACCCGCTGATCACGGTGAACGCGCTTCGCCACGACTCAACGCGATTGCAAGGACCGACATGGGCATGACCGACACGGTTAGAAAGAATCCGCTTTGCCTGCTGTGGACCCTCCCTTACTTGCTGTGCGGCGTGTTCTCGCACCTGCTCAACGACCCGGTCAGCCACGCGCTCTTCGTCTGGCTGCCGCCGGGGGTGGCCGTTGGCGCCTATCTGCTGTCGCCGCGCCGCAACTGGCTGCTGCTGGCCGCGGGCTTCTTCTGCGCCCAGTTGCTGTTGACGCTGGGCACGCGCGGGCAACCGGCCACCGCCATCGTCTTCGCACTGACGGGCAGCCTGTCTTCGCTGCTGGCGGCCTGGACGGTACAGCGCTTGTCGCCACGCGCCGAAGGCCCGGGTTTCGTGGCCGCGCTGCTGGCCGGGGCGGTCGCTGGCGCCGCCAGCAGCGCGCTGATGGGCGGCGGTTGGCTGTGGCTGACGCAGGATGCCCACGCGCTGGTCCGGCTGCGTACCTGGGTCACCGCCTATCTGGCCGGCGTGCTGATCCTGGCGCCGGCACTAACGGGATGGGCGCAATTCCGGCCGCGGCGCTCCGGCGGCCCTCGGATGCGAGACCTGCTGATCGGCGCGGCGGCCTACGCACTGATGATCGTGTCGACCTTCATGACGTTCGACGGCGACATGATCCAGAACCTGCCCTACGTCGTCTCCTTCGAGCTGACTTATCTGCCGCTGGTGTTCGCCGTGCTGATCGCGCTGGTCTGGGGCACGCCGGGCGGAACGCTGGCGATGGTTACGCTGATGCTGATGGCGTTGTACCAAAGCGCCCAGGGCGAAGGGCCGTTTGTCGAGGCCAACGACCCCTGGCACGTGCTGCTGGCCACCCAGGTCTACCTTGTGATCACGGCGTTGCTGCTATTGCTGGTCAATACCCTGCGCGGCGCGCGCGCCCAGGCGCTTGAAAGCGCCGAGCGATGGCGCGGGCGCTTCGACCTGGCGCTGGCGGGCAGCCACCAACTGATGTACCGCTTCAATCCCCATGACGGCAAGCTTGAACTGGCGGGCGACCTGCAAGACGCTTTCGGCCTGCCGGCCAGCGCCATCACGGATCTTGCGTCGCTGACCGCGCATGCGCATCCGGAAGACCGGTCGCGCCTGGCGATGCACTGGGCGGCGCGCCGCGCCGGCGCCCAGGACCGCACGCCCTTGCTGTTCCGCGTGGCGCATTCGGCGGGCGGCTGGCGGCTGGTCAGCGACCGAGGGTCGCCGCTGTCCGACTTTGACGGCAGCGTGGCCGTCGTGGCCGGCATGTGGCGGCTGGGCGAGATCGAGCGCGAGCCGGCCGATGCCAGCCAGTAACCTCGACGCCCCGTCCGGCACGGGCGCCCTCCTGATCCATGGACTGGGCGGAACCGAATACGACCTCGGGTCGATGCACAAGGTACTGAAACGCGCCGGCATCCAGACTTACAGCCTGACCCTGCCCGGCCACGGCGGTTCGCCCGAGGACCTGCTGTCCGTCCGCATGGAAGACTGGCTGGACGCCGTGACGCACAAATACCGCGAAGTCGCCCAGCGCCACGAGACCCTGCACGTCATGGGCATGTGCCTGGGCGCGCTGCTGGCGGTCGAACTCTGCAAACGGGTCGGGCACAAGCAGGGCAAGCTCGTGTCGCTGGCCGCGCCCGTCTTCATCGACGGCTGGAGCACGCCCTGGTACCGCGGCCTGCGCAAGCTGGTCTACCGCATTCCGGGCCTGGCCGCGCGCATGCGCGTCGAAGAGGAAGAGCCCTACGGCATCAAGAACGAGCTGGTCCGGTCCATCGTCAAGGCCAAGTTCGAACGGGGCGAGAACTTCCATTACCGCTGGGTGCCGCTGGCCTGCGTGCGCGAAGTCGATCGGCTGCGCAACGCGGTCACGCGCGGGCTGGACGGCATCGCCTGCCCCACGCTCATCATGCACGCGCACGAGGACGAGCTTACGTCGGTGCGTTCGGCGCATCTGCTGCATGACGCCATCGCCGGCAGCCAGCTGGTGTTGCTGAACAACAGCTATCACATGATCTGCGTGGACAACGACCGCGACCTCGTCGCGGCCACCGTGCTGCAATTCATGGACCGTGATCCCGCCGCCGCGCAGTCGCCGCGCGCGGCCGGGCGCGCCGCCCCGATGGGCGCGGCCGATGTCGAGCGCATCCTCGGGGCGTACCGCGATTCTCTCTTGGCGGGCGAATTCGAAACGCTGTTCCCGTTGTTCGCCGAGGACGTCGTCTGGACCGAAGAAGGCGATAGCCCCGTCAGCGGCGTCTACGAAGGCCGCGGCGCGCTGATCACCCTGTTCTCGCGGCTGATGGACTATTCGCGCAACACGTTCGCAATCCGCGACGTCGGGCAACCCGCGCTGGCGGGCCGCGCCATTGCGCTGCCGCTGCGCTTCCAGGTGCAGGACGGGGCCGGCCTGTACGAAGCCGGGGCCACGCACACGCTGCGCCTGCGCAACAACGCGATCAGCAAAGTCACCGCCCGCGCCGACGAACCCGAAGCCGAAGACGCCCTGTGGCGCAGGCTGGCCGCCGCCGCCGGCCACGAACCCGAAGGCGACGCCATGGACGAGGCCACCCTGGCCCTCGACGCCAACGCGCTGCCCGATGCGTTTGAAGCGGCCGTCATCGAATTGCGTTCGCTGCCCGCACCGCCCTCCGCCGCGGTGGTGATCCGGCTTACCGCCTACGAACAGCAAGCGCGCCACGGCGACGCGCCGCCGGCGGCCCCGCCCGTTGCGGATGCCCGCAGCCAGATCCGGCATGCCGCCTGGCGTCTTCTGGCCGGGTTGCCCGTCGATCAGGCGCAACGCCGTTACATCGCCCTGGTGCGGCGTCTGGACGCAGGCGACTGACCCCTGGGCGTGGCTAAAATGGCGCGATGCCCGACCTGACCCGCCTCCACCCCCTGGGACGCGCCGCGCGCGCCCGCGGCGTGCTGTGGCTGGCGCTTCTGACCTTGGTCCTGCGCGCCCTCGTGCCCACGGGCTACATGCCCGACGCCCGCGCGCTGCATGATGGCCGCCTGGAAGTCACGTTCTGCTCGGCGGCGGGCGACCTGTCCACATTCAGCCTGGCGCTGGCCAGCCCCAAGGCGGGCGGCGACGCCCCCGCCGGTCATGACGGCGCCAAGACCGGCGCGCAATGCCCCTTCGGGCTGCTGGCGCATGTCGTCCCCGCGCCCACTCCCGCGTTGACGCCCATTCTGCTGCCGGCGGGCCGGTATGTTCCGCCCCCGCCCGCCTACCGGGCCTTGCCCGCGCTGGCCGCCCACGGCCCGCCCCTCGGTTCGCGCGCCCCGCCCTCTTTGGCCTGACTCCGCCTGACCGCGCGGCCCTGCCGCGCGCCTTGCCGACCGTCGACCCAAGAGGTTTCCATGCATTCCCCGTTCATGCGTTCCCCCGCCCTGCGCCCGCCCGCCGGCGCGGCGCTTTCCCATGCGCCCGATCCGCGGCGCCGCCTGCTCTTGTCTTCCCTTGCCCTGCTGGCCCTGGCCGGCTGCGGGCCAGAGGCCCCGAAGCTCCACGGCATGGACTTGTCCGGCATGCCGACGGGCGACTTCCAATTGCAGGACACGGGTGGCCAGCTCCGCCGCCTGGCCGACTACCGCGGCCACCCCGTCATGCTGTTCTTCGGTTTCACGCAATGCCCGGACATCTGCCCGACCGCGCTGACCCGCGCGATCGAGATCAAGGGCCTGCTGGGCGCCGACGCGGACAAGCTGCGGGTGCTTTTCATCACCGTCGACCCCGAGCGCGACACGCCCGACATCCTGCGCGCCTACACCCAGGCTTTCGATCCGGCGTTCGTCGGCTTGCGCGGCGACGCGGAGCAGACCCGCGCCGCGGCCCAGTCATTCAAGGTGTTCTATCAAAAGGTGGCCACCGGCTCGTCCTACACCATGGACCACACCGCGCTGACCTACATCATCGACGCCCAGGGCAAGCTCCGGCTGGCCTTGCGCCACCAGCAAACCGCCGAGCAATGCGTGCAAGACCTGCGCACCGTGCTGTGACCCCGCCGCCGTCAACCCGATCAAGAGAAGCCAACATGATGAAGCCCTTTTCGTTCAAGTCCCTGGCCGCCGGCCTTTCCCTGTGCGCGCTGGCCGGTTTCGCTCCCGCCGCGCTGGCGCAGGACGCCACCCTGAAGGTGGACGACGCCTGGGTGCGCGCGACCGTGCCCAGCCAGCACGCCACCGGCGCGTTCATGCGCCTGACCTCGGCGGTGCCCGGCCGCCTGGTGGCCGTGGAGTCCGATGCGGCCAAGCACGTGGAAGTCCACGAAATGGCCATGCAGGACAATGTCATGAAGATGCGCCAGGTCCCCGGCATCGATCTGCCCGCCGGCCAGCCGGTGGAACTGAAGCCCGGCGGCTACCATGTCATGCTGATCGACCTGGCTAAACAGATCCAACCCGGCGACCGCATCGCGCTGACCCTGGTGGTGGAAGACGCCAGCCAGCAGCAGCGCCGCGTGCCGGTGCAGGCCGAGGCCCGCGCGCTCAACGCGAAGGCGGGGGCCGCGCCGGCGCCGCAGCACGGCCACTGAGCGAATATCGGGGACGCACCATCCGTGTCCCCGCCAGCGTCTCGCGCTGAATCGCCATACAATGCCAGCACATCCGCCGTCGACGCCTGAGCCAGGCCCGACGGCAGCCGGCCCCTCGCGCCGCGCGCCGGATGCCTGCGTTCCGCGCCGCCGGGCGCTTGACCCGCCGGCGGGCCGCCGGCACCTCTGTGTCTGGATATGCCCGGTAGTTCCGCCTTTTCATTCCTGCGTACCTTATGCAGCCTGCGCTGGCTCGCCATCGCCGGCCAAGCCGCCACCATCCTGCTGGCCAGCAGCGTGCTGGGCCTTGCCCTGCCGCTTGAGCCCCTGTGGATCGGTGTCGGCGTGCTGATTGGATTCAACGCCTACGCCAGCCTGCGCCTGCGCCACCCGCGCGACCTGTCCCACGCCACCGCCTTCGGCCATCTCTTCGTGGACATGGCGGTGCTGTCGTGGATGGTCGGCTGGAGCGGCGGCATCAGCAATCCGTTCGGCACGATGTTCCTGATCCTGACCGCGCTGGCGGCCTTGGCGCTGCCGCGCAACTGGGCGCTGGCGGCGGCGGTCGCGGGTATTTCCGGCTACGCGGCGGCGGCCATCTTTGGCCAGCCCCTGCGCGGCGACGTGGACACCCATTCCCTGCTGCTGTGGGGCCTGGGCGTGAATTTCCTGATTTCCGTCGTGGTGGTGCTGGTGTTTTCCACCCGCCTGGCGTCCGACCTGCGCGACCGCGAACGCGAGCTGGCCCGCCTGCGTGAACGCTTTACCCGCAACGAGGGCATCGTTGCCCTGGCCACCCACGCGGCCGCCATGGCGCACGAACTGAACACCCCGTTGGCCACCATGACCCTGCTGGCCGACGAGATCGCCGCCGAGGTCAAGGACGACGATCTGCGCGCCGACGTGGCCACCTTGAGCCAACTGCTGGCCCTTTGCCGGGAACGCATCCGCAATCTGGCTGTCCCAACCGCGGTGGATCTGGTCCGCGTGGTGGGGCAATGGCGCCTGATCCGCCCGACGATCGACCTGCAACGCTCCGGCACCCTGCCGGCCAGTCTGCGGGTGGATCCAGCGATCGCGCATCTGCTGCAGGCGCTTTTGAACAACGCGGCCGACGCGGGTGAAGCCGCCGAGGCGCCCCGCGTGGACCTGCATCTGGAATACGGCTATGGCGCCCTGCGCGGCGAAGTCCGGGACTACGGGCGGGGCTTCGACCCCGACCAGACCCTGCTGCCGGCGACCAGCCTGTTCAACAGCGGCAAGCCGGGAGGGTTGGGCGTCGGCCTGGCGCTGTCGCATGCCACCGTGGAACAGCTGGGCGGTGAAATGACCATGACCGCCGCCTCAGGGGGAGGCACCCGCATCCGCTTTTACCTGCCCCTGGGCAACCCCGGAACTTGAAAGTGATGAATCCTACCGACCTTGGCCTGCTGATCGACGACGACGAACTGTACGTGCGCACCTTGCAGCGCAGCCTGTCGCGCCGCGGCCTCGAGACCCGGACCGCCACCGGCATCGCCGAAGCGCTGCGCGTGGCCGAAGAGATCCGGCCGGCCTTCGCGCTGGTGGACCTGCGCCTGGGTGAAGACTCCGGCCTGACCCTGATCCGCCCCCTTCGCGCACTCCGCGCGGACATGCGGATTCTGCTGGTCACCGGGTATGCCAGCGTGGCCACCGCCGTCGAGGCCATCAAGCGCGGGGCCGACGATTACCTGCCCAAGCCCGCCACCGCGCCGATGATCCTGCGCACGCTGGGCCTGGTGAAGCCAGAATCCGTTACGATCGAAACGACCATGACGCCGTTGCACCGCCTAGAATGGGAGCACATCCACCAGGCCCTGCACGAGACTGGCGGCAACGTTTCCGCGGCGGCACGCCTGTTGGGCATGCACCGGCGCTCCCTGCAGCGCAAGCTGGCAAAAAAACCGGGGCCGGAACGGGAAATCCTGGTCGACTGATGGGTGCAGTGCGACACATCTTTACAACACCCCTCTGTGCAGGTGCGACATATCGTCGCACCCCACCCCCGCCACCTAGGGCGTCTGCCCCCTAGGAAAACCCTGAATCTGCTCCGTTGGGGGCAGAATCCTCCCAGGCAATGCGACCATTCGTCGCATGCTTGACCGATATCAAGCCGATAGGATGGACGTTGCTGCTTGGCAGCATTCCAGCTTGCTGCTCCGCAGCATTTCCAACCATCCATCCAAGGCTGTACGTGAAACACCCCCTCCTTGCGACCCTAACGCGCATTTTTGGCGTCGGCGCGGTCATGCTGCTTGGCGGCTGCAACATGGAAATTCTCTCTCCCAAGGGAGACATTGGCGCCCAGGAAAAGACTTTGCTGTTCACGGCGACCGGGCTGATGCTCATCGTTGTGATTCCAGTACTGTTCATGATCGTGTCGTTTGCGTGGAAATACCGCGCATCCAATACCAAAGCCGATTACCAGCCCAAGTGGGCCCACTCCACGGCGATTGAAATCGTGGTCTGGACCGTGCCTTGTATCATCGTGGCGATTCTTGCCGTGATCACCTGGCGCTCCACGCACGCGCTGGATCCCTACAAGCCGCTTGTTTCCGAGCACAAGCCCGTCACCATCGAGGTGGTGTCGCTGGATTGGAAGTGGCTGTTCATCTACCCCGAGTACGACATCGCCACGGTCAACGAGATCGCGTTCCCCGTGAACGTCCCGGTCAACTTCCGGATCACGTCGGCATCGGTCATGAATTCGTTCTTCATCCCCCAGCTGGGTAGCCAGATCTACTCGATGGCCGGCATGGAAACGAAGCTGCACCTGAACGCGACCGAAGCCGGCACCTACGCGGGCATCTCGGCCAACTACAGCGGCGCCGGTTTCTCCGGCATGCGCTTCAAGGCCATCGCCACGTCGCAGGAAGGGTTCGACAACTGGGTCAAGGAAGCCAAGGCTTCGCCCACGGCGCTGACCCCCGAGGCCTACGCTGAACTGACCAAGCGCAGCGAGCGCAACCCGGTCGTCAAGTACTCCTCGGCGCCTCCCGCCATGTTTGATTTCATTCTGGGCAGCACCATGTCCAAGATGGCCGGTGTGGACGACGCCACGTGCACCCCCACGTCGAAAAATCTGATCGCAGGAATTAACTAACAATGCTCGGGAAACTCACCCTCGAGGCCATTCCGTACCATGAACCTATCGTCATGGTTACGCTGGCCGCCGTGTGCCTGGGAGGCCTAGCGGTCTTCGGCGCCGTCACTTACTTCGGCAAGTGGAAGTACCTCTGGACGGAATGGCTGACCTCCGTCGACCACAAGCGCATCGGCGTGATGTACATCATCGTCGCGCTGATCATGTTGTTGCGCGGCTTTGCCGACGCCATCATGATGCGTACCCAGTTGGCGGTCGCGTCCGCCGACTCCGCCGGCTTCCTGCCACCCCATCACTACGACCAGATCTTCACCGCCCACGGCGTCATCATGATTTTCTTCATGGCGATGCCCTTCATTACCGGGCTGATGAACATCGTGGTGCCGCTGCAGATCGGCGCTCGCGACGTGGCCTACCCGTTCCTGAACTCGCTGAGCTTCTGGCTGTTCGGCGCCGGCGTCGCGCTGATGATGATCTCGCTGTTCGTGGGTGAATTCGCCGCGACCGGCTGGCTCGCCTATCCGCCGTTGTCAGGGCTGGACTACAGCCCAAGCGTCGGGGTGGATTACTACATCTGGGCGCTCCAGATATCCGGGTTGGGCACCACGCTTAGCGGTATCAACTTCATCGTGACCATCCTGCGCATGCGCGCACCGGGCATGAGCCTGATGAAAATGCCGATCTTCACGTGGACCTCGCTGGTCACCAACGTGCTGATCGTCGCCGCCTTCCCCGTGCTGGCGGCAACGCTTGCGCTGCTGACCGCCGACCGCTACCTGGGCACGCACTTCTTCACGAACGACATGGGCGGCAACGTCATGATGTACGTGAACCTGATCTGGATCTGGGGCCACCCCGAGGTCTACATCCTGGTGCTGCCGGCGTTTGGCGTGTATTCGGAAGTGGTTGCCACCTTTGCCCGCAAGACGCTGTTCGGCTACAAGTCCATGGTCTACGCCACGGCCGCCATCGGCGTGCTGTCGTTCCTGGTCTGGCTGCACCACTTCTTCACCATGGGGGCGGGGGCCAACGTCAATGCCTTCTTCGGCATCGCGACGATGATTATCTCGATCCCGACGGGCGCGAAGATCTTCAACTGGCTGTTCACCATCTACCGCGGCCGCCTGCGCATCACGACGCCGGTGCTGTGGACGCTGGGCTTCATGATCGTCTTCGTCATCGGCGGCATGACCGGCGTGATGCTGGCCATCCCCGGCGTGTCCTTCGTGCTGCACAACAGCTTGTTCCTGATCGCCCACTTCCACAACACCATCATCGGTGGCGTGGTGTTCGGTTGTATCGCGGGCATGACCTACTGGTTCCCCAAGGCGTTCGGCTTCACGCTGAATGAACGCCTGGGCCGCTACTCGTTCTACTGCTGGTTCGTCGGTTTCTTCATGGCCTTCATGCCCCTGTACATCCTGGGCTTCAAGGGCATGACTCGTCGCCTGAACCACTACGACAACCCCGAATGGCAGCCGTACCTGCTGGTCGCGCTGGCTGGCGCCGCGTTGATCATGCTGGGCATCTGGTTCCTGTTGCAGCAAGTGTTCGTGTCGGTTCGCCAACGCAAGCAAAACCAGGACGTCACCGGCGATCCCTGGGATGGCCGCACCCTGGAATGGTCGATTTCGTCGCCGGCTCCTTTCTACAACTTCGCCCACGTTCCTCACGTTGATGAGCTGGACCAGTTCTGGGAAGACAAGCAAAGCGGCAAGGCCTACAAGCGCCCCGCCAAGTACGAAGACATCCACATGCCGAAGAACACCGGCGCCGGCGTGTACATCGGCTTGTTCGGCCTGGTCATGTGCTTTGCGCTGATCTGGCACATCTGGTGGCTCGCCATCGCCGGTTTCGTCGGCATGGTCGGTTCGTTCATCGCCCGCGCCTACGACCGCGACGTCGATTACTGGGTCCCGGCCGCGGAAGTCGAACGCATCGAAAACGCCCACTTTGAAAAAATGCAGAAGGCCGCCTGAGCCATGATTCAAGCCGTAGCCACTCACCCCCACGCGGGTCACGACGATCACGCGCATCATGACGATGGATCCAAGACCGTTTTCGGTTTCTGGGTCTATCTGATGAGCGACTTGCTGATCTTTTCGGTGCTGTTCGCCACGTTCGCGGTGTTGTCCAACGCCACCGCGGGCGGCCCCACGGGCAAGGAATTGTTCGACCTGAAGTTCGTGCTGGTCGAAACGCTGTTGCTGTTGTTCTCCAGCTTCACCTTCGGCATGGCCAACCTGAACGTGCACGCCAACAACAAGTCCCGCGCAATGGGCTGGTTGATGGTCACGTTCCTGTTCGGCGCGGGCTTCATCGCGATGGAAGTCTGGGAATTCCATCACCTGATCACGGAAGGCGCCGGTCCGGGCCGCAGCGCTTACCTGTCGGCGTTCTTCACGCTGATCGGTACGCACGGCCTGCACGTCACCTTCGGCCTGATCTGGATCATCGTCCTGCTGGACATGATCCGCCGCCATGGCCTGGACTCGATCAACAAGCGTCGTCTGGCGTGCCTGAGCCTGTTCTGGCACTTCCTGGACATCGTCTGGATCTGCGTCTTCACCTTCGTCTATCTCATGGGAGCCATCTGATGTCGCACTCCGCTGCGGCCGCACACGGCCACGACGATCACGCCGCCGACCACGGCAGCCTGAAGTCCTACATCATCGGTTTCGTGCTTTCGTTGCTGCTCACCTTCGGCTCGTTCGGCCTGGTGATGCACGGCGCGCTGTCGCACACCATCACCATCGTCGGCGTCGTCGCCCTGTGCGTGCTCCAGTTGCTGGTGCAACTGGTGTACTTCCTGCACATGGGCGCGTCGAAGTCGGCACGCGACAACCTGGCCGCGTTCGTCTTCACCGTGCTGATCATCGCCATCATCGTCGGCGGTTCGGCATGGGTGCTGTACAACATGAACGTCAACATGGGCCACGCCATGTAATGACGGCTTGCCGTTGAAGCAAAAAAAACAGGCACCTTCGGGTGCCTGTTTTACATTGCGGGGCCTGAGCGCCCCGCGCGCGGAACGCGCCGGCCTACTTCGGCGCCGCCACCGTCAATGTCACCCCGGCCCGCGCGGCCAGATCGCTGGCGGAAACGCCAACATAGGGCTGCACGCGCGAACCCTGGCTCAAATCGCAACTGGCCGCGCCCGCCGCGCCATCCAGCACCTGCTTCACGGCACGCGCGCCCATCGGGCTGAGCGGACCGCCGTCGTCCAATTGCCAGGCCAGCACATCGGCCACCGCCATGCCGCAACGCCAGGGGGTGCGGTACAGGCCCGCATCGTGTTCCAGCAGCATCTTCGTTTTGCTTTCCTTGCCCAGGCGCAGCATGATCACCAGCGGCAGGGCGTCGGTATCGGCCACGCCGTCGATGCGCACGCTGTTGCCGGTGCGGTCCGAGGCATCGGCGCCCTTCTCCAGCCACGCCTGATACAGGTCGTCGGGCAGCCACGGCAAGCTAAGGGGCGCGATGCCGTTGTTGCTGACGCCCGTGGCGTCGTCCGCGCGGGTCAGCGGCACGCCCGCCGCCAACAGGCGGTCAGCGGTGGCGCGCAGCCTGGCGCGCTGCCCGTCCCACTCGGGACCGTTCTGCTTGATCGCCGCGCGGATCTCCACCTGGTTCCACACGCTCAGCAAGCTGGACAGCGGTTCCGGCGTCAGCGGCATGCGCGGCTGGCCAGCGGCTTGCACCAACTGGTCCACCAACGCGGGCTCCATCGTGCGCGCCGCCAGGGTAAGCGCTTCGTTCAAGCCGTTGCGCTCGGGCGTCTTGCTGGCGCTGTAGCCGCCCACCGCCGCATCCGCGCCGTGCGCCAACGCGAAGGCCACGCGCTCGGATACCGGATACGTCGCGGTCGGCGTCAGTTCTCCGGAATTCGATTCGCGCAGCGCTTCCAGCAACGGGGTTTCCCACATGCCCCGGTTGCCGTAGTACATGCGGACATAGGCGGCATTGATATCCGCGCCCTTGGCCAGCAGTTGCTCGGCGAACCAGAATCGGCTGGGCGCCCCCATGGCGGCATGCAGTGCCGACCGGCCGTTCTTTTCGCGCGCATTCGGGTCGGCGCCCTTTGCCAGCAGGTAGGTCAGGCTGTCCTTGTCTTCGCTGAAATACGAAATGCGCCGCACCAGCAACGGCGTGCCGTTGTAGTCGACACCATTCAGCGGCGCGCCTGCCGCGATCAAGGCATCGGCCAACGCGTAGCGTTCCGCCGCCGGACGGGTGTCCTTGGCGTCCGGCAAGGCGCTGGCCAACAGCACGAACCCGTTGTTGGGACCATCCGCGCGGGCGCCCGCCGCCAGCAAGGCCCGCACGATTTCCAATTGCTTGCCCGACACCGCCACGGCCAGCGCCGACGTGCCGTTCTCGTTCACGCCATTGGGATCCTGGCCTCGCGCCAGCTCGGCACGCACCGCGTCCAGGTCGTCGGCCCGGATCGCCTTGAAGATCGCCAGCCGGGGCCGGCAAACGGCCGCGTCCAGCGCTTTCTCGTTCAAGGCGGCGCTGATGCGGCTGGCGATATTGCCGGGGATCGGTTCCTTGGCCATCAGGCGGTTTGCGCAATACAAGCGGTAATCCTCGCGCGCCAGGGCCTCGAAGTAGCCTCGCCTGTCGCCGGCTTTCGCGCTTTGCGCCCAGCGCGCATCGGCGCGGTTCAGATAGGCGGCCGTGCGGGACGGGTCGCGCCGCAGCACGTCGCTCAAGACACGGTCCGCCTGCACGGCATCGCCCGATTCCGCCAGCCAGAAACCGTAGTCATTCAGGGCCGTCAGCATCTCGGGATCTTTGCCGCCGGGATCGATCTCGCGGAAGTCCTGTTCCATGACGAAGCGGCGCAGGTCCGCCAGCGCACGTCCGAATTCCGCGCTCTTGCCCCGCGGAATGGCACGCGCCACCTGATGCAGGGTACGGAACACGGCCGTCACGTCCACCGGCGCCTGATGCTCGAAGCGCACGTCGGCGGGAAACGCCTTCAGGCGTCCGGGGTAGGTCGTCAGCACCTGCCGCAGCGTCGCCAGGGCTTGCGCCTTGCGCGCCTCGTCCCAGGGCTGGTTGGCGGTGACGACGGCCAGGCTGGCGTCGGCGCGGACCGTCGCCGCATTACCGGCCGCATCCACCAGAAAGCCGTCGGACCGCTCGGCATCGGCGTCGTTGTAGGTATAGCCGACCCAGTACAGGGTCTCGCCGTCGCGCGGTGTCCTGACCCGGACGTTCTCTTCGCGCGCCGCCTTCCACGCCGCCGGATCGATCACCAAGGGCTGGGAACGGAAGTCCAGGTGGAATTCCTTGCCGGTGCCCCGCACGTACCGATACAGGTACAGGCGGTTCTCCATTTGACCGACCAGCACCGCGTCGCGCACGTTCTCGGTGCCCCACACGCGCCGTTCCGGTTCGCGCAACGGATACCGCGACAAGCGGATGGATTCGACGACGGCGCCGATATCGGACGCCGCGACCGGCGGCGGCGCAAACGCCAGGCCAGCCAGCGCCAGAAGGGTGACGCCGGTCATTCGGGAGACTGCGGGGCGGAAAGTGCGCGGCATGCGGAGGGCAAACCCAGGAAATCAGGGACACCGATCATACCCCCGGGACATCCCTAGCTCGCGGGTAAGTCCTGAGGGGTTTTTGTCCCGTACTACGGAATTTCAGTCATTTTTCGTTATATATTCCGCAACATAGCGATTTCATTAACATTTGAACGACTGTAGCGACCGCCCCCCCTCATGGACGCCGTGCTGATCCCCTCTCCCGCCCCGGCCGTTTCGCCCCCGTCGGCCCAGCGGTTTGCCCGCGCCTTGTTGCATCACGCGCCGCCCGGCCATCCCGACGCGGGCTTTTTCGCCACCGTGATCGGTACCAGCCTTGCGCACCAGGACTTGGCGCGCAGCGGCCTTTGCCCGGACGAGCTGCAACAGTTGCTCCACCATCTGTTTCCCGGCGCGCTGGCATCGGACGACGCGCGGCTGGCCGCGTTGCGCGAGCAGGCCGCTAGTTATGCCGCGCGTGGCCGGGGCGACCCTCAACCCGGCTTCACCTTGCTGCTGCGCGTACTGCTGGACGCCTACCGCGCGCCCGAACCCGAAACCACGACCTGGGTCACCGGTGTGCTGGTGCACGCGTGCCTGCGCCCCGATCACCTGTGGCGCGACCTGGGCTTGTCGGGCCGCGAAGACGTCACGTTCCTGCTGGCCCGGCACTACCCCGGCCTGGTGATCCGCAACGTGCGCAATTTGCGCTGGAAGCATTTCCTGGCGTACTCGGCCTGTGAGCACGCGGGCTTGCCGCCGTCCGCCGCGCCGGGCTGCCCCGCGTGCGAAGACTACGGCGTCTGCTATCCGGATGCGCCTGACTGACGTCTGACTGACGCCGGCCCGCGCTAGAACCGGTACGCGACGCCGGCGCCTACGCCCACGCTGCGCCCGGCGGCGGGCTCGTAGTAGCGGCCGTTGCTTTCATTGACGATCACGGACCCGGCGTAGTGGCGGTCGAACAGATTGTCCACGCGCGCATAGGCATTCAATTCCCACGGGCCCACGCGCTTCACATAGCCGGCGCTGATCGCCGCCACGAAGTAGCCGGGCGCCTCTTCGCTGTTGGCGTCGTTCACGTAGATCTGGCTCAGGTAGCGGCCTTCCACCGCCGCCTGCCAGCCTTCGGGCGGCGCCCACGCCACCGACGCGAACACCGCCTGCCGCGCAATGCCGGGAATCTTGTTGCCGGCCCGGATGTCGCCGGAACTGTCGTCCGCATACCGCGCGTTCAGCCACGTATAGGCAAACTGCGTGCGCCAGTGGCGCGCGACTTCCCCCGACCAGGCCAGTTCCAGCCCGTCGCGCCGCGTGCGTCCGGCGTTCTGGTAACTGGTGTGTCCGCCGGCGCTGCCGGCGGACACGATCTCGTTGTCGGTGCCGGTATGGAACACCGCCGCCGTCGCCAGCCCGCCCGCCATGCGGGCTTTGACGCCCGCTTCCAGATTGGTGCTGAGTGACGGTGCCAGACCGAAATTCAGACCCGGCAGGCCGCCGGGCCGATACGAAATCTCGTTAAGGGTCGGGGTCTCGAAACCCCGCCCATACGAGGCGTACACGCTGACGTCGGCGCTGGCCGCGTAGCGCAGCGCCGCCACCGGCAGCGCCTTGCGGTAGCGCGCAGCGCCGCTGTCGTCGCCATTGCCGGCCGTGATGTAGTGGTCGTCGGAATTGAAGCGGACGGTGCTGTAGCGCAGGCCGGCGTCCATCGTCCAGCGTTCGGACGCCTTCCATGACGCCTGCACATAGGGATCGGCGTTGTAGACGGTGTTGGTCTCGTCGCGCCGCAGCGCGCCCTGCACCCCTAGTTGCCGATCGGCGCCCGTGCCGGTGAAGTTCTGATACCCCTGGCGGTCTTCGCGCATGGAGTCGTAGGAAAACCCGCCGATCAGCGTCAGCGGCCGGCCCGCCAGATCCAGCTCGGACGTCCAGCGCAAATCCGCGCCGCCATACTGGCGCGCCAGGTCGATGACCCCGCCCGCCTGGGTAGGCGCCAACTGCACCGCGGGAGGAATCGACTGGTACTGGGTGGTGTCGCGCTGGCCGTAGTACGCCATCACGCGCAGGACGTTGCGGCTATCGAGCTGCCGTTCGTACACCACGCCGCCCTGCGTCTGCCGAACCGTCTTGCGGGTGTTGTACTGCTCGGCCAGGGGGGCGGCGCGCGGGTCGTCCTGGAATTGCTGGTAGGTCAGGCCAAGCGGATCCTGCGCCTTGAGGTCCACGCTGTTGACAACGATGGTCAAGCGGCTGGCGTCGTCCAGTTGCAAGCCAAGTTTGGCGTTGGCCAGGTTCTTTCGCGCGGCGCTGTGGTCGCGGTAGCCATCGGTCGTGAAGCGGCTGGCGTCCAGCACATAGTCCAGGCCGCCTGCTTCGCCGCCGCTGGCCTTCACACCGTAGCGCCAGGTGCCGTCGCTGCCGCCCCATCCGCTTGCCGATAGCGTGGGCGGCGGCATCCCGTCTTCGGTATAGACCTGAATCACGCCGCCCGATGAATTGCCGTACAGCGCGGAAAACGGCCCCCGCAGCACCTCCACGCGGTCGATTGAGCCGATGTCGATGTTGGACGTCTGCCCCTGCCCGTCCGGCATCGTGGCCGGAATGCCGTCGACGTAGAGGCGCACGCCGCGCACGCCGAAAGTGGACCGGGCGCCAAAGCCCCGGCTGGATATCTGCAGGTCCTGCGCATAGTTCTGCCGGTTCTGGATCTGCAGGCCCGGCACGCCGGCCAGGCCTTCGGACAGGTTGATCCCGGGCTGGCCCCGGCGCATGGCCGCGCCCTCGACCACGTCCACCGATGCCGGCGTGTCCAGCACGGCGGTACCCAGGCGCGTGCCGGTCACGACCACGGGGGATAGCGTGGGGCTGGCGTCTTGCGCCCAGGCGCCGTTCGCCAGCGCGTGCGTCAAGCCCGCCGCCAGCGAACCGCGCGCAGCCCAGCGGACACCCCAGTGCACTCCTCGTGGCGCCGCCATGCCGCGCCATCCGACCCGCTTCGTCACATCCGTCTCCCTTAAACCACGCCCCACTATCGCGGCGCGCCTGCCCCGCCATCGCCATGGCCGCCGCCATCCCCGTTGGAAACGCAAAGCGGGAATAGGTTCTAATAGCCGCCATGGAACCATCGCAAGACATCGAACGCCGCCTGCTCGAACTGGAGGTCAAGTCCAGCTTCGCGGACGACCTGCTGGAACAGCTGAACCAGATCATCGTGCGGCAGCAACAGCAGATAGACCGGCTACTGCGTGAAGTGGCCGACCTTCGCCAGCAGGCGCCCGAGGGCGCCGCGCCCTTCCGCAGCCTGCGCGACGAACTGCCGCCGCACTACTAAGCCGGCGCGGCTAGAAACGGTAGCGTAGCAGCCTGCCCAGGCGCCGCAGCGGCGCAACCCGCCGCATCAGCCAGATCGCTGCCCGGGCCGGCCAGGTGTATCTGGCCCACTGCCTGCCGCCGCTTTCTTCATACACCCATTGCTCGTCGCACAGCCGCAGGCCCGGCACCTGCGACTCCAGGTCCAGCGGGTTGTCCAAGCTCCAGCGCATGACTGCGCCCGTCGCCCGGAACATGCGGTTGCGCGCCGCCAGCGCCAGCCCCATTCGGCTGTAGGCATCGAATACGACCTCGCCCGATGGGAATTGCGTGGTCACGGTGCGCAGCAATTGCAGTACCTGGTCTTCGGACAGGTACAGGAACAACCCCTCGGCCACCACCAAGGCCGGCCTGTCGGTGGGAATCTGCGACAGCCACCCCAAGTCCGCCATCGATGAACCCAGCATCTGATAACCCGGGCGCGGCGGATACAACGCGCGGCGCAGGTCGATCACGTCGGGATAATCCACGTCGAACCAATTGACCTCCGGGGGCGGCGCCACCCGGTATACGCGGCTGTCCAGGCCGCAGCCCAGATGCAGCACCGTGGCGCCACGGTGGGCGGCGATGAACGCCCGTGCCCAGGCATCCAGCGAGTACGCCCGCATGGCCAGCCCGATCATCTCGTCCGGCCGCATGCCCAGCGCTGAAAAATCGTGATCAAGGCGCGCCACGGCCTCGGCGGCGTAGTGGTCCTGCAACAGCGAGCCGGGCAAACGGCTTTCCTCGGCCTTGGCATACAGGGTGATCAACAGCGTGGCTCTTTCACCGGTCAGACGAACCTTTTCCATGCGGGCTCCAGGTAGGCCACTGCCTGCGCTATCCATTCCATTAATGGAGACTATCGAATAAATTGAATGGCATTCTTCCATTAATGGAAAGATGTTTTACCGATACACGGGTTTATCCCTATATGGATTCGGCGCACAATTCAGTCATCGGGAAACAGCAACGAACCACGACGGATAGGCCGCCGGATTCGCCCCCTAGGCTCTTGAAATCGGAGATTTACCATGAAGAAGACCCTCGCTACCGCTGTGATGTTGTCCTTGGCCGCCCTGAGCGCCGGCGCCTACGCATCGCAGAACATCGAACCCAACAACGTGCCGTTCCAAGGCGTTTACGGCACCCCGTACGAAGGCCCGACCCGCGCCCAGGTGCAAGCCGAACTGGCTGCCGCCAAGGCCGCCGGCCTGGTGACCAACGTCGAACCGAACAACGTGCCGTTCCAAGGCGTCTACGGCGCCCCCCAGTCGGGCAAGACCCGCGCTGACGTGCAAGCCGAACTAGCCGCCGCCAAGGCCGCCGGCCTGGTCAGCAACGTCGAACCCAACGACATGCCCTTCGCTGGCGTCTACCACGGCAACTGATCTGCCCGGCAACGATTAACTCCCTCCCCTTGTTGTACCTTGGCCGCCTGCAATAGGGCGGCCTTTTTTTCGCCAAAGCGCGCCAAGCCGACCCGCGCGGGCGGGCGGATTGAAAATGGACCGGGTTCGCGTACTATCCGCTCATGTACAAGCACGACAATCTGATCCATCAGACAGGGAGCCCAACTTGAAAACCACCCGCGTTCTTGCCGCGTTGCTTATCGCGACCGGCTTGTCGGCAACCGCCGTGGCCGCGCCGCCGGTACTGCTGAACAACTCGCTCATCACCGAGATCCCCAAAGGCGACCGGACGTCGTTCCACGAAGCGATCGCACAGGCGCTGAACAGCTCGGCCGATGGCCAACGCACCGAATGGGCCAGCAAGACGCAGCCCAAGCGCGCCGCGCCGATCACCGTGCAACTGACGCCCACGCAGACCAGCAAGGTCAAGGACGACCGCGTCTGCCGCTTCCTGGTGGCCGACTTCGCACGCACCAGCACCACCGAAAAGTGGCAATTCTGGTTCTGCAAACAGCCCGACGGCACCTGGAAGGCCAGCAGCAACTAAGCTGCCGCCGCCCAAAAAAAATGCCCCTCACGGGGCATTTTTCTTTTCAAGCATGCGATGCGTGCGCAGCGTGGGGGCCCTTCCTTCAGATCTAAGCTTCCACCCGGTTCGCGTCCAGCACGGTCATGGCCGTCATGTTGATGATGCGGCGCACCGTCGAACTGGACGTCAGGATGTGTACCGGCGCGTTCGCGCCCAGCAGGAACGGGCCCACCGCCACGTTGCCGCCGGCCGCCGTCTTCAGCAGG
>NZ_PCOQ01000012.1 GCF_002975275.1 Achromobacter sp. MYb9 | reverse complement strand
CGCAGCCCCCTCGGGGGGCAGCAAGCTCGCGCAGCGAGCGCAGCGTGGGGGCCCTCTCACTTCAGCGCGGCTTTGTCCTGCGATACGTCCATGATCATGCGGGTTGCCAGGTACAGGCGCGGCACGATGCTGTTGATCTGGATGTACTCGGCATCGTTGGAGTGGGCGCCGAATCCGCTCAGGCCCATGCCTTCGACGACCGGGCCGCGGGCTTTCAGGGCGGCGAACGCGGCGTCCGTGCCCCCGCCGCTGGCGCGGTCGACGACTTTCATCGGCAGGTCCAGCTCTTTATAGATCTGCACACCGTGCTGGGCCAGGGCGCGGGACGCGGCGGTGGCCTCCAGGGGCGGCCGGCGTACTTCGAACTTCACCGAGACCTTGGATTCGGGCAGCAGTTTCTTCTGGACGCGCTCTTCCAGGGTGCGCGCCAGGGCGTCGAAGTCCGACACGCGCAGCGCGCGGGCATCGGCCTGGGCGGTTGCCTGGCCGGGGATGACGTTGCGGTTCGTGCCCGCCTGGGCGACGGTCCAATTCAGTTTCAGGCCTTCCTCGGGCTTCGAAAGCTTATCCAGTTGCAGCAGCTGGTGCGCCAGTTCATATAGCGCGTTGACACCGCCTTCGGGGCGGGCGCCGGCGTGCGAGGTCTTGCCTTGCACGGTCAGGTAGGCGGCGCCGATGCCGCTGGTGGCAAGGGTCAGGCGGGCTTCGGCGCCGCCGCCTTCGAACGAAAAGACGGCGTCCTGATCGGCGCCCAGCCTCGTAATGGTGCTGCGGGCGCCCGGCGAACTGATCTCTTCGTCGCCGTTGATCAGCACGGTGATGGTGCCGAAGTCGCGAAAGCCCAGTTTCTGAAGCAGGGTCAGGGTGTGGATGATGGTCGCGACGCCGTGTTTGTCGTCGGCGATGCCCAGGCCGTAGGCTTTGTCGCCATCCACCCGGAACGGCTGGTCTTTCAGCATGCCATTGCGATACACCGTGTCCATATGCGCGATCAGCATGATCTTCTTGGTGCCGGTTCCCTTGAATTCGGCATGGACCATCGGGCCGACCTTTTCCGGGGTGTCGTCCAGCCGGAAGACATCGGTGGCCGGCAGGATCTCGACCGTGCCGCCCAGCGCCTTCAGGCGGTCGCGGATCAGGTCGGCGATGCGTTCCACGCCTTCGACGTCCTTGCTGCCGGACTCGATGTTGACCAAATCCCGCATGGTGTCGAGCATTGCCTGTTGCTGGCCCTTCGCGGCTTCGTGCACGGCGGCCACGGGCGCGGCCAGCGCCGCGTGCGCGCCGCCCAGGAAGGCCAGGGCGACACAAGCGCGCAGAACATGCAGGCGGGGAGAGGTAAGCGGCATCGAGGGAACCCTTTATGTGGCGGGGGAAAGGGGCGCCGGCCGGAACGGCCTGGCGTCAGGGACGCAAGGCCAAATGGCGCGCGGCTCCTGAAAGTCACGATACGAGCGCGCGGGAAGCGCGAAAATGGTGATTTCCCGGGTTGACGGCGCACGCCTTCCATGTAGTGGGGACAGGTCGAAAGGCCCGCCGGGAACTTGAAGAGAATCCGAAGCTCCCATACGGGCGGGTAATGCTAAAATCCGCCGGCTGATCCGGTAATGACCGGTATGGGAATGGGCGAATCGAGTTCGCCCTTTTTTATGCGTTTTCTTGCGGCTCTGGGTGGATACCCCCGGAGCGCGGCAACAGGGATTCCATGTTCGAATTTATTCGCAGCCATCGGCGCTGGATGCAGTTCATCCTGCTGATTCTGATTGTGCCGTCCTTCTTCCTGGTCGGAATTCAAGGCTATGACAGCTTCATGCGCCAAGAGCCTGAGTTGGCGACAGTCGACGGCCAACCTATTTCGCGTGCCGAATTTGACCAGGCGCACCGCAACCAGCTGGAGCAGTTCCGTCAGCGCATGGGCGCGCAGTTCGACCCGGCCGTGATCGACACGCCGGCGATGCGTGAAAGCCTGCTCAATCAGCTGATCAATCAGCGCCTGCTGGCCAACGTCGCCGTCGACAACCGTTTCACGGTGTCCGACGAAACGCTGCGCAACACCATTGCCGCCATTCCGGAAGTGCAGGACAACGGCCGCTTCTCGCCCGAGCGCTATCGCCAGGTGCTGGCAGCGCAGGGCATGTCGCCGACCTCGTTCGAAGCCGGCCTGCGCCGCGACCTGGCGGTCGCACGCGTGCTGGAACCCGTCGGGCAGTCGTCGCGCGCGCCCACCGAAGTCGTGGCATCGCTGGAAACCGCATTGACCCAGCAGCGCACGGTGCAAACGCGCCGCTTCGCCGCTGCCGATTTCCGCTCGCAAGTCACCGTCACGCCGGCCGACATCCAGGCTTGGTACGACGCCAACAAGCAGCAGTTGCAGGTCCCCGAGCAGGTCCAGGTGCAGTACCTGGTGCTGGACGAGGCCGCCGCCACGCAAGGCATTCAGGTCAAGGACGAAGACCTGACGGCCTATTACGAGCAGAACAAGAACCGCTTCGGCCAGCCCGAACGCCGCCGCGCCAGCCACATCATGATCGAACTGGCCCCGGGCGCATCGGAAGACGCCCGCAAGGCTGCTCGCATCAAGGCTGACGACCTGGCCCGCCAGGCCGCAGCTGATCCGGCGCAGTTCGCCGAATTGGCCCGCAAGAATTCGCAAGACGCCGGGTCGGCTGCCAATGGCGGCGACCTGGGCTGGCTGGCACCGGGCATGTTGACCGGCCCGCTCGAAAAGGCGATTTTCGGCCAGGCCAAGGACCAGGTGTCCGGCGTGGTGGAAAGCCCGTCCGGCCTGCACATCGTGAAGGTTACCGAGATCCAGCCCGCGGCCATCAAGCCGCTGGCCGAAGTCAAGGACCAGATCACCGGCGAAGTCCGCAAGCAGCTTGCCGCAGTGCGCTTCTCGGAAATGGCCAGCCAGCTGAACAAGCAGGTCTATGACCAGCGCGACAGCCTGCAACCCGCTGCCGATGCCGTCGGCCTGAAGCTGCGCACCGCCTCGGGCGTGACTCGCGAAGGCCTGCTGCCCGCCGATAAGGCCGGTCCGGGCTCGGCCGCCGACAGTCCCGACGCCGCGCTGTTGGATAACCCGCGCGTGCGCCAGGTGCTGTTTTCGCCGGACGTGCTGCGCGAAAAGCAGAACTCCGGTGTGATCGAACTGTCGCCTGCCACCATGATGGCCGTGCGCGTGGCCGCCGTGGAACCGGCGCACGTGCCGGCGCTGGACAAGGTCAGCGAGACCATCCGCGCCAAGCTGCTGGATGAACGTTCGGCCGAAGCCGCCAAGAAGGCCGGTGAAGCCGCGCTGGCGGCCGACAAGGCAAATCCGTCGGCGGCGCCGGAAGGCTTCTCGGCGGCCGTGACCGTGTCGCGCCAGGATCCCAAGGACTTGCCGCAAGCGGTGGTGGACGCGGCGATGCGCCTGCCGGCCACCCAGTTGCCCGGCTATGCCGGCGTGCAGTCGGGCGTCGACTACACGTTGGTGCGCCTGGAAAAGGTCGAAGCCGGCACGGTGGATGCCGCCGCCAAAGACCGCCTGACGCAGCAGTTGTCGGGCGGCCTGGGCCAAGCCGAAATCGAAGCGCTGCTGAAAATGCTGCGTGAACAGTACAAGGTGCAAGTGCTGCCCAGCGCCGCCGAAGTCATCCGCGGCGAGCAGCCGCAGGCGGCAGGCTGATCAGCAAGAAAGGGCCTTAACGCCAAAATGCCCTAGTTCAACAGTGGCTGCAACGTCGGCCACACGTTGTCCAGCAATTGCGGCTGGGCATCCTCATTCGGATGGATGCCGTCAGCCTGGAACATCGCCCGGTTCGTTGCGATACCTTCCATCAGGAAGGGCACGAGCCGGGCGTTTTCGTCTTTGGCGACCGTCGGGAACAGTTGGGCGAAACGCTGCGTGTAATCGCGGCCATAGTTGGGCGGGATCTGCATGCCGACGATCAGCACCTGCGCATCCGCCTTGCGCGAAGCCTGGGCCATGGCGCGCAGGTTCTGTTCGGTCATGGACAGCGACAGGCCACGCAGGGCGTCGTTCGATCCCAGCTCCAGCACCACCACCGCCGGCGCATGTTGGCGCAACAGCGCAGGCAGGCGAGCCACGCCGCCGCTGGTCGTATCGCCGCTGATGCTGGCGTTGATCACCTGGTACTTGGGGTATTGTTCCGAAACCCGGGCGGACAGCAAGGGCACCCAGCCCGTGCCGCGCTTGATGCCGTATTCGGCGGACAGGCTGTCACCCACCACCAATACGGTGCGCGGCGCGGAACCCTGGGCCGCCGCAGCGGTCTGAGCGAGGGCGGGGGACGCCATGACGGCGGCTGCCAGGGTGGTTTTCGCCAGGGCGGATGTAAGACGCAGACGGGAAAATAGGCGCATGGATAGCAAGAATTCGATCGAAGTGAAAGGGCTGGGCAAGCGGGTGGCCGATGCCGGCGGGACGCTGTCCATCCTGGATGGTATCGATTTTACGGTGGCGGCCGGAAGTGCCGTGGCCATCACCGGAAGTTCCGGATCGGGCAAGTCGACCCTGTTGGGACTGCTGGCCGGGCTGGATGTTCCCAGCATGGGCAGCGTACACCTGGCCGGGCAGGACCTGTTCGCGCTTGACGAGGACGGCCGTGCGCGGTTGCGCGCCAATCATGTGGGGTTCGTGTTCCAGTCGTTCCAGTTGCTGCCGAACCTGACCGCGCTGGAGAACGTGATGTTGCCGCTGGAACTGGCCGGGCAATCCGCCCGCGAACCCGCGCAAGCCATGCTGGAGCGCGTGGGCCTGGGCGCCCGGTTGCACCATTACCCTCGGACGTTGTCAGGCGGCGAACAGCAGCGGGTGTCGCTGGCGCGCGCCTTCGTGGTGCGGCCCGACCTGCTGTTCGCCGACGAGCCCACCGGCAGCCTGGATGCCGCGACGGGCGTCACGGTCATTGACCTGATGTTCGATCTGCACCGCGAACACGGCACCACCCTGGTGCTGGTGACGCACGACCCGCAGCTGGCCGCGCGTTGCGGGCGTCAACTGGTGCTGGCCGCCGGCCGGATGGTCCAGGGCGCCTGAGACGCCCCGGCCAGATCGGCGTACCCGCCGGTCATTTCGCTTTGGCGACCGCCTGGTTCCATGCCGCGACCACGGATTCATACTCGGTGGCGGCGGCTTCCTGGCTGACCGGGAAGATCTTGACCGTGGACAGATCGGGCAGGGTGGTCAGGCTGGCCACGGCCACGTCGGTGCGGGTCGGGCGGCGGAAGTTCTTCACCAACTGCGCTTCTTGCGACGCCTTGCTCAGCAGGCCGTCGTACAGCGCCTTGGCCGCATCCAGGTTTTTCGCGCCCTTGATGATGAACATCCCTTCCGGCGCCAGATAGCTGCCTTCGCTGGGGTAGACGAGCTTGATCTCCTTCTGCCCACCGGCCACGTATTCCTGCGCGGCGTATTCCAGCGTCATGCCCACGGCGTATTCGCCGGCCGCCACGCCCTTGTAGGTGGTGCCAGACGAGGCGGTCACGACCGCGTTGGCGGCGATTTTGTCCAGGCCAGCCTGGCCAAACTGCTTGTACAGGCCATAGACCAGCATGTAGGCCGTGCCGCTCTTGGCGGGGTCGGTAATGGCGAACTTGTTCTTCCACTGCGGCTGCATCAGGTCTGACCAGGTGGCCGGCGCCGGCAGCCCCTTCAATTGGCGCTCGTTGACCATCATCACCATGACGTGCACGTTCGTGCCGACCCACAGGTCGTCCGGCCCGCGGAACTCGGCCGGGATCTTGTCCAGGTCGGCCGGGCGGTAGGGCTGAAGGTGCTGGCGATAGGCGCCCAAGGTGCCGAAACCACCGCTCCAGAACAGGTCGCCGCGCGGATTCTGCGACTCGGCCTCGATGCGCTTCATCATCGTGCCGGTGCCGCCGGTGACGGGCTGCACGTTCAGCTTGGGGCTTGTCTTCTTTACCGCTTCCAGCGCGGTTTCGATGGTTTCCGTATTGTTGGACGAATACAGCACGACGTTCTGGGCGTGCGCGGCGCCCGACGCCAGGGCGGCGGTCAGGACACTGGTGCGTATCAGGTGCTTGAGTTGCATGGCTAGCCTTTGGATCGAGGGGGGTTATTTGCCGGAAAACAGCTTGATGCGGAATGCCTTGACCGACACGATGATGGGCAGCACGATCACCGTGACCAGCGCGGCGCCGTAGGCCGAGGCCATGCCCAGCCGGCCGCCGTCGACCTGGCGGAAGATGGCGATCGGCATGGTTTCCAGGCCGCCGCTGTAGGCGACGATCGACGCGGAGAGTTCCGAGATGGTGGTGAGCCACATCAGGATGGCGGCCGAAATGATCGACGCCTTCATGGCGGGCAGGATCACTTTGAAGAACGTCATCAACGGGGATACGCCCAGGCTGATGGAGGCCTCTTCGATCGAGTCCGGGATGTTGAACAGCACCGACGAGGCGTTGCGCACCGCGAACGGCAGGCGGCGCACGGTGTAGCACAGCACCATGATGCCGGATGTGCCTGCCAGCACCAGCCAGCCGGTGTTGAACGTCTGCACCAGCGCAATGCCCAGCACCGTGCCCGAGATCGTCAGCGGCAGCACCACGATGTAGTCCAGCACTTGCGTGAAGGCGCTGCGCTTCTTGATCGTCAGGTAGCTGACCAGCACGGCGAACGCCACGCCCAGCACCGTCGCCAGCGAGGCAAACTTCAACGAATTCAGGATGGGTTCCGGTGCGCCGTGCACGGCCCGCTGCATGCTGGCCAGCGACCACTGGCCCCATTGCATGACGGGGCCGCTGGTCTTGGTGAAGGCCGCCACGAACACGATGATGAGCGGCAACATGGACAGCAGGATCACGAAGCCGACGCCGCCGGTGTACAGCGCGGCCGTCCACGAGCGCACCCGCACGGCCGCTGGCGCGCGGCCTTGCGTCATGGTGTAGACCTTGCGTTCGACCACGCGCTTCTGGAAGAAGAGCACGATGGCGACGATCGCGATCGACACGACCGACATGGCGCTCTGCAGGGTGGGGCTGCCCCCCATTTCGCTGACGAAGGTGTTGTAGGTCATTACCGACAGCAGCGGCACGCGGCTGCCCAGCAGCATCGCTAGCGCGAAGTTGCCCACGACCAGCGTGAAAACCACCAGCGCGTTGACCAGCACCGCGGGCAGCAGCACGGGCACCAGCACCCGAATCTTGGTCAGGAAAGGCGGCGTGCCCAGGCTCAGGCCGGCTTCTTCCAGTTGCCCATCAAAGCCGCGCAGCGCGGCCAGCACACCCAGGTAGATGTACGTGTAATAGACGAGCGTCATGGAAAACACCATGCCCGTCCAGCCGTAGAAAGAGGGCAGCGCGATGCCCGCGTCGCCCAGCAGATTGGTCAACAGCCCGTTATTGCCCAGGACCAACAGCCACGACTGGCCCACGATGATCTCGGGGATCACGATGGTCAGCACCGGCAAGATCGCCACCAGGTTCTTCAGCGGGAAGTCATAGCGCGCCACCATATAGGCGAACGGCACGCCCACCAGCACCGTGCAGGTCGTCACGGCCAGGCCCAGGATCAGCGTGTTGCCGAAGGCCTCCAGGTATTGCGAGTCTGCCAGCAGGGCCTTGAATCCCTCAAGCGAAAAGCCGCCGTTCTGCCCGGTGACGCTGTTGCCGAACAGTACGCCCAGTGGATACAGCACAAAGAACAGCAGCAGGACCAGGCTGATTGCGGTCAGGATGCCCCAGGGCCACCATTTGATTTTCATGGCGCGGGCGTCCTCAGGCGTTGACGACGCGGCTGTCGGCCGGGATCAGCACCTGCACGGCTTCGCCGGGCTGGAACTGCGCGACCATGTTGCCGGCATGCAGCTCGACGCGGATCTCGGAGCCGTTGTCCAGGGCGATGCGATAGGCGGTCTTGAAGCCCAGATACTGGCGGCGCAGCACTCTGCCCGGCAGCGTGTTCGGCACGTAGGGGGCAGGCGACATCAGCGCCAGTTCTTCGGGCCGCGCAATCAGCACACCGCTGGCGTCCAGCTGCGCACTGCCGCGCACGCCATCGAATCCCAGGCCGCAAAGCTCATAGCGGACATGGCTGTCGGGCGCGCCTGCAAGGCCCGTGCGCGCAGGCACCGGAATCACGTTGGCCGAACCAATGAAGTCGGCCACGTAAGCGTTGACGGGCGTGCCGTACAGTTCTTCGGGCGTGCCCAACTGCGCAATGCTGCCGTGGTCCATGATGGCGATGCGGTCGGACATGGCCAGTGCCTCTTCCTGGTCGTGCGTGACGAACACGGTCGTGATGCCGGCTTCACGCACCAGGTCCAGGATGACGTCGCGCATTTGCAGACGCATCTTCGCGTCCAGGTTGGAGAGCGGTTCGTCCATCAGCAGCACGCGCGGCCGGATCACCAGCGCGCGGGCCAGCGCCACGCGCTGGCGTTGTCCGCCGCTCATCTGCGCGGGGTAGCGGTCGGCCAGCGCCAGCAATCCCACTTTATCCAGCGCCTCGTTTGCGCGACGGGTGGTTTCGGCGCGTGCCACGCCACGGGCGCGCAGGCCGTAAGCCACGTTGTCGAAGGCGGTCTTGTCGGGGAACAGTGCGTAGTCCTGGAACACCATGCCGATGTCGCGGCGGTGGGCCGACACGTGGGTCACGTCGTCCTGGTCGAACAGCAGGCGTCCGCCGTCGGGGGCATAGAAGCCCGCGATGCAGCGCAGCAGCGTGGTCTTGCCGCAGCCGCTGGGCCCGAGCAGCGTGTAGAACGCGCCGTCGGGAATGTGCAGCGACAGATTGCGCAGCACTTGCTGCCCGCCGAAAGTCTTGACGATGCCGTCTACCGTGATCGATGCCATGTGTGGTTCCTGCTTGGGTTCCCGGCATCATAGGAATGCGTCCGATCGGCGACCAGCAGTGTTTTTTAAGGCATGGCGTTAGATTTTCTAAGAGGTCGGCGCCGCCGCTATCCCCTAGAATGCCGCTGAACAGCGTGGGCGCTGGCGATAGCCGCGCCGCCGATAAGTCAATAACAAGGGTAAACGTGGGAAAGAGCAGCACAGTCTTGCGCCTGGCCGGCGGCCGGGCCGGCGTCCGCTGACATGGCGGGGCAGAGCCTGCCGCCGTTGAAAGCCCTGCGCGTCTTCGAAGCCGCGGCGCGGCTGCGCAGTTTCACGGCGGCCGCCGACGAGCTCAGCATTACGCATAGCGCCGTCAGCCAGCAGATCCGCATTCTTGAAGAGTATGTGGGCCAGCCGCTGTTCGCCCGCGAAGCGCGCGGCGTGGCGTTGTTGCCGTGTGCCCAGGCGTATTTTCCGGAAGTGCAGGCAAGCCTTGAACGCATCGCCGCGGCGACCGCCAAGCTGAAGTCGCCGGCCTACGGCGGTGTGCTGCGCGTCTGCGCCACGCCGTCGCTGACCATGAAATGGTTGATCCCGCGGCTATCGGCCTTCCAGGTCCGCCATCCGGGGATCGACGTGCAACTGAGCACGCAGGCTCGCCCGTTCCTGGACCGAGGCGGCGATTCCGGCGCCGACGTATTGATACGGCACGGTTTCATGGCGCAGTCCGACCTGGCCTGCGTGCACTGCCTGGATGATTTTCATCTGCCCGTGGCGTCGCCGCGCTTCATCGAGCGCAACCGGCTGGCCGCGCCGGCGGACTGCCTGGGCCATCCTCTCTTGAAGATATCGGGCGGCATGGACCACTGGCCGCGCTGGTTCGCGCTGGCCAAGGTGGACGTGCCGGCGCAGTTGCCCGGTCCCGTGTTCGATCATCAGTTCCTGTGCATGCAGGCGGCCATGAACGACCTGGGTATTGCCCTGGCGCCATGGAGCCTGTTGGAAGACGACATCCGCGCCGATCGCCTGCGGCCGTTGTTCGCGCAACCGCAGCTGCCCAATGCCGGCATTCACGCCCTGTACCGGCAGGACGGTCCCGCGGCGGTGCCGGCGCAACTTTTCATCGCCTGGCTGTGCGCGCAGCAGCACGGCTTGCCTCATCCCGGATAAATAGGATTTCGATGCCCCCATTCTTGACGACCCCCGGCCTGCAATGGCGCGGCATTGCGCCTCCGCTGGCGCTTTCCGATTACCGCGTCATCGCGTTCGACATGGATTCCACGCTTATTTCGATCGAGACGCTGGATGAAATGGCCGACTTGATGGGCAAGAAAGCCGACGTCGCGGCGCTGACCGAGGCAGCCATGCGCGGCGACATCGCGGACTACAAACAAAGTCTGCGCGAGCGCGTGGCCTTGCTGGCCGGAATGCCCGAAACCCTGCTGGACACGGTCTACGAACAACGCGTCAAGATCAATCCGGGCGCCGAAACACTGATCAAGGCGTGCAAGGCCGCGGGGCTGACGTGTTTGCTGGTGACCGGCGGATTCACTTGCTTTACTGACCGGCTGCGGGTGCGACTGGGGGTGGACGATGTGCGCGCCAATGTGCTGGAAGTGGTCGATGGCCAATTGACGGGGCGGCTGCTGCCACAGGAGTGGGGCGATCTCTGCGATGGCGAAGAAAAGCGCCGCAAACTGGTGGACGTTTGTGCGGCGTTAGGCGTCGGCCCCGAGCGTGCGATTGCGGTGGGCGATGGCGCGAACGATCTGCCGATGATGCGTGCCGCCGGTCTGTCGGTGGGCTACCACGCCAAGCCGGCGGTTCGCCGCGAGGTGAACGTGTCGATCGACCACGGCGGGCTGGACAGGTTGCTGGAATTGTTTGCGTAGTGGTGGCGCGACGGGACCTGCCGGTGGATTTAAGGTTCTGCAGGACGACGCCGTTATCAGATCGGAAGGCAAGCTCGCCTTCTGGATCCGCCAACGCCTTGGAGGCGTCATGACCGTTCGCAATTCACTGCTTGCGTTGTCTTTTGTGTCGTTGCTGGCGCCTTCGATGGCCAGCGCCCATGATGGCACGATTCGATTTTCGGGCGCCATCGTGGAGCCGGCGGGATGCCAGGTCCAGATGGAAGGGCGTTCCGCTGCGGCGCCGGTGCCGAAGGTCAGTTGCGAGGGATCGGACGGTCGCAAGGCCATTCCCGCCGCAAACATCGTCAAGGTCAGCTCGAAGGCGTTGCCGCCGGTGGCGGACCGCAACGGCGGTCCGGACCGGCAATACCGCATCGTGACCCTCGATTACCTATAGGCCGATCAGATCAGGCCGCGGATTTCCACGGCCGGGTCCACATCGGCCTCGTAGTCCACGCCATCGATTTCGAAGCCAAACAGGCGCAGGAAGTCCTGCTTGTAGCCGGCGAAATCGGTCAGTTCGTAGATATTGTCGCTGGTGACCTGGCCCCACAAGGCCTGCACCTGGGCCTGCACGTGCGGATCCAGTTCCTTGTAGTCGGTGCGCAAGCGGCCGTCGGCGTCAAGGATCGGCGTGGCGCTGCACAGGCTGTCTTTGTACAGGCCATGGACCTGTTCGATGCAGCCTTCGTGGGTGCCCGCCGCCTTCATGACCTTGAACAGCAGCGACAGGTACAGCGGCATCATCGGAATCGCCGAACTCGCCTGCGTGACGACGGCCTTCAGCACCGAAACCCGGGCGTCGCCGCCTCGCGCCGCCAGCTTGGCGCGGATGTCCAGCACCTTTTCGTCCAGGTCCTTTTTGGCCGCGCCGATCGAGCCGTTCCAATAGATGTCGTGCGTGATCCTTTCGCCCAGATAGGTGAAGGCGGTGGTGGTGGCGCCTTCGGCGAGCACGCCGGCTTCCAGCAGCGCGTCGATCCACATCTGCCAGTCTTCACCGCCCATGACGGCGATCGTGGCGTCGATCTCGGCTTGCGTGGCTGGTTCAAGCACCGATTCCTTGACGACTTCGCGATCGGTGTCCAGGCCGCGCAGGTTCACGGCCTTGCCGATCGGTTTCAGTGTCGAATTGAACACTTGGCCCGTCCTGGGGTGCGTGCGGCGCGGGGCGGCCAGGCTGTAGATCACCTGGTCGACCTGGCCCAGGTCCGCCTTGATGGCGGCAATGGTCTTTTGCTTGATTTCGTCGGAGAACGCGTCGCCGTTGATGCTCTTGGCGTACAGGCCTTCGGCTTCTGCGGCCTTGTGGAAGGCCGCCGAGTTGTACCAGCCGGGCGTGCCCGGTTTGGCGGCGTCGGCGGGGCGTTCGTAGAACACCCCCAGCGTCTGCGCGCCACAGCCGAACGCCGCGCTGATACGGGCTGCCAGGCCATAGCCCGTCGAGGCGCCCAGCACCAGCACGCGTTTGGGGCCGCCAGCGATCGGGCCTTGCGCCTTGACGTAGTCGATCTGGTTCTTCACGTTGGCCTCGCAGCCGACGGGGTGGGTGGTGACGCAGATGAAACCGCGCACGCGGGGCTTGATGATCATGAAGACCTCGTTCGGGGAAGTGCGAAATGCTGGGGAATGCCGGATGCCGGCGCGACCGGTGCGCGAAAGCGCAAAAAGCGACCAACATTGTAAGGGAGCTGGCCCCGGCGCGCTGCCGGGGCAGGCGTAGGTCGCGTCGTTGCCGATCAGCGCGCGCCGGTTTTCGCAGAGGCGGCCGCTGCCGGGGCGGCGCCGCGGGCGGGACCCCGGCGCCATTCGACCAGACCGATACCGATGCCGCTGGCGCAGATGATCGCGATGCCCAGCCAGGTCAGCGGATCCGGGAAATGGCCCCAGACCAGCCAGCCCACGGACGTGGCGCTGATGATCTGCAGATAGATGAACGGCGCCAGCGTCGAAGCTGGCGCGCGTCGATAGGCGGCGATCTGGAACAGGTGGCCCACGCCGCCGGTGACGCCGGTCGAGATCAGCAGGAACCAATCGAAGGCCGACAGCGATTGCAGCACGGGCAGGGCGGCCGGCAGCACGAAGGGCAGGGACAGCGTCAGGCAGGCCGTGCCCACCGCGCCGCTCCAGATCAGCGAGGTGAACGGATCGTCGCCCGCCACCCGCCGCGTGGCGATGAACTGGGCGGCGAAGCAACAGGCCGTCAACAGACCGAAGACGGTGCCCATCGGGTGCAGCCCGCCGCCCGGCCGGATGACGATGATCACGCCGATGAACGCGATGCCCGCCGCGACGAAACGCGACAGACGGGCGGGTTCTTTCAGAATCCAGGGCGCCAGCGACAACACCAGCAGGGGAGCCAGGAAGTTGATGGCCGTGGCTTCGGCCTGCGGGATGTAGCTGAGCGTCGTGAAGAACATCAGCGTGGCCAGGAACATCGAGCCGCCGCGGATCAGCTGTTCACGGGGGCGTTTGCTGCGCAGCACGCCCACGCCGCGGGCGGGCAAAACCAGCGCCAGCACCAGCACCAGATGCACGACATAACGGAACCACGACAGCACCAGCAGCGGCACGCCCGCGTTCATCACCCATTTTCCGCTGGCGTCCAGGCAGGACAGCGTCCACATCGATAACACCAGCAACAGAATGCCGACGAGCGGCCCGCGAGAGGCGGACGAGGCGGCGGGTTGCGGGCGACCGTGATCGGCCGGGGGCATGGACGGGCTCCTAATGGGGGAAACGGGCGGCTGCCATGATACGCTCATCCCGCCGGGGGAACAGGCCAATGATAGAACTACGCAACATCGAAACTTTTTTCTGGGTCGCCACGCTGGGCAGCTTTCGCGCCGCGTCGGAAAAGCTCAATACCACGCAGCCCGCAGTCTCTCAGCGCATCGCGTCGCTGGAAGCCGATCTGGGCGTGCTGCTCTTCGAGCGCGATGCGCGGGGCGTCAAACTGACGGCCAAAGGCCATGAACTGCTGTCGCATGCCGAGCGCATGCTGCAGGTGCGGCGCGACATGTTCGAGGCCGCGCGCGAACAGAACGTCATGATGGGCACGGTGCGCATCGGCGTGGCCGAAACCATCGTGCAGACCTGGCTGCCTACCTTGATCGAACTGATCCACACGACCTATCCGGCGCTGGTGCTCGAGATCGAGGTGGATACCACCCATGTGCTGCGCTCGCATCTGATGTCGCGGCAGATCGACCTGGCCTTTCTGATGGGGCCCGTGCTTGAGGCACGGGTCGAGAACCTGCCGCTGTGTACCTATCCGCTGGCCTGGGTGGCCAGCCCCACGCTGGATCTGGGGCCGGAGCCCTTGACGCTGCAACGCATTGGCAAGCTGCCGATCATCACGTACCCGTCGAACAGCTCGCCGTACCGCTTCGTGCGCGACATGCTGACGCGTGCCGGCGTGGCCGCGCCGCGCATGTATGGCAGCGCGTCGATGTCGATGGTGGTGCGCATGACGCAGGACGGCATTGGCACCAGCGTGATCGCGCCGGTTTTCCTGGGCAAGGAACTGGCGCGCGGCGAATTGCGTATCTTGCGCGTCGAAGCCGACCCGTTGCCGGCGCTGAATTTCACGGCCACCTGGGTGCAGGGGCCGGACAGCCATGCGGTCAAAGTGATCGCGCAGATGGCGCAAAAGGTCGCGGCGCAGGCGGAAGACGGCATCCCCGTCTAGGTGTTTTCCCCAGATGCCGCGCGCCGCCAGGCGCGTTCCTGCTTCGGTGGCGCGCCTTGAATTGGTGCGCCATCGCCCGCAAACCCGCGCCAATAGGCGGTTTGCGTAATTGTTGCCGCGCCGCACGCGCCAGACCCAAGAAATATTTATACCCCCATATCGGAACATACGATTGGACGCTGGGCGTCCCGGGCGATGCAATGGCGGCACACCAATAAGCAACGCCTGGATACACAGCGCGGGGGAAAAGCATGAATACGCATCCGTTCCAGCCTTGGACGCGCGCAGCGGCCGGTTCGCCGCGCCACGTGTCCGACTCCCGTCCCTGAGTCCCGAATTCCTAACCGCGTGCGATCAGGGTAACGGGATCCCGCGCGCGACAGACCATCCCGCCAGCCAGGAGTTTTGTCCATGAAGAAGTCTCTTGTTTTCGCCGCCGTCGCCGCCAGCATGCTTGCCGGCGCCGTCCACGCGCAAGATCTGCCCAAAACCCAGTTGAAGGTCGTGGGAGGCCTGTCCAACCTGACTGCCTACAACGACTACGAAAAGCCGTTCTGGACCAAGACCATCCCCGAGTTGTCCAAAGGGCAGGTCACGGCGGACATCAAGGGCTTCAATGAAATGGGCCTGAAGGGCCCCGAGCTGCTGCGTCTGATGTCGCAAGGCGTGGTCGAGTTTGGCACGGCCACCTTGTCGTACTTCGCCAGCGACAACCCGATCAACGAAGCGATCGACCTGGCAGGCCTGGCGCCGGACGTCAAGACCGCGCGCGCCGTCACCGACGCGTTCGAACCCGTCTACGCCAAGCTGTATGGCGAAGGCAACAACGTCAAGCTGTTGGGCATCTCGACCTATCCCGCCCAAGTGCTGTTCTGCAACGCAGAAATCAAGAGCCTGGCCGACATCAAGGGCAAGAAGGTGCGCACCAGCAGCCGCACCACCGCGGAATTCGTGGAAGCGCTGGGCGGTTCCAGCGTCACGATGGCGTTCGGTGAAGTGGTTCCGGCCCTGCAGAACAAGGTGGTCGACTGCGCGATCACGGGTTCGCTGTCGGGCTATTCGGCCAAGTGGTACGAAGTGTCGACCCATCTGGTCGCATTGCCGATCAACTGGAACCAGCAGATCCACGCCGTCAATCAGAAGGCCTGGGACAAGCTCGACCCCGCCGTGCGCACGTTCCTGCAAGCCAACGTGAAGACGCTGGTCGACAACATCTGGGAAGGTGCCGCGCGCCAGACGCAAGAAGGCTATGACTGCAACACCGGCGCCGCCGCGTGCCCGTTCCCGGTCAAGGGCAAGATGGTCCTGGTCGAACCCTCCGACGCCGATCGCGCGTTGCTGAAGAAGGTGGCCCAGGAATCTGTGCTGCCCAAGTGGGCCGCGCGTTGCTCGGCGCAATGCGTCAAGGACTTCAACGCCACCATCGGCAAGACGCTGGGCCTGACCGCCAGCAAGTAAGCGCCGACGCGCGCCGCCGCCTTGCGCGGCGGCGCGTGGCTCGGCTTGTCATTACGGGCGTTGCCCGCAGAGGTTTCATCCATGACCCAAACCGAACATTTCCGCCTGCTGGGCGGCCTGTTGCGGCGCGCCGAGCGTTTTTCTCGGGCCGCCGTGTGGGCCGGCGGCGCCTTGACGGTGGCCAGCGTGCTGCTGATCTCCTTTGACGTCCTGGCGCGCAAATTCCTGGGCTTCACGACCGGCGGCGCGGACGAGCTGTCCAGCTACGCCTTCGCCATCAGCACGTCGTGGGCGCTGGCGTTCGCCACGCTGCAGCGCGCGAACGTGCGCGTCGATGTGCTCTACCAATACCTGCCCGTGCGGCTGTCCGCCGTGCTGGACTGGATCTCCATGGTGGCGATGGCCGTCTTCATGGTGTTCCTGACGTACTACGCCTACGAGGTGGTGCAGACCTCATGGGCGCAGAAATCCGCGGCCAACACGCCGCTGGCCACGCCGCTGTGGATTCCGCAGGGGCTGTGGCTGCTGGGCCTGGCCTGGATGTGCATTACGGTCGCCCTGATGCTGGCGCGCGCCTCCGCCGCGCTGGTCACGGGCGATATCGAACTGGTCAAGCAGATCTGCGGCGTGCGTTCGGCGCAGGAAGAGGCTGACGAAGAAGCCGCCGCGGGCGAGCGCATGGTGAAGGGAGAGGCCGCATGATTTCCACCGCATTGACCTTATTGCTGGTGCTGATCGGCCTGTCCATCCCGGTGGGCGCGGCGCTTGGCGTGCTGGGCCTGATTCTGGATCCGCTGTTCTCGATGCTGCCGCTGTCGCGCGCCATCGGCGAAATCTCCTGGAGCTCGAACAACGAGTTCCTGCTGGTGGCGATCCCGCTGTTCATCATGCTGGGCGAAGTGCTGCTGCGCGCAGGGTTCGCCGAACGCATGTACGGCGCGATGAGCCTGTGGCTGTCGTGGCTGCCGGGCGGGCTGATGCACGCCAACATCGGCGCGTCCACCTTGTTCTCGGCCACGTCCGGCTCCAGCGTGGCCACCGCGGCCACCGTCGGCACGGTCGCCATTCCGCAGATCCGCAAATACGGCTACAACGAGCCGCTGTTCCTGGGCAGCCTGGCCGCCGGCGGCACGCTGGGCATCCTGATCCCGCCCTCGATCAACCTGGTCATCTATGGCGTGCTGACGAATTCGTCGGTGCCCAAGCTGTACCTGGCCGGCATCATCCCCGGCTTCGCGATGGCCGCCTTGTTCATGCTGACGGTCGTGATCGCCTGCGTGGCCAAGCCGTCGTGGGGGGGCAAGAAGATCCACGCCACCTGGGGCCAGCGCTTCGCCAGCCTGGTGCACCTGGCGCCGCCCATGGGCATCTTCTTCCTGGTGGTGGGCTCCATCTACGCGGGCCTGGCCACGCCGACGGAAGCCGCCGCGCTTGGCGTGCTGGGCGCGTTCATCCTGGCGGCCTGGTTCCGCCGCCTGACGTGGTCGATGCTGCGCGAAGTGCTGGAAGGCACGATGCGTTCCACGGCGATGATCATGCTGATCGTCATCGCGGCCAGCTTCCTGAACTTCGTCATGTCGGCCACCGGGCTGACCGACGCGCTGACCAAGTCGATCACCGGCCTGGGCCTGTCGCCGGGCTGGATGCTGCTGATCGTGGTGATTTTCTACCTGGTGCTGGGCTGCTTCATGGAAACGCTGTCCATGATGATCACGACGATCCCGATCGTCGCGCCCATCATGATCGCCCTGGGGTACGACCCGATCTGGCTGGGCATCGTGATCATCATCCTGGTCGAGGCCGCCCTGATCACGCCGCCCGTCGGACTGAACCTGTTCGTGGTGCAAAGCCTGCGCAAGGCGGGCTCCATGAGCGCGGTCATCGTCGGCAGCCTGCCGTTCGTGGCCGCCATGTTCGTGATGCTGGCCCTGCTGGCGTTCTGGCCCGACCTGGCGCTGTGGCTACCGCGCGCTTTTGGATGATTCCTTATCCGTTGCGGCGGCGGCCCGTCCAGGGCCGCCCCGATTCCACCCTTTGATTTCGCAGGACTGATATGAAAGCCGTATTCAACATCGACGACGCCAATCCCCGCCAAGTGGAAGTGGACTTCAACACCCTGATCGTGGCCGGCTGGGCCGGGCGCGACTTGGCTGCCATCGAGCACCACATCGAAGAGCTGGCCGCCATCGGCGTGCCGCGCCCGACCAGCGTGCCGCTGTACTACCGCATCGCCGACAATCAGCTGACCCAGGCGGAAAGCGTGCAGGCCGTGGGCGAAGATTCCTCGGGCGAGGTCGAAACCTTCGTGTTCGCCGTGGACGGCGAGATGTACGTCAGCATCGCGTCCGACCACACCGACCGCAAGCTGGAGACGGTCAGCGTGGCCATGTCCAAGCAGGTCTGCGTGAAGCCCGTGGCGACCACGGCCTGGCGTCTGGCCGACGTGGCCGACTACTGGGATGAACTCGTCATCCGTTCCTACATCGTCGAGAACGGCGAAAAAGTGCTGTACCAGGAAGGCCCGCTGTCCACGCTGCGCACGCCGCAAGACCTGATCGCCGGCTACACCGGCGGCGCGGCCGTGCTGCCGCAAGGCGCGGGCATGACCTGCGGCACGGTGGGTGCCATCGGCGGCATCCGCGCTGCCGCGGACTTCACCATGGAACTCTTCGATCCGCGCCGCCAGCGCACGCTGCGCCACCGTTATCATGTTGAATCGCTGCCTGTGGTGGCCTGATTCCGGTTTCGCACGGCATTGACCGTCAGGCGCGCCCCGGAAGGCTGCGCCTGTTCGCACTTTTTTGCCGCAAGGCGGCACTAGGACAATGATGGCTTCGACCTTGAATGAACTGAGCTTGGCCCTGCGCGAGGGCCGCACCAGCGCGGTGCAACTGACTGAAGCGGCCCTGGCCCGCGCCCGCGACGAGGCGGGCGAGGGCGCCCGCGTGTTCACGAAGCTGTATGCCGAATCGGCGCTGGCGCAGGCGCGCGCGTCCGACACGTTGCGCGCGGCCGGCATCGTCCGGTCGGCGGTGGAAGGCTTGCCCATCAGCATCAAGGACTTGTTCGACATCGAAGGCGAAACCACGATGGCCGGCTCGGTGGCGCGCGAAGGCGAACCGGCGGCCGACGAGAACGCCGAAGTCGTCCAGCGCCTGATCGCGGCCGGTGCCGTCATCATCGGCCGCACCAACATGACCGAATTCGCGTATTCGGGCCTGGGCATCAATCCGCATTACGGCACGCCGCTGAACCCGTACGACCGCAAGACCGGCCGCATCCCCGGTGGCTCGTCCTCCGGCGCCGCGGTGTCCGTGGCCGACGGCATGGCGGTTGCCGGCATCGGTTCCGATACCGGTGGCTCCGTGCGCATTCCCGCGGCGCTGTGCGGCCTGACCGGCTTCAAGCCCAGCGCCTGGCGCGTGTCGATGACGGGCGTGCTGCCGTTGTCCGCCAACCTGGACTCCATCGGCCCCATCGCCGCCAGCGTGCGCTGCTGCGCCGAGCTGGACGCCATCTTGTCCGGCGACGGCGGTCCGGTGCCGGATGCGCTGCCGCTGCGCGGTCTGCGGCTGGCCGTGCCAACGACGTTGGCGCTGGACGCCATGGAAAAGCACGTCGCCGACACGTTCGCGGCCACCGTGGCGCGTTTGAAAGACGCCGGCGCGCTGGTCGACGAAATTGCCATCCCCGAATTCGCGGAAATGGGCAGCATCAACAGCAAGGGCGGCTTCACCGCCGCCGAAGCCTGGGCCTGGCATCGCGACCTGATCGCCCGCGCCGGCAAGCGCTACGACCCGCGCGTGGTGTCGCGCATCATGCGCGGGCAGGACATGTCCGCCGCCGACTACCTTGACCTGCTGGACGCCCGCGAGGCCTGGGTGGCCGCCGTTGACCACCGCATCGCCGGCTACGACGCCCTGATCATGCCCACCACGCCCATCGTCGCGCCCGCGGTGGCTGACCTGTCGGCTTCCGACGAGGCCTATTACGCGGCCAACGGCCTGATCCTGCGCAATCCCACGCTGATCAACTTCCTGGATGGCTGCGCGTTGTCGCTGCCGTGCCATGCCGCAGGCACGGCGCCGGTGGGCTTGATGATCGCGGGCAGCAACGGCGCCGACCGCCGTATCCTGGCGATCGGCCTGTCGGTTGAAACGCTGCTGGCCGACCGCTGAGCGGCTGCCATTTCACCCTTGCATCGAGAGGATCTCCATGGCGCCCGCCGACGTAGTACGTAACCGTGTCGAGCTAGCCCGCGAGGCGCGCCTGGCGGCGCGCAGCGGGAAACTGACCGGCCCGACCGCCAATCTTGCCCCGGGGCATGTGCAGGCGAATCTGGCGATTCTGCCGCGCGCATTGGCGGCCCAGTTCCTGCACTTCTGCCAACGCAATCCCAAGCCTTGTCCTTTGCTGGCCATGTCCGAACCGGGCGACCCGGCGTTGCCCGAATTGGGCGTGGACATCGATATCCGAACCGACATTCCGCGCTATCGAGTCTGGAAGGACGGGGAATTGGTCGCCGAACCCACGGACGTGCGCGATTACTGGCGCGATGACCTCGTGTCGTTCCTGATCGGTTGCTCGTTTTCGTTCGAAGAGGCGATGCTGGATAACGGCCTGCCCGTGCGCCACATCGAGCAGGGCTGCAATGTGCCCATGTACCGCACCAACATCCCCACCCATCCCGCCGGCGTATTTGGCGGGCCCTTGGTGGTTTCCATGCGGCCGTTGAAAGCGGCGGACGCGATCCGCGCCATCCAGGTGACCTCGCGCTTTCCCTCCGTGCACGGTGCTCCCGTGCACATCGGGGACCCGTCGCTGATCGGTATTTCGAATATCGATCGGCCGGACTACGGTGATGCCGTCGAGATCCGGCCCGGCGAAATGCCGGTGTTCTGGGCTTGCGGCGTGACGCCCCAGTCCGTGGTCGCGTCGGTGCGGCCCGAGTTCTGCATCACGCATGCGCCGGGGCATATGCTGGTGACCGACCTCGTCAACAGCCGCATGGCGATGCTGTAGACAAACAAAAAGCCCATCGCCTTGTCGCGATGGGCTTTTTTCCATGCGGCCCAGGCGCGGGCCGCAAGGCAGTCAGGCTTTAGAAAATATGGCGGAAGCCCACTGCCGCGCCGACCTGATTGCTCTTGCCGGCGATTTCGCCGCTGGCGGCGTCGCTGACCTTGTTCCAGTCCACGGTGCCGTAGACTTGCGAACGCTTGGACAGCGCGTATTCCGCCACCGCGACCAGCGCGTAGCGCTTGCCCTTGTCGCCTTCCGTGACCACGTTCTTGCTCTGGTCGTAGTAGCCGGCGCCGGTGATGGCCCAACGCGGGGTGGCTTGCCAGGTCACGCCGGCGAAGTAGCCGTTGTCCTTGCGGTCCAGCCCCGAGGCGGTGGTGGTGCCGCCCATGACGGCGTTGACCCAGCCCGTTTCGTCGCGGCCGTTGTAGTAGCCGGCGAAGATCTTGGCGCTGTCGAATTGGTAGGACGCGTTCAAGTTCCAGACACGCTGGCGCAGATCGGAATCGGTGCCGTCGAAGGTCTGCTGATAGGCGGCGCCCAGGCCCAGCTTGCCAACCATGTAGCGCAGGCTGGCGCCATACTGCTGGCCGGCCTTGTGGTCTTCCCAGCTTTCGCCGTTGGCCCACGACAGCGCCACGGACAAGTCGCCAATGGTGTTGGCGTACTTGGTCATGTTGTTGGTACGCACGCGGCCCATGGCGGCGGGCATCCAGGCGTTCTGGTCGTAGTTGCCGATGGTCAGCGGGTCGAAGTAGTCGGCCAGCAGATCGTGCATCGGGGTGTTTTGCAGACCCAGGGTCAATTGGCCGATGCTGCCGCCATCAAGGCCCACGTAGGCCAGGCGGCCGAACGTCTTGCCGGACGCCGACGAATTGCCGTTCTGCAGGTTGAAGCCGTTTTCCAGGCGGAAGAAGGCACGGTTGCCGTTGCCCAGGTCTTCCGAGCCACGCAGGCCCCAGCGGCTGTTCGAAATGGCGCCGTTCTCCATCGAGACGCGGCTGCCTTCCTGGCCAACGCTGCCGGCGCTGGTGTTCAGGTAGCGGATGCTGACGTCGGCGATGCCGTACAGGGTGACGCTGGTTTCAGCCGAAGCCGAGCCGGCGGCCAGGCCAAGGCCCGCGAGGGCGAGGGATAGGGTGATGCGTTTCACTGAGGACTCCTCCTGTGTAGCTGTTTTTGATTGCACCGGGCTTGTGGCCGGGTGTGTTGCGCCGGGCGGATCGTCTGACGCCGGGCCGCGGCACCGACGCTTTGAGTAAGCGCGGGTCCGGAGCGTTGGCCCGAAAGGTATGACTGCGCCACATTGGTGCAACGTGTAAGCGCCAGGGGATTCTAAAAAAGTTACCGGTTGTATAGGGCCACTTTTTTTTCGGCGTTTTCCCTGGTTTACAGAATTCGAAAACAGGAGGCGCGGGGAACCATCGCCGGATCGTCCCCAAAAAAAACCCCGTTCGAAGAACGGGGTTTCAGCAGAGCCATGACGATTTACAAGGTCATGTGCAGTGGCAGCCACGTCGCGATGCCAGGGATGGCATAGAGCAGCAGGACCGCCAGGATCATCAGGAAGAACATCGGCAGCGAGGCGCGGGCGATGTAAGGCAGTTCCCGCCCGCTCATGCCCGACAGCACGAACAGGTTGAAGCCCACCGGCGGCGTGATCTGTGCCATTTCCACCACGAAAACGATGAAGATGCCGAACCAGATCAGGTCGATTCCGGCGGCTTGCACCGTCGGCAGCAGCACGCCCATGGTCAGCACCACGATCGAAATGCCGTCCAGGAAGCAGCCGAGCACGACGAAGAACACCATCAACGCCATGATCAGGCCGAATTGCGACAGGCCCAATCCGCCAATCCATTCCGCCAGTGCGCGCGGCAGGCCGATGTAGCCCATGGCCAGGGTCAGAAACTGCGCGCCCGCCAGGATCAGCGCGATCATGCAGTACAGGCGCGTGGCGCCCAGTAGCGATTGCTTGAACGTGGCGCGCGTCAGCGAGCCCTGCAGCCCAGACAGGATCAACGCGCCCACGACGCCTACCGCGGCCGCTTCCGTGGCCGTGGCGATGCCGGAGTAGATCGAACCCAGCACCGCGCCGATCAGCAGCATCACGGGGATGAGGTGGCGCGACCGCGACAGTTTCTGCATGAACGTCAGGCCCGGGTCGGCCGCGGGGACTTGGTCGGGGTTGCGGATCGCCCACCAGGCGATGTAGCCCATGAACAGCAGGGCCAGCATGGCGCCCGGAAAGATGCCGGCGATGAACAGCTTGGCGATGGAGACGTCCGCCGCCACGCCGTAGACGATCATGATGATGGACGGCGGGATCAGCAGGCCCAATGTGCCGGCGCCGGACAGCGTGCCCAGGATCTTGTCTTCCGGGTAGCCGCGGCGGGTCAGTTCGGGAATCGTCATCTTGCCGACGGTGGCGCAGGTGGCGGCCGATGATCCCGACACGGCGGCGAAGATGGCGCAACCGATCACGTTCGTGTGCAGCAGCCGGCCGGGCAACCGGTTCAACCACGGGGCCAGGCCCTTGAACAGATCCTCGGACAGTCGGGTGCGGAACAGGATTTCCCCCATCCACAAGAACAGCGGCAGGGCGGTCAGCGTCCAGCTGGACGAAGCGCCCCAGATGGTGACAGCCATGGCGTCGCCCGCCGGCCGGCTGGAAAAGATCTCCATCCCGATCCAGGCCGTGCCCGCCAGCGTCAGGCCGACCCAGACCCCGCAGCCCAACAGCACGAAGATCGAGACGACCAATAGGGTAATGACAAGAAGTTCATTCATGGGTTTGCTGCGAAGAAGCGGCGGGCAGGCCGCGTGTACGGCGGACCAGCTCGTCAAGAAGGGCGACCAGGAACAGGATCGTGCCCACCGCCATGGAGATCTGCGGGATCCAGAGCGGGGTGGCGTCGTTGGACGTGGAGATGTCTTGGAACTGCCAGGAGTCGTAGGTCAACTTGACGCTGAAGAACGCGAAGGCGGCGGCCAGCAGGCAACCGACGACCAGCGCGAAAATATCCAGGCGGCGGCTGGGGGCGGGGGCCAGCGAATTCAACAGCAGCGTCACGCGGATGTGTTCGCCGTGCTTGAACGTGCTGGCCAGTGCCAGGAAACCCGCCGCGGCCATGAAGTAGCCGGCGTAGGCGTCGGTGCCCGGGATATTGAAGCTGAGCTGGCGGGCGATGATCGCCGCCAGCACCGACACCAGCACGCCGATTGTGCACAAGCCGGCCAACAGGCCGGCCGCGCCGTAAAGACCATCTAGAAAGCGGCGCATGGAACTATCACTGCTTCTTGTAGGCGTCGATCATGGCTTGGCCGTCGGCGCCTGCCTTCTTCAGCCAGTCATCCAGCATGCGTTTGCCGATCACCGACAGGCCTTCCTTCAGCTCGACCGTGGGCTTGATGGTTTCCATGCCGTTCTTGGCCAGTTCCGCCTGATACCACTTGTTCTTTTCCTGCGACAGCTTCCAGCCGCGTTCTTCGGCTTGGGCGGCGGCCTTCTTCAAGGCATCCTGCGTGGCCGGATCCAGCGCGTCGAAAGCCTTCTTGTTCACGATGATGGCGTTCTTGGGCAGCCAGGCTTGCGTGTCGTAGAACTTCTTGATGTATTCGTAGGTCTTGGTGTCGTAGCCGGTGGATGCCGACGACATGTACGAATCGATCACGCCGGTGGCCAGCGCCTGCGCCAGTTCAGCTTGTTGCACCGTGACCGGTTGCGCGCCAACCAGTTCGGCGATCTTGGCCGTGACCGGGCTGTATGCGCGCCACTTCAGGCCCTTCATGTCGTTGATCTGCTTGATGTCGCGGTTGGCGAAGATGCCCTGGGGCGGCCATGCCACGGCGTACAGCAGGGTCATGCCCTGAGAAGCCAGCTTTTTTTCCAGGAACGGTTTCTGCGCCTGGTACAGCTTGAACGACGCGTCATAGCCGGTGGCCAGGAAGGGCAGGCCGTCCAGTTCGTAGATCGGGTCTTCGTTGGCGAAGTTGGTCAGCAGGATTTCGCCGATTTGCGCCTGGTTGCCTTGCACGGCGCGCTTGATTTCTGGGGCCTTGTACAGCGACGCGTTGTTGTGCAGCTGGATCTTCAGCTTGCCTTGCGACAGGGTGTCGACGTCCTTGATGAACGTCGTCAGGTTTTCCACGTGGAAGTTGCTGGCCGGGTAGGCGCTGGGCAGGTCCCACTTCGTTTGCGCCTGTGCGCCCGCGCTGAACGCCAGGATGATGCTGCCAGCCAGCAGCGAGATTTTCTTGTACATGAGTGGTCCTTCTTTGCGAATGATGAAGACGGGTTGTGCCCGATAGGCATTGCGAAAGAGATGGCCGCGCCGTTGTGGCGCGGCTTGAAAGCCGTGCCATTCTAGGGTGCTGCGGGGCAACATCGCGCACAAAAAAAGGGGTTTTACGGGTTAATCCTAGGCTGACGGACCCGCTATCGTTGAAGGTTGAATCTTTTTGCGTCGCGGCGTCGCCACGCATCCAGGGACCCGTTTTTCTTCTAAGATTGCAAGATCGAAAACGTAGTGCAGAGGCCCGTGTGAATTTCGTATTTCGCCGTGATGAATTGCTGGTTCAAGAAACGTCCAGCGTGCTGCCGGATATGGCGCTGTGTGAGCGCATCGGCCTGGCGCCCGCCGCCTTGCAGCCAGTCTGGATCACGCCCGCATCGCCGTACCGCACGATTCATGTGGACCCGGGGCTGGAAGCGCCCGAGGGCTACGCCTTCAAGAAGCTGCGTTCCTTGTTCGGGGTGCTGGACGACGAACGCATGGCGCTGGCGGGCCGGGCCTACCAGATCGCGGAATGGGCGCGCACGCACCGGTTCTGTGGTGTCTGCGGCACGCCAGCCGAACGGGTCGCGCACGAATTCTGCCTTCGCTGCCCGTCCTGCGGTTTCTCGGCGTATCCGCGCATTTCGCCTGCGATGATGGTGCTGATCCGCAAGGGCGACAGCATCCTGCTGGCGCGCCACACCACCACGGCCACGTCCCGCTACACCGCCTTGGCCGGGTTCGTCGAACCGGGCGAGAGCATCGAACAGACCGTGCACCGCGAGGTCTTCGAAGAAGTCGGCCTGAAGGTCGGCAACCTGCAGTATTTCGGCAGCCAGCCCTGGCCGTTCCCGCATTCGCTGATGGTCGCCTTCACGGCCGACTACGTGTCGGGCGATATCCGGGTGCAAGAAGACGAGATCGCCGATGCCCGCTGGTTCGGCCCGGGGGACGCCATGCCCGACATCGCGCCCCGTATTTCGATTGCGGGCTGGCTGATCCGAGCCAACCTGCCAATGGGCTGGTCTGCCCCCTGAATTCCCGAATTTGCTGGGTAAAACGCTAGGGGATTTCCCTCGAAATGGGGGTTTCCTGTCGTCTGATGGTTATTTTTTATGGATGAACTATCCATAAATTATTAGTATTTCGATCAGATCAACTTGGCTAGCGCCTTCCATGAGCTCTTCTCTGATCGCGTCGTCGTCCCATCTTGCCGACGGCAGCGCGCCCGATCTGTCCGAAGTCGAGTTCGGGCTGATGATCGCCAGCCACGCCTTCGACCGGTGGACGGTGCGCTGCATGGCGGCGGCCGGCCTGCCGGAACTGACGCCCACGGACGTCATGGTCTTTCACCATGTCTACCACCGGCAGCGTCCCAAGAAGCTGGCCGACATCTGCTTCACGCTCAATGTCGAAGACACGCATATCGTCAGCTACGCGCTGAAGAAGCTGGATCGCCTTGGCGTGGTGCAAGGCCAGCGCAGCAGCAAGGAAGTGTTCTATAGCGTCACGCCGGAAGGCGCGGCGATCATCAAGCGCTACGGCGAGATCCGCGAACAATGCCTGACCGCCGGCCTCGATGCGCCGGGCGGGGGCGGGCTGGAATTCAGCCGGCAGCTGGCGCACACGCTGCGCGCGTTGTCCGGCCTGTACGACCAGGCGGCCCGGGCGGCAACCTCTCTCTGATTCCCTTTCGGGCACGCCCCGTCACCTGCACTCCGACCGCGGCTTACGCGCCGCGGCCGTTCGTTTTCAAGGACATGTATGAAGAAGTGGCAATTCTGGATTGATCGTGGGGGCACCTTTACCGACATCGTGGCGCGGCGCCCCGATGGCACCACCACCACCGCGAAGATGCTGTCGGAGAATCCCGAGCAGTATCGTGACGCGGCGGTCGCGGGCATCCGCAAGCTGCTGGGCGTGGCGCCCGGGCAGCCGGTGCCTGTCGAGCAGGTCGACTGCGTGAAGATGGGTACCACCGTTGCGACCAACGCCTTGCTGGAACGCAAAGGCGAGCGCACCTTGCTGGTGACGACGCGCGGCTTCCGCGATGGTCTTCGCATTGCCTACCAGAACCGGCCGCGGCTGTTCGACCGCAACGTCATGCTGCCCGAAATGCTGTACGAGTCGGTCGTCGAGGCCGACGAGCGCGTGGCGGCGGACGGCGAGGTCATTCGCGACCTTGACGAAGCAGGCCTGCGCCAAAGCATGCAAGCCGCCTTCGATAGCGGCATTCGCGCCGTTGCCATCGTCTTCATGCACGCCTGGCACGCCACCGGGCACGAGCAGCGTGCCGCTCGCATCGCGAGCGAGATCGGGTTCACGCAGGTATCGGCTTCGCACGAGGTCAGCCCGCTGATCAAGTTCGTGTCGCGCGGCGACACCACGGTGGTGGACGCCTACCTGTCGCCGATCTTGAAGCGCTACGTGGACCAGGTGGCCGGCGAATTGCCGGGCATCCGCCTGATGTTCATGCAATCCAGCGGCGGCCTGACCGACGCGCACCGCTTCCGCGGCAAGGACGCCATCCTGTCCGGGCCGGCCGGCGGCATCGTCGGCATGGTGCGCACCAGCGAAATCGCCGGTTTCCCGAAAGTGATCGGCTTCGACATGGGCGGCACCTCGACCGACGTGTCCCACTATGCCGGCGAGTTCGAGCGGGAATTCGAAACGCAGGTCGCGGGCGTGCGCATGCGCGCTCCGATGATGAGCATCCACACGGTGGCGGCGGGCGGCGGCTCGATCCTGCATTTCGACGGTGCGCGTTTGCGCGTCGGCCCCGATTCGGCTGGCGCCAACCCCGGGCCTGCCTGCTATCGCCGGGGCGGCCCGCTGGCCGTGACGGACTGCAACGTGCTGCTGGGCAAGATCCAGCCCGACTTCTTTCCCAAGGTTTTCGGTCCCGACGCCAATGAAGCGCTGGACCGCGACGCCGTGGTGGACCGCTTCACCGCCATGTCGGACGAGGTGCGCGCGGCGACGGGTCGAGAGATGACGCCAGAGCAACTGGCCGAGGGCTTTCTCGAAATCGCCGTGGGCAACATGGCGGAAGCCATCAAGCGCATTTCAGTGCAGCGCGGCCACGACGTGACGGAATATGCGCTGACCGTATTCGGCGGCGCTGGCGGCCAGCATGCCTGCCTGGTGGCCGATGCCCTGGGCATGACGACGGTCTTCGCACACCCGCTGGGCGGCGTGCTGTCGGCCTACGGCATGGGGCTGGCCGATCAGACGGACATGCGCCAGAAGACCGTCGAAAAAGTGTTGGACGCCAGTCTGATGGGCCAGGTGAAAGACGAGCTGGATGAGCTGGCCTCGCAAGCGGTGGGCGAGTTGCGCCGCCAGCACGTGCCGGAGGGCGACATCAGCGTGCAGCGCCGCCTGCACCTGAAGTACCGCGGCACCGACACGGCATTGGAAGTGGCGTTTTCGGACCTGGATCAGGCGCGCAGCGATTTTGAAGCGGCGTACCGGCAGCGCTATTCCTTCCTGATGCCGAACCGCGAACTGGTGGTCGAGACCATTTCGGTGGAAGCCACGGGTGGCGGCGAACGCGTTGGCGAAGCGGCCGTGTCGCGCACGCGCGAGGGCGCGCTGGCGCCGCGCCGCGTGGTCGGCATGTACAGTGCGGGCGCCTGGCGCGACACGCCCCTGTATGTCCGCGAAGACATGGCGGGCGGCGACGTGGTGGCGGGCCCCGCCATCATCTCCGAGCCCAACCAGACCACGGTGGTCGAACCCGGCTGGCAGGCGGAATTGACGTTGCAGGACCACTTCGTGATCCGTCGCGAGGAAGTCCGCCAGGAACGCCGCGTGGTTGGCACGCAGGCCGACCCGGTCATGCTCGAAGTATTCAACAACCTGTTCATGTCGATCGCCGAGCAGATGGGCTATCGGCTGCAGAACACCGCGTATTCGGTCAACATCAAGGAACGCCTGGATTTCTCCTGCGCCATTTTCGACGCGCAGGCCCGCCTGATCGCCAATGCACCCCACATGCCCGTGCACCTGGGGTCGATGGGCGAATCCGTGCGCACGGTCATGAACGCGAATGCGGGCCGCATGATGCCGGGCGACGCGTATGTGGTGAATGACCCCTACCATGGCGGCACGCACTTGCCCGACGTCACGGTCATCACGCCGGTGTTTGATCACGACGGACGCCAGATTCTGTTCTATGTCGGGTCGCGTGGCCACCACGCCGACATCGGCGGCACCACGCCGGGCTCGATGCCGCCAGACTCCAAGACGGTGGAAGACGAGGGCGTGTTGTTCACCAACTTCCAATTGGTGAAGAACGGCGAGTTCCGTGAACAGGCCGCCCGCGACATCCTGGGTTCCGGCCGCTGGCCCGCGCGCAATCCGGACCAGAACATCGCCGACATGCATGCGCAGATCGCGGCCAATGAAAAGGGCGTGCAGGAGCTGCTGCGCATGTGCGACCATTTCGGCCTGGATGTCGTGCGCGCCTATATGGGTCACGTGCAGGACAACGCCGAAGAGGCGGTGCGCCGCGTGATTTCGGTGCTGAAGGACGGCAGCTACGAATACCCGCTGGACAACGGCGCGGTCATCCGCGTGGCCGTGAAGGTGGATACCGCTGCGCGCACCGCGGTGGTGGACTTCACCGGCACGTCGGCGCAGTTGGACAACAACTTCAATGCGCCGGGCGCGATCGCCGTGGCGGCGGTGTTGTATGTGTTCCGCACCCTGGTCAACGACGATATCCCGTTGAACGATGGCTGCCTCGTGCCACTGTCGATCATCGTGCCGGAAGGTTCGATGCTGCGCCCGAATCCGCCGGCCTCGGTGGTGGCGGGCAACGTCGAGACCTCCATGTGCATCGTCAACGCGCTGTACGGCGCGCTGGGCGTGCTGGCAGCCAGCCAGGGCACGATGAACAACTTCACGTTCGGCAATGCCCGCCATCAGTACTACGAGACCATCTCGGGCGGCACCGGCGCCGGGCCGGTGCGCATCGATGCCGCGGGCCCGCACGACGAGGGCTTCGCGGGCACGTCCGTGGTGCAGGCGCACATGACCAATTCGCGCCTGACGGATCCCGAAGTGCTGGAGTTCCGTTTCCCCGTGCGGCTGGAATCCTACGAGATCCGCAAGGGCTCAGGCGGTGCGGGCCGCTACCCGGGCGGCGAAGGCGGCGTGCGCCGCATCCGCTTCCTGGAAGACATGACGGCGGCCATCCTGTCCAATAACCGGCGGTTCGCACCGTTCGGTCTGGCGGGCGGGCAGCCGGGGGCGATGGGGCGCAATACGGTCGAACGGGTTGACGGCTCCATCGAGGAGCTTGGTCCGCAAGACAGCGCCCAGCTGCATCCAGGCGATGTGTTCGTCGTGGAAACGCCGGGCGGCGGCGGTTACGGCGCGCCGTAAGGCGGGCCCCGATGTCCGGTCCCGCTCAGTCGGGATCGGACATCACGTCCAATGCGATATCCGCCTTGTCCCGGCGGTCATAGACCCGCAGCGCGACGTCGTCGTCCCGAATTTCAAATACCGCGGTGGCAAGCGTGTTCTCGCCGTCCGGGTCCCTGGCATCCGTGCGCAGGATGGGCAGCGCGCCCAGCGTGTCATGCAGGGCGGCCAGCACGTCGGCGCCGCCGGTGTCGGGCGACCAGCCGTCCACGATCCCTTCGATGCGGTTTTGGCGTTCGCGCGATGATTCGGTGACGACCTGGGGCTGACCCCGGGTTTCGCGGTGGACCATATGGTTGGCGTGTCCGTAGCGCGTGCCGACATCCAGGATGGACACTCCGCCAGGCGTGGCCTCGACGCTGATCAGGCGCGGGTCCGTGGCGCTGCCCAACGTATGGTGGAAGCCGCCGGCACGCGGCAGGTCGCGAAGCAGGGTTGTCGCCTGCTCCAGCGTCGTGCAATCCAGCACGGCCCGCGCGAGCAACATGCGCGGCACGCCGGCATGCCGCTGGCGGGTGCGCAGGTTGTTGATGGTCTGCACCAGACCGGCCCGGTTGGCCCCGAAAGTATGTCCGGGCAACGAGCCAGGGTAGTAGAAGCTGAGATAACCGGGCGCGTCGTCCAGCGCGACATCCACCAGATGGCAGCGGCCGTACAGATAGGGGTCGCCGTCTTCGTTATGGCCGATCCAGCGTGAACCGTCGGCAGCCTTCAGGGCGACCGAGGTGCAGCCGTCCCCGGTGCTGTGGAGCAGGTCGCCGCGGCAATTCCAGAGCAGCACGTCTTCGACCGGCATGCGCAGGCCGTCCGCCAGCCCTTCAAGTTCTTCCCAAAGCGCCGGCAGCGCCGCGCGCGCCTGTTGTCCAAGTTCGGTCACATAGGCGTGCCCGCGCCAGGGCCGCAGGGCTTCCCAGGTGCTGCTTTGGTTCAAATATACCGACATGAGGGGACGGGCCAGCTTGCCCAGCGCCTGTCCAACCTGACGCCGATTTCCGGCAATGCGTACATATTTGTAGGGCATGGGGATTCTCCGGGTGTCATGGGGATTGTAATTTTTCTAAGCTCTGTCCGGTGGGGACGGATGCGTTAAGATCCCCAATACGTTGCACCGGAGACCCCGGCGTAGCCAGGAATCATGCCCCTACAACAACCCCGGGGTGCCGACGGTCCCCAAGAGGAGAGTTTCATGATCAAACGTAAAGTCGCCGCCGCCTTGGTCGGCCTGTCCGTGGCCATGTTCGGCGCCGTCTCCGGCGCCCAGGCCCAAGGCAAGGAATTGGTGGTGGCCACCGATACCGCTTTCGTGCCGTTCGAATTCAAGCAGGGTAATACCTATGTGGGTTTCGACATTGATCTCTGGGCGGCCGTCGCCAAGGAACTCAACCTGAAGTACAAGCTGCAGCCGATGGACTTCAACGGCATTATTCCCGGCCTGCAAACGAAGAACATCGACGCCGCGCTGGCGGGCATCACGATCCGCGATGACCGCAAGAAGGTCATCGATTTCTCGGACCCGTACTACGAAAGCGGCCTGGCCATTCTGGTCGGCGACAAGAACACCGACATCAAGGACGCCAAGTCGCTGTCTGGCAAGACCGTCGCCGTCAAGACGGGCACCGCCACGGTGGACTTCCTGAAGGCGCAGGTGCCGGACGCCAAGCTCAAGCTGTTCCCCAACATCGATAACGCCTATCTTGAACTGGCCACGGGCCGCGTGGATGCCGCCGTGCACGACACGCCAAACGTCCAGTACTACGCCAATACGGCCGGCAAGGGCCGTGTGAAGGTGGTGGGTTCGGTCAAGAGCGGCGACTTCTACGGCATCGCCTTCCCCAAGGGCAGCGAACTGGTCCCGCAAGTGAACAAGGCGCTGGCCACCCTGAAGGCCAACGGCCAGTACGATGCCATCTACGAAAAGTGGTTCGGTAAAAAGCCGTAATCGATGCGCATACGCTTTGCATTCGGGGCCGCCCGCCAGTAAGGGCGCCGGACGTTCCAACCGGAACGCCGCGCTCCGGCGGACGGCCCCGAGCCGTTTCCGCCGCCCGGCGGTCCCACCATGATGCGGCGCAAGATGGCGCCATAGGGGGAATATCGTGGAGTTTGACTGGGGTGTAATTCAAGCCGCGCTACCCAACCTGCTTGAGGGTACGCTGATGACCGTCAAGATCACGTTCTGGGGCTTGGTCGGCGGTTTCCTGCTGGGCGCGCTATCGGGCGTGACGCGGGCATACGGGCATCCGATCCTGTCGGCCATCGCGCAGGTATATGTGGCGGTCATCCGCGGTACGCCGATCGTCGTGCAGGTGATGTTCATCTACTTCGCCTTGCCGCTGCTGGCCAATCTTCGCGTGGATGCCGAGTGGGCGGCCATCGTCACGCTCATCATCAATTCCGGCGCCTACATTTCCGAAATCGTCCGCGGCGCGCTGCTGTCGGTGCACAAGGGGCTGAAGGAAGCGGGCCAGGCAATGGGTCTGCCGTTTCACAAGATCCTGTTCCATATCATCGGGCCGGTGGCATTTCGCCGCATGATCCCGCCGCTGGGCAATCAGTGCATCATCAGCTTGAAGGATTCCTCGCTGTTCATCGTGATCGGGGTTGCTGAACTGACGCGGCAAGGCCAGGAGATCATGGCCAGCAACTTCCGCGCCGTTGAAATCTGGTCGGCCGTCGCGATCGTCTACCTGATCCTGACCGGCTTGATGGCGCTGGGCCTGCACCTGGTGGAAAGAAGGATGCGCATACTATGAGCATGGTTGAATTCCATAACGTCACCAAGAACTTCGGCGAGTCCATGGTGCTGAACGGCATTTCGCTGAACATCGACGCGGGCGAGGTCGTGGTGGTGGTCGGGCCGTCGGGCTCGGGAAAATCCACGTTCCTGCGTTGCATCAACGTGCTTGAAACGATCAACGGCGGCGACTTGCTCGTCGATGGGCTAAGCGTGAAGGGCGACGCCGCGCAGGTGCGCGAAATCCGCCGCGAAGCCGGCATGGTGTTCCAGCAATTCAATCTGTTCCCGCAGATGACCGCGCTTGAGAACGTCATGTTCGGGCCGGTGCATACGCGTGGGCAAGACCGCGGTGAAGCGCGCGAACTCGCCCAGGGCTTGCTGCACAAGGTCGGGCTCAGCGAACGCATGAACCACTATCCGTCGGAGCTTTCCGGCGGCCAGCAGCAACGGGTGGCGATTGCCCGCGCGCTGGCGATCAAGCCCAAGCTGATGCTGTTCGACGAGCCCACGTCCGCGCTGGATCCCGAACTTCGCCACGAAGTGCTGAAGGTGATGCGCGACCTGGCGGAAGAGGGCATGACGATGGTGGTCGTCACCCACGAGATGGAATTCGCGCGCAAGGTGGGCAGCCGCTTGATCTTCATCGACGCGGGCAAGATCGCGCACGACGGCCCGCCCGCCGAACTGCTTAGCAATCCGCCCAGCCAACGTCTGAAGGATTTCCTGCAACACGTGGCGTGAACGGAGGCGGGAAATGAAAAAGCCGGCGCCAAGCGCCGGCTTTTTTTCGCCAGGGCAAAAGGTCAGCCCTTCACTCGGACGATCTTCTGCACTTGCGGCACGTGCCGAATGGCGCGGATGACTTGCGCCAGATGCTTGCGGCTGTCGACCTGGATGGTCAGGTGCAAAGACACCGTGGACACCGCGTCGTCGTGCATCGTGACGTGCATGATGTTCGCGTCGGCAGCCGTGACTTCCGCCGCCAGGCGTCCCAGCACGCCGCGCTCATTGCGGGTGACGATGTCCAGGCGCGTGGCCAGGTGCTTGGCGGTGTGTGCGTCCCAGCCCACATTGATCCAGCGTTCGGGTTCGCGCAAGCGCTGGCGCGTGGCCACGGGGCAGTCGGCGGTATGCACCACCAGCCCATGGCCCATGCGCATGCCAGCCACGATCGGGTCGCCGGGTAGCGGGCCGCAGCACGGCGCCAACTGCACGGCCTGGCCCTCGTTGCCCTGGATCAGGATGGGGGCGCTGCGGGCCGACGTCAGTTCGTCCACCGCGGCGGCAGTGGTGGCCACCAATTGGTGCTCGGGCGCGAATCGGCGCGCGACCACGGCGGCCAGGCGCTTGCCCAGGCCGATGTCGGCCAGGATCTCTTCGCGCGAACTGGCCCCGGTGCTGCGCGCCAGCTTCTGCCAGGCCGGGTCGTCGGTGGCGGGCATCGGCATGTGCAGCTCTTGCAGCGCCTGGCTGAGCAGGCGCTCGCCGAACGCCACCGATTCTTCGTACTTCACGGTGCGAAGGTAGTGGCGGATTTCGGAGCGCGCGCGGCCCGTGCGCACGTAGTTGAGCCATTGCGCATTGGGGCGCGATGCCGGCGACGTCACGATTTCCACCGTGTCGCCGCTATTGAGTTCAGTGCGCAACGGCACGAACTCGCCGTTGACCTTGGCGGCCACCGCCTGGTTGCCGATATCGGTATGGATCGCGTAGGCGAAGTCGACGGGCGTGGCGCCGCGGGGCAGGGAAATGATCTTGCCGCGCGGGGTGAAGACGTAAACGGCGTCGGGGAACAGGTCGACCTTGACGTGTTCCAGGAACTCGCCGGAATCGCCGGTCTGGCTCTGGATGTCCAGTAGCGACTGCAGCCACTGGTGCGTGCGCTTTTGCAGGTCGTTCAGGGTCAGGTCGGCGCCCTTGTAGAGCCAGTGCGACGCCACGCCTTCCTCGGCCACATGATGCATGTCGCGCGTGCGGAACTGAAATTCCACCGGCGTGCCGTACGGACCCACCAGCGTCGTGTGCAGGGACTGGTAGCCGTTCACCTTGGGAATGGCGATGTAGTCCTTGAACTTGCCGGGCACCGGGCGATACAGCTGATGCAGCGTGCCCAGCGACAGATAGCACTCGGGCAGTGTATGGACGATGACGCGGAAACCGTAGATGTCCAGCACGTCGGAAAACGACTTTTTCTGGTCGACCATCTTGCGATAGATGCCATAAAGCGTTTTCTCGCGGCCAGTCACTTCCGCTTCGATGCCGGCGGCGGGCAGCGAAGCCCGTACCGAATCGGCGATCTTCGTGATGACTTCGCGGCGGTTGCCACGCGCCGCCAGCACGGCCTTGTACAGCACCTGGTAGCGGTTCGGGTACATGGCCGCGAAACACAAGTCCTGCAGTTCGCGGAACAGCAGGTTCAAGCCCAGGCGATGGGCGATGGGCGCATAGATGTCCAGCGTTTCGCGGGCGATGCGCCGGCGCTTTTCCGGATTGACCGCGTCCAGCGTGCGCATGTTGTGCAGGCGGTCGGCCAGCTTGATGAGGATGACGCGCACATCGCGCGCCATCGCCAGCAGCATCTTGCGGAAGCTCTCGGCTTGCTGTTCGGCCTTGGTGGCGAAGTCCAGGCGGTCAAGCTTGGACAGCCCGTCGACCAGTTCGGCGACTTCAGGGCCGAATTTCTCGGCAAGCTCGTGCTTGGCGATGCCCTGATCTTCCATCACATCGTGCAGCAGGGCGGCCGACAACGCGTTGACGTCGAGCTTCCAGCCTGCGCAGATTTCCGTGACGGCGATGGGATGCGAGATGTAGGGCGAGCCGCTGGCGCGGAACTGGCCCAGATGCGCCTGGTCCGCGAAGCGATAGGCTTCGCGCACGCGCTCTACATCTTTCTTGTCGAGGTAGCTGCCGATGATTTCGGTCAGCGGTGCCAGCGAAGCCACCGGCGAGGCGGTGGCGTCCGCCGCTTCTTGTGCGGCGACGGACGGTGGCGTAGCGAGTTTTTTGTCTTTCTTGCCCGTGCGGCGCCCAAGACGGGAGCCGGCACGTAGTGCGGCAAGCAGACCAGATGAAGCGTACTTCAGCCCGGGAAAAGCCATGCTTGCCGCCCCCCGGAGAGTATCAGGTGGGAACTTTACGCAGCATTTCCACGCCGGTTAGGCCGCCCGCGATTTCGCGCAGTGCAGTGACCGTGGGCTTGTCTTTGCTGTCCAGGCGCGGGGCATGGCCTTGCGCCAATTCGCGAGCGCGGTACGTTGCAGCCAGCGTGAGCTTGAAGCGATTGGGGATTTGATTCAGACAGTCTTCGACGGTAATGCGAGCCATTAGGACACCTGGTGCTGATGGATGATAGGGAGAATGCGTTCGGCTCAGTGTTCGGCCGGGATGCCAAGTTGCGAGAACAACTGGGCGTGGCGGGCGGCCTGAGACGAAAAGCGCAGCCGCGCGGCACTGACGATTTGTATCAGTTCCGACAAGGCTACGCTAAATTCTTGATTAATAATAACATATTCGCATTCGGGCGCGTGGGCGATTTCGCCGCCTGCGGCCATGAGACGGCGCGCAATCACCTGCGGCGCATCCTGGCCTCGCGCCTTGAGCCGGCTTTCAAGCTCTTCGATCGACGGCGGCAGCACGAAAATGCCGATTGCGCCCGGGAAACGCTGCTTGACCTGGCGGGCGCCTTGCCAATCGATTTCCAGCAGGACGTCCCGGCCTTCGCGCGTGGCCGCGTCGATGCGGTCGCGCGGCGTGCCGTAGAAATTGCCGTGGACTTCCGCCCATTCCAGCAGGTTCTGCTCTTCGCGCATGCGCTTGAAATCATCGGGCGTCACGAAGCGGTATTCACGACCGTCCTCTTCACCCGGACGGGGCGCGCGGGTGGTGCAGGAAATGGAGAGTTCGATGGAAGGGTCTTGCTGGAGCAAGGCCTTGACCAGGCTGGACTTGCCCGCGCCGCTGGGCGCGACGACCATGAAGACGTTTCCGGAGTTGGCGTGCATGAATATGGCTGGCGTGTGAGGCTAAGACCGGAAGTCTAGCAAATCGCGCGGCGCGGCAGGGGGAAACCCGCTACCGCGCCTGGGCGATTCCGTGGCGCCGATGCGGCGGATTGCCGCCGCGCCGGGCGATCAGCCGGCGGGCTTGGCCGCGGCCTGGATCAGCTTGCCACCTGGCGGCGGGGAATCGCTGCCCAGCAAATGCCCGTTGACCTCGATGCCATACAGGGAATCATCCGAATCGTGGTACTTGGCCCGGGTCGCCGCAACGGAGCCGGCATAGCGCGGATCTTGCGGGCGTTCATGCGCATTCATGAAATACGCCACGTCCCAGGCTTCCTGGTCGCTCAGCATGCCGGCCTGGCCCAGCGGCATATTGGCCTTGATGAATCCGGCGGCGTTGCCGATCTGGTGCATGCCCGCGCCCCAATTGAACGAGTCGGCGCCCCACAGGGCCGGAAATACCCAGTGTTTCCCGTTCTTCTGGCCTTGCCCGTCGGCGCCGTGGCACACCGCGCAGTACTGGCCGTAGACTTCGCTGCCGCGCACATAGTCGGCCTTCTGCGCCGGCGCCGGCAGCTTGCGGTAGCCCTGGCCCTCGAGCACCACGCCGGTGGGCGCTTTGCTGGCCAGCCAGAACATATAGCTTTGCAGCGCCGTCAGCGTGGGGTCGTCGGCGGCAGGCGCCTTGCCGTTCATGCTGAACCGGAAACAGCCCTGCAGGCGCTCGGCCAAGGTATTGACGTGTTCGTTCTTGGCCCGGTAGGCGGGATACAGCACATAGGCCGCCCACATGGGCGCCGAATCGGCACGGCGGCCCGCGTCCAGGTGGCAACTGGCGCAATTCAGATCGTTGCCGACGAACTTGCCGGCCATCTTCGGCGTGTGCAGGAAGATCTGTTCGCCCTGGCGCACGATCTTGCCGAACTCGGTGTCGGGCAGCGATGCCGCCGATGGCGGCGTGAAGGCGGGGCGGGGATCGGCGGCAAGCGCGACGGCCGAAAACGCCAGACAGGCGGCGGTGAGTCCCAGGCGGCTAAACGGAAGGTGGATCATTGCTTGGCTCCCTCGGCGGCGTTGGCTTGCGAGGCAAGCAGGTCGGCGGCTTTGGGCAGGCCGGCATAGTAGGCGGAGACGGCGTCGATGTCGGCGTCCGTCAGGCGGGTGGCGACGGCGGGCATCAGGCCCAGTGGGCCGGGCGGGCGTTGGCCTTGCCGCCAGGCGCGCAATTGGCCAGCGATGTAGGCGGCGGGCTGGCCCGCCAGCGCGGGGAAGTTGTCGCCCACGCCGATGCCGCCGGGGCCGTGGCATTGATTACAGGCGGGCACGTTCTTGTCCCACGCGCCGCGCGTGGCAAGCCACGCCCCGGTGTCGGCCGGCTTGACCGGATGCATGGCCGTGGCAGCCAGGCGATCCACATTCAGCGGGGAGGGCAGGCTGGCGTAGTAGCTGGCCACCGCTTGCTGCTGCGCGGGGTCCAGCGCCTTGGCCGTTGCGGCCATGACGGGGCTGACCCGCGATCCGTTGGCCATGGCTTCCAGCTGCTCCGCCAGATACTTGGCGCCGATGCCTGCCAATTGCGGAAAGCCCGCAGCGGGGTTGCCTTCGCCGCGAGCGCCATGACAGGTGATACAGGCGGGTGCGCCATTGGCGCCCTGGGTGCTGATCTGTTTGCCGTCAGGCGCGGCTTGCGCAGTGCCGAGGGTGGCGATCAATGCGCCAAGCGCAAGGGCGCGGGGAAGGGACCGTGAGGTCATGGTTGCCTGCTCCGAGGAATGTTATTGGACTTTGGGTAATAAGCAAATTTCCATAAATTATATAAACACTTGTGACAGATCAACGCGAAATCGTTGGCTTGAGCCTCGGCATTCGGGTTTCTTTTGCTTGCGTGGCAGGAGGGAAAAGTGTGTCGCGGCTGCTAACTTTGCTTGCAGCATCGGGGGATTGATTCGGGTAGCATCACGCCGATTGATAACAAGGAGAATCCGATGCACTCGAACGAGATCGAACCGCCCCGCGTGGCCCTGGTGACCGGCGCAGGCACGGGAATTGGACGTGCCGTGGCGCTGGAATTCCTGGCCCAGGGTTATCGCGTGGTGTTGGCCGGCCGCCGTCGCGAGCCCCTGGAAGCCACCCGCACCGCGGCGGGCGAAGACGGCGTGAGGGCACTGGTGGTGCCGACCGACGTGACCGACGAAAACGCCGTGCGCGATCTCTTCGACACGGCGCAGCGCGAGTACGGCCGCCTGGACGTGTTGTTCAACAATGCGGGCCGTGGGGCGCCGGCGATGCCTATCGAAGAATTGCCGGTGTCGGTGTGGCGCGATGTCGTCGACACCAACCTGACCGGCATGTTTCTGTGCGCGCAGGCCGCCATCCGCATCATGAAGGCGCAAACGCCGCAAGGCGGGCGCATCATCAATAACGGGTCGATTTCATCGCACGCCCCGCGCCCGTTCTCGATCGCGTACACCGCGACCAAGCATGCGGTGACCGGGCTGACCAAGTCGATTTCGCTGGATTGCCGGCCCTACAGTATTGCTTGCGGCCAGATCGACATCGGCAACGCGGCCACCGAGATGACCGAACGCATGGCGGCCGGCATCCTGCAGGCGGACGGCAGCACCAAGGTCGAACCGCGCATGGATGTGGCGCACGTGGCACAGGCGGTTGCCGCCATGGCGCGCCTGCCGCTGGAAGCCAACGTGCAGTTCATGACCATCATGGCAACGAACATGCCGTTCGTCGGCCGCGGCTGAACGCACAAAGCGCCTGCGGCGGGAAACTCCCACGGCAGGCTCTGCAACTTTCCCCAGAAAGGCGCCCCGGCAGGCGCCTTTTTTCCGCCTGGACTTGCCAGAAACCGGATTTAGCGGGAAGCCTGGGCCAGCATCTGGCTTTGCGTCGTATCCAGGTAGCGCCGCGCGCCGACGTAGCGCTTGGTCCAGTAGGGGTTCTTCATCTCGTCGATACGCACTTTGGTGCCACGGCGCGGCGCGTGAACGAACTTGTTCTGGCCGATGTAGATGCCGACGTGCGAGGTTACGCCGCGTCCGCGGGTGGCGAAGAACACCAGGTCGCCGGGACGCAGTTCTTTCTTGTTCGATACCGATTCGCCCGAGGTGCGCTGCGCGCGTGCCGTGCGGGGAAGTTCGAGTCCCGCGATTTCGCGGAACACATACAGCACCAGCCCGCTGCAATCGAAACCTTCGGCATCGTCGCCGCCCCAGCTGTAGGGCGTGCCGATGGCGTCCAGGCCGGCTTGCACGACGCGTTCACGCAGGGTGGGAACGGTGGGCTCTTGCGCCAGGCGCAGGCCGCTTAAGGTCGGGCGGGCTTGCTCGGAGGGGAGGGATGCCTGGGCGGCGCCGGGAATCCAGGAAAGGGTCAGGGCCAGAAGCGGGGCTGACAGGAAAACAGGAATGCTGAAATTGGCAATTCGGACTTTTCGCGTGGGCGGAGTCATTACGTCACTTCAAAAATCGGAGTGGGCGGCATGGCTTTGCCCATAGGGGGCAAGCCGGCGGAAAGGGGGCATCCGGCGCGCAGGCGCTTTGGATACTCGCAAATTATAATGGAATAAAGTTTCATTACATTTGTAGTGCAATGCAGCATTATTCCGCGGCCGGCGTTACGCCACCCCCAAGGGCGAACGTAACGGCGGCCGCGAATTGACCCCTTAGAAGCTGCCCCGCAAGCCCACCATCACCGCGCGTCCGCCTTCAGGCGCGACGTCTCGTAGCACCGAGGTCGCGTAGCGGATGTCTTGGTTGGTCAGGTTGATGCCGCGCACATAGGCTTGCCACTGCACGCCGGTGGCCTTGAAGCGGTAGCCGGCATTGGCATCCAGGCTGTAGTAGCCCGCCGTCGCCGTGTCATTGGCCGGATGATCGTGCTGCGCGAATGCTTTCGAGACACTGACGCCTGCGCTGTACGGACCGTAGCCGTAATCCAGCGCCACCCGCAGGCGCAGCGGCGGAATGCGGGGCAGGGACCGTCCTGTGTCGCGGTTGCGCGAGACGGTGTAGTCGCCCGACAGCCCCAAGTCCAGCGCGTGGCCGTCCCGCTGCAGGATGCGGGTCACGTTCTCGGCTTCAAGGCCGTACAGGCGCGCCGCGACGCCCTGGTAGCGGGCCTCGGGCAGGGCGCCGTCGTCCCCGGCCGTCACGATGCCGCCGTCGTCATTGCGGTAGCGCCCGGTGTTCGTTTCCGCCAGGTAGTTGGCGAAGCTGCTGTAGAACACGCCGACGCTGCCATGATCGTTGCCGTCCTTGTAGCGCAGCGACAGATCGCCTGACCACGCCCGCTCTTTGCCCAGGTTCTGGTCGCCGACCAGGTACTGGCCGGTGGCCGCGTGGGGGCCGTTGGCATAGAGCTCGTAGAAGGTGGGCGCGCGTTCGGTGTAGGCGCCGTTGGCCGCCAGGGACCACAGAGGGGTCAGCTTGTAGACACCGCCCAGCGAAAAACTGCCGGCCGTGACGCTGCGGCGGGTCGAGTCGTCGAACCGGTCATTGCCGCCTGCGTTGGGGCGTAGCCGCGTGTGGTCCATGCGGGCGCCCGCAGACAGCGTCAGGCGCTCGTTCAGCGTCCATTCCTCCAGGGCGAAGATCGCGGCGGAATCCGTGTCGGTGGTGGGAACCAGCGCTTCGTCGCCCAGCGCTGAAAACCGCGTTTGGCCCAGTTGCAAGCCCACGACGCCATGTAGCGGACCGATGTCCGCGTGCCGCGCCTCGATACGGGCCTCGTAGCCGCGGTTCTTGAACACCGTGCCGGTTTCGCCGCCCTCGATTTCCTTGTGCTGGTAATCGGTGTAGGCGAAATTCAGCTTGATGCTCTGGAACGCGCCGCTCAAGTCGCGCAGTTCGCTTGCGAAACCGAAGCGTTCCTGGTGCATCTTGATGCGGACGTCGGCTTCGGCGACCGAGCCGTAGTTGGCGTCGTACCCGCTGTAGGACAGGCCGGCATAGCCATGTTCGCCCGTCCAGGACATGCCCAGCGCGCCGCCGCTGGCCTCACCATCGCTGTTGGGCAGCCGATCGCGCGCCTGTTCGGCGCCCGCGCCGTCCGCGGCGCGCTGCGTGGCGGTGCGGGCATAGCCAGGGATGCGCAGCGTGCCGGTCTTGCGGCCGAAGGCGTCGGCATGGATCGCGAACGTACCGTCGCCGCCTTCCAGCTGGATGGCGCCGTTGCGGTCGTTGTTGGCGCCGCCGTAGCTGCCGCCCACCTCTCCATGGATGCCGTCGACGGGTTCGGTAGGAATGCGATTGTCCAGCGTGTTGACCACGCCCCCGATGGCGTTGCCGCCATACAGCAGCGCGGCGGGTCCGCGCAGGATTTCGACGCGGTTGGTCGACAGCGGGTCTTGCGGCACGGCGTGGTCGAACGACAGCGACGAGGCATCCAGGGTGCCGACGCCATTGTTCAGCAAGCGGATGCGGTCGCCGTCCAGCCCGCGGATGATGGGCCGGCCCACCATCGGGCCGTAGCTGGTGGTGGACACGCCGGGCAGTCCGTTCAGGGTTTCGCCCAGGTTGGAGCCGCGCCGCAGGTCCAGTTCCTGGCCCTGGAGCACGGTCGAGGGCGACGCCAGCGCGTCGCTGCCCAGCGGGTTGGCGGTGACGACGACGGGCGACAAGGTGGTGGCTTCCGGGGCGCGCTGTGCACGCGCGGCACCGGGTAACGCAAGGGGCACGGCTAGCGGCAGGGCATAGGCGCAAGCCAAGGCAAGCGGGCGCAGGGCGAAAATGCGCAGGGCGCGAGCGCGCGGCGGCACGCTGCCCGAGGCACGGGCGGTCGGGAAATTCATGGTGGATATCCAGGGCGCCGGCGACAAGGCCGGCAAATGAAATCAGGGCCGCCTGCAAGGCGGCGCGATGGCAGATTTCAGGCCTGGGCCGGCGGGGCGCGGGGTTGGAACCAGGTGCCGCCGATGGCGTTGGTGCCAGCGGGCAGGGGGGCGACAGGCGCCGCATGGGCAGCGTGGCCGCCGATCCATGCGAAAGACGATGGGAGCGTGGCGTCCAGCACGTCCCACAATTGGCAAAGGTCGCAGTGCCCCAGCTTTTCATGCGCGTGGGCGTCGTCCTGGCTGGCGCCCGGGGCCTCGCCCAGGTGGGTCAATGCATGCCGCAGGCTGCCCATGGGCGCCAGCAACAGGCAGGCGGACAGCCAGACAAGCACGGCCCAGCGCACGAACAGCGGCGAGGGGGCGTGGCGAAGGCCGGGCAGCGATGGCATGAGGGCGCGCGAAGGGAGGGGCAAAAAACGGGCAAAAACGGAATGATATATTGTTTCTATATCATTGGCGACGGTGGCGCCGCGCAGGCGTGCCGGAATATGACGCTTCATCGACGGCGCGCTCGGGCATAATCGGCAGACAAGAAAGCGGAGTAAAGCTCAATGATGAATGCAGTCCACCCTTTGTCGTCGATGAACCGGCCTGACGCCATGCCCTTTGAACCTTTCCTGGATGCGCAGGCGGCGGTGGACCGGCTGGCTGAAATCTACGCGCGCAATACGGCCTTCCTGCGTGCCGCGTTCCGCGAGGTCTTGAATGGCAGCGGTAGCGGCAACGGCCGCGAACGCGCCCGCGCCTATTACCCGGCGATCCGCATCGCGGTTGAAACCTACGACCCGATCGACACGCGCCTGTCCTATGGTCATGTGGCCGAGCCCGGCATCTACCAGACCACCGTCACGCAACCCGAACTGTTCCGCGACTACCTGATCGAGCAGGTCGGCCAACTGCTGCAGAACCACCGGGTAGCGGTGGAGGTCGGCGAATCCGATTCCCCGATTCCGTTGCATTTCGCGTTTCCGGAAGGCGCTTATGTCGAAGGCGAGCATCTGGAGGCCCTGAAGCGCCCCCTACGCGACCTGTTCGATGTGCCGGACCTGGCCGTGACCGACGACGCCATCGTCAACGGCTCCTGGCGTGGCAAGGAGGGCGAACCCAAGCCTCTGGCGCCGTTCACCGCCCAGCGCGTTGACTATTCGTTGCACCGCCTGCAGCACTACACGTCGACCGCGCCGGCGCATTTCCAGAATTTCGTGCTGTTCACCAATTACCAGTTCTATGTGGACGAGTTCTGCGCCCGCGCCCGGGCGCTGATGGCCAGTGGCAACGAAGACTACGAAATGCTGGTCGAACCCGGCAATCGCATCACCCGCCGCGGGGAAAGCGGCCCGGGCGACGAAGGGCAGGCCGCCCGCTTGCCGCAGATGCCTGCGTACCACCTGGTGCGCGGCGACCATTCCGGCATCACGCTGGTGAACATCGGGGTGGGCCCGTCCAACGCCAAGACCATCACCGACCACATCGCCGTGCTGCGCCCGCATGCCTGGCTGATGCTGGGCCATTGCGCCGGTCTGCGCGATTCGCAGCGGCTGGGCGACTACGTGTTGGCGCACGGCTATGTGCGCGAGGACCACGTCCTGGACGCCGACCTGCCCACCTGGGTGCCCGTCCCGGCGCTGGCCGAGGTGCAGGTGGCGCTGGAGCAGGCGGTGGAAGAAGTGGCGGGGCTGTCCGGGTGGGACTTGAAGCGCATCATGCGCACCGGGACGGTCGCCACCATCGACAATCGCAACTGGGAACTGCGCGACCACGTTGAACTGGTCGAACGCTTTGCGCAGTCGCGGGCGATCGCGCTGGATATGGAGTCGGCCACCATCGCCGCCAATGGGTTCCGTTTCCGCGTGCCTTACGGCACGTTGCTGTGCGTGTCGGACAAACCCTTGCATGGCGAACTGAAACTGCCCGGCATGGCCAGCGTTTTCTATCGCCGTCAGGTCAACCAGCACCTGGAGATCGGTATCCGGGCGTTGGAGCGGTTGCGCGACATGCCGCCCGAGCGGCTGCATTCGCGCAAACTGCGCACGTTCATGGAAACCGCTTTCCAGTAGCGGGATCCGTCCCCGATGCCCCGGCGTTTTTCGCGGCGGGGCGGTTTGCGCTATTCTCGCGCGTTGCCCGGTAATCCCAAGGCATCCGCAGCGTGTGGCGCGGATGCCTTCACGACGTGAAGGAAGAGCATTTTGGCACCATCGGAACACGATGAACGCCGCGCAAGCGGCACGCGCGCAGCGAAGGCGGGCCAACCGTCCGAGCTGCGCCGGACGCTGTCCGCGCGCCACCTGACCATGATCGCGGTGGGCGGTTCCATCGGAACCGGCCTGTTCGTCGCCTCGGGGGCGACCATTGCCAAGGCGGGGCCCGGCGGCGCGCTGCTGGGCTATGTGCTGATCGGGGTGATGGTCTATTTCCTGATGACCAGCCTGGGCGAATTGGCCGCGGCGATGCCGGTTTCGGGCTCGTTCTCCACTTATGGCGCCCGCTATGTCGAAGACGGATTCGGCTTCGCGCTGGGTTGGAACTATTGGTACAACTGGGCGGTCACCGTGGCGGTGGACCTGGTGGCGGCGCAGCTTGTCATGGCGTACTGGTTTCCCGATGTGCCCGGCTTCTACTGGAGCGCCTTGTTCCTGGCGATTACCTTTGGCCTGAACGCCATGTCGGCGCGCGGCTTCGGCGAAGCTGAATTCTGGTTCGCGCTGATCAAAGTGGTTGCCGTGCTGGGTTTCGTGGCCATGGGCGTGATGATGCTGCTGGGCATCATCCGCGGCGGCGAAACGGGCGGCCTGGCCAATTGGACCGTCGGCGATGCACCGTTCGCGGGCGGTTTTGCGGCCCTGATCGGGGTTGCGATGGTGGTGGGTTTTTCGTTCCAGGGCACGGAACTGATCGGCATCGCCGCGGGCGAATCCAAGGACCCGGCGCGCAATTTGCCGCGTGCGGTGCGGCAGGTGTTCTGGCGCATCCTGCTGTTCTACGTCATGGCCATTCTGGTGATTGGCCTGCTGATTCCCTATACCGACCCGCATCTGCTGCGCAACGAGGTCGAGGACATCAGCGTCAGCCCGTTCGCGCTGATCTTCGAACGCGCCGGCCTGCTGGGGGCGGCGTCGGTCATGAACGCCGTGGTGCTGACGTCGGTGCTGTCGGCGGGCAATTCGGGCATGTATGCGGCCACGCGCATGCTGTACAGCCTGGCCCGCGAAGGCAAGGCGCCGCGCATTTTTGGCCGTATTTCGCGCAATGGGGTGCCGCTGTGGGCGCTGCTGGCGACGACCGTGGTGGCGGCGCTGTGCTTCTTCACGTTCATCTTCAGCCCCAATGCGGTTTACATCTGGCTGTTGAACACGTCGGGCATGACGGGCTTCATCGCGTGGCTGGGCATCGCCATCAGCCACTACCGCTTCCGCCGCGGCTACGTGAAGCAGGGCAACAACCTGGCTGATCTGCCGTACGTGTCGCCGTTCTTCCCGTTCGGCCCGATCTTCGCCTTCGTGCTGTGCCTGATCATCACCCTGGGCCAGAACTATCAGGCGTTCCTGCAGGACCGGATCGATTGGGGCGGCGTGGTGGCCACCTATGTCGGCATTCCGCTGTTCCTGCTGATCTGGCTGGGCTATCGGCTGGCGCGCGGATCTCGCTTCATCAGCTACCGGGACATGCGTTTCCCGGACGCGCGCGCCCGCAGCGAATACCTGGATTCGGCCCTGCGCGGCGAACCCGCGGCGGGCGAGGCGCGCTAACCCTCTCTGCGGAAGGGGGCATCACTTAAATGATGTTCTTTTCCCGCAGCGGACGGTTGTCCAGAATGCGTTGAAACGACAGGGGCGACAGGTCCAGGCTGCGGTATTCGCCATGGGCCAGCAGCTCCGCGATGCCGCGTCCCGCGGCGGGCGCCTGTTGCAAGCCGTGCCCCGAGAAACCGTTGACGAAGAACAGGTTGGGGCAGTCGGGATGGGCGCCAATGATGGCGTTCTGGTCGAACAGGTTCATCTCGTAGTAACCGGCCCAGGCGCTTTGGACCCGCACCGCTTCAAACGCGGGCACGCGCTGCGCCAGTAACGGCCACACATGGGAATCAAACGCTTCATGCTGCGCTTCCAGCGGCATGTCGTCGGCATCGTCCGACGGGTCGGGCGCGAAGCCGCACAGGAACCTGCCGCCTTCGGGGCGGAACCAGATGCCCGAGGGGTCGATCAGCAAGGGGCACCGGGGCAGCGCTTGCGGGCAACTGAAACTGAATACGGTGCGGCGCCGTGCCCGCACCGGAAGATCGATGCCCGCCCACCGGGCCACACGGGTGGCCCAGGGGCCGGCTGCGTTGACGACCGCGTCGCAGGCCAGGGCTGCGCCCTTGTCGAGCCAGACGCCATTGAGCCGGGAACCTTCTCGCAGCAATCCCACCGCCTCCGCGCGCACGTAGCGCACGCCCTGGGCAATGGCCTTGTTGCGCAGCGCCTGCATCAGCCCGTAGCCGTCGAACCAGCCTTCGCCGGACAGGCCCAGCGCGCCCAGCGCCAGATCACCGGTATGCAGCCACGGAAAACGCGCGTCCAGTTCGGCGGGCTGGAGCAGGGCAACGTCCACGCCGTGCGCGATCTGCGTGGCATGGTTGTCACGCAGCGCGGCACTGCCCGCCGGGCTGGCCAGGTACAGGTAGCCGGGTTCGGTCAGGCCCACGTCGGGCGCCGGGTCGTCGACATACAGGGTGGAACCCAGCGCGCGAAGAAATGCGATGCCCGCTTGCGACATGCCGATATTGACCGGGCTGGTGAACTGCTGGCGGATCGAACTGGCGGACAGCGCGGAAGAGGCTTGCGCGTAGGTCGGGTCGCGTTCGATCACGGTCACATCGAACGCGCCGGGCACAAGGCTCAGGAAATAGGCCACGGAGCTGCCCATGGCGCCTCCGCCAATGATGACGACACGTTGCATGGACCGGGTTCCGCGTAAGGCGTGATTATTCGATGTTCTGGGCTTGCTCGCGCATCTGCTCGATCAGCAGCTTCAAGTCCATGGCGGCGCGCGTCACTTCCATGCTGCCCGCCTTGGAGCCCAGTGTATTGGCTTCGCGGTTCATTTCCTGGAACAGGAAGTCCAGGCGTTTGCCGGCGCTGCCCGCGTTCTTCTTACCCGTGGCGGACTTGCCGCCGCCGTCGGTCAGCAGATGGCGCAGCTCTTCCAGGTGCGAACGCAGGCGCGACAGCTCTTCGGCCACGTCGATGCGCAACGCAAACAGGTTGGCCTCTTGCGAAAGCCGTTCCGACAGTTCCGCGCCCGAGATATGGGTGAAACCGCCCGGAAAGGCCGATTCCACGCTTTCGCGCAGCTTGGCGGCCAGCTTGTCGCGGTGGTCCGACAGCAGTTGGGGCAGATGCGCCTGCACGATGTCGACGACGCGCGCCACGCCATCGGCGCATTCGCGCATCATGCCGGCCAGGCGTTCGCCTTCGCGGGCGCGGCCCTCTTGCAACTGCGTCAGCGCCTGCTGACCCGCCTGCAGGCATGCCGCGCCCCAGATTTGCGGGTCAAGCGCGTCATTGCCGCGTTGGCCGGGCCAATTGAACAATTCCACCAGCCGGGGCGGCGCGATGTCGGGGACGATACGGCGGGCGGCCTGTAGCTGCTCGGCCAGGCTTTCAAGCCAGGCGGGGTCCAGCTTGGACAGGTCGGTGCTGGCAGTGCGGGTGAACGAGACGCGAATTTCGACCTTGCCGCGCGCCAGGTTGGCGGTCAGCAATTCGCGCAGCGGCGTCTCGACGTGCCGCAGTTCGTCGGGCAGGCGGAAATACAGGTCTAGGAAGCGGCTGTTGACGCTGCGCAGTTCGATGGCAAGCGTGCCTTGCTCCAGATCTGCTCGGGCGTTGCCGAAGGCGGTCATGCTGCGAATCATGATGGGCGTTCCCTGGTGATATATCGCGGCAGGATACTCCAAGCGGGGATTTCCTGCGGCGCGTGCCCGTACAATGCCGCGAATCAATGTTCATGTCTGGAGTCTGCCTGTGACCACTATGCCCACCATCGCCCGTCCGTCCGGCCGCGCCGTCGACGAATTGCGGCCGTTCAGCCTGGAACGCGGCTTTACGCGCTACGCAGAAGGGTCGGTGCTGGTGAAGGCCGGCAACACGCATGTGCTTTGCACCGCCAGCGTCCTGGAAAAGGTGCCGCCGTTCCTGAAAGGCAAGGGCGAGGGCTGGGTCACGGCGGAATACGGCATGCTGCCGCGCGCCACGCACACGCGCGGTGACCGCGAAGCCGCGCGCGGCAAGCAAAGCGGCCGCACGCAGGAAATCCAGCGCCTGATCGGCCGCAGCCTGCGCGCCGTGTTCGATATGAAGGCCCTGGGCGAGCGCACGCTGCACCTGGATTGCGATGTGCTGCAGGCCGATGGCGGCACGCGTTGCGCCAGCATCACCGGCGCCTGGGTGGCGGCGGCGGATGCCGTGGCCTTGCTGATGAAGCGCGGCGACCTGGCCGTCAATCCGATCCGCGACGCGGTCGCGGCGGTATCGGTCGGCCTGGTGCAAGGCCGCTCGGTACTGGACCTGGACTATCAGGAAGACTCGGCGTGCGACGCCGACGTGAACGTCATCATGACGGGCAGCGGCGCATTCGTGGAAGTACAGGGCACAGGCGAAGGCGCAACCTTCACCCGCGCCGAACTGGACACGATGCTGGTGCTGGCCGAAGGCGGCATCGCCAGCCTGGTCCGCGCGCAACGCGCGGCCCTGGTTTAAGCGCCTAAGCGGGTTGCGCGTTATTTGCGCGACAGCAATGCGTCCACCTTGGTCAGGCTTTCCAAGCCCCAGATCGTGGCGATCAACCCGCGCAATTCCGGTTCCGTCGCGGCATCCGCGTAGCGGCCCAGGCTAAGCGTCTTGTCTTCGATTTCGGGGCGGCTGAGCGTATTGCCGGGGTCGCCCTTGGGTTCGTCGACGCGGCCGTGAACCGTGCGGCCGTCGCGGGTGGTCACGGTGACCTTGCCGATCCAGCGCTGCGGATAAGCGCTGTCGACTTCTTCGTCCAGCATCATCTCGACCTTGCCGCGGAAGTCCGCCACTGCCGGGTCGTCCAGGCCGGCGTCGAATTCGGCAAGGCCGGCGCGGCCCTTGCGGGCGATCAGCGCCAGCACGGTGCCCATCGAGAACTTCGACTGGTGCACGGTCTGCGGATTGACGACCGGGCCCAGCACGTCGATGGCGCCCTGGTGCACATGGGCCACGACGCGCGCCACATCGGCTTCGGTCAGGTTGTTGTCACGCAGGGCCTGCTGCAGCGCGTCGGCGGCCGGGTGGGTGTGGCGGCAGGACGCATGAAACTTGAACGAGGTTTCGGCCAGCGCCCAGCGTTCGCCCAGGCGGTCGCAGAGTTTGGCGGGGTCGGCGTCGGTCGACATGCCGGCCGCCATGCCTTGCGGGCCTTCCAGGATGTGGCGGGCGCCGGTGAAGCCTTCCCGCGCCAGATAGGCGGCGGTGATGCCGTCGGCGGCGGCCTTGGCGGTGTGCAATTGCTTGGAATCGGCGGCGTCGCGCAGGAATTCCCACAGGCCGGCGGCCTGGGTGCCGGCCGAGCCCAGCGCGTGCAACATCTGTTCCGGGGACAGCTTGAGCAGGTGGCCGGTGGTGACGGCGGCGGCCAGGGTGCCCGCGGTGCCCGTGGTGTGGAAGATCTTATAGTGCGAACGGCCAAGGAACTCGCCGACGCGAATGCCGACTTCGTAGCCCGCGACGGCAGCCGTCAGCAGGTCGCGGCCCGAGCTGCCCAGCGCTTGCGCCACGGCCAGCGCGGGCGGGAACACGACGGCGGCGGGATGGAATACCGAACCGTTATGGACGTCGTCCTGTTCGACCACGTGGGCGGCGGCCGCATTGACCATCGCGGCGAACATCGGCGACGTGCGGCGGCGGGTGATCAGCACTTCGCTGGGGCCGTCGGCGGGCCCCATGGCCGTGGCATAGCGGTCGATCGCTTGCACGGCGCGGGCGGAGGCGCCGGCCAGGATCGAGGCCAGGCAATCCAGGAGCAGGTCCTCGGCGCGGCGCAACACCGGCGCCGGGATGTCCTCGTACCGCAGGTTGGCCGCAAAGGCCGCCAGTTCGGCGCTTAGGTGGGGGGTGTCTTTGGCTGCGTTCATGAGCGTGGTCGGATCAGAAAGAGCGGGGCAGGCCCAGGATGTGTTCGGCGACGTAGGACAGGATCAGGTTGGTGGAGATGGGCGCCACCTGATACAGCCGCGTCTCGCGGAATTTGCGTTCGACGTCGTACTCGGTCGCGAAGCCGAACCCGCCATGGAACTGCAAGCAGGCATTGGCGGCTTCCCAGGACGCGTCGGCGGCCAGCAGCTTGGCCATGTTGGCCTGGGCGCCGCAGGGCTGGTGGGCGTCGAACAGCCGGCAGGCCTCGTAGCGCATCAGGCTGGCGGCTTCCACGTTGATGTGGGCGCGCGCGATGGGGAACTGCACGCCTTGATTCTGGCCGATGGGCCGGCCGAACACCATGCGTTCCTTGGCGTAAGCGGTGACCTTGTCCACGAACCAGTAGCCGTCGCCGATGCATTCGGCGGCAATCAGGGTGCGTTCGGCGTTCAGGCCGTCCAGGATGTATTTGAAGCCTTTGCCTTCTTCGCCGATCAGGTTCTCGACGGGGATTTCCAGATTGTCGAAGAACAGCTCGTTGGTCTCGTGATTGACCATGTTGGGGATGGGGCGGATCGTCATGCCGTGCTTGACGGCGTGATGCAGATCCACCAGGAAGATCGACATGCCTTCCGACTTGCGCGTGACCTGGTCCAGCGGCGTGGTACGCGCCAGCAGGATCATCAGGTCGGAATGCTGCACGCGCGAGATCCACACCTTCTGGCCGTTGATCACGTAGCGGTCGCCACGGCGCACGGCGGTGGTCTTGATCTTGGTGGTGTCGGTGCCGGTGGTGGGCTCGGTGACGCCCATGGATTGCAGGCGCAATTCGCCGGCGGCGATGCGGGGCAGATATTCGCGCTTCTGGGCTTCGGACCCATGGCGCAGCAGCGTGCCCATGTTGTACATCTGGCCGTGGCAGGCGCCGGAGTTGCCGCCACTGCGATTGATCTCTTCCATGATGACCGACGCCTCGGTCAAGCCCAGGCCCGAGCCGCCGTATTCCTGCGGGATCAGCGCGGCCAGCCAGCCGGCCTCGGTCAACGCGCGGACAAAGTCTTCGGGATAGCCGCGTTCTTCGTCGACCTTGCGGAAATATTCGCCGGGGAATTGGGCGCAAAGGTCGCGCACGGCTTCGCGGATGTCCTGGTAATCGTGAGAGGCGTGAGGCATAGGGCTGCTGTAGGGATGAGGGGAATGGTTCGGTACAGCATCGAATGTGCCGCAAGGCCGTGCCGCTGCCAATTCACAATTGCTTAATACGGGGTTCCTGTTCGCAAAAGCGCAGTTTCATGACGGGCGTTCGTCATGCGCCTGGCCAGGTTGTGTCAAGAAATTGCCAAACTGGATGCCCATAATCCGTTGCACTGCGCCTCTGGCGCCAGGATATATACGGATGGATATGCGGAAAAATCTCAGGGTCACCACGGCGGTCTCCGCCATTCTGGCGTTGTTTGTGGTGCTGTTCGCGGTAGCGGCGGCAGCGGGCATCGCGGTGCTGCGCGACAACCGGGCCGATATCGAGGCGTTGGGCCGCGGCAGCATCGAACGCGCCAGCGACCTGGCGGACATGACCAGCCGCCTGTTTCAGGCCCGCGCCGCGCTGACCGACGCCAAGACAGGGATGGAAGGCGGCCTGGAAGCGGCTCGCGACGAATCCCTGGCGCAGGCGGATGTGCTGTTGAAACAGGCCGGTGCCAGCTTGGCGCGTCTGCGGGGCAACCCGGATGTCAGCGCCCAGGGCGGCCCGCTGTTCGACCAGATGCTGAAGGCCTATGCCGCCTTCGCCGACCAGACGCTCGTGCCCATGCAAAAGGCGATCCAGGGCTGGAACGGGATCGAGGTCAACCGCTTGGTGGACAAGGTGCTGCCCGGAAGCGGCGCTGCCTACGTCAAGCAGGCGGATGCCTATCAGGCCTATTCGCGGCAGCAGGGGCAGGCAGCGGTGGCGGGCGCCAGCCAGACGCTGGAGCGGGTGATCCTGGTCGCGGCCGGCGTGTTGGGCATCGTGCTGCTGCTGGCCGTACTGATCCGGCTGGCGTTCCGCCGCAGCATCTTGCGGCCGCTGAACGAGGCCGGCGCGCACTTCGACCGCATCGCGGACGGCGACTTGACGGGCGCCATCGCCATGCGGGGCGACAACGAGATCGGCGTGCTGTATTCAGCCATGCGCCGCATGCAGACGGGGCTGTCGGCCGCCGTCGCCTCGGTGCGCCTGGGCGTCGAGGAAATCCACACCGGGTCTGGCGAAATTGCCGCAGGCGGGGCGGACATGTCCGATCGCACCGCGCGGCAGGCGGGTTCGCTGCAAGAGGCCGCGGCCAACATGACTCAGTTGGCGCATACGGTCCAGATGACCGCCGGCAACGCGGACCAGGCCAGCCGCCAGGCCGAAAGCGCCACCCAGCTGGCGCAGCGCGGCGGCCAGGCGGTGAACGAGGTCGTGCAGAGCATGCAGGGCATTGCGGACAGCGCCCGCCGAATCGGCGAGATTGTCGGCGTGGTGGACAGCATCGCGTTCCAGACGAACATCCTGGCGCTGAATGCCGCGGTGGAAGCGGCGCGGGCCGGCGAGCAGGGCAAAGGGTTTGCCGTGGTGGCGGGCGAAGTGCGTTCGCTGGCGCAGCGCAGCGCGCAGGCGGCACGCGAAATCAAAGGCTTGATCGAAGATTCCGCGGTGCGCGTCGAGGCCGGCGTGCGCCAGGTGCACCTGGCGGGCGATACCATGCGCGACATGATGGTGTCGGTCGACCGGGTGACGCAGATCGTGGCCGAAATCTCCAGCGCCACCGCCGAGCAGGCCGCGGGCATTGCGTCGGTGAACGACGCGGTGGCCGATATCGAGCGGTCCACCCAGGAGAATGCCGCGATGGTCGAACAGACCGCGGCGGCGGCCGCGGCGCTGGAACTCCAGGCGCAAGGGCTGCGCCGCGCCGTGGCCGTGTTCCAGATTGCGCAGGCGGCGCAGAATGCCGCCGCCGTGCAGGCCTCGGCCAGCGGCCAGCTAGTCGGCCAGCTGGGGCAGGGCGCCGCCGGTGTAGCGTTCGATCACCAGCGACAGGTTCCCATGCTTGACCTTGTGCTTGACATGCGCGGCAGCCGACGCGATGTCCTCGGGGCGGATGCGCTCGCATAAAGACGGCGTGACGGTCAGCGCGCCCACGCCCAGTGTCACGAACGGAAAGAAGCGCGGCACGCCATAACGGTCTTCGGCTTCGATGCCCCCGTTATGGCGGCCCTGGTCGTCGTACAGGTCCATGGCCTGTTCATTGAACTCGGCGATGATGCGTTGCACGCGCTGCACCCAGTCCAGGCTGCGGAACAGCACCACGAAGTCGTCGCCGCCCACATGCCCCACGAAGTCGCGCAGCGGGTCGCAATGCCGTTTGATGACCTCGGCGGTCAGCATGATCATGTCGTCGCCGCGCCAGTAGCCGTATACGTCGTTGAATGGCTTGAAGTTATTGAGGTCGCCATAGCAGATCGTGAAGTCCGCGGCGTCTTCCAGCAAGGTGGCGATGTGCCGGCTGATGGGGATGTTGCCGGGCAGCGACGTCAGCGGATTGGCGTAGCGCGCGGCTTCGATCCGCATCTCGGTGACCGACCGCACCAGGGTCTCGCCGGTGGCCAGGCCGTCGTAACGGCCGTCCCGCGTGATGATCAGGCCGTCCATCAGGTAGCGCTGGTCTTCGGAAATCAGCACATGGCTCAACTGGTCGATCGACACATTCAGGTCCACCAGGACGGGTTCGCCATTCATAAACGTCGAGCACGCGTCGCGGCCGAACAGCTCACGCGTATAGCGTTGCGCGTAGTGTTCCGAGAAATCGCGGCGGTTGATGATGCCCACGGGGCGGTTGTCGCCGTCGACCACCGCGACGGCATGCATGCTTTTGTGTTCGATGAACAGCCGATGCACATCGTCGTTGGTGTGCTGGTTCAGCAAGGCGGCCGGCGCTTCCACGCGCAGGCTGGCGGCGGTGCCGCCGGCAGAACGCTGCGACAGCGGGGCGGGGCTGCGGACCCGCAGCGAGTCGCGCAGCGGCGCGGTCAACTCGGTCAACAGCGTTTCCTCGGGCCGGCCCAGGAACCAACCTTGCGCGTACCGGATATCCAGTTCGCGCACCACGGCAAGGTCTTCCGCGGTCTCTATGCCTTCGGCCACGATGGCCGTGCCCAGATGCTGCGCCACTTTCAGGATGGCCCGCACCATATTTTGCTTGCGGTCGCTTTGGCCGATGCCTTCAAAGAAATACCGGTCGATCTTGACCAGGTCGGGCTGCATTTCGGACCACAGCTGCAAGTTTGAATTGCCCACGCCGTAATCGTCCAGCGCGATGCGCATGCCGCATTCGCGCAGGCAGGCGAACGCGCTGCCCAGTTCGTCCATGTGGTCCGACAGCGGGTCTTGTTCGGTCAGCTCGACGATGATGCTGGACGGTGGCAGCGTGCAGTCCTTCAAAAGACGCAGCGGCATGTCGTCGCCCCACAGCGTCCAATAATGAATCAGCGCCGATCCTGATAAGTTCAGGAACAGCTTGCCCGCTGCGTCGTTGTCCTGGAAACCTTGCGCGCCGGCCCGAAAGCTGGCCAGCTCCAGCTGCGGGTGCAGCCCCTGGCGCCGCGCTTCGGCGAACAGGGCGTCCGGGAAGTGCAAGGCGGTGTCGGCGGGCCCGCGGATCAGGCTTTCATGGCCGTAGATGCGGCTATGCGACAGGTCGACGACGGGCTGGTAGCGCGGTCGCAGCAGTCGTTCTTGCAGGATGCCGGCCAAGCCGGCGGGTGCCGGCGCATCGCCCGGCGTAGAGTGGGGCGCGCGGACCGCGGCCGTCCGGGGCATAGCGTGAAGTGGGGTCATCGCCGAGGGCGTCAGATACGATCAGTGACAAGATTAGCGATGTTGACGACAAAATATGTCTGTGTTGTTGCGGCAAGGTGCCCGGCAATAGCTTCAGGCGGGGATTTCGATGCCGATACGGGGCGCAGGGACATCTGGCGCGCCGGCGGCGCGGGCGGGCTGCGCCCTATACAATTTGCCTTATGACTTCCCCCAAGATTCCCGATTCCCTGCGCCGCATCGTGCTGGCGTCCAACAACGCCGGCAAGCTGCGTGAATTTTCCGCCTTGTTTGCTCCTCTGGGCATCGAACTGGTGCCCCAGGGCGACCTGAGCGTGCCCGAAGCCGAAGAACCGCATGTCACCTTTGTCGAAAACGCCTTGGCCAAGGCCCGCCACGCCAGCCGCCTGACCGGGCTGCCAGCGCTGGCCGACGATTCCGGCCTGTGCGTGGCCGCGCTGGACGGCGCGCCCGGCGTCTATTCGGCCCGCTACGCCAAGATGCATGGCGGCGAAAAGTCCGACCTGGCCAATAATGCGCTGCTGACGCAAAAACTGGCCGGGCAGGCCGACCGCCGTGCCTGGTACGTTGCCGTGCTGGCGTTGGTGCGTTCGGAAAACGACCCGTGCCCGATCATCGGCGAAGGCTTGTGGCATGGCGAAATCATCGACCAGCCCGAAGGCGCGAACGGGTTTGGCTACGATCCCCATTTCTACTTGCCTGACATGGGGTTGACCGCGGCGACGCTGGATCCCGAGGAAAAGAACCGGGTCAGCCATCGCGCCCGCGCGCTGCGCGAGCTGCTGAGCAAGCTAAGCCAGGCTTGAGGGGAGCGTTCGCTCCAGGAAACCGCATGTCCATCACCATCCCCATCCGCAACGATCTGGGCGCCTCGCCCTCGCGCCGGCTTGTGCCGGCCGGCGCCACGTTGACCAGCCTGCCGCCGTTGTCCGTCTATGTGCACGTGCCGTGGTGCGTGCGCAAATGCCCCTATTGCGACTTCAATTCCCACGCCGCGCCGGGCGAAATCCCCGAACGTGCCTATCTGGACGCCTTGCGCAGCGACCTGGAACAAGCGCTGCCGTCCATCTGGGGCCGTCAGGTGGTGTCTATCTTCATCGGCGGCGGCACGCCCAGCCTGCTGTCGTCAGCCGGCCTGGATGAACTGCTGGCCATGCTGCGAGCCTGTCTGAACGTCTGGCCAGACGCCGAGATCACCATGGAGGCCAACCCCGGCACCGCCGAGGCCAGCCGTTTTCGCGATTACGCCGCCAGCGGCGTTACGCGCTTCTCATTGGGTATCCAGAGTTTCGACGACGCCCAACTGAAGAAGCTGGGCCGCATCCATGATGCCGAGCAGGCACGCGCCGCCATCGGCATGGCGCAGCAGGCCGTCTCGCGCGTGAACCTGGACATGATGTTCGCGCTGCCAGGCCAAACACTGGACGCCTGTGTGGCCGACCTGCGCGAGGCCATCTCGTTCGGCACCGAGCATTTGTCGCTGTATCACCTGACGATGGAACCCAACACCGTCTTCGCCAAGTTTCCGCCCGATGAACTGCCCGACGACGACACCAGCGCCGCCATGCAGGACGCCGTCGAGGCGGAACTGGCGGCCGCCGGCCTGGCCCGTTACGAGGTGTCCGCATACGCCAGGCCCGGCGCCCGCTGCCGGCACAACGTCAACTATTGGGAATTTGGCGATTACCTGGGCATCGGCCCCGGTGCGCACGGCAAATTGTCGTTCCATGACCGTATCGTTCGAGAGGCGCGGCTGCGCAGCCCTGATTCCTGGATGCAGGCCGCGATGGCCCGGGATGGCAGCCATCTGGCCGAAAGCCGCCAGGTAGGTGCCGACGAATTGCCTTTCGAGTTCATGCTCAACGCGTTGCGGTTGAAGGACGGCGTTCCCAGCACGGCGTTCAACGAGCGCACCGGTTTGTCGCTTGCCGCTATTGCGCACCAATTGGAGGCAGCCACCAAACGGGGCTTGCTGGATGGCGACCCGACCCGCCTGCGGGCCACACCCCTAGGCTGGCGCTTCCTGAATGACCTTCAGGAAATGTTCCTGTCCTGATTCCGCACCACATTGGGGCAATCGTGCCCCACCATTTGCACCATAGTGGTGCTACATTTTTTCGTGACCGTGCCGCTTTCCCCGGGGATTCCCGGGGGTAAAACCTGGCACGCTTATTGCTTCCCTCTTTTATGCCAGTCGAGAGGCAAAGCCCTCGACCTTTTTATCTAATGGAGATGACATGGCAAGCCCGAAAGACGTCCTGAAACAGATCGCCGATAACGAAGTCAAATTCGTGGATTTCCGCTTCACCGATACGGTTGGCCGCGAGCACCACGTTTCCGTGCCCACCAGCCAGATCGACGAAGACAAGCTGGAAAGCGGCCAGGCTTTCGACGGTTCGTCGATCCCGGGTTGGAAGGGTATCGAAGCTTCCGACATGCTGCTCATCCCCGATTGCTCGACCGGCAACCTGGATCCGTTCCGTGAAGAGCCGACCCTGATCCTGTCGTGCGACGTCGTCGAACCGTCGGACCTGAAGGGCTATGACCGTGACCCGCGTTCGCTGGCCAAGCGCGCCGAAGCCTACCTGAAGTCCTCCGGCCTGGGCGACACCGCCTACTTCGGTCCGGAACCCGAATTCTTCGTCTTCGACGGCGTGACGTGGAACACCGACATGTCGGGCACGTTCGTCAAGATCAAGTCCGAAGAAGCCTCGTGGTCGACCGGCCAGGAATTCGAAGGCGGCAACACCGGCCATCGTCCCGCTGTCAAGGGTGGCTACTTCCCCGTTCCTCCGGTTGATTCGTTCCAGGACATGCGTTCGGAAATGTGCCTGCTGATGGAACAAATGGGCGTGCCGGTTGAAGTGCACCACCATGAAGTGGCCGGCGCCGGCCAGCTGGAAATCGGCACCAAGTTCAGCACGCTGGTCCAGCGCGCCGACTGGACGCAGATCGTCAAGTACGTGGTGCACAACGTGGCCCACGCCTACGGCAAGACCGCCACGTTCATGCCCAAGCCCATCGTTGGCGACAACGGTTCCGGCATGCACGTGCACCAGTCCATCTGGAAGGATGGCCAGAACCTGTTCGCGGGCAATGGCTATGCCGGTCTGTCGGAATTCGCGCTGTACTACATCGGCGGCATCATCAAGCACGCCCGTGCCCTGAACGCCATCACGAACCCCGGCACGAACTCGTACAAGCGTCTGGTCCCGCACTACGAAGCGCCGGTGAAGCTGGCCTACTCGGCCCGCAACCGTTCGGCCTCGATCCGCATTCCGTACGTCGGCAACCCGAAGGGCCGCCGCGTCGAAGCGCGTTTCCCGGACCCCCTGGCCAACCCGTACCTGGCTTTCTCGGCCCTGATGATGGCCGGCCTGGACGGCGTCCAGAACAAGATCCACCCGGGCGATCCGGCCGACAAGAACCTGTACGACCTGCCGCCGGAAGAAGACGCAAAGATCCCGACCGTGTGCTCCTCGCTGGAACAAGCGCTGGAAGCCCTGGACGCGGACCGCGAATTCCTGACCCGTGGCGGCGTGTTCAGCAACGACATGCTCAACGCCTACATCGATCTGAAGATGGCCGATGTGAATCGTCTGCGCATGACGACGCACCCGGTCGAATTCGACATGTACTACAGCCTCTGATCGTTTAGAGGCTGTGGCGGGGGGGAGCGCGATGATGTAGGCAGAAACCAGGGCCCACACCACGCGCACCACCAGGTCGCGGCTCGACGGTTTGTCCGCCAGGCGTCATGCCTGGCGGGCAGGGCGCCGGGTTCCGGCGCCGCCGTCGCGGGCGCGTTCCGCTTTCCCCCCTGTCATTCGGGTACGTTGAAAAATGAATGTAGAAGCTCTCGATCTGCTTGCCACGTCCGTTTTCCTGGTCAACGAGCGCGGCCACATTGAATACGCCAACGCTGCCGCCGAAGATCTGTTCGGCCGTTCGCGCAAGCAGCTGGGCGGGCACTCCGCCGCCACACTGTTCGACACCCCAGAGAATATCCAGTCCTCCATCGACCGCGCCGCGGCGGGCAGGTACGCCGACGTCAGGCAATTGGCCTCGTTGCGCCGCGCCGCCGAATCCGTGGAAGTCGCCGTCACGACGGTCGGGCTGACGGGCCAGCGCTGGCCCGTGCTGATAGAAACCCGCGAGATCGAGCAACGTGTTCTGGCCGACCGCAATCATCGGCTGGTCGACGAGATCGAAGCGCACCGCGAGTTGCTGCGCAACCTTGCGCATGAAGTGAAGAATCCCTTGGGCGGTTTGCGCGGCGCGGCGCAGTTGCTGGAAGCTGAACTGCCCAGCGCGGCCCTGGCCGAATACACCCAGGTCATTATTTCCGAAGCCGACCGCCTGCAGGCGCTGGTGGACCGCTTGAGCGGACCACAACGCGTACCGCTGAACGCGCGGCCGGTGAACATCCATGAGATCTGCGAACGCGTCTGCGCGCTGATCCAGGCCGAATTCCGCAACGACGTCACCATCCTGCGCGACTACGACGCGTCGGTGCCCGATTTGAAAGGCGATGCCGCCCGTTTGATGCAGGCCGTCCTGAATGTGGCGCGCAACGCCGCGCAGGAGCTGGTGGCGCGGCCCGACGGGCCAAAGACAGAGCCGGGCGTGGTGACCCTGCGCACCCGCGTGGCACGCCAGGTCATGCTGGCCCACCGCCAGCACCGGCTGGCACTGGTGCTGTCCATCATCGATAACGGTCCCGGTGTGCCGGACCACATTCGTGACCGCATTTTCCACCCCTTGGTCACGGCCAGGGCGGGCGGCACGGGATTGGGCCTGAGCCTGGCCCAGGACTTCGTGCAACAGCACGGCGGCATCATCGAATTTGAATCCCGACCCGGGCGCACCGAGTTTCGCCTGGTCCTACCGATGGAGCCCGCACACTGATGAAACCCGTATGGATCGTCGACGACGACCAGGCCATCCGCTGGGTCCTCGAAAAGGCCCTGGCCCGCGCTGGTGTGCCCACCCGCAGTTTCTCCCAATCGGCCGACGTGCTGGAAGCGCTGTCGCGTGAAACGCCCGTCGCCCTGGTGTCCGATATCCGCATGCCCGGCGGCAATGGCCTGGAGCTATTGCGGCAACTTAAAGAGCGCCACCCCGGCTTGCCCGTCATTGTGATGACGGCATTCGCCGACCTGGACAGCACGGTTTCCGCGTTCCAGGGCGGCGCGTTCGATTACTTGGCCAAGCCGTTCGACGTGAACGAGGCGGTCGCGCTGATCCAGCGCGCCATGCAGGAATCGACGCAACCGGAAACGCCCGAGGGGCAGGGCGAGGCCGCCCAGAACAACGAGCGCTGGATGATGACGCAGTCGTCTTCCACCGCCATGCAGGAGGTGTTCCGCGCCATCGGCAGGCTGGCCCAGTCCAAGGTGACGGTGCTGATCACCGGCGAATCGGGAACCGGCAAGGAATTGGTCGCTCGTGCCCTGCACGGGCACGGCGTTCGCGCCAGCGGCCCGTTCGTGGCCTTGAACGCCGCCGCCATTCCGCGCGACTTGCTTGAGGCCGAACTGTTCGGCCACGAACGCGGCGCGTTCACGGGCGCGAACAACCTTCGCCGCGGGCGTTTTGAAGAAGCGCACGGCGGGACGTTGTTCCTTGATGAAATCGGCGACATGCCGATCGAATTGCAGACACGCCTGCTGCGCGTGCTGGCCGAAGGCAGCTTTTATCGCGTCGGTGGCGCGCAGCCCGTGCGCGTCGACGTGCGCATCGTCGCCGCCACTCACCAGCCGCTGGAGCAGCGTGTCGAACAAGGCTTGTTCCGTGAGGACTTGTTCCATCGCCTGAACGTGATCCGCCTGCGCCTGCCGCCGTTGCGCGAGCGCGTGGAAGACATCCCGGCGCTGGCCCAGCATTTCCTGACGGCAAGCGCCCGCACGCTTGGCGTGCCGGTCAAGCGGCTGACGCCGGATGCGCTGGCCGTGCTGACCAAGTTCGACTTTCCGGGCAACGTCCGGCAACTCGAGAACTTCTGCCATTGGTTGACGGTGATGGCGCCGGGGCAGACGGTCGACCGGCAGGACCTGCCGCCGGAAATCCGCGCGCTGGAACATCAGCAGCAACCGGGTGCCGTGCCATTGCGCCCGGCGACGCCCATGCCGGGCATCGGCACCGTGGTGCAGGCGCCGCAGGGCGTGGACGACGGCGCGCCGCGCAACTGGCAGGATTCCCTGCTACGCGATGCGCAGTACCGGTTGGAACGCGGCGAACCGGCCGTAATGGCCACGCTGACGCGCCAGTTCGAAAAGATCCTGCTGCAAAGCGCGTTGGACGCCAGCCGCGGCCGCCGCGTGGAAGCCGCATCCCGCCTGGGTATCGGCCGCAACACCATCACGCGCAAACTGCGCGAGTTGGGGATCGAAGACGAATGACGGCAATGCGCGATGGGCTGCGCGCGTGATGCGCCTGGCCCATCGCGCGTGCCGGTCCGCGCGCCATCCATCACCCCATCCCCAGCAAGCTCTCGCACAACCGTGGCGACTTCAGCTTCTGCAGCCACCACTTCAGTGCTTCGCCCGGCGGTTCAGCGCGCCAGGCATAGGCGACGTGTTCCGTCAGGGACATGCCTTCATCCGTTTCACATACCACCAGCAAGCCCTGCGCCAAGTATGGCGCCGCCATGGTCAGCGGCAGATAACCGCAGCCCAGGCCGCGGACTTGCGCGTCGATCTTGGCTTGCATGGACGGCATCACCAGGGTCGGTTGGTCCGCGAGGATGCCGCGCGACTGCGGCGGCAGGTTGCGCGACGTATCGGCCACGACAACCGCGCAGTATTTCGTGATGTCTGCACGGGTAAGGGGCTGACGCAAGGACGCCAGCGGATGGTGCGCCGCGACGCAGAAGGCGAACTGCGTCGTGCCGATCGCCTGCGACCGGTACGGCCCCGTGGGTTCGGCGTTCGCGCCGGCGCCAATCACCAGGTCGGCGCGCCCCGAGGTCAACGCATCCCAGTTGCCGCTCAACACCTCGCTGGAAAAGCGCAGCGTGGTCGCGCTCTCGAGCGTCTGGAATTCGTCGATCAGGTCATACAGCGGCCGCCACGGCAGCACCGCGCTGACTGCGATGCGCAGTTCGACCTCCCAGCCGGTGGCGATGCGCTTCACGCGGCAGGCCAGGTCATCCAGCGACTGCAGCACATGACGCCCATCCTTCAGCAGCGCTTCCCCTGCGGGGGTCAGCAACGCCCGGTGCCCGGAGCGGTCGAACAACAGGACGTCCAGGCCGTCCTCCAGTTTGCGGATCGAATAGGTGACGGCCGAGGGCACTTTGCCAAGCTCGCGGGCGGCTTTGCCAAAGCTGCCATGGCGCGCAATGGCGTCAACCAGGATAAGCAATTCGGGGGTGATGGGCTGCATGGCGATGGCCGGGAAGAGGTATTCAGAATATTTGAATGGTTTCGTCAAAATATAGCGCCAAACGACAGGTTTGGCACGCGCAGAATATCACTCATGCCAAGCGTGCAACGAAGTTGATGGCAATAAAGCGCCACCCGCCGCACGCTTCAGACCATTCATATTATTGAAACAGGAGTCCGCAATGCTTACGATCCGCCGCGCTGCCGAACGGGGCCATGCCAACCATGGCTGGCTCGATTCGTTTCACACGTTTTCCTTCGCCAACTACTACGACCCGGCGCATATGGGCTTTGGTTCGCTGCGCGTCATCAATGATGACCGTATCGCAGCCGGCCGCGGCTTCGGCACGCACGGCCATCGCGACATGGAGATCATCACCTATGTGCTGAACGGCGCGATTGCGCACAAGGACAGCATGGGCAGCGGTTCCACCATCCAGCCCGGCAACGTGCAACGGATGAGCGCCGGCCGCGGCGTGATGCACTCCGAGTTCAATCCGCTGCCTGACACCGAAACGCACATGCTGCAAATCTGGATCGAGCCCGACGTGACCGGCATTGCCCCGGAATACGAAGAGCGCGCGTTCAGCGATGCGCAAAAGCGCGGCCGGCTGCAAGCCCTGGTATCGCCTGACGGGGAAGATGGCTCGATGAAGATCCATCAAGACGCCCGGATGTATGGCGGCCTGTTCGACGGTGACGAATCCGCCACCCTGGCGTTGGCCGCCGGCCGCCGAGCCTGGGTCCATGTGGCGCGCGGTAGCGTGACGGTCAACGGCGTCGAGCTTTCGGCAGGCGATGCGGCCGCCATCACGGACGATGCCCGTGTTGAGCTGTCGGGTGGCAAGAACGCCGAAGTGCTGGTGTTTGACCTGGCATAACGCCTGAAGCCGGGCGGAAGGTTTCCGCCCGGCGTGTCTTTGAACGGGCCGTTGGGCCTTAACATGGCCATTGGCCTATTGATGCGGAGCGCTATCCCATGTCCACTTTGTCGAATTCAGGCGAAAACCAGATTGAAACCGTCGTGGTGCCGCGTACCAGCGACCTTGGCGGTTTTTCCGTGCGTCGCGCGATTCCGTCGGCGCAGCGGCGCACGGTGGGGCCGTTCGTTTTCCTTGACCACATGGGTCCGGTGGAATTCGATGCCGGTTCGGGCATCGATGTGCGCCCGCACCCGCATATCGGCTTGTCGACCGTCACTTACCTGTACGAAGGGTCGATGGTGCACCGCGACGGCGCCGGCAATACCCAGACCATCCTTCCCGGCGAAGTGAACTGGATGACGGCCGGCCGCGGCATCGTCCATTCCGAACGCTCGTCGCCGGACAGCCGCAAGGCGCCGCAGCGTCTCTGTGGCCTGCAGATCTGGGTGGGCTTGCCGAAGGAACACGAGGAAACAGACCCCGGTTTCACGCACTACGGGCTGGATGCGCAGCCGGTGATTGAAGGCGAGGGCGTGCGCGCCCAGGTCGTGGCAGGGTCGCTGTTCGGCAAGACGTCGGCGGTCAAGACGCTGTCGCCGTTGTTCTACGGCGACCTCCAACTGCAGGCGGGCGCAACGACGGTGCTGCCGGCCGAACACGAAGAGCGCGCCGCCTATCTGGCCGAAGGCTCGATCGAGATCGACGGGCAGGTGTTCGAAAGCGGTCGCCTGGTGGTTTTTGCTCCGGGTCGGCCTGTACAGATCCGTGCGGTCACCGCCGCCCGCTTCGCCGTGTTGGGCGGCGAACCCCTGGAGGGTCCGCGCTTCCTCTGGTGGAACTTCGTCTCCAGCAGCAAGGACCGCATCGAGCAGGCCAAGCAGGATTGGCAGCGCACCCGCTTCGACCAGATCGTGCCGGGCGACGAGACCGAGTACATCCCGCTGCCTGAACCGCGCGCCTGATCGCATTTGACGTGTCCGGCACTGCCGCGCAAGCGCTGCGCGGCAGTATGATGCGCCTCCAAACCTTGATAACAACAGGATGGAGACACATGCATCGCTATACCCTCAACCTTGTGCGCGGCGTCGCTGCGTTGGCGCTTGCCAACGGCGCATCCGCGGCATTGGCCGCAGGTTATCCCACCAAGCCCATCACCTTCATCGTGCCGTACACGGCCGGCGGCACCACCGATCTGGTGGCGCGCACCGCCGGGCAGAAAGTGGCCGAAAAGCTCGGCCAGCCGGTCATTGTCGAAAACCGGCCGGGCGCGGGCGGCAATATCGGGATGGATGCCGTGGCCAAAGCCGCGCCCGACGGTTACACGATCGGCTTCGGGGCCATTTCCACCAACGCGTTGAATCCTTTCGTCTACCCGTCGATGCCATTCGACCCCACCAAGGACTTCACCGGCGTGAGCATGCTGGGCGCTTCCACGGTGGTGCTTGAAACGGGCCCCGCCTTGAAAGTGGACAGCGTCAAGGATCTGGTGGCCTACGCCAAGCAGCATCCAGGCACCGCTTTCGGCACACCGGGCACGGGCACGTCCATGCATCTGGCGGGCGTCATGTTTGATCAGCTGACCGGCGCCGGCATGCAACACATTCCGTACAAGGGCAGCGCCCAAGGCCTGAACGACTTGTTGGGCGGGCACCTTCCCGTCATGTTCGACAACCTGCCTGCCTCGTTGCCGCACATCAAGGCGGGCAAGGTCCATGCCTTGGCGGTAACCGGCAGCAAGCGTTCGCCGGCGCTGCCGGACGTGCCGACGCTGGCCGAACTCGGTTATGCAGGCGCGGTGGTGGATCCCTGGTTCGCGGTATACGGGCCGGCCAAGATGTCGCCCGACGTCACCCGTGCGCTGAGCGAGGCGTTCCAGTGGGCGTTGGCATTGCCGGAAGTGAAGGACAAGCTGGAGCAGGCCGGCTTCATGCCCTATGGATCGACACCGCAAGAGGTCGAGCGCCTGACCCAGAGCCAGCACGAGGCCTTCAAGGCCCTGTCCCAAAAGGTCAAGCTGGCGGCGGATTGAGGGGCGGCCCATGCCGGGGCGGCCCATGCCGGGGCGGCCCATGCCGGGGCGGCCCATGCCGGGGCGGCCCATGCCGGGGCGGCCCATGCCGGGGCGGCCCATGCCGGGGCGGCCCATGCCGCGGCGGCCGATGCCTCGCCGGCCGCCTTGCGGCGGGCACCGCGGGCCGCGTCAGCGCCCGCGTGCGAATGCCTGTTCGCGCTGTGCCTCCAACGCTTCGCGGCGGATGAAGTCCCGCACGAAATCGTTGCGGGGGTGATGGTGCAGGTTGTAGGGCGTATCCCACTGCGCGATCGCCCCCTTCGTCATCACGCCGATGCGGTCCGCGATGGCGAAGGCTTCAGCCTGGTTGTGCGTGACCAGAATGGCCGTGTGGCCGGTGGTCTTGAGAATGTCCCGCACTTCGAAGGCCAGGCGTTCCCGCGTGTCCACATCCAGATTCGAAAACGGTTCATCCAGCAACAGCAGGTCGGGCGAGGGCGCCAGCGCCCGGGCCAGCGCTACGCGCTGTTGCTGGCCACCCGAAATCTCATGCGGGTAACTGTTGGCGGCATGCGCCAGACCCACCAGCTCCAGCATCTCTTCGACGCGGCGGGCCCGGTCCGCGCGCGTAAGCTTGCGCAGGCCGAATGCCACGTTAAGCGCCACGGTCAGATGCGGAAACAGGGCGTAGTCCTGGAACATCATGCCCACGCGGCGTAATTCCGGCGCCACTTGCTCGGTCGGAGACGAAATGACGGTGCCGTCCAGCAGGATGCGGCCCGCGCGCACGGGCTCGAAGCCGGCGATGGCGCGCAGTACCGTGGTCTTGCCGCAGCCCGACTCGCCCAGCAGGCACCCGATGTGCCCGGCGGGCAAGCCAAGCGTCAGGTCTTGCACCACCGGTTTCAAACCATTGGGCGTGTCGTAGGCGAGCGAAAGGCGGTCGATTTCTAACAGATCGGGCACGATGATCAATGTCCCATTTTCAGATTGGTGCGCGCCAGCAGGATGACGGGCAAAAGGCCGGCCAGCACGATCGCCAGCGCCGCGACGGCGCCTTCCTCGTACGTGCCGCGGGCGGCTTCGGCGTAGAGCCAGGTGGCAAGCGTGTCGAAATTCATGGGGCGCAGCAGCAAGGTGGCCGGCAGCTCCTTCATGGCGTCCACGAAGACCAGCAACGCGCTTGCGGCCAGCGCGGGGCGCAGCAGCGGCAGGTGGACCCGGCGCAACGTGCCCGCCGAGCTTTCGCCCAGCAGGCGCGACGCCTGTTCCAGCGAAGGGGGGATGCGCGCAAGGCCCGCTTCCAGCGCGCCGGTGGAAATCGCCAGGAACCGGATCACATAGGCGCACACCAGCGCGCCCATGGAACCCATCAGGAACAATCCCGAGCCGCCAAAGACCGTGGCAACCGCGCTGTCGATCCAGACGAAGGGCGTCAGCAGCCCGATGGCCAGAACGGTGCCTGGTACCGCATAGCCCAGGCTGGCGATGCGTGCGCAGGCGCGGCCCGGGTTGAAGCTGGCGCTTTCGCGCAGGGTCCGTCCAGCCCAGGCGACGATCAGGCCGCAAAGCAGGGTCACGATGGTGGCGCTGAACGCAACGATCAGCGTGTTGCCCAGGCCATTGATCAATTGGTCGGATACGCCACCTACCAGATGCAGGCGCTTGTACGTTTCGAAGATCAGGTAGGCGGCGGGCGCAATGAAACCCAGCACGACGGGGATCCAGCCCAGCACGGCAGCTACGGCAGCAGACGCCCCGCGTAGCCGGCGCGGTTGCATGGGGCGCATGCGTTGGGTATTGGCATAGCGCTGGCGCTTGCGGCCATGGCGTTCCAGCATGATCAACCCGATCACGATGGCAAGCATCGTCAGCGCGATCTGCGCCGCGCCGGCCAGGTCCGACCGCGTGACCCAGGTGGTATAGACCGACACCGTCAGCGTCTGCACGCCCAGGAACTCGGACGCGCCGATATCGTTCAACGTTTCCAGCAGCGCCAGGCTCACGCCCACGACGATGGCCGGACGGGCCAAGGGCAGGGCAACGCGGAAGAACACGGCGATGCGGCCCGCGCCCAGTGTGCGCGCCGCTTCCAGCAAACTGGCCGCCTGGGTCATGAACATGACGCGCGTGCTCAGGTAGACATACGGATACAGCACGAAACCCAGCACGAAGATCGCGCCGTAAATCGAGCGCAGGTCGGGCAGGCGGAACTGCCGTGGGCTGTCGTAGCCCAGCAGCGCGCGGATCGCCGTCTGGACAGGCCCGATAGGGTGCAGCAAGTCCAGGTAAGAGAACGCGATGATGTAAGTCGGCACCGCCAGCGGCAGCAGCAGCGCCCAGGTCAGGATGCGGCGCGTGGGGAAGTCGTAAGCGGTCACGAGCCAGGCGGCGCCCGTGCCCAACAACGTCACCATCACGCCTACGCCCGCCAGCAACAGGGCCGTGTTGGCCAAGGCCTGTGGCAGCACATAGCTTGCCAGATGCTGCCAGTGCGAAAGTTCACCGCCCAACGCCCACCAGAGCAGCGTCAGCACGGGCGCCAGCACCGCCAGCGCGATCAGGCCGGCACCTGCGAGCCAGCCGGCGCCGCGTTCAGTCCAGCGCAAACGCAGCGGCCGGGGCAAGGATTCTGTGTGCATGCTTCAAAGTCGATTGCATCAAAGGCAAGGCCTGCTCCTCCCGAAAAAGAGAGGAACAGGCCCAATACTGCCGCAGGGCGACGCCACGCGGGAGCGTGGCGGCCGGGGGCTTATCAGTTGTCGAAACCGACCTTGTCCACCAGTTCGCTGGCTTGCTTGCGGTGCTTGGCGATTTCGGTCAAGGGCAGCGGGTCCACCTTCAATTCGCCGAAGCTGGCGATCACGGGGTCCAGCTTCACGCCCTTGCGAACGGGATACTCGTAGTTCGCCTGGGCATACAGCGCCTGGGCGGGTTCGGACACCAGGAAGTCCAGCAGCTTGATCGCGTTGGCCTTGTGCGGCGCATGCGCGGCAACGGCTGCGCCGCTGACGTTCACGTGCGTGCCGCCGCTTTTCTCGTTGGCGAAGGTCGGGCGGATGACCTTGATGGCGTCGCCCCACTTGCGGCTGTCGGTGCCCGGTTCGGCGTTCTTCATGTGACCGACGTAGTACGCATTGGCCAGGCCGATATCGCAGATGCCGCCCAGGATGTCGCGCGCCACGTCGCGGTCGCCGCCCGCGGCCTTGCGCGCCAGATTGGCCTTGACGCCGCGCAGCCACTTTTCAGTCGCTTCCGCGCCGTCATGCGCGATCATCGACGCGACCATGGCGGTGTTGTAGGGGTGTTGGCCCGAACGGATGCAGACCTTGCCCTTCCACTTGGGGTCGGCCAGGTCTTCGTAGCGGAACGATTCCAGCTTCAGGTCTTTTTCGACGTACAACACGCGGTCGCGCAGCGACAGCGCAAACCACTTGCCGTCGGCGCCGCGCAGATTGGCGGGAATCACCGATTCCAGCGTCTGGGACTTGATCGCTTGCGTGACGCCGCCGTCCACCAGGTCCAGCAGGTTGCCGATGTCCACGGTCATCAGCACGTCGGCAGGCGACTTGGCGCCTTCCGCCTTGACGCGTTCCAGCAGCCCATCCTTGACGAAGACGGTATTGACCTTAATGCCGCTTTCCTTCGTGAAAGCATCCAGCAACGGCTGGATCAGTTTGGGTTCCCGGGTGGTGTACAGGCTGACTTCTTCGGCGGCGTTGGCCGAAACAGTGAAGGCGGCGGCGCCGGCCAGCGCCAGGGCGCGAAGCAGCGAATTCAATTGGGGACGCTTGGTCATGTCGGGAACTCCGGCTAGGGCTGCAACGGGGAATAGCCGCGAAATGCAAGGCTTCCCGATGCTTAAAACAGTCTGCTAACGAAAACGATTATCAACTGAGAACGCGACGATAACAGGAAGCGAAAGACCGTTCAACTGCTCGTAAGGCATAGGATCCAACGCTTGATCCCTATCAATACGGCATAAGCGTATTACGGAATAATGAGAGCAATTCCTATCAAGACCCTGTAGAATAGGGCTAACCCTAATATTTCCGACTACGACATGGCTGCTTTCAATACTGAGCGCGTACTTAGCGTGCACCACTGGAACGACACCCTGTTTTCCTTTACCACGACGCGTGACGCGGCCTTGCGGTTCCACAACGGCCACTTCGTCATGATCGGTCTGGAAGTTGAAGGCAAGCCGCTGCTGCGGGCCTACAGCATCGCCAGCGCAAACTACGAAGAAAACCTCGAATTCCTCAGCATCAAGGTGCAGAACGGCCCGCTCACGTCGCGCCTGCAGCACTTGAAAGAGGGCGACACCATCCTGGTCAGCCGCAAGCCGGTGGGCACGCTGGTGGTCGACGACCTGAAGCCGGGCAAGCACCTGTTCCTGTTTGGCACCGGCACGGGCCTGGCGCCGTTCATGAGCATCATCAAAGACCCCGACATCTACGAACGTTTCGACAAGGTCATCCTTGTCCATGGCGTGCGTTGGGTCAGCGAACTGGCCTACGCGGACTTCATTGAAAAAGAGCTGCCGAACAACGAATTCTTCGGCGATATCGTTCGTGACAAGCTCGTGTACTACCCGACCGTCACGCGCGAACCGTTCCGCAATCAGGGCCGTATCACGGAACTGATGGAAAACGGCAAGCTGTGCGAAGACATCGGCATTCCGCAAATCAACCCGGAAACCGATCGCGCCATGATTTGCGGTAGCCCGCACATGTTGGCCGATATCAGCGCCATGCTCGACAAACGCGGCTTCGTCGTGTCGCCGGGCGTGGGCCAGCCAGGCGATTACGTGGTGGAACGCGCTTTCGTCGACAAATAAGCCACGAAGGCACGTCCGCAACAAAAAACCCATCGCAAGCGATGGGTTTTTTGCATTCAGGGAAGGGCGTTCTGCTCGAATTCGGCTTATTCGGGCTGGATCCCGGCCTTCTTGATGATTTCGCCCCATTTCTTCGATTCGGCCTGCTGAAACGCGGCCAGTTCGCTTGGCGTGGAGGTTGCGGGCTCCGTGCCGGTCTGCGCATAGAACTGTTGGGCAGGCTTGGTCTTGCTTGCGTTGACCAGCAGTTCGTTCAGGCGCTTGATCACGTCGGGCGGCGTGCCGGCGGGCGCATAGGCCGCGAACCAGTAGCCCATCTCGTAGTTTGGCACGCCGGCTTCGGCGATCGTGGGCACGTCGGGCGCCAGCGGCGAACGCGCCAGGCCCGTCACGCCCAGCGCACGCAGCTTGCCAGACTTGACCTGGGGCAGGCCGGTTGCCGCGTCGGTGATCATCATGTCGATCTGCCCGCCCAGCAGGTCGGTCACCGCCAGCGGATTGCTCTTGTATGGCACATGCAGCAGCTGCACGCCGGCCATCTGCTGGAGCAATTCGCCCGCGATACGGCTGCTGGAGCTGCCGCTGCCGAAACTCAGCTTGCCCGGCGATTGCTTGGCTTGCGCCAGGAACTCGCCCACGGTCTTGGCTGGCGAATTCGGGTTCACCACCATGATCTGGCCGCCCTTGCCCAACAGCGAGATCGGTGCGAAGTCCTTCACGGGCTGGTAGGTCAACGACTTGTACAGGTGCTCGTTGGCGGCATGGGTGGTGTTGGTGGTGATCAGCACCGTATAGCCGTCCGGCGCGGCGCGGGCCCCGGCGGCGGCGCCGATCATGGCGCTGGCGCCGGGCTTGTTTTCGATCACGACGGCTTGCCCGGTCTGTTCCGTGACGCCCTGGCCGATGGCGCGGCCGATCTGGTCGGTTGCGCTGCCGGCGGCGAACGGCACGATGAACGTGATGGGTTTGGCCGGGAAGCTCTGGGCCAGTGCGGTCAGCGGCAGGGCAGCGGCCAGCAGCAGGGCCAGTCGGCCTTTGGATGAAATGCGCATGTCGTGTGTCTCCTGTGGTGTTTTTTTATAGGGGGGATGGCAAGGTCAGGCGGCCGCGGGACGGTCGCCGGGTATGTCTGGCAGCCGGCGGGCCAGGTCTGCGCCCACCTCCACCGTCAGGTCCAGCAATCGGAAAGACAGGCTTTTGCCGTGCGTGTCCAGGTTCAGCGCGTCGTTCACGCCGCCGTCCAGCACGCCTTCCAGCACGAAATTCATGGCGTGCAGCGTGGGCAGAAGGTAGCGGGTGACGCGGGCAGGGTGCCGGTACGCGAACCACGCCGCCACGCGGGCTTCGGTGACCTGCGCGGCCAGCACCGCGTAGCATTCGGGGTCCCAGGCGATCAGGCTCAGGTTCGAGATGTCGCCTTTGTCGCCCGAGCGGCTGTGGCCCAGCCGGTACAGCGGCACGGACTGCGTGTCGGTGTTGCGGGTCATGGGGTGATGTCCTCCAGGAAGTTCCAGCCGCTTTCGACGGCATCGCGGGCAATGGTGCACGACACCATGTTCAGGCGCGGCCGCAGCGCGGTGCGGACGCCGCCGCCACCGGCCGGGCCGCAGGTGTATAGCGCGGTCACTTCACGCAGAATGCGTTCGGCCTGGGCGCGGTCGGCGTGTTCACCAGCCAGTCGCAGCCGGACATCGCGGGCCAGTGTGTCGGGCTGCGCGCGGCGCATCTCACCTGCGTCGTCCCCCAGGATGCTGATGGCGCCAATCAGGTCGGCACGCAGCTTGAAGGCGGCGCCCAAGCGCTTCTGGACGATATCCGCCGCAAGCCGCGCGCGCGCTTCGGCTTGCACGCCGGCGTACGAGATCTCGGCTTCGGCCAGCCAGCCGCCGCGATAGCAGACGTTCACTTTCAATTCGGATGGGCGCGCATGACCGGTGACGCCGTGCACGGCCACGCGGTTGTCGCCCAGTTCGACCACGCGCGCCTGGCTCAGGTCGGCGACAACATCGGGCGTCAGGTAGCGCGCGGGATCATGGACTTCATACAGCAACTGTTCCTTCACGGTGCGGGCGTCCACCGCGCCGCCGGTCTCGGCGGCCTTGCCGATGACGAATTCGCCGTCGGCATGGATTTCGGCAATGGGGAAACCCGCCGCATGCACATCCGGCACTTCTTTCAGGCCGGGCACGCAGAAGTAGCCGCCCGTGACCTGCAGGCCGCATTCCAGCATGTGGCCGGCCATCGTGGCGCGGCCCAGGCGGGGCCAGTCCGCCGCATCCCAGCCGAAGTGCGCCATGGCAGGGCCCAGCGTCAGCGAAGGGTCCGCCACACGGCCCGCGACGACAATCTGCGCGCCCGCGGACAGGGCCTGCGCGATTTCCGCCGCACCCAGATAGACGGTGGCGCTGACGATTTCGTGGCCCGCCAGCGCCGCACCCAGACGTTCCCGCAACAAGGCACGCTGCGCCGCCGTGTCCAGGGCGTCACCATGCACTACCGCGATGCGTGGGACGGGAAGGCCTTGCTCACGGGCAATCGCGGCAATGCGCCGGGCCGCGGCTTGCGGGTTGGCAGCGCCGAAATTGCTGACGATGCGAATGCCGTGGCGCAGGCAGTCCGCCAGTATTGGAGAAACCAGTTCGTCCAGCAGCGGCTCGTAGCCGCGGCTGGGGTCTTCGTTGCGTGCCAATTGGGCTAGCGCAAGCGTGCGTTCGGCCAGCGTTTCGAAAATCAACGTGCCGCCGCCCCGGGCGGCCAGCGTGCGCACCACGGCGGCGGCGCCGTCGCTACGATCACCGGAAAATCCGGAGGCGCAGCCGATGAGCAGGGGAGATTGAGGCATATGGGGTCCAGTCGAACCAAGGTGAGCGTCGGGCTCACTATAGGCACACGACCTTAATCAGTAAAATAGAAAGATCAGATCAATTAATAGAAAAAAGCCATGAATTTATCTGCCCGGCAATTGCGTGCGTTCGTCGCGCTGGCGGACGAACGGCATTTCACGCGGGCCGCCCAGCGTTGCCACCTGACGCAACCCGCGTTCAGCGCGTTGATCCGTTCGCTGGAAGACAGCGCCGGCCTAAGGCTCTTCGACCGCAACACGCGGCATGTCGAACTGACGGCCGAAGGCCGGGTGCTGGACGCCTCCGCGCGGCGCCTGTTGGCGGATATGGACTTGGTCATGGAAGACCTGCGCGACCACGCCGCCCGTCGCCGCGGCCGGGTGGCGCTGGCCGCGCTGCCGTCGCTTGCGGCGGGCTGGCTGCCCGGCCTGCTGGCCCGCTTCAGCCAGGAACATCCCGGCATCGTGCTGGACTTGCGCGACGGGTTGCTGGACCCCTGCCTGGACATGGTGCAAAGCGGGCAGGTGGATTTCGCCGTGGCGTCCCGCCGCGCGGACATGACCGACCTGGACAGCGAATTTCTGCACGCCGACCGCTATTTCCTGGTCTGCCGGGCCGACCATCCGCTGGCCGCGCAAAGCCACGTAAGGTTGCGCGACGTCGTGCGCCATCCCGTTATTCAACTTGCGCGTGGCAGCAGTGTGCGCAAACATCTGGACGAGGCGTTAGGCGCCGATGCGCCGCCGCCCGTGTTCGAAGTCGAACACCTGGCCACCGTGACCGGACTGGTACGGGCGGGCTTGGGCGTCTCGGTCGTGCCAGCCATGACGCTGTTTCATTTCCGCAGTGACGACCTGCGCGTGGTGCCGCTGGCCGGCCGCGCGCTGACCCGCCCGCTGTATCTGGTCCAACGCAAGGGCCGCACCCTGTCGGTGGCCGCCCAGGCGCTGTATGCGTTGCTGATCGCGCATCGGGGCGATATCGGCGGCGCAGGCCATCAGGCAGACTCGTGAAACGCGGAAAGAGGGCATCCCTGCGTCATCCGGCCACTTTCGCGAAAGTCTATTGCTGTTTAAACTCCGATAGTTGTAGCTTCTATCCGTCACCTGAAGGATTCCGCCCATGAGCAAGCAAATCATCCATACCGACGCCGCGCCCGCCGCCGTCGGCCCTTACTCGCAAGCGGTTGCCGTTAGCGGCACCAAGACTGTCTACCTCTCGGGCCAGATCGGCCTGGAGCCGGGCACTGGCGATCTGGTTTCCGAAAACTTCGACGCGCAAGTGCGCCAGGCTTTCGCCAACATGCAGGCCGTGATCACCGCCGCCGGCGGCACGCTCGACAATGTCGTCAAGCTGACGCTGTTCCTGACCGACCTTGGCAAGTTCACCGCCGCCAACTCCATCATGGCCGAAATCATCCCGCAGCCGTTCCCGGCGCGTTCGACCATCGGCGTGGCCAGCCTGCCCAAGGGCGCGCAGTTCGAAGTCGAAGCCATCCTCGTCCTGTAAGGCACGCCCGGACTTTCGATCCCAGGGGTTCGTTCCTTCATGCCGGCCGCGGCCGTGGCTTCCAAGCGACCCGGCGCCGATAACAAAGGCGCCGGGAAACCGCTGACGGATACAGAGCGCAAGCTCCGTAACCTGGGTCTGGTGCTGCCCGAGGACTTCGTGCTGCACCTGCCGTTGCGCTACGAAGACGAAACCCGCGTCATTCCAATCAGTTCCCTGCGCCCCGGTTTTTCGGGCCAGGTCGAAGGTGAAATTACTAAATCCGAGGTGCTGTACCGGCCCCGGCGCCAACTCACCGCCACGCTGGCGGACGAAACCGGCGAACTCCAATTGCGCTGGCTGAACTTCTATCCCAGCCAGCAGAAGCAGGTCACCGTGGGCAAACGCCTGCGCGCCCGGGGCGAAGTCCGGGGCGGGCTCTTCGGCCGTCAGATGGTGCATCCGCGCATGACCAATGCGGACGCACCGCTGCCTACCGCCTTGACACCGGTGTACCCCACCACGGAAGGGTTGCCGCAACTGACCCTGCGCCGCGCCATCGCGCAGGCGCTGGACCGCGCCGACCTTTCCGATACGTTGCCCGACGAAGCTCGCCAGCGTTACGACCTGCCACCTTTTGAACCCGCCATCCGCGCATTGCATACGCCGGCCCAAGGCGAATCCGAACAGGCCTTGCTGGACCGGGTCCATCCCGCCTGGCGCCGCATCAAGTTCGACGAACTGTTGGCTCAGCAGTTGTCGCTGGCCGCCGCCCGCGCCGCGCGCCGTGTCAAGGAATCAGAGGCGCTGCCGGTCCGTACCGAGCGTGGCGGGCTGGTTGCCAAGCTGTACGCCAACCTGCCGTTCAAACTGACTGGCGCGCAAGAACGCGTGGTGCAGGAAATCTCGGCCGATCTTGCCAAACCGTATCCAATGCACCGCCTGCTGCAGGGCGACGTAGGCAGCGGCAAGACCGTCGTCGCGGCGATTGCAGCGGCGCAGGCCATCGCAGGCGGTACCCAGGTCGCGTTGATGGCGCCTACCGAAATCCTGGCCGAACAACATTTCCACAAACTGGTGTCATGGCTGCAGCCGTTGGGAGTCAACGTGGCATGGCTTAGCGGCAGCCTGACGGCCAAGGCGCGCCGCGAAGCCGCGGCAGCCGCGGCGGACGGCAGCGTGCAGTTGGTGGTCGGCACGCAGGCCCTGATCCAGGATCATGTCGAATTCCATAGATTGGGGCTGTCGATCGTCGACGAGCAGCATCGTTTCGGGGTGGGGCAGCGCCTGGCGCTGACCAAGAAGGGCGAAACCGCACGCGGGCGCTTCGTGCCGCATCAGCTGAACATGAGCGCCACGCCGATTCCCCGCACGCTGGCCATGACGTTCTTCGCCGACCTGGATGTGTCCGTCATCGATGAACTGCCGCCCGGGCGCACTCCGGTGCTGACCAAGCTGGTTTCCGACGCGCGGCGAGAAGAAGTCATCGCGCACGTCGCGCAAGCCGCGCGCGGCGGCCAGCAGGCATATTGGGTCTGTCCGCTGGTCGAGGAAAGCGAAGCGCTGGAGTTGCAGACCGCGGTCGACACCTATGAAGGCATGCGCGTCGACCTTCCCGACCTGCGCATCGGTCTGGTGCACGGCCGTTTGCCTCAGGCGGAAAAAGCCGCCGTCATGCAGGCGTTCCGTGACGGCGAGGTCGATTTGCTGGTCGCCACGACGGTTATTGAAGTCGGGGTCGATGTGCCGAATGCGTCCCTGATGGTCATCGAACACGCCGAACGCTTTGGCCTTGCCCAACTGCATCAGTTGCGCGGCCGGGTAGGACGGGGCACCGCCGAATCCGTTTGCGTGCTGCTGTATCAGACGCCCCTGTCCCAAATCGCGCGTGAACGCCTGCGCGCCATGTTCGAAACGTCCGACGGGTTCGAAATCGCCCGACGCGACCTCGAACAACGCGGTCCGGGCGAATTCCTGGGCACGCGCCAGTCCGGCATGGCGCTGCTGCGCTTCGCCGACCTGGAAACCGATGCCGCGATTGCCGAAGACGCCCGCGATGCCGCGAGTTGGCTGCGCGCCGAACATCCCGCCGCTGTCGAGGCGCACCTGGCGCGCTGGATGCGTGGCCGCGAAGACTTCCTGCGGACGTGATGCCGTGCCGCCCATCCTTAACCTGAATCACTCAAGCGCCGGCCGCGAGGCTTGCGCGCAACCCCCGGGGGCGTAGTCCACCATGACTCTCACCGAACTCAAGTACATCGTCGCTGTCGCGCGCGAACGGCATTTCGGCCGGGCGGCCGAAGCCTGTTTCGTCAGCCAGCCGACGCTGTCCGTGGCGATACGCAAGCTGGAAGACGAGCTGGGCGTGACGCTGTTCGAACGCGGCGGCGCCGAGGTCGGCGTGACGCCGATCGGCCAGCGCATCGTCGCGCAAGCGCAGAAAGTGCTTGAAGAAAGCGCCAGCATCAAGGAAATCGCGCGTCAAGGCCACGACCCGTTGGCCGGGCCCTTGCGCGTCGGCGTCATCCACACGATCGGCCCCTACCTGCTGCCCAAGCTGGTGCCAGTGCAGATCGGCCGCACGCCGCAGATGCCGCTGTTGCTGCAGGAAAACTTCACTGTTCGGCTGGTGGAACTGCTGCGCCAAGGCGAAATCGACTGCGCCATCATGGCCTTGCCGCTGCCCGAGGCCGGCCTGGTCATGCAACCCCTCTACGACGAACCGTTCATCGTCGCGGTGCCCAACGACCATGAACTTGCCCAGCGCAAGTCCATCGATGCCCAGGACCTGAAACAGCAAACCATGCTGCTCCTGGGCAGCGGCCACTGTTTCCGCGACCAGGTGTTGGAAGTCTGCCCCGAGCTGTCCCGGTTCTCGGCGGCCAGCGACGGCATCCAGCGCACCTTCGAAGGTTCTTCGCTGGAGACCATCCGCCATATGGTGGCGGCAGGCATCGGCGTCACCGTGCTGCCGGTCACGGCCGTACCCGAGCACCCACCCAGCAACAGCCTGCTGACCTACCTGCCGTTCGACGGCCACGTGCCCGAGCGCCGCGTGGTCCTGGCCTGGCGCCGCAGCTTTCCCCGCCTGGCGGCGATCGAAGCGTTGGCGCAAGCCGTCTATGAATGCGAACTGCCCGGCGTGAAAATGCTGGTCGACGAGGCGGCAGCCGTCCAGGATTGATATTTTGGCGCCATGCACGGCGCCACGCGAAGACGGTTTGAGCCGCGTCAAACTTTCGTGGCACAACCGCTTTTTTTCCTCCCTGCGCCGCGTCAATCCGTAGCGTTTGCAGTGGTATTCTTCCTTCGTATTTATCCAACAGGAGCTAGCAATGGCCAAGTCCACCAAGAAGACCCCGAGCGTTCCGCGCATCAACATCGGCATTTCGGACAAGGACCGCGCCGCCGTCGCCGGTGAGCTGTCCAAGCTGCTGGCCGACTCGTACACGCTGTACCTGATGACGCACAACTTCCATTGGAACGTCACGGGACCCATGTTCAACACGCTGCACCAGATGTTCATGACCCAGTACACGGAAGAGTGGACCGCGCTGGACAGCATCGCCGAACGCATCCGCGCCCTGGGCCACTATGCGCCGGGCACCTACCGCGAATATTCCAAGCTGTCGTCGATCGCTGAACCCGAGTCCGTGCCGGAAGCGCTGGAAATGGTCCGCCTGCTGGTCAGCGGCAACGAGTCCGTCGCCAAGACGGCCCGCTCCGCCTTCGAAAAGGCCGATGCCGCGAACGATCAGCCCACGGCCGACCTGTTGACGCAACGCCTGGACGTGCATGAAAAGAACGCCTGGATGTTGCGCAGCCTGCTGCAATGATCTAAACCGCGCGTTCGCTTACAATGGCCGGCCATCTTCCCTGTCGGGGAAGGTGACCGGATCCTTGTGAACACCCGACCTGGCCGCCGAAAGGCGGCCATGTCTATGCAACCGTGCCACAGATAACGTCTACATACCGACCTTCTGCTTCGTCTTTTGTCGCCGCGCCTGCCGCAGTGCCGGCTCCGCGCGTCGCGCCCCTTGGTTGTACGCATTCCGGCGATTCCGCCACCTCATCCCAGCAAGCATGAACAACACAGATAGCCGCGAGCCCGGCTTTCCAAGCTGCGTCCTGATCACGGGCGCAACCGGCGGCATTGGCGGCGCGCTGGCATTGGAGTACGCCGCCGCCGGCGCAAGAACCCTTGTCCTGCAAGGCCGCAACAGCGAACGCCTGCAAGAGTTGGCCGACCGTTGCGGCGCTTTGGGCGCCCGCGTCATCACGCAGGTGCTCGACGTGCGCGATCACGACGCGCTGATGGCGTGGCTGGCGGATATCTGCCAAACCGAAATGCCAGCGCTGGTCATCGCGAATGCTGGCGTCAACATCAACACCGGGCCCGAAGGGCAGGGCGAAAACTGGCAAGACGTGCTCCGCTTGCTGGACGTCAACGTGCGCGCGGTCTTCGCCACGGTCCATGGCGTATTGCCCGCCATGCGCCAGCGCGGCCATGGACAGATCGCCTTGGTCAGCTCTCTGGCGGCTTGGCGCGGTTTGCCCGAGACGCCCAGCTATAGCGGCAGCAAGGCCGCGGTGAAAGTTTATGGCGAAGCCATGCGCGACGCGCTGGCAGACGAAGGCATCAAGTTCAACGTCATCATGCCCGGCTATGTGGAATCGCAGATGTGCTTCGACATGCCGGGGCCCAAGCCCTTCCTGTGGAAGGCAGAAAAGGCGGCGCGTGTGATCCGCCGTGGCTTGCAGGCAAACCGCGCGCGAATCAGTTTTCCGTTCCCGCTGAATCTGGGTTGCTTCTTGCTGTCCGTGATCCACCCAGCCGTGTCGGGCTGGATCCTCAAGAGGTTGGGCTACGGTGATTGAGGCGTTCTTCGAAGCCTTGTGGCTGCCTTTCCTGATTGGTATGGCATCGACCTGGGCCCTGGAATGTTTGCTCATTCCTCGTCCGGTCGCACCCTGGCGCAGGCCGCTAGCCGCGACCGCCGTGCACCTAGGCGTATGGACGTTGGCATTCGCCTTTGAGTTGCTATTGTTCAGAAGGCCCTATTTCGCTGTCGCCAATGTGTTGGCAATCCAATTGCTGGTAGTGCTGGTGAGCAATGCCAAGTATCAGGCGCTGCGAGAGCCATTCGTCTTTCCGGATTTTGAGTACTTCACGGATGCGATAAGGCATCCGCGGCTGTATTTGCCATTTGTGAGCATATGGGCAATTGTCTTGCCCGCAATCGGGTACGCGGGCCTTTGTTATGCGGCATTCCGCCTGGAGCCCGGCTTGCTGGAAGCGCCGGGCGGCGTTGGCCACTACGTGTTTGCTCTTTTCGTGTTGACAGCGTTTGGCGTGATCCTATGCGCGGGAGGACGCTTGCTGCGGCCGGATTTCGATGCACAGCGCGACTTGGTCCGATTCGGCCTGCTCGCGAGCCTGGTTAGCTACTGGCGGGCCGAACAAAAGGTGCCCGAACTTTCCGACCACTTCGGGTTTCCGCCTTCAGGCGGATTGGTCGCTAACCCGGCGCCCGATCTTGTTTCCATCCAAAGCGAGTCTTTTTTCGATGCTCGGCAGACGTATCCGGCGCTGCGCAAGGATTTGCTTTCGGAATTTGACGCCCTGCGTGCCGAAGCTCTGGTGCACGGCGCCCTAACTGTGCCTGCATGGGGCGCTAATACGGTAAGAAGCGAATTCGCATTTCTAGCCGGGCAGGCGCAAGGGACGCTGGGCGTGCACCGGTTCAACCCGTATCGGCGTCTAGCGGCGTTTACGACGCCATCCTTCGTCCGTCTTTTGAAGGCGCAAGGCTACCGCACGGTGTGCATTCATCCCTATCATGCGACGTTCTATCGGCGAAATGTCGTATTGCCCAAGCTTGGGTTTGACGAGTTCATCGACATTGCCGCGTTTGGTCAAGAGGATCGGCAGGGACCATACGTAGGCGACAAGGCGGTAGCGGAAAAGGTCATCGCGATGCTGCGGCGAAGCGATCCCAGGCCGCTTTATGTGCACGTCATCACCATGGAGAATCACGGCCCGCTTCACTGGGAGCAAGTTGCGCCGGAAGAATACCGGACGGTCGCGACGCAACCATTGCCCGACGATTGCAGTGACCTGATTGTCTACGCGCGCCATCTACGCAATGCGGATGCCATGTTTTCGAGCATAACGGGCTATCTGCGGGAGCATGACCGGGCGGCAAGCCTTTGCGTATACGGGGATCACGTTCCCATCATGGCAGAGGTCTATCGCACTTTGGGCGAACCGCCAGGCACGACACCTTACGCCATCTGGCACAACCGCGTTGCAGGGCGCGGTGGCGAACAGCCTGCCGCGCTGGAATGCTTGGCAAGCATATGGTTGCGTGAATGCTATTCGGCCTGAGGCGTGCGGGGACCTGAGTCGGGAGGGGCGTCGAAGCGGATGATGTCGTCCTCTTCCAGGTAGGGGCCGCTCTGCACTTCAATCAGTACCAGTGGCGTTGGCCCGTGGTTACTTAGCCTGTGCTTGCGGCCGGCGGGGATATAGGTGGATTGATTTCGGTGAACGACGGTGTCCTGGTCGCCGTTTGTGACGTGGGCAGAGCCGTCCACCACGATCCAATGCTCGCTTCGATGATGGTGCATCTGCAGGGATAGCGACGAGCCGGGATTGACGACAAGTCGCTTGATTTTGAATCCTACGCCGGTTTCCAAGGTTGTGTAGGTGCCCCAATTGCGATGGACGGTGCGATGCTGCAGTCGGCTGGCATGTCCTTGGGCCGCTAATCGGTCAATGATCTTCTGTATAAGTTCGGGCTGCGTCGCGTCCATGACTAGCAGTGCATCCGGGGTGTCGACGATGATGAGACCATGCACGCCAACGGCCGCTACCAGTCGATCGCTGCCATGGATATAGCAATCGCGCGCGTCTTGCAGCATGACTTGGCCGAGCGTCCGATTGCCGTCTGCATCGACAGGAACCTGCTGGGCCAGGCTGGACCAGGTTCCCACATCTGTCCAATCCAAGTCGCAACCGACAACCGCCGCGTGCTGCGTTTTTTCCAGCAACGCATGGTCGATTGATATGGAATCTACGTCCTTGTACGCATCCAGCGGCAGCGTGACTTCGTACTCGTCGGATGTGGCGGCGTACGCAGATGCCAGGAGCGTCGCCTGTTGTTGCTCCAACAGTCTGGGCGCGTGCAGTTCTAATTCCTTGAGGAGGCGTGCGGCGGTTACGCACAGCATTCCGGAGTTCCAGAGATAGTCGCCTTGCTCGAGATAGTTCTGCGCAGTTTGCAAGTCAGGTTTTTCTACGAAGCGCCGAATGCGATGCCCGTCTGCCTGGATGTACCCAAAGCCTGTCTCGGGCCGGTCCGGCTTCAACCCGAACGTCACGATCCAGTCGGCCGTCAAATGCTGGGCCTGTTCGACGGCGGCGTGAAATGACCTTATGTCGCGGATCAGATGGTCTGCGGTCAGGAACAGCAGGGTGGCATCCGGATGCTTTTGTGCGAGCGCCAGGGTGGCAATCACCACCGCCGGTGCAGTATTGCGGCCTTCGGGTTCCAGCAGATAGCCCAACGTGAGGTCGGGGCGGCGGACTTGGTGATAGGCATCAGTCGTTTTGTAATGCAGCTCGCGGGTCGTCACGGTCAGTACTTCACGTACCCCCGGCAGGTTTTGCGCGCGGATCAACGCCTTTTGCAGCAAAGACTCTCCTTCGATTTCGATGAAGGGCTTGGGATGCAGTAGGCGCGAGACCGGCCATAAGCGCTTTCCAGCACCGCCGGACAATATGATGGGGATCAACATGGGATTGTCGAATTAGCGGGGGAGTTGAGTCGGCGTTTCGCGTAGGGCCAGCAACTAGCCCACCGAGCAAAGGGCATGATGGTAGACATGGTCGACTGATGCGGCCAAGGCATCCGGATCGGCTAGTGCGGCTGCGAGCGTACGAAGGTTGCGGCGTAGGCGTGCGGCAACCGGGCGAGAAGGAGACAGGTCGTTCAAAGCACGTGTAAATGCCGAGTCCGAAGCGAAGTTGAATGTCAGACCAAGTCCAGCGTCGCGGATCAAGTAATCACTCTGGGGTGTGCTTTCGGCGAGGATGAGCGTGCCCGCGCTAGCGACACTATTCACATCGGATAGCCAATCGGATTGATATGCCCGGAAGCGGGGCTGCAGCCGGATAAGCACGCTTGCGCGAAGCGCTACAGGGCTTGCCACCGGAGCGTCAAAGTGGTGCCCGATGCTGGACCGCAATCCGGCCTCCAGCAAGGTGTGCTCCACATGTCGATAGGCCTCTTCGGTTCCAGCGACATGCAACTGCATGCCCTTGCGGCCGATCGCAGTTGGAAGCACAGACGCCACTGCTGCGATTCGGATTGGATCAACGCCGCGGAGGTCCAGCAATGCTCTCCATTGCTTGTTGCCAAGGTCCCGCATTTGCAGGGGAGCTTGGGTAGGCGCCGCAACGATCTGGGGAAGTACGAAGATGCGGTGGGTGGCAATGCCCTCCCTGCGGAGCTGCCATGCCTGCCACTCGTCAGCGACAATGACCGCGTCGGCGCGCTCAGCGCATCTCAACTGTTGACGATAGGCTAGTTCAGCCCATTCGGAGCGCGGGGGGGGGCTCGTTGCATCAGGGAAGGGAAACGGCGTGTGCTGAGCATGCCAGTCCATCACGACCGGTATGGCGCAGCGCTTGCCCAATGCAAGCGCGCGCAGGGCGAGATCATGTCCCGAGCGGCCCACATGCGCATGCAATAGGCCGGTGCGTGCCCGGCGCAGCCAGGGTTCAGCCAGCAGAACATCAAAACGCCTTAAGTCGTTGCGTGGAATCCCTTGCGCTGCGTCAGGAGACAGCGCACTCAAGGTAACCGACTGGACACCACTTTCATCATGGATGGAATAAGGGCTACCCGTCTGTGCAGGTTGGCCATAGCCAGAGGGAACTAGCACCAAAGGGCGCATGCCACGTTCGAACTGTGCTCTGGAGAGCTGTAGGATCGTCGTGTCGTGCCCGGATGCCAAATGAGCCACGCGATGAGGCAGGCCGGTATGCGGTGACGTCGGCGCTGCATCAGCCGGCCAGTCCTCCAAGTCGTTCAACGCAGCCAAGGCAAAACGCGCCTTGTTGCGCATATGTCCGCGCGCTTCCGGCGCCACTTCCAGCAGACGGCTCGCTTTGGCCAATAAGCGCGGCGCGCCAATTCGCCAAGCTAGTGCCTGGATATCCAAAAGATGGGGCCGACTTGTGTCGTGCAGTTCTAGTAAGCGCCAAGCGACCCGTTCCGCATCCCGAGAGTTCAAGGCCTCGAGGAGGGAGATTTGATCCAGGGGGAGTTCCCTGGACTCCGCGGATAGTTCGACGTTCAGCTGTAATTCTTCAGGGACTTGCCAGCACTGCAGCTGGCACTCCAAACGAGTAGCCGCGGCGGGGGTAAGCACCGGTTTGAGATGGGTGCCCGCAGGTTTGTTGCTGACTGGCACATAGGCGAATCGCGATTTCAACGCATCGGAATACGTGAATCCGCAATCCGGGGCATCCAGCACATTGCCGTGGGAGTCGTAGAACTGGAACGTCAGGACCGTGCCTCTCGGAATGGGCACCTTGACGTCGCCGGAAGCGCAAGCGTGAAACACCCAGGCGACAGCGTCGTAGTCGATGGGTAAAACAAGGTTCTTGAGCGTTCTGCCGCGCTTGGCTGGCTGGACTAGCGGGAGCTGTACGGTTTGGCTCAGTGTCAGCATTCTTGACGCTCCACTGTGCCATCCTCCAGCATTTTGCGCAGCTCGCTGCAAAAACGGTCAGACAGGAGGTAGGGATCGTGGCGGGCCAGAATGCTGTCGAAGAGGCTCTCGTTGGGGCGATATGACAGGGCGCGCTCCATTGCGCTGGCTAATCCGTGGGTGGCGGTGCGGGAGTAAAGCAAAGACGGGTCGTCGGCGAATACTTCGGCCATGCCACCTTCTGCAGGAGCGACGACCATGCGCCGGAAGGTAGCGGCGAGCATGGCAACTCCCGAATTAAGCGTTTCCAGATACGGTGCGACAACGGCGTCGCACGAGTTGAAATAGTACTGCACGCGTTGATCGCGGACGTTGCCCGGAATCAGGCGTACGTCCATCCGGTCCGCAACACGGGCGCGCAGCGCAGCGTAATAGTCGTCGTTATCGACTTGGCCGGCAATGACCAGCGTGCATGCGCGATCAGCCCTTCGTCTGCAAAGGATGTCGTAAGCGTCGATCAGTTCCAGCAATCCCTTGTATGGCTGGATCGACCCGAAACACAAGAAGGTAAAACTGTCAGGATCAAGGCCTAGGTCTTGCCGTGCATGCTTGGGGGAAATGACGTTAGCGTACCAGTCACCATAGGTAGGATGCGGGATGTGCAGGACCTTTCTTGGATCGATCCGGAAATGGGCGGATGTGAGCCGCTCGGTATCGCGGTTCATGACATGGATGAGGTCCGCCGCGTCAGCTGTGGCCTGACGTACTGCTCGTTCCGCCTGCACCCACTTTGTAGTGTGCGGCATCACATTGTGTACCGTCCACACAATGCGCAGGCCCATCCTTCGCATGGTGCCCAAGCGCTGCGCATATCCCGCAACCGCGGCGTCGGCCTCGGCTTCAGTCGAGGCGCTCTGCAAGATGCTAGCCAACCAGTGCAGATGGACGATGCCATGCCCTTGCCATGCGATATCGTCCAGCGACTCCAGCCGCAGGAGAGGTAGCACGGAAAGGGAGTTTTTTTCCGCACTCGCGTAAAGCATAGGCTGGTAGGGATTCACTTGCGCCACCGGGTAATACATCAGCAGGTCGGGCAGGCTTTGATCGGTCTTTCCGCCAAGTGCCGCTGACACAAATGCGCTTGCCCATGTCTGCGCGCCGCTAGCCAGGTCGTCGATTCTCATGGCTCGTCGCTCGTCGGTTTCTCTTTGCTCAGATGCCAATAGCTGATAGTGGCACCCACCTGAATCTCGAGGATCTCGCTGCCACGCAGGCCATGTGCGGTATAGGGCAGGGCGGCCATTCCATTGGTCCAGCGCAACGCGTTGCCGCGCACGACCGACGGTGCGTGCAAGCCAGACCATTCCGGATGATTGAGATCCACCTTACGTCGCTCCCCGTTTGCCAACACATCTACAGATTGAAGCGCCACTCCCAGCGTGCGTCGATCCTCCTGATCGAGTGTGCTTGTCTCTTTGGGGACAGCGCTGCGAGACAGAATTCTGCACGGGCAGGGCTCAAGCGTCGGCGGAAGCTGGAAGCGCCAGCGCCGGCCATCGGGCGACGACGAGCCAGGCACGACCTGTCCATTGAAATCCAGCCGCAACGCCGGTTCAGGTGCCAAGTCCCATGCCGAGGCTTCGGCCGTGTAGTTCAGCATGTGCTGACGACAGATCTCCGTTTCGCGGCGCCCCGTGTGTATCCAGTGGCCTCGGCCCGGCCTCAGCAGCAGTCCCTTTATCTGGTGGGAATTTTTGGCAAGAGTAGTCGGGACGTCGTAGCGCAGCCAGTGCCAATAGGGATTCTGAGTAATGGTTATTCCATTGAGCAATTGGTGGGCGTATACGGTGGTTCCGCGGTAATCCAACAGCTGCCAAGGGGCCAAAGCAATCGGCGCGGAAGGGACGCCCGGCGCCAAAGCGTTGGCGGCAAACTCCACCGGTCCAAGTTCCGCACGCAGGCGATGCGGAATATGTCCGCAAAATACGACCTGTTCGTGCGATTCGACATTGATCGCATCGGACCAGACACCTTCGAGCCGCGGGGGAGGCTGAAGGTCATCGCACCACGTCATGCCGGTCAGGCGGCCAGGGGCCTCGAAACGCAACGGAATGGGCGATGCGACGGCATGGCCGGGAGATTGAAGCGGGGCCGGACTTCCGGTTGTGCCCACGTTCAGCGATGTGAGTGTGTGTGAGATGCCGACATCATCGATACGGCTCAGATTCAGTCGGTCCCCGGCGACCATATCGGAGACCGGGAGTTCGGGCAAGGCGACTGGGGAGTCTTTCCAAACAACGGAGAGGCATCCCGACCCACTGCTGCGAAAGACGGCGCGCACAGGCGCGGTCGAGGATGCGAGAAACATTGGGCCGTCCAGTTCGACGCACGTTCCTGTTCCAATTTCCAACTGGAGGGGCATGTCGCCCTGGACGCCTTTCACGAGGACGAGGTTCGAATTGTCGTTCGCGTAGACCGTGCAGCTCGTGTCTTGTGGGCCTCTTGTTTCGATCGCCAATACGCAGTCGGCCCGTTCGACGACAAGGCGGCTGTTGGCGCCCAAAGTGAGGCGGATGTAGGCAGGGAAGCCTCGGGCCGCTAGGGTGTCCAGAACGCGTGTTTCGTCCGCTGCCAGGGTGATATCCCGCCAGCCGTCGTTAGCTGAGTGGGCGTCCGTGGCAATCCCCATTCGTACGTCTGTGTCTGTTTTGATTCTTTTGGAAATACTTGCAGGCATTGTCTGAATTGGCTTGGAGTTCTAATTTGTCATCTGCGTTATGTCGTCGGCGCAATTCAGTGTCATCATGCACGAAAACCAGGGCTCAGCCTAGTCTGGCCGCCGGATCGGCCGCAGCCGTCACACGCCCGCAGCTTGAGCATGATGAGCCATGGCGGGAAGTGGCAGCGTCAGGATAAAAGGGTTGGAAATCCTCGGGTCCCTGGGGCTGCATGTTGATGGCACCCCAATTCGTTCCTGATGTGATGGGACGACAGCGGATTTCAAGTGTTGGAGGAATAAATGCCCAGCGGAATTGTCTTGAAGCGTTCTTTTTCTATCGGCCAAAGCTACCAGCGTTTTTTAATCGCTAACGCGATGTTCTTGGCTATCAGTATTTGCACTGCCGAAACAGCAGTCGGCAAATCTTTGGATATTTACCTGGCGCCCAAAGGGGTTGATACCGCCTCGGGCCTGAGCGCCGATGCACCAATCGCATCCGTCGCCAGGGCGCAAGAACTCGTGGCCGAGAAGGCAAGTGGTTACGATGAGGTGCGAGTGCTATTCGCGCCGGGCGTCTACCGGGGGCAAGGAGTTGAATGGCGCACGTTTCCCGGGATTTGGACGCGTTTCATGCCAGCCCGGCCGGGTACAGCCGTTGTGTTCGATGGGCAAGGAGGTAAGCAGTCTGTATTCTTTAAAGCGCTGCCCGGCGTGCCGACTGGCAATTCTGCGCCCGTTTCGATGAAATTGGAGTTCACTGGGTTGACGTTCCAACGGTATTGCGAAGCTCTAAGCTTTCAATCCTGGTCGGATGACGTCCGCAGACCTGGTGGGCGCGATGTTGTCGTCACCCGTAGCAACTTTGTAGATATCGGGAGCAAGTTTGATCCAGTGAGACGCGGGAAGCTGCCGCGGGGTGGCTGCACTGCGGCGTTGCGGCTTCAAGGTGTCGGGCACGGACGCGTAGAGGGAAATTCATTCAAGAATATTATAAATCTGGACAACAGTGAAACCGCATTGAAAACCTATGGGCGTGGTCATCTGCATTCGATCTATATTTCTAACATGTCCCAAGGGAACGAAATCGTCGGGAATAAGTTCGATGATTTTTCCGGAGATCCGATCCGGATCAGAGACCAATCTGACAGAAACCGTATATCTGGAAATATCTTCGGTTCAGCTTCGGATAATACGAAACCCGGCGATGTGCACGCGATATCGCAGTGGTATTGCAACGATGGCGTGAAGGCCTGCGTCGAACGCCAAGTCGCGAGAAAGGAGTGCGCCTCGGAGGATTTGGAGTTGCGAGACAATCGGATAGAGGGCCGCAATGTGGAAAACTATGCCGACAGATCTCAAGGTAAAGCCACCTGCGCAAAGTGATCCTCTACAGCATTTTTTCCAGGGGGCTTTTATCTGACAGAAGCCGCGGCACCGCATTGGATACGGCCATGTCGATGCTTTCCCGGCTGTAGAGGCCGCCATTGATCTGCGTTCCATGGATGACCGTATTGCGGAACCAGCGGAATAAGCGTTGGTCAGGTTGCTTGGTATAACGCCAGAACGAGTCGAGGCCTCCTTGGAAAGTCAGGCCCGGCATATCGTAGATGGCATTGCCCAAGGCCTTCAAAGGCCTGCCATGCACCAGCGCTGATCCACCGACAGTGCTGTTCACCGTTACTACTCCGCGCGCATGATTGAGCAGGGCGGGAAGCGGGCCTGTTTCCAGATACAGGATACGTTCGGGTTTGAGTCCCAGGCGTCCCCGAATTCCGTCGATGATCGAAGCATGATCCTCCTGGCCCGTATCCAGGGGATGATTCTTGATGACCAAGACCGAATCTGGCCGGCACATCCGTGCGAATGAAGTCAGCGTGATTTCAAGCATATCCGTCATGCTCGAAAATGGGGAGTGATGCCGGATCTGGGCATCGCTGTTGAGTTGAAGCGGTACGAGCCAGAATGGGACGCGACCATAGATCAACGCTTGGATCGCTGCCAGATTACGGCGCTTCAGGTTTGTCAGCGTAATTGCCCGGCGCACGTACGCGGTGTACTCGTGGTGCGCAAGAATGGGCGAGTGGGTCCGGTATCCAGGGTAGGTGATGGGATTGCGTATGCCGGCAACGTGATACACGACGTCATGGAATGCCCGGGCTGCGAATGACGGAGGAAACGCTATGCCGTTTTCGTAGTCCGGAATTCTGGGCCCGATTCGGCGGTACCACGACGGGTCGCGGGGCAACTGCGAGTTCGCGTTGACTCCGTTCCGCTCAAGCGATACCCAATACGGCCGAAAGTAGCCTTCCTCAAATACGTGGACCCGGATGCCCTTGGCCTTTGCCTGCTTGATCGCAGGTTGGTGCACGGGACGCTGGTCTCCGAACAGCACCAAATCCGTAGGGCGTTCGCGGTTAAACAGGTCCGTGTACCAAGCATCGAGCAGGTCTGCCGACTTGCGGAAATAGTGCGTCCCGCCATTGTTCCAATACCAGCAGTCGCCGGCATTGAAGTTGACGCGCTGCACATCGTGGCCGGCGTCGCGTATCGAGCGGCCCAATTTGCTGAAAAAAGGCGAACAAGGGCCTTGGAGAAACAGAAAAAGCTTACTCATGGCTTGCGCGTTAGCCGAGCCACAACCCGGCGCAAAGGGGCGGGTTTGCGTTCACTGCGCCAATCCAACAACTCTTGCACTGCGCGTTCGGGCGAGCAGAAACTGCGCGTGACCCGACTGACGTACGTCGGATAAAGAATCAGCGTGGCAGCCACCAATTCATCCAGGCTGACACGCCTCTGGCGTCTGGCCAGGACTTCCGCGGTCATGCCACGGTCTTCCGTCAGGCCCCAGCCTGCATAGAACGGTTGGCCCCAAGTAACTACCGGGACATGGCGGAGCAGAGCTTCAAATCCTGCAAGCGAGGTCAATACATGGACCTCGTCAACATGAGGAAGAAGGCTTTCAAAAGGAACATCTCCAATAACTTCATCACACCACGTCAACGCATCGGACTCGCCGTCGCCCTGCTGCCGTAATCCTGCACGCACATCCGGGTGAGGTTTATATAGCAGCCAAGCATCCTGGCGGGCTTGGCGGGCGGATTTCAGCAAATCAAGGTTGCGGCGTATCGGGCCTGCGCCATAACGTATGGCGGCGTCGCTTTCAACCTGCCCGATGACAAGGACGATCCGCTTGCCGCCAGGGGGGCGTTGCCATTGTTCAGGGTGTTGTAAATTATACTTGGTAACGCCAGCCTCGACGATCGTTCGGCGCAGAGCGCGCGCGCGCTCGCGGATCGCGCTTGCGAACGGTTCTTCGGCCAGAATTCGCTCCAATCGCGAGCGAGAGCGTGCGTCATAATAGATACCCTCTGGGTCGATGACCCAGGACAGCGGGCGTATGAGGTCCGCGCCCAAACCCACGGAACGGAGAAATCCGTCTTCGATGCGGAGAACGTGGTCGCTGTAGCCTGCCTTCTCAAGTTCGGCACTGTGCTTGTGCCCCCACGTGACGATCGGCTGATCAGGAGCTCGGGCTGAAGGGAGCGTTCGCGTGAATACCGGCTTACTACCGGCTAGGAAATCCCGGACAAACGGTTGCTTCCAGCGCGAGAAACCGAAAGCAAGCAGATGCGCGGGAAATCGTTGGCGCTGTTTTCGTTGCAGAGAAATCCATTCCATCAGCGTTTCGATTTCGCACGGACATCCGGTCTCTGGGTCGAAGTAGCGCGCGTACCCGACCAGGCACGCGTATGCCAGCTGCTCGAGCGGAATACGCTTGCGACGGACGGGCGCGGACAGCGAGTCGTGAGTCAAGCCCCAGCCTGCATAGAAGGGCATGCCATAGACGTGAACGGGTTTGGACCATAGCAACGCCTCGAATCCCAACTGCGACGTAACGGTGTATACGGCGCGCGCATGCTCAATCCACAAGGCTGGATGAGAACCGTCGGCCACGACTAGTATGCGTGGGTTGGCCCGAAGTAACGCGGGATCATAGTGCCCTTGTTTACGCCCGCTCACGACTTCCGGATGCACCCGCACCACGACATAACAATCAGGATTCGCGGAAAGTGCGTCGCTGAGCATTTTCTGGAAACTTGCGGCGCTGGCGCCGCCTGCTGCGATTGCAGCATCGCCGGCCGTTTGGTCTACTACCAAGACATAGGCGTGGGGAAGGGCGATCGGCTGCGGGTCGGGCCCTCCGTTGTACTTCGATAGGCGATGATCTCGCCAAGCCTTGATCAGACGAAGGGTGCGGTCCTGCTGCTCGCCGTCCAGGGGCGTTGCAGCGAGGGCCTCCAGCCGTGAAGGGCGCGACGCATCGTAGTAAATGCCCAAGTCATCAATGATGAGCGAGTGCGAAAGGCTGTCGCTCCCTTCCAACGAACGCAGAAATCCGTCCTCAAGCAGCCAACAGTGTCCTTTGCGGCGCCTGGAAAGCGCGTGGGCGCGCAAGCCGCTCTTCTTCAGCCCCCATCCGATGTAGGCCGCATCAGTTGGGTAGGGTAGAAACCCGCCTGTGATCGTCAAGCGGGCGCCAAGCCGGGACGCCAGTCGATGTTGGCTCCATAGTCCCCAGTCAAGCCAATGGACTGCGGCGAGCTTGCGGGCCATGGCGGATGTCAGAAGCGCTGGCCGAGCAGGAGCGCCTGCACGATAGGCGTAATGATCTTCTGCCATTCATAAACGGCCGCGTTGGTCACATAGATCGCATCTTCCGGCTGCATCAAAAACTGCTTGGCGAGGAATATGGATTCCGGATTACGCATATTGAGACGGAAGACGATCGCATGCGGATTGGCTGGATCGTCCTCCACCAGACGAAAAATGAACACGCCAGTGGGGTCGGCTTTCGATTCTTCCAGTCCGCCGACAGACCCGAGCGTCTCAAGCAAACTAGAGCTTGCTGACGGTAGATCATGTAATCCTGGCGTTTTGACCGAGCCCATAGCCACAAATCGCTGACGAGCCCGCTCGACCACAATTTCGGAGCGTGGCGGGACGGGTTGGTTGTTCCCTTGAAGCAAGTCTTGGTACCTATAGGTGTAAACCTGGCTTCCGGTGCGCACCACCACATTGACCAGATGCGGCTCAAGCACCGGCCCGCCGGCCTGGTTAATCGCATCCAGCAAGGTCAAAGGGCCTTGAAGTGCAGAAAACCGCCCAGGTGTCTTCACTCCCCCAGCCACTAGCACCGAACCCGATAGATCTCCCACCATCGCGGCGTGCACTTGGGGGTCAATGGCCTTCCCTTTGAGCCTTTGGCGCACGCTGCGTTCGACATCCGGCAAAGTCATGCCCGACACCTTCAGCTCGCCGACATACGGCAGTGATATCTTGCCGTCGGCATCAACACGAAGTTGGGGAAAGTTCGTGCCTCCAGCGCTCAGTGGCGAGAACAGTGCCCCTTCCTGCCCGCTGTCCGAAATCATCAGAGATATCACATCGCCTGGTATCAGGAATACGTTGCTGACGGGCAGTTGGGATACTGTCGACGTGAGCTCAGGAACGGCCGGCCGCATGTAGCCGCCAATGGTCTTGGCATCCAGATCGACAACCTCGTACCTGGGATCGGAATAACTCTCCTCGGCAGCAATGGTCAAGCGGTATGGGCCTGCGCCCGACAAAATGCCGCAACCACTAAGAGCAATCGTGAATGCCATTGTGATGGCAGCGCGCATAAGTCGAGGTGCAACGCTCCGTGGATTCAGTGGGATCATATTGGCGGGATGTAACGTGTGTTCAGAGGCAGCTGTCATGTCGATTGTGAATTGTTAGTCTCGATGATCTTCGATCGTGGCAATCACAAAGCGCGCAACACCATAGAGCAGCACCAAAAGGATGAAAAGGGTTGCGAGATTGTAGAGGCGCTCTGGATATATGGCGCGCTGGGCCACTGCGGGTCGCACAATGGTCACGAGGCTGCGTATTTTCTTGGAGGCCTCGATTCTCGCATTCTCCATTGCCGTCACTGCTAACTTATAACTTTCCTCGGCTATCCCGGCATCCACAGTCAAATTTTGAAATTCAGATGCGATGACGTTAAGTTGCTCCCCACCCACCGCGGAAATCAACTCTTTCTTCTCGGCCACGAGCTGTTGCTCGATCGCGCGAATTTTGATCTGTTGTTGTCGAACCTGCGGCGACTGAGCGTCCAATGTGGAGCGCAGTGCCTTCAAGTGCGCGCGTTCCTTGGTCAACAGATCTTCGAGTCCGGCGAGTGTTGCCGACCTTGAGGCTGCAGAGGATTTAGCGTCCAAAAGGTTATTGGCGTTTTGAAATGCAATCAGGATGTCCCGCTGCTTGATATAGTTGCGACGCGCATTCCCGAGTTCACGTTCAGAAAAGCTTAAATGATCACGAGCAATCTTGTGCGAAAGTTCATTAACGAAACGTTCACTTTCATTCAATATTTCGTCCAGGATCGCCTTGGAAAGAGCAGGAACGGGCGTTTGTACTTCCACCTGAAGTAACCCCGTAAACTCATCGAAATGCGTTTCTACCACGCGGCGATAGAATTTCAGTAGATCCTCGGCAGGAGCGTCCTTAGATATATAGAAAAGCGGGTCACTCATCTGCTCCGCATAGGCATCGACCCAGTTCAACTTTTGCTGAAGGTGATTCATCATGTCGATGGACTGAATAAAGTCCTGCATGAACAAGGTTTCTTCGCGCGAGGTGGGATTGGTGCTGCCCATAAGCAGAGCTAGGCTGGGAATATTGGCGCCGGCTGCCTCGTGTGGCTGGCGAACAACCATCTTTGCTGTGCTTACATACCTGTCGAGTGAAAGGAACGCGTAGTAAATTCCGACCACAACCATCGGTATCACCACCATATAGATGAAGAGTGGTGTTTTCTTTAGTTTCTCAAGATTCAACACAGTAATCCCTGCAGGCCATTAGGCTTGATAAGCGGCGATGCCGGCTTCGACATCATCAAACATTTGTATTGCGCCGTTCTCAACGAACAGGACCAGGTTGCACAGCCGACGAATATCTTCCATAGAATGGCTGACCAAGATGATGTTGGACGTTTTCATTTTCTTCGCAAAGACTTGGTTTGATTTTTTCTTGAAATGAGAGTCCCCAACAGACATTACTTCATCGATCAAGTAATAATCAAAGTCGAACGCCATGCTCAAGCCGAACGCCAGGCGGGATCTCATCCCCGATGAATATGATCTAACGGGCTCATCGAACCATTTTCCCAAATCTGAAAAATCTCGAACATATTCAATGACTTCTGACATCCGCGGGCCAATAGCTCCGTACACTCTGCAGACAAACTTGACATTATCTCTACCGCTCATGCTGCCTTGGAAGCCCCCGGTGAGCCCGACCGGCCATGATACGCTCTTGTTAGTAACTATTTTTCCACGGTCCGGCGTATCGGCGCCGCCCAGGAGTCTCATCAATGTGGACTTTCCGGACCCGTTCTTGCCTATCAAACCAATATTCCTCCCAGCGGGAATGGAAAAAGATATGTCTCGAAATACGTATCTTCGACCGCGTGGAGTGTAATAGGATTTTGTAATATTTCTTACTTCGAACATAGTCGGTTCAAAGAGACATTAATCGATATTTACGTACGCGGTAAGCTGCATAGGCGGCGAACGACGCTACGATAGTGCACTTGACCACATATTCAAACGAGACGCCGGGGTATAGCCTATAGTGCTTGAATGTCGCTGCGCGGATAAGATCGATAATGTGGAGATATGGGTTCCACAATAAGTAATCGATGATCGAGTGCGGTAGCCGGTTTATCGGATAAATAACACCGGAAAGCAAATAAAGTGGCATGAATGTAAGGCTGAGAAGAGTCCTTAGCTCGGGTATCGCTTCCGCCAGCATCGCGTAAAATATTCCCAGGGCAAATGAAAATGCTATGCCCAGAAAAATCGCAAAGAGCCACGCTATGGGGTCCGTTATTGCCGTGGAGTACCCATACCAAGTGAGGGCAATATATAAAATCAAGAACGTGATGGAAGAGATGCAAAATTCAACAATTGTTCGAGCAAAAAAGGCGTCAGCTGGTTGAATTTGTTTATACGAAAATAGTGATTTATTGGCCTCAACACTGCCCATCAGCTTCAATACAATATTCTTGTATAAAAGGAAGGGTGCCAGGCCCATCAATAGGAATACAAGGAATTCATAACTCGGTGACCCTGCGCTGCGTAGTTTCATTATTGTCCCCAAAACGATCATGTGGGACATAGGCTCGAGGATCACCCATACAGCGCCTAGCCTAATGCGGCCAAAGCGTCCGCGCATCTCGCGCAATACAAGCGCAAAAATGACAGAGCGGGTAATTTCTAGCGGTGATCGTAGACGCATGGGATAGTTGTTTGGTGCTGAGCGCGGCTGATTGTACAATACCTGACTACGTAAGAGAGGGCGTTAGCTACCGAAAGTGTTGCTAAGCCCTTTAAAGTAGCTGAATTTCGGCTTTAGTTATCTAATTGCTTCGATTTCGATCTTCCGGGCTTGATGTCCGGTGTTGCGTTTAGACGGGTTCTGAAACAAGCGCCATTTTGCATCTACCTATTGCGCTCGCGTACCTTTCAAAATGTTATTTTTTTGTCAAAACATTTGAAATGTAGTCAATATCTGCTGGGTCATTTTGAGAAATTCCTGTGCATTTTTTGAAGAATTACTTCACTTCCGTATTTTGTTCCAAGAGAAATCTCGGCAAGTTTTCGAAGCTTAAGGTTGCTTTGGTTTCCGATGCGTTGACGCAGGCGTCCCTTGAAGCCGAGTGTACGGTTAGAAATATCACTCCTGAAAATTGCGAGCGCGTCTTTCTTGATTGGCGCCCCGATGTTCTATTTGTTGAGTCAGCATGGCAAGGTTTTCGAAATAGCTGGAAATACGGTATTGCTTCCTATCCGGACCATCCGGAACGGACAAATTTGCAGTTGCGCAGGATGTTGGATGCAGCTCAACGCGCGGGCATCCCCGCGGTATTCTGGAATAAAGAGGATTCAGTTCACTATTCGAGATTTATTGGAAGTGCGCGGCTGTTTAGGTATATATATACTGTTGACGAGAATTGCATAGAACAATACCGAGCGGACTCGCCGGGCGCATTGGTAATCGGGACGCTCCCGTTCCCCATCCAGCCGAGATTCCATCATCCGGAAGTCAAGGCGAGGCAAGACTCGGGCTATAGCTGTTTTATTGGAAGTTATGGTACTCATGTCCATCCCCGCCGTAGACAATGGCAAGATTCTCTTTTTGAGGTGTTTTCGGCCAAAGGTCTGGATGTCTATGACAGGAATTCCGGTAGAAAATCCTTACATTACAGATACCCGAGCTTGCCGGGATTGACGGTTCGACCGCGAGTGTCCTATGAAAAAACAGCGTCTTTATATAAGAGCTATAAGTTCAATTTGAATGTTAATACGGTCGAAGCGTCACCGACCATGTACTCCCGCCGCCTAATAGAAATCTTGGCGGTCGGAGGAGTTGCTATCACAACGCCTTCACTGGCAGCGTCGGAGCTATTTTCCGAATACTGCCATATCGTTTCCTCCAGGAGGGACATGGAGGACGTAATTCGTTGGTCGGCCAGTCAATACAGAATAGCGCAGGAGCGTGCGCGGCATGGCGCGCAAATGGTGAGGGAAAATCATACCTGGGCTCATCGTCTACAGACGCTTGAAGATAGCTCGATCTTTTAGCAGGCTGAATGTTCGACGTATATTGGGCAAGGTCCTGCCAGGCAGTTCGCCTACCGTTGGGTAAAAATTTCCTCAGTGTATTCAATGTTCCGACCTATGAACGATTTGTACTTGGGATAATTCTCCCTTGTTATTTTTTTTAGCTCTTTGGCCGGATTCCCTCCCACGATAGTGAAAGGCGGGACGTCTTTGGTCACTACCGCATTCGCGCCTATGATTGAAAATTTACCTATAAGCACAGGCCCGAAAATCTTTGCGCCTGTAGCTATGTAGACGTTATCTTCAATTTTAGGGACGGACAACTTTGTTATTGAGTGTATTCCTTGCCCCCCGCCAACAGTTACATTCGATCCTATTGAGCAATTTCTTCCTATTTTCGCTTGAGCGTGAAGGATAGTTCCTATCCCCCCGTAGGCAAACGTTGTTCCAGCCCCTATTTGCACCGTTGCCGGGACATAGGAATTGTGGAATATTTTAATGAGTTGCTCTAAAAGCTTGGATTTATTTGAGTCACCCGCGATAAGACAGCTTCTCGCTTCATTGTGGAGCGCCGTTATCGTCGTGGGGTGAGCCAAAATCGGCTCCATAAGGGCTAAGAGGGCATCGTATTTCATGATGTGTTGGCAGGTTGATTATTGCGAAAAGGATATTACGGTTTTCAGCTCATGATTAATAGCCGATTCGCAGACAAATTCAATAACACTGGACGGCAAGTATTTGTTTGCTCGGTCGGATGACACTGATACGACCTTCGTGCCGCTGATTCCGCCTCGGACCGATATTGTGCCGAGGGTGTCGCCTGTGGTTGTGATAGTCATGATAGTACCCGACTTTCTTGAGCGTACCCGCACAGTGCTCTTGTCTATGACTTCTATATCTTTTTGGTTATCGACGTGCCATAGCATACGTGCTGTGCGGGGCGTCCCGTCGAGACACACTAAAGAGTCTGTGACAGTTAGGCGTCGAGGCTCAAATTGCGTGGTTCGTTCAGTGGATGCGCCTACCAATCCGTGAAACGTCATCGTACTTTGATTGTTGGTGCCGGTTAATCTCTCATCTATTAGCGTCCAGCTATTTTTTAGCTCCGGCCAATTCTTTTTGTAGGCCGTGCCGTCTAGGATGGCAACATTGTGCGCAAATCTGGACCGCACATACTTTCGGATCGGGTCGCCGTGATTGTAGTTGTACATACCCGAGTCAATAAGCCAATCTTCCCCGAAAGCGTATACAACCAAATTTCCTTCATCTTCTTGTCGATGATAGGAACTGAGGGCGCCAGCTTTGAAGATACCGTGCAAAGCACGGCGGTTGTCCCAAGTGTCTCGATATATGGCGTATCCGGATACTGGATAAATTTTGAAACGAAAACGCGGTTTAATGCCAGACTTTCCACCGGTTATTGCGTAGCGGAACTCCTGGTATTCCAGGCTCTCACCCAGTAACTCTTTGAAGGCATCCGTCGGGCGTAGTTTCTCGGTGTCGCCGATGATCGGAACGTGTGCGTCCGGGCGTAGCACATAGACGATGTACTCGAGTATTTTCTTTGCTTTAGGCAAAAAGGCCTTTGCCAACTCTGAATGGCCGGACTTCGTATAGGTCTGGACTATAGAGATGAACGTCTTGAAAACGAAGATGTGATACGCGGGGCTGTTCTCGACGTGAACGCCTTCAGACGTGAAAGCGAAATCCAGTTCAGATTGCAGCCGTGCGAGTGCTGTCTCCTGCCAAGATATCGCGTGCTCCCAGCCGTTCTCGAACACGGACGCAAGCAAAAGAAGGACACGAGCCTGCTCTAATCCATGATTTGTGTGTGCGGAGTAAAACGCATTATCGGCAAGGATTGAGGCGTGCCGTTCCAACAGCGAAGCGGAGGCCTCGACGAAATGTGCACATCCGCCTTCCCAAATCTGCCTGGAAGGCAATTCGGACAGATAACCGAGGAACAGCAAGATGTGCTCTGCGCGCAGTGCCGTTCCATGATCATGCCAGACGAACTCGGAGAGATTCTCATCTCCGGGGCGGGATTCAGAAAACTGCTTCGACCATTCTTCGATTAATTCTATTCCCACATTCAGAGCGCTGGAATCTGAGGTGATTTGGTGGTAAGCGATAATATAAAGAAGAGCCGACAACGAACCCCAGCGCCATTGCCATGTGCGGTTATCTAATGGATTTTGGTACCAATCGAGCTTGTAGTCGGTAGCCGGGAACGGGCCTAGCCGAACTTTTCCGGATCTTATGATTTCTTCGCCTCGAGCGGAGAAGTCCAAGTTCTTTTTTATATTATCCAGATTCTCGCGAACAAGATTAAGATTCATTAGATTAAAGTAGATTAATTTCAAAATTCTATTTTGAATTCGCAGAATTCTTGCGAACTCTTAAACACCATTTTTTTGGTGATAAGGTATAGATATTTGTCGATCCCGATGTAGTCTAAGTTCTCGGAGGTCCAACTTCCATTCCCCTCCACGGCCTCAATTTCGGCAACAACGGTATTGCCCTTATAAAGTTTGACTTTAAGGCCTGACACCTCGGCTTGGATGTCCGGATGAAGCACGAAATTGTGGAAGGCAAGGAGCGGATTGCGGAAGTTTGTCCGCAGTATTTTATCTCGAATGGTCAAGTACTCACCGTACAAGGATATCTCTCTCGATATCGCATGATCTGCTACTCGATCATGAGCCATATTAACTACGAACCCGTTTGTGGTCTCAAACCAAGCAGCAATTCGGCTCCCGCGGGCCGAGTCTCTAATATCGCAAAATGGACTTTCAGCGATTTCGATTGTGCTGTGGGCGGATGCTGTTCGTATCGCCCGATCGCGGGGTACTACGTTTACGGTATAACCTGGGTCATCAAATACGAGTTCGCCATCAATTTCGAGGCAAAATGAGAGTTCGTCATCTTGCTTGTGATTCACCGAATTCCAGCCGCAAGTGGCGGAGAAGTGTATATTTTTTTTGAAACTGTCGTCTACGGATTTTCTTCTCTTGTAAAAAAATAACCCAGTGTCGCAGTATAATCGATAGCCTTTCGAACCGAGAGTGGCCAGTTCATTTTCGTTGGCTACGATCTCGGGATGCGATGCGCGTATATTTTTATTTGGACTCCGAAGAGTGTCCCCGATGGCCAAATAATCCCCAGAATCGCGTAATGCGAAGGACAGTATCTTCTTTGTATTTTCTGCGAACGTCGCTTTGCGCTTCTTAATTAGAGCGGCATTATGGTCGGGGTGCAAATCAAGAAACTGGACCGCCAGAGGGTAATTGTGTTCCTGATACGAAATGGAATGTTCTCGGGTGATCCCGTCGCGTGTGAACATTTCATCCAGGGTGGCTTGGCCCCGGGCGGCAATCATTACAGGGTCAATGCTCCCTCGATAAGCTGGGTAGTCATTCCACAGAGTTAACAGCATGATGTCCGTCATTAATCCATGATTGTGCCCAGCCCTATACATGGCGTCTCGCTGAAGATTAACTGCTTCAGCTCTGATTATGCGGTCACAGATTCCCTGCGCAGGAACATTATTCAGTTCGCTGAACCGTTCGCGAAAAGTCAGCAATTGCTCTATTCGTATGACTGCTGCGTGATCGCCCCGGAGATGCGTGTAATAAGGATTGCGGGACTTCTTGGCACAGTGGAACTGATAGAAACTTTTGACAATCTGAAAAAGGAGGTCGGCCTCAAAATCAGCCGGGATCCACCGCAGACTCATGAAATGATGGAGCCATGCGGGTGAGTTGTAGGGGTTAATTGCCCAGTCTATCGGGTCTGCCAGGACGACTGTTGGGAATGCGGCATGTTCCACCTGAATTGCGTCCATAGGAATGGTCGCAGGGGATGAGGGCATGGCTGCGGGAGCGATTTGCATATTTTGATTTTTACTCCTGCCGGCGTGTCTCGCAAAGTTCGACGATGCACGGATCACGGTTATGGTAGGCACGAGAGCGCCTCGTGCGGACCTACCATTATACGACAGCTGCTGATAAGGACTTATTAGCCTATTTTCTCTTGCCGAACCCGGCGGTGAGCTTGAGAAATAGCGGGGATGGCGCCGATCCCCGCAGCGGATCATCGTACGAATAAAGCGAGTTCGCGATCTATAGTCTTGTCGATATCTAGAGAATTGGAGACGCGCTTATTCGCGGCTCCGGATCTTCTTAGAAAGTCCTCTGGATTCTGTAAAAGATGTTCGATTGCGCTGGACAGGGCGGTACTGTCTTCTGGCGGGCAGAGAAATCCTTCGTCGGCCGATACAAATTCAGGTATGGCGGCTATATTTGTCGTAATCGGGACCAAGCCGCTCGACATCGCTTCGTCTCGCGAGACCCCTTGGGTATCCATTCGAGAAGGCGTAAGAAAGACACCGTATGACTTGTGCTTGGCCGATATCTCTGAATGAGTCAAGAAACCCTTGCTGAGTTTCACATTATTGAAGTTCGCAAGCGGAGCTGTTGTTTCATCGAACAACTCGCCGTCACCGCATAGTTCAATGGAAAGCTCTTTAAAGTAAGGTTTTTTGCTCAAATTCAAAATTGCTTGCACTGTAAGGTCGTTTGCATATGTCCGATTTGCGTAAGGCCGTATAGAAAGCAATTTCTTGCGGTCTTCGGCCTGTTTCTCCTTGTAGTCGAAAATGGCGCCATCTACATGGTTTGGAATTACCATGTATCGCTCTCCGGTCAGCGATACGTCCATATCTTCTTCCGTGGTGCGTTTCAGCCAATCAGACACGAACACGAATCTTAGATTTTTACTCGCGTTGCCGAATACGTCACGCCAGAATTTTCGACGGTTGTCGCTTAGCTTCTTCTTTCGCACGATTTCGTCTGTGCCCAGGCCGGCAAATTCATACGCGCGCCGCTGCCAGACTTGGATCTCGGACCCATGTGCCCATACCGTCACATTTATCTTATCGAGAAAATCCTTAAGTACGTCCCACATTACTTTGTCGAGTATATGCACCAGCACAGTACTGTAACGACCAGATTCCAGCGATTGGCGTAAGAGAGCAGCATTTCCGATAGCTACATCAACGTTCTCGAACTCCCGATAGGGCTGGCCGGGATTGGCGTTGATACGAAAAACGTCCACGGGATGGCCCGCACGGGCGTAGGCGCGGACGCGGGTATGCAAAAATCCGTATTTGTACAGGTCGTCGTATGCAGGATATTGTTTTGTCAGCACTAATGTGTTTGACCGTCCAATTACGACGGAGGGCTTTTGTCCGTGGCTGCCCAGTACCAGCTTGTGAATCTTCAGGTTGCATTTCCCTTGGATGCGCAGGCCGAAGCGGATGTAGACGCATTCGTTTGGGATGGCAAGAGCGTGCGTCCCTTCCGCGCCAACAATCGAATGGGATATTTTCTTGCGGTCCTTGTCCTGGAACTCAAAGACCGTGCGCACTTCGCCTGGATCATCACACACTAGCGTGAACTGGCTATTGAGTTCCATGTTCAACTCTTCGCGAGGCGAAGATTCTTTAACATAGACGTAGGCAAAGCTCTCTTGTGGTAGCTTGGATCGTACCCACAAGGCACCGCCTTCCGCTGCAAGCGTGATCATTTTGGAAGCGGGAGCTCTCAAGCGGGCAGCCAGCTCCGCCCCGGAAATAGAAGGGAGATCATCGTCCGAATCATCATTTATCGTAGCCGCTGGTTTAATCGCTTCGGCTAGAGGCGCCAAATCCTGGTCAAACGAGACACCTGTATTGGCCAGTGTGGCATCCTGCACCTTGAGGAGCGCTGTGGCATCCGCCTCGGCGCCGTCTACGCAGTAGTTGAATTCGTCTATCGACAGGCCCTGGAGGCCTTCGCTAGTAGTCGCATCTGGCATGCCAAGCCAGCGTGCAATGTCCGCGTCAGTCACTGATTTGATGCGCTGGACCGCGCAGCGCAATTGCATCGCTACCGCAGGGCGATATTGTTTTCCGTCTTCAAGCAGCGCAAATTCGCCATTTTGGTAGGCGTAGCGGGCTACCTTGCCAAACGCGTCGGCGGAGCCGCCGTATGTCGAAGCCCAAGCCAGGTCTTCCGCATAGTGCACGCCGTAGTAGTCATTGGAATGCAGTATGCCTATCAATTCCACCTGAGGTGCAATGTCCCGCACAGCCGTGGTAAGGGAGTCGATGCTTCCAAAGTGGCTGATGCGAGAGTCTTGCGGCGTCAGGGGTGCTGTGCCCGCAGTGACCACGCATAGTCGGCACTTGCCGTGTGATTGTCTCAGAAAGGAATCCTGAATGGATTTCAATTCGTGCGATGAATCAGCGCGAGCAACGAATAGTACTGCCGGGATTTGTTGGTTGTATGGGGTGGACGAAAGTTTGGCTTTGATATATGACAGCCGGTGGCGATAGGTATGCTCGGCCATGACTTTGCGTAAACCAGCAAGCCGGAATTTTCGATACGCGAGTTCATCTGCGTAGAGGGCTTTAATGCGGGATTCAATTTGGGTTGCTTCATCAGATGCGATGACAAGATCGCCGAACAGCAGCCTTGTTCCGCGAGAGAAGTTGCTGACGACAACAGTATTTGACGCAAGCAATTCAAAGACGCGACGCGCGAACATCGTCTGAGATTGCTTGATGGTGTTCATGTTGATGCCGTACCGGTAACCCTTGTAGGCTCTATCTATCTCGTCGAATTTCAAATTTCCCAAAATGAATGGGGTGTATTTTTCGGGAAATTGGTAGTGTGGGTGTGGCTTCTCGTAGTTTCTATCGTATATTTCGATTGGGCGGAATTTCTTTACTGTATCGACCAATGCGGCGAAATCCCGCTGGCGCTCGGGATAACGTAAATAGTAGGAACCTGCAAAATTGAAGGCATCCTTGCGCTCGTGAACCTCAATGGGATTATGGGCTGCGGGTTGGGCCGCGAAAGGTAAAAGATAAACGCGCTCGTGGCCTAGTATCTTCTTATATTTCGGGATGCAGTCGATATCCGTGGTGAAGACATGATCAACAAGCGAAGCAAGCTCGATGAACGTACTGAAGTGGACAGGATCTTCCTTATTCCAGAAGAGGGTAGGGACGTGGTTCTTCTTCGCCCACGCGAGCAGGGCCCGTACCTCTTCTGCGCAGTTGCTGATCTTGCGCTGCCATAGGTCTTCCACACCTTTCCAGGCCGATTCAATGAAAAGCAAACTCGGCTTGAAATCTTGGACCTGTGTCAGCCACGACTCCGGGCGCAATTGGAGCAATTCGCACTCAGGCGCATAGGAATGGTACGTGAATTCGTCCATAATGCCCGCTACGCGCATTTTCGTGCTCAGTGAGGAACTCCCAGCCAGCATTATGGGTTCAGCGTTTACTTTCGCGGCAGGCGACTGTCGAGCAGGGGCGAGTTTACCCGTTTTGTGGCCACCAGCCTCTTGCTTCAATCGCTTCCTCTCGCGCCGGATCTTTCCTTCTTTATGAATACGAATGAATTCCGATGGCAAAGAGAAAAATGCTGACCACGACTTGAAGCCGTGGAGCAGCGCGTAGCCAAGCTGGAACGAAAGTGTCTTTCTGGCCTGCTCGACTTGCTGAATCGCCTGCTCTTTTTCTAATTGCAGGTTGCGAAGGCGACGTTCAAGGTGCCGGATTTTTTCCGTTGCGTCTTTCTCATTCTTCTGAGTTTCGCGGTATTGAGCGACGATGTCTCTCGCCTTCAATTGCGCATCTTTCAAACGTCCCTCGGTTTCGAGCACTTGATTTTGTGCAAGCGTGAGCCGGGTTTGAATATCTTGAATTTTGTTGATCGCAGCACTCTGCGCATCCCGCTGTGCAGTCCGGGCTTGAAACAGTTGGGTTGTAAGGGTATTGAGCGAAAATTGCAATTTCGAACGCTCTTGCTCTGACCCTTCGCGCGCTGTCGTGGCTTCGGCAACGGCTTTTTCCAGGGTATGAATCCGGGCGTCCGCATGTTGGTTGGCTGCACGAATTCTGTCGTGATTATGCCGGAGTCCGTCAAGTTCGCTCTGAAGGCGTAACTCCGAGTTCCGCCTTTCTTCTAGCGCACGCTCATATTGCTGTGTCAGGTGAGCATGCTCCACCTGGAGCCGTTCAATCGCTTGCGCTCGTTCCTGGGTCAGCGCCGTCAGTTCATCTATTCGCCGTTGAGCGTCTTCGACGTCTCGTTGCTTGCCGATCAATGCGTTCCGCAGTTCTTCCACGCACTGCTCGAGCGCCGCGCTCTTGGATTTTGCGGCGGTTTCTGCGGCTTGCAAGCGCTGCAAGGCATTATCCCGAGCAGCATGAGCTATCTTGACCGCATCGCTGGCTTCCTGAATCTGAATCTCGGTTTGAGCCGCCCGGTGTTCCGCTTCACGACGGGCGTCCTGGATGATCACGTCTCGTTGGAATTTCTCATGCCGCAGCACTGCGATTTCCTGAGCTTTCTCAAGCTCCAGGATGCGCGCCTGAGCCTGTATTTGGCTGGCGGCATGGTTGGCGCTCTCCGTGGCGGCCGCGCTTTCTTTGAGTTGTTCCTTCAGTAGAGCGAGTTGTTCTTGTGCGCCTGTCGCAGCCTCGCGTTCGGCGTGCTGGATGGCCTCGAGCTGGGCCTTCAGCGTCGTTGCTTGAGACTCATGCTGAGCCTGCAGTTGGCTGAGCGTTTCGAGTTCGGAATTGGCGTGGGCGAGTTCACGCCTCAGTTCTCGCAATTCTCCCTGCGTTGCATGCAAGTGCGCCGTGGAGGCCAATTGGCCGGCGGTCAAGGCGGATTCCGCTTCTTGAACGACAGCGTCGGGCCACGCGGCAATTGCAGGGATGCGCTCTAGCACCTTGGCCCGCGGCTTGCAAATGACCGCCATTGTGTCGCCGAAGAGCCGGACGAGCGTCGTCTCGAAATGTCGCGACAACAAATTGGCAGGCTCTCTCAAGTAGAACCCAGAGCCGGACTGGGATAGCGCGCCGAATGGCCACAGGGATATCAAGCGGCCTCCCGGTTTAAGCTTCCGGAATGCGATTTCGATGAAGTCGTGGGGCTCGCCGGTCAGTGCGATGCTCTGCGGAAGAATTACGGTGTCGAAGCTGCGATCAATCAACGCATTGATTTCCAGCAGCGAACCACTGTGCAGCGTGATGTTGCGTTGTACTTGCGAAGGTTCGTCTGCGATGAAGGTGCGGGCCTGACCAAGGACTGCGGTATCAGAGCTAAGCCCTACGACGTTCTTGCCCTCGCGGGCAAGCAGCATTAGGATTGCGGCCTGGCCGCAGTCGGCATCCAGAATGAACTCGCCTTCCACTTGGCTGCAGAGCCAATCCAGGAATTTTTGAGTGTTCTGCATTAGCTCCACGCCGAGTTTCCCGGCGTAGGCTTCCCATCCTCGTTGCTGCATCGTAAGTACGGCTGACATAGCTCTCGTCGTAAAAAAATGAGGACACTCGATCTGGCAGGCCTTGCCAGGATGAGCGTCCGGGGTCACGGTCAGGCAGGCGGCTTCTGGTTCACGCCGCCTGGCCGGATAAGGGGGTCAACGTTTGGAGGGCAATCCGACCACGTCGACCAGGTGCGCGCCTTGCTTGACGGTCAGAGGCGCTTCGGTGAACTGGCTGTGCTTGACCAGCACCGCGACCACGTCGGCTTCGCGCAGCACGTGATTCAGCGAGGAGAGCGTGCCGCGCTTGAACGATTTGGGCAGCTCCTCGATATACGGCTCTACATAATAGAGTTCGCAATCGATTTTCTCGCTGATTTCCTGGGCGATGTGCAGGGCAGGGCTTTCACGCAGGTCATCGATATTGGGCTTGAATGCCAGGCCCAACAGCGCGACCTTGACCTTGCCCTGCGGCGTACCGTGAGCTTCGACCTTGTGGATGGCCGCTTCGATTTGTCCGAAAACCCAGTGCGGCTTGGAGTCGTTGACTTCGCGGGCAGTACGAGTCAGGCGCGCCTGCTCGGGCGTCTTGTTCACGATGAACCAGGGGTCCACCGCGATGCAGTGGCCGCCTACGCCGGCGCCGGGCTGCAGGATATTGACTCGCGGATGGTGGTTGGCCAGGCCAATCAGTTCCCACACATTGATCTGGAGCTTGTCGCAGATCAGCGAGAGTTCGTTCGCGAAGGCGATATTCACGTCGCGGAACGCGTTTTCCGTAAGCTTGGACATCTCCGCGGTGCGGGCATTGGTTTCCAGCAACTGACCTTCGACGAACAGCTTGTAGACGCTCTTCGCTTTTTCCGCGGAGATCGGGTTGATACCGCCGACGATTCGGTCGTTTTCCACGAGTTCACGCACGACCTGGCCGGGCAGCACGCGCTCCGGGCAGTAGGCCACGTAGACGTCGCTGTCGACGCTACCCTGCAAGGGCAGCTTCAGGTCATGACGCAGTTCGGACAGCCATTGCACCATTTGCTCGGTGGTGCCCACCGGCGAGGTGGATTCCAGGATGACCACGTTGCCCGGACGCAGCACCGGTGCGATCGCTTCGACGGCGGCCTGGATGTAGGACAGATCGGGTTCGTAGTCGCCTTTGAACGGGGTGGGCACGGCGATCAGGAACGCATCAGCGGGTTCCGGCTTGGTGGTCGCGCGCAGCCAACCTTCCTTGACCACCGATTGCACGATGTTCTCGAGGCCGGGTTCGACAATGTGGATGGCGCCGCGGTTGATCGTGTCGACCGCGTGCTGGTTGATGTCGACGCCGACGACCTTGACCTGGCGGGAGGCGAGCATTGCCGCGGTGGGCAATCCGATGTAGCCGAGGCCGATGACCGAAACGGTTGAGGTAGTGGTGTTCTGCGTCATTTCGAGGTTTGCTGGGTTTGAAAGTGGTTCAGGAGCGCCTGGACGATCCGAGGCGAGGCTTGCCCGTCCCCATAGGGGTTATGGGCGTAGGCCATCTTTTGGTATTCCGCATCGTTGTCGGCGAGTTCACTCACGGCCTGGACGATGCGTGCCGGATCCGTGCCCACCATCCGGACGGTGCCGGCGGCTACGGCTTCCGGCCGTTCCGTGTTGTCGCGCATGACCAGCACGGGTTTGCCCAAGGAGGGCGCTTCTTCCTGGATGCCGCCGGAATCGGTCAGGATGATGAAGCTCTTTCCCATGAAGTAGACGAAGGGCTCGTACTCCAGGGGTTCGATCAAGTGCACATTGTCCAAGTCGCGCAGCAGGCGGTTGACCGGTTCGCGGACATTAGGATTCAGGTGCACCGGATAGACGAACTGCATTGCCGGGTAGCGCAGCGACAACTGCTGGATGGCTTGGCAGATTGCTTCGAAGCCGCCGCCGAAGTTCTCGCGGCGATGGCCGGTAATCAGCACCATACGCTTGTCGCCAATAAGGAACGGGTATTGCTCGTGCAACGCGTTGCGCAGCTGTTCGTTCTCTTTGACTTTGGACTGCACGGTGAGGAGCGCATCGATGACGGTATTGCCCGTCACCAGGATGGCGTCCTCGGGCTTGCTTTCGTCCAGCAGATTTTGGCGGGACTGCTCGGTGGGGGCGAAGTGCAGCGATGCGAGCACGCCGGTGATCTGGCGATTGGCCTCTTCGGGCCAGGGGGAATAGATATTGTGCGTACGAAGCCCCGCCTCGACGTGGCCGACCGGGATGCGGGCGTAGAACGCCGCCATCGAAGCCGACAGGGTGGTGGTGGTGTCGCCATGTACCAGCACGTAATCGGGACGGAAATCCTGGAGTACGTCGCGCATACCCTCGAGGACTCGGGCAGTGATCGAATACAGATCCTGGCCAGGACGCATGATGTCGAGGTCGTAGTCGGGCTTGATGCTGAACAGCTGCAGCACCTGATCAAGCATGTGCCGGTGCTGGCCCGTTACGCATACGCGCGAATCGATAGTGGCATGGGCGTTAAGCGCTGCGACGACGGGGGCCATCTTGATGGCTTCCGGCCGCGTCCCGAATACCGTTAGAACTTTCATGAACGACGGAGGCTCCGAAAAAATAGAAGACGCTTCTTTTAAGCGTCTTGAAGACTGGACAGCTGGCGTGCGGGTATATATTTCGATCCTGATACGGCGAAGCTATTCAGTCCCTAGAAAGCTCTGCAGTATGAATCAATTGCCGGGGCTGCTGCACGGCAACATATTTCAAATCGCTACATTTATTTCTTAATGCGTAAAGTTCCGAATAAAACTAACGTCTGAATACATCGACCTTTCAGAATTCCGGCCAGTCTATCTAGACAATTGCGCAGTTGATATGACGACGGAGCGCCATTCGGTGGAAAATGAAAGTATATGTGTTCCATGTTAATTTTTAAGGCTCTCCTATTAGCCGCCAGAGGCGTTGAATCACATTTCGGCGCGCAAGAGTGTTGCCGTATGCCGAAGCTGCTCCTCGGTATGCTCACAGGAAATAAAGAAGCGCAAGCGCGCCGACTTCTCGGGGACGGCCGGATACAGAATGGGCTGGACGCTGATGCCGAGCTCGAACAGCCGGGCCGAAAGGCGCGTGGCCTTCAGGGAGCTGCCGACGATGGCGGGCACCACGGCCAAGCCCGCGCTCATCCCGGTATCGATACCGGCCATCTTTGCCTGTTCCAGAAAATACCGCCCTCGCGCTTGCAGCGCGGCAACGCGTTCCGGCAATTCCTTCATGCGCTGCAACGCCGCCAACGAGGCCGCGGCAACGCCTGGCGGCATGCCGACGCTGTAGAGAAAGCCTGGCGCCAGGAATTTGAGGTGTTCGATCAGGGCGGTTTCGCCTGCGATGTATCCGCCGCAGCCCGCCAGGGTCTTGCTCAAGGTTCCCATCCAGATGTCGACGTCGCTGCCCGCCACCCCGAAATGCTCGCGGATGCCAAACCCGCGCGCGCCCATGACGCCCAGGGAATGGGCTTCGTCGACCATCAGGAAAGCGCGATGGCGTTGCTTGATCTCGATGAACCGGGGCAGGTCCGGATAGTCGCCGTCCATGCTGTAGATGCCTTCCAGCACGATCAGCACGCGCTCGAACTGGTGGCGTTGCTCGTTCAGGATGGTATCCAGCGCTTCCCAGTCGTTGTGAGGAAAGGGCAAGCGGCGGGCGCCTGACAGTTGGATGCCTTGCAGGACGCTGTTGTGGATCAGTTCGTCGTGCAGGACCAGGTCGCGGGGGCCGAACAGATAGCCGATGGTCGAGACGTTCGTCGCGTGACCGCTGACGAAGGTGACCGCGTCGTCCACGCCGTACAGCGCCGCGATTTCCTGTTCTAGCTGGCGATGCACCGGGCGTTCGCCCGAAACCACTCGGCTGGCCGACACCGAGGTCCCGTATCGGTCGATCGCGGCTTTTGCCGCCGCGATCACCACGGGATCGCCCGACATGCTCAGGTAGTTGTAGCTGGCGTAGTTGATGAACTCGCGCCCGCCGATCCGCGTGTCGGCGCCGGCGGTGCTTTCGTGCAGCTTGAAGAAGGGGTTCTTCACGCCCAGACGCTTTGCGCCATCGTTGATGATGCGCAATTGCTGATAGCCGGGATGCAGGTGGAACCGGTAGTGTTCCTCGGGGATTTCGGCCTTCTTCTCGGCCGGGCGCGCGGGTGCCTGGCCGCCTGGTGCGGCGGCTTGGCGCAGCTTGCGCTCCAGGGCCTGCTGGATCAACTTGTCTTTAATGCCTGCAGTAAGGCCAGGCAGTTTCTTCATGGTGCTCAATTAATTCCGACCTACTGGATCATGCGTTGCATGGGGAGGCTGCCGTTCATCTTGATCTCGTCGACGAAATCCGAGACGGAGCTGGAACCGACCTCGGCGGCGTGGCTTGCGACAACGTGCTGGACGCTGGCGGTCACTGCGTCGCCTTGATCGTCGTGTTCGTCGCGCAATAGCAGCACCAGTCTTTCGGCAAGCTTGGCAGGGGTGGGGCTTTCATTCAGCGCCATCACCGGCAAGCGGATGCCGAAACGGTTTTCCAGCGCCACCACCAGTTCCACGCCCATCAGCGAGTCCAGGCCCATGTCGTAGACCGAACGCGTGGCTTCGATCTTGTCGGGAGAGACGCGCAGGATTTCGCCGATCTCGGCTTTGAGCATGTCGGTGAAGCGCTCGTGCAGCGCGGCATCGTCCAGCGTGGCGATCAGGTGGGCGATGTCGTCCGCACCGCTGTCGTCATCGCCGTTGTCACCGGCCTGGCGGGCGATTTCCGAGAACTTCGGCAGGTTGGCGGTGGGCAGGAAGCGGCTTAACGCGCGCCAATCCAGTTCCAGCACGCCCAGGCCCGACACATCGGCGACGATCATGTCTTCCAGAGCATCCAGGGCAACTTGCGAAGCCAGGGCGCCTCCGCCCATGCGGCCTTGCAGCGCGTCCTTGATCTTCTGGTTGCGTGCCAGGAAACCGACGTCGTCGATGGCGCCCCAGCGTACGCAGGTGGCCGGCAGGCCTTCCGCGCGGCGTTGCGCGGCCAGGCGTTCCAGCCAGCCGTTGGCGGCGACGTAATTGCTCTGTCCGGGGTTGCCGAACAGGGTCGTGGCCGACGAATAGAAGATGAACAGGTCCAGGGGCAGGGCGCGGGTCAGCTCATGCAGGTGCTGGGCGCCCAGTACCTTGGCAGCGAGCGTGCGCTCGATCTGCGCGGGTGTTGCGCTGCGCGCCAAGCCGTCGTCGATGACGACCGCCGCGTGGACGATGCCTCGGAGGGCAGGCATGGTGCCGGCCGTCTCGTCGAGCAGGCGAGCCAGCGCGTCGCGGTCCGTCACGTCGCAGGCGGCTGCGTGGACGCGCACGCCTTGCGCTTCGAACGCCGCCAGGGCGGTTTTTGCGGCTTCGCTGACGGGGCCGCTGCGGCTGATCAAAATCAGATTGCGGGCGCCCTTGTCGGCCAGCCATTGCGCGGTGCGCAGGCCGAATCCGCCCAGCCCGCCGGTGACCAGATAGGTGGCGTCGGCCGGCAGCGTCAGGCCGGCTGTGGCGTGCCGCGTAGCGGTATGGATGCCGCTGATGCCATTGCGGTACGTGACCACGATTTTGCCGATCTGGCGCGCCTGCTGCATATAACGGAAGGCGTCGACGATATCGTTCGCGTCAAAGACGGAATACGGCAAGGGGTGCAGCGCGCCTTCGCGGAACAGCGCCATCATCTGACCGAACAGACGTTGGGTAAGGTCCGGGCGCTCGTTCATTAGCTGATCGGCGTCGATGCCGAAGTAGCTGATGTTGTTGCGGAACGGGCGCAGGCCGATGCGGGTGTTCTCGTAGAAGTCGCGCTTGCCCAGTTCCAGGAACCGGCCAAACGGCTTCAGCACTCGCAGGTTGCGGTTGATGGCTTCGCCAGCCAGCGAGTTCAGCACAACGTCCACGCCGCGCCCGCCGGTGTCGGCCAGGATTTCGTCGGCGTACGACAGCGAGCGCGAATCATAGATATGGCGCACGCCCAGCAGGCGCAGTAGATCGCGTTTTTCGTCGGAGCCCGCAGTCGCGTAGATGTCTGCGCCAAGCCATTGGGCGAACTGAATGGCGGCGATGCCGACGCCGCCGGCTGCGCCGTGGATCAGGATCTTCTCGCCTTCTTCCAGGCGCGCCAGGTGATGCAGGGCGTAGTAGACCGTGAAGAACGTGCTGGGGATGGTTGCCGCGGCTTCGAACGAGAAGCCTTCGGGAATGTGAGAGATGGCGCTGGGCTTGGTCAACACGCGGTCGCCGAAGCTGGCCGGGCCGAAACCGACGACGGCGTCGCCCACGGCGTAGCCGTCCACGTCCGAACCGACGCGAGTGACCGTGCCCGAGAACTCCAGGCCGAGCGTCGGACCGGCAAAGCCGTTTTCGATGGCTTCGTCGGACAGCAGGCCCAAGGCGTACATGACGTCGCGGAAGTTCAGGCCGGTAGCTTCGATGCGAACTTCAAGTTCGTCATCGGCCGGTGCCGGCGCCGGGCAGGATTCCCATCGCAGGTTGCGCAGTTGGCCGGGAAATTCAAAGTCCAGGCGCACGGCGTGCGATGCGGCATCGTCGGCGGCGGCTTGCGCGGGACGTGGCGTATGGCGCAGGCGCGGGGCGTAGCGCGCGCCGCTTTCGTCGAAGATGACTTCGTCTTCGCTGTCCACGCAGGTCAATTCGCGAATCAGGGCGTCGGTCAGGTCGCCGGCATGCGCCAACGGCAGGTCCACCATGCGGATGCGGTAATTGGAAGCTTCGTTGGCCAGCGTGCGGCCGTAGCCCCACAGCGCCGCGTCATTCAACGCGTGCATGGCTGCGGGCGCTTGCGGCGCATGGCGCAGATACTGCACGGCATCCGCGGTGACCAGCCACACGGTGGCGGCCGTTTGCGTGCGTTCGCAAGCTTGAATGACGGCGGCTGCGGTCGCGCAGCGGCGAGTCTGCAGGGCGAGCAGCTCTTCTGGCGACTGATGGACGTCCGTCCAGGCCAGTCCGTCCAGATGGATGACGTGGTTGACCGGGCCGGTCGCGCCGTTGCGCAACAGGTCGTCCAGTTCTTCAGGCGCGGCTTGAATGGCCACGCGAACGTGGTGGCCGGCGGCCTTGAGCCTGGTTTCCAGCGACTGCGCCAAGCCGGCGCCATGCTCGGGGTTGCGATCCCCCAGGATCAGCCAGTTTGCGGGCGTGTTCGCGGCTTCGGCGTCGACCAGGGCCGTCGGCGCTTGAACGCCTTCAAGCCGGGCCGTCAGCAGATAGGCGCCGCTGGTGAACGACGCGGAGAATTCAAGCGGACTGTCGCACAGGAAGCCGAGCGTACGGAGTTCGTCCAGCCAGAAATCGGCGGGTTGTTGCGTGGACAACTGCGCGCCTTCCTCGCTTGTCTGCCACCAGTTACGGCGTCCGCCGAAAACGAAGTCCCCCCAGGCGGCGGGGTGGGCGCCGCAAACCAGCAGCACGCCATCCGCCCGCAGGCTGGCGCGCGCATGTCGCAATGCGGCGCGCGCGGCTTCCAGCGTGTCGAACTCGCAGTGAAAGATCGCCAGGTCGCACTGGGCCGTCGGGGCGACGCCGCCTTCGCCGATAAGCTCGGTTCGGGCGTTGGGGTAGCGCTCGGCTTGCTGGTGGATGACGTGGTCCAGCACATCCGGACTATTCGACGCGTAGCAGTAGTCCGCCACGTTGAAATCGAGCGCATCGCAGCAGCTGAAGGCAAAGAGGGGAGCGGCCTGGCCGACTTCGATCACGGCCAGGCGCTGGCCCGGAAGGCGATTGGACTGTGCCTGCGCCAGGACGGCGCGCAATGCGGTGCCCAGGCGCTGGCCGCTGGCGGCGCCCAGGGCGCTACGGCCGATGGAGGCGGGTGTGCTCGCGCGCGGGCAGACGGCGTCCAGCGTGGCTTCGCCTCGCAGCAGGGCGGCCAGATGCAGCCCGATGCGGCCGACTGCGTGGACGATCTGCGCATAGTCCGGATACTCGCGCAGCAGTGTGTTCCAGATGTCCGCGGTGCCGCTGTCGTTGTCGTCGGAGGCGGGCAGGCGGACGCCCGCAGGGGTGGCTTCCGCGTAGCCCGCGGCGGTCACGCGAGCAATGGTGTGTTGCAGCAATAGCGCGGAGTCCGGCGCATAGCGGCTCAGCTCGGTGATCAATGCGTAGGGCACGAGCTGGCCGTCGGGCGCAAGCTGGCGCAGCGCGTCCACCGAAAAGCCATAGCACAGGCTTTCCAGGAGGGGGTCGACTTCTTCGGCGTAGCGCGCGTGCGCGCCGTCTTCAACGCACTCGGCTACCGCGCTGGCCACGGCGGCGCGCAGTGCTTCGTGGTCCAACGCAGTGCGGCCAAACGGCGCGTAGGGGCGCGGTGTGGCGACGATGTCCAGGAAGTTGAGATGGTCCGCGGCCGGCTTGCGCAGCCGGATGCTGCGGAATCGCGCCTGTTCGACGACGGCAATCTGCTCGCCGGCGGCGTTGTAGAGTTCGAAACTGGCGGTCAGCGAGTGTGGCGCCCGGCGTTCCAGCCGCACGCGCGCGGCGGCAGGCTGGCCCGCCTTCGCGCGCAGGCTCAGGCGCCCGATCTTGGCGGGCACGAACGCAATGCCTTGACCCATGGCCGGATCATTGCGCAGCAATTGGATGATCAATTGGAAAGCGCAATCCAGCAGCGCGGGGTGCAGATGCGTGGCGGCCAGCTCGCTTTGGATGACGGGATCAGCTTGAAGGACGGCCACGACACTGGTGTCCGATTCCATCCAGCCGTGCGACACGGCGCGGAAGGCGGTCCCGTAATCCAGGCCGACGGCGCGCGTCAGGACTTCATGGGTGTCGCCCGTAAAGTCGGGCGTGCGATTCGGCAAGGCCAGTTTGGCTTGCGTGAGGCGGGCCGAGCCGGCTTCGCGCAGCAGGCGGCCGCTGGCGTGTTTGACCCACGGTTCCGTGCTGTTGCTGTCCTTGGCGTTGATGCGGAAGCGGCCGTCGGCGTCATCCAGCAAGAAGCGCGTCAATTTACTGGGCGACGCGTTCAGCAGCAACGGGGCGTGGATTTCCAGTTCTTCCAGCTCGGCGTAGTCGCCATCCTGCCACTGCAGCGCGGCCGCCAGCGCGATTTCGGCGAAACCGGTGCCCGGAAATACCACGGCATCGCCGACGACGTGGTCGGCCAGCGCGGGATGGGATTGCGTGTCAAGCTGGTTCTGCCAGGTGTGCTCATGCTGCTGCAAGGGGTACCCCAACAGCGGATGCACATGACGGCGAGACAGCAGGCCAAGCGATTCGGCGGTGGTGGGATGCCAATGGCGCTCGCGCTGCCAGGGGTAGGCCGGTAGCTCCACGGCCGACCCGACCCACGGGAAGAGCGATTGCAGATCCAGTTGGCCGCCGCTGGCAATGACTTGTCCGGCAGCGGTCCAGATTTTCTCGGGATCGTCGCCGCCGCGTGTGGCGGTGCTGAGCACGCGGCCCTGCATGTCGGCCGTTTTCAGCGTGTCGTTCAGGTACGAGCGCAATAGCGGATGCGGGCCGACCTCGACAAAAATGTTGTTGCCTTCGGCGGCCAACGCGTTGGCCGCCTGCTCGAAGCGCACAGGTTGGCGTACGTTATGCCACCAGTAGTCGGCGGTCAGCGAGGCGCCGTCCAGCAAGGCGCCGGTGACGGTGGAGTAGAACGGAATATCGTTCGTGCGCGGCTGGATACCCGCGAGCGATTCGCGGATGCCTGCTTCGATGCCGTCCATGGCAGGGCTATGGAACGCGTAGTCAAGATCCAGGCGCCGGAAGAAGAGCGCTTGCTCGGCCAGCGCCGCTTCCAGCACGGTCAACGCCTCGGGCGAACCGGCGATGGTCGCGCCTCGGCTGCTGTTGAAGCCGGCCACGCAGACTCTGTCGCCCAGATTGTGCTGGGCGATCAGCGCCAGTGTTTCTTCCCCGCTGATGCCAACGGCCGTCATGCGGCCTTGGCCCTTGGTTTCGCCTTGCAGGCGGCTGCGTTGGAAGATGACGCAAACGGCATCGGGCAGGCTCAGGGCGCCGCAGGCCCAGGCGGCGGCGACTTCCCCGACGCTGTGGCCGATAACGGCCGAGGGCACGACGCCACGTTGCGCCAGCATGCGCGTAATGCCGACTTGCAGCGCAAAGAGCGCAGGCTGGGCGATTTCGGTGCGTTCGTAGCGGTCGTCGCCGTTTTCGCCTGCCAATTCCTTGTGCAGCGAGAAATCGGCGTACTGCGAGAACAGCGCGTCAACCTCGTCGATGGCGGTGGCGAAAACCGGGTCCGCCAACAAGCGGCGGCCCATTTTGGCCCATTGCGAACCATTGCCCGAATAGACCATGACGGGGCCGCGTGCCAATTTCAAGGCCGTGCCGACCGTTACTTCCGGATGGGACTCTGCGTCGTCGGCGAACTGCTGGAGCAGGTCGGCGACGGTGTTGCAGTGGGTGCCGAAGACGACGGCACGCTCGGCGTGCCAGTCGCGCCGCATTGCGGCGTGATAGGCCGCGTTGTACAGGAATTTGGCAGGCTTGCCGCGCAAGACCTCCGCCATCTGCCGCGCCGCGGCTTTCAGCGCCTGGGGCGTCTTGCCGGACACCAGCACCGGAATCGGAGCGGTCTTGGCCATCTTGCCTTCGGCCGCCGGGCTGCGCTGGGGCGCGCTTTCCAGGATTACGTGCGCATTGGCGCCGCCGAAACCGAACGAGTTCACGCCGACGACCAGCTTGCCTGTTTGGCGCAGCTTGCGATTCTGGGTGACGACGTCCAGGTTCCAGTTCTGGAACTCGATCTTGGGGTTGAGCGTCTTGATGCCGATGGTGGCCGGCACCACGCGATGCTGTAACACATACATCGCCTTGACCAGGCCGGCGACGCCGGAGGCGGCTTCGAGGTGGCCCAGGTTGCTCTTGACCGAACCGATGGGCAGCGGCGCGTCTTTGCCGCGCCGCTGGGCCAGGGCGGCCCCGATGGCGCGCGTTTCGATCGGGTCGCCGACTGCGGTGCCCGTCCCGTGCGCTTCAAGGTAGTCGATGTCCGCGGGCGAAATACCCGCTTGCTCGTAGGCCTGGCGCATCAGCGTGGCCTGGGCGTCGGCGCTGGGCACCGTCAGCCCTGACTTGCGGCCATCGGTGTTGACGGCCGACCCGGCCACGACGGCCAGGATGTTGTCGCCATCCGCCACGGCCTGGTCGTAGTCCTTCAGCAGGAAAATGCCGCCGCCTTCTGAACGGACATAGCCATCGCCTGCCGCATCGAAGACGTTGCAGCGCCCACGGGGCGACAACATCGATGCCTTGGAAAATGTAATGAAACCGTAAGGGTGAAGGTGCAGACTCACGCCTCCGGCGAGAGCCTGGCTGCATTCGCCCGAAACAATGGCGCGGCATGCCTGGTGGAAAGCCACCAGGGATGACGAACACGCCGTGTCCATGGCGATGCTGGGGCCGCGCAGGTCGAAGAAATACGACAGGCGGTTGGCGGCGATGCTGGCGGTATTGCCCGTGGCCATCGATGCGTCGACGGCGTTCAGGTCTTCAGCCAGACGATAGGCGTAATCAGAGCTGGCGATGCCAATATAGACACCGCAATTCGTGCCGCGCAGGGCGGACGGACGTACACCCGCCTGTTCCATGGCTTCCCAGCTCATTTCCAGCAGCAGGCGTTGCTGCGGGTCCATGAGGGCGGCTTCGCGCGGGGAAATGCCGAAAAAGCCGGCATCGAAACCGGCGATGTCGCCAATGGAGCCGGCGGCAAAGGTGTAAGCCGTGCCCGGGTGGTCCTTGGCGGGGTGCAGGTAAGCGTCGGCGGACCAGCGGTCTTCGGCAACGCGGGAGACTAGGTCACGGCCTTCCAGCAGCGCTGGCCAGTAGTTGTCTACAGTGGTGCTGGGGAATCGGAATGATAATCCGATGACGGCAACGCGCTTAGCCATGCAGTGTCCTTCCAACCGCGTCGTATCGCGACGCGGAATATGAGAGTGCGGTCAAGCCGCAGGGGGAATGGGAGCCGGTAACGGCCTGGGTGCCGGAATGGCCGGACGCCTTGTCAATCAGACCAAGACTGAGTCTGTGCCTGACGATCAAGCGCGGCCGATGCGGCCCGATATGGCGGTTCTCCCTGTTGCTGCCATCGCGCGGATGGCCCCCTTGTCCTGGACACTGCGTGGGCGCTGCTGCCGGAGCGCCTTGAGAATGCTCGTTATGCTCATTACTTGAATGTTCTGTTTTCCAGTCTGACCAATGCCTTCTCTTCCGCTCGCTTGGGCAAGGGCGGGGCATTTGTGCGGTGCACGCGCAGAAACAAATTGATTTAAACAGATTGATTTTACTGTATACCGAGGATTCAGCTGTTTGAGCCCGCGCAGGTAACCACGGGCACACAGGCAACCCGTGGAACGATCCTTACGTTTCGCTGTCGTTAAGCTTCCGGGGCCGTAGGATATCAATCATTTGTAACTTGTATTGGGCAAGATTAATCAAAACGATTCAGACGCGATGAAAGGCGGGCCTTTTTTTGTCATGACTTGCAAGGTTTGCAAGAATCACATGACAAAGAGGGCAAATTGGGTGGCAATGCGCGGGGATGCTCGCGAATCTGTGGCAAAAAAGCACGCCGGGCGGCGTGCTTTCGCAGGCAGGGTAGGTGTAACTTGCGGCTAAGGTCCAATCAGGACACGCCGCAAACCGGCACCGGTGGAATCCGTTTGGCCGGGGTCGGGATACGCCAGGAGGCGCGGCGGCGCAGCGCGCCGAATATCTTCAGGCCCTGGGGCCAATCCGCCAGGCCACTGTCGGCATTGATGTGCCCGGCCCCTGGCAGCACGATGACCCGGCTACCCCAGTCCTGCGCGAAGGCGCGGGCGCGCTCCAGGCGGCAATAGGGGTCGTTGTCGCTGGCGACCACGACGCTTTGGAATGGCAGGGGCTGGCGCGGAATCGGCAAGAACCCGCGTAAGCAGGCTGGCGCGTCAGCGGATTCCACGTCCGCCGGCGCCACCAGCAGCGCACCGGCGACCTTTGCCCGCAAGGGGACGGGCAGCGCGGCGCTGATCAGGCAGCCCAGGCTATGGGCGATCAGCAGCACCGGGCTGCGGGCCTGGTCGACTTCCGCCGCCAGGGTCGCGATCCATTCGGGCGCCGCCGGGTTTTCCCAGTCGCGCTGCTGGATGCGCACCGCATGGGGCAGCAGGGTCGCCCAGCGTGATTGCCAGTGGTCCGGTCCGGAGTTTTTCCATCCGGGGACGATGATCGGTTGGAGTCTCATGGCGGCCATCATGCCGCGCGGCCCTAGTAACTCAAACGAATAAATCGTCTTTTGCATATATGGCGCCGGGTATAAAGCGGGGCCTGTGCGCGATGCGGCACCCACGTGCCCGGAGGACGCCGGAAGTCGTGCCGGATGGGCTCCAAATACAGGGTTTTTTCAGTGTATGCTTGCCGTGCACATGCACAGTAACGGGGCGTGACCACATCGTTTTCCGGCGTCCGCCCGGTTCAAAAACCAACGATTACAAGCGATTAGAGGAGTCCACTCATGAAGCCAGTATTTCGTCTGACCCCGGTCATTGCGGCGCTGGGCGTCGCCGCTGGCCTGACGTTTGCGGCGGGAGCGCAAGCGCAAACCATCAAGATCGGCGTGGTGGGCCCCACCACCGGCGCGGTGACTCAGTATGGCGATATGGTCCGTGAAGGCGTCGACACGGCTGTCGAACGCATCAACGCCGCGGGTGGCGTGAATGGCAAGAAGCTGGAAACCGTTGTGATCGACGATGGCTGCGAACCCAAGCAGGGCCCCGTCGCCGCCAACCGCGTCGTCAACAGCAAGATCGGATTCGTGGTGGGCCACGTGTGCTCGGGCGCGACCATCGCCGCCGCCGACATCTATAACAATGAAGGCGTCGTCATGGTGACGCCTTCGGCCACGGCGCCGGCCCTCACGGACGGCAAGAACTACGAGTTCATCTTCCGCACGATCGGCCGCGACGACCAGCAAGGTCCCGCCGCCGCCAAGTTCGTGCTGGAAAAGATCAAGCCGAAGAAAGCCGCCGTGCTGCACGACAAGCAGTCGTATGGCCAGGGCATCGCCACGGCGGTCAAGAACGACCTCGAGAAGGGCGGCGTGCCGGTTGCCGTGTTTGAAGGCATCAACGCCGGTGACAGCGACTATTCGGCCGTGATCACCAAGCTGAAGAGCCAAGGCGTCGACTTTGTCTACTACGGCGGCTACCACCCGGAAATGGGCCTGCTGCTGCGTCAGGCAGCCGAGCAAGGCGTGAAGGCCAAGTGGATGGGTCCGGAAGGCGCGGGCAATCCGGACATCAACGCCATTGCCGGCGACGCCGTCGAAGGCATGTTGCTGACCCTGCCGGCCGACTTTACCCAGAACGCCGCCAACGCCGACATCGTCAAGTCTTTCGAAGCCAAGAAGCGCAACGCCGGCGGCGCGTTCCAGATGACGGCCTACACGGCCACTCAAGTCATCGCGGACGGCATCAAGGGCGCGGGCTCGGACGACCCCACCAAGGTCGCCAAGTACCTGCACGCCAATTCCTTCGACACGCCGATCGGCAAGGTGTCCTGGAACAAGCAAGGCGACCTGACGAACTTCTCGTTCGACGTGTTCACCTGGCACAAGGATGGTTCCAAGACCGTCTATAAGTGATGCCCTGGCGGGCCGGGAGGCAATAGCCCCACGGCCCGCGGCATCGGATGCAGACGCGAAAGCGTCCGCATGACCACCGGGCCGGAAGCCATAGACTTCCGGCCCGGTTTTTGCATTGGCGCGACGCCTGCCGGGAACTGGACCGCAACAGCGGTGTCGAACGCCCGGCTCTCCGCACGCGAAGGCGTTGCGGCCCCTAGACCTACTCTTGTCAGAACTATGACCAAGGCCTTGCTAGTCGAAGACGATCCCAAGCTGTCGCGTCTGATCGCGCAGTTTTTGGAACAACACGGGTTCAACGTCGCCCAGGCCTACCGTGGCGATCATGCCGTAGAGGCGTTTCGCCGCCACGAACCGGCGATCACCATCCTGGACCTGATGCTGCCCGGCCGCGACGGGCTGCAGGTGTGCCGCGACCTGCGCGCGTTTTCGTCCGCGCCCATTCTGATGTTGACCGCGCGCGAGGACGACCTGGACCAGATTCTGGGGCTGGAGTCCGGCGCTGACGATTACGTCATCAAACCCGTCGAGCCCCGCGTGCTGCTGGCGCGGATCCGGGCGCTGATGCGGCGCCACAACCAATTGGACGAGCCGCCGGAGCACCTGGAGTTCGGGCCGCTCGCCATTGACCGGCGCACGCGGGCCGTCGTCCACGCCGGCGTCGAAGTCGACCTGACGACGATGGAATTCGAAATGCTGTGGGCGCTGGCTAGCCAGGCCGGCCAGGTGCTTACGCGCGACGACTTGCTGAACGCCGTGCGCGGTATCGAGTTCAACGGGTTGGACCGCAGCGTCGACGTCTGCGTCAGCAAGCTGCGCCGCAAGCTCGATGACGACCCGCGCGATCCCGCGCGCATCAAGACCGTGTGGGGCAAGGGCTATCTGTTCTCGCCCAAGGCACACGAGGGTGGTGATGCTTAAGTTTGTCCTGCGGCTTTTCGTGGTGCTGGCCATCGGTTTCGTCATTTCCAACGAAGTGGTCGACCGAACCGCCAATTACTTCTTCGAGCCGGTCAATGATTCCTATGTGCGCGAAGCAGTGCGAGGGCAGCTTCACAGCCTGACGCAGGAAATCGGCCGGGTCGCGCCCGAGGAGCGGGCTGCCTACGTGCGCGATGCGTTGGCGCCGCATTACGGCCTTGGGTTGAAGGTGCTGGCTCCTGCGGACTATGAAGCAGACGGCTATCAATTGACGGACGAAGAGCGCAAGACCATCGCGGAGGGCGGGTTCTTTCAGCGTGACAAGCTGATGACGTTCGTGGCCGCCATTCCGGGGCCCGGCGCGCAGTGGATTGAAGTCAAGCTGCCGCCCGAGCCGTCCATCGGCCCGTGGGTGATCGCCGGGATCTATTCCGCGCTGGGGCTGCTGCTGTGCGCGTTCATGCTGGTGTGGGCGCTACCCATCTGGCGCGACCTGGAAGCGCTGAAGACTGCGGCGCAGCGTATGGGGCAGGGGGATCTCCAGGCGCGGGCGGGGTTGTCGCGGCATTCCAGCATTCGCAATCTGGGCGATACCTTCAACCAGATGTCTGACCGCATCGGTGCACTGATCAGCAATCAGCGCGACCTGACCAACGCCGTGTCGCATGAACTGCGCACGCCGATCGCCCGCTTGTCTTTCGAGCTGGACATGATTGACCGTGAGGCGGATCCGGATGCTCGCAAGCGCCTGGTCGAAGAAATGAAAAGCGATGTGGCGGAATTGGACGGCATGGCGTCCGAGTTGCTGATGTATGCCCGCCTTGAGCACAAGAGCGATGACGTCGCCCTGCGGGCGCAGGATGCGCGCGGGTGGCTGGATTCCGTCGTGCAACACGCCGCTTACGAGGCCGGAGTGTCCGGCGTGCATTGCGTCGTGTCTGAATGCGGCGTGCCGCAGGTGCGGCTGCACCAGCGCTACATGACGCGGGCGCTGTTGAACCTGCTGCAGAACGCGATCCGTCATGCGGGCGACCGAGTGCAGGTGAGCCTGACCAGTCCGGCCCCGCAGGAATATGTGCTGATGGTGGACGACGACGGTCCGGGCGTGCCGCCCGCCGACCGCGAACGCATCTTCGAGCCCTTTATCCGCCTGGATGAAAGCCGCGACCGCGGCACGGGCGGCACGGGCCTGGGGCTGGCCATCGTCAGCCGGGTGGCAAGGTGGCATAACGGCACGGCGCTGGCCACGGACAGCCCGTTGGGCGGGGCGCGTTTCGTCATCAGCTGGAAGGCCGTCTGACGCCTGGCGGATGCAGGCGTAAAGAAACTTCACAAAGCGCCCGCCGAATCTTCACAAACTCCATACAAAGCGGGAAAGATCCGGACCTGGCCGGTGGATAGCATGACGGCATTCTCGTTGAAGAGGGTTTGCCGCAAGCCATGTTTTCCCTTAGCCGCCTGGTCGCCATCGGGACGTTGCTGGCCGCCGCCGGCGGGTGCCAGCATCTGCCGCCCGCCGCGCCGCCCGCCATTGCCAAAGGCGATTACGACGCGGTTCTTGGCTATCTGGAGCAGCGGATTCCCTATGACATGGGCAAGCACAAGGTGCCTGGCCTGTCGATCACGATCGTGGACGACCAGCGCGTTGTCTGGAGCACGGGCTTTGGCTATGCGGACCCCGCACGGCATCGGACGGCGACCAGCGATACGCTCTATCGCGTAGGCGCCATCAGCAAGATCGTCACGGCGGCCGGCGTGTTCCGCGCGGCGGACGACGGCAGCTTGCCGCTTGATGCGCCGGCGGGTCAGACCCTGCCCGATTGGCACGTCGAGCCGCGCCGCAACGCAATGCAATGGATGGGGGCGGCCCCTTACACCGCGCGCAACCTGTTGACCTTGCACCCGGCCACCCTGGAAGACACGATGGGCCGGGCCCGCGCCGACATGGCTTACGCCCTGCTGGGAGACATGGTGGCGCATGCCACTCAAGAGCCGCTAGACGCTTATGTGCGGCGCACGCTCCTGCACCCTTTGAACATGCCACGCGCAGGCTACCAGGCGAACGCCCGCATGCTGGAGTTGCGTGCGGCGGGATTCCGGCGTGGCGTGCCGTGGGTCGAAACGGCACAGCCCAACGAGGCTGCCGACGGCTTGTGGATGAGCACCTCTGAAATGGCGCGCTTTTCCAGCATGTTGTTCGCGGGCGGCGTATTCCGCGGCGAACGCGTCCTGAAGGACGAATCAGCCCTGGCCGTCCTGAACCTGGAAACGGTCTCTGGCGCCAGCCTGGACCTGAGTTGCCGGCTGGCGCTGTCCTGGCTGGCGGCGCCCTGCGGCGACGATCTGGTTGGAAGGGTCTCCCTGTATGAGCACAGTGGCGCCACGGAAGCCTTCCACTCGCGCTACCTGCTTGCGCCGCAAGACAAGCTTGCCGTTCTGGTGATGAGCAATTCCGACACGGGCGAGCCCTTGGTGGCCTCGGTGTCGACGCTGGCCATGCGCTTGATGCGGCAAGCCAAGCAAGGCGCCAACGCCGACTGAGTTTTGTCTGGCAGGCGCGCCGCGTCTGCCCCTCCGTTCATCAACCTCGTTTCCTGGATGCTGTTATGAAGCGATTTTTCCCTTTGTCTTTCGTTCCGCGCCGCGTGGCTGTCGCCAGTCTGCTGGCCGCCGCGCCGAACCTTGCCGCGGTCGCCGCCGATCTTTCGGTGGCGGACGGTGGTTCGGTTTACGGGCAGCGGGGCGCAAGTTCCCGGGGCTTGACGGTGGTGACGGGCAGCGATCGGCCGGAAGGGCAATGGACGTTCTACGGCACGGCAGGCGTGGGTTATGCGCCGCGCTACAGCGGTAGCGACGAGAGTTCTGCCGTTCCCATCGTGGGGCTGGGCGTGCGCAGCCCCCACGGTTTTTTCCTGGGAACCGACCACGGCCTAGGCTGGGAGACGCAGGCGCTGGACAGCACTTTCCGCTTCTATGTGGCGCCCAGCGCGTCGCGCAAGGACCACAAGAAGGGCTTCCAGGGTTCGGACAAGCTGCGCGGCATGGGCGACATCAAAAGCCGTGCGCAGATTGGCATGGATGCGGAAACGGCGCTTGGGCCCGTCGTGCTGTCGGCGACGGTGGCGCACGCTTTCAAGAAGGGCGATGACCGTGACGTGGGCAGCGCCTACACGATGTTCAATCTGGGTGCGAGCACGACGGTGTATGAAGGTTCGGCAGGTTCGGTGTCGCTGGCCTTGAGCGGCACGCTGGGCGACGGTAACTACATGCGCACCTGGTATGGCGTCAGTGATCGCCAATCGGCGAAATCCGGCTATCGCCGCTACAACCCCAAGGGCGGCCTGGAAAGCGCCGCCTTGGGCGCGACGTGGACGCTGCCAGTCAGCGAATCCTGGTCCTGGTCGGTCGCCGCCGAGGCGCGGCGTCTGTTCGGCGATGCGGCCGACAGCCCCATCGTCAAAGCGCGCAACCAGTACACCATCGGAACGATGGTGACGTACACGTACTAGCGCAAAAAAAGATTCGCCCCCAAGCGGGGGCGAATTCTGGCAACGGGGCAGGGCAGCCGGCGTGGGGAAGCGGCGTAGATTCGCCGCCCCTTTCCCGGGGCTGGCGCGGCTTACAGGCCCTGGACGCGGCGGCCGGTGTCGGCTTCGAACCAGTGCAGCGGGTGGCGGCCATCCGGACCCACGTTGACGCGGTCGCCCACCTTGGCGGAAGACTCGGACAACTGGCGGGTGGTGCAGCGGACGACCAGCGTGGTCTTGCCGCAGCGGCAATGGACCAGTTGCTCGGAGCCCAGCGTTTCGACCATTTCGACTTCGGCCGGCACGCCCTGCGTGTTCAGCAGCATGTGTTCGGGACGCATGCCCATGATGATCTTGCGGCCGCGAACCTGGGACGGCACCTGCAGCGGCGAGATTTCCAGCGCCATGCCGTCGGTGGTCTGCACGGTGCCGTCGCCGGCCACCTGCACTTCCATCAGGTTCATCGGGGGCGAGCCAATGAAGCCGGCCACGAAGGTCGAGGCGGGCTTTTCAAAGACTTCCATCGGGGTGCCGATCTGCTCGGGCACGCCCTGGTACATGACGATCATGCGGTGGGCCAGCGTCATGGCCTCGACCTGGTCGTGCGTGACGTACAGGCTGGTGGTGCCCAGGCGCCGGTGCAGCTTCATGATTTCAAGGCGCATCGCCACGCGCAGCTTGGCATCCAGGTTCGACAGCGGTTCGTCGAACAGGAACACCTTGGGCTCTCGCACGATGGCGCGGCCCATGGCGACGCGTTGGCGCTGGCCGCCGGACAGCGCGCGGGGGCGGCGGTCCAGCAGGTGGCCCAGTTCAAGAATCTGCGCGGCGATGTCCACGCGCTTCTTGATTTCGTCCTTGGAGAACTTACGGATCTTCAAGCCATAGGCCATGTTCTCGAACACGGTCATGTGCGGGTAGAGCGCGTAGTTCTGGAACACCATCGCGATGTCGCGTTCGGCGGGTTCCAGGGTGTTGACGACTTTGTCGTCAATCACGATGTCGCCGCTGGTGACGGATTCCAGGCCGGCGACCATGCGCATCAGCGTGGACTTGCCGCAGCCGGACGGGCCGACGATGACGATGAATTCACCGTCTTTGACATCCATGTCGATGCCATGGATGACCGGCACGTTGCCGGCATAGGTTTTCTTGACGTTACGGAAGCTGAGAGTAGCCATGTTTATTCGTGTTCGGAGTCGTGTTCGGGTGGGCTAGGCGGGCAAGCGTCACTTTTCATCGCCGAGCCGCCTCAAGATGAAAACGCCCCCCGGGGGGGCAGCAAGCCGAAGGCGCGGCGTGGGGGTCATTTTTCAGTGTCGACCAGACCCTTGACGAACCATTTCTGCATCAGGATGACGACGAGCGCCGGCGGAATCATGGCCAGCATGGCGGTGGCCATGGTGATGTTCCATTCGGTCACGCTGTCGCCGCCGCTGATCATCCGCTTGATGCCGATGACGACGGGGTACATGTCTTCCTGCGTGGTGATGAGCAGCGGCCACAGGTATTGGTTCCAGCCGTAGATGAACTGGATCACGAACAGGGCGGCGATGCTGGTCTTGGACAGCGGCAGCAGGACGTCGAAGAAGAACCGCACGGGGCCCGCGCCGTCGATGCGCGCGGCCTCGATGAGTTCGTCCGGTACCGTCAGGAAAAACTGGCGGAACAGGAAGGTGGCGGTGGCCGAGGCGATCAGCGGCAGCGTCAGACCGGCGTAGCTATTCAGCAGGCCCAGGTCGGCCACCACTTTGTAGGTGGGGGCGATGCGGACTTCGACGGGCAGCATCAGCGTGACGAAGATCATCCAGAAAAAGAACATGCGGCCGGGAAAGCGGAAGTACACGACCGCGAAAGCCGACAGCAGCGAGATCGCGATCTTGCCGATGGAAATCGACAGCGCCATGATCAGGCTGACGTACATCATGCGGCCTACCGGCGCGCCCGACGAACCGCCGGACGAGCCGCCAAACAGCGCCTGCATGTAGTTATCGACAAAGTGCGGACCGGGAATCAGCGACATCGGCGCTTGCGCCACTTCCTGAGCGGTCTGGGTAGACGCGACGAAAGTGATGTAAAGCGGAAATGCCACCATCGCCACGCCGCAGAGCAGAATGACGTGGGCCAGAATATCCAGCCAGGGACGGCGTTCAACCATTGTTATTAGCCTCGAACAAAATCAATACTGCACTTTGCGGTCGACGTACCGGAACTGTACGACCGTCAAGGCAACCACAATGAACATCAAAATGACCGACTGGGCCGCGGACGAACCCAGGTCCAGACCGCGGAAGCCGTCGCTGTACACCTTGTAGACCAGGATCGAGGTCGACGTGCCCGGACCGCCCTGCGTCGTGGTGTCCACAACGGCGAAGGTGTCGAAGAAGGCATAGATGATATTGACCACCAGCAGGAAGAACGTGGTGGGCGACAGCAGCGGGAACACGATGCTCCAGAAGCGGCGCGCCGGGCTTGCGCCGTCAATCGCAGCGGCTTCGATGAGCGAGCGGGGAATCGATTGCAGCCCGGCCAGGAAGAACAGGAAGTTGTACGAGATCTGCTTCCAGACGGCGGCGACCAGCACCAGCATCATGGCCTGGTTGCCATCCAGGCGGGGGTTCCAGTCCACGCCGGATTTGCGCAGCGCGACGGCCAGGATGCCCACGGAAGGCGAAAACATGAACAGCCACAGCACGCCGACGACGGCGGGCGCCACGGCGTAGGGCCAGATCAGAAGGGTCTTGTAGAGTCCCGCGCCACGAATCACGCGGTCGGCCATGACGGCCAGCAGCAAGGACACGCCCAGACCGACAGCCGCCACCAGCACCGAGAAAACGGCGGTGACGCGGAAGGAATCAAGGTAGGCCTGTTGCGAGAACAGTTCCATGAAGTTGTCGAGCCCGACGAACTCGGACGACAAACCGAAGGCGTCTTCCAGCCGCATGGATTGCCACATGGCTTGTCCGGCAGGCAGGAAAAAGAAGACCACGGTAATGATCAGCTGCGGTAGCAGCAGCAGATAGGGCAAGGTCTTGTGCCCGAATACAACGCGTTTTTCCATAGGGGGAACCCAAGGTACAGAAAAGCGGCGGTTGGATAACCGCCGCTTGAAACCGCTTTCATAAAAATACGATAGGCTTAAAGCCCTAAAAAAACCAGGGCTTTAAGCCTTGCGCTTGCAACCGATCGTGCCGCTAAGTGCTTGTCACCGCGCGGAAAATGCTGGGTGACAAGCATCGGGCGGCGTCCCGGAAAGGGCGCTACTTTACACTCTTCTCGAACTTCTCCAGCAACTCGTTGCCGCGCTTGACGATGTTCTCGGCGCCATCCTTGGCCGCGACCTTGCCCGACACGATGCGTTCGATTTCAGCATCTTCGATTTCACGGATCTGCGGCAGGAAGCCCAGGCGCAGGCCGCGGGATTGCGCGGTGGTTTCCACGTTCAGTTGCTTCACGCCAACTTCGGTGCCCGGGTTCTTCTCATAGAAGCCGTCTTTCTTGGTCAGTTCGTAGGCAGCCTTGGTGACCGGCACGTAGCCCGTCTGCTGGTGCCAGCGAGCGGCGATTTCCGGGCTGGCCAGGAACTTGAAGAACGCGGTCACGCCCTTGTAGGTTTCCGGCTTCTTGTTGGCGAAGACCCACAGCGAAGCGCCGCCGATGATGGTGTTCTGCGGGGCGCCTTGCACGTCGGCGTAGTAGGGCACGGTGGACGTGCCGAATTCGAACTTGGCGTTCTTGGCGATGTTGGCGCGCAGGCCCGACGAACCGGTGATCATGGCGCACTTGCCGCTGATGAACAGCGAGTTCGGCTCGTCGCCGCGGCCGCCGTACATGAAGATGCCTTCCTTGCCCAGCTTGGCCAGGTTTTCCAGGTGGCGCACGTGCAGAGGGGTGTTGATGGCGATACGGGCGTCCAGACCACCGAAACCGTTGTCCTTGGTGGCGTACGGCACGTTATGCCAGGCCGAGAACGTTTCCAGCTGGACCCACGACGGCCACGACGTGGTGTAGCCACATTCCTGGCCGGCGGCCTTCAGCTTCTGGCCGGCGGCGGCCAGTTCTTCCCAGGTCTTGGGCGGCTTGTCGGCGTCAAGGCCGGCCTTCTTGAAGGCGTCCTTGTTGTAGTAGAAGACAACGGTCGAGCTGTTGAAGGGCATCGACACCAGCTTGCCGTCGGCCGACGAGTAGTAGCCCGCGACCGCGCCGATGAATTCCTTCGGATCGATCGGGTTGCCAACTTCTTCGGACATCTGCTGCACCGGCTTGATGGCGCCCTTGGCGTACATCATGGTGGCGGTGCCGACTTCAAACACCTGGAGGATGTCCGGGGCATTGCCGGCGCGGAACGCGGCGATGCCGGCGTTCATGGACTCACCGTAGTTGCCCTTGTAGATTGCCTTGACCTGGTAGTCAGGATTCTTCTTGTTGAATTCGTCCACCAGACCGTTGACGCGGTCGCCCAGGGCGCCTTCCATCGAGTGCCAGAACTGGATCTCGGTGGCGGCATGCGCGGAGGCGCCTGCGAATGCCGTCATGATGGCGGCGAAGGTTAAAGCAATACGATGGGATCGCATGGTGAGGTTTCCTCCAGTTGGGCGTGTTGCGGCCAGGTTGTCCGGGCGCAGAAAACACGACACCTTATGAATTGTTTGTGACAAAACCGTGACTTTCACATCACTCTAAACGCCTGTCAAATTGCGCGTTTCAGGCGCGAACGAACATTTTCTTTTTTTTCCCCAACGAAGCCGACCGTTTACAATGCCGGGCTATGAAAAACGAACTTTCGATTGCGTTCATTGGCGGCGGCAATATGGCGGCTGCGCTGGCATCCGGACTGGCTGGCAAAGTATGCCCCGCCGGGAACATCCATGTCATTGACATAAACCAGGACGGCCACGCCGCCTGGCAGGCGCGCGGCATGACCACCGCGACGGCCCCCGACGAGGCCCTTGGTCGGTGCCGCGTGTGGGTGTTCGCAGTCAAGCCACAGAACATGAAAGCCGTTGTGGCTTCTACGCGTCAGTGGTTGCGGGATGACACCTTGGTGGTAAGCGTGGCGGCGGGAATCCGTGCCGAGACGCTGGCGGAATGGCTGGGCACGCCCGGCGCGCCGTTCAACCGCCTGGTGCGCTGCATGCCGAACACGCCGGCCCTGGTGGGCGCGGGCATCACCGGCCTGGCTGCGCTGGACGGCGTGGGCGAGGCCGACCGCGAACTGGCGGCGACGTTGCTGACAAGCGTCGGGCAGGTGGTCTGGGTGGCGGATGACGCCGCGCTGGACGGCGTGACCGCGCTGTCGGGCAGCGGCCCGGCTTACGTGTTTCTTTTCCTTGAAGCGCTGGTGGCCGGCGGCTTGAAGGTTGGACTGACCGAAGCACAGGCCAAGCAATTGGCGCTGGGAACGTTGGCGGGCGCCACGAAGCTGGCGGCCGAGTCCACCGAGCCGCTGTCGGTGCTGCGCGAGCGAGTCACCTCCAAGGGGGGGACCACGGCCGCGGCCCTGGCCGCGTTCGGCGAGGCCGGATTCGCCGGCATTGTCGAAGACGCCATGGCCGCCGCGGCACGCCGTTCGCGCGAGCTGGCCGAGGAGTTCGGCAAATGAACGTGGCAAGCCGGGGCTTTCCCGCCATGAGCCGCCTGCAGTTCGGCATCGCCGTGCTGTGCATGCTGCTGGTGGTGGTGGGTTCCAACATCCTGGTCCAGGTGCCGCTAAACGACTGGTTGACCTGGGGCGGCCTGTCGTATCCGGTGGCCTTCCTGGTGACCGACGTGCTGAACCGCCGCTTTGGCCCGGCCGCCGCGCGGCGCGTGGTCTGGTTCGGTTTCGCCGCCGCGCTGGTGGTGTCGTTCTGGGTGGCGTCGCCGCGCATCGCGCTGGCATCGGGCCTGGCCTACATCTGCGCCCAATTGGTCGACATCCAGGTATTCGACCGTTTGCGCGACCAGCGTTGGTGGCGTGCGCCGTTGGTGTCGGGCGTGCTGGGCGCAATCCTGGATACGGCGGTGTTCTTCAGCGTGGCGTTCGCCGCCACCGGCGCACCGTGGACGACATGGATGCTGGGCGACCTGGCAATCAAGTTGGCGGTCAATATCAGCATGCTGGCGCCGTTCAGGGCGCTGATGTGGAACCTGGCCCGGCCAGCCAACGCCTGATCCACACGCGGCAACGGCGCAAAAGACTGCGCGCATGACGGCGGATACCCCGCCTTCATGCGCGCATTTTTATTAACGCGATCGGCATTATCCGTAAGACCTGCGTAAGTACTGTATATAAATGCGATTTCGAACAGCGTATTAATGATTTTTCATATAAACGCCAAGCACAAATCCTTGTTGAATGCCAAGGGATAACTAAGGCAGATTTGCGATTTCTCCAGCGAATTCATGGCCTTGCCGCGATGATCCGTCACGATTAAAGGTTGGCTGGAAAATATTGGGGATTACACGCAGTGACAGTATGGCGGCTTGCTTCCAGAATACCGCCCACACCGTGTTTTTGCCCAAGAAGCCGGCGACGCGCGAAACGGATTGCGGGGTACCCACCCGATAAACCGTTTCGATCAGAGCCGCTCAAAACCTCGCTGGAGAACTCCGCATGAAGTTTCTGAATCGCCTTACCCCGGTTGCCATGGCGCTTGGGGCACTTGCCTTGGCTGGCGCCGCGCACGCCGCCGACACGATCAAGATCGGCATTCCCCAGCCCATGACCGGTCCCAATACGCAATACGGCGACCAGATCCAGGCCGGCGCCTTGACCGCCATCGAAACCATCAACGCCAAGGGCGGCGTGAAGGGCAAGAAGCTTGAACCGATCCTGATCGACGACGGCTGCGAACCCAAGCAGGCCGTGCCGGCCGCCAACCGCGTGGTCAACTCCGGCGCCAAATTCGCCGTGGCCCATGCGTGCTCCGGCGTAACGGTCGCCGCCGTGAAGGTTTACGAGGAAGAGGGCATTGTCGGCATCACCCCGGGCGCCACGTCGCCGCTGGTGACCGACACCATCAAGCCGCATTATTTCTTCCGCACGATCGGCCGCGATGACCAGCAAGGCCCGTATGCCGCGTCCTACATCGCCAAGACGCTGAAGCCGCAGAAGGTCGCCGTGCTGCACGACAAGCAGACCTACGGTTCGGGCGTGGCCACGCAGGTCAAGGACGCGCTGGCCAAGCAGAACGTCAACGTGGCCCTGTTCGAAGGCATCAACGTTGGCGACAGCGACTATTCGGCCATCATCACCAAGCTGAAGTCCGCAGGCGTGGACCTGGTCTATTTCGGCGGCTATCACCCCGAACTGGGCCTGCTGTTGCGCCAGGCGCGTGAGCAGGGCCTGAAGGTCCAGTTCATGGGCCCCGAAGGAACGGCCAACCAGGATCTGGTGGCCATTGCCGGTCCGGCCATCGACGGCTTGCTGGTGACGTTGCCCGCCGACTTCACCAAGTTGCCCGGCAACGAGGGCATCGTGAAGGCCTTCAAGGACGCCAAGCGCGATCCGGACGGCGCCTTCCAGATGCCGGCGTACGCCGCCGTGCAGATTCTGGCCGACAGCATCAACGCCGTGGGCGAAGACCCCGCCAAGGTCGCGGACTACATGCACAAGACCACCTTCAATACCGGTATCGGCAAGGTTGAGTACGATGCCAAGGGCGATTTGAAGAACTTCGAATTCGCCGTTTACAAATGGGACAAGAACGGAAAGAAGACCCAGCTGTAAACTCGCGATCCCGCCGGCACGGTGCCGGCGTGTAGGGCCTGTCGTCCTCGTTGTGCCGTAATCCGCGTAGCGATGCGCCAAAAGCGCTGTGCGGCCGGCATAAGCTGACTACAGGCCCTTATAAAATACGCCCAGGTTTCCGGCTCCGGGTCTCGCTACCGGGGCCGGAACCATTTGGAGCAAGAGAAATATGTCCGACCTCATACCCCAACTTACCCAGCAATTCTTCAATGGATTGTCTCTGGGCGCGATCTATGCGTTGATTGCCATCGGCTACACAATGGTCTACGGCATCATCGGTATGATCAACTTCGCCCACGGCGAAATCTATATGATCGGCGCCTATGTCGGCCTGGTCACCCTGACGTCCATCGGCACCAATAGCGGTCTGCCGATGCCGTTCATTATCGCGGCCATGCTGCTTGTTGCGATCACCGTGACCGGTATCTACGGCTTTTCCGTCGAACGCGTGGCCTACCGGCCCGTACGAGGCAGCCCCCGGCTGGTGGCGCTGATCTCGGCGATCGGCATGTCGATCTTCCTGCAGAACTGGGTCGCGCTTGGCCAAGGCGCGCGCGACATGGCCGTGCCCTCGCTGGTATCGGGCGCCGTGCAGTTCCACATGGGATCCGATTTTGACGTGACGGTGCCGTATTCGCGCATCATGATCATTGTCGTGACGGTCGTGCTGATGATCGGACTGACGCTGTTCATCAAGTATTCCCGCATGGGCCGCGCCTCGCGCGCCTGCTCGCAGGATATGCACATGGCCAATCTGCTGGGCATCGATACCAACCGCGTGATCTCTTTCACGTTCGTGATGGGCGCGATCCTGGCGGCGGTGGGGGGCGTGTTGATCGCCATCACCATCGGCAAACTGAATCCCTTCATCGGCTTCCTGGCCGGCATCAAGGCCTTCACGGCGGCGGTGCTGGGCGGCATCGGCAGCATTCCTGGCGCCATGCTGGGCGGCGTGCTGCTGGGCCTGGCCGAGACCTTCGCGGCCGCGTATATCTCGTCACAGTACAAGGACATCGTGGCGTTTTCGCTGCTGGTCCTGATTCTGCTGTTCCGTCCCACCGGGCTGCTGGGCAAACCTGAGGTGGAAAAAGTCTGATGTCGAAAAATAATCTTAAAAACGCCACGATGGCGGCCGTGCTGACGGCGGTCATCGTCACGCCGGTGTTTGGCCTGCAACTGATCCGCCAGGGCGCGCGCACCTCGATGGAATCGCACTGGGGGCTGGTGGCGCTTGCCGCGGCCGTCGTGTTCCTGTTCCAGATGCTGCGTCCGTGGATCGCCGCGCCATTCAAGAAGCTGAAGACGTCGCTGCCGACCTTGCCGTCCGCACCCGCCAAGAGCCACAAGGGGCTGGCGCTGCTGCTGCTTGCGATCGCGGTCGTCTGGCCATTCTTCGCGGGCCGCAGCTCGGTCGACATCGCCACGCTGGTGCTGATCTATGTGATGTTGGGCCTGGGCCTGAATATCGTCGTGGGGTTCGCGGGCCTGCTGGACCTGGGTTTCGTCGGCTTCTACGCCGTCGGCGCCTACACCTATGCCTTGCTGTACCACTGGGGCGGCTGGAGCTTCTGGGAAGCGCTGCCGTTCTCGGGCGCGATGGCGGCGTTGTTCGGCTTCGTGCTGGGCTTTCCCGTGTTGCGCCTGCGGGGCGACTACCTGGCCATTGTGACGCTGGGGTTCGGTGAAATGATCCGTCTGCTGCTGATCAACCTGAACACGCTGACCGGCGGGCCGGACGGCATCTCGGGAATTCCGAAGCCCACGGTCTTTGGCCTGGAAATGACCCGCCGCGCCAGCACGGAAGGCGGCACGACGTTCCATGACTTCTTCGGGCTGACGTTCCAGAATCAGCACATGGTGATCTACCTGTACATGATGGCGCTGTTGCTGGCGCTGATCACGCTGTTTGTCTCGACGCGCCTGATCCGCATGCCGGTCGGCCGCGCCTGGGAAGCGTTGCGCGAGGACGAGATCGCGTGCCGGTCGCTGGGGCTGAACCCCACGCGCATCAAGTTGTCCGCGTTCACGCTGGGCGCCACCTTCGCCGGCTTCGGCGGCGCATTCTTCGCGGCGCGCCAGGGCATGGTGAACCCGGAGTCCTTCACCTTCATCGAATCGGCGCTGATCCTTGCCATTGTGGTGCTGGGCGGCATGGGCTCGCAGGTGGGGGTGATCCTGGCGGCCGTGCTGTTGACGGTCTTGCCGGAACTGGCGCGGGAATTCGCCGAATACCGGATGCTGATGTTCGGTCTGGTGATGGTGTTGATGATGATGTGGCGTCCGCAGGGGTTGTTGCCCATGAAGCGTCCCCACGTGGAGCTGTCTAAATGAGCGAGGCATTGCTGAAAGTATCCGGGCTCACCATGCGGTTTGGCGGCCTGCTTGCCGTCGACAGCGTGGCGTTCGAAGTCAAATCCGACGAGGTGTTTGCCATCATCGGCCCCAACGGCGCCGGCAAGACCACCGTGTTCAATTGCGTCGGCGGTTTTTATGCGCCGACCGCGGGCGACATCATCATGGACGGCAAGCCGATCACCGGACTGCCCAGCCATAAGGTCGCCCGTCATGGGCTGGTGCGCACGTTCCAGAACGTGCGGCTGTTCAAGCAGCTGACCGTGCTTGAGAACCTGCTGGTGGCGCAACACATCCAGGTGGAATCGCGGCTGCTGCCGGGGTTGTTGAAGCTGAAGGGCTATCGCCAGTCCGAAGCCGACGCGCTGTCGCGTGCGGCGCAATGGCTGGACTTCATGGGGCTGCGAGAATTCGCCAACCGCGAAGCCGGCAACCTGGCATATGGCCACCAGCGCCGCCTGGAGATCGCGCGATGCATGATCACCAAGCCGCGCCTGCTGATGCTGGACGAGCCGGCCGCTGGCCTGAATCCCCAGGAAAAGCGCGATCTGCAGTCGCTCATCGATCAACTGCGGCGCGAGTTCGGCGTTGCGGTGCTGCTGATCGAGCACGACATGAGCCTGATCATGGGCATTTCCGACCGTATTCTCGTCATGGAGCACGGCAAGCCCATTACTACCGGCACCCCCGAGCAGGTGCGCAACGACGAGCGCGTCATTAAGGCGTACCTGGGGGAGGAATGATGCTTAAGCTGGAAAACATACACACCTACTACGGCGCGATTCAGGCGTTGAACGGGGTGTCGGTGGACGTCAACAAAGGCGAAATCGTGACGTTGATCGGGGCCAACGGCGCCGGCAAGACGACGCTGCTGATGACGGTCTGCGGAAACCCCAGGGCGCGCGAAGGCAAGATCACGTTTGAAGGCGAGGACATCACCCACAAGGACACGCACCACATCATGCGCAATGGCATCGCCATTTCGCCGGAAGGGCGTCGTGTCTTCAAGGATTTGACGGTTGCCGAGAACCTGATGATGGGCGGCTTTTTTTCGAAGCGGTCGGAAATCGAGGCGGGCATCGAGCACGTCTACGGTTTGTTCCCGCGTTTGAAAGAACGCTCCGCGCAGCGCGCCGGCCTGATGTCGGGCGGCGAACAGCAAATGCTGGCCATCGGCCGGGCCCTGATGACGCGTCCGCGCCTGTTGCTGCTGGACGAGCCGACGCTGGGCCTGGCGCCGCTGGTGATCGCGCAGATCTTCGACATCATCCGCGAGATCCGCGAACAAGGCGTGACGGTGTTCCTGGTGGAGCAGAACGCGAACAAGGCGCTGGGCGTGGCCGATCGCGGCTATGTGCTGGAGAACGGCCGCGTCGTGCTGCAGGACACGGGCGCCAATTTGCTGGTCAACGATCAGGTGCGCAAGGCTTACCTGGGCGGTTGACGATTGGATCGACATTCCCCGCGAAGGGAAATTGGGCGCATCGGAAGATGCGCCTTTTTTTTCGTGGAAAGCGGTGATGCGCGCGCGCAACCATCACGCCGCGATAAGCTGCCTGGCCAAGTCGGCTTCATAGTGCGCAATGGCGGCGCGGGCCAGTGCATCGATTGAATCCGTCAGCATCACGCCCAGGCCGGGGCGCAGCGCATGCGGCACGGCTAGCGGCAGTTCGGTGCAACCGAGCACCACGGCATCGGCGCCGCGGGCCTTCAGACGCGCGATGCACTCGGCGGCCGGCGCGAACGCGGCTTCCAGTTGATTGCCTTTGACGGCGCGGATCGAGCCCATGCAGTAGCGTTCGACCTCGTCGTCGTCCGGCACGATGCACTCGTAGCCTTGGGCCTCGAGACGCTTCTGGTAAAGCCCCAGCTTCAGCGTGGCCGCGGTGCCCATCAGGCCAATGCGGCCACGGGGCAGGCCCAGGCGGCGCAGGTCGTCGATAACTGCCTGGATGATGTGCAGCACCGGCACACCGGTGGACGCCGCGATCTCGTCATACCAGAGGTGCGCCGTGTTGCACGGGATGGCGATCAACTGCGCACCGGAGGTTTCCAGGAAACGCACGCCGTCGACCATGTAGGGCAGGGGGCTTTCGCCGCCCGCCATGTAGGCGCTGGAACGGTCGGGAATGCGGGGATCGTTGCGCAACAAGGTGGGGATGTGTTGCTGGTCAATCGCGGCGGGCGTCAGCGCCGCCAGGCGTAGGGCAAAGGCCGCGCCGGCCATCGGGCCCATGCCGCCCAATACACCCAGGTAGCAGCCCTGGGAAAAGGTCTTCACTTTATAAACTCCGAGGTAATGCGTCGCCGGGCGTCAGGACCTGTCCCGGGCGTTCAGCGCCAGTTCGTTCCCCGTCCCACACCTGCTTGCCGTTGACCCACACCGCGTGGATGCCCTGGCTTGCCTGAATGGGAGCTGAAAAAGTGGCCACATCTGTCACCGTGGCGGGATCGAACAGCACCAGGTCAGCATGATAACCCTCGCGCAGCAGTCCACGCTTGGCGATTCCATATTGGCCCGCCGCCAGGCCCGTCATCTTGTGAATGGCGGCCTCTAGCGACAGCAGCTGTTGTTCGCGCACCATCGTGCGCAAGACATTGGTGAACGTGCCCCATTGGCGGGGGTGCGGATGCGGATCGAAGGGCAGGCCGTCCGACCCGACCATCGTCAGCGGATGCGCGAAGATGCGGTTGACGTCGGCGGGGTCCATCAGGAAGTAGATCGCGCCGGCGGGGGCCAGGCGCGCGACGGCGGCCTCGTCGTCCAGGCCCAGCGCTTGCATGACCTCGCTGAAATCGCGGCCGGTGGCCTCGGGGTAGCCCTTGGACCAGGTAATCATCGTGCGGCTGGCCAGCCGTGCCCGGTCCAGGCGCAGCATGGTGGAGGTGGCCGGATAAGGATGGCAGTCCAGGCATACGGGCTGACTGGCGGCGGCGCGGCTGATCAGGTCCAGGGTTTCGCGGGTGCGGCCATGATTGCGTTCGCCCGCCAGCTTGTGGTGCGAAAACACCACCCGGCAGTCGAGTTCGCGGCCGATCAGCAACGCTTCCTCCATGGCGGGAACGATGTGGTCGGCTTCGTCGCGCAGGTGGGTGGCGTACAGACCGACCCGGCCGGATTCCCGCGCGTCCTTGAGCGGACGGCAGACGTCGATGATCTCGTCGGTGGGCGCGGCGCTGGCCGGCGGGTAGAACGTGCCGGTGGAGACGCCGAAGGCGCCGGCGTCCAGCGCTTCTTGCATCAGCTCGCGCATCGCGGCGCGTTCGCCGTCGTTCGCGGCACGCGACGTATCGTTCATGACGGCGACGCGCAGCGTGGTGTGCCCCACTAGCGGGATCACGTTCACGGCGGCCGGCGTGGCGCGCAGGGCGTCCATCCACGCGCGAAACGTGCCGAAGCGGAACAGGTCGGGCGGGCCCAGCAGGTCCAGCGGTTGCGGGACGGCGTCGCGCTCAAGTGGCGCCAGGCTGATCCCGCAGTTGCCGGTGACGACCGTGGTGATGCCTTGCGACACTTTGGGCAACATGTCCGGATGCGCCAGCAGGTAGCCGTCGTCGTGGGTGTGCGAATCGATGAAGCCCGGGGCCAGGACCTTGCCCCGTCCGTCGACTACCGGCACGCCTTCGGGGTGGACGAAGCGGCCCACTGCGACGATGCGGTCGCCCAGCACGGCCAGGTCTGCCTGACGTGCGGGGCTGCCCGAGCCGTCGATAAGCGCGGCGCCCGCGACGATGAAATCTGCCTGCAAAGTGCAATCCGTCATGAGGCTGCTTAGTCCAGTTTTTCGATGCCGGCGTTGTCGATGATCTTCTGCCACTTGACCGTTTCACGATCGATCAGCTGCTTGAAGTCGTCGGGCGAACCCGCGGCCGGCACCGCGCCCAGCGTGGCCAGACCGGTGCGCACCTCGGGCGCCTGAAGGGCTTTCTGGATGGCGGTGTTCAGCGTGGCCACCACCTCGGCGGGGGTGCCCTTGGGCGCCACGACGCCGCCCCACGCGACCGTTTCATAGCCCTTCAGACCGGATTCGTCCAGCGTCGGCACGTCGGGCATCAAGGGCAGGCGTTTCAGGCTGCTGACGCCGATGGCGCGGACCTTGCCGCTCTTGACCAGGGGGGTGGCTTCCGAGGTGTTCACGAACAGGTAGTCCAGGCGGCCGCCCAGCAGGTCCTGGATGGCGGCGGGGCCGCCGTTGTACGGGATGAACATCACGTCCAGCTTGGCCATGCTCTTGAAGAGTTCGCCGCCCATGTGGCCGGTGGTGCCGACGCCCGAGGCGCCGTAGGACAGGCGGCCGGGTTGCTTGCGGGCCAGGTCAATCAGGTCCTGCACGCTCTTGACCGGGGAATCGGCCGGCACGATCAATGCGTTGTACAGGTCGAACAGGTGGGCGACCGGCGTCAGGTCCTGGTCCACGTCGTAGGGCAGGCGCTTGAACAGCGAGCGGTTCACGGCAAGCGTATTGATGTTGCCGTAGCCCACGGTGTAGCCATCGGCCGCGGCACGCTTGACCAGCGCGATGCCGATGTTGCCTGCGGCGCCCGGGCGGTTTTCGACGACCATCGTGGCGCCGGTGTCGCGGGCCAGTTGCGTTGTGATCAGGCGCGACAGCACGTCGGGCGATCCGCCCGCGGCGGACGGCACGATGAACGTGATGGGCTTGTCGGGATACGGGCCGGCGACGGCGGCGCCGATCAGCGAGGTGCTCAGGGCTATCGCGGAAAGGCTGCGGAAAATGGTGCGGTACATGGTGGTATTCCCCTTGTTTTGTTGTGTAGACCGGCGCAGATTACACCTGCGCTGCGGCGCCGCATCATCGAAAAATGTGGCAATCCTATAATCCGCCGTTATCGATCAAGGGGAAGAAATTTGGATGCGGATGCCTATGCCGACGAGGTCGGCCCCAGTGCCGGACGGCCGTTGAACCTGCGTCAGATCGAGGTATTCCGGGCCATCATGATGTCCGGTTCGATCAGCGGGGCGGGGCGGATGCTGCACGTATCGCAACCTGCCGTCAGCCGGGTGCTGGCGCTGACCGAGAGCCGGCTGGGATATCGTCTGTTCGAACGCGTGAAGAGCCGCTTGTCGCCCACGGCCGAGGCGCGCCGGCTGTACGCCGAAGTCGAGCAGGTCTATGGCGGTATCCAGCGCGTGAACGATCTGGCGGCCAGTTTGGGACAGTCGGGCGCGGGCATGCTGAAGATCGTGGCCAGCGCCAGCTTCGGCCAACGGTTGGTTCCGATGGCGTTGGAGCGGTTTCGGGGGCGCAATGCGGATGCCCGCGTGGACTACCGCAGTGTCACGTTCGACGAACTTGCGGCGTACTTCCTGTCCGGGCAGGCGGACATCGGCATTTCGATGCAGCCGCCCGATCATCCCAACCTGACATCGGTTCGGCTGGCGCAGGTGCCGGTGGTCTGCGTGATGCCGAAATCGCATCCGCTGGCCCGCCATGATGTGGTGCGCCCGGAGGATTTCGCGTCGGCCGCATGGATCGGTTACCCGCGAGACACGCCGCTGGGGCGGGCGTTGCAGCCGTTCTTCGGGGAGGGGCCGCGATGCGCCGCCGCGGTCGAAGTGCACTCGCCGGTGACGGCCTGTTCGTTTGTGCAGCAGGGGTTGGGGCCGGCGCTGGTGGACGCGTGGTGCGTGGCGCCCGACCTGGCGGCGCAGACGGTGCTGCGGCCCATCGAGCCCGCGGCCTGCGTCGAGATCTGGGCCACGCATTCGAATCTGAGCGCGCCGCCGTTATTGGCTCGGCGCTTCCTGGCGGCGGTGAAGAAAACGCTGGAGGGCGCAGCGTTCTCGGGGCCGCCAGGCGCGCCGGACAAAAGCTGATTCGGAAGGGCAGCGGGGCAGGGGAAAGCCGCCTGCCGGCAGCCTTCGCGTTACAGCCCTTCGGCCTTCAGCGCGGCCTGGACGCCCTTGTCGGCTTCCATGCGCTTGAAGAATGCCGCCAGATTGTCCTGACCGGACAGGTCCACGCCCTTGGCATGCGCCCAGCGCAGCACGACGTACAGGTAGGCGTCGGCGATGGAGGGCGCGTCGCCCGTCAGGTACGGCTTGCCGGCCAGTTGCGCGTCCAGCTGCGAGAACAGCTTGGTCAGCAGCTTCGAAGCCGATTCGGCCAGTTCTTTCTGCGCGCCTTCGTCGCTCAGGAAGCGGGACGCACCGAAGATCATCGAGAACGTCTTGTGGATGTCGGAGTTGATGAAGCCCACCCAGCGGCGCACATCCGCGCGTGAACGCGCGCTGCCGTCGCCCAGCAGCTTGCTCTGCGGGGCCTGTTCGGCGATGTATTCCAGGATCGAGGCGTTCTGCGTCGCGGTCCAGTCACCGTCGGTCAACGCGGGTACGGCGCCCAGCGGATTCACCTTCAGAAAGTCAGCGCCCTTGAGCTCCTCGCGGCTGAGCTTGTGCGTCTCGTATGGTTTGCCGACCCACTCCAGGACGATGTGGGAAGCGAGCGAGCACGCGCCGGGCATGTAGTACAGTTTCATGTGATGGGGTCTCCTGAGAGGAAGGACGGGAGGCACCGTCCCTGGGCGCTATGGTACGCCAACCAAGGCCGAGGCCGCGCCTTCCTGCCATGCCATCCGTGCCCGCATTCAACCCAGTTGCCGCCGGAGATGTCCATGCAGTCACGCACCGCCGCGAGCACGCGCGCGATCCCCCTGTTCGTATCCTCGTTGCTGGCCGTCGCGGGCGCCTTTCACGCCGCGTCGCCTGCGCGCGCCGCCCAGGAACCGCCCGCAGTGGCCTCCCGCGTCACGCCTGTCGTGGGCGGATTGGATCATCCTTGGGCAATGGCCTTTCTGCCCGACGGCGGTGTGTTGATCACCGAACGACCCGGCAATCTGCGCTTGCTCCGCACGCCGGGCGGGCTGTCGAAGCCGCTCTCGGGGGTGCCTAAAGTGGCAGCCTCGGGGCAGGGCGGCTTGCTGGACGTGGCGCTGTCGCCGGACTTCGCCATCGATCGTTATGTGTATTTGTCTTACGCCGAGTCCGACGGCAATAAAAGCGGCACGGTCGTCGGACGCGGACGCCTGGCCGACGACGCCACGGACCTGCAGGATTTCAAGGTGTTGTTCCGCCAGGCCCCCAAGCTGTCGTCGGGTCAGCATTTCGGATCGCGCCTGGTATTCGACGGCAAGGGATATCTGTTTATCGCACTGGGCGAAAACAACCAGCGTCCGACCGCGCAGGACCTCGACAAGCTGCAAGGCAAGGTGGTGCGGCTGAAAACCGACGGCTCGGTGCCGCCCGACAATCCCTTTGCCGGCAAGGCTGGCGCACGGCCCGAGATCTGGTCTTACGGACACCGCAACCCGCAGGGAATGGCGTTGAACCCGTGGTCCGGCGACCTTTGGGAGAACGAGCACGGCCCGCGCGGCGGCGACGAGATCAACGTAGTCAAGCCGGGCAAGAACTACGGTTGGCCGTTGGCGACCTACGGCATCAATTATTCGGGCCAGCCGATACCCGAGGCCAAGGGCGAAACCGCCCCCGGGACCGAGCCGCCGCTGTTCTGGTGGGCCAAGTCTCCCGCGATCAGCGGCATGGCCTTCTATAGCGCCGACCGCTTTCCGGCGTGGCGGAACTCGTTGTTCATCGGCGCGCTGGCCAATCAGAATCTGATCCGCCTGACGCTGGACGGCAATCGGGTCGTGGGGCAGGAGTGGTTGCTGGTGGACCGCAAAAGCCGGATACGCGATGTCCGGCAGGGGCCGGATGGATATGTCTATGTGCTGACCGACGCATCTCCCGGGCAATTGCTGCGGATCGCGCCGGCCGAATCGGGAGAGTGAGCGATGAAGACGTATGAACTGATCGGATCCGCGGGCTGCGGCTCGGCCATCGTCGAGATGGCGCTGGCGCTGGCCAACGTGCCGCATACGCTGACGGACGTGCCGTACCTGAAACCTGGCCCGGAACGCGACAGGCTGCTGGCTCTGAACCCGCTGGGGCAGGTGCCGACGCTGATCACGCCCGACGGCGAGGTCATGACCGAAAGCGCGGCGATGATCCTGCACCTGCATGACGTGGCGCCACAAGCGGGCCTGGCGCCACCGCCCGACAAGCCGGAGCGCGTGCACTTCCTGAATCTGTTGCTGCGGCTGGTCGCCGCCATCTATCCGACCTTCACGTATGGCGACGACCCACCGCAATGGACCACGGAGGGCGCGGCGGCGGACCTGCTGCGGGAACGCGTGCATACGCGCCGGGCGGAACTATGGCTGGAGCTTGAACGCCAGGCGGGCGCGCCCCATATGCTGGGCCGCCGATTCTCGGCGCTGGACCTGTATGTGACCGTCATGACGCATTGGCGGCCCGGGCAAGCGTGGTTCGGCGCTGTCTGTCCGGCGTTGACGGCCGTGGCGCGCGAAGCGGCCCTGGAACCGAACGTGGCGCGGGTGTTGCAGCGGAATTTTCCGCCGCCCACCGAATAGCCGCGAAGGCCCGCCGTTATGCCTTGGCGCGCCGTTTGCCTTTGGCTCGCGCCTCGCGCACCGCGATGTAGACGCCGCTGCCGGCGATGATCAGTGCGCCCAGGTAGGCATAGGCATCCGGCGCTTCGCGCCAGAAAATCCAGCCCAGGATCGTGGCCCAGATCAGACCGGTGTAGTCGAACGGCGCGACGACGGAGGCCGGGCCGATGCGAAAGCCCTGTGTGATCAGGGCCAGCCCCAGCGTGCTGAACAACGCCACGCCGCCGAAGTAAGGCAGGTCTTCCATCGCCGGGGTCTGCCACACCCAAGGCAAGCCGACGGCGCTGCAGACCAGTTGCCCCAGCACGATGTAGAACGTGGTCGTCAGCATGCCTTCGCCGCGGCTGATGCCACGCGCCGTGATCATCATGACGGCATACAGGAAGGCCGTCGTCAGCGGCAGCAGGGTGGCGGGCTGGAAAGCGGACGACCCCGGGCGCACGACGATCAACACCCCGACGAAGCCCGCCAGCACGGCGAGCCAGCGCTTGCCGTCCACGCGTTCTTTCAGGATCAACACCGACAGCGCCGTCACGAACAGGGGGGCGGCGAACGCGATCGCGGTGGCCTCGGCCAGCGGCAACGCGCGCAGGCCCAGGTAGAAGCAACAGGCGGACACCACGTTGATCGCGCCGCGTGTCAGGTGCAGGCCCGGGTGCGTGGTGCGCAGCACCCGGCGGCCTCCCAGCCACAAGGCAAGCGTCATGACGAAGGGCAAGGCGATCAAGGCGCGCAGGAACAGGATCTGCAACGGGTTGTAGTGCGCGCCCAGCCACTTGGCGTTGGCGTCGCTGAGCGTCAGGAAGAAGATGCCGCCCACCACGCAGGCAATGCCTGCTGCGGCGGAGTGGTCCCGGGCGGCGGGTAGTACGGTCGAGGAAGACATCTGAAACCTGCAAGAGCGGCGGTTCCTGCCGCCGTGGCGAATAAGGGACGTATGTGCGTAGCGCGGAGGGTCAGCCCTGGGCGCGGTAGGCGGCCAGCGCCACCATCGCCCAGGCGGCCAGGAAGGCCGCGCCGCCCAGGGGCGTGACGGCGCCGAGCCAGTGCGTGCCGGTCAGCGACAGAAGGTACAGGCTGCCTGAAAACAGCACGATGCCCACGAACATGACCACGCCGGCCGCCGACAGCAGCGGCGAGCCGAACCGGGCGCCCAGCAGGGCGATGATGAACAGGCCCATGGCGTGGATCAGGTGGTACAGCACCCCCGTCTGCCAGACGGACAGCAATTCCGGCGTCAGCATGCGCTTTAATCCATGGGCGCCGAAGGCGCCGGCGCCCACTGCCACCATGAGGTTCAACGCTGCGAGTATCGTGAGCTGCCGGTCCGTCATTGCTTGTCCTTTTCCTTGTCTGTGATCGTGTGTAACGCCGCCTATGATATGCCCAAATTCGGTGCATGCCGGGGCGGACCGCGCGCCGACGGCAACCGGCCTGGAAATGGCATTCCAAATGGGATATCATAAATTCTGTTTGGAACTTCTTGGGGCGCTCATGACTATCGCCATCGTTGGAAAAGCGGCTGACAAACGCGGCGCTTCCGTCAAGCGTCCGCCGCGTCACACGGCGGTCCGGGCCAAGCAACTGTTCCAGGAACTGGTGGACAGCCCGCTGAGTGACATCGCGCGCGATGTGCGCCGAGGGTTGCCGGCGCAGATGGTAGACGACGCCGCTGACTTCCTGCAGGTCCCCAAATCGGAAATCATGGCCATCACCGAGGTCAAGGCGGCATCGTTGTCACGGTGGACGCGCGAGGGGCAGATGCTGCCCCTGGGCGAATCCGACCGCTTGGCGCGCGTTGCGCGTGTGGCGCGGGTCGCCCGCCAGGTGCTGGGCAGCGACGAAGAAGCGGTGTTGTGGCTGAACACGCCGGTGCCCGCCTTGGGGAACGTCAAGCCCTTGTCGTTGCTGACCTCTGACGCCAGCAGCCGCATCGTCGAAGACACCCTGGCGCGCGCGGCCGCCGGCGTCTACGCATGACGGAGTTCGTGTCGCTGTGGCGCATCGGCACGACGGCCGGCAAATACCGGGCCGACGACCTGAGCGGCGCCGGCGCCGCCGCGGTGGGCGGGCGTTACAACAGCCCGGGCACGGCGGTGGTGTATACCTCGTCCAGCGTCGCGCTGGCCGTGCTCGAGACCGTGGTGCATTTCGCGGCCCGCGCATCCGAGCAGGCCAACCGCTATCTGATTGAGCTTGCCGTGCCGCGCGCCATCCATGAGGCCCGCCAGGCCCTGACGCTGGGCCAACTGCAGGAAGACTATCCGTTCTGGGAGGCGGTGCCGTTCGCCGAGGCCTCGCAGGCCGTGGGCGATAACTGGGTGGCGTCGGGCGTATCGGCGCTGCTGGAACTGCCCAGCGCCATCGTGCCGTATCGCGGCGTGCCCGACTGCAATCTGCTGATCAATCCTGCGCATCCGGACGCCGAGCATATTGTCGTGGTCCGGCGCGAACGGTTCATCTACGATCCGCGCTTGCGGCCGGGCTGAGCCCGCCCGGCGCCAAGCGCGGCGCCTTGCCATTGCGGGCCAGGACGTCAATCGACCGTCAGCACGGCCCGGCCAACCACCTTGCCGGCGCGCAGCGCGGACAGCACGCTGTCGGCTTCGGCCAGCGCGTGGCGGTGTACCGGCATCGGCGGCACCTTGCCCGCCTGCACCAGCTCCATCAATTCTTGCAGCTCGGTCAGATTGCCAACGTAGCTGCCGATGATGGACATGGCCTTCATGGGGATCAGCGCGATGGGCCACGACGAGGCCCCGCCAAACAGGCCCACGATGATGAGTTTGCCGCCCTTGGTCAGGAAATCGAAGGCGAGCGAGGTGGTGGCGGGCGCGCCGACCAGATCGATCGCCGCCTGGACAGGTTTGCCGCCCGCCGCCTTGATGATCTGCTGCGCGGCATCCGGCGCGGCGCCGTCGATGGCGGCCAGCGCGCCGGCCTCCAGCGCGGCCTGGCGTTTGGCGGCGTCGATGTCGACGACGATGGCGCCCGCGCCGCCCAGCGCCTTGATCAGGGTCAGGCTCATCAGCCCCAGGCCGCCGGCGCCAAAAATCACCACCGGGTGCGCGCGGTAGATGTCCGCGCCGATTTTCTTGAGGGCGGAATAGGTGGTCAGCCCCGAGCACGCGTAGGGCGCGATCTGCGCCGGATCCAGGTCGCCGATATCGATCAGGTATTTCGGATGCGGCACCACGATGTGATCGGCATAGCCGCCGGCGCGGTGCACGCCCAGGCAGGCGGGGGCGCTGCAGTGGTTTTCCATGCCCGCCACGCAAGACGGGCATTTGCCGCAGCCGATCCACGGATAGACCAGGTAATTGCGGTCGTCCGAAAGCCCCGAGGCCTCCGGGCCGGCCGCGACGACGGTGCCCACGGTTTCGTGGCCCATCGTCAGCGGCAACGACACGCCGCGATCTTTCAGTGCCAGCGTGCGGCCCTGGCCCAGGTCGTAGCCGCCTTCCCACAAGTGGATATCGCTGTGGCACACCCCCGCTGCGCGGACCTTGAGCAGCACCTGCGTCCCTTGCGGGGTAGGCGTGGGCTGGTTCATTTCCTGCAAGGGTTCGCGGAAGTTGACGACGCAATAGCACTTCATGGGATGTCTCCTTTAGTGATTCTTATGGCCGGGGCACTGCGTGGGGCATTACTTCTTGACCAATGGACATTCGCTATCGGCAAGCGACACGAACACCTTTTCGCCAGGCACGGTTGACAGGATACGGTAGAAGTCGCCGGGGTACTTGGACTCGGCGGGCTTCTTCACTTCAACCAGATACAGGTCCATGATGACGCGGCCGTCCTCGGGACGGATCCGGGCATTCTTGATCAGTTTGGTGGTGATGGGCAACTCGCGCATCTTCTGATTGACCGCGGCGCCCTCGAACGTGCCGGCCGCCTGGGCAGCTTGAAGGTAGTGGGTGGTGGCGACGTAGCTAAGCGCCTGCACGATGGAAGGCGGACGCGTGACGCCCATCTTTTTCTGCCAGCGTTGCGTCCAGGCGCGGGTGTCTTCGTCTGCATCCCAGTAGAAGCCGGTGGGGAAGGTCAGGCCCTGGGCGACCGGCAGGCCCATCGCTTGCACGTCGTTGATGAAGGTCAGGAAGGTCAGCAGGCGCTGCTTGCCGCCGGTCAAGCCGAATTCCTGGGCCTGCTTGATCAGGTTGACGAGGTCTCCGCCCGCGCTGGCCAGGCCCACGACGTCGGCCTTGGAAGATTGCGCCTGCACCAGGAACGATGCGAAATCCATGGCGCCCAGCGGGTGGCGCGTGCTGCCTACGACCTTGCCGCCCGCGTTCTGCACGAAGCGGCTGGCGTTGCTTTCCAGCGATTTTCCGAAGACGTAGTCGGTGGTGATGAAATACCAGGACTTGCCGCCGCTTTCCACCACGCTCTTCACGACCGCATTGGCCAGCGCGTACGTGTCGGGCGCCCACTGGGTGCTGAGGTTGCTGCATTGCTTGCCGCTGAAGTCGCCGGCGAAGCCGCCGCTGATCAGCGCCGTGCCGCCTTTTTCGCGCGCCACGCCCTGGGCGGCCAGGCCGGCTGAACTGGCGCCGCCGTCCACCACCGCGACGAGACCTTGGGTATCAAACCAACGGCGGACCAGGGCCGAGGCCACATCGGCCTTGTTCTGGTTGTCGGCCCCGATCACTTCGACCGTCTTGCCCGCGACTTTGCCGCCAAAGTCCTCGACGGCCATCCGCACCGCCATCTCGGAGCCTTGTCCGCCCAGGTCCGAATAAATGCCGGAACGGTCGTTGGACACGCCCAGGCGAACCACATCTGATTGCGCTTGGGCCGCGGACGCGGCCATCACGGCGGCGATGGCCGCCAGCAGGGGTTTGATACGCATCTGTCTGTCTCCCAGCCCCGATACGGGCCGAATATTGGAATTGTGGTGATGACGCGGTACGACGTTTCGGGGCACTTGTTTTGCAGCGGGATGAAATCTATTTCTTATTGGTAAATAAAAATTCCTGTGCAAGAATTTAGGTTCGCACATATGAAAAGTCAACATAGTGAATTACCTAGCAGATTTACGTGTTTTCTGAGGGCAGGGCCGACCAGGCGCGAACAGGGGCGACACCATGGAAGTGAAACTAGTCGTGCGAACGCTGGAGCTGATCGAGCTGTTCGCGCAGACGCGGCGGCCGATGCCGCTGACCGAATTGGCGCAGGGTTTGGGCGCCCCGATGTCCAGTTGCCTGGCGCTTGTGCGCACGCTGGTCGCACGTGGCTATCTGTACGAAGTCCGCCGCCGCGGCGGGTATTACCCCACTGCCAGACTGCACGCGCTAAGCACGCAGATCCAGACGGGCGATCCGTGGCTGGAGCATGTGCGGCCGCATCTGGCCGCCTTGCGCGACGCGGCCAATGAAACGGTGATGCTGGGCAAAATCCAGGACGGCGCCGCGGTATTCCTGGATGTGGTGGAATCGACCCATCCCGTGCACTATGCGGCCCGCCCGGGAGAACGCCGCCCGATCCATACCAGCGCGGTCGCTCGCGCCATCCTGGCGCGGCTGGGGCCAGCGGATCGGGAAAGCATGCTGGCGGTAGCCGACTATGCGCGCCATACCGAACGCACGCTGGTTACGCGCGACGCCCTGCGCGCCGAGGTGGAACGGACCGACGCGCAGGGATGGGCGGCGAACGTAGGGGAAAGCGTGGCCGACCTGACCGGGTTGGCGGTGGCGCTGGATCTGGGCGGGGAATGGTATGCGCTGTGCATGGCGGGGCCGACGCAGCGTGTGTGGGAACAGCGTGAACAGAATGTGCGCCACCTGCATGCGGCGGCAGAGGCGATCCGCCGCGCGCGGGCAGGCTAGGGGTGGCGCGCGGGCGCGCCACGGATCACGTGCCGCGCCGCATCAACGTGGACTTGCCGAACAGGCTTTCGATCAGGTCCACCGCCAGTTCCGCCGTCTTGTTGCGCACGTCGAAGGCGGGGTTCAATTCCACGACGTCCAGCGATCGCATCAGGCCGGTGTCGGCGATCATTTCCATGCATAGCTGCGCTTCGCGATAGGTGGGGCCGCCGGGCACGGTCGTGCCCACGCCGGGCGCGATCTCGGGGTCCAGGAAATCCACGTCGAAGCTCACGTGCAGATGCGTATCGGCGTCCAGTCCGGCCAGCGCGGCGTCCATCGTTGCGCGCATTCCCATTTCGTCCAGATAGCGCATGTCGAACACTTCCAGCCCGGCCTCGTGGACCAATTGCTTTTCGCCTTGGTCCACGCTGCGGATGCCGATCTGGCGGACCCAGCCCGGCTCAATGTCGGGCGTCTGGCCGGACATGCCCGTGATCTGCGACGGGCCATAACCACACAGGCAAGCGACCGGCATGCCATGGACATTGCCGGTGGGCGTCAGCGCGTTCGTATTGAAATCCGCATGGGCGTCCAGCCACAGCACGCGCAGCTTTTTGCCCGTTTCGCGGCAATGGCGTGCCACCGCGCTGATCGACCCGATACCCAGGCAGTGGTCGCCGCCCAGCAGGACCGGCAGGCGGCCTTGGGCCAGTTCGGCATAGACGGCATCGTGCACGGCCTGGTTCCACGCCGTGACTTCTTCCAGATGACGGTAGCCGTCAACCGGTGGCAGCCACGGGTTGGCGGGACCGTATAGATTGCCGCGGTCCGTCACCTGGAAGCCTTGCGCTTCGATGACGGGGCCCAGGTCGGCCACGCGCAACGCTTCGGGTCCCATCGATGCGCCGCGCGCGCCCGCGCCGATATCCGTCGGCGCGCCGATCAGGGTGATTTGGCTGGGCAAGGTGGCGGTGTTTTGCACGGGCGGCTCCGGTAAATGCGTCAAGGGGCGGATAGTACCGCGGCAAGCTGGTCGCAGGCCCAGTCGACTTGTTCACGCGTGATGATCAGCGGTGGCGACAGGCGCAGCGTATGGCCGTGGGTGTCCTTGGCCAGCACGCCCCGTGCCTGCAGGCGTTCGCTGAAGCGGCGCGCGCCGCCAGCGTCGGGCGCCAATTCCACCGCCAGCATCAGGCCGCGTCCGCGCACCTCGCGCACTGGGCCTGGCAACGCGCGCAGGCGCTCAAGGAAATAAGCGCCGACAGACGCCGCGTTGTCGATCATGCCTTCGTCGGTCAGCACCTGCAGGGCGGCGCGGGCCACGGCGCACGCCAGCGGATTGCCGCCGAAGGTGCTGCCATGCTGGCCCGGCTGGAACACGCCCAGCACGTCGGCGTTGGACAGGACGGCGGACACCGGGTAGAAGCCACCCGACAGCGCCTTGCCGATCAGGGTGACATCGGCCTCGATGCCCTCGTGTTCTTCGGCCAGCAGTTTGCCCGTACGGCCCAGCCCGGTCTGGATCTCGTCAAGGATCAGCGTGATGCCGCGCTCGGTGCAGCGCTGACGCACCCGGCTGAAGTATCCGGCGGGCGGCACCACCACGCCCGCTTCGCCCTGGATGGGTTCCACCAGGAAGGCAACGGTGTTGGGCGTGATGGCCGCGTCGAATGCCTCGAAATCGCCAAAGGGCACGACGTTGAAGCCGGGAGCGAAGGGCCCGTAGCTGCCGTAGGCGTCGGGGTCGGTGGAAAAGCCCACGATACCGAGCGTGCGGCCATGGAAGTTATTGGCGCAGACAATGATTTCGGCCTGATCCGGGGGCACCCCCCGGACTTCATAGCCCCACTTGCGCACGGCCTTGATGGCGGTTTCCACGGCCTCCGCGCCGCTATTCATCGGCAGGATCTTGTGCGCGCCGGTCAACCGTGCCAGATCTTCATAGAACGGCGCCATCTGGTCGTGGCGGAACGCGCGCGAGGTCAACGTGAGCTTTTGCGCCTGCTCGACCATGGCGGCCAGGATGCGCGGATGGCAGTGGCCCTGGTTGACGGCGGAATAGGCCGAAAGGCAATCCAGGTATTTGCGGCCATCGACGTCATGGACCCAGACGCCCTTGCCGCGGGCAATCACCACATCAAGGGGATGGTAGTTGTGCGCGCCCAACTGGTCTTCGATCTGGTCGCGGCGGCGGGCGGCGGACCGCGCGCCGGGCAGGGTGGTCAGCACGGCATTCATGTGGACCTCCGGGAGGGACGGATTGCGACCATCTTAGCGCTTGTCCCGGCGTCCCGGCATTGCCATTGCGTGACAAAGGCTTTTCGGGGATCGGCGTGCAAGGTGCTGCACAATATCGCCTGCGCCGGCGCGGGGCCGGTTTTTCAAGACACCTGGACACTCTTCATGCTTCTCAAGCACCTGCTCTTCAAACTGGCGCGCGGCGCGGCCGTGGCGGCCCTCGGCGTGGCGGCGTCCGCCACCGCCGTCGCACAGGACAAACCCCTGCGTATCGGCGTGATTCCCAGCGTGGCGAACGAAGCAACCGAATTGGCGATTGCGCAGGCGAAGAAAGAAGGTCTGGACGTGAAGCTGGTGGAATTCAACGACTGGGTGCTGCCCAACATCGCGGTGGCTGACGGCTCGGTCGACGCCAATTTCTTCCAGCACGAGCCCTTCCTGCAACTGTTCAACCAGCGGCGTGGCGCGAATCTGACGCCCATTGCTTATGGTTATTCCACCACGATCGGCTTGTTCTCGAAAAAGCTGAAGAAGGGCGAGGCGGTACCGGATGGGGCGACGATCGCCGTGCCCAACGATCCCGTGAACACCGGGCGAGCCTTGTTGCTGCTGGAGTCGATCGGGTTGATCCAGCTGAAGTCCGGCGTGGCGCATCAGGCAACGCTGGAAGATGTGGTGCACAACCCCAAGAAGTTGAAGTTCGTACCGATCGAAGGCTCGCAGTCGGCACGCACGTTCGACGATGTGACGGCCTCGGTGACCTACACCACGTTCGCCAAGCAGGCCGGGCTGAACGAGAAGGACGGCTTGGCGTTCGACAACACCGACTCCGCCAGCATCCGCCGCTACGCGATCCGCTGGGTGACGACGCCCGACAAGGCACAGGACCCGCGGCTGCTGAAGTTCATTGCCATCTATCAGAATTCGCCGGAAGTCAAAAGCACGCTGAAGCGCCTGTACGGCGACCTGATCAGCTTCCCCTGGTAATCCGGCGCGATGTGTCAGGCCGTGGCTTCGCCGCGCGTGGCGCGGCGGCCATTCAAGCGCCAGTGCAGGCCGAGCGCGGCCGTGCCGACGGCCGCCGAGGCGCATAGCCCCAAGGTGTCGAAGCCCGCGTGCGTATACAGCGTGCCGGCGACGGCCGTGCCCACGCTGGCGCCCAGATAGGTGGTGCAGGTGTTCAGGCCCAGCACCGCGCCGCGTTCTTCGGGGCGCGCGCGCGCCAGCAGCAGCACCAGCAGGTTCAGGCTCAATTGCGACGCGGCGCCCCACAATGCCGCGATGGCCAGCACGGCGGCCAGCGCGTGCGCGGCAGGCAGCAACGCCAGATAGACTAGCGCGATCACGCCCAGCGCCAGCGGCAAGGCGCGGCGCGGTCCCACCCGCTCGATCAGCGGCGCGCCCACGATCCCGGCCACCAGAAACCCGGCGCCATAGGCGAACGCGATGAAGCCGACCTGGCCTGCGGACAGCCCCAGCAAGGTGCGGACATGATCCGCAAGGAAGGCGTACACGCCGTAGAAGGCCGACGAGAACGCCAGGCAGCCCAGCAGCAGAATGGGCACGTCGCGATACGACAAGGGCGCCAGCAAGCGCGACAGGCGTAGCGGCGCCGGGTTTAGCGCGCGGCGTTCCGGCAGCTTGCGCAGGCCCATCAACGCAATCGCGGCGCACAGGGCCAGGACGCCATAGGTGGCGCGCCACCCCACGGCATCGGAAATCAGCGCGGACAGCGGCACGCCCGCCACCAGCGATACCGACCAGCCGGCGATGACGCGGCCAAGCGTGCGGGCCTCCTGGCCGGGCGGCGCAACCAACGAGGCCGAGCCATAGGCCGCTGGCAGAATGACGCCGGCGGCGGCGCCCGCCAACGCTTGCGCCAAGGTCAGCACGATCCAGTGTGGCGCGCTGGCGGACAGGGCAAGGGCGGCGATCAACGCCACCATCGCGCCAAGCAGGCTGCGGCGGATGCCGATGCGGTCAATCCGCGCGGCCAGGAAGAACGCGCTGGCGGCGGTGGCCGCGCCGTAGGCCGAGATCGCGGTGCTGATGGTGAGCGCCGACGTCGAGAAGGAACGCGCGACATCGCTCAAAATGGGGCTAAGCGCCAGACCATTGGAGCCGACGACGCTGACGGCGAACATCAATGCGGGGACGGAAGAGGGCGTGCGGGAGCTGCGATTGCTACGGTTCTGCATGCCGGGAATTTTATTGGAATAAAATAAGGGTTAACGCTGATTTTTCCTTATTCCATAAAAGTTCGAATGCCGTAAGGCAGAACCTGATTCCGATGCCAGACCTGGACGACCGCGACCGAAAACTATTAACGCTGCTGGCCGACGACGCCACGCCGAGTTATGCCGAATTAGGCAAAATGCTGAACCTTTCCGCGCCTGCGGTGCACGAACGGGTCAAGCGGCTTAAGCGCGACGGCTTGATCAAGGGCATCGCCGCCAAGCTGGACGGCGCCCGGATCGGCCGGCCACTGCTGGCCTTCGTGCACGTGGACACCAACAACTGGAGCATCACGCAACAGGTGCTGGGGCTGGCGGAACTGACCGAAGTGGAAGAGATTCACACGATCACCGGCAAAAGCGCCATGCTGCTGAAGGTGCGTGTGCGCGACACCCAGGCACTGGAGCTGTTGCTGGCTCGCATCCACAAGATCGACGGCATCACGAACACCACCAGCGATATCGCGCTGACCAGCTATCTGGAACGTGGGCCGCTGCCGGACACCACGCCGGAGGCGGCGTAGGGCGCTAGCCGCGCGTCGGCGCGGCGCGCAGGCGCAGCCGCGTGATTTCCGACGGCGCGCCCAGCCGCTTTGGCGGCCCCCAGTATCCGGTGCCCCGGCTGGTGTACACCCACATTTCGCCCAACCGATGCAGGCCGGCCGTGAACGGTTGCTGAAAGCGCACGAAAAATCCCCAGGGAAAGAACTGTCCGCCATGGGTGTGGCCGGACAGCTGCAGGTGATAGCCCAGCGGTTCAGCGGCAGCGGCGCTGCGAGGCTGATGCGCCAGCAGGATCCTGGCGTGGGCGTCCGCCGGCGCGCCCGCCAGCGCGGCCTTCGGGTTGCTGCGCTGCTGCGGATCGAACGCGCCCGCGCTGTAGTCGGTCACGCCAGCCACGACCACCGGCATCCCCGAAGGGTGGATGACCGCGTGCTCGTTCATCAGTACGCGCAGCCCCAAGCGGCGGAACTCCGCGACCCAGGGCGCAGCGCCTGAATAGTATTCATGATTGCCGGTGACCAGATAGACGCCATAAGGCGCACGCAACATGCCCAGCGGGCTGGCCTGCGCGGACAGGTGCTCGACACTGCCGTCGACCACGTCGCCGGTGATGGCGATCATGCCGGGTTGCAACGCGTTGACCGCATCGACGATGGCCTGCACGTAGTGTTTCTTGATGGTGGGGCCGACGTGGATGTCGCTGATCTGCACGATCGTGAAGCCGTCCAGCGCTTGCGGCAGGCCTGGGATGGGCACGTCCACATCGACCACCTGGGCCCGTCGACGCGCGTTATAGAACCCGACCAACGTGCCGGCAGCCGCCAGGGCGGCCACGCCCCAGGCGCTGACGCTGCGCAGCCGCATCCAGGGCAAGGCGGCGCCGGTTGCCAGGTCGGCAAGCCAGGCCAGCAGCAGCGCCGCGTCGCGAAGCACCGTCAAGACGAACAAGGATGAAAACAGCCCCATCGCGATCAGGCCGACCCACGCGATGCGGTCGCCCCAGGGCGGATGCACGGACGAACGGCCCAGCATCCCCAGCGGGATCAGGATGCACGAGAGGATGAGGGCGATCGTGGCGGCGGCGGTGCCGGCGTTGCCGAGCAATGCGTCGGGAATCAGCCGGGCGCCAACATAGACGTGGGCAAGCGCCCCAAGCGTCAGGAAGCGCAGGAAAAATGAGGATTGGCGTAGGGACACGGGGCAGGAACGGGGGAGCGCGCCGCTTTCTGGGCGGCGCGCGGGTGGCGAAGGAACCGCCATTCTATGCCGCCGGGCGGCAGGGTTCGCCCCTGTTTTTTCAGTCCCTGGCGGGACCCTCACGCCATAGCAGGCTGGCGTCCATCTCGCTCACGCTATTGATGCCCAGCATCGCCATGTTGCGGTCGACTTCGGCGCGCAGCAGGCCGATGGCGTGGGCGACGCCCGCCTGTCCCGCCACGGCGGCGGCGTAGTTGAATGGGCGCCCCACGAAAACGAAGCGGGCGCCCAATGCCAGCGCCTTCAGCACGTCGCCGCCTCGGCGCACGCCGCTGTCCATCATGACCGTCATGCCGCCGGCAGCGGCAACCACGCCGGGCAACGCGCGCAGCGGCGAGATCGCCCCGTCCAGCTGGCGGCCGCCGTGGTTGGATACGATGACGCCGTCGGCGCCCTGTTGGCGGGCCATCGCTGCGTCCTGGGGATGCAGGATGCCCTTGATGATCAGGGTTCCGGGCCATTGCCGGCGGATGCGCGCCACATGTTCCCAGTTGAGATGGTCGCGGGCCGTGAAGTCGCGCAGTACGGAAGCGGACACAATCGGCGCGCCGCGCGTGGCGAAAGAGTTTTCGAAGTGCGGCATGCCTTGCGCCATCAGCGTGCGCAAGAAGGTGCCGGCCAGCCATCGCGGCCGGGTCAGCCCGTCCCAGGCCATGCGCAGGCTGGGCTTGAGCGGCGTCGAGAAGCCGGTGCGCACATTGTTCTCGCGGTTCGCCGAAACGGGGATGTCCACGGTCAGCACCAGCGTTTCATAGCCTGCACGGCGAGCCCGCGTGACCAGGGCGTCGATCTTCGCGGGGTCGCCAGGCAGATACGCCTGGAACCACGTGCCCGGGGCTTCGCGGATGACGTCCTCCAGCGGTATGAGCGAGGTGCCGCTCAGGATGGCCGGGATATTCTGCTGGAGCGCCGCGCGGGCAAGCACGACGTCGCCGCGGTACGCCGACAACGCGCTGATGCCCATCGGGGCAATGCCGAACGGGGAGGCGTATCGACGGCCGAACAGTTCGGTTTGCTGCGTGCGCCGGGACACATCGACCAGCACGCGCGGCGTGAAGGCGTATTCGCTGAAGGCGCGCCGGTTGTCCTGCAGGGATTGATTGTCTTCGGCGGCGCCCGCGACGTAACCGAAGATGGGCCGGGGCAGTCGCCGCCGCGCCGCCGCTTCGAAGTCGTCCAGCGACAGCAGGCGTGCGAGCGCGCGGGGCAGGGGCTGGCTGAGGGCGTCGCGGTCGGGCGCGGCAGCGGGCAGGGCGGTGGTTGTCATGGCGGGCCGATAAAAACCCGTAATCTAGCAACGCCGCTTTATCGCATAAAGCGAATAAATATTGAATCGCAATTTCGAAAAAATCGAAATTGAGAAGTCGCCCGCAGGGGTTGACGCCTTTGCGTCAGGCGCCGACCGGCAACGCCAGCAGTTCACCCATGCGGACGGGGCCCAGCACCGACGGCGTGTCGGCCCAGCGGATCTTGTTCGGGCCGAACAGCACAATGGCGGTGGAGCCGAGCTTGAAGCGGCCCATTTCGGCGCCTTTCTCAAGGTGGATCGGCGCGCGCGCCACGTCGTCGTAGCGCACGGATTTGACGCGGCGCTTGTAAGGCGTGACCAGCCCGGCCCAGACCGTTTCGATGGACGCAACGATCATCGCGCCGACCAGTATGACGGCCATCGGGCCGTGTTCGGTGTCGAACAGGCACACGACGCGTTCGTTGCGGGCGAACAGGCGCGGCACATTGCGGGCGGTCAGCGGGCTCACCGAGAACAGGCGGCCGGGCACGTGGACCATCTCGCGCAGCGTGCCAGCAACGGGCATGTGCACGCGGTGATAGTCCTTCGGCGACAGATAGATGGTGGCGAATTCGCCGCCCTGGAATGGCGCGGCGCGCTCCGTGTCGCCGCCCAGCAGGTCGACCAGGCCGTAGCTGTGGCCTTTGGCCTGGAAGATTCGGCCCTGTGCGATGGGGCCCATTTGGCTGATGGCGCCGTCGGCGGGGCAAAGCACCGAGCCGGGCTGGTCGTCCAGGGGCCGCGCATCGTCTTTCAGCGCGCGCGTGAAGAAGTCGTTGAAGCAGTCGAAGGCCAGCGGGTCTTCCTGCACGGCTTCGCGCATGTCCACGCCGTATTTGCGGACGAAGCGCGAGATCATCCAATTCTTGACCGCGGGTTCCCGGCAGTCTGAGGCGTATCCGAAAAAGCGCGACACCAGATGGTGGGGCGCAAGATACTGGCTGGCGAGGAATACTTGGTCTTTGATCGTCATCTACGAGCGCTGAAAAAACGCGTCCCGCAGACAGCGGGACGTGGTTGAAGGTTGCCCGCACACGTCAGGGGATGACCGGTGCGGGCAATTCGCGGGATTGTAACGCGATCAGGCGGCTTTGGCGGCCAATTTGGTCTTGTAGAGCCAGTCTTTATAGTCGTCCAGGTCACCGTCGAACGGGCTGACGGCGCCATCGGCCACGATGATGAATTCGTCGGTGGTCGCGCGCAGCAAATGGCGGTCGTGCGACACCAGCATCAGCGTGCCTTCGAATTGCGCAAGCGCCGTGGTCAGCGCTTCGCGCGTTTCCAGGTCCAGGTGGTTGGTGGGCTCGTCCAGCAGCAGCAGGTTGGGGCGCTGCCAGACGATCAGCGCCAGCGCCAGGCGGGCCTTTTCGCCGCCGGAGAACGGGGCGATGGAGCTGGTGGCCATGTTGCCGTTGAAGTTGAAGCTGCCCAGGAAGTTGCGCAGCTCCTGCTCGCGCACGGTGGGCGCGATCTTCATCATGTGCCACAGCGGCGATTCGTCGTGGCGCAGCATCTCGACCTGATGCTGGGCGAAGTAGCCGATCGACAGGCCCTTGTTGAACTGCGTGTCGCCCGCCAGGGATTCGAGGTCGCCCGCGATGGTCTTGATGAAGGTGGACTTGCCCGCGCCGTTGATGCCCAGCAGCCCGATCCGCTGCCCGGCCTGCAGCGAGAAGTTGATGCCCGACACGATGATCTTGTCCGACACGTCCTGCGTGTCTTCGTCTTCGACGCGATAGCCAGCGCTGACCTTGTCCATCGTCAACAGCGGATTCGGCGCGCGCAGCGGTTCGCGGAATTCGAACGAAAACTCGGCGGCTGCGCGCAGTGGCGCCATTTCTTCCATGCGGGCCAGCGCCTTGATGCGGCTTTGTGCTTGCCGCGCCTTGCTGGCCTGGGCCTTGAAGCGGTCGATGAAGGACTGCAGGTGCGAGCGTTGGCGCATCTGCTTTTCCATCATGCCTTGCGCCAGTTCCAGCTGAGCGGCGCGTTGGCGTTCGAAAGACGAATAGTTGCCCGAGTAGCGCTTGAGTTTGCGTTCGTCGATGTGGACGATGACGTTGACCACGCCGTCGAGGAAATCGCGGTCGTGCGAGATGACGATGAGCGTGCCCGGATAGCGCTTGAGCCAATCTTCCAGCCAGATGATGGCGTCCAGGTCCAAGTGGTTGGTGGGCTCGTCCAGCAGCAGCAGGTCGGACGGGCACATCAGTGCTTGCGCCAGGTTCAGGCGCATGCGCCAGCCGCCGGAGAAGCTGGTCAGCGGCAAGTGCATCTGGGCTTGCGTGAAGCCCAGGCCGGTCAGCAACTGTTCGGCGCGCGAATGCACGGTGTAGGCGTCAGCATCGGCCAAGGCGGCGTAGATGTCGCCCATGCGCAAGCCGTTCTCGGCGCTTTCAGGCTCGGCTTCCAGCGCCGCCAGTTCGGCTTCGAGTTTACGCAGCGTGACGTCGCCGTCGATCGCGTATTCGATGGCCGGACGGTCCAGCGCGGGGGTTTCCTGTGCGACATACGCCATGCGCCAGCTGGAGGGGTAGTCCAGATCGCCCTGGTCGGCGTGCAGCGTGCCGCGCAGCAGGCCGAACAGGCTCGACTTGCCGGCGCCGTTGGCGCCGATCAGGCCGATCTTGTCGCCCGGGTTCAACAGCAGGTCGACCTTGTCTAGCAAGGGCTTGACGCCGCGCATGAGTGAAACTTGTTGGAAGCGGATCATGAATCGTGTGGCTGGGGGTGGCGCGGCAGGCGCGCGGCAAGGCTCCCGCCACAAGGCGCGGCGCAAAAAAGGGAACCGGGGCGGGATCGCGCGCGAAGCTGGCGAACTGATGGATGCAGTCGGGCGCGAAAGGCGAAAAAGACGGGCGGCCGATACGGGCCGCCATCCAGTCGTGGGCATTATTGTACCGGGCCGCGCGCATCGGCGCAGCCGCCCGGGCATATCGGGCCGGGCAGCTGTGGTCTTTGCCCCCGATTTTGCGCCGATTTTGCGCCGATTTTGCATTGACGCCAGGCGCTGATACCGCGCCTGATAGCGCTCCGTGGCGGCGGGGCTACTCGCCAGCGATCGCCGCAGCCAGCGCCAGTAAACGTTCGGCGTCCTGTGCGTGCAGGTTTTCCACCAGGGCGCCGTCGACCACGGCCACGCCCTGGCCCAAGGCTTGCGCGGCCCGCCAGGCGTCCAGACGCTTGCGGGCGCTGGCCAATTCCGCTTCAGTGGGGGCGAACGCGTCATTCGCCGCCGCGATCTGCCTGGGGTGGATCAGCGTCTTGCCGTCAAAACCCTGATCGCGGCCCTGGCGGCAGGCCGTGACCAGGCCGGCGTCGTCCTGCAGGTCCAGATGGACGCCATCCAGTACGGCCAGGCCGTGCGCGCGGGCAGCCATCACGGCAAGGGAACGCGCCAGCAGCGTTTCTTCACGCGCCGGCGTATGACGGGCGTGCAGGTCCTTGACCAGGTCCGACGTGCCCACCACGATGGCGGCCAATCGCGGATGGCCGCCCGCGATCGCGTCCAGCCGCAGGAAGCCCAACGGGGTTTCCGCCATGGCCCACAAGGGCAGATCCGGCGGCGCGCCGGCGGCGTCCAGCGCCTGCGCCAGCGCGGCCAGCTGGCTGGGCGCCTGCACTTTGGGCAGCAGCACCGCGTCGGCGCCGGCCTGCGCGATGGCGTTGACGTCGTCGAGGCCCCATGGCGTGTCCAGCGCGTTGATGCGCACGATGCACTCGCGCCGGCCATAGCCGCCCGTGCGAAGCGCATGCGCGACTTGTTCGCGGGCTTGCGCCTTGGCGTCGGGCGCGACGGCGTCTTCAAGGTCCAGGATCAGCGCGTCGGCGTCCAGATGCCGGGCTTTTTCCAGCGCGCGCACGTTGGCGCCCGGCATATAGAGGACAGAGCGGCGGGGGCGGATAGGTAGCGTCATAAGCGGTTGGTCAGGGCTTGAGGGTGTCGACGATCTGTACCGGTGTCGTGCAGACGTAGCCTACGCCATACACGGTGCGAATGCCCATGTCGCCGCCGGCCTGCGCACGCAGCTTGCGGCGCAGCCGGTGCATGTGCGCGTCAAGCCGGTGGGTGTCGTAGGCGTCGGCGCTGGCGCCCAGTGCTTCGACCAACCGGGTGCGCGATAGCGGCAGCGGCGCGGCCTGGATCAGTGCGCCGATCAGGCGGCTTTCGGTATCGGTGATGTCGACGCAGACTTGCGCGGGCGACACCAGCGTCCGGCGCGAAGGATCGAAACGCCAGGCGTCGGGTTGCGGGCCGTTGCCCGCCGCGGGCGGCACGACGCGCAGCCGGCGCGACAGCGCGACAAGCGTCGCGCCCAACTCGGCCAGATTGACGGGCTTGGTCAGATAGTGGTCGGCGCCAAGGCTCAGTCCCGACACCTTGTCTTCGCTGAGCAGCCGGCCGGTCAGCATGATGATGCCCATCGATGGGTAGGTCGTGCGCAGATGCGAAACGCGGGTCAGCGCATCGCCGTCGGGAAGCATGGCGTCCAGCACCAGAATGCCCGGCGTGACCGTCAGCAGCAGTTGGTCCAGCTCGGCCAGCGAGCCGGCGGTGAGGATCGCTTTATCCACCCCGAGATCGTGGATGTACTCGGCGATGGTGTCGCGCCAGTCTCCGTGGTCATCGACGATGATGATTGTCACGGCGCGGCATCCCCCCGCGCTTGCACGCGAGGCGCTCCAAGGGCAAGCACGCTTTTCGCTCTTGTCATGTGCTACGGCATCTTCTTTGGGGAGTCCGCGGTGCGCGAGCGCACGTCCGGACGGGGCGCGATACGTTTTGTATCGTCGCGCTTGCGGAGAATATCATCATCGCCGATTGCTGCGGCGCGCCAAACTCGTGGGATGACATCCGCGTGCGGCAGGAATCTGGATTGGTCAAAAAATGCGCAGGCCGTGCGCCATCGCCTGAATGGCCGCCTGTCGTGCATCGCACGCAGGTTTATCCACAGAAATTGTGGATAAACCTCGCCCGGCTGGCGCCATCCGATTTATGTAGGCAAATATTCCACAGGCACGCCTTGCGGCACCTTGCGCATGCGGTCGCGCTCGATGCGTACCGACGAGAACCGGGTCTTGCGGGCGGCGGCGTTCTGCAGCAACACCGACAGCACGGCGCCTTTGTCCTGGATCCATTGCGTTTTGCCGCGCAGCAGTTTCATGGCGTTCTCGACGGTGCCCAACCGATACGACATGGCATTGATCTGCACGGATGTCTTGCCGTTGAACGAAGCCGCCTCCTGCTCGGTAATGGCGGCGGCATCCAGGTTGCTGCTTTCGTGGTCGACACGGTAGATGAACTTCAAGCCGCTGTGCGGATCTTGCACCACCACGAGCTTATCCGAGCCCGAGACATCGGACAGCATGCCGATGACAGGCGATTCGACCAACTGGTTGCCTCGCTGTTCTTCGGTGTAGAGAAAAATAGTTGGGCGCGTCTGGGAGGATGCGGCCGGGACGAGGGGAGAGGGGTCCATACCTGACTTGAAAAAGGCGGGGAAGGAAAGGGCGCCATCGGCCCGCCGGTCCTGCGGTAACGGCCCCGGTCCTTGCGGGACATGGGGCCGGCTGCGAAAAGAACGTAACGCGCAACGCTATTGCGGGCGGCGCATGCGCGCCAGCAGGCGCGCTTTGACCGTCGGCCAGTCCTCGTCGAGGATGGCGTAATAGACCATGTCGCGGGTGCGGCCCGACTGCGTGATCAGGTGCTTGCGGAACACACCTTCTTCGACGCCGCCGAGACGGAGAATGGCTTGCCGCGACTGCGCATTGCCAAGCTCCGTCTTGAACACTACGCGTATGATACCAATTGTTTCAAAGGCGTGCTGCAATAAGAGAAATTTCGCTTCGGTGTTGGCGCCGGATCGTTGGGCGGCAGGCGTCAGCCAGGTGGCGCCGATTTCCAGGCGCTTGTGCGGCAGCGCAATATCCATATAACGCGTGGCCCCGATGACTTCCCCTGAACGTTGTTGCACGATGGCGAACGGCAGGCAGGCGCCTTCGCGCTGGGCGATCAGGGCGCGGTCGACGTAGCGGCGCATGTCCTCGGCCGTGGCGACCGGTTCGGGTTGCAGACGCCAGAGTTCCGGATGCAGGCCGACGGCGGCCAGCGCGTCGGCATGGCCGGCGGTAAGCGGTTCCAGGCGTACGACGTCGCCTTCAAGGGTGACGGGTTGCAGCAAGGGAAGGGGCATGTCAGTGTCCTGGAGCGGCCAAGTGCCGCGTGGGATTCTACGCCTGCCGAGGCTTGCCGAACACGTCCGGCAGGCGCAGAATCCGGGCGATGAAAACAGACGTTGTGGTTCTTGGGGCAGGCATCATCGGCGTCTGCACCGCGCTGCATCTGGTGGCGCGCGGGCGTTCCGTGACGCTGCTGGACCGACGCGGCCCGGGTGAAGAAACCAGCTATGGCAATGCCGGCCTGATCGAGCGCGCCAGCGTCATTCCCTACGCCTTTCCGCGCGATTGGCGCAGCGTGTGGCGCTATGCGCGAAACAACACGCCCGACGTCAGTTATCACCCGCGTTTCCTGCCGCGCGTGGCGCCGTGGTTACTGCGCTATTGGTGGCATTCGTCGCCGGCGCGGCTGGCCAGCGCGGCCGACGCGATGCTGCCGCTGATCGAGCGCAGCGTGATCGAGCACGATGCATTGAGGGACGACGCACAGGTCTCGCACCTGTTCCGCCGCAATGGCTGGATCGATGGCGTGCGCACCGAAGCAGGCCTTGCGCGCGCCGTCGCCGAAGCCGACGCGCTGGCATCCTATGGACTGAATTACCGGGTGCTGGACCGCCAGGCGCTGACGGCGTTGGAGCCTTCGCTGTCGGCACGGATGGTGGGTGCGGTGCATTGGCTGGACCCGGTCAACGTGTCTGATCCGGGCGCCGTGACGAAGGGATATGCGGCGCTGTTCCAGCAGCGCGGCGGGCACTTTGCGCGCGGCGACGCACGCAGTCTGAAGCCGGCGCCGGACAAGGGCTGGCAAGTGCAGGGCGAGGACGGGTTGATCGAAGCCCGGGATGTGGTCGTGGCGCTTGGGCCGTGGTCGCCGGATGTGCTGCGTCCACTGGGCTATCGCATTCCGATGGCGGTCAAGCGAGGCTACCACCAGCACTTCGCGCTGGAAGAGGGGGCGGCGTTGTCGCACCCGGTGGCGGATATCGACAGCGGTTTCGTGGTGACGCCGATGACGCTCGGCGTGCGGCTGACCACGGGCGCCGAGTTCGCCGCACGCGATGCGCCGCCGTCTCCTGTCCAGATCCAGCGCACGCGAGCGCTGGCGGGCCAGTTGCTGCCCTTGGGCGCCGCGGTCGAGCGTGAACCGTGGATGGGGTGCCGCCCCTGCATGCCGGACATGCGCCCGGTGATCGGGGCAGCGCCCCGGCATGCCGGATTGTGGATGGCGTTTGGCCATGCGCATCACGGCTTTACGCTGGGTCCGGTGACCGGCAAGCTGCTGGCCAGCCTGATGACGGGACAGGCGCCGGAGATGGACCCGGCGCTTTACGGCTTGCGCCGTTGACCCGGGGGCTTAAGCCAGATTTTTTTCGCGGCGCTTGCGCACGGCCAGTGCCAGGGTTTCCAGCACCGGTTCCGTCTGGGTCCAGCCCAGGCAGGCGTCGGTGATCGACACGCCGCGACGCAGCGGCTGGCCCGGCTTCAAGTCCTGGCGGCCTTCTTCAAGATGGCTCTCGATCATGACGCCGGTGATGCGCGTGTCGCCTTGGGCCAGTTGCGCGGCGATGTCATTGGCCACGTCGATCTGGCGCAGGTGCGATTTGTTGGAATTGGCATGCGAGCAGTCGATCATGACCTGTTCGCGTTGGCCGGCGGCGCGCAGCGCGGCGCAACAGGCGTCCACGCTGGCCGCGTCGTAATTGGGGCCTTGCTTGCCGCCGCGCAGGATCACGTGCGTATCCTGGTTGCCCCGCGTTTCGAAAATGGCGGCCATGCCCATCTTGGTCATGCCCATGAAGGCATGTTTGGCGCTGGCGGCCACCATGGCGTCCGCCGCGATCTGCACGCCGCCGTCGGTGCCGTTCTTGAAGCCCAGCGGGCAGCTCAAACCCGAACTCAGTTGCCGGTGGCTGGGGCTTTCGGTGGTGCGCGCGCCGATGGCGCCCCAGGCGATCAGGTCAGCGATGTACTGCGGGCTGAGCAAATCCAGGAATTCAGTGGCAATGGGCAGGCCCAGGCCGCTGATGTCCAGCAGCAGTTCGCGGGCGCGGCGCAGGCCTTCATTGATGCGGAAGCTGCCGTCAAGCCGCGGGTCATTGATATAGCCTTTCCAGCCGACGGTGGTGCGGGGCTTTTCGAAGTAGACCCGCATGACGATCAGCAGGTCTTTCTGGTGCTGGTCCACGGCGGCACGCAATTGACGGGCGTACTCCATGGCCTGGCCATGATCATGGATCGAGCAGGGACCGACCACGATCAGCAGCCGGTCGTCGCGGCCGTGCAGGACGTCGGCGATTTGCGCGCGGCTTGCCTCCACCAGCGTCTGGATGGCGGGGGAAACGGGCAGTTCGTCCTGCAGCAACGCGGGCGAGATCAGCGGACGCACGGCGCTGATGCGCGTGTCGTCGGTGCGCGTGTTGTCCTGGGTCGAGTCGGCCGTGCCGACCTCGCGGTCGTGCTGGGGGTCGTCAATGCGGGTCAAGGGGATGCTCCGTGCCGTAGATGCGTAAAGACGGCCATTATCGCACTGGCGGCGGGCAGGTGCGCCGGGCGGTGGCGTCCGTCTGGCCGATGGCGGGCACGCCGGACGGCAACGGGCCGGACCTATCGGCGGTAGACGCCCTAAAACCTACGTCTATCGGCACCGAAATGGCACTAACCCGTTGCCAATGACGACAGATCGCCGTTAGATGCCGTAGGATGGAGTCTAGGGATTTCAAGCGGCCGCCTGCAAAGGCCCGCCCTATAAGCTAGGACGGAACGTGATGCCTAAAACCGACGCCGGAGCCGCTCGACGGATTCTCTTGGTCGAAGACCACCCGGTCGAGCGCGCCTACTTGCAGAACATGCTGCTGGCGTTGGGCCATCGCCGGGTCGCTGGCGTGGGAAGCAGCACCGAAGCCGTCGGCGCGCTGGGCCGCCAGTTCTACGACCTGGTGATCAGCGACATCGTCATGGGCGATGGCGACGGCACCCATTTGCCCAATGAGCTGCGGCGGCTGGTCGACGTCGGGCGGCTCAAAGCCATGCCGCCCATCATCTGGATCAGCAGCCTGAGCGACGAGTTGCTGCAGTCGCATGTGCGGCTGGCGTTGCAGGCGGGCTGCCCGTCGGCGCAGGCCCTGTCCAAACCCGTATCGCGCGCGTCGATGCAGCAGGCGATCAAAACCACGCTGCTGTCGGCCGAAGACGTGAGCTTGCCTCGGCTGCAATCGGTCCGGCGGGAAGTGATCGAGGCCGAACTGGGGCGCGCCCTGATCACCGGCGTGGGCATGAGCGTCGTGCTGCAACCGCAGATGAGCCTGGCCACCGGTGAAGTGCTGGCGGCTGAAGCGCTGTCCCGCTGGGAACACCCCGAATTGGGGCCGATTTCCGCTGTCGACTTCGTGCCCGCCGCGCACCGCCTGGGCATGGATCGGATGCTGTTCTTGCGGGTGGTGGACCGCGTCATCGAGGTCTTGCAGCGGATGCATGCCGAGGGCATCGCGGTGCCGATTGCCATCAATGCGTCGTCGTCCACGTTGTGCACGCGGGACCTGCCCACGCTGCTGGAAAAGCGTGTGGCGCAGGCGGGATTGCCGGCACGGCTGGTGAAGATCGAACTGACCGAGGACGAGCCCGTCAATGATTGGCTGGCGCTGTCATCGGTGCTGAACCTGCTGCGGGTACGGGGCTTTGAATTGGCGATGGACGATTTCGGCGCGGGCATTGCGTCGATGCGGCTGTTTTCGGCCATGCCGTTTACCGAGCTTAAGATCGACCGCGACTTCATCGTGCACATGCACCGGGAAGCGGCGTCACGCGCGGTGGTGGCGGCGGCGATCGAGATGGGCCGCGTGTTGGGGCGGCGCGTGGTGGCCGAAGGGGTCGAGCAAGACCGCGACGTGCAGTTGCTGCGCGAGCTGGGCTGCGACGTCGCGCAGGGTTACGGCCTGTCGGTTCCGCTGGACACCGACGCGTTCGTCGAATTCTGCCGCCGGCACTGAAGCGGAAGGCGGGTCGCCGGCTCACCGGCGCGCCCGGGCATTGATGACGATCAATGCCCGGGCGCGCCGCGTCGAATTCGGGTGCATACGGGGTGCATACGGGGCTACCATGGGCGCTGTGCTCGGGCTTTCCCTGGAGAATTGAATCGATGCGACGCACGCTTGGCGCCGTCCTGCTGTTGTCCCTATTGGCCTGGGCAGGCACGCTTTGGACCCATCCGCCGGCTGGCATCACGATCTGGACCGCACGCGACCAACTCATCCTGTTGACGGGCCTCGGCGCATACGCGTTGATGGCGCTGATCATGCTGCTGGCGGTGCGCCCGCAGTGGATCGAGTCCCGCTTGGGCGGCCTGGACAAGATGTACCGGCTGCACAAATGGAGCGGCATCCTGGCGACCGCGCTTGCCGCGGCGCATTATCTGATCAAAATTGGCAAGCCGCTGCTGCTCATGGCGTTCAATCCGGTCGCCAAGACGCCGCGCGAAGCCGCCTGGCTGGACGTGTTCCGCGGCTCCGCCAAGGACATCGGGGAATGGGCGGTCTGGATCCTGGTGATCGTGGTGGCGCTTACGCTATGGCGACGGTTTCCCTATCACCTGTGGCGCCACATCCATCGCATAGCGGCCGTCGTGTTCCTGGTGACGGCGTTTCATGGCGTGGTGCTGACGCCCGCCGCGTGGTGGGCGCAACCCGCGGGATGGCTCGTCGCCTTAGCGACGGCCGTGGGCAGTGCGTGCGCGCTCTGGGCGTTGACCGGAAACATCGGCCGGGCCCGGCGCCACAGGGCGACGGTACTGTACGTTGATCCGCTGTCGGAGGATATCCTGTCGCTCACCTGTAAGGTCGAAGGCGATTGGCGCCATCGCGCCGGCCAGTTCGCCTTTCTGACGGCAAACCGCCTTGAAGGCGCGCATCCCTTCACGGTATCGGGCGCCGACGACGGCACGGGGCGCGTACGGTTTTCGATCAAGGCGCTGGGCGATTACACCCGCCGCCTGCAAACCAGCCTGAAGGAGGGGCAGGCGGTGACGGTGGAAGGGCCGTATGGCTGCTTCGACTTGCTGCGCGATGACGGCCGCCCGCAGATATGGGTGGCCGCCGGCATCGGCGTGACGCCGTTCATCTCGTGGCTGGAGTCGTTGCAGGCCGAACCAGACCGCGCGCCGCAGGCCACCTTGTACTACTGCGCGCGCAATGCGGCCGAGGCGCCGTTTGCCCAAACGCTGGAAACCCTTTGCGCGCGGGTTCCGCGCGTGACGCTGCGTGTGTGGTACAGCGACGAGAAAGGGCCGCTGACGGCAGCGGGCCTGCTCGCAGGACGCACGGCGGGAACGCCTTGGCCCGGTGTCTGGTTTTGCGGACCGACAGGCTTCGCCGATTCGCTGAAAGACGGACTGCACCGGCAGGGAATGCCGGTGCGCCAGTTGTTTCACCAGGAAGCGTTCCAGATGCGCTAGGGCGCCTTTTCGGGAATTCAGATACCGGATACGTCGATGTCGCCCGGATAATCCACCGAGAACTTCAGCACCGTCTCGCGCGATTTGCCTGGCTCAAGTTCCCATTCCCAGGCCAGCTTGCCGTCTTCTTCGCGCTTGACTTCGCGGTCGGCCGGCGACAACAGCTTGACTACGATCTTTTCATTGCGCGAAACCGGCAGGCGGTCCTTGAACACGATCTGCTCTTTGGTGGCCTTGTTGTTCTTTACCGTGATCTTGTATTCATAGGTCACGCGTTTGCCGCTGCCCGAAAAGCCGGTGCTTTCCGTAAAGCGGTTCACTAGCTGGCGTTTGATCGAAATGCCATCGTCGGCGCCCATGGCCAGTTCGACCTTTTCGCCCGGCATGACCGCCTTGATGCGGCTCGAGGCCACGAACGCGTCGTCCAGGAAGGTATTCAACGACCCGGCCAGGAACGGAAAATCGGTGTTGTTGCTGGCCAGCGCCGTCAGGAAGGCCGCTTCGCGCAGCGCGGGCGTGGACTGGTATTGCAGCGTGGCCGGCAGCTTGGCGGTGGTGATCGCCACGCGCTGCGACGAATTGTCCGATGCAACGGTAGCCGGATTCTTGATCTGGAACGATGCACTGGTGGCGTCGTTTTGCATCTGCGCCGTAGACACCTCCATGGCCTCGGCCACCGGTTCGGGCATGGCGGCGTCGGCATAGGCCTGGCCCTGGGCCGCGGGGCGTGATCGCTTCATCGTCATTTCGCTGCTGATCGGCGCGGGCGCGGCCGAGGCCACGCCGCCGGTCAAGCGCATGCTGGAGCAA
>NZ_PCOQ01000011.1 GCF_002975275.1 Achromobacter sp. MYb9 | reverse complement strand
TGCCCTTGTTCCATGGCACACGATGGCCAACGGTGACATTCGCGGATTCCATGACCATCTCCTTTCGCGTAAAGGGAGATTTAGTGTGCCCCTACGGAAGGTCGCTTCCGATCCGAAGCGGTAAGTGCACTAGAAACACCGCCACATCGGTTCTGCTAAGCACGTTAGACATGGAGCACGTTCAGCAGATAACGGCACTCCTCGCGTGCGAAATAGCTGACAGTCTTGTCAACGGCAAAGTCTAGTTGGTCGCCGGTCATCAGTTGTCGTGTCTCGTCTCCGTAGCTCAGTTCAAGCACGCCCTTTAGCAGCCATAGCCGCTGTCGGTACGGTTTCGAATGCCATTGTGGATAGTCGACGCGGGCCCCAATGGGCAGTTCGATTTCTACGAGTTCAGTGCCAGTGTTTGCATCCAGTTCTGCGATCTGCCGTCGAACGTAACCGGTGGCTGGATCCCGCCAAGTCGTTTGATCCGTCTTGTGACGGACCAAGAATGGGTTAGGGGATGGAAGGGGCGCCAGTAGCTCTGTCAGCGCGACCCCAAGGCCCGATGCAAGACGGCCGAGCACTGCCGCAGTTGGGCTGCTGTCCCGTCTCTCGATCTTCGAAATCATTGCCTTGCTAACGCCGGAACGCTCGGCCAATTGGCTGAGACTCAGCCGCTGCGAAGTTCTCAACTCCGAAATACGTTGTGCAATCACGTCGTCAACCAGCATCGAGTTTCCTTTTTCTCCGTCGTCTCGTATATTAGACGATTCGTATTCTATTGTGAAATAAAAGGACTTGTATGCACACCGTACATTGCACCGAAGACCGCCATGCTGCAGCCGTGCTTGAGATTTTCAACCATGCAATCCTGCATTCCACCGCGTTGTACGACTACAAACCCCGTCCAGCTGAGGCTATGGCCGGTTGGTTCGAGACTAAACGCAAGAACTCCTTCCCGGTCCTTGGGGTGGAGGACGAAGCCGGGAAGTTGCTGGGCTTTGCATCCTATGGAACGTTTCGTGCGTGGCCCGCGTACAAGTACAGCGTTGAACATTCGATCTACATCCACCACGAGTGCCGCGGCCTAGGACTTGGACGCCGCCTACTCACCGAACTGATCGAAGAAGCTAAAGCAAGGGACGTCCACACTATGGTAGGCGGGATCGACACCACGAATCAGGCGAGCATCGTGCTGCACGAACGTCTGGGCTTTGAGCCTGCTGGCGTTATCAAGGAGGTGGCCTACAAGTTCGGAAGCTGGCTCGACCTGGCGTTCTATCAGAAGGTGTTGAGCACGCCAGCACATCCGAATGAAGCATGACGACAGACCAATGACTGCTTCTGGCCGGTTGCAGACCTTACCGGCCGTCCGCTCCGGACCCGCACCAGACGTTGGCGCGCACAGAGAAAATTTCCTCTCTGGCTCGAAAGCGCATCCTCACGGGCTATGGCTTCCACCCTAACGCGGAAGGATGCCGCAATCAGTGGCTTTCGGCAGGACCCGTCGACTCATGGGCTGTTGCCCGACACGAAGCGAAAGCGTGTCGGAGCTTGCCCCGTCTAGCGTTTGAAGGCACGCGTGGAATGTGCCACATCGCTATAGCCAACCATATATGCGATGTCAGTGGCGGAATATCTGTCTGTCCCAATAAGGCGAAGCGCCTCGCTCCGACGAGTCTCGTCGAGCAGGCTCTGGAAATCGACGCCGGTGCGTATGAGGCGTCTCTGTATGGTGCGCGGCGACATTCTTAGTTCTTTCTCGATTAAAACGGGCTTGGCTGTTTTGTGATCGGATATGTGGGCGATGAGCAGGCCGGCGGTGTCAATTGTCGACTGCAATGCCGCTGTGACCGTCGAAATATCGTCCTTCACTGCGCACAATGGACTGTCCAGCAGATCGCGGTCAAATTCAACCATGTCGTACTTTGCGCCCGTCACAATGTTTGGACCGAGAAATGCCTCGAGCGCGCCGTCTCCCCTTGCGCCCCGTGCGGTCAAATGCACTCGTATGGCTGACGCGTCTTTTGCAATGAGCGGTATTTTTCGGAGTACGGCCAAACTTCCAAGGACGAACTGCACGGGTTCCGCACCCGGCATGCCGCCCGTCCAGGGCATGCCGGACATGCAATGGCTGCGCGCGCTTGGCGTGCAGCCGTCTGGGTAGTGACCTCCCGGAATACGCGTTGCCGCCATTCATTTATGTGGAGGCGCTCAACGAAAAGTCATCACCGACTTGGTGCGCGCCGCCCGCTTATGCGGCGCGGCGCGTCCGGACTCTGGGGCAGGCCGCGTCTGCTGCCGTGCACAAACACGGGGCATCCGCCTTGCGGCGCGGGTTTGCCAAGGTCTGACGGGGCTTTGCAGAATGGGTGTACTCGCAGAATTCGCGAGCCCCCTGTTCACGGAAAGGCTCCCCATGACCCGCAACCGCTTCTCCCGCCGCGCCGCCCGGCTTGCCGCCGCAGCAGTCCTGACCTCCGCCGTCGCGATGGCGCATGCGGACGACAATGTGCAGTTCCTGCTGGATTGGATCCCCAGCGGCGAATTCGCCGCCTACTACGCCGGCTTGTCCCAGGGCTTTTTCAAGGAACAGGGCATAGACCTGAAGATCAGCCGCGGCTTCGGCGGCGGCGACACGGTCAACAAGGTGGGCGCGGGCTCGGCGCAGTTCGGCATCGCCGACATCGCCCCGGTCTTCGCCGCCCGCGCCAAGACCGGCCTGCCGGTCAAGGTCATCAGCTCAATGTACGTGTATTCGCCGCACTCCATGTTCGTGCTGGAAAGCTCGGGCATCACCAGCCTGGCGGACCTGAAGGGCAAGAACGTCGGCATCACGCCGGGCAACAGCCACAAGTTCTATTTCCCCGAGGTGGCCAAGCGCGTGGGATTGGACGAAAGCACGGTGAGGTGGACCAACGTCGACGCCTCGACGATGGCCTCGCTGCTGATCGCCAAGAAGCTGGACGCCGCGCCGTTCTTCGCCATCCACGAGTACTACATCAACAAGTCCGCCCAGGCCCAGGGCGAGAAGATCCGGGTGCTGCCATACGTGGAGACGGGTTTCACGATCTATTCCTCCTCCATCCTCACCAGCGACAACACGCTGAAATCCAACCCCGATCTTGTCAAGCGCTTTCTTGCCGCCATCTGGAAGTCCCAGCAATGGGCGCATGCGCATCCCGAAGAAGCCTGCAAGCTGCACGTGGCGCAGAATCCCGAGGTCAAGGCCGACGATTGCCTGGGCAGCTTCAAGGCGGAAGACAAGTACGTGTTCGCCGACTTCGCCGCCAAGACTGGCTTTGGCAAGTTCGACGACAAGCGCCTGGCGGACACCTGGGCGCAAGTGACCAAGGCGCAGCAACTGGACCCGCAGTGGGACTACCAGCAGGCGGTCGACACGGCGCTGGTTCCCGCGGCCGCGGCCAAGTGACACGGACGGCCACGACATGAACTTAAGCGCCACTCTGGCCACCGCCCAGCCGACCCCACCGGGCATGGAAGCCGCGCCGCCTTCGGCCGCCGCCGCGGGCGTATCGGTCCGCAACGTCTCGCAGCGCTACGCCACCCGCGACGGGTCCGACACCGTGGCGCTGTCCGATGTCTCGCTGGAGGTCTGCAAGGGCGAATTCATCGCGCTGGTGGGCGCATCCGGCTGCGGCAAGTCCACGCTGCTGCGCATCGTTTGCGGCCTCCTGCGCCCCACAGCCGGCGACGTAATGCTCAACGGCGCGGCGGTGCGCGAACCGCGCGACGACACCGCCATGGTGTTCCAGGCGCCCACCCTGTTGCCCTGGGCCACCATCCTGGACAACGTGCTGTTCCCGCTGCGCATGCGCGGCACGCTCAAGCCCGAAAGCGCGGCCTACGCTCGCGCCCTGCTCAAGCTGGTCGGGCTGGAAGGATTCGAAGGCAAGTTCCCCCGCGAGCTCTCCGGCGGCATGCAGCAGCGCGCCGGCATCTGCCGCGGCCTGATCCAGGACCCCGATGTCCTGCTGATGGACGAGCCCTTCGGCGCGCTGGACGCGCTGACGCGCGAAGACATGGGCATGGAGCTGCTGCGGATCTGGTCCGAACAGCCGAAGACCGTCCTGTTCGTCACGCACTCGATCTCCGAAGCCGTGCTCCTGGCCGACCGCGTCGTGGTGATGTCGCCTCGGCCGGGCCGTATCGCCGAAATCCTGGACATCGTCCTGCCCCGCCCGCGCTCGCTGGACCAGCTGGGCGAACCCGCCGCGCAGGCGGCCATACGCCGCATCCGCGAAATCATCTACGCCGACAGGAAGGGCCATGTCCAATTCGTCGAATAAGCGCCGTCGTCCGCTGCGCCACCTGTCCGCCGCCGGCCAATCCATGGCCGCCATCGCCGCGCTGTTCGCGTTATGGGAAGCGGTGGTCCGCCTGTTCGCCATCCCGGCCTTCATCCTGCCCGCGCCGTCGGCTATCTGGACGGCGGTCCTGCACATGCCCGCCGGCAGCCTGACCAAGCACCTGGCCGCCACGGTCGGCACCGTACTGCTGGGCTTTGCGCTGTCCATCGCCATCAGCCTGCCGCTGGCCATCCTTATCACGGCGTCGCGGGCGGTGTCGCGCATCCTCTACCCCTTGCTGATCCTGACGCAGTCCATCCCCAAGGTGGCGCTGGCGCCCATCCTCATCATCGCGCTGGGCGCCAACGAACTGCCGCGCGTGCTGGTCACGTTCCTGGTGGCGTTCTTTCCGCTGGTCGTGGCCACCGCGTCCGGCTTACTGGCGGCTCCGTCCGAACTGATCGAGCTGGGCCGCTCCTACCGCGCTAGCAAGTTCAAGGAGCTGCTGCGCATCCGCCTGCCCTACGCCATTCCGTTCATCTTCAGCGGCCTGAAGGTCGCCAGCGCGCTGGCCGTGGTCGGCGCCGTGGTGGCCGAATTCGTCGCCGCCGACCGCGGCCTGGGCTATCTCATTACCACCTCGATGGCCTTCTTCGAAACGCCCGTCGCCTGGGGCGCGGTCGTGCTGCTGGCCTTTCTCGGCATGGCGCTTTTCGCCCTGATCGGTTTGATCGAGAAAGTGCTTTTCCCCTGGGCCATCGTCGAAGAGCCCCTGGCCACTACCTAGGAAACAACGATGTCCAGCTTCATCCTCCAGGGCGGCCTGGTTCTGCGCGCCTGGGATCAGCCCGCGCGCCACGAAAGCATCCTGATCGAGAACGGGCGCATCGCCCGCTTCCTGGCATGCGACGCCCAACTTTCCGGCGTGCCGGTGGTGGACGCCACGTCCATGCTGATCCACCCCGGCCTGATCAATGCCCACGCGCATAGCCACACTACCCTGACCAAGGGCACCGCGGATCGCTGGTCGCTCGAACTGCTGCTGGCCTCCGGCGCCGGCATCTACGGCCGCCGGAGCGCGCGCGACCGGTACCTGTCTACCCTGCTCGGCGCGGCCGAGCTTGCCCTGAAGGGCTGCACCGCCATCTACGACATGTGCCTGGAAATGCCGCTGCCCACGGTGGCGGGCATGCGCTCGACGGCCTCGGCCTACCAGGACGTGGGCACGCGCGCCGTGATCGCGCCGATGCTGGCCGACATCAGCTTCTGGCAAGCCATACCCCGACTGGCGGATGAGCTGGCGCCCGATCTGCGCCAGCGTCTGACGGCGGGCCTGCCCGCCTCCGGCGATCTGCTTGGCGCCGTGCGCGCGATCCTGGACCAGTGGGACTCGCCGCTGCAGCGCCCTGCGCTGGGCCCCACCATTCCGCTGCACGGCTCGGACGCGCTATGGACCGGCTGCCGGGATCTGGCGCAGGAATACGGCCTGGCCATGCAGGTGCATCTGCAGGAAAGCAAAGTGCAGGCCCTGGCCGGCGCGCAGCACTATGGCCGGTCCCTGACGGCGCATCTGGATGATCTGGGCGTGCTGGGCCCGCACTTCACGGCCGCCCATGGCGTCTGGCTCGACGGCGACGACATGCGCCGCCTGGGCATCGCGGGCGCCAGCGTCAGCCACAATCCCGGCAGCAACATGATCCTGGGCAGCGGCCTCGCGGACGTGCGCGCCATGATGGACCACGGCATCAACGTGGCGCTGGGCACCGATGGCGCCAACTGCGCCGACAACCTCAACATGTACGAAAGCATGCGCACCGCGCTGCGTGTCTCGCACGTGCGCACGCCGAGAATGGAGCAATGGCTATCCGCGCCCGAGGTATTCAGGATGGCGACCGAGAACGGCGCGCAGGCCCTGGGCCTGGAGGGCGTCGGCAGGCTGGCCGAGGGCTTTCACGCCGACCTGGTCATGCTGGACCTGGGCCACGTGAACTGGCTGCCTACCAACGACGTCATCAGCCAGCTTGTCCAGAGCGAAGACGGCACCGCCGTGCACAGCGTCATGGTGGCCGGCAAGTGGATCGTGCGCGACGGCGAATTGACCAACGTTGCGCTGCGCGAGCTGCGCGGCGAGATCCAGTCGGCGCTGGCCGAGCTGCGCAACCGCAACGGCGATCAGCTGGCCTTGTTTGAACGCCTGAAACCGGTGCTGTCCAGCTTCTGCCCGGCCATGATGCGCAAGCCCTATACCGTGGAACGCTTTGGGGCGGCCTACCCGGCGGCCGGCGACCCCCCCGGCTGAGTCGTGCTCAGCCGCGCCGGCCGGACATCGCCGGTGCGTGCTGATGCTCGCGCACCGCTTCCTTGAAGCAGACTAGGAACCGCTTGGCCGCCGCCGACAGCGCGTCGGTCTTGGAGCGCAGCGCCAGCAGCTTCAGCGGCAGCGGCGGATTGAGCGGGAACACGGCGACGTCGCGCAGCAGGCTGGGCGTGACGCAAGTGGAGTCCACGAAGCCTATACCCACGCCCTCGGTCACCATCGAGCAGGTGTCCAGCGGCGAGTTCACCTCTACGTCCACCACCGGGTCCAGCCCGTGCGTCTTGAAGAACTGGGCCAGCGTCTGGCCCAGCGCACTTTGCGGCGCATAGCCGATGATAGGCAGCCCCAGCGCCATCACGTCGTTCGCGCTCAGCATCGCCCCTTCGCGCAGCTTGAACTTGCGCGGCGCGATGCACACCACGTTGGCGTGGCCGATCTCGGTGTGGATCAGATCGGGATGCGAGACGGGAAACAGGGATATGCCGATGTCCGCCCGGCCCAGCAACAGATGGCTGACAACCAGGTCCGTATTCATCCCGGCAAACTGGAACCGCGCGTGAAATTCTTCCTTGACCTGGATGATGGCCTGCGGGAGCAGGTAGATGCCCGGCCCCGAGTTCGACACGATGCGGACCAGGTCCGCGCTGGCGCGGCCCAGATCGTGGGCCAGTTCGTTCACGTTCCTGACCTTGGCGTATATCTCGGAGGTCTCGGTGAAGATGCGGCGCGCTTCCGGCGTGGGGATCAGCCGCCCGCCCGAGCGCTCGAACAGTTCGTATCCCAGCCGCTGCTCGCATGAGGCGAGCGTGCGGCTGACGGCGGGCTGCGACACGAACAGCATGCGTCCGGCGGCGCTCAGGCTGCCGGTCACCATGATCGCGTGAAACACCTCAATCTGGCGCAGGTTCAGGGGCGCGGCCGGTCGGTTGGTCTGGCGTTCAGTCATGGGAGCTGCGGGATGAGGTCGGTGCCTAGGATAACCCGCCGCACCCCGGCTTTGCTTGCGCGCGCCCTGGCGCTAGCCGAAACCTTCGCCTTGCAGGCCCAGAACGCCACCGCCGGTGCCGATCCCCACACGCCCGCCCGCGTCGTGGCAATGGAATTGACGCCCGACAGCCGCAAGGCCCTGGCCGATTTCACCCGCGACTGCGTCGGCAACCGCGTCCAGCCGGCTCGAACGGCATCCTGCTGTCCTCGGTCACCGTGATGAGCCCGCTGGAAGGCGACAGCTTCCGGATCACGGCCAGCGAACACGGCTTCGGCGGCAAGTTGGCCGAAGAGATCGTCCTGGGCATCATGAAGACGGGCCTGACCGTGGCCGACGAGAACACGGCCAAGTTGCCGCTCTCGGCACGGAACGCCGTCGAGCTCCGGGGCCGGCGCCGCGAAAGCGGCGCTCCAGACTCCCACGCAGTGAGGGCGGCGAAATCTCTACTGATCGTCATGTTTTCTCCGCGGCGTGTCGCTCAGCCAAGCAGGGCGAGATAGATATCGCCGACGGTTCGTACGACTTCCCAATGAGGGGCGCGAAAGTCTTGGCGAAAATATGGGCGACAGCAAACTAGATAATGTTCTGCGCTGGAAAGAAGACCTTTGGCTTGGTTGCCCGGTCTGTGTGACGACTTATGGGCCGCCCACCCGTTGGATCGCGTGCGAGGGAGCCTAAGGGCGATGCCCGGTTGCTGAACACGTGTCATTCATACAATTCGGACCGCGAGTGGATGGCGCTTCTGGCTACAGAAAGAAAGCGGAGAAGAATTGCGGAGGAGTTGTCCGTACGCCAGACCAGTTCCCAATCGTGTACGACATCAAGGTCCGGAAGTCGGAGATTGCATACCGAGTCTTGGCTGGCCAACGTCGTCGAAATGGGGACGACTGTACAGCCAAGTCCCGCATGGACCATGGCCAGCATTGATGCGGCATCAATTCCTGTGACTGTTGGCTTCGGGACGAATTTCGCTTTGAAGAAGCAGTGAATCAGCTCGTCGTGCCAGGCGGGTGCGGTGTCTCGAGCGATCCAGATAAATTCCAGACCGGCCAGGTCCGCCAAGCTACGCGGCAAGCCATTTGGCCAAGACCAATTGCGGGGGTACACGAAGGTCATAGGATCCGAGTAAAGATGAATCCCGGAAAACGATGGGTCGGCTGCATCCCGATAGAGCGTCACGCCAGCATCGAGCCTTCCTTCGGCAAGTAGCTCCAACTGTGTTTCGGACAGGTGATGATGCACAGAAACGGAGACGTTGGGCGCTTCTGCGCGAAATTTCCGCAGGATCGTTGCCACTGGGTCAGCAAGGTACCTCATCACAGGGATGCCCATGGCCATGTGGCCCACCTCTCCTCTGCCCGCCCTAATTGCGCGGTTCCGAGCGAGCTCGAGGTCGTTCAGCACACGTTTGACGTCGGCCAACAGCTGTTCGCCAGCCGCCGTCATCTTGATGCCGCGCGTCGAGCGTTCAATCAGCTCGGTCCCGAGACTCTCTTCCAGCTGATGCATCTGTCGAGTAAGTGCGGGCTGCGCAATATGAACCTGCTTTGCTGCCAGCGTGATGCTCTTGCACTCAGCTATCGCAACGAAGTACCGGAGTTGCCTGAGATCCATGTCATACCCATCCAGCATTGCGGGGATATAAAAACGGTATTTTACGGTATGACCACCAGCTTCCTATCATGCGCCAGGTTGCATCTCAACGGCCGCTTGGTTTTAGTCGAAGCCGACGGCGAGATGGACCAGAAAAGAACATCGAACCCAAGGGCGAATCGCATGGCTACTCAAGAAAAGGTGGTGATGCCGCGGTGGAAGCAGTTGACCGCGGCAATAGTTGGCAACGCGTTGGAGTGGTATGACTTTGGCGTGTTTGCATCTTTAGCAGTAATCATTGCTAAGGTCTTCTTCCCAACCGAAAGCCAGTACACAGGCCTTCTGCTCACAATGGCAACTATCGGCGTTGGCTTCGTAACGAGGCCTATTGGTGGCGTGTTGATCGGAATGTATGCCGACCGAAAGGGGAGGCGCGCTGCACTTCAGTTGGTGCTGAGTTTGATGACCCTGTCCTTGATTATGATCGTCCTGACGCCGTCGTACGCAACTATCGGCATCGGCGCGCCAGTCATCATCGTCATGGCGAGGCTCATTCAAGGCTTTGCTACCGGTGGAGAATTTGCATCGGCTACGGCCTATCTAGTTGAAGCTGCGCCTCCGGGAAGGAAAGGCTTGTTCGGCTCATGGCAGATGTTCGGCCAGAACTTGGCAACCTTGTTGGGGGCTTTGACTGGCCTGCTGATGACGTCTTTGTTCACGACGGAACAGCTGGTTTCAGGCGCTTGGCGCATTCCATTTGTGATAGGTCTCGTAATCGCGCCGGTGGGAATATGGATTCGCCGCCATCTCGAAGAGCCTGAAGAAGCGCAGGAAGGTCGTCGAGCTGCCGAGGAGCAAAGTCTGCGAGCGCTTTTCTCAGGTTACAGAAGGCCGATAGTTGCAACGCTAATGCTCACGACCGCGCTCACGTCGTCGGTGTATGCGTTTGTCATGTACTTGCCGACCTACGCGAGTCGCGAGTTCGGATTTGCCTTACATGACGCATACATGGCGCAGGCGACTGGTCTGGTTCTCATGACGGTCTCGATCCCGGTTTTTGGACACTTGTCAGATCGCTTCGGGCGCCGGGCCGTGATGCTGTTCGGGCTTCTTCCGTACGTACTCCTCTTGTATCCCATGTTTCATTGGGTGGAGGTGGATAGGTCCTTCTCATCGCTGCTTGTCACGTATGCCGGGCTCAGCTTCTTTTTCGCCGGTCTACTTGGTCCATTCTCGACCACTGTGGGCGAGCAGTTCCCGTCGAGGGTTCGTTCAACGGGTTTGGCGCTTTGTTACAACGTGGCCGTGATGGTGTTTGGCGGCTTCGCTCAGATGATTGTGACCTGGATGATTCACGCCACCGGTTTGATCCTTGCTCCGGTCTTGTACGCCGTAGGCGGTGGAATCGTGGGACTTGCCGGGCTCTTCTTGCTAAGCGATTCCGTGAGGCCACGTGCGACGTCAGCGCCCAAGACAGATCGCGTTGACGTAGTTGAGCCACGTATGCAGTGAGCTCTTCCACAATCGAAATTGCCCGGAGGCTGTTGATGGATACCCGTTTGAAAAATTCGAAGGTTGAAGTAAGTCAGAACGATCAGAATGTCGTCACTTTGCTTTCTAAACTCGTGGCGTTCGATACGACGAGTCGTGAGAGCAACTTAGCGTTGATCAACTATTGTGCCGACTATCTGAAAATCTATGGGATAGACACAACGTTGGTAAAAAACGCGGAAGGTACCAAGGCAAACTTGTGGGCTACGATTGGCCCGCACGTGGACGGGGGCCTGGTTCTGAGCGGACACACCGACTGCGTTCCCGTTGATGGGCAGGAATGGAGCACCCCCCCGTTCGAGGTCACCGAACGGGGCGAGCGCCTATACGGCAGGGGAACTGCGGACATGAAGGGTTTCCTTGCGTGTGCGTTGCACTTGGTACCCGAGTTCGCAGCTATGAACCTAACTAAGCCTGTCCACCTGGCCTTTTCGTATGACGAGGAGGTTGGCGTGTTGGGGGTGCGGGATTTGCTGAGCTACGTGGCGGAAAAAAGAGTACGTCCCGGATTCTGCGTGGTGGGCGAACCTACCTCGATGGATGTGGTGAACGGCCACAAGGGAGGGCGGCTCTACGAATGCGTGGTTTCGGGTCTGGAGGCGCATTCGAGCCTTACACCCAAAGGCGTCAATGCCATCCAGTTCGGGGCGCAGGTCATTTCACATATTGCTCGTGTGGCTAGCGACCTCGAGTCTGGCGGGGAAATTGATGTCGATTTCGACGTTCCCTACTCAACACTGTCGACAGGGATAGTTTCGGGCGGGACTGCGGGAAACATCATTCCAAGCGAATGTAAGTTCATCTTTGAAATGCGCAACCTCCCAGACGCCGACCAGGATGAAATATTTGGTCGCGTTGAGCAGTTTGCTCGCGAGGTCCTAGTTCCGCAGATGAAACGCGTGTCGGACTCGTGCAACATCCACTTTCGGAAAATCGTCTCGTACCCAGGCCACAACATTTCTCCCGACCATCCGATGGTTTCGCGCGCCATGGAGCTACTTGGATGCTGCACAAATAGGAAGGTGGCATTCGGGACCGAGGCCGGTTTGTTCCAGCAATATCTGAAGCTACCAACCATCGTTTGCGGTCCAGGGGACATCGGGGTAGCGCACAAGCCGGATGAGTTCGTTCCGATTCCAGATCTCATCCGTTGCGTGCAATTCTTGCGCTCGATGGGAACCACGCTTTGCCAGCAGTAGTGTGGCGTCGAAATTTCGAAGGGGATACAGATGCAGCCAAGTCGCGGTGTAGGTACCTGCTTAGTCGGACCGTAGTTGCTCCGTATCTGAAAACGAGGCTTGGGCTGGCCAGCCCATTGATGGAGCAGCACCCTCCGCGCCACGGCGCCCGGGCGTCACTCAGGTTCGGAAATCGCCATCCTTCTATAGATGGTCTTCCGATTCACACCCAAAATCCGCGCGGCCTCTGAAATATTCCCGTTTGCCTGCTCGAGGGCCCTTCGGATCGCCACAGACTGAACCTTGGCCAAACTGCCATCGAACTTTAGCCTGCCCGACTCAACCATGGTCTCGACAACGTCAATCTTGGATGCGCCAGGCAACATCTCGGAAAAAAACTCGTCGGGCAAATGTTCCTTACGCACGACGTCGGCACCCGCAGCAAGCGCAATCGCCGTGCGTAGCGTCATCTGCAACTGCCGGATGTTTCCGGGCCAGGTGGCCTTTCTGAATATCTCCATCACTTCTTCGGAAATCGTGACTTCACGACCATTTCTCTCGGCCGCTGCCAGCAGCTGGACAAGTTCAGAGAGATCCGTGCGCATGCGCAAGGGCGGAAGCACGATTCTCAGTCCATTAAGGCGGTAATACAGATCTTCCCGAAACCGGTGTTCGCGAATTTCCTGCTTCAAGTCCCTGTGGGTGGCGCAGATGATCGACAAGTTCACAGGCACGGCACGGCCGCTGCCAAGAGGAAAGACCTGACGATCTTGCAGTACTCTCAACAGACGCCCTTGGAGCGGTAGCGGCATATCTCCAATTTCATCGAGAAACAGTGTGCCTCCGTTGGCCTGAACTATCCGTCCCTGTTGGCCACGTCGCCGTGCTCCCGTGAATGCCCCTTCGTCGTATCCGAAGAGCTCAGACTCAATGAGCTGCTCAGGGATCGCTGCGCAATTGACCGCGACAAAGGGGCCTGCGCGTCGGGGGCCGCTATTGTGAAAGGCGCGAGTGAACATTTCCTTGCCGACGCCGGACTCGCCTTCAACCATCAGGGGAAGATCAAGGCCTATGATCCGCGACGCCTTTTCGACGGCGCGGTGTACTTGCGCGTCCCCGATGTCCAGGTCTTCCAAGAGAAGTTCGGAAAACTCAAGTTTTTTGGCCCTGCCAGGCGCTCGGACTGTGTTGCCATCGTGTTCGGACGCGTTCTTATCTTTCACTCCCGGCCCGTGCGCCGTGCACACCCTTCGATTGAGTGCAACATTGACCGAACGACCGTCCCACAACGAAAGGGAAAACGAATCGGTGCGTTCTTGCGTCCACATTTTTTTCAGGTCTTGGAACGGCAGACTGAACAGCATGCCGAATGTGAGCTGCGTGTGCGGACTCACGATCTTGAAAAATGACCGAGCTGTCGAGTTGGTTCCCACCAGAATGCCCTGCGCGTCGAAGGCCGCGATGCACTGCTTGATGGTCCCCACGTTGCTGGGGTTAGTGTGGAAAAACAGCGTCAGCCGGTCAGGCATTTCGCCGGCCAACATGCGGTTCTCGACCAAGATAGCGATCGTTTTGATGAATCCAAGGGTATGCAACTGCGCGGCGCCGCACTTGGTCAGCACGGCGAGTAAACCAACGACTTCACCTTTCGCGCCAAAAATCGGGGCTGCATAGGTACAGTACTCGTGATAGTCCGACGTCTGGTGATCTTCGCCACGGATACAGACGCCTTCGCGTTGCGATAGCGCGCAGCTTATTGCATTATTGCCTCTACAGGATTCACGCCAGCACGTGCCAGGCTCGAATATGGACCGCCCCTCGATGTCGCAAAGGCCAGGATCGCTGCGCGAAAACAAGATCATTCCGTCCCGGTTCACGACAGCGACCGCGCTACCGGAGCCCTCCACCAATTCGTATGTATTTTCGACGGAAGCAACGGCGTAACCGATCAAAGCGTGATCGGCGGCAATCGCCGCGGCCAACCCGTCTGTCGTGAGGTCTTCCGATGTAAACGAAGGGCGTTCCCGGTAAGTGGTGGTCGGCGCCATAGTGTCTCCATGCCCGAGGTAGTGCTGAGCGCGGCTGCATGGCCTTTTGGTCTAGGCTCTGAACGCGCGCAAGCCGCAATATTGACTTATAACGTAGCGCGTAGTGGGGCACAAATGGGGCTTGTACTGACCGCGCTACCTCAGTCCAGCACTGCCGACGATGGCCAGTCCCAAGAGTCCCAACAGCACGAACGCGATGCGTCTAACGGCTTGATCCGGAACGCGCAGCGGCATATAGGGTGCCAATGCTGTCACGACGATAACGACCGGCACGGCAAACATGGAAAGCTCGAGCACGTCCGCTGTGACTTCGCCCTGCAAGGTTAGCAAGACGAGTCGGACGACGGACAACGTGCCGAACACCGCCAGAAGGGTAGACCTAACGGTGTCCAGAGGTAACGGTTGGCGATAGAACAGGTACACGACCGGCGGGCCGGGAATGCTGTACATGCCGCCGCAGACCCCACCCAGGATCCCCATCAGCACAAAACGCGGGGCGCTGGAGATGACCGGTCGGACTTGTGCAAGCATAGCCATGGTTGCTCCAGCCACCAGGATCAGGATGCCCAAGATCATTTGCAGCAAATCAGCGTACCGGTCTTCCAGATGCTGAAGCAGGAAGATGCCCAGAAAGGCGCCGGGAATCAAGCCCGCTAGCGTCAACCAAAACAGGCGCTTGTGAATCTCTGACCAATACCCGCGCAGGGCAAGGGCGACGTTCACGACCATCAGCACATTAGTGACCATCGAAGCCGTGGCGATTGAACTGATATTCAACGCGATGACGCCGCCCAAGGCGAACAAGCCCAGCGCGAAGCCAGTCAGCGCCTGCAGGTAACTAGCGATGGCGATGACCAGGAGAAACGCGAGAAGGGAGCTAGATGACATTCGCTAGGTCGGCCGTAGGGAAACCACCAAAATGCGTTGAGGCGCTACGTATGGCTTGAACCGTAGCGCCCCAACCCGCTCATTCAGGGCAAACGTCAGACACGCGCTTGCGCGAACCTATGGCGAACGGCACGATCGGAAGCCACGCGCATCAGAGACCATAGTGCCAGCGCTGCTGAAACCGCGACCAACGCAGAGATCGGCCATGTGCCGTACGTAGGCAGGACTGCAGTCGCGAACAAGGGAACAAGCCCGCCAATGATGGTGGCGGCTTGACTGCCGAGGGAGATCCCTGTGTAGCGCAGTTGTTCAGGAAAAAGTTCGCAGTAAAAGGCCGGCATTGCGCCCCACATGAGCCACGACGGGGCTGACAGCATTAGCATGGCCAGCCAAATCCACTTCACCTCGGCAAGGTCGGCTACCCAAAAGAATGGAAACGCCAGCGCTGCAATGACGACAAATCCAGCGTAGAAAACGGGCTTCCTTCCGACCTTGTCTGAGAGCCAGCCAGCGAAAAGTATGCCGAATAGCAGGGCGAAATTGATGATGACAACGCCCAGAAGCAGCCACGAACGATCCAGATGAAGCACGCCCGTCGCGTAGTAGATCAGGAACACCCAAACCGTGTAGAAGGGGACGGTGATAGATCCCAGATAAATGGCTGCCGTGTGATAGATCTCTTTGTAGTGGTGCTTGATGACGTCCACTACCGGAAATTTGACGATTTCCCCGGCTTCACGCAGTTGTTTGAAGGCCGGCGTTTCCGTAACCTTAAGCCGGATGTAAAGCCCCGACGCAAGCATCACGATGCTCACCAGAAACGGCACACGCCAACCCCACGACATGAACTGTTCCTGCGTGAGGAAATACGAACACGAGAACAGAACAGCGGTAGCCAGTGCCACTCCCGCCGCTGCTCCGACTTGCACGACGCCACCAAAAAGGCCACGGCGTTGTGGCGGGGCGTACTCGACCGCCATCAGGACCGCGCCGCCCCATTCACCACCGAGCGCGACGCCCTGCAAGAAGCGGCAGATGGTCAGCAGGATAGGCGCCCAGACGCCGATCATTTCATAAGTGGGCAAAAGGCCGATGGTGAACGTGGCGCCGCCCATGATGGACAGCGACGTAATGAGCATGGTCTTGCGTCCGATACGATCTCCAAAATGGCCAAAAACAACGCCACCCAGCGGACGCGCGACAAAGCCTACTGCTAACGTCGCAAAGGCGGCTAGCGTTCCCGTCGCCGAAGAATAGGCGGGAAAGAAGAGCTGCCCGAAAACCAGTGCGGCGACAAAGCCGTAAAGAAAAAAGTCATACCATTCCATGATCGTCCCGATCATGCTTGCAATCGCTACCCGTGTAGGCGTGACGGGCGGCGTGCCCCCTTGAATTTTGCTGTCCATTTTTGTCTCCGAGCCCTGCTAGGTTGCAGAGCTTTCATATCAAATGAGCTGTCAGCCGGTGGCTGCACGATGTTAAGAGCGACGGTTCTGTGCCGCAGTCCCTTGCATCCACGTAAAAAACTAGTGTTCTACGAATACGGATCCGTCTTCCACCTCCACCTCGTAGACTTCCAGCGGCTGTTCCGCAAGGCCGACAGGCTCTCCGCTCGCCACCTTCCATTGCCACAAATGCTGGTGGCAGGTTAAGACCTCCCCGTCGAACAGTCCTTCTTCCAGACAAACATCCTGGTGCGGGCATACGCCCTGACATGCAAAGACATTCTGATCGGCATTGATGATCAGGATTTTCTTCTCTCCTTCGAGTTCGAACGTTTTCATCGTTCCCTTCGGAACGTCTTCAAGGTGGCACACAAATTGTCGCGTCATGTCAATTCCGAGTTAGCTGAACTTGTCGTAGGCAATGTTCTTCGCGTCGACCTTTTCGACAATCAACAGATGCCGGATCGCCGCATCCACCAAGGGCGTTGGGCCGGCAAGGTAGATTTGGGTATTGCTGGTGTTTCCCTTCACCGCCTGCGCGGCGATTTCATGGATGAAGCCCGTGGAGATTTTCAAGAACGGATACTGGGACACCAAATGGTCGGAGACTTCCCCTTCCGATATGCCAATGGTGATTTCAAGCGTCGACTCGAATTGCCTGGCGTACGCCGTCAGCTCATCAAGGAAGAAGGCGTCCCGAAGGGTTCGAATCCCGAAAAACACCCGGCCTTTATGCTGCGAAAAGTAGCGTTCTCGCGTCGCGCGCGACAGAATCGACATGATGCCTGCGATGCCACTGCCTCCGGCGATGCATAGCAGGTTCTTTCGCAGGCTGGGACGGAATATCGCCCGTCCCAGCGGTCCAATAACTGACAGTTTTTGGCCTTCAGGCGAGCCATTGAAAAGATGTTCCGTCAGTACACCGCCGGGTTTTTTCTTAGTCAAGAACGTCAGGGTTTGGGTGCCTCTATCGAAATTGACCATCGAATAGGCACGGTGGCCCGCCACGCCGTCCACGCTCACGAGTGCAAACTGCCCAGCATCAAATTCCATGCTGTTGTCCAGACGGATATCCCAAATTGCGACATCCGCCGTAAGCATGGCCCAGCGGGTCACGGCGCCCGCGTATCTTCTGGGAGTACGGGCTCCCGGATCGACTTCGTACACGTGCTCGGCGATCTCAATGTCACAATCACCGATCGCCGCGCACTGGCACAGCAGCACTTCGTTCGTGTCTGACTTGCACTTTGCCTTGCCCAAGGCCGCAGGCCAGTGATCCGTGACCTCGCCCGATACCAGCCTTGCCTTGCAACTGCCGCATGTCCCCGTGGCACAGGCATATGGCAGCTCTAGCCCCGCGGCAAGGCCCGCCATGAGCAGGTTCGGGCCTCCGTCCGCGGGCACCTCGAAGCTGCGATTCTTCGCATGAACTTTCAGTTTCATAAGGCCGCCGATATCAAAACGGAACGTGATATCCCTTCCCGAGCATGCGCGTATGAAGCCGCACCTCTCGCTCAAGGAGTAACGGCTCCTGGTCTGCCAGCCGAATTTTGTCGCGATACTCGCCCACCGCGACAAGCGAGGTCTCGCCGCCGTCATGTTCAGTTCGGAAAACCTGAAGGGTGGAGCGTACGTCGTGCTCGCCTTCACGCTCGCCGTTGGTGACCGTGCACAGGCTGAAGTGGCGCGTCAGGGGGGTGCGGTCCATGTTCTGCTTGGGAAGCAGGTCGATCAGCGCCGAAAGCCCCTCTTTGTCCTTTTCCAGCCATACCATGTCCCTTCGGATCTCGGGGCTGTAGACGGCGATCCGGTAGTTGAACTCGGGCAAGCAGGACTGCAGGTAGGTCTTGTAATCTGACGAGTCCAACGCCATGCAGAGCTTGGCCAAGAACTCTCGAATGGTCTTTTCCATATCCATGTTCGTAATCCTTTATTCGGGTATGGGTTCAGCCTTAGCGCGCGCTTTGATCTGCGGGAGGGAAAGGGTTTGAAGCGCTGCGGCCCATCCGGTGGCCCCATTCTTCATAGAAATGGCGCATACCTACTTCGTCATGGATCTTGTTGTTCTCGACGCGAGCATGCAGGATCATCGGCGCTTCAGTGGGGTCAGCCAGTGCGCGTCCCTGCCCAAAAGTGCCCATCAAATCCTCAGGCACATTGCGGCCGAAGGGGCCCCAGATCGAGTTGTGGTGCTGCACTCTCGCCGCTCTTTCTTCAGGTGTATCGCTCTTTAGTCCCAGACCGCGGTATTCAATGAACAACTTGTTCGGGCCGATCGGTATGACGGTGTCGATGCGCATGACCGGTGACCGGATGTTGAAGGTGATGCCAGGGAATATGTCCACAAGTGCCCAGCGATTCGGACCAAGCCCCGGCCAACCCAGCGATTGAGCTTTGTGTCCTTTCATCGCGTCGTACTTCAGGACCATATCCGTGACCTGGGCGTGGCCGCCCTTGAAGGTACGGAATTCGCGATCGAAGTAGCCGGGCTGCAGCATCCCCGTGACGCGGTTGTGGTAATGCAAATAGTCGTGATACAGCTCGCTGTTAGTGTCGTGCCACATTTTGAAATTGCCGTCCACCACCGCTCGGTTGTAGTGGAAGATCTCGAGTGGCTCCGACAGCATTTCCTCAAGCGGATCCAACGCACCGTTGAGAGTCTGGGCGAGGGGATCTGCGTTGTCGTCGATGTTCACCCAGACGAAGCCGCCATAGCCCACTTCAGTCCTGAATTCGCGCAGGGAATAGTCGCAACGCTTCACGCGGTCCTGGTAGCCGTCCTTTTCTCTTGGGATGTCTACGCAGTTGCCTTGGGCATCGAACGACCAAGCGTGAAAGATGCAAGTGATGCGCTTCGGTCCCCCTGCCGGGGACGGCGACTTGATCGATCCCGCCGCGTCGTAGATAAGCAGATTTCCCCTATGCGGACAGATATTGTTGAACGCGTGAATCTTGTTGTCTTCGTCGCGGATGATGATGAGATTGTGCCCACCAGGGTGTTGATAGGTTCGGTAATCCAAGGGGGCTGCCAGTTCACTCTCATGGCAGGCGATGAGCCAACATTTGTCGAAGATGTTCTTCTGCTCTTCACGGAAGATCGACTCGTCGGTATAGACCCGCGGGTCTACAAACTGGTTGGATGCCAGATCGGGCTTTCCAGTCCATTGATTGTGGTCTCGCGCCATTGTGTATGTCTCCTTCTGAATGGTTTTATGCACGCATAACCACTCAAGCAACAACCGTGCCAGTTCGACTGGCGCAGCAATGCACGCTTGCATCGCGGGGCACCCGGTTCAGAGCACCCCTATCGGGTTGAGTGGGCCTGGGACAATTTGGGACAGCGTTGTCCACTTTTGGGGCATGTGGGACACAACGGGGCGCGCTGCGGGCGCCTGGGGTAGTGGTCCGGCGCCTACGTGCAAGGTGAAATGGACCCATGTCGGTGGCGTCGATCTGGTGGCATGGTTTTTGCATGAGTATGTTCATTGCAGTGCTCTAGGCGTGCTCGATCACGACCGATCTGCAAGCGTGGCGGGCTCTGACGCCGTGCCCCGAATACTTCTAATACCGTGGAGAGACAATGGACAACAAGTACAGGAACTATATTGACGGCGCGTTTCGCACTGCGCGCAGCGACGCTTCAATCAGTGTGCTCAACCCCGCAACAGAAGAAGTCATCGGTCAGGTCCCTGATTCCACGAACGAGGACATTGACGATGCCGTCGGGGCGGCTCGCAGAGCGCAACCAAGCTGGGAGAAGCGGCCCGCGATTGAGCGGGCGGGCTACTTGAAGGCGGTCGCAGCCGGCATCCGAAGCAAGGCTGGCCAGTTGGCCCAGATCATCAGCCAGGAGCAAGGCAAGGTTCAAGGGCTGGCAGCCGTCGAGGTGGCGTTCACCGCCGACTATCTTGACTACATGGCCGAATGGGCCCGGCGGATAGAAGGCGAAATCCTTACGAGCGATCGCAGCGAGGAAACTATCCTGTTGATGCGCAAGCCCATCGGCGTTGTCGCCGGCATCCTGCCTTGGAATTTTCCGTTCTTTTTGATCGCAAGAAAGATGGCGCCTGCGCTTGTCGCCGGCAACACCATCGTCATCAAGCCAAGCGAAGAAACACCTCTTAATGCCTTTGCGTTCGCTGAAATCGTTGCTGAAACGGGCCTGCCTCCTGGGGTATTCAACCTGGTCTCCGGGGGAGGAAAATCCGGCGGGAGGCTTGCCGGGCATGCGAATGTCGACATGGTGTCTTTCACCGGCAGCGTGGAGACGGGCAAGCGCATCATGAGCGCCGCATCGGCCAACCTGACTCGCGTCAATCTTGAACTGGGAGGTAAGGCGCCGGCCATTGTGCTTGCGTCCGCGAACCTGGAGTTGGCCGCGACGGCTATTTACCAGTCCCGCGTTATCAATACCGGCCAGGTTTGTAATTGCGCGGAACGCGTCTATGTCGAACGGTCGGTGTTTGACGAATTCGTCGATAAGATCTCCAGCAAAATGCGCGCGACGAAGTATGGAGATCCCTTCCTGGATGATGCGCTGGACATGGGGCCTCTCATTAGCCGAGCTCAGCTGGAAAAGGTGAAAGGGGCTGTGGACCTAGCCGTCAACCAGGGCGCAAGGTTGGTAGTGGGAGGAAGTGTTTCCGATCGAGGCAAAGGCTTTCACTATGAGCCCACGGTCTTGGTGGATTGCCACCATGAGATGGACATCATGCGCAAGGAAACGTTCGGTCCGGTACTGCCCATTCAAGTGGTCGACAGTCTGGACGAAGCCATTCACTTTTCTAACGATTCCGAGTACGGGCTGACCTCGTCCATCTTCACACAGGACATTGATGCAGCGCTTCGCGCTTGCCGGGACCTGAAATTTGGTGAGACCTATGTGAACCGGGAGCACTTCGAAGCGATGCAGGGCTTCCATGCGGGTCGCCGGAAGTCGGGGATCGGTGGCGCGGACGGGAAGCATGGCTTGTACGAGTACATGGAAACGCACGCGGTTTACATCCAGAGTCACTGAACGCGGTGATTGCAAATTGTCGATATGTGCGCGGCTGCGGGTGAGCGCGGCCGCGCATGCTCTCTTGGAAAACAACGATGCGTTTGAAGCATTGCCACAACTATCACGACTTCCGGACGCTGGCCCAGCGTCGCCTACCCGGCCCGATTTTCAACTACATCGACGGAGGGGCAGACGACGAGGCTACGTTGCGCCAAAACAGTACGTCCTTCGATCGCTTTGACTTGGTCCCCAACGTTCTCCGTGGCGTGAGGGATGTGGATCTGTCGGTCCAAATCATGGGCCAGTCAATCGACATGCCGGTGTATTGCTCGCCGACCGCGTTGCAACGTTTGTTCCACCACACCGGCGAGTTCGCCGTCGCCGCTGCCGCTTCAAAGTTTGGAACCATGTTCGGCGTTTCCTCGCTGGGAACGGCGAGTCTTGAAGAAATTCGGAAGCGCCATAGTGGTCCCCAGGTGTACCAGTTCTATTTCCACAAAGACCGCACGCTAAATCGGGCAATGATGTTACGGGCAAAAGAGGCTGGCGTTAACGTCATGATGCTGACGGTGGACAGTATTACGGGCGGCAACCGCGAGCGCGACCTGCGCACCGGCTTCTCCATACCCTTCAAGCTGAACTTGGCCGGCATTTCGCAATTCGCCGCAAAACCCGCCTGGGCCATGAACCACCTGCTTCATGAACGCTTTCGCTTGCCGCAGTTGGATGGCCATGTCGACATGGGCAAGGGCGCAATGTCCATCGGCCGCTACTTTACCGACATGCTGGATCCTTCAATGACATGGGATGACGTCGCGGATATGGTGACTGAATGGGCAGGGCCTTTTTGCCTCAAAGGAATCATGTCCGCCGCTGATGCTAGGCGTGCCGTGGATATCGGTTGTACCGGGATAATTTTGTCCAACCACGGGGGGCGGCAGCTGGATGGATCGCGCACGGCGTTCGACCAACTCGCAGAGATCTTGGATGCGGTCGGAGGCGAAATCGACATCATGATGGATGGCGGAATTCAGCGAGGTACGCACGTGCTGAAAGCCCTGTCCATGGGGGCCAAGGCCGTCGGAATCGGACGGTATTACCTCTTCCCCTTGGCGGCTGCCGGGCAGGCGGGCGTGGAGCGTGCCCTTGGCGTGCTTCGTAATGAAATTGAACGCGGTATGAAACTGATGGGGTGCAAAAAGATCTCGGACCTATCCCGCGCAAACCTCAGGCTCGCCCCGTTGTGACTCTGTCCAAAGCACTTAGAGGCTATCTAAGGCTGACAACAAGCGTTCGACTGCGTCGTCGACAGTTGATCGTGGACAGCCAAGGTTGACACGCATATAGCCATGCCCTTCAACGCCGAATTTTTGCCCCTTGTCCAGCCATAGCCTCGCGTTGATCAGCAAGTATCTGTTCAAAGCTTCGGCGGACATGCCTGTTCCGCGGCAATCCATCCACGCCAGGTATAGCGAATCCGCGGGCAGTACCCTGATCTTCGAAGTTGAGCTGTTGATCCGATGCGCAAAGTGCAGCTGGTTGCCCCTGACGTATGCGAGCATCTGTTCCAGCCACGGTCCGCCGTGCGTATAGGCCGCTTCCGCGGCAACCATGCCAAGCGTGTTGACCAGCGGGAACATATTGCGATCGTATTGCCTGATGAACTCATCACGCAGCTTGGCATTCGGTATGAACAGATTGGCGCTCTGCAGGCCTGGAAGGTTGAACGTTTTGCTTGGCGCGGTGCAGGTGATGCTGCGTTCGGCAAAGCCCGGGCACAGGGACGCAAACGGCGTGTGTGACTTCGCCGGATTCATGATCAAGTCCTGGTGTATTTCGTCGGCAATCACCAGCACGCCGCGGCGCAAACATATCTCTCCCATCGTATGCAGATCGGCTTTGCTCCACACGTTCCCAGTGGGGTTGTGTGGATTGCTCAGGATGAAGATCTTCGTATTGTCCTGGATGGCGTCTTCAAACACTCTCTTATCGAACACGTATCCCGATTCCGAGCGGGTCAGCGGGGCGTAGGCGAGCTTGCGTCCGTTAAGCAGAACATCGTCATGAAAATGCGCGTAGACCGGCGGCTGGATAAGTACCGAATCGCCGGGAGCGGAAAATGCCTGGATGGCGATTTTTATAGAGGTAATGATGCCCGGCGTTTGCACGATCCATTCCGCGTCCACATTCCAACCAAAACGTTTACCCTGCCAGTTGATGACTGCCTCCAGATATGACCTAGGGGCGCCGTTGGGGTAGCCGAACACGCCATGTTCAACTGCCTGGTGCAGGGCATCCAGCACGGGTCTGGGCGCCTTGAAGTCTGAATCGGCAACCCACGTAGGCAGCGGTTGCGCCCTGGCTTCATCCTCAGACAAGAATTGCTGCATCCCTCCCCACTTCATCGAGTTGCTATTCTTGCGGTCGACGACCTCATCAAAATCGTATTCCTCAACTACGTTCTGAAATTCCCTTGCTGACATGGCGGCGTTGATACTCACTGTGGCAATCCTCTTGACTGGGTGTCGGGTGCAAATGATGCGTCGTGTGATGCAATGGTGGCGGTGCTACTTGGAAAGGCAGTCCTTCATGCATCTGTCCACTTTGACGTCTGGGCGGTCGTCGACATAGAAATTGCCGCGGTTAGGCATCTTGATGCTGGCCAGGTTGTCGGCGCCCAGGGTTGCCGTCGCGGGGAGGATATCGTTCTTGTGCAGCAGATATGCTGTGACGCTGTATACGTCTTCATTCGAAAGAGATTGAGGCGCCTGGAACGGCATGGCGCGGCGGATGTAGTCGAACAGTGTGGTGGAGTACGGCCAATAGCTGCCGATCGTTTTAAGCGGCTTGTCGGTCGTCAAACTGCCGACGCCGCCGGCTAAAGCCGGCCCGAGGCCTCCTTCGAGATTCGCCCCATGGCACGCCAGGCATTGCGCCTGGTATACGGTTTGGCCTTGAAGGACCGTTCCTTGGCCCGGGGGCAACCCCGTGCCATCGGGCAGGATGTCGATGTTCCAACCTGCAAGTTCTTCTTTGGTAAGGTGTCGACCCAGGCCTTCTAGACCGACCTGTCCAAGAGCCGGCGCGATCAGCGCGCCTGCACAAAGGGCGACGACGCTTGTGATTGCCTTATGCGCGGCCATTTGTGACCTCCCCGCTTGCCGATACGCGCCAGGGTTGTACTGCATTGTTGTGGTAGAAGGAGAACTTTCCTCGCACCGCGATGAGTTGAGCCAAAGTCGGCTGTACATAGCCAGTCTCGTCGATTGCCCTGCTCATCAGCATCAGTTCCTTTCCATCCCAGTCGAAGGGCGCTCGAAACGAAGTTAACGCCTTGGAAAGGACGGGTTCTTGCAAGATGGCGGGGGACCAGCTATCGCCACCGTCGATCGAGACATCCACACCAGTAATTTTTCCGCGGCCGCTCCAGGCGATGCCGCGCATTTCGTGCGTACCTTTGCGTGTCAACCGTTGTGTGCCGGAAGGGAACGTGATGATGGATTTGCACTCCATGACGAAGGAAAACTCACGCGCTCGCCCATCAGCCATCAGGTCCGTGTATTTGGCCGTTTCTTCCCGGGTGTGGCCGGGCTGATCGGTGACATGCAGGCGCCTGAGCCATTTGATACTCATGTTTCCCTCAAAGCCTGGGACGAACAGTCTTATCGGGTAGCCCTGTTCAGGCCGCAACCGTTCGCCGTTTTGGCTGAAGGCCACGAGGACATCGTCCAGGCATTTCTCTATGGGAATGCTTCTTGTCATGCCGGCCCCGTCGGCGCCTTCCGCCACGATCCACTTCGCCTTGGGATCTAGCCCAGCGTGATCAAGCAGCGTTTTCAGACGTACGCCAGTCCATTGTGCACAGCTCACTAGACCAGTAACTTCGGCCGCAGTTTTTCCGTACGGCGGAAGAAAACTGGGATTGCCGGAGCATTCCAAAAAGTAGATGTGGCTTTCACTAGGAAACTGCCGCAGTTCCGCCATGTCAAAGACCATGGGGTTCTTAACCAGACCGTGAATCATCAGACGATGCTGTTGCGGATCAATTTCTGGCACGCCGGCATGATGCCGCTCATAGAACAGACCGTTAGGAGTGATGATGCCGTCCAACTCCTGCAAAGGCGTAGTGCTGTAAGCGGACATCGGCTCTTTCAGCCCGGGATACAAGTTTCTTATTGCCTTGGTTTCGAATTTTGACGGTACGCCGTACGGCGTTGCAGTCGGTGCGCCCAGCGACTTTGTCCATTTCGGCACATTGGGCGGCAGGTTGTCGTTGGCGGGGGCTGTCGGGACTGAGGCTGCTGTTTGTGCAAAGCCGGAGTCCGCTAGGCCTAGCGTTGCCAAAGAGGTTGCTATGGCGGTGCCCCTGGTCAGGAACTGCCGTCGGCCATCCGCCTTGCCAACAAACGGCTTAACTGCGTTCGTTTTCCCTTCTTCTGAACCGTCCATGCTTCCTCCCCAGTAGTGCCGTGGTGCAACGGCCATAGTTGCTTCGGTGTGGCCGACCGATCGGTCGGTCTGTTTTTGACGAGCATACAGGGAATTGGAAAGGGAGCCTAGTACTGCGGGAGATACAATTGCTGGACCTTTCTCACGTCAAATGGAATGAATAGGCAGTGGCTAGCAAAAAAACCGAGGAGCTTCCTGCTAATCGCGACCGCATCCTCAAGGGCGCTGCTGCCCTGTACGCAAAGCGGGGATTCCACGCGGTTGGGATGAATGAGTTATGCGCCGCCCTTGACCTGAGTCGGGGGGCCTTCTATCACTACTTCCCTAGCAAAGATGATCTGCTGGAAGAGATCTGCCGTCAGTACATGACGAAATTGCTGCATCTGGCAAAGGTCTCCAAAGCAGAGGAGTCCGATCCCACAATGCGCTTGCGTCGCTTGGGGAGTGAGCTTATTTCGGTAATCGGTGCGCATCGAGACGAACTTGCCGTGTGCTTTCGCGAGACAATTTCCCTGGCGGATGACCGGCGCCAAGGAGTGCTCGCCCTACATGCCGCCTACGAGAGGATCTGGAAGGAAACCCTAATTGAGGGTGAGAAGACTGGCGTCTTCGTTCCATATTCCCGTTTTCGGCTCAAGGCGTTGTTAGGCATGTACTACTACAGCTATCTGTGGATCGACCCGACGTCAACATCTTCCATACGGCAAACGAACGAGACGTTCGAGTCCATCTTGGCCGCCGTCAGCAGCCGCAGTCAGCCTTGAGCGGTTACGGCGCTTGAGTTCCGAATCGCGTTCCAAAGTTCTTCAAGTCCAGGCCGGCGAGTGTCTCGCGCTTTATAGGCATTGATGGATATCTGCACGTCCCATCTTCCTTCTCCAACCGGCACGAGGTTCCATTCACGGCCCTGCCGAAATGAGCTGTCGGCAAGCCAAACAACGCCATATCCGCTTGAAGCAAGGTCGCCAAGCACGTCTGAGGACTCCGACTCGAAGACCGAGTAACCGGTGACCGAAGGATTGTCCCGTTTCGCGATCTCCACCACGCGGGAAAACAGGGTGGTGGGTGAATAGGTGAGCAGGGGCACAGGTAGATCGTCATCGCCGGGGAAGGCGATGCGACCGGCATCGACTTCAAGAGGCGACGCGTAGGGCTTCACGCGCTCGGTGCCAAGATGGAGTTTCTCGTAGCGATCTTCACGCAATCGTATGGGGAGTTCCGCGTGTTCGAAACAGACGAGCAGATCGGCAGATCCGCTGGTAAGCGATGACACGGTGTCGTGGATATTGCCCAGTTCAAGGCTGCAGCTCAGGTCATGCTCATTTGACCAGGTCTTCCACCACTCATGTAGGCGGGTAGTCGCCAGTGCATGGGGCAACGCTATTCGCACATGGTTGCGGTCAGGGCTGGATCGAAGCTGCGAGCGCGATGCAGCAAGCCTGTTGACAACGTCCGTCGCGGTCTCGCGAAATCGCTCACCCGCCGCAGTCAGAGCGGTGGGAAATGCATTTCGGTCGATCAACTGTGTACCGAGCCATTGCTCAATTGCCTGGATGCGCCTACTGAAAGCGGCCTGCGATAGATTTCGGATATCGGCAGCTTTTGTGAAGCTCTTGACTTCAGCCAGCACGAGAAAGTCTTGAAGCCATCTGGTGTCCACGGTAAAGCTCCTGGGCAAGGGCAGCGCGGCACTGCGGCGAAGATTCCGTCACAGCGACCGCGCAATTGTAGCGCTGCCTAACCAGGAATGGCAGCGTCTGCCCTGATGGACCTAGGCGTGAATACTGGCAGAGATATGCTCCAGGGCTGCCGCAACGCGATCTAGCGTTTCGGCCGACGCTCCTTGCAACGGCGATCTAGCCGGCCCGACGGGATGCCCGATCAGCGCCATGGCGTCTTTCAACGGCGCAGGGTGGTTAGCGGTGTAAAGCGCCTCGATCAGCGGGAGAATTGCGTAATGAATGCTGCGAGCGTGCGTCACGTTTTCCTGCGCCACTGTTTTGAACAGTTCAACATGCTCGGCCGGGATGATATTGGACGACATGAAGATGCCGCCCGGGCTGCCAAGCAGGAACGTCGGGAATCCGAGGTCATCGTCCCCGGAAAGCACATCCATCCTTTGGCCCAAAGCGCGGATCTTTGCTGCGACGACGGCCAAGTCGCGTTCGCACTCTTTCAACGCCACCACCGAGGAAAGGGTCGCGATTTTCTCAAGCACGGGGATATCCAGATTGACGCCTGTCCTGCCGGGATTGTTATAGGCAACGATCGAGATCGGAGCGGTGTCCGCTACGCGTGAGAAATGTTCAAAAATGCCCTCCGCGGTGGTTTTGACGTAGTAGGGGGGCAAAACAAGGGCCGCGTCAGCGCCTGCGTCAGCCGCGTGGCGGACTACCTCTTGCACCTCCCGCGTTCCGGGCGACAGGGCACCCACGATCACGGGAACGCGCCCCTTCACATGCTCTACAGCAACTTCAACAACTTGCTTGCGTTCCGACGGCGTAAGGCTCACATACTCGCCAGCGCCTCCGACGACGAGCAAACCTGAAATGCCGGACTCGATCTGGAAGTCGATGAGCTTGCGGAAGGCCGGCTCGTCAAACGTGTCCGCTTTCGTAAGCGGGGTGACAAGTGCGGTGTAGATGCCATGCGCGGAGAAAGTCATGTTTGGATGCTTCACTCAAAGGTGGGCTTGAAGGGATGCTTGCAGGATAGAAGGCGTGCTTTCTTGGCGTCCAATGTTCAATTCACATCGTGAAGCGTTGCGCCAGACGCATGTGGAGATGCGTTAAGAACATCAACATCACGTCGCGTACCGAGCAGTTCTGCCACTCTCGGCGATAGTGGTTGACAAGAGCAATATGCCACACTAACCTGCCTACTAGTTGGTAGGGTAATGTTCTTAAAAGGAAGTCATATGGACACCAAACAATTTATGGGCCGCAAGCTTCTGGCGGTAGGTGGGACGAGCGGAATCGGGTTCGAAGCCGCTCGCATGGTTGCTGAGCAAGGTGGAGCGGTTGTGCTCGTCGGCAGCCGTCCTGAAAAGGCGGAGGAGGCGCGTCAGAAGCTTGAGGCGATCACCGGTGAAGGCAAGGCTGCGGCATTGACGGCAAACCTCTCCGATTTCGAAAGCGTCAAAGCGCTCATCCAGAAATTGGAGACGGAGCACGCCGACATTGATCTGCTGGTGAACTCCGCCGGGATTTACTACCCGAAGGCGTTCCTCGAGCATTCGCCGGCCGACTATGACAGCTTTCTTGATCTGAATCGTTCGCTGTTTTTCATTACGCGCCAAGTGGCAGCGTCGCTGGTTGCCCGCAACCAGCCCGGCTCGTTCGTCAATGTGACCGCCGTTGCGGCCAGGCAGGCCGTCCAGTCAATTCCTGCATCAGCCTATTCGATGGCCAAGCGGGGTCTGGACGCGCTTACCACGCACGTAGCTGCGGAGCTGGCGGAACACAACATCCGTGTCAACTCGGTGAGCCCTGCCATTGTCGAGACGCGAATTTTCGAACGATTCATTCCCACCGACAAGCTGGATGGGGCATTGAAGGACTTCAATAACTTCCATCCGCTAGGTCGCAACGGAACGCCGCGTGATGTCGCCGAAGCGATCATCTTCTTGCTTTCGGACAAAGCATCTTGGGTTACCGGCGCCACGTGGGATGTGGACGGCGGCGTGATGGCCGCTCGCAAGAGCGCTTGAAAGTAATCGGAACGACGAAAAGGCAAATGGATATGGAAAAGAAGTGGAACGGTAAGCTGGTGTCACTGATCAAGCGTGTAGGCGCATTTTCCAAGGCGAACGCGCCCGTTGCAGGAGCGCTGCATCAATTGGACGTTGCGACGCGCAAGGACAGCGTGTTGGATGCGAAAACGCATGAGCTGATTGCGCTGGCAGTGGCGGTCACCACGCGTTGCGATGGTTGTATCGCAGCCCACGCGGTCGCTGCAAAGAAGGCCGGTGCGACTAAGGAGGAAGTTGCCGCAGCGTTGGGTACAGCAATTGCCTTGAATGCGGGCGCGGCGTACGTATACTCTTCTCGTGCCCTCGACGCTTACGAGGAGTTTTCCGCCGTGGAGTGATCGCGGCGATTAGGAATAGACATGGTAATTGGAACGCGAGAAGCGCTGGTAAGGTCCGCCGAAAACCTGATGCGCACCAAAGGGTACGCCGCCTTCAGCTATGCTGATCTGGCCGAGGACATCGGCATCAGGAAGGCAAGTATCCATCACCACTTCCCCACGAAAGAGGACCTTGGTGTCGCGATCGTAGAGGAATATATCGAGCGGGTGCGCTCTGGTTTTCGACGTATCGAGCAGCAGAATTCAAATGTTGCCGATAAGGTGACGGCGTACTTTTCGCTGTTCCAAGCAAGTAGCAATCGCGGTCTACTTCCTATGTGCGGTGCACTTGCCGCAGAAATGAAGGTGCTGCCTGTGGAGCTGCAAAAGCTCACGCAGCGATTTTTCGATTTGCAGTTGACTTGGCTTCGGACGACGTTGGAAGAGGGCATGGCCGATGGAGATATCCCGGCAGGCCGGGGAGCCAAGCAGAAAGCTTTCCTGATCCTGAGCCTTCTGGAGGGGGCAAGTTTTGTCAATTGGGCTACTAAGGGAAAACAAGCCCTCGACGAGACCGTTGTTCTATCGATCATTGAGCAGAGCTAGCATTCGAAAAGCTACAAAGCGAAGTCGCGCCAAAAATGGGGCGGCTTATTTTCCCCTAGTTATCTACCGTCTAGTTGGTAGAGAAGTCCCGCAGGGCGAGAGTACGAGCGGCGAGAAAGGGCACGGATGAAGAGAGTTCGCGTAGTGGTTTGGTCGGACTTCGTCTGTCCCTGGTGTTGGATAGCCATCAGCCGTATAGGAAAGGCGGCGCGCAACTTGGCGCGGGAGATTGAGGTTGTGGTTGATGTCCGGTCGTATCGCATGGCCAAAGGCATACCCGCCGAGGGGTTCACGATGGCTCTGATTCGAAGGTTGGGCAACGTTACGACGGCCGATCGAATGATGGCCGCTCTCAATGAAGCCGGTAGTGAGGGGGGGCTGGAATTTCGGTTCAAAAAGATGCGGTTTGGCGATACAACGGACGCTCACGCGATGGTCAAGAGCATCGATTCGTTCGACAGGCGTCAGCAGTTAATCGAAGTGATTTTCCGCGCCTGCACCGCAGGAGAAAAGGACATATTCGACAGACGCGTGCTTTCCGAGCTTGCCATAGGGCAGGGTTTGACGCCGCATGAGTTCAGCTTTGATGCTCGGCACCTGGCGTCAGTGGCCCGCGATGAACGCGATGCCAAGAACCTTGCCTCCGGCCTCCCCCTTTCCTTATTTAATGAAGAGGTCATTTTGCCCGGGGCACAGGAGGTGCCAGCCTATGAGCGCGCGATGCTGGAGTCCGCAAGAATCCCGTGCCAGCTTCCCGACCGGGTGTCCGAAGCTTGACCTACAAAGGCCCTAGCGCCTCAGCCAAGGCCTGCGCCCGCGGCATACCGTTGTACTTCCTGAGTGCCCCATTGGCATCCAAGACGACTATGCCGGGCGTACCCCGGAAGCCTAGGGAAATCATAAGCATCTGATTCGCGTCCAGAACTTGCTGTACTGTCGGGGAGATCATATCGGCCGGTGCAATGCCGCCATGGCTAGACTTCACCTCGTTTTCGCGCAAGGCGGCGGATCGGTCGGAAGCCCCCAATATGGCCGCAGCCTTTGCCGGGCTATCCGCTTTGATGATACCCACGAGTAAATGGCGAATTTGTACCTTGCCGGAGTCGATCCACGGACGTGCCGCCTGCCAAAAGCGATTGCAATACGGGCAATTGGGATCGGTAAATGTATAGACGATGCGGGGAGCGCTGGCATCTCCGTCGAGCACCCATGTGGCCGATGCGAGCTGCGCCCAAGTCTTGCTCGCCAATGGCTTGGCCGCCAGGCTCTCCAATATCTTGTCGTCGAGCGCTTCGCCCGCGAATGCGCGCACTGCAGCGCCAGTCCCAGCATCGAACTCCTGAATCATGGTCAGTCCTCGTTCCTCCAGGGTTCTGATGGCGGCCGGTTTTTCAGCGCCAATAGCCTGGTTTTGGAAGAACAACAACGTAAGGCTAAACGCAACAAAGGTTGAAGGATTTGCCGGTCGGAAAAGCATAGGTAAGTCAGACCTTCCAATGGAGCAGTGTCGAGAGCCGCGAAGGTTCGGGGAGAAGTTCATTTTGCGTCGTCACGGCCATTTGATTGCTTGCGCGCGTCGCCGGGCGTGAGGATTGAGCGGGAGCCATGATGACAAACACGAGTGTCGCAATGAGCAAAATTTCTCGTTCATCACTGTACTTCTGTAAGGGGTGAGGTGGGGGCCTCTAGACCAACGTTCACTTATGAATTTTGCGCACAAATGCTGTGAGGAAATTTCCCCGCGTTGAGAAGCTGGCCGTCAGTACACTTCCTGCAGCCTTTGGACAGGCGTCCAAAGAGGTGCTGGTCCAGCTTTTCGGGGCGACGAGTTGCCGATCTGGCGGCGCAACCAGTTGAGCGTGACAAGATCAGGAGGGGATGTTGAACACAGCCGATAGCGCGGTTAATACAGCGCCGATCACAACGACACGCACGCCGGAGGAAAGTCCCCGCGAACGTGTGCCTTTCACTCGCTACGATGCCGGCTGGGTTGTGCTGTGCATTGGAATGGCGATTGGCGCCGGCATCATATTTCTTCCGGTGCAGGTGGGCTTGACAGGCATATGGGTTTTTGCAGCTTCGGTGCTCCTTGCGTACCCTGCGCTTTACATGATGCAGAAGCTGTATCTGCAGTCCCTTTCGGCGAGCCGGGAGGCTGACAGCTATGCCAACATCATCGCGCAGTATCTGGGAAAGAACTGGGGCATATTCCTGGCGGTCGTGTACTTCTTCATGCTGCTTAAGGGCATGCTCACTTACTCGCTAGCGGTCACGTTTGACACCGCGAAGTATCTGCAGACGTTCGGTATAACGACGGGTTTGCTTTCTGATAGCCCAATATTCTCATTGGCAATTCTCAGCGTACTGGTGGCGATCGCGGCGCAGGGCGAGAAGCTGCTCTTCAAGATATCGGGGCCGCTTGTGGTCCTCAAACTTGCCATCGTGGTGTTCCTAGGTGTCGTGATGGTGCCGTTCTGGAACATTGGCGCGAATGTCCCGCCCATGCCAACGACGTCCGATCTTGAAAAGTTCGCCATTGACACCATCCTTACCGTGCCGTTCACGCTGTTCTCCATCCTCTTCGTGCAAATCTTGAGTCCGATGAACATCGCCTTTCGTAGGGTGGAGTCTGACCCGCGCGTAGCAACGTACAGGGCCATTCGCGCGAATCGCATAGCGTACGTAATTCTGGCTGTTTTGGTTCTGTTCTTTGCGACGTCATTCTCGTTCGCGCTGTCGCATGAACAGGCTCTTTCAGCCAAGGCCCAGAACATCTCGGCGCTTGCCCTTGCCGGTGCAGTGATACCCGGGAACGGTGTCCTCTACTTGACCACAGCGCTTAATGTATTTGCTGTAGTCACGGCGTTCCTCGGAATCTATCTGGGTATTGAAGAAGCAGTTGCTGGCTTGGTGATGAACATTCTCACGCGGTTCGTGCCAAAGGAGCGCATAAACAAACGCGTGGTATCACTGATGCTCTGTGTCGCGATCGTGTTGGGCCTGTGGCTCTGGGTGCAAACCCGCTTCTCGATCCTGTTACTACAGCAGCTTGCATCGCCGATCTACGGTATTGCGTCCTTTATCGTTCCCTGCCTCTTGATCTACAAGGTCCCGGCGCTGCGAAAGTACATATCGCTGAAGGTCTGGTACGTCTTCGTATTCGGCCTGATCGTGTGCCTATCTCCCTTCCTGAAGGCCCTGGGCTACTGATGTCCACAGGCCGTCCATAAACTTGAAATCTAAAACTAAGAATCTCGAAATGACGCCCGATACTATGTTCGACTTCGATACTGTGGTGGACCGCAAGCAAAGCAATTCCCTCAAATGGCGATCGCAGGCCGAAATGCTCACGGCCGAGCAAGCCGCCGCCGATCCGCTTCCCATGTGGGTCGCAGATATGGATTTCAGATCGCCGCTTGCAGTGGTCGACGCACTGAAAGAGGCCGTGTCGCACGGCGTATACGGCTACCCCGCACGTCCGACGAGCGGCTACCTGAATGCCGTCACGGGATGGCAACGTAGGCGCTTTGGGTGGGATGTCCCCAATGATTGGGTCGTTCCGATTGCCAGCGTTATCGCGGCGCTGAAGACGATCGTGCTGGCCTTTTCTCGTCCAGGCGACTCTGTGCTGATCCAGCCGCCGGTGTACGTGCATTTCAACCATGATGTCGTCATTAACGGACGCCATGTCGTGAATGCGCCGCTGCACTACGATGGGAGTCGCTACCGGTTCGATGCCAAGGTGTTTGAAGAGGCGATTCGGGATGACACCAAGATATTTATCCTTTCGAATCCGCACAATCCCACTGGCAATGTGTGGAGCAAAGAAGATCTTTTCGCGATGGGCGAGATCTGTCTACGCCATGGTGTGCTCGTGATTGCCGACGAGATTCACTGCGACTTCGTGTTTGGGCAGGGGAAACAGCACACGCCATTTGCATCGCTTGATCCCCGCTTCGCGCTAAACAGCGTCACCTGCACGTCCGCAAGTAAAACGTTCAATCTGGCGGGCCTGCAGTGCGGCAACATGTTCGTGGCGGACAAGGTGAAGCGAGCCGAGATTCTGCGTACGATCGAGCGGAACTACAACACCCAGGTAAACGTTTTGGGAATGGTGGCGACCGAGGCCGCCTTTACACACGGCGGTTCTTGGGCTGACGCCATGCTGGCCTATGTGGTAGCGAACCAAAGGCACTTCGCTCAGCGCATCAACAACCTTGATAAGGGGATCAAGGTGCTGGAGATGGACTCGCTCTACTTGGCTTGGATGGACTTCCGGGCGCTTGGCATGCCAGCCGAAGAACTCGAAGATTTCATGCTTACCAAGTGTCGGGTATGGCTAGATAGAGGGCCAAAGTTCGGCTTGGAGGGCCACGGGTTCATGCGCGCCAATTTAGGCTGCTCTCGCAGCTTGGTGGATCAAGCCGTCGATAGCATTGCGAGCGCTCTCAAATAACGCTGAGCGACTGGGGTGGATCTCAGACGGTCGCAGCCTTGTGCCACGGCGCGCCGTCTTTGAATTTCTCCTCCAGGAATTCTACGAACACCCTGACTGCCGGGTTGCTATAGCGAGTCTTGAAGTACAGGGCGTAGAGAGAGTGTCGAGGCGGTGGAGCATACTGCGGCAGTACCTGTTGCAGCTTGCCCTCGTCCAGGTGACGCTGCGCTACATAGGCGGGCAGGCATGCGATACCTGCGTGATCAAGTGCGATCTCAGCAAGCGCCAAACTGGAATTGGCTACGGCGAGGCATCGCACCTTTATCGTCTCTGTACTACCAAGATGCGCGAAGCTCCATTCTCGATGCTCGGTCATCGCGGGATAGAGCAGGCATGAGTGATGGGTTAAATCCACAGGGTTGCGTATGGGCGGATGGCTGTTTAGATAGGCTGGAGACGCTACATACAGCCAGTGAATCGGTGCTAGCTTTCGCCCAGGATAGTCCCAGTTATCGCGTGCGGTGATGCGCAGAGCGACATCATGGCCTTCCGATGCAAGGTCCACCATGCGGTCATCAAGGTTCAAAGAAATCTCTATTTCGGGGTACTGCGCAGAAAAGTCGCGCACCAATCTCGAGACTTGCGTGCAGCCGAATGCCACCGAGCACGACACGTGTAGAACGCCCGATGGCTTGCGAAACTGGATAGCCTCATGCAGTGCAAGGTCGGCATCGCGGAGGATAGCTGTCGCACGTGCGTACATCATTGCTCCGCCTTCAGTCAGGGCGATATGCCGCGTCGTGCGCTTAATGAGTACGGTACCAAGCTGATCCTCAAGTTGGGCCAAAGCCTTGCTTACCGCAGACGGTGTCAGGCTAAGCTCGCGCGCGGCCTTGGACAGACTACCGTTCTCAACGATCTTAACGAAAAGCTCCAGTTTAGAGAGCGAATTGGACAATCGCATGTCAGACCCGGCCGCGCAAATGAGATATGCAATTATCTACGGAAAATGGCATCGAAAGTAGCATCAGCGCGGCCCTTCTTGTCGTCTGCTAGGGCAATTGCTTCCGCGGAGCTGATCCTGATTGGACTGAACCCAAAGCTCGAAAATCCATGTGCTCATCTCGACAACGAGTTATGTGGCTCGCTACGGGCGATTTCTACATAGGCCATGTCGTCAATACGAATCATTGGGGCTGAGCGTACGGGTTAAGTCGGGGTGGCCGTGTGGTGCGACGCCCGACATGCGGGCCCCGACGTGCAAAATCTGGGCTATAGGCGGACCTGTGCCTCTGCAACTACGAGTCGCGCCAACCGGTCCCACGGCGCTTGCTGCCAGCGTTCCAGCAGGAAATCGCTGAACGCCGTCAGCCGGCGCGGTTCGGGTTCGCTGAGCGGCGTCGGCCTCCAATGTGTCGCGCATCTCGCGGGCCTCGCACCATATGTCTTCTGGCGACCGCGTGAACTGCGCAGCATTAGCTGCCAATGCACGTGCGCCAAACCTGCGCACCGCTGTATGCAGTGCCTCTTCAAGCATCTTCATTCAGCTCGCCTCATTACGGCCCGGCGCCAGCGACGGGCACGAGACGTGATTGATATCGGTCACGGTCGTTTGCCCAGCACCTTCTCGATTTCGCTAGGCGGCATACCTGTGCGCTGATGTACCTCGCCATTTGCGTCGCGCCACACGAACGCAGGCGTCGCTCGCAGTGACAGCGCCTGCATGAGCGCCATATTGGCCAATAGCTTCCCCTCGATTTCCGACGGGATGGGGTCCAGTGGTTTAAGCACCTCATCGTTGACCGGCCGGAGTCGCCCCGTTGCCATCTGCGCTGCCACGCCAGCCGACTGCCTGGCCTCGTAATCGTGCAAGGCCTTTGCTGGATCCTGAGCTGACAACAATGCGGCCGCCATGCCGGGGCTTGTCGGCGTCAACATTCCGACTACGACGTGACGCAATTGCACATGTCCCGCGTCGACCCAGGGTCGAGCGTCCGCCCAGGACTTGGCGCAGTACGGGCAATTGGGATCCGTAAAGACATAGACGGTGCGGCCTGCATCTGGCTTGCCGTCGGCCAGCCATGTCGAACTTTCCAGCTGCTTCCAGACGTCGCTAGATATGGCCGGGGCCGTTGCCGATTGCAGTGGACCGTGAGTCAGATCGTTGCCGTCCTTGTCGAGTAGCGTGCCCGCGATCACGTATTGGCCCCCGGGCACGGCGTAGAGCGCGACAGGACGGTTGCCCGCCCGCGCCGCCCAACCCTGGACCCCTGCGGGAGTCTGTAAAGGGCCTAGAACCTCCAGACCTTCGGCCTGCAACGCCCGCAACGCGTGAGGGAGGTCGGAGGCGGAAGCGGGAGAAGTAAGCGACAGCATCAATGCCGCGATCACTGAAGCGCCAAAGCTGCGTGGGAACGATCCGGTACGAGCGGTAAGCGGAAGCGAGTCAGTCAAGGGAGCATTTCCTTAGAGGTGTGAGGAGCAGGGGCGTGGCTTATGAGCGCAAGGCGCTGTGCGAGCGTGGCTCGTGAGAGTTCTCCCAGCCGGGTGTCGACGTGCCGGCCGAAAGCGTCGAAGAACAAGGTGGCGGGTAATGCGCGATGACCGAACACGGTGGCGGCCTGGGTGTCGACGTCGAGGAGGACGTTTTCCAGCGCCAGCCCCTGCTGTGCGAGAAACTGCTGCACTACCGCGGTGCGCTCGCCTTGATTCAGGAAAACAAATGTGATCTCAGGATGGGCGGCCTGGGCTTGGGCGAAAACTGGCATTTCGCGCCTGCAGGGCGGGCACCAGCTGGCCCAGAGATTGAGCACGACCGGCTTGCCTTGAAAGGCTTGCAGCGATCTCGGCTCTCCCTCCAGCGTTCGGAACGTGGTTTCGGGCAGGGACGCGCGCGGTTCGCCCGATCCGGTGGCTGCAGCCACCCAGTGAGCTCCCGCCCAGACCAGCGTTGCCACCGCGATTCCTGTCAGCATGGGTGCCTTCCAACTGCTGCGATGCCCGCTCAGCCATACGGCGTAGGCCCATGCCGCGGCAAAACCGGCGGTGGCATTCCAGCCGCCGTCGCGAATGTCAAGGATCGAGACGGGATCGGCGGAGTACGCGGCGAACTGCTGAGCGACAAATGCTGCGCGCGAGGCCAGGATGCCAGTTAACAACACCCGGCCCATCGGAAGTTGCGTGTCGGGGCCGCGCCGCATAGCTAACCATGCCGCCACCCCTTGACCCATCAGCACGCTTGCGATGAACGCCACCAGAGTCAAGGGCAACACTAACGGTCCTACAGAAAGCATGCCGCTCATGGCGCCTCCAGCGCGAGACGATGCTGGCGGAGTAACGCCGAGGCGTCAAACTCGCCGGTCAGCCGCTGCGCACGCCGCTCGCGTCCATCGGCGCCGAAGAACAAGGCACTCGGCGGCCCGGGCACTTGTAGCTGGCGCAGTAGCGCCAATTGGTCCGGCGTGCTGCGGGTTAGGTCCATGCGAATTAGCTCGAACGACGATAGCGCTGCGCGGACCTCGGGTAGGGGATAGACCTCCCGTTCAATTTTCTTGCAGGACACGCACCATTGCGCCGAGAAGTCGAGGAAGACGGGTTTTCCCGCAGCTTGCGCGCGGCTGAGCGCCGCCGCCATGGCATCCGGTGCATCCACGGTGATGAAGCCATCGGTTTCGGCGGATGTGCCAGGGGTATTCACGTTGCCGGCCACCAGGAACGCCAACGGACGCACGGGGTCGGCCTGCCCCGCCGCGGCCCCCAGTTGCATGGCGAGTCCCCAGGTCATCATGGGAATCGAAACGCTGAGCAACAGTGCCAGATAGGCTGCTGATGTCCGTGCTTGCCAGGCCCAGATGGCAAGAGCACTGGCGATCGCAATGGCCAGGCCACCCCACAAGGCCAGGCTCACCGGAGGCGGAAGTATGCGTTCCAGCATCAGTACCGCGGTGCCGAGCAACAGGAACCCGAATACCGCTTTCACACGCTCCATCCACAGGCCAGGGCGGGGCAGGAGACGCGGGCCCAAGGCGCCGACGGCGAGCATTGGCAATCCCATTCCTAAGCCCAGCGAAAATAGAATCGCCGCACCACGTACGAGGTCTCCGCTTTCGGCGATGTACAGCAGCGTGCCAGCCAGCGGCGCCGTCATGCAGGGGCCGACGAGCAATGCAGAAACTATCCCCATCACCGCCGCACTCAACAAGGTACCGCCTTGTTGACGCCGGCCCGCTCGATCCAGTCTATCGCGCAACGACGCGGGCAGTTGCAGGTTGTAGAAGCCAAACATGGCGAAGGCGAGCGTGACGAACACCGTCCCCAGCAGGCCAAGCATGTAGGGGTTTTGCAAGGAGGCTTGAAGGCTGGCACCGGCCAACGCCGCCGCCACTCCCATGGCGGCGTACGTGGCGGCCATGGGAAGGACAAAGGCCAAGCTCAGTATCAAGCCACGCCTTGGGGACGCCCGCGCGCCGACGACCAGGGAGGAGACGATGGGCAGCATCGGCAGCACGCAGGGCGTGAAAGCCAGCCCCAGGCCCAACACAAGAAAAACTGCCAGGCTCCAGCCCAGACTATGGTTGTGGAGCGCATGCCGGATGCTCAGATCGCTGTTCGCGTCCAGCGCGGGGGCCGGGCTAGCGCTGCTAGTCGCCGATAGGCGGCTTATGTCGATGTCGCGCGTCTGAGGGGGATAGCAGAGACCGGCATCCGCGCAGCCTTGCCAAGTGACACGCAAGATGCCGTTCCCTGCGGGTGCGAGCACTGCTCGAGCCTGGCCGTGGTAGACCTCCATCACGCCGAAATTCGGGTCGTCCTTGCTTTCGCCTGGCGGCGTTTGCAGGGAAACCGACGTTGCCTGCGGCATGCGCTGTGCTTCGATACGCTCGCGATAAAGGTAATAGCCTTCGGCAATCTGCCAGTTCAGCACGACTTCGTCCCCCGCGCCGCGCGACGACTCCAGACGGAACGCATCTTCAGGGTCGAGAAATTCGTTCTGCGAAAAGGCCGATGTCGCGAACGTGGCCAAAGTTAGAACTGCAAGCCAAGGAAGCCATCGGCGTGCGAGCGCCCGGATAATGCGTGATTTCGTCATGCACCAGATAGTGCAGCGCGCGGATTATCAGAGGATTAACACTGCTGGGTCAGGCGCGGACGTATGACCAACCTTCGCTCTGCCATTCAGCCAGCAGAACGATGGCCGCTTCGGACAACACCGCCATCGGCTCTCGTGCCACGCGCTCGGTGCGCGCCAGGGTGTTAGGACACAGCCACGTGACAGCGTCAGCGGCATGAGATTCGCCCTCGAGCGCGGCGGCAACCGCCGAGCCGTTAAGCACCAGACGGATCTGCGCGTCGGGCCGAGCCTTGCGTAGATTTAGCACATTGTTGCGCGCACGCTCAAGCGCGGCGGACGTGGGTGCGTGGATCAATACATTCATGAGAGAGGTCCAGATGGGATCGGCGCAAGCACGGGCTAGCGCCATGGGGGAGGATCAAGTGCGCAGGATGAGAACGCCAGCGACGGCGACGCACACAGCGGCGAACACCCGCTGTAACACCGGTTGTGGCACGAGCGGTGCCGCCATCCGGCCGAGCATCATGCCCACGGTCGCGGCAGCGATGAACAGCCATTGCGCGTCGGTCAAGGAAAGGCCACGCATCACAGCGGAGCCGACCGTGACTGCCGAGACAAAAGCGATGACCATCAAGGAGGTGGACACGATATTGTGCATGCGGGCGTCGCTGAAATACGTGAGCGCCGGCACGATGATGAAGCCCCCACCCACGCCCAACATGCCGGTGCAGATGCCCGCCACGGCCCCTATCGACCCCAAAGTGACCGCGGCGCGACCGGTCCAGATGAACCGGCCAGTCTCGGCGGAAAGACGGCAGGCCTTGTTGCGATCGGCCGCTGGCGCCAGGCCGGCACGCGCGGGACGTGACTGGCGTGCCATGCGTACGGCCACGAGCATCATGACGGCTGCGAACCCCAGGCTAAGCCACGAGGCAGGAATCTGTCGCGCCAGCGCTAGGCCCAGCGGTGCGGTGACGGCGCCGGTGATTGCCATCAGGAGTGCGGCCTTGTAGCGCACCAGGCCGCTACGCAGGCCCTGGATGGCGCCCACGGCCGAGGCCGCGCCCACGGCGATCAGAGCCACTGGCGCCGCTTGCGCCAAAGACATATGCAGTCCGAACATGAGCGCGGGCACCGCGAGAATGCCTCCCCCGGCGCCGGTGAGCCCAAGGGAGGCACCTATGCACAAGCCAAGCCATAACGCAGTCGCCATGCTAAATTACCTTAGGAAATAAGCTTATTATTTAAAATAATTATGCGTGTTTTGGCTGGAAGGATCAATCGTGCGAATCTTGTTGGTTGAAGACGACGCATCCGTGGCGGCGGGGATCGAGGTTGGGCTCGGCCTGCACGGCTTCATCGTGGATAGCGTGTGCACGCTGGGCCAGGCCGACCTCGCGCTTCGAACGTCCCACCCGAGTGCCTGCGTGCTGGATCTGGGCCTGCCGGACGGAGATGGCATGTCGCTACTTGCGCGATGGCGGGCACGGCGCGAACATCTTCCGATCCTCGTGCTCACGGCGCGCGACAGCGTGACGCAACGTGTGGATGCTCTCCGGAACGGCGCCGACGACTACCAGCTCAAACCCTTCGATCTAGACGAGTTGGCTGCGCGCCTGCAGGCGATAATGCGGCGTGCGGCCGGCTACAGCGCCGACCACATCCAGCACGGCCCGCTCACGGTCAATTTATCGTCCGACGAAGTCCGCCTCGAGGGGCTGCCGGTCACGCTGTCGCGGCGCGAGCTTGGGTTGCTCAAGGTGCTGCTGCAGCACCCGGGACGGGTTCTGACCGCAGATCAACTGCGCGATAACCTTTATAGATCGGGTGACCGTGCGGAAAGCAACGCCGTCAATGTCCATATCCACAAGCTACGGCGCAAGCTCGGGATGAACGTGATCGAGACCGTGCGCGGTCTCGGGTACCGGCTGGGAAGCCAGCTCCCGTGAGTCTGCGCATTCGACTGCTGCTGCTCCTGGGAGGCGTCTGGATCCTATTGGGCGGCATGATGACGCTCTGGATGTTCGAGCGCGCCACGACCAAGGTCGACGACGCGCTTGATGCACGACTGGCATCTTCCGCATCCATGGTTGCCCGGCTGATTTCGCAAATACCTGTGGGCGCGGGCGCCCCTTTCGGCATGCCCGAAGGCCCATTGGACGTCCTCGCGCGCGATGGCGTGGCTTGCGAAGTCAGCCAGTGGCGCGGGGAAGTCCTTTCGCGAACGATCGCCCGCGTGGATGGCGGGCCGGCGTTGCGCGATGCTTCGGCCGGCTTTGGTTCGCTTATCCAGCATGGTGTCGCTTGGCGCACGTATGTAATGGAGGAGGGCGACTTACGCGTTGCCACCGCAGACCGGATGGACATGCGGACCGCGCTACGCACCGAAATCGCATTGACCGCGTTGGTGCCGTTGGCGGCGGGTTTGCTGGCAGGCCTTTTGCTGCTATGGCTAGGTATCGGTCGCGGGCTGGCTCCGATGGAGCGGTTGCGCCGCTCGCTCGCGCAGGGCAAGCCGCTGGCCGAGCTGCAATTGCGTTATCGGCGCATTCCCAAGGAACTGCGGCCGTTCGCTCAAACAATCACCCAATTGCTGCGAAGCATGGAACAGGCGCTTGAGCGCGAACGCCGCTTTTCAGACAATGCCGCCCACGAGATGCGCACGCCGGTGACGGCCGTCAAGACCCACCTGCAGGTGCTGGCCCGTCTGCCAGCACCCACGGAATCGGCACTGTGGCGCCAGTCGCTGGATCACGCACTACTGGGCACAGCGCGGTTGGAACGCCTGCTGGAACAACTGCTCCTGCTCGCCCGAGTGGAAAACAGTACGGAACAGGTATTCGGAGACGGCCTGCATTGCGATGCGGTGGTGGTCCTGAAGCCGCTGATCAAAGCTCTTCCGACCGCACGTATCACGCTAGCCTCACCGTCCGAATCGATCCACGTCGCACTTTCCGACACATTGCTGGTCAGCGCCGTGCGCAATCTGCTGGACAATGCGCTGGCCTACTCGCCGGCCGACCAGACGATCGACGTGACCTTGACGCCCTCTGCCTCCTCGCTCGAGATTTCTGTGCGCGACCGCGGCCCCGGCCTCAGCGCAGATCAGTGCGAGCGAGCCGTGGAGCCATTCTGGCGTGGTGTCCGACACACATCAGGCAGCGGCCTGGGTCTCTCCATCGTGGCTGCGATCGCAAAACAGCATGGCGGACTGCTGCAATTGCTGCCCGCACCCGATGGTGGGTTGGCGTGCCGCCTGACGCTGCCCTTGGCAGCCGCCGGTTCGTCTTAATCAATTTTGTTAAGCGGAAGTTAGTTCTTTATAGCTATCGTTCGCGATTGGCAGCCGGACACAATTCGAACGGCCAGGCGAGGCGGGAGAACCTCATGTCGAGGCATGTCATCCGTAGGTGCAAGAATACCCTGTGAGCCTTTCGCAAAGCACAGGCGGGAGATGCGGCGAACTTCGTTGGACGCCGCTATTCGGGACTTGTGGCCAGTAGCGAGTCGAAAAACTCATTATTGAGATGAGCGCGTGGGTTGTCTAGGCGTTCGATCAGACCAATTTGGCGGAAGAACGTATGCTCGCCTAAGGATATTTCCCTGATCTCAAGCCCAAGCTTTTTTAGTGAAGGCGTGCTCGGAAGAATGGCGACTCCCAGCCCTCTAGCCACTAGCATCGCAATGGTCTCCACCGAATCCACTTCCATGAATTCCTTGACGGAGTGCTTGCGCTGTTTAAGAAAATGATCGATTGACGCGCCGCCATGTGATCGGCGGTCATAGCGAATGAACGGCTGTGTTGCCAACAGCTCACCTACATCACTGTCCTTTCTCCACTGAGGCACCCACAGAACATAGGGTTCATTCCGCACGGGGCGCCATGAGAGTAAGCCGTGCACCGGAAAGGGCGGCTTTACGATGAGCGCGCAGTCAAGAATGTGCTTTTCGACCATTGCCAAAAGCTCCGCCGATGAGCCAGGGGTCAGATGGACGTCTGTGTTGGGATAACGCTTTCGAAACTCCACCACAGCGTCTATGACCTCTCCTAGCAGTCCCGTCATGATCGAGCCCGCTCGCAAGGTACCGCTGAGCAACTCATCTTCAAGACCATTTCGCATATCGTCGTACAGGCCCACTATGCGTTCGGCCACTGTGAGCGCACGGCGGCCCGCGTGAGTCAGGACGGTGCCTCGCCGTTGCCGGTCAAAGAGCTCGTTGCCAATTGACTCTTCGAGCTTGCGCATCTGCGTGCTGACCGCGGACTGTGACAATCCGAGTCGGTCGCCTGCTGCTGAAAAACTTCCGAGTCGGGCCACCGCCACGAACGTCTGCAGGTATTGGATCATTCGTTGCACTCCAAGCTGCAAAACGAATTGGAAAAGTGGTCATTGGACCACTCTACGCTCGAGCCGCTCTTCATGGAAGCGCCCCGGCTCAAACCAAAGATATTTATCTTTCAGCAGTGGCCGGGGCGGTGTGCCAACTTCATAGCCGTACCGAGCACTCGCGTGTCGGCTTTAGTGAGGCAAGATTTGTTCAAGGAACAGGCTTACCCTTTTGTTGCGGGTTCCTGTCGAACTGAAAAAATCGCCCTTACTGCAGTCTTCCAGGATCATGCCGCCGACATCCATAAAGATTATCCGATCGGCAACTCGCCGTGCGAACCCCATTTCGTGGGTGACGACCACCATTGTCATCCCTTCCTGCGCAAGGGTGACCATTACATCGAGAACCTCGTTGACCATTTCCGGATCGAGGGCGGAGGTGGGTTCATCGAAGAGCATCACCACGGGGTCCATGCTCAGTGCACGAGCTATGGCCACGCGTTGTTGTTGACCGCCGGACAACTGGCTGGGGTACTTGTCCTTGTGCTGGATGAGTCCGACGCGATCAAGCATCTTCAGCCCGCGCGTGGTCGCAGTGGCGTTATCGCGCTTAAGCACCTTTTCCTGAGCCAGGGTCAGGTTCTCCACTACCGTCAAATGGGGGAAAAGTTCAAAGTTCTGAAACACCATGCCCACCTTCGAGCGTAGTGCGGAAAGGTCCGTTGACGAGTTCTGCAGACTTACGCCACAGACCGTGATCGTGCCTTCTTGAATAGGCTCCAGCGCGTTGATCGTCTTGATCAACGTCGACTTTCCCGAACCGGACGGGCCGCATACCACGACCACTTCGCCTTTTTCGATAGTGGTGGAGCAACCATTTAGCACACGCGTAGTGCCATACCACTTCGATACGTTTTCAATGCCGATAACCGTCGTCATAGCAGGATAGATCTCATTCCAAATGTCGATCAAACTTGATGGCTGTAGGCACGCAGCGGATACAGTACCGATTTGTCGATGTCACCGACAGACCGGCGGCCAGCAAGCGCCATATCACGTTGGACTTCGTCTTTCAGAAGTTGGATGGCGCGAAGCACACCTTCCCGCCCGCCTACTGACGCTGCATACGCAAAGGGACGGCCAACGAATACAAACTTTGCGCCAAGCGCGAGCGCTTTGATTACGTCCGTGCCTCTGCGCACTCCGCTATCCAGCATGACCGGGATACTGGGACAAGCTGCGACGATGCCGGGAAGCACCCGCAGCGGAGCTGCCGCGCCGTCTAATTGACGGCCACCGTGGTTGGAAACGATGATGCCGTCCGCTCCGCAGGCTGCCGCCATCGCCGCATCGCGAGGATCCAAAAGTCCCTTGACGATCAATTTTCCCTTCCACAGCTCGCGTACCAATTTGATCTGCCTCCAATCGGCGTGCGCGGCGGCGCTCAGGTCTCGTTGTGCAGAGGCCGAGAAAAGTGGCACGCCGCGATGAGCGTGGTTGTTCTCGAAATGTGGCATTCCGTGTGTGAGAAGCGTCCGAAGAAACGTACCTGCCGTCCAACGCGGGTGGGTAATTCCTTGCCATGCCAGGCGTAGACTTGGACGTACAGGCGTTGAAAAGCCCGCTCGCGCATTGTTTTCGCGGTTTCCATTCACGGGACAGTCCACGGTGATGACCAGCGTTTCGTAGCCGGCGGCTCTGACACGCTCTGTGAGGGCCACGATCCCCGCATCCTCACTTGGGAAGAACATCTGGAACCATGCGCGCTGGTTAGCCTGACGCACGTCTTCTAAGGGTATGAGCGAAGCACCGCTAAGCATCATCGGGATGTTCTCGACGGCGGCGGCCGAAGCCAGAGCCGTGTCGCCCCTATAGGCCCAAAGTGCAGCCACTCCCATGGGTGCGATGCCAAAAGGAAGGCTATACCGATGGCCGAGCAGATCTACGCTGGTGTCGACGTTGTCCACACCGACCATAAACCGCGGCACGAGTTCGAAGTCCGAAAAAACGGAACGGTTCGAACGAAGCGACTGGTTCGTTTCGGTGCCTCCGGAGACATACTGGTAGAAGGGCGTAGGCAGATGTCGTTTTGCCGCGAGCTCAAAGTCATCGAGGCTTAGGCAAGACTCTAGTTTGCGGCTATACGCGACTCGGGCGCCTTGCGGCGTCTCCTTGCGATCGACAGTCCCGCTTTGAACATATTGGTGATTCATACGCTTTTCGGCTTCGGAGAAAAAATAGATCGAACGGGGGCTGGCGCGCCGGCAGCGGAAAAGCGTCTTTGCACCAGGCGCGAAAATGAGAAGCAAATGACGAAGTACATCAGGGCTGCTGCGATGTAAGCTTCCACAGGACGCCCAAGGTTGCTGCCCGCGGTCTCGAAGCCCTTGAGCATGTCGTACGCACCGATCGCGTAGACAAGTGACGTGTCCTGGAAAAGGATGATCGTCTGTGTCAATAGCACGGGGTACATGCGTCGGAGCGCCTGCGGCAAGACAATCGCTTGCATCGTTCTCAAGTACGACATACCCAGCGCTTGTCCTGCCTGCCGCTGCCCCGCCGGAACGGAAAGGATGCCCGCGCGTATTACTTCGCAGTACAACGCGGCTTCGAACGCGATGAATGTGATGAACGCCGATCCCTCTGATCGATGCTGAGAGGCGAAACTGCCCAGCGAATCAAACGCCGCTGGCGGCACCAAAAGGAAAAACCACAGCAACACCATCACGAGGGGGATGCTGCGCATCGTGTCGACATAGGTGCCGGCAATGCCAGCCAGAAGCCTTGAGGGTGATAACCGCATCAGCGCCAGCACGATACCGAAGAACAGGCCCCCAATTGCGGCGACCACGGTGAGCGCCACGCTGAAATAGATGCCGGGTAATACATACTCGCTGAAGTACTGCCAGGTAAAAAAGCTCAGATCGATGTTCAGCATCGCGATTCCTTCATGCGACGCGACCCGGACGCCACGCCAGGAACTTCTACTTTGGCCTGAATCATGAGCATCAGCCGGTTGACGATGATTGCGCTGAGGGCATAGAGCCCGGTAACGGCCAAGTAGATTTCAGTGCCTCGTGCCGTTTCTTCTTGCGCCTGCAACGCGAACATCGTCAGTTCCCCAACGGATACCGCGAACGCCACAGACGAGTTCTTGACCACGCTCATCATCTCGGTCGTCAGTACGGGCAGAATGACCCGAAATGAAACCGGCAGGATGACGTACCGGTAGCTTTGGAGCTGCGTCAAACCCAATGCAGTAGCCGCTGACTTCTGTCCAACAGCCACAGCGCGAATCCCGGAGAAAACCTGGGTCGCGATCCGCGATGATGTGTACAGACCGAGCGCAACGATGACGAGAACAAAGCCGGAAGTACGGCGCAGCTCGGGAACCAGAACCGGCATGACCTGGTACCACAGGAAAACCTGGAGAATGAGCGGGATATTCCTGAATAGTTCGATCCATGCCTGGCTCACCCCGGCCCACAAGCGATTCTGGACGCTGCGCAAGATGCCCACAATTGTCCCGATCACCAGCGCGATCCCCATGGCGCATACCGCCACGGAAATCGTCCAACCCCAAGCCGAAAGCAACCACTGGAGATACGATCCGTAGTTGCCGCCGGGGTCTTTTAAAAATACTTCCCAATGCCACGCTTGCATGATTCACCTTGCCTTTACATGGATCTCATTGCTGAAATCACTTGGCGACGTAAGATTCGGCAGGGCGATCGTTGGGTTGTTCGTAAGCCGCTCGCGTAGCCGGACTCATTGGAAGATTGATGGCGGTATTGCGCGGCGGAATTGGGCTCATGAACCAACGGTTGTAGAGCTTCTCCATGTCGCCGGACTTCATCGACGCAGCAACATAAGTGTTCAGGGCATTCTTGATTTCGGGGTCATCCTTGCGAACCATCAGGGCTAGGGGTTCGGTGCTGAGCGGACTGCCGACGATTTCGTACAGTTCCGGCTTGGCCATGTTCGCAATGTTGCCGGCCAAGGTGTTGTCGTCCATCACGTACGCGTCCGCACGCCCGGACTGCAACAACAGAAACCCTTCTGCGTGGTCTTTGGTCAAAACCAGGTTCATGTCGAGGTTCTTGCTGCTATTAAGCGCTCGAAGGTTCTGCACGACGGTAGTGCCAACCGACGTTGCGACGGTCTTACCCTTGAGATCTTCGACGGCCTTGATGCCCGATTCCTTTTTAACTGCGTATCGGACAAGTGATACGTAGTCCGTGTAGGAAAATGCCACCTGTTCCGCTCGCGCTTCGGTGTTCGTGGCCGCATCGCACACGATGTCGACGGTGCCGTTCTGAAGAAGTGGGATGCGGTTCTGGGCAGTAACACTCATGTAGCGGACCTTTACGCCGGGCAGCGCGCTGGCGACGAACTTCTCGCACAGCTCCGTTTGCATTCCGGTGTATCCGCTGCCCACTCGGTAGGTCATGGGTATTGTGTTTTCCTTTACCCCAAGCACGATGAAACCAGCCGTCTTGGCTTTGGAAAGCGTGTCGGCAGACTGCGCGTACGAGACCGGGCCAACCATAAGCGTCGCGAGGGCGAAGCCAACGAGTTTCTTGTTGATGGATTTCATATTTTTCCCCTGTTTATCTGCGTCACCGCAGGTAGTCCTGGTGCATGCACCAGGTTGGAACAACGACACTCACAACACGATGTTGAGTCGGCTTCCGAGCGTTACCAGCCGATCAAGTTCTAACGATGAGTACTCAATGCCGTCGCTCGAAGCGGTAGCTTCGCTTTCGACTTCAGGCTGACCGGGCCATCGGACTTTGTCGACGCCTGCGGCAGGTGGGCAATCTTCGATCTTGGTCTGAAGAGAGAGCGCTTGCGAAAAATATGCCGATTGGTCGGTGAAGCGGCTCAGGTCGACAGCAATGACGAACCAGTTAAGTTCATGGGGAGTGCCTAGGACGGCCTCTCCGAATAGTTCGGCAATAAGTGCCATGGCTGATCCCTTCTGCTCTCCTGACGTCAGCAATGCGCCACCGTCATACAAGTCCTCAGGATTCACGGACGGCTTGCCGGTCTTGTCGATAATCCAGCCCGCTGGCAACGGCTTTTGATTCGTGCGATAGACCAGCACCTTGCCCTGCGCCGTTGCTGCGGTGGCGAAGTCAGCGCTTGCCATGCTGTCTTTCGTCATCGGCAAGCTAAAGGCGTACGGGTTTGTATCGAACACCCCTTTGGCGCCGCCATGCGGGGCGACCTCGTGCAAGTGCCGATTCGCACCGCCGCCGAAGACCATGCCCCACATGAACCGGCGCGCCAGTGCTTCGCTGAACGCGCCGATTCTTCCGGTATGTGCGCAGTTGACCAACGCTCCAGCGGCGACTCCATTTTCCCGGGCTACTTTCTCAAGCTCGGGTACCATGGCGTCCAATGCAACAATCCCCCAGTTCCTGTTTGCATCGACATGGAGCATCCCAGGCGCGACCTGGCGAATATCTATCGGAGCCTTGTTGTCGATGTAGCCACTTTCAATCTGCTCGGCATAGCGCACGAGGCGAATCATTCCGTGCGATCGCACATTCTTCATGTCCGCCTCCACCAAGTGAGACGAGATGGTGCGTGCAGTCGACTCTGGAGTGTCCAGGGCCAATAGGACATTTGTGCAGAATTGACGTGCGCGGTCCGGCTGTACTTTCATGATTGCTCCAACGCTGAATCCAAATATCAAAGGCGCCTCATTGGCAAGTACGGGCGCCGATGTGGGCGCGCTTGGCCGCAGGTCGTCGAACTGCGACATAAGCCGGCCGTCAGGACCGCGCTGCATCTGTTGCGCTGATGAAATTATTGGATCATGTACAGAATGCGCAGCTCTTCAAAGAATGCTGGTGTGCTATGAATTATTTGCGGGTCACATCAGACGCTGGGACGAGCCGTGGTTTTCCACCCACTAGGTGTTGACAGCCTACCAACTGGTAGGTAGAATTCAAAAAATGCTAAGACCGGAAAAGGAAAGGATATGGCTACCGGCACACGAGAGGCTTTGCTTCAGACCGCCGAAACCCTGATGCGTACCCGAGGCTATACCGCGTTCAGCTACGCTGATCTTGCTGACGCGGTAGGCATTCGCAAGGCGAGCATCCACCATCATTTCCCCACTAAGGAAGAACTGGGCGAAGTGATCGTCGAGACCTACATTGCCCGCGTAAGCACCGAGCTCGAACGAATACAGACTCAGCATCGCCACGTCATGGGCCGTCTGGAGAGCTTTTTTCAAATTTTCAGGTCCAGTACCGATGGCGGCCTGCTACCTCTTTGCGGGGCGCTTGCGGCCGAGGTGTCTGCATTGCCGCCGAATCTGCAGCGGCTGACGCATCAGTTCTTTGACATGCAGTTGACTTGGCTGACCAGGATACTGAAGGAGGGCATCAATCTTGGAGAAATTCCGCAGGGCAGCGGAGCCAAGGAAAAGGCGTTTCTACTGCTGAGCCTTCTGGAAGGTTCCTGCTTCATCAACTGGGCCACCAGGGAAGACGCGCCGCTGAACATAAGTGTGATTCAAGTGATAGCCCAACACGCTTGAGAATGCTGCGTCGACCCCAGGAGGGATAAATGCAGCCCTTTTTTTTAACCTATAAGCCTACCTACTACATGGTAGGGTTGTCGGTTGGTAAGACGGAGATATCAATGAAAGCTGTGAACGTGGAAGTATGGTCTGACTTTGTATGTCCGTGGTGCTGGATTGCAAAAAAGCGTTTTGAAAAGGCGGTTGTGTCGTTGGCCGGCCAGGTCCAGGTCGTGGTGAGCCACCGTGCCTACCGTCTTGCCAAGGACGTGCTTCCGATGGACTACAAGACCGCCCTGCAGCAGAAGCTTGGCGGCGCCGCTGCTGCGCATCGGATGATGGAGGCGGTCAGCGCCAATGGTCTTATGGAAGGCCTCGTCTACAACTTCGACGCCATGCGTTTTGGAGACACGACTAAAGCGCATGCACTGCTCAAGAACATTGGCGATCCACTACTCGCGCAGCGGTTGATGGAGCGCCTGTACAAGGCTGGAACAACAGACGGACTCGATATTTTTGATCGGGATGTGCTGATTTCGTTGGCCAAAGAAGTTGGCGTTACCGACACGTCATTCGACCTCGAATCCGCTCGTATCGCCGCCGAAATTCAACTTGACGAGAGTAGGGCGAGCCGCATTGCCAATGGTGTTCCGTTGTTTCTATTCAACGACAGCGCCTTTGTGTCCGGTGCGCGAGACGTCAGTGTTTTCGAGCGAGCAATTCTAGATGCCGCGCGCGAGGCGCCCGAAGAAATTACCGGTGTTGCAGAAGGTGGGAGCTGCGGCATTGATGGCTGTTCCTACTAATTCACCACTTGAACTTATCGCATCAATCAACTGGATCAAACGGCGCCATCCGGCACCGCGCGACCTCTTGCGTACATACGCGTAATCAGAAAGGAATATTGAAATGACCAACATGCCCAATGGTATCGATGTCGCCGCGCTTCAGCAGTTCGCAAAAGGCATAGCCGAGGACGCTTCCAAGCGGAATGCCCGCTTCAACGTCAAGACGAAATGGGCCGGCCAGACCCGCTCGGTCGCAACGGTAAGCCACTATTCGCTCAGTGGAGTGAAGTACGAACGCAACTTCGAAATCGCGGCTGATGAACCGAACGAATTGCTCGGTCAGAACTCCGCGCCTAATCCGCAAGAACTGTTGATGGCAGCGCTTAATGCCTGCTTGACGGTCGGCTACGTGGTCAACGCCGCGGCGATGGGAATCACGCTGCACAGCCTGGAGATTGAGACCGAAGGCGAGCTGGATCTGCGCGGGTTCCTCGGGTTAGACGAAACCGTGAACCCCGGCTACGACGAAGTGAGCTATGTCGTTCGCCTGCACGCCGACGCCCCGCGCGAACGCCTGGAGGAACTTCACGATGTGGTGAGCAAGACGTCGGTAAACCGCGCCAACTTCTCCAAGGCCATTCGAGTCGTCTCCACGCTGGAAGTCTTGGAAGGCTAAGGCCGGACTGCATCACACACGCATTGCAACTAGCAGCTCCGAACGGGGTTGCATCCCAATCGAGAAACGCATCATGAGCAAACTTTTTACCCCCTACGATCTCTCCGGTCTGCAACTGGCCAACCGTGTCGTCATGGCGCCGATGACACGGACTCGGACGCCCGAGAACATCCCTGATGACCTGACTGCTCTCTACTACGCGCAGCGCGCGTCGGCGGGCTTGATTATTACGGAAGGTCTGCCAGTTTCCGAGGAAGGCCGCGGCTATTTGTATACGCCCGGCTTGTACACCGACGAGCAGGTCCAAGGATGGCGGAAGGTGACTGACGCTGTGCATGAGAAGGGCGGCAAGATCTTCGCTCAGCTTTGGCACGTAGGCCGTCTGTCTCACTATTCCACTCAGCCGGGAAATGGCGCGCCGGTGTCTTCAGGCGAGGTGCCGGCGACGTCGACCATGGTTTATGCATGGGTAGAGCCGGGCAAAGAAGGTCCGGTTTTGCCTAGCAAGCCGCGCGCGCTTTCCACAGACGAAGTGGGTCGCGTCATCCAGGACTTTGTTGCCTCTGCTCGATGCGCCATGGATGCTGGCTTTGATGGGGTCGAAGTGATGGCGGCCAACGCGTTCTTGTTTGATCAGTTCCTGAGTAGTGCAATGAACACCCGCACCGATAAATACGGAGGCTCCATCGCCAATCGCCAACGCTTCTTGCTGGAGACGCTTGATGCGCTGGCGGACGAGATCGGCGGTGAAAAGGTGGGTGTGCGTGTCTCACCGTTCGGCCGTATCTATGACATGGAGGCCTTTGAAGGCGAGGAAGAAGCGTGGGCCAGCATGGCTGCAGCTTTGAACGATAGAACTTTGGCATTTGTCCACCTGAACTATCAGACGACTATTTCGGCCGCGGGCACGCCCGCTGGCTTTGGTGCCGCCTTCCGTAAGGCGTACCAGGGCACTCTGATCGGCGCTGGTGGTTTTACCAAGGATCTGGCCGACGCTGAGCTTGCAAAAGGAGAGCTTGATTTGATCGCGTTCGGCACGGCATACATCGCTAACCCCGATCTGGTGGAGCGCATGAAGAACGGGTGGCCACTCGCAGAGGCTGACCGGTCCACGTTCTACGGGGTGATTGGAGCCAAGGGCTACACCGATTACCCGACTTTCGAGTCCAGCGGAAGTCTCGCTGCAATCAACTAATCAGTGCATTAAGCAATCGCGTTTTATGGAGGTTCCAAATGGCTACCCGTAACACCACCACTAGTGATTTCGAAGTTGATGTCATTCAGAGCAAGACGCCGGTCTTGGTCGATTTCTGGGCGCCTTGGTGTCCGCCTTGCCGAGCCATCGCCCCTTCATTGGAGGAGCTTTCCGACGAACTCGCTGGCAAGCTGCAGGTGGTCAAGGTTGACATCGACGAGCATCCCGAACTGGCGCGGCGATATGGCGTACGGTCCATCCCGGCATTAAAGGTTTTCGTGGACGGGAATGTCGCCAAGGAGCTCCTCGGAGCGATGCCGAAGCAGGCGTTGCGTGCGGAACTGGCTGCATTCGTATAAGACGCGTTAGTCACATAGCCAAGCGGCCGGCCTCAGCGAGGCCAGCTGCCAGTTGAAAAGGTGAGGCGATGAACATGACCGTGCCATCTTGGGTCGGGAAAGTAGAGGAGCTGGATGCCACGGCATTTAACCGTTTGGCACGCTCGAGCAACGTTCCGATTCTGCTTTACATCGGAGCGCCGTGGTGCCCCCCGTGCACGACGATGGGGCCCGCAGTTGAAAAGGCTGCTGAAGATTTTGGCGGGCACGTTCGAGTTGTGAAAGTCAATGCTGCCACGGATTCCCAACTGCTGAACTCGTTGAAGGTCGCAGCTGTGCCAATGATCGTGTTGTATGGCGAGTACGGCCGGGAGCTTGGCCGGTACCTGGGAAATTTGTCCGCACGTGAGATCTCACGCTGGGTGCGGACAAAGTTCAGTCAGGAGCAGCAAGAGGCTTACGCCTTGGTGTCGTAGGCGTAATCGGGCGTATGCCCTGCCGCGTGAATGGATCTTAAAACCCGAGTGAGTTAATACGCTCGGCTACCGGAGAAAAAAATGTCGACGTCCCGTTTGAAACTTCTGAAGATCGCCCTTCTTGTTATCGGGGTCATATTTTGCTTGATTTATCCGCTGGCGGTCGTATGGCCGTCGGGATGGATGTGGCATGAAGGGCCGCCTGCCTCTTCTCACTACTTCATGATGATTGTGGGCATGTACGCAACGCTCGGGGTGTTGCTGATCCGCGCTTCACGCGATCCGATGGCGAATCGGTCGCTGATCGACTTCGCGATATGGTCGAGTGTCGTGCACGGCTTGATCATGGCGGTTCAGTCCTACAGCCCTGGTTCGCACATGGGGCATATGTTGGGTGACGTGCCCGCGCTGTTGCTAGTTGCGATCGTGCTGGGCGCGTTGACCTATACCGGTGGTGCGAGGACTGATAGGGGGGGAAGCGGCCGTCCCGGCTGATTGCCTGGGCGGTTCATGGGTTGCGGGGCTGATCCGTCAGAAACGCCGATTGGAAACGGACTGGCCCCTTGCGCAAATACGAACTCAGGCAAAAGGACTCATCATGAATGACGGTATGAAGAACCATCGGAAGCTGATTATTTTGGGCTCGGGTCCCGCAGGCTGGACTGCTGCGGTCTACGCGGCCCGTGCCAACCTGAAGCCGCTGCTGATTACGGGCTTGCAGCCGGGCGGGCAGCTGACGACCACCACCGAGGTCGACAATTGGCCTGGCGATATGCATGGCCTGACGGGGCCGGATCTGATGGCCCGTATGCAAAGCCATGCTGAGCGCTTTGAGACCGAGGTGGTCTTTGACCACATCCATACCGCGGATTTGGCACAGCGCCCGTTCACGCTTACAGGCGACAGCGGCGAGTACACCGCTGATGCGCTGATCATATCTACCGGCGCGACCGCCAAGTATCTGGGCATTCCGTCGGAGGAGGCATTCATGGGGCGCGGCGTTTCAGCCTGCGCAACGTGCGATGGCTTCTTCTATCGCGGCGAAGACGTAGTCGTGGTGGGTGGTGGCAACACCGCCGTCGAGGAGGCGCTGTACCTGTCAAACATCGCCCGCAAGGTCTATTTGGTACACCGCCGCGATAGGCTCAAGGCGGAGAAGATCACGCAGGACAAACTACTCACGAAGGTGGCGGAAGGCACGATCGAGATGGTGTGGAACCATGAGGTTTGCGAAGTGCTGGGCAACGATGCGGGCGTGACGGGAGTTCGCGTCAAATCCGTCCAGGATGGCAGTACCCGCGATATCGACGCCCATGGGTTCTTTGTGGCGGTTGGCCACAGTCCTAATACCAGCTTGTTCGACGGCCAATTGGCGATGAACAACGGATACTTGGAAATCAGCTCTGGCCTGCGCGGCAATGCGACTCAGACATCCATTGAGGGCGTCTTCGCCGCTGGGGACGTGGCCGACCAGCACTACCGTCAGGCGATTACCTCCGCCGGCTTCGGGTCGATGGCGGCGTTGGATGCCGAGCGGTTTCTGGATGGTCATTCAGCATAGATGATTGGCCGGAATATGCCATGGTGGTAATGGGCGGCGCAGCGGCGCCCGCCAACTATCATGGCCCGGCAAGCATCGAGTTCGGCGAGAGAGGTGGTCGCGTTCATCGTGTATCCCGTGCCAGGTTGCACTTAGCGGGCTCGGCCACCCGTTAGGAATGACCGTTGTCGACCCGAAGCTGACCTTGCAACTTGCGCCTGCAAGACAGGTGCAAGGCATCCTATATGCAAGTACCCTGCAGGATGATTCCTTGTAAATTGAAGTGGTGTAACGATAATTGTCACCTCACATTTGGAGTTCGTATGCTTCCCGACATGCCTTTGCTCCTGGCTTTTGTGGGCGCTAGCCTGATGTTGGCTATCACCCCCGGACCCGCGGTCGTCTACATCGTGGCCCGTACTTTGGCGCAGGGTCGCGCATGCGGTCTTGCATCTGTACTGGGCGTCGCGCTTGGCAATCTCTCCAATGCATTGGGAGCCGCGCTCGGGCTGGCCGCCGTATTTGCCGTGTCATCAGCCGCTTTTACCACCGTGAAATGGGCCGGCGCCGCCTACCTCGTGTATCTGGGGATCCGGATGTGGAGGACGGCGTTGCCAGTCACCGACGCAACGCCACAGGTGCTGGCGCAGCCGTTGCGGCGCGTCTTTCGAGATGGCTTCATGGTCGCGCTGCTGAACCCGAAAACCACCTTGTTCTTCGCCGCCTTCCTGCCGCAGTTCATGGACGCTCACGGCAACCCACTGATGCAGACCGTTGCGCTCGGGGGTGTTTTCGTGGGGATCGCGTGCTGCACCGACGTCCTTTACGTGCTAATGGCAAGTCTCGTCGCTCCGCGCCTAAGACGGGCTGCATGGAGCGGTCGCTGGGGTAACCGGCTCGCGGGAACATCATTTATCGGTTTGGGCGTGCTCACGGCCATGGGCACGCGCCCGGCGCGCTGACGCTCTCTCATCTGCGCCGAACGGCGGCTTCTGGCCGAAACCGCTGCAAAGGTGGTGGCGCAAGCCTTGGGAACGGCTTATCCGTGCACACAATAGGCGCCGGATGTTCGCCGGTTCGCATGGGCCCGAGCGCGGAGGGGGCAGCAGCCTCGGGCCGTGCCATGCCGGTTAATGACTACGTAGGGATTGAGATGGCCGCAGAAAGCGACTGGACTGTTTTTCCCGGCAAGGGGCTGGGGAAACTCAAATTCGGCATGTCCGCGGCGCAGGTGAATGCGCTGTCCGGCACGTACGGCGCCGTTACCGTGCGTGGCAACAATAGAGTTTCGGATGATCTCCTGCGCGACACGCTGGAGAAGTTCGGCGACGCGATGAGCGACGAGGAAAAGCAGGCGTTCATCAGCGTCTATACGCAAAGCGGCCCTTCCGCTGACAGCGTGACCGAAACGCGCGGCAATCCGGGCCTCATACTGGGATACCAGGCTGAGCGTCTGGCCGAAATCATGCCGGCCCAGAATCAGCGTCCGCTATTTCTTGATGGCAAGGACGTACTGTCGCTCGGCGCGCGGGAGGCGTTAGCGTTGCTTGAGCGCTTGAACGGTGGCCCCGGGCGCTACGCCGCCACAGAGGCGGCCTTCGACAAACTTGCCATGTCGGTGGAGGGCTTCTGCATCGCCGATCCGATTACCGGCGTGCGCATGCTGGACGAGGCCGATGAGCGTTTCGCGGGGCGCACCATGACCTTGCGGGCCGAGCCCTACCTGCCTGAAGGCGAGATGGACCGGTTCGTCATCCATTCGGTCCTGAAGACTGCAATATCATAGATACCCCATCCGAGGAAACCGACATGACATCGCAGCCACAACGCTTCCTGGATCATCTCGCCGCTCATGGCTGGACGGTGTTGCGGACCACGCCCACCTCGACGCCAGCGGCCGCGCCGGGCGAAGCGTACGGCTATGGCGCTTTCCTGGCGAAACTCACCGGATTGCACAACGCGATCCAGACGCGCCGGTAATTACCACCGCTCGCGTCCACCGCGCCAACGGCGCCCGACCGGAAGAGGGAGTATCGCCGGACATGCTGCTCGACAATGCCAGTCGGCGGATCACGGTGCGCGCCGACCTTGCGGCCGATTTCAACAGCACCCTGGCACAACGAATGCGTACGACGGTGACGAGCGCGCCGGTCGGCGCCGACGTGGCCTTGGTGGCGGCGCTGGCTGCCTTGACAGCCGTGGCTGGCGATTAGGGCCGGCGCACGCCTCGACCTAGATGAAAGGAGCGATTCGATGAATATTGAGCAGATTCCACCAGACTATGTGCCGCTTTCCGTGCCGGGCCTGCCTGCGCTCTATGGGCAGAAAAAAGGCTGGCGCGTATGGCTGACGGCGTTGCCGCTTCCCGCCACGTCGCGATTGCGCGGCGTCGACTCCCTCGCGCCATCCAAGGGCTACGCCCGCGATGACCGCATTGCGGAACCTGGCGAGGTCATCGCCTTGTTCGAGAACGACGATGGCACCGGCGAACGGCCGGAGCTGATGATGACTGCGGCGGCCCAATGGTTGTTGGCCCACGACGCGGCGTTCTACCGGGCGGTGATGGACGCGATGCTGGCGGATTTGCCACGCCTGCGTGCCGAGCAGGAGGGCATCGTGTTAAGCGATGACGCCTTCCGCTTGCCTCGGCATTGGGACGAGGACATCGTGCGAAAGCTGGTCCGTCTGAATAGCATTACGTTTCATCCCGTCGACGGCGCGCCTTATATCGGCCTGGATTTCCGCTGTGCCTGGGATGAGGAGCACGGCTATGGATTGATGATGGCCGGCATCGAAGTCGTGGAGTCTGGAGGTGCCGACTCCGGGACATTGTCATGGATTGCCGCGCGCCACGCAGAGTCCCGAGGGCCCGGATAATTGCGTCCCGCCTGTGGTTCACGCTTCCGGCGCGGCGCAATGCCAAGCGTCCTTCCGCATTGCCTGTGGCCAGCATTTTCAGGAGATGGTATGGCTTTGAGTTTACCGGTTCGTTCAATCGCCAACATGGCTGGCAGGCTCAGCTGGCGGCAGCGACATCCTGGCCGCGCGACGCGATTTCGGGCTGCGGTGTTGTTCTTGGCATTGTGCTGCGCACCAATGGCTGTTCGGGCGCAAGACAGCCAGGACGATCGATTCAAGCAGGGCTATGCGGACTACAGCGCCGGCGACTACGGCAATGCGCGGGAAAAGTGGCGCCCCTTGGCCGAAGCGGGCCATGCCAAGGCCCAATATGGCTTGGGCCTCATGTACGCGAATGCGCAGGGTGGGGAAAAAGACGACGCGCTCACAGTATCGTGGCTTCGCCGTGCTGCCGAGCAGGGCGAAGCAGGCGCGCAGTTCAATCTGGGCGTCATGTATGCCAACGGCCGCGGCGTGCCGCAGGACGACGCGCTCGCCGCGCAATGGTGCGAGAAGGCCGCCGTCCAAGGCAATGCCGAAGCGCAAACCATGCTTGGCCAGATGTACGCTCGCGGCCACGGGGTGGCGCGCCGGGATGACCTGGCGTTGCAGTGGTGGAGCAAGGCCGCAGCGCAGGGCAATGCCGAAGCGCAATACCAGCTGGGCGACCATTTTTTCGACGGTCCGTCCACGCAGCGGGACGGTGCCCAGGCCATGCACTGGTTCGCCTTGGCGGCGGCCCAAGGTCATGCGGAGGCGCAGAACAACCTGGGCGCCATCTACGCGCACGGACTCGCCACGGCGCCGGATGCCGGTAAGGCGGTCGAGTGGTTTGGCCGCGCCGCAGAACAGGGGCTGGCCAAGGCGCAGAACAATCTCGGCGCGATGTATTTCACCGGCACCGGCGTCCCCCAGGACGATGCGCTCGCCGTGCAGTGGTGGCGCAAGGCCGCCGACCAGGGAAACGCTGCCGCGCAGGATCGGATGGGTGGGGCGTACCTTTCCGGCCGTGGCGTGCCCCAGGATGATTCGCAGGCGGCGCAGTGGCTGCGCAAGGCCGCGGATCAGGGCCATGCGCCGGCCCAGGACACGCTGGGCACGCTATATCAGCAAGGACGAGGCGTGCCGAAGGACGAGTCGCAAGCCGTGCAGTGGTTCCGCCGGGCGGCCGATCAAGGGCTTGAGACGGCGCAGTACAACCTGGCGCAGCAATACGACTTCGGGCGCGGCGTGCCGCGCAGTATTGCATCGGCTCGGGACTGGTACACGAAGGCCGCCCACCAGGGCTACCCACGGGCACAGTTCAATCTTGCCGTGATGTATGCCAACGGCGACGACGTGGCGCAGGACGATGCAAAGGCCGTGCGCCTGATGCGCCAGGCGGCCACGCAGGGCCACCGCTTGGCGACGTTCAGCCTTGGGGTTATGTATGCCGAAGGACGCGGCGTGGCGCGCAACTTGGCGACCGCCTTCGCATTGATCAGCGTCGTTCCCTCGCCGGACGAGGAGATGATGCAGTATCGCGATAGGCTCGCCACCGACATGGCACCCTCTCAACGTGACCATGCGGTGCAACTTGTCAATACGTTGCTCACCGCTGGGGTCACCGAAGAGACACTACGACGCGCGGATGGCCAGTGACTTTGACACGGCGCTGATCGCATCGAATTGACAAGCTCGGTCTGGCTTTGCCGCAATTGCAATACGGAGCGGGCGCGCCGGGCTTTTGCGCGCGCCGATGTCAGCAGCCGCTCGGAATCATCGACAGTTACCGTGCGACAGAACGCACGCACTCATTCCGGTCTTAGTTCAGCCGGGTGGGCCGTATTGGCGGGGATGACTCTACCGGCAAGCGAAAGACTGATGGAGTGCCTCGCTTACTAGCGGGCCGGCATTTTCCTCGAGACGGCTGGCTTGCAGCGTGGACAAGTAGCTGTACACCCTGTCCTTCAATTCGTGAGGAAGGACGCCTGTGGGGGGGCACCAGACCGTGCCCTGTGTCTGGTCGGCGATGCCGACGACGTAGGCCTGCGCATAGGAGGAAGCAAATTGGCGGCGAAGCGATGCCTCTCGGAGCTCCGAGGGCATCCGGCCTTCAAGGGCCGCGGCCAGCTCGGCACCAGTAAAGTGCCAGGTCCTGGTTCCCTGCGCCTGGCAGACCGAGCAAGCGGACAGCATGATAACCAGTGGCAGTAATCGCATTGGAAATTTTACCTCTTTGGCCCGCCTGGCGGCCCTGTCGTGTGCACTCTGTTGTCCCTGCTGGACGCAGGTCTGGTCTCAAAGATGGTCGAGTTGATTGCGCGGGTGGAACTCCGGATCCTCTTTGCCTTCCAGCATCGCGTCCACCATGGCCTCGAATGCGCGAGCGGCTTGGCCGAGTTCTTCGGACGCCAGGAATACGGAGCCGCCGTTTCCGGCGAGTTCCAGCGCAGCCACCGTTTCTCGTTCGTCTTCCTCGCCCCAGAGATAGTCGTGAACCACTGCAAGGCCACGACCATCCGCCTCGAAAAAATCGGCCGCTCCGCGCGCTATCGAAAAAAAGACGATGAGGTCGTAGAGGTTTTCGGAATAGGTCAGCGAGCCTGCAACGAAGCACGTTCCTGTACGATCGTAGGCCGCAACTTTGATGTTCTCGGCCTCTGCGGATTTCAGGATGGCCCCCAGCGCCGCGCGGTTGTCCGGATGGCGAGCCAGCATGGCGTCGCATTCCGAAATGAGCGTGCCCAGATCCTGACTGCTGGAGGCAGCCAGATCCTTGCCTTCGGAGAGATACCACTGGCCGCCGATGGAACGCCAGTCCGACCATCTTGATGCCGCCGGCGCCGGGGCAGCGAGCCATCTGGCAAGATTCTCGCGGGACATCTGGAGGTTGAGAAAGGCCGAATAGGGTTCGGACATGGTAGCCATCGATTCTCAGGTTCTGATCAACGTTGCTTTTACCAAATAAGGGCTGTCAGGCCAACTCTCGACAAGGTTCGTTCAGTTGAGAGGCCGGTAGCGAGCAGATAGCTGCGACTTTGGAAGGGGTCAAGGCAATGACCGTAATAAAGGTGCAATTGCTACGGCTGCGTCGTCAGCACGGCCTGCCGCACGATGTCGTAGACCGACAGGCCCGGGAGGCGCGAGAAGAAGGAGCTTCTATCAGCAGAAGGTTTCCATGCCGACCACAGTGTCAGCACGGAAAGCTGGCCATTCTTTCATGCGACGAGCGCCTCAATGGCGCCGGTTCGCGTTCTCAGATGTCTACTCGTACGAACGCTTTCGTTGAAGGGCGGCAACCCTCGACCCGTTGCCGACAATACGGGATTGACGAATATGGACGCATGCACACAGTGGCCGTAGTCAGTGAGCGTCCCAACTTCCGATATCTTCTTAGGCCTGCTTGGCCCGGAGCGGAAGGTGGATACGGAAGGTGATTCGTACCATGTCGACTTAATAAATATACTGGCACGCAGTGTCCACGAAACCACGTATCGAATTTCATCATCCAATGAGCGACTCACCCATCTACATCGTTGATCTCGATGTCACCCTGGAAGAAGCGCCCGCATTCGCCAAGAGCGGCATGAGTTGGATGGAAGCAATGTGCATTGCTATTCCCTCGCCTGGGGCCGAAGTCGCCTTTTCCCCGGTCAGCCACGCACCTGGCCCGGGTATCGCTCGGTGGGCCAAATGGGTAAATGAGCAGAGCAGAAACGGGATAGGCGCAATCGTGGGGCGGCGCGTCTACAACGCTGGACCGCAGACGGTGGAGGTGCTGGGCTGCCCGTGCTGCTCCGCAGAGCATGATGCCGCATCTCTCCCGTGGCAAGAAATGATTTCCGCCTGGTATTCGGGGGAACGTGGCTCGCTAGAATGCCCAAGTTGTCGACAATCGGACAGTATCACTCAATGGCGATTTTTACCGCTGGCGTGGGGATTGGGGAACCTCGCGTTTGGGTTCGACGGACCCTGCATAGACGACGCATTGGCTGTAGAGCTGGGAAAAGTCCTAGGGCATCGGATGGTGGTCGTGTTTGATAAGTTCTAGTCGACCTCGATACCGCTCAATATACCGCTGCTCTCGCCCGAAGTGGGCACTGGTGAATGACCTAAAGTGGCCGATTGCGAGCCTTCGGCTCTGTTTAGCCGCTAAACACCAACTTCAAAATACGTTTATCCGAACCCGTGGATATGTGGATGATCGCTTCGCGACCGCCCGACTCGCTGTGCTCGGCCCGTGGACGACCGCTGATGGACAAACGGTGGACAGGCGCCGCCTGACCACGCGCTTGACCACAGGGTATGCCCACCGGCCACCCGGGCTTCTCCCACATACCCACCGGCCCCACGCAAATCTCATTTTGACAGATGGAATCTACACAGCCGTGCTGATAAAGAGCTGCTAATGGGCAAGGCTAGAAAAATCCAGATCCTCTATGAATAGTTTGAGAGGCAACTCTCTTTTTTTGCAAAATTTCTTCAATTTTGTCCAGAAATCCCAGCTTTCTGGCGATGTTTGGATGAGTATGCGCTGCTCTCGAAATTGTTCACCGGGGTCTGCCTCGCCAACTAACTTGGCTTCATCGAGGATCGCGATGTGATTGCGAAGAGCAGTCATGCTTAGTTCGGTCACCAGCTTAAGCAAGGAAACGGATACATATCGCGATCCACTTGGCCGATCAATTTTGCTCCGATCGACGGCGATCGCGAAGAGCTGCCGTGTCTGTATCGGCAGCCTCTTGAGCGCGCGCACAACTTTTCCAAGCTCGGCAAGAGATTCCGCCGGGTCATGATCGTCGTCGGCCGGCGCTCCAATCTCAGCCCAAAGTGCTTCTAGATTGGCAGCTTCTTTCACCGTCTCGAGCGTTGTGTGGTCGACGATTCTGGATCTGATCTTTCCCGCAGCATCGGCGAATTTCGCTTCATGATCGCGCTTGATCTGCTGCATGCGTTCAACCGGGTACTTCGTGACATCGTCGGTGACTCGGTGATGCTCATAGCAGAGAAGGAGCAAGTTTGCTTCATGCGCACGTTGTTCATTGGTCATTGCCGCATTGAAGCGCTGCCCCTCCGGACTGGCCGCTTCAATATGACATACCTGAGCGACGAAGATTCCGTCAATGTTTAGGATGGCACGCTCACACGCATAGAAGGCGCAACGATTCCCCGAAAGAGCATACAAGCGGCGCAGCGTTTTCTTTCTGGGCTCCAATCGAACGACTTTGTTACTCGCACCGGACGTCGCTGTTGGTATCGATTTCGCTGCTTTCGCAGCCTTTGCCGCCTTTTTGGTTGCGGGTGTGTTCACTAGCAGTCTCCTGGATGTGCTGAATGCAATCGCGAAGAAGGATACTCTGAGCGCGTCAATCTATGCGTCACTTTTTCTTGTCGTTTGCTTGGATGCAAGTTCGGCGCATTGGGTGTTGGCGATAAATCGCCGCTGATCACGTCACCACACAGGAAGACGAAATAGATGTGTTGTCCGAACCCATGAATATGCGGATGAGCGATGCGCAACCGCCCGGCGTGTTTCGTCCGGGCCATGGGCAAACGGCTTCCCGGATTTCACATACCCACCGACCCCCATCGATCATCGCTTGCATCAGATGGCCTAAACACCCATATGGCTAATCCGCGACCTCTGTGCCGCGCAATGAGCGCGGCGCCTGCGATAGCTCGACTTCGATCATCCTTGTCATCAAGTCGAGTGGGGCATGATGGACAATGCGATGTGCTTTCAGTTGCCGCTGCCGTGCCAGCAAAACATGAATGAAACCGGAGCCCACGATGCCGAGCGCACGAGGCTTGTTGATTACCACGTTGGCTACTAAGCCGTGCTTTGAAAATATTCTTTCCAGCTTTCGCTTCAGCCGTTGAGCTGTCGCGTCGCTAACCAACAATGTCGATTCCAACTTCAGAGTATTTAACCTTCCGGCGCGTGCCATGTGCGCTATGGAGTCCAGATCGGCAAAGGCGCCTCTCCACTGAACGGCGCTACTTTGTCTTCGCGTCCGCAGGACGTTTAGATGGACGTTCCACCTTCTCCCCCCACTGTTAGCCACGGTCAAAACTCGCCCGCTGTAGCTAAAAACGAGGAGCACCAGCAGCACCGCGAGCAGCAGCCAGAGGGGATCGAAGACTGCTTTGGCCGACAGGGAAATGAACTCGATGCCTAGGAAAGCGATCAAGAGTATCCAGAACATGTGCCGCAGGCCCAATGGAGAATGGCTGGCGAGGATGAATGTCTGGCGGCCGAGAGGCGTTCTGGAAAACGCCGACGACACTACCATGAACGGTCTTTCAAAAAGGTGATAGGTCAGGTAACCGAGCAGTGCGGCGAATGCATATGCGGCGTAGCAAGGAAGACGGAGCAATGTGGCCACTAAGATGTTCCTGGGTTCAACCATCACATGCTATGTCTAAGAAGCTGCCAGCCCAAGCGGACTTCGAACTGTTTAGCTGCTAAATCCTGGTTTTGTCGCGTTCCGTCAGGATTCCCCCTTCGTCGCAAATCATGAGCTGACCCACTGCATCCACCAACCCTGGTAGAAGCGTCGCCCGTCGATCTCTTCGAATCCACAGACCATCATCCCCCTGTCGGAAGAGAACGTCAGCAGTTCCGGCTGCAGCAGGTCGGGGATGGCTCCCTTCTCGGTAGCACCGAATTTCTGCAGTCCGTCCATGGTCATGACTCGGATGTACCTCTTCATGTCGTCTCGCATTATGGAGTACATGCGAACGGTACCGATGATGGTCGGGCCGGGGTCACGGTCGTGGCGCTTCTCGCCAAAGTAGTGGGTGCGGGTGACGGAGCAGAGCATGATCTTCTGTCAAAATACTGTATGGATATACAGTATAAACAAGCCTAGAATTCGCGCAATTCGGCCCTGTTTCCGGGGCGATGGGAACGGAACATGGCCGACGCTGGGGAGTGGATGCAGAAGGGCGACTACTACTGGCAGGGCCCGCCCGGCTGGACGATCTGCCGCGTTTATGTCGAGGGCATGTGGCAGTACGAACTCTGGTTTAGCCACGGTGACAGGGGCACGCTCTACGGCATGCGTGCTTCGCTCGCGGCGGCGCAGGATCTCTACAAGCAAAAATTGGGGTAGGGCTACTGGATCTGCGCTTCTGCTATCAAGCGATCAGCCGGAAAGGTCACCAGGAAATCGCGGGTATCACCAACCGGCGCCGTCAGCCAGTCGCCGTACGCGCCCTCTGGCAGGATGACGACCATGCGCTTTTCCTTGCTCGCCTGGTGGTAGTCCTGGAACAGTGGATCCTCGTCCGCGTTGATGGTTAGCATGGTGTAACTCTCTTGAATCTGGCCTGCGGCGTCGCGCCACCGATCCCACAGACCGGCAATGCCCAGCGTCGCGCCATCGTCCCGTGTGAAGCGCGTAGCCACCGCGACGCCGGATCGCCAATCGGGTTCGAAGATGGCGTCGGCCGGAATGATGCAATGCTGTGCTCGGCGCCACGCATTCCCGAACGTGAAGGATTTTGGCGCTGTCTCGCTGCGTGCGTTGAATGTGGACAGCTTGCCGGCGTTGTCCAGGCCATCAGCTTTCGTCATGGCGCTGATCAGACCCCAGCGGCCGGCCACGGCCTCCCGCTCTGGCACTGCCTCGTCGCCGGCGTCATGTTCCACCGGCCGGCGCACGAACACGCCCTGGTAGCGCGGCCAGATATCGTACTTGCCGACGGCGGCCGGCTTCTCGCGCACGCCGAACTTCTTGAGCAGAAGCTCGGCGTCCTTCAGGGTTTGATAGTGGCTGCACATTTCGACCGCCTTCCTTGCATGTCATGTTGGCCGTGGGTTTTGCAGAAGCGACGCCAAGTTACATGAGGGACACACCCAAGCAGGCTACGCCTGCAAGGCCGAATGCTGCGGAAGACCATCCCACTCTTTCGGCAATCGAAAACCAGTCCGTGGGGGTGAATTTCCCCTTGAATTCTTCCAAAAAAGCGCCGACGTCTTTCCATTCTCTAGCAGAGGTGGCAGCACGTCGCTGCTTTAAGGCGTGCCTATAGGCCAGGGCATTCCCCCGAGTATTCGTCCAGAAATTTAAGAGAGCGGCTATCAGCCCGCCAGCGAAGAGGGGTAGGGCTAGCTTCGTGGCTATCTGACTTGCGTATGCAGGATTTGTCAGAAGGGCCGCTGCGCCTGCAATACCCGCAACGTTAAATACCGCCAGGTGTTTGACCGTCTCCAGATTCCAACTGCTCGTCAAGTCGGCAAGGAGAGCAACATTTGTCGCCCATTCGGTCTCATAGTGCTTGCAGACCGAATGAAACGATTCCAGGGTCGCCCGCAGATTTATTCGCACCCGGTTCTCAGGCGCTGCCCGCAAAAACCAATCCCTTGCAAACTCATCGAAATCACGAACCGCAAGGCGGCGTTCGTGTGCCCATGCAGTGGCAACCCCTTGGGCATTTTCGACAGTTTCTATGCGGGTTAGATCATCGGTTGCCATAGTGAGGTCATGGGAAGTGTGACTGCCTAGGTTACAACCACCAGACCTACCTGGCTACAGGACAGTGTGGGGACATCGGCTCGACGCAGAGCAGTCAGCGGGCGCGTGCCCGGAGGTATGTTGAATTGCGGCCCCGCTGGGGCCGCGAAGGCCTGACTTTGGTGGGTCAAGATCCGCTCGAGGTAATCCTGCGGATCTGACTCCTGGACGAATCGATTACACATCGATTGCCCCTTGCGAGATAAATGTGGCGGTAGTACATACGTGCGCACGTCGAAATGCCGGCGGGACATCTTCAGCCCACAAGGGCGGGTTCGCGTCTGAAGGACGAGATCAGGGCCAGGACGCCATATGTGCTCCGAGGGCTTGTAGTGTTGTAGGGAGCTGCGCGAACGAGACCGATGGCAGGATCTGCATGCTGACGGTATCAACGCCTCGGCTTGAGTCCAAGATGAAGAAATTGAGCTTGATGGATGTTCGCGAAAACGGGACACCTATCGCAGAATAGAGGACTTCAAAGAGCACGAAGGGCCAATCGCTAACCGTGTAAGAAATAAGCCCATACTTGGATCCGCGGCGTTCATGATGAGATCCACCGCACTGGACAAGCCCGCTGGCAGTCACAGCTGCGAGCCAGGACGCGATATGCGTAGTGTCGTCGGGGGGGAGTCGCAGCAACTGTCGCGCGATAAACGAATTTTGAGGCGTAGAGCAAAACTGACGCTGGCTCAGTTCGTGGGTGAATTCGTTGCGTAGCTTGTACAAGTATGTAGTCTTCAGCTCATGTTCGACCGCCTGATTCTCGAGGGGTATCGATGGGTAGCTTGTGTGGGTATTTACTCGCGCTTCTTCGGGAAGTTTGCCCACTGAAATGGACGAGAACAGCCAATTCCTCGCGCCTTCCTCGAGATAGTTGATTCCGTTGCGAAAGGCATTACCTACGCCATATAACTCGGTGTGACGCGCAAGCAGGGCCTGGGTCGCTTGTGTCGGACCTTGCGCGACCATCTCCGGTTCATCCGCAAGGGCTTTTGCGACCTCGTGAAGGTGTCTTTCCTGCTTACTGCTTATCCAGTTTCTGAACGGCAAATACTCTTCCGCCTGGCCTAGCGTATCAAAGCACGTCAGCAACAGGTACACAACGAGCGCTTCTCGCTCATGTCTTTCATGAGTGCCATAACTGATGGCGTCGGCTCCGGGCAGGAGATCGGAGTCTTCCAGAATGCGCTGGGCCAACATTAGTCTCGACTTGACCAGTGTTAGCTTTTCTGAGGATACGGGCATCCTGATCTAGTGCCTTCGAATTAGGGGTTGGGTCAATGTCTCATGGTACTTGACGATGCGGGGTGACGGCTGCAGTGCCGAGACCTGGGCGGCGGGCCTGGCTAGGTGTCAGGCCCTGGGCGCATCTTTGCCCTGCGCGCGCCACACGCAAGCGGCTTTCGCGGCATATAGCCGCTCGCTGCGCTCGCTTTATATTCCACGTCCCCTTGCCTGCGGCGCTTGTTCCGCAGGGCGCCAGTGCTCCCGTCCCGCCACCGAGCCGGGACCCACTTCCAAGGAGCACGACATGACGCAAGCCACTCTCACTGAAGCCCGCCTGGTTCCAGATAACGAGCGCCTGGCCTTCCTTCCCAAACACTTTGGCCCCCGTCTGATGCTGCGCGGCGAAATCTCGATCTACGGTTGGCTCGATCGCCTGGCCAAGGATTACCGTGGCGGCTACTGGCACTACTACGAAATCCCGAACGGCTTCTACATGGCGCCGGCCGACTACGAGACGCTTCACATCGTATGGCCGATGAACTGGTGCGACCGGACCATGTCGGCGGACGCCGTCGGCATCGTGGCAACGCTGTACGTCCTGTGCGAACTGTGCAGCCAGTACCGCAGCGACGACCTGGCCGAGAAGTACCACGCCCTGCGCGACTTCGCCCGCGAACACGCCGAGGCAAATGCCATCTTCGCGGCGATCGATTGACGCCATTCCGGCCCGCTTCGGCGGGCCTTTCTTCTTCTGAGCGCCATCAGGCCATCGTGGCTCCGCCCCTGCTAAGTGACGCTGCAGGGGAACGGCTGCGCTTTGAAGTTGGACCGTTGAAAGCCATACGGGGTGGCGGGTCTGCATTCCCGGTCAGTGTGCCACGGCGTTCTCGCGTTCAAGTGCGGCGCGACGCCGGCTGCGCCGCCGCCACTTGCGGCCGCTGGCCGTCTTCGACACTTGAGCGCTGCGCTGCGCCGTGCCTCTCAAGTTCCGGGCATTCCCGCCCTGGCAACCGGAGAGACCACATGGCCAAAACCTCAAATGCACAACAACGCCGATTCCTGAACAGCGCGGACGCCCATCAGAAGGAAATCGTCAGCCTCATTCGGCAGGTTGCGCATACGCGCGGCATCGACCGCGTCTGGAGCGATTGGGTGGAGATCTGCGCGATCGCATTGGCCCGAGCAGATCTGGCGCTGCGCGAGGCGCGCGAACAGCGCTACCTGCAGGTGATCGCTCAGTACGAGCGAGTCGAACTCGACCAGCTCGTCCAAGCGTTCTCGCACCTGGTCATGGCCTACGAGGTCCGGGTTCAGGCAGCAGACTTTGGCGACGTGCTGGGGAGCACGTTCATGATGCTCGACATGGGCAACGCTGGCGCCGGGCAATTCTTCACGCCCTATGAGGTGTCGCGCCTGATGGGCAACATGATGATGGGCAATGGCACGGATCTGGTCGACAAGACGAGCGCGAACGGTTTCGTCCGCGTACTGGAGCCGGCCTGCGGCGCCGGCGGCATGTTGATCGCGGCGGCGCACGCGATGCACGATGCGCAGCTGAACCATCAGCAGTGCATGCACGCGACTGCAATCGACATCGATCAGCGCTGCGTGCATATGACATTCATTCAGCTGGCGCTCTTGCACGTGCCGGCCGTGGTGATTCATGGCAACGGCCTCACGGGCGAGTGCCGGGAGCAGTGGTTTACGCCCGCACACATCCTGGGCGGCTGGGGCGCGCGGCTTCGCCGTCGCGAAGCGGAGGAGGGCGCTCGGGCGCTACTGCAGGCGCCGGCGGCCATGGACGAGATCCATGTCGACCAGGTGGCGGCCGACAGTCCATCGGCTGAGATCGATGCGCCGCCGCAGGCCATTCCAAAGGCCATCCGCCAAGCTGCTGCCGCTGGCCAGATGTCGCTCTTTTAGCGAGGTTGCGATGGCCCCTCTCGGGGCCTGGCGCGCCGGCGACGCGCCACCTTCGGCACATGCAGACCAACAAGCACTGCACGGAGCATACAGTCGCATCCCACTCCCGCACGGACGCTAGGGCCGCTGCGCATGGCTTTGTAGCCGCGGCCCCATCTTCAAGGGCTTTCGCGGCATAAACCGCTCACTGCGTTCGCTATTTATTCCACGTCGCTTGACCGCGCTTTCGTGGGCTGCGCCCGCCTGCCCCGTGCAGTGCAATGCAGATCGGCTGACATTGCTGCACGCAAGGAGCCAACCATGAGTCGTGTTGTCCTGGGCGATTGCCTGTCCGTCCTTCCCACCTTGCCAGATCGTTGCGTCGACCTAGTGTTGACCGATCCGCCGTACCTCGTTAACTACGTGGACCGCTCCGGCCGGAGCATTGCCAACGATCGCACCGACGAATGGATGACGCCGGCGTTCGCACAAATGTTCCGAGTGCTTCGCGACGATGCGTTTTGCATTTCGTTCTACGGCTGGAACCGCGTCGATCGCTTCTTCGCCGCCTGGCGCGCGGCGGGCTTTCGTGTGGTCGGCCACATCGTGTTCGCCAAGCAATACCAATCCAAGGCGCGGTTCTTGGCGTACCAGCACGAGTCGGCCTATCTGCTGGCCAAGGGCCAGCCGGCCGTGCCGGCCACGCCCTTGCCCGACGTAATGCCGTGGAAGTACACCGGCAATCGCCATCATCCGACCCAAAAGCCGGTCGAATGCCTGGCGCCGCTGATCGAAACCTTCAGCCGCCCGCGCGACATCGTTCTAGACCCCTTCGCTGGCTCCGGCTCGACGTGCGTGGCCGCCCGCCAAACCGGCCGGCGCTTCTACGGGGTCGAAATGGACCCGAAGTATCACGACGCCGCCGTGCAGCGCCTGGCGCTGGCCAAACAAGACAGGATTGCAGCATGAGCCGGGATGAAAGCGAAATGAAGCGTGGGCTGATTGCATACCTGCAAGGCTACGGAGGCAACAACCTGGCCGGCTTGTCCGCGATCGCTGCCTGCGGCGCCTGGGCGGCGCTGGCGGCGCGGGAAAGCGAGCGGCGCATGGCGCAATTCATTGAATCCTTGCCTCTCGACGAGGTGCAAGCCATCGCCAATTCGAAAGTCAACCTCAACGAGCTGGCCAGCAAGGTGCTGGGCGAGCTGAGCACGGAGTCACCACCCATGGCAATGCCGCAACTGTCCGAGGCCGCAGGGCAGGCCATCGAAAACATAGGGCTTGAGATCCTGGACGTTGAATCGTTCGAACTTCGGCGGATCCGTTCGAAGGACTATCGCGAAATACCGGTGTGGACTCTTTGGAGGGCATTGCGGGCGGCGTACTTGGCCGGCATGGTGGACCATCACCGAAACGGCTGAAACGGCATAGCCAGGCCTGGCGGCCTGGCTGTCTCGTTACGGCAAAATGGCCGGTGCCGCGGACATGGAGTCACCGGCTCGGGTTCATCCTCTTAGACCAGTCCGCGGCCACATGATTTTGTATCGCACGGCGGGCTGAGGCGTCGTCAGCGAAAACCGTGTTGGGCCCACCGACGCACTCCCATGGTCCGCTGGCGGCATATTGCACTTCCGCTATCACCCCTTTCCCATTCGGCGTTTGAATCGTCCTGTAGGCCGCACGGACACCGTTGATGATCATGGTTCCATCCAACGTGACTCTCCCTGTTCAAAGAACTATCGGATGCAATACGCGTCAAGAATGCCGGTACGCAACTAGGAAAAGTACCCATCCGGACTGCCAGGGCTTGTGCTAGATTGCGCACCTACTCTGACCTAGCGATGCGTTGACGCGGACCCTGCGCCCAATGGATGAAAACAATAAAAAGAGCCCCCGGCGAAAAAAGCAGCCGACCGTGCTGCATTGCTCATTTTGCGATAAGTCTCAGAACGAAGTCCGGAAGCTGATCGCGCGGGAAAATGGCCCTGGCGCCAGCGCGCTCACGATCTGCGACGAGTGCGTTGATATGTGTACGGATATCATCAATGACCAGGGCTTGGTCGAAGCTGAACATAGTCCCAAGGCTCTGTACGAGTACATCGCTCGGCAAAATGAAATTATCGCCGACGCACGGGATAGGGCAAATAAGGCCCTGGATTTGCTGAATGTCTCGATGCCGCCGGGGTCCAAATCTCAGCACTGATGTTCTGATCACGACTCCCCATTAGGCGTGCCCCTCCGGCTGCGCCTGCGGGTCGGGCTGTCGCGCTGCGCGTCAAGCCTGGCCAACCCCGCCAGTCTTGCCCCCCGTGGGGCTTCCATCCTTCCCTCCCGTTGGTCGGCTTACGCCTCCGCGCCTTGCGGCGCTGCGCGCTGCCGCTTGCCAACGGCCTCCGGCCGAATTTGAGCCCTAGGGGCTCGGGGCGCTCGCCGCGCGGCACGCCTGCGCCTCTCTGGCTATCTCACGCAAGCCTGGCGCCCTGTCAGTCCCCGCGCCCTAGAAACGCCGACTGTATCACTGCGTTCGTCCCTCCAAGGGGTTCGCTTCGCCAGGTACTCACCCGGTCCTTGCGCTGCGCGCAAGGCTGCGGCTTCCGTTCCTGCCCCTTTCCGCTCCTCTCTCCATGATCCAGATCGGCACGGGCTCGGCGACTAACAGGACTGGCGGCAAACACCGCGAAGACAAAGTCCAGCGATTCCAGCCGTTCACGATCGGGCTAACGATCTTCAGGCCCGGTCAGCAAAGAAAAGACGCCAAGGCGTGTATTGGGAGAAAGGGGCATGTTCAGAAAGACGATTGAACGGGTAAGGGTGGCGCTAGACGAAGCTGCGCACGGGCAGGCCGCGCTTGCTCACGCACACCACCACTACGGCGTGACCGATTCAGCCGGCACGCGCATGTTCGCATTGAAAGTTTGGATTGTGGATTTCGTGGGCACGCTCGTGCGTGGCAAATAAGGAGGCGACTATGGAAAAAGACTCGAGAATTTTCGGCAAGAAAGCGGACAAGGACTTTACGGTCCTTCGCGGCCTGGACGCCCGCGTTGCTCACACCAAAGCAGCAGGGATGTTCGATGAAGACAGCCGTTTCATGGAGCTTGGTTACGCGCAAATGCTGGCTCACGTTCAAGGCCGCCAAGACTTCACCCATGGCCGTGGCGCCGACGACGTACCGCCGTTGCTGGCCGATGTTGCCGAACTGGCAAGCGCATGGGTGGACGGCTGGGACGCAGTAGAAGAGTCCGTAGTGATGGCCGCGTGTTCGGGTTGCAACGATGGTTCTGGCAATCCTTGCCCCCATCACGGCTAAAAGGGGATCCACCATGTCTTGCGACGTCGTTCTGTACACACACCTTGCCTGCGCTCAGTGCGAGCTTTCCAAAAATTATCTTGCCGAACGCGGCATCGAATTCAGCGAACGCAGCGCTGCCGACTTTGCTCAAGCGCTCGCGGCAAAAGGCTATGACACCGCGCCGGTCTTGGCCGTCACCATCGAAAACGAGTTAGTCGCATGGCAAGGCCACAGGCCCGACATGATCGAACTACTCGCGGACCTATTCGATCTCGGGCCGGTTTCGGCCCGGGGCCTGCGCGACAGGGAATCGGCGGACGAAGCCGTGGTGACGCGCATCCAGGTCTTGGAAGAAATCGGTAGGCATCAATTGAACGCTCAAGAGTTCTTTGCCGACTGCGGCAATCACCCGCTGTATCGCGGTCACGTGCTGCTGGAATGGCTTGGCTATTAAACGAAAAGGCCCCTGACCGGCGGCAACCGGCAGGGGCCATCACCCGCAACCCTCGGACTAGGAGAATCGTGATGAACCACGACTTTATCAGATTGGCGAACGACATGCGCCGTGCCCACTTGCTGGGCCTGGGCTTTCGCATTCCCGCGATGACCATGCGCCAGCTTGCCGCCCTCATCGCCGCGCTTGACGCGCCCGAAATCCCCGCGCAACTGCACTGATCTCGATATCGACCCGGAGCATTTTGATGAAACTTGATTCCAACGAACTCGCCGCCATCCGCGCCGCCGCCACGCGCATGGATATCCCGCATTCGCAACTGCGCCTCAGCGAAGCGTACCAAGCACGAAGTGCGCAGGACCGCAAACAGGACACCGAGATTCTGGAGCTGAAAGCCACCATCCAGGCGATGGGCGGACTCCTGCAAAACCTCGTTGTGGTCGCAGCGCCGGACGGCTCCTATGAAGTGTGCGCGGGTGGACGGCGTTGGACAGCCCTTGGTCTGCTGATCGAAGGCGGCGTTTTCCCAACCGACTACCCGGTCCCTTGCCTCGTCATTCCGAGCGAGTACGCCTACCACGCCAGCCTGGTCGAAAACTTCGGGCGCAAGGCGATGCACCCGGCAGACGTGTATGCAGGATATGCGCGCCTGCGCGCCGAAAACTGGACGGTTGCGGCCATCGCCGCCGCGCATGGCGCATCAGAGTCGGCCGTCAAGAAGCTGCTGGCGCTGGGCGGCGTGTCGCCCACGCTCATGCAGTTGTTCCGCGACGGCAAAATCAAGATAGACGAAATGCAAGCGCTGGCGTCCGTGTCCGACCACACCCGCCAGGAGGCGGCATGGAAGGCGTCGGCGGGCCAATACTGGAACCGCGATGACCACATCCGCCAGTTGCTGTCCGAAACCGAAATGCGCGGCGACTCGCCTGTGGCGCGGTACGTGACCGTCGCAGCGTACGAGAAGGCGGGCGGCGAAGTTCGCCGCGACCTGTTCGAGAACGACGCCTATCTGGCCGACCCGGAGAAAGTGCGTAGCATGGCCGAGGCCAAGATGCAGCGGTCCAAGCTGTTCAAGACGGTGCAGGCGGAAGGCTGGTTGTGGGTGGAATGCCGCGTGTCTTTCGAGTATGCCGACAAGAAGCCCTTTGGCGAGATTCAGCGCGTCAACCAGGAGCCGAGCAAGGCCCAGGCCAAGCAGATCGACGGACTGCAAAAGAAGGTCGAAGCGGCGCGGACAAAGCTTGCTGGATTGCAAGAGTCCGAAGGCCACGACGCGGCCGACCTGGACAAGGTTCGCGGCGTGATTCGCGGCTATGAAGGGCAGATTCGTGAAATCCGGGCCGAGCTTTACGACTACCCGGCCGACCTGAAAGCCCTATGCGGCGCGATTGTGCACCTGGACTATCAAGGCGACTTGACCGTCACTCGGGGCCTCATCCGCCAGGACGAGCGCGACGCCGTGGCACAAGCCACGCGAAGCAACGACGCAGATGGCCAGAAAACGGCGGGCGTAGACTTGCCCCCCGTTATGACGCGGCCCGTGCATTCTGAGGCGCTGACCAACCGGCTCCAAGCACAGCGCGTCATTGCGCTCCAAGCCGAAATCATGATGCGCCCGACGCTCGCCCTCTGCCTGCTTATCGAACAAATGCTGGGGGATTTCGACAGAAGCCGCCGCAGCAGCGCAGGAGATACCTTCGATTTTTCGTTGCGGACAGCGCACGACGAGCTGGCGAAGACGGACGAAGGCATCAAGGACAGTTCGGCATGGGCAGCGGTGCACGCGCAGATCGAAGCCGTCATGATGCACGTTCCGGAGGACCCCGCAGCCGTACTGCCCTGGCTGCTGGATCAGTCGCAGACTGACCTCATCGACTTGCTCGCCGTACTCACAAGCGTTTCAATTTACCGCCGCCAAAGCCATTCCTATGGTGAAGAACCTCGGCACCTTGACCGCTTGGGCACAGTGATCGGCCTGGACATGAGCAAGTGGTGGAAGCCGACCGCGCAAACCTACCTCGCCCACGTGTCAAAGGAGCGGATCGCGGCAGTGGTCACGGAGGCGGTCGATGCGGAGCAGGCGAAGCCGCTGCTGGCCATGAAGAAGGCCCAGGCCGCCGCTACCGCCGAGCAATTGCTGGAAGGCAAGGGCTGGGTACCTGAAATCATGCGAACTCAACCCCTTCAAGTCGCAATGGCCGTGGAACGCCCGATGGGAGAAATGGAGGAATGAGGAGCATGTGCGCCGGGGTCGCTGGGCGGGTCCCTGGCTGGCGGCCCACCAAAACATCTTGCCTCACCAATAAAATGTTAGTACAATTAATTCATGCTAACCGTTATCGAAACTGATGAATTCAGCACCTGGGCCGCGAAGGTGTGGAGCGACTCCGAACGGGAGGCATTCGTAGACTGGATCGCGGCGAACCCGGAAGCAGGGGATGTAATCCCTGGCTCGGGCGGATGCAGAAAGGTGCGCTGGTCCCGCGTCGGTATGGGAAAACGGGGCGGTGCACGTGTGATCTATTACCTTCGGCTGGCCAGCGGCGAAGTGGTGTTGCTGATCGTATACGCCAAAGCCAAGTTCGATAACGTGCCCGCGTCGTTTCTCGCCAAACTCAAGGAGTGCTTTGATGCCTAAGAAACCAGATGCTGAGATGGCTGAGTTTGAAGCCGCACTGTTGCGCAGCGCCAAACAGGCTGTTGACGGTCAATATGCCCGAGTGCATACGCCCGATGAGATCGTGCGGCGGCGTGGTCGGCCCGTCGGTAGTACCGCCGCTGTGCGTAAATCCGCTACTACCATCCGTTTGGATGAAGAGGTTCTGGCTGCTTTCAAGGCAACCGGTCAGGGGTGGCAGACCCGCATGAACAATGCGTTGAAGGACTGGTTGAAAACTCATCAGGTGACCTGAGCTCCTTCCGCGCGTCCCCGCGCAGAAAACCTGCACCAAAGCTAAAGGCCGCCCTCGGGCAGCCTTTAGCTTTGGCGGCTCAGACAAGGAAATGGGCATCCAGCGGGGCGAGTACGGGAAAACAGAAAATGCCCTCCTGCCTAAGCTGGAACACTGCGGCTGTCGCGGCGGGTAGCGCCGCTTGAGGTATGTGAAGGTGGGTACGTTCCTGTAGCCCTTCACCAATAATCTGGGTCGTCACCAATCGTGCGTCTTCCGGCACATCTGCGTCGCGGAGCCGTGCGTTCAATAAAGCTACATATTCGGTAGCGCGGACAGTCTTCATTTCGTTCATTGACTTCGCTCCTTGAGGATCTGGCGAGGACCTCTGGTGAGGAACATCGGCTTTTATTGTCGCTCTGTGACATGACTTTTGCATGACCAGCGTCCTGAAGGATTGGCTGAAGATCTGCCGGTTGTACTGCTCCACCATCCAGGTTCTTGTCCCCCCGGGGGGTAAAGCCCTACCCAAAGCAAAGGGCCGCCCTAGGGCGGCCCTTTGCTTTGGTTGACCATCGGATTTGATACGGGGCGTCCAGTCCCACCGGCTGCGCCGGCGGGGCCGTCCTGCGGACTTTGTGAGCGTCCCCCGGACGCTCACAGGTGCCCTTAAAGCCACCACACAGGACGCACCCTCCGGGTGGGGGCATCCCGTTGATTTTTTTGTGTTTTTCGTTCGAAGGGTTGCTTTCTTTTGTCTGACAATGAACCTCCCAAAAATGTCGCAAGCCACGGGGATCGGGGCATTGCGCGGAGTCCGGCCGTATACATGGATCCGATTTTCGGCATTTCGGTAGTCCGGCGCTGCTCGATAAGACACCTATGAGACGCGTTTGAGACTCATATGAGACAGGTGTGAGACATACCTGAGACAAGTTTGAGACACGTGTGAGACACAAAGGAGACGGGGTTTGAGATATGTGTGAGACAACGCCCGCTCTTTTTGGAATGAAACAATTCTGGTACGTATCGCTCGAGCCACATCGCGGGGCAGCTCTCGCTGCGAGAGTACTGTCACGACACTGGCGACGCGCAATGCGGCCCGATTACCATGGACACGGCCATGTTGGCGCAACTTGCAAGCAATGCGGCAATCAGGTGCTTGTGTTCAACAGCACCGGCTAGTGCGCGGAACGCGCGCCCGACGAGGCCACTGCCCTTTAGCACGCTTTAGGCGTCATTCTGGGGCCTTCACGGGGATCTGGTCGTCAGCGTCCGGCGATGCAAGTTGAACCCATGTTACATTTTAGAACATGTGGGAGGGGTAAATGTCATGCCCGGCCGCGTTATTCCATAGCGAGAAAACTTGAAAACCGAGAAACCCGACGATGTATTGCCCGACCCCTACCCTGAACTGCCGGTGGAGCGGGGACCTCACGGTCGCGGCGTCGGGCGCTGGGTGGTCGATGAAAAACACCGCTATCTAGCACGCTACCTCGACGCCACCCGTGAAGCACAGAAAAAATTCAAGCAGCGAGTGCTCATCGATCCCTTCTGTGGCCCAGGCCGTATCCAGGTGGAAGGCGAGAGCTTCACGCGAGACGGCGGCTCGATCGCGGCCTACCGCCAGTCGGTGCGATCCGGCGCACCGTTCACCAAGCTCTTGGTGGGCGATGTCGAAGCTGATCGCGCCAATGCGAACAAGCTGAGGCTCAACGCCGTGGGTGCGAACGTGCAGAGCTTCGTCGGACCTGCCAAAGAAGCGGTGGATGAGATTGTCAAAGCGGTTCCCTTTGGTGCCCTAGCGCTGGCCTACATTGATCCCTACAATCTCGAGCACCTGTCCTTCTCGATCATTGAGCGGCTTGCCAAGCTGCAGTACGTGGATTTTGCTGTCCACTTCAGCCTGATGGACCTAACGCGCAACATCGATATGGAGCTAAACCCTAAGCGAGACCGTTTCGATCACGCTTTGCCCGGTTGGCGCTTGGCTGTACCGACGGATCAGTTGTCCAAATCGAGCTTGCCCGCCTGGTTTTTCGACGCCTGGTGCAAGGCGGTTGGGGCCTTAGGCTTTAAGATCAGCGGGCAGATGCCGCTAATTACCGATGGCAAGGGCCGATCGATCTACCGTCTAGTGTTCTTCTCGCGCCACCCGCTTCCGGATCGCATCTGGAGTGACATCGCCCGGAGCGGCAATCTAGACTTGTTTCCCAACTAATCGGCCTGCAACGGTCAGGAAGAAATAGCTCGGCATCGTGTTTGCTTGATTAGTGGACGATCGTACACTAAAATGCGGCATGGCTCGAACCAACAATGACGCCCAGCACCTACGCCGCCTACGCGATCTGTACGCCCGCGCGGGTTGTATGCCGTCGTACAGTGAGATGGCAAGGGCGCTCGGATTCAAGGCTAAGAACGCTGCCTTCAAACTGACTCAGCGCTTGGTCGCTTCCGGCTATTTGGAAAAGTCCGTAGGTGGACGACTGGTGCCCAGTTCTGACTTCTTCACCGTTGATTTCAGTGATGACGAGGTGCGCGCGGGGTTCGGCTGCGAGGGCAATGCCACTGGCCGTCTTCAGGCACAGGCGCTGAACCAATTGCTGATCACCAGGCCATCGAAAACTGTGTTTTTGCAGGTGCGCGGCGACTCAATGGTCGACGCAGGAATCCTTAGCGGCGACGTAGCTGTGGTAGAGACGGGCATGCAGGCGGTCCACGGGGATGTGGTGGTGGCCGAGATCGATGGAATCCACACCATCAAGGAATACAGAATCGATCGTGGCAAGCCATACTTGGCTGCGCACGATCAGGACAGACGGAGCATGTGCGCCAAGGAGACGTTGAATATCATCGGCGTTGTCAGGGGCGTTGTTCGGAGCTATAAGCCATCGCTGACGGGCCGGGCTAAGCTAGCAAAGCAGGGAGCATTGCGATGACGACAATCAGCAAAATCGAGTGGACTGAGCAGACTTGGAACCCGACTGTGGGCTGCACCAAGATCTCACCGGGGTGCAAACACTGTTATGCCGAGACTATGTCCAAGCGCCTGAACGCGATGGGCACACCCGGCTATGAGAACGGCTTTGCGCTGACCCTGTTGCCCGAGCGACTCAATGATCCGATCAAACGCAAGAAGCCTACGGTGTACTTCGTGAATTCAATGTCGGACTTATTCCACGATCGGATACCGGATTACTACATTGACAGTGTGTTCGCGGTCATCGCGCAGACGCCTCATCACACTTATCAGATCCTCACCAAGCGCGCCGCACGTATGGCTCGGTATTTCCGGACGCGCTTGGTGCCGACTAACGCCTGGCTGGGAGTCTCCGTCGAAGACCGAAAGTACGGCGTACCTCGCATCGACTACCTGCGGCAAGTACCGGCGACGATCCGCTTTTTGTCTGTTGAGCCGCTACTGTCCGATGTGGGCGAACTGGACCTGAAAGACATTCATTGGGTGATCGTTGGCGGTGAATCCGGGCCAAAGGCTCGGCCAATGAAGATGGAGTGGGTGGAGGCAGTGCGCGAACAGTGCCAGGAGCAGGGGGTTGCCTTCTTCTTTAAGCAGTGGGGCGGCTGGGGCGCAGACGGAAAAAAACGTGCAAAGGCGGCAAACGGTCGTGAATTAAACGGCCGAACTTGGGACGAAATGCCAGTGACGATCGTTCGCCAAGGCAGCGCCATCTGAATTTGTGCAACAGAGAGCTTGATTTTGTGAGGCCTCGCTGGCAAATTGTTTCGTAGGGTTGATCAAAGCGCGCTCAGCGTGCAATTTAATGCCACATTACGATTGGATTTGGGGAAATCCACCCCCGCTGCTGAAGCGACACAGTGAAGTAAAGCACGCACTGCTGCGCAACTACCTCGTCGACTATTTCCTAACGCTCGTCTCGATGCCTCAGCAGGACAAGATTCAGCTGACCATCGTCGACGGCTTCTGCGGAGGAGGCCTTTATCAGAACGAGTCCGGTCAGGAGGCTCCAGGATCACCTCTGGTGATCTTGGAGGCGATCCGCGAGGCCGAGGCCCTCGTCAACATTCGCCAGGAACGCCGCAAGCCGATCCAAATCGATGTAGAGCTAATCTGCATCGACGACTGTCGCTACGCTCTGGATTACCTGCGCCATGTTCTCGAAGATCGGGGATATGGTGAAGCCCTGGTCAAGGGCAGCATCCGGCTGATCGAGGGCAAGTTCGCCGATCATTGTGCAGCTGCCGTCCAACGAGCGCGAGATCGCAGTCCACGCTCGGGACGCGCCTTATTCGTACTTGATCAGTATGGTTACTCGGCCGTGCCGATGGACTGTCTGCACGACATCTTCGCTAAACTCAAGCACGCCGAGGTGATCCTCACCTTCTACATCGACAGTCTGATCAGCTACCTCAACGAGAAGAACCTCGCGGACTTCGAACTATCGACGGGCATCAATTCGTCGGTATGCGCGGCAGACCTAGACGAGATCAAGCAGTCACCGCGCTGGCGAGTTCAGTTGCAGTCTTCCTTGTACCAGAGCCTCACCAGTCAGTGTTCCGCCCAGTTCTATACACCATTTTTCATCCGGCCCGAGCGCGGACATGGCGACTTCTGGCTGCTTCACCTCTCGCAGCACTGGAAGGCACGCGACGTAATGGCGACGACCCATTGGCAGCACCACAACCACTTCGCGCACTACGGCAAAGCAGGCTTCCATATGTTCAGCACGGGCTACATTAGCAAGATCGACGATGAAAAGCGACTGCAGATGGGATTCGATTTCAGTGAATTGGCGGCGACGGTTAGCAAGGAAACTATGATGGCTCAGATCCCTGCTATGCTGTTTGGCGGCGCTGAGGGCGTGACTTTCGAGCGGTTCTTCCTCGAGCTAATAAATACCACGCCGGCGACGCGCGGCATGGTAGAGGCGACGCTGCTTGACCTCCATCAGAGCGGCGAGATCACCGTTCTAGACGAGGCAGGTGATACATCAAAGGCCCGCGTGAAGCTTAAGGCCAATCACGTATTACGCTTGCCCTCGCAGCGCCACTTTAGCTTCAAGTAGCGCCTGCATCGAGCCGTTGCACCTATCGACGGCATGGCGCTGCAATTGCGCGCCGACTTAACGGTACATCGATGCCCAAATGCGTCGGCTCTGCCATGTCGCGGTTATCGCAAGCGAGCAAAGCACGCTTGAGTCTCTTGCAAGGCTCGTTGCGGCCAGATCTGGGGACCGGTAGTCGTTAGTAGTCCAACAACGTCAGCTTGCAACCTGAGGCGGTGAACCCAGGAAATGCTGACAATTTCCTGGCTGGGAGCACGCGTGCGCGATGGCCCGTTTCCACCCGGAGTGGCCTCTCGGCATTCACGATGCTGACGCTCGCCCGTGAATCAAACCGACGTCGTGGTCCCTTCGCCAGACGATGCATCCCGCGCACCCATTGTCGTTGCTTCGAACCAAGCATTCGGAATCGCACGTCCCCACGCAGCGTAAATGGGAGCAAAAGCGATTTGCGGCTGGTCCCTGAGCGTCTGTGTCTCTCCGAGCGTCACGCCGTCGCCATCGCGCATAATCAGGGCAAGCTGTTGAACAGGAATACCGGTTTTGGTTACGAGAATAGCCGACAGAAACTCTTCTCTTTCAGGTGCATCTGCTGCTCTGCGATAAGGATTGCTCGAATCATAGCGGGCGCTCCATATTTCACTGAGGATGATCACTCCATCTGCACCGTACTTGATCACCTCGTTCGCAAGCATCCTCATGACCAAGTACTTTTCCCCGTGCTCTTGAAGAGCCAGCTGCCTCAAATTTACGGGGCGTGCGCCCTTCAAGAGGAAGGCAATGGTGTCGTGATGACCGTCCACGGAAAACATTTTTCTTGCTGTAGCGAACAGTCCGTTCAATGTCGCTTCGGGCGCAGGGTCTGTAGACGGGAATATTCCCTTCGGATCGAGCCCATACTTGGTTGCGGCCTGTTCTGCACTCTCCCTGTCAAATTTGATAGCTCTCGACTCGATCGCCATTGGCTGCCCCGTGGCAATCCACACATCGTGGCTACGAGCGTCACCGTGACCGATCATGCAAGGCAATCTCCCCCCTCGGGAACCTTCACCTTCTGTGCGGTCGATGTCGCCGACCATTGTGGAAGGCGGTTCCAAGCCCAATTGCCGGTGGGCATCAGCCACCAACTCGGCGACCTTCCCGTACGCGATCCCCACAGCGTCTAAGAGTTCGTAGTCTGGTAAGCTGTTTTCTACCCACCGGCGTTGAATGCGTAGGATGCCATCCTTGAAAACGTGCTTTCTCAATGCTTCAGTGGAAATGCCGTTGATCAGCTCAGCTGGACTTTGAAACAGTTCGGCAGGGACCTCCATCCGTGGCCCTTCCTCGTAATAGGACGCCATGATCTCGGCTCGAACAAAGCTATGCGCTTCGAGATCGCCCTGTTTCTCGATTTTGTTGCGTGCGTCTACCATCCACCGCATCAAAGGCTCAGCGCGTAGTCTGTCTTGCCACGATTCATACCAAGGATCGAAGTCAGTGAAAAGCCGCTTATTATTTTGCAGAATGAAAGTGACGGTGCGCAGCGTCTGAATTGTGGTCTGGATAGAGATCCTAAAGCTCTCAGGGTCAAAATATCCACGCTCAGCCTCATGCCAGTGCCTATGTACGTCTCCAAGCCGACGGTCGACCGCACTCAACGGGCAGCGATTTTCATGCTTACCCTCGGTCATCTCAGAACCCCGCATAGGTGTGCCTCGTATAAACTCGGTGAACAGTAGAACTTGCTGCCCACTTGGACTCGTGTCGATTGTCAACGATTGGCGTGCTGCTGTCGATTGAATCCACAGCCGTGAGCAGCCCCTCATTGATGCTCGCTTTTGACTGTGCCGTGATACGACCCTCCAACCACGATGGGGTAGGCACGCCAATGCGTCCATGTCCTCCTCACCGTCCCATCGTGAGAACCATTAGGTCTTGAATCTCTGCTGGAGATACTACAGGCCTGACCAGCTCCGATTTGACCTCCTGGCAAATAGTTGGAAGGGTTGATAACTGGACAGTTCCGGTGGAATTAGCCTAGGATGGCGTCGCCATGGAACGGCGCGACTCCTGATTGGCAGTTTATGCTTTTTGAATGATCACAGGAGGTGGCTTACGGTGCGAAATGCACAAAGTAATCGCCCACTTTCTGAATATCCTCGCCGGAGAGCGTTCCGGTAAGGTGTTTGACCTTGAGCCACGCCATGAGATAGGCATATCGTGCTTGGGCAAGGTCCTTCAGTGCATCAAAATAGCGTTGTTCCGCGTCGAGGATGTCGGCATTGACCCGCTCACCGCCCGCGACGCTTTTTCTTACCGCCACGGTCAACGCCCGCGCGGAGTCCACCGCAAGTTGGTAGGCGTTCAACTTCGCGACGCTACTGTTGTAGAGGTTGAACTGCTTGCGCAGCTCGTTGAGTATTTCTCGTGTCTTGGCGTCGCTCTCGTAACGCAGGCGTTCCTTGTTGTCCACTGCCTGTCGGACCGTTGCCGACACACCTCCGCCCGCGAAGATTGGAATGCTGACTTGGAGCCCGACTGAGTTGGTCACGTACTTCTGGCCATACGTGCTTTCCGAGCTGGATTTATCCCGGCCCGCGCTAGCGTAGGCGCTGACCTTGGGCAGATGGCCGGCCCTGGCCTTGCCGACGGTGTGGTCGGCAGCGTCCAAAGAGTATCGCAGCGCGGCAAGCTCCGGATTGTGGGCGAGTGCCAGTCCGCGCCAATGTTCAAAGCCGGAGGGATCCAGCCGCTGCACCGGAAACCGCGCGCCCAGCGCATCCAGGTCAGTGGCCTGCACCGGCTCTCCCACCATGGAGCCCAAGGTATTGAGCGCGGCATCCAGATTGTCCTGAGCCTCGATTTCTTGGGCCAGCGCCAAGTCATAGCGGGCTTGCGTCTCTAATACGTCGGTCCGGTTGCCTTCCCCAGCCGCGAGCCAGCGTTCGTTCTGCGCCCTCTGCGCCTGGTATGCGCGCTTTTGCGCGCTCACCAAGTCTATTTGGTCCATGGCGTAAAGCGCATCCATGTACGCCTGTGCCACGCGTACCGCCAGTTCGTGGCTGCGGCTGCGATAACGCTCATCCGCGTAGCTGGCTTGGGCGACCCCATAGTAATAAGAGGAGATCGCTTCGTAGTCGAAGATGGGTTGCTGCAGATTCAGCGAAGAGGAGTTGCTGCGATAGCTGCGATCCGTGGTCTGGTCGCCGAAGAACGTGGGTTGTGTCACCTCTGAGCGGTTGCGCCCATTCCGATACTGGAATGTGACGTTGGGCAGCAGCCCCGCCCGGCCTTTTGCCCTTTCCTCGAGTCCGGCGTCGCGCTCCTTGCCCGCGGCGGCGAATGTCGGGTCACGCTCCAGGGCCATGCCGTAAAACTGCATCAGGCCCGCCGCACCCGCTTGCGGTATTTCGCAGCACAGCAGCAGGCATGCCGCCAAGACGCGTGCCATCGGCGCGCGGCAGAGGATCGTCGGAAGGTGCCGGCCTTGCATCACCGCTCCCGTATGCTCTCTTGACCGTATTGCATCAACGGGGCCAGGAAATACTCGATGACCCTACGTCTGCCGGTCTTGATTTCGACAGTCACTGCCATGCCAGGCACAAGCCGAATATCTGAGCCGTTCACCCCGATTGTGGGCCGTTCGATGGCAACGCGCGTGGCATATACCAGTCCGCGCTTTTCATCGTTGATGGCGTCTTCGGAAACCGATTTCACCGTGCCCGGCACGATGCCGTATTTTGTATAAGGAAACGCCTCTACTTTGACTTCAGCCGCCTGTCCGGACGCCACGAAGCCGACATCCTTGTTTTCGAGAAAAGCCTCAATCTCCAGTATGTGATCTTCCGGGACGACTAACATCAGAGGCTGGGCCTCAGTCACCACGCCGCCCACCGTGCGCACGGCCAACTGCTGTACTGTGCCGGAAACGGGTGCCGTTAGCCGCGTCAGGCGCTCCGATAAGTGGGCCTTGACCAGGTCTTGATCCAGCAGCGCCATTCGCTGGCGTCCCTCGATCAGCCGGTTGAGGTTGTCGTGCCGAGCGTTCGCGCGTACGGTCTTTTGTCGCTGGCGCGCTTCGGCAATGCTGGCTTCGATTTCCTTCAACCGGCTGCGTTGCATCATCAGGTCCGATTCCTGTTCGATGCGCTCCCGCTCCCGCTCCAGGTACGTATTGCGGGCCACATATTGGCCATCGGCCAATTCCTTCAGAGAGTCGGCGCGCTGGCGCGCGATGGGCACCGTTCGTTCTAGCTTGCGTACCAGCGCTGAAGTGGACTGGTATTCCGCCTGCCGCCGTGACACCTCAGTATCTATTCCTGCAAGCTTGGCCTGTAAGGCCAGGAACTCGGCGTGTGCGAGGCGTTGGGCGTCTGCCAGTGCACGCGGCGTGGCGTTCGTGCCCTCCAGTGTAGGAGGGCTGTCGGACTCAATGGCCGCCAGCATGGCTTCGGCATGGATCGTCTGTAAGGTCCAAGTTTGCAATTCGTTGACGATGCGCTGTTGTTCCGCACGGCTGACCGTGCCATCAAGCTCGATGAGCAGGTCGCCGGCGCGCACAGCCTGGCCCTCCCGGACATGAATCGCCTTCACGGTAGCTGTACCGATGGGCTGGACGACCTGCGTACCCGCGCTTGGGATGAACTTTCCCTGGGCTGTGGCGACGATATCCACCTTTCCGAACACAGACCAGAGCAATGTCAGCGCAGCGAACGTAATCAGCAACCACATGGCGACTCGGGGCGCTGGCGATACAGCCTGCTGTTGCAGCGACAGCGCGGATGGCAGGAATTCTGCCTCGTCGCTACGGTAGCGTTTGCTGTCCCAGGACTTCCGCTCGCGCCATGCGGCGGCGAAGACCTTGGCATAGCGTTTGAAAAGGTCGGTCCAGGCGCCGACTGTTTGTCCGGTTGCCACGCTGCCTAACCCTGTTGCATGCGATACAACGCGGCGTAGTGTCCGTGTTCGCGCTGGATAAGGTCGGCATGCGGGCCTTCCTCGACGATGGCGCCGCGGTCCATGACGATGATCCGATTGGCATCCTTCACCGCAGACAGGCGGTGCGCGATGATGAGCACCGTGCGGCCTCGGCTGATTTCGCGCATGTTGCGTTGGATGACGCTTTCGGACTCGTAGTCGAGGGCGCTGGTGGCTTCGTCGAAGATCAGGATCCGCGGATTCGACAACAGCGCCCGGGCAATGGCGATACGCTGCCGCTGCCCACCCGACAATGTGGCGCCGTGCTCACCCACCATGGTGTCGTAACCTTCCGGCAGTTCTGCGATGAACTCATGTGCGCCCGCCAGCTGGGCGGCGAGCATGACGTGCTGCAAGGGCATCCCGGGGTCGCTCAGCGCAATGTTGTCGCGGATGCTGCGATTGAACAGCACGTTTTCTTGCAGTACAACGCCGATTTGCCGGCGCAGCGAGCTGGCGTCGATGGTGGAAATGTCCACCCCGTCCACTAGCACCCGTCCGTGCTCGGGCTGGTATAGCCGCTGCACCAGTTTGGTCAGCGTGCTCTTGCCTGAGCCAGAGCGGCCAACGATGCCCACCGTTTCACCCGGTTGCACCCGCAACGATACTCCTCGCAAGGCGGGCTGAGCGCCCGGCCGGTACCGAAATTCGACCCGATCGAAATCGACAGCGCCGCGCAGCGAGGGCAGGGCGGGTCGCGGCGTGTGCACTTCGGTACGCGTATTGAGGATGTCGCCCAGGCGCTGCATCGAAATGCCAACCTGTTGGAAATCCGTCCACAGTTGCGCCAGGCGCATGACGGGTCCGGCCACGTTGCCTGCCAGCATATTGAAGGCGATTAATTGGCCCACGGTGAGTTGCCCGTCGATCACCAACCGGGCACCCAACCACATGGTGGCCACGGTCACGAGTTTACTGATAAGCGTCACACCACTGTGGGCCACGGTACCCAGCGCCGTCGTCCGGAAGGCGGCCTTGACATAGGCCGCCAACTGGTCGTCCCACTTGCGGATCCACTGCGGTTCGACCGCGCTTGCCTTGACCGTCTCTACACCGCTGATCGTCTCGACCAGGAACGACTGGTTTTCCGCACCGCGGTTGAATTTCTCGTTCAATCGAGCCCGCAAGGACGGCGTGAACGCCAGGGAAAGCAGAAAATAGCAAGGCAGCGACACCGCCACGATCAGCGTCAGCCAGACGCTGTAGTACGCCATCACCGCCAGGAATACGATGGAAAAAAGCAGGTCCAATACGACGGTGACGGCGTTTCCCGTCAGAAACGAGCGGATGTTCTCTAGCTCGCGCACCCGCGCCACCGAGTCGCCGACTTGACGCGCCCGGAAATAGGCTAGCGGCAGACTCAACAAGTGGCGGAATAGCCTCGCACCCAATTCCACGTCGATGCGGCTGGAGGTATGTGCAAACACGTAGGAACGCAGCGCAGTTAGCACGACCTCGAAGCAGACCACTGCCAGCAGCCCGACCGCGATTACATCCAACGTCGTATAGCTACGATGCACCAGCACCTTGTCCATGATCACCTGGAAGAACAGCGGCGTGACGAGGGCGAAGAGCTGCAACACGAAAGAAACGACAAAAACCTCCCCCAGCAACCTGCGGTACTTGACGACAGCTGGAATAAACCAGCTGAAATCGAATTTCGACAGATCGCCGGCCAGAGAGGCCCGGGACACCAACTGGATCAACTCGCCAGACCACATTCGTTCGAAGGCATCTAGCGACAGTTCGGTGGGGCCTGGCTGGCGCGGATCCTGGATAAGGACCTTGCCGCCGTCCTGTCGCGCAAGAATGAAGAATTCGCCTTCGCGATCGCTGGCGATGGCGGGCAAGGCGGTGGTGGACAGGCGCGTGATGCGAACTCTGGCTCTGCGGGCGCGCAAGCCCAGTTTGGCGGCCGCCAGCAGGATTTCGGTGTAGCCAAAAGGCTGGCCGGGCGCGCGGAACTCATGCGCTAGCTGGTCTACGTCGGCGGCGACCTGATGATAGCGGGCAACCATGGCCAGACAGATCAGGCCCGTATCGAGGACTGGCGGCGAGGAACCCGCGCGAGCGTCTCCGCCCGGAGCTGAGCCGGGCGAAGACGGCCCGGCCGGGCCGCCTTCTATCAACTTCATTAGGGGCTTCCTGCTTGGTGGCTTTATTGCCAGTTCGCCGCGATGACTGGTGTCAAAGCGGTTTGGTAGGCAGCAGGCAAGGTGGTCTGGCCGCTGGCGGGCGGCGAGAACGCCGCCATCGCATCGACAAGGTTTTGAACTCGCGTATCCACGAGTAGCGTAGTGCCCACGCGGATTTCCTCCACGCGCTGCGCCGCGTCGGTGTACCAGCCATCCACCAGCACCTTGTCCGAGGTACCAATGATGCTGATCTCCAGATCGTCGTTCACCTGGCGGAACCAAAGCTGGTTGTTCTGGATACCGTCGAATTGCGCCACATCGAGATTGCCGGCAGTCGCGTCGTTCTCAACGATCACGTCCTGACCATCGCCGCGCACGAACCGGTAGGTATCGTTGCCCGTCCCGCCGATGAGCCGATCGTTCCCCAGGCCGCCGATTAACAGATCGTTGCCCGCGCCGGCCGAGATGGTATCGTTGCCCGATCCCCCCTGGATCGTGTTGGCGCCGGCGCTGCCGCTCAGCGTGTCCGCGTGGGCACTGCCTGTCAGGTGTTCTATCGAGACCAACCTATCGCTCCCGGAGCCGCCCGTTGCCTGCGCGGTCGTGACCGCCAAGCTGACCGTCACGCCTGACGTGGCGTACTGGTAGTTGACCGTGTCGTTGCCTGCCGCGCCATCGAGGCGATTATTGCCAGCCCCTGCATAAATCAGGTTGTTGGTGGCATTGCCGGTGAGGTTGGCTGCGCCCGAAGCAAGGATGCGGCCGCGTTCCACGTTGGCGCCCAGTGTATATGCGGACAGGTAGCTGTAGACGGTATCCGTACCGCCACCAGACAACTCGGTCACCACATCCGCCGCGTTGTCGACGTAATAGGTGTCGTTGCCCGCACCGCCAATCATGACATCGGCTCCTGCGCCGCCGTTGATGACGTTGTTGGCGGCATTGCCTTCCAGCCGGTTGGCCAGCGCATTGCCCACTAGGTTGACGGCAGCCGCGCCGCTCAGTACTGCATTCTCGACCTGGCCACCGCCCAACGTGGCCAGATTGATGGCAAGGGCACTAAAAACGGTGTCGGTGCCGCCCGCGGCCGCCTCGACGATGCTGTCGCCAACGTTGTCGACATAGTAGACGTCATCACCCGCGCCGCCTTCCATCACGTCCGCGCCCTCACCGCCGTCCAACGTGTCATTGCCCGCATCGCCAATCAAGAGATCGTTTCCGGCGCCGCCGTTCAGCACATCCTTGGTGGTATTGCCACGGAGTATGTCATTGAAGTTGGAGCCCACAATCTTCTGAACCCGTTCGAACGTCGAGCCGAAGTTGTCGCTGCCAATCCACTCAAAATACTCCCCTGTGTCGTCGTAGTATGATTTTTTCGGACCGACGGCCCACGTGACTTCAACGCCCCGGTTCGCCTCGGCGTATGACAGCGTGTTAAAGCCGTTCTCTCCAAAGATCCGCGTATTCTCTCCCGTAACCACGAACGTATCGTTGCCGGCGCCGCCTTTCAGCACCGACGCCCAGGCTCCGCCGATCAACGTGTCACCGAATGCCGACGCGACCAGCGAGTTTACGTGGACCAATCCATCAAACAACAATGGCCGCGCCAAGCTTCGTATGCCAGCGGCGCTATCGTTGGCGAACGAGACCGTGGTCGTCCCGGTCAAGTTGGAAAAAAGATCAAATTTCGTAATATCCGCTCCGGTCAACACCACGGAATGGGAGTCATAGGCTGCGGTTATTTCGATTCCCTCAGAGACGCGCCTAACGAATACCGTATCGGCATTGTCCAAACCGGCCAGTTGCACCTGATCACCGGCCTCTCCCACCTGAAAACCAGACAAGACTGTATTACCCGCCGACGCGCTCACCAGCAGATGATCCACATTCTGCGATAAGGTGAAGCGGTTCTCGCCCGCACCTGCGAGCATCAGATTAAATCCGTTGCCCAAAACCACGGTCTCGCCATTCCGGCCGAGATAGGCTCGCGTATAGCCGGATGACTGCGCAAAAGCAGCCAGCAACTCGTCCATCACTACCTTGCGGTCCGCAGCATGCTGCAATGCCTTGCCGTAGGCCGAGAATGTGGCCGAAGCAAAGTCCGCATCGCCCGGCGAGTGGAACATCGCCCCTCCCGGAAGGTGGCCGGTGTACGAGGCATTTTGCGGCACAAGGGCGTTCAAGCCATTCCTAAGTTGCTCCAAACGAGCAGTAAGTGCTTGGGTCTGTGTGTGTGCCTGCCAAAAAGCACCGACCGCGACGCTCAAGGCAGAAGCAGCCGTCTTAGCCGTTGCAATGGCCTGTAGACGTTGACCATTCTGCCCTGAGAAGTTAGCCACCATGGCTGCGGTCGCAGCTGCGGTCGCAGTTCCAAACGCGTTGTCTTCCTGCGTGGCGGCCGTTGCGATGGACTGGTCAACGCTGCCGGCGTCTTGGATCCAGGCAACCATGTCCTTGCCTGCCGTGCTGCCGAACCTCTTGTTGGTCGACGTATACATGGTGATCAGCGATGTGTCGCCTAACGTCAGCAGGCGATTAGGATATCCCTGCGTCGTCTTGTAGCGCTGCGTCTGCATCCACTGCTGCAGCGTGGCGAGGTCCGGGGAGAAATTCTGCGTCGTGGAGTTGAGGGCCATACCGGCAGCTTGGGCGTGGCCACGCGCCAGTGCCGAATAGCCCTTGAACACATACTCCGCATAAATCACGGCTGCTCCGCTGGCCACCATTCCAGGAGGCACAACAGTCGATGATGCCGCCCTCATCGCGAAGGGAAGCATCGGCTCGTTGCCATAGCCCAGAATAACCACGCTAATGTTCGAAGGGATACTGTTCCAGCGCTGCTGATAAATCGAGGATAATGCTTGATTCAGAGCGCCGGACTGAGACCAGCTTAAATACTTTCCGTCCAGAATGGTCCCGCCCAGCACGACGGGCGCCCAACGGTCACTGACGTTGGCGAGCGCGAGGCGGTCGGCCAGATACGCCAAGCTCTGCGCATTGTCGTTCGCCGATGCGACACCGTCAGCGGTCACCATCCGGGAGCCGATGCGAGCAGCGTCTGCCGCCGCTTTGGTGAATGTGGTTTGCGCAGCGAACTGGTCAGAGGTCGATTGAATGAACTGAACCGCGTCGCCAGATACGAACTTCTTGCCGCCCAACTGCATGCCAACAATGGATGCACCTTTTTCAGGTGAAAACGTCCAATCCACCATCGTATGGGTATTGGACAGCACGCTGCCGTCCCCATTCTGCCAGCGAACCGTCACACCGTTTTGCGTAACTGTGACCATGCCACGGAGGCTTCCGGCTAACGAGTCCACGACCACGCTTTGTCCATCCATATTGACCTGTGCGCCAGGTGGAATTGAGCCAACCTGAATGCCGTTGATCACGATGGACGAGGCGCCGTCTTTGGAGAATGTGATGGTTGGCCCCGTGGCTGGGTCCTGGTCCCCAAGTACACCGCGGATGTAGGCACGGCCCACCTCGTCTACGCCAAAGTCAACCATACTTGAGGTGTCGACCACAACCTTGGTCTGATCGGCCAGCGAGGTGAACGACACGTGCTTGTCGTCAACGCTTTGGATGTCGACGAGATTGGCCAACTCGGGAAGGGTATGCTCTCGAGTCTGAATTACCCGGGAATCGTAGGCGCTACCGAGGACGTTACCAAGATTAGAGAAAGCACTTTTCATGCTGTCAAACGCCGCCGCGAAATCAAGCGTGCTTTTGGAAACGCCCGCGCCTATTGCGAATGCCGATAGCGCAGAGCCTAAAACGGCGGCCGTCACGGCAATCGTGGCGACTACCGGAATCGTTGCTGAGGTCAATACAACAGTGGCCAAAGCCCCTGCGAGAGCGGTCACGCCTGCCAGGGCCGAGTAAAAGTCTGACGCTTTCACCTTTCCGGGTGTGTTCGTCAGATAGTCCTGTCGCATGTCAAGCAAGGCAGCGCTGGTGGCCCCGAAATTGACCAGTGCGACGCCCGATACTGGAACCGATTTACCGAACATTTGTATAGTGCCCACGCCCAATTGGGCAATACCAATCGTCGTGGTCAAGGATTCTTTCGAAAGCAGAAGGGGCGGAATAGTTCCAGCGACCGTAACACTGCCGAATATGGTGTCGATCGCGGAGATTGCATCTTTAACCGATTGCGCACTCATTTCTTTTTCCTCATTCGGTAAATAAATTCGATTAGTAAGTAGCCAAGGAACATCCAAATCGTTGAGAACGGCAGGTCGAATTTCGCACGTTCTCTATCTTCATGAAGCGCAGCCACCAAGTATCCAGGTGGTAGCGAATCCACCCCTTCTACTTGAATCCTTGCAACCCGCCGATTCGTCGAAAGGGGGAACACCGGCTGATGAAACCAAGTGACGGTCACATCCTTCCCTGTTATCTCCGGAATTTTCGAGAAGGCAAAGCAGTCCTTATCTTGATAAAGAAAAGGTCCGCCACACGTGAAATATGCGTCCCCGATCTGCAGGGCATAGCCAGTCCTTCCGGTGTACAGAAATTTGGCCTCCCCTCTGGACTTATACATTTGTGCGTCAGATGGAACCACGGCGAAATAGGCGTATGCGCAGGGCAACAAAAAAGACACAACATATAGAAAGCAGAGGAACAGTCTTCCACTGTTTATTGCGTCGTTTTTTGTTAGGAATACCCATAGCCTTCGAAACATGTGCAGCCTGACGTTCTGATAGTTGTTAAAGCAATATTGATAGAAATTTTCCGGTGAGGCCAAATTCCCTCGGGTTGCATAAATTGAGCACGGGCGAAATGCGTCCCCCTACCATTTCATCGTTGCCCTGCTTCGCGTAACGCAACGGGAACTGAGTGCATGCGCAGCTATGGCCTGCACGGAAAAAGTCCATACGCAATTTAGTTTTTGGTAACAATACTCGAAGAATATGCAAATTGGATGACTGAATGTCCCTGCTGGAATTGGAGTTGTCACAAAAATGACATCATCACTTCCGGCCTGTCTTCCTGATAAGGCATTACGCAAACTTCAACTCACCCGCTCGTTAGGCCGTGCGCGATTGGAGATCGCCGATACTTGCAGACCTGAAGTAAAGCGGTCACTAGGGGCGAAATTTCTGTCGATGAAGATTGCGCCATGGCAGAGCAGGGCCAGCCTTTTGCAATTAAACCGAGGGATAACGATGCAGAACACATTCCTAAGCGAACGGAGAATTAATCCATGGAAGCGCAGGCCAGCGGCGTGATCAGAGGATGAGGAGGAGAGCGCAAACTACTTTTGAAGGGCGGCATCATGGGGTAACTCTTTTCGCCGCCACGGACGAGAAGTCTCTAGCCCAATATCGAGAGCGGCTGTCTTTTCCTCGAGCCGATCAACAACGTCGGCGAGCTTGCCAGCGTCATTGGTATAGATCTCCGTTTGGTGACGTGCCCGCGAAATCGCCACGTAGTAGACGTCGCGCTGCGTGGTGCGGCTAAAACTCTCGGAGTTGATCAGTGCTCGATCGCATGTCAGTCCCTGCGCGCTGTGGCTCGTGGACGCGTAGGCCCGATCTAGATGCAGCGGCGCTGTTGCCGCGTTCATCGTGACTCGTCGGCCGTTGCCGCCGATGGTGACCGTTGTGGGCGTGACGGCGAGCACTTCAAACCGATCACCGTTGGCCAAATCGAGAGCCGCGTTGTGCCTCGTCGCCCGAACCCAATCGCCGGCGGATAATTCTGCCTTGACCGGTTCGTAGACTGACAACTTGGCGGCGCGAGCAGGATTGAAGGTGGTCCGGACCTTACTTTCCATATGCTCAACGACTAGGTCATTGGGCTTTCCGGCAAGCGCGCCAATAACGCGGTACATCTCGCCCCGCCGCAAATTCCCGGTTTTGTAGTCCCGCTCCGGCTGCACAATATCCCCAGCGATGAAGTACTTTGCCACTCGCCGTTCTGCCTGCGTAGTGTCACGTCGGGTAAGCATCTTGAACTCAAAGCCCCGGCCGCCCAGGCCAAGTGCTTGGTGGGTGGCCTCATTTAGGGCATTCCGCGAATCGTTCGTGCCGGTCACGATAAGAGTCTCCCGCCGCTCATCGTCGTTCAGCGTTGCGTATCGCGTCGCTATCGCGTCATATCGTTCGCCGTCGTCCTTGATGGTGTGCACGGCTTTCAGCTTTTGATCTAACACGCCAAGGGAGGCAGACGCCTGACCCTTTGCCGCTAGTTCCACCGCAGCCTTCAATTCAGGCGATTTCTGCCGAATGATGTCCCCCATTAGGGCTGTAGCCATGCCAGCGACCTGCAACTGGTGAAACGGGCGGCCAGCCTCGATGGCTTTGGTTTGGCCCGTGTCGCCCAGCATGACGATGCGTGCGTCGTCAGCCTCGGCCATTTTCATCAGGCGTTCCATGAGGCGGGCTGGGACCACGCCCGCCTCATCGATGACCAGGACGGTTTTCGGGTCGAGCTTGAAGCGGTCTTTCTGACGTGCCTCCAGAACGGACGCTACGGTCCTGGATTCCATTCCGAGTTCCCGCAGGGCTTCGATCTGCTTGCCGTAGGACGCCACGGCCTGGACCTTGAAGCCCGCTGCCTCAGCGGCCTCCTTGACTTGAGCCAGCATGTGCGACTTGCCAGTTCCAGCCAGGCCTTGGACGCCGATGAATCGGTGTGGCGTGCTGAGGATCAGATTGGCGGCCGCCAGCTGGCCTGGCTTCAGCGAGCGGCCAGCCATAGCGCCTTGGGCTGCTTGAATATCCAAGATCGGCGCGACCTGGTCACGCCCCTCGCGCTCGATCTGGAGGATTCGCTTTTCGCGCTCCCGTGCCACCTGTGTGGTGTACCTTGCGCCGGTCGGAACAAGCTCGCCTCGAGCAATCGAAATGCGGATTTTTTCTTCCGCATGTTTTTTGCTCATGCCACCGACGACTAGGGCGGCGACCAAGTCCGACCGTGATTCGCCGGCACCGTCTTTGTCCTTCGCGTGCCGGTACTGAATCGTCCCAAGGATCAGATGGCCTTTATCAAGTGAGCGCTTGACGGCCGATTTGAGGTCGCCCAGCTTTATGCCCATGCCGTGCGAACGGTGCAGCGCGGTCTTGAGCATCTCTTTTCCGTCCATCACGGATTCGCGTTCGGTGTGGTGCTTGATCGCCCACCGAAGACACTCGTCGGCAATCAGAGCAGCCGCTTCCGGCGTCAATTCCTGACGGGGCGGCTTGCCGCTTTCCGATTCGGCTTCCTTTTCCAGTGGTTGCTTTGCTCCATTGAAATCAATGCCGAGTTCAGTTGCCTGTCGTTCCCAGTCACGCTGAAGTTCTTCGCGAGAAATTTCGGGAGCCTTGTCCAGGCGAGTTTTGAGGGCGATAGTTTGCTTGAGCGCTCTGCTCGCAGATTCGCGGGTTTCACCCAATGCCGCCAGTTCGGCGTTGATGTCCTGCGAACGCTTGGAGAACCCTTCGATGTGATCCCGAGAGATATGCGCGAGTTCGAAGCTCTTGCCCTCGTAGCGGATCTGATGGCCGGACTTCTCCAGGCGGCTGGCCAGCTCGGCGTGGTACACCGATTCCATCATGGACTTCAATCGATAAATTTCGTCGTTCGATATTGCGACCCAGCGCCCATCGGCGCGTCGGGTGAGGTTCATCAACAGTGCGTGGGTGTGCAGCTGGGGATCCGAATAAGCACCATCGGTGGGCCTGGCCGTCTCGTGCCGAAACTTCGCGATAACAGCATTGCCCGTTCGCTCCGTAGTCGTTATTCCCTGCTCCGTCTGGCGCGCACGCAGTAGCTCGTGTTCTAGAAATTCCAGCGCCTTGCTCACCGCGTAGTCGTGGGCCTCGATGACTGACGGATCCTTGCCGGCAAGCGCCTGGATGCTGACGCTCTTAGGCGGAGAGAACGTCATATCCAGTGCCGCACGTGCCTCAGCATCCAACCTGATAGAACGCGATAGTTTGACGTCTGGACCAAAGTCACCGCGCAGCGCACGCAGGAATTCCTCCTGTTGAACCGCGCCGGTAAGCCCTAGTGCGTCGGCCGCCTTGCCTTGCCATTGCGCGGCCGTACCATCGCGACTGTAGTAATCGTCTTTCTGGTCCGCGTAGTAATGCGACGCCTTTGTGGCGGCGCTCCGATGGATTGATTTCAAAGAGATCATTAGATTCCCAAGACGCGCAGACCGCCCTGCAAGGTGACGGTCCGGCGTGAAATGGTTATGCGGCCATGGTTGGATCTTCGGGCAGATCCACCGCGGTCCAGGGTTGGGGGCCGTCGGCGGGAGCATTGGCTATGCTCTGCGCACCGGCTCGCTTCGCTTCCACAAAAGGTGCGTTGCGAATGGCGAAATTCCTCGGCTTCAGGAGGAATTTCGCGATTGGTCGATCGCCGGCGAATGCGACCCAGCCAGTGAGATCAGGCAATGTTTGAACCTGAGCGGCCGTCACGACGCGTTCGACCTTTCGCTCCATGCGCTCGGTCGTGTTGGCCGTCTTTCCGGGGTTCCGGCTGTCGGAGTAGTCGGGCCGCAATACCTCGTGCTCGCCCAGTGACTTGGACATAATCTCGGCGGTTTCAAAGTCGGTCTTTGATCCGCCGAGCACCACCAGCGAGCGAAAGCTAGCCCGCAGCGTCTGCGACATCTTCTCTCCAAAAATATCGTCCATCTGCGATACGGACTGCAGGCCGGCCAGTGCGCGCCCGCCATTCTTGCGACCCTTGGTAAGGAAGTCCTCGAGGCTGGCCATCTTTTCCATCGAGCCTAACTCGTCGATTACGAGCCACCAGCGTCTGGCCTGGTCTTCCGGCAACGAGAGCAGCGCCGAGCAGAAGACGTCAACGAACGCGGAGATGAGGGGTTTCATCGCCTCCTTCATGTCCTCGCGCCAAGTGATGTAAAGGCTGCCGTGGCCGTCTTCCATCCAGTCGCGGATGCTGAATTGGCCGGCGGGCATGGTGACGTGTTCTGCCAAGTATTTGGAAAGGACAAAGCGGGCACTGGTCAGGGCCTTGCTGGCCTCGGAGGAGCCGGCAAATAGCGATTCAGCCAGCGTGCCCGCCAGAAAGGTGCGCAGGTCCTTGTCCGACGCGATAGTGGTCCATCGGAAAAGTTCGTCAATTGAAGGCGTTCCCAGTTCGTTGAGCTTGCGGGCAGTCTCTCGCAAAAGAAGACGAGCGTAGCCGTTCCACTCTTCAGCGTTAGCGTCCTTGCCCAGCGGGACAATTGACAGCGCCAACCGCTTCCAGTCGTAATCAGCGCGGACTTCGTTGAAGAACGACCACCCCTCGGTACGCTGGTCGTATGGGTTGAGCAGCACATCGCTTTCACGGCCGAACTTGCCATAGAGGTCGCCGTTTGGATCGACTACGACCATGCGATCGCCCCGGCGGAGGGCCGAATAGACGAGGTTTCGTAGGAGGACAGACTTGCCGCTGCCTGTCGCGCCGTTAAGAAGGATGTGGAGGTTCTCAATGCTAGTCGGCATCGGGACGCCGGCCACATCGATCTGCTGCCTGTCTCGCTCTGTGCAAACCTTCTGGAGTTTTCTAATCGGCACCGCCTCGGTGCCGCGTATGTGCTTCTTGTACCCCGCTCCGTCGAAGCCATCTTTGGTCGAGTACTTCTTGAGCGTGAGCGAGAGCGCGAGTGCCAAGATGAACGCGATGCTGGGCGCGGCGATCAGGGATGGGTAGTCGGCTGTGGAGACCACCCAGTGTGATAGCATCGTCCAGGTGATGTGGGAGAAGGGCAGGCCGGATAGCACCTTGGCTGTAAGAAGCCAAGCGCAAAGCGGAAAAACCAGAAGGGCGAACTTGATGATTCGCCGGCGTATGTCGGGTGCCATGAAAGTCCTTTCAAGATATGAAGAAGGCGCCCAAGCGGCGCCATTGAAACCGGGCCCACAAGGGCTACTGTTGAAGGACGAGCGCCACAAGGGCGCCGCCGATGCCGCTGCCGATGAGCGCGCAGAGCCCGCACAGCACGCCAGCTCGCCACGCGGCCGCCGGCAACGCTCGGGTGGCAACGCGAGTCGCAATGCGGGCGTCTGAGGTCGACTTGGCCAGAGTGCGGCTGGCCTCAAGAAGCGAGCGGGCGGCTTGACCGCCCGCATTGGCCGCCGCCTCCATGCCAGCTTGACGCACCATGGTCGGAACCGCCTGCATCGTTGCCGCGATTTCTTGTTGACGAGCGGTCAGCTGCTCGATCAGCCCGACGAGCTGGGCGCTTTCCTGCAGCATGTCGCGGTATAAAAGCTCCATCCTGCTGCGGGGGATAGCAGAGGAGGAGGCCGGGCTTTCGGGCGGAATTGCGGTCACTGTGCCTCCTACATGAAGAGGGCGTCGAATGCCTTGTCCAACTGCCGGTCAACAGGACGCGCCAGCGACTGTAGGGCGTGCATGTCGCTGAGATGGCTGACGAGCTTCACGTCGTCACGATCAGCTTGGCGCAACTCCTGGCGGTAGTCGCGCGGGTCAGCGAGGATCTCTTTGATCGTTGTGCGTTTGTTGGCCAGCAGATCGAACACCTCGTTCTCAAAGATCGCTGCTTCAGGATTGGCACGAAAATCGCCGGACTGCACGGCGTATCCGAAGATGGCGGCGAACTCCTCACGCACGTCGGAATCGACGCGATTGAAGAGCACGCGTACGCGGTCTGGCGGCACACCCATCTGCGCGAGAACCTGGATCGTTTTGATCGTTTCCCGCTGCGCTTTACCGGAAGTGACCACGGGCAGCACGTAGTAGTCGATCTCGAGATGCGCCTGGTCGTACTTCACCAGCTCCGCCAGGAAGTCCTCAATGTTGGAGGCACCGACGTCGACGATTGCAGCTTCTGCCATGAGCAGTTTGCGAAAAAGACGGCCGAACTGTCCTCCACGCATCTGTTCGACATCCAGGCCGAGATCTGCCGCGCTTTCGTTGGTCGACTCAACGGCGATGATTTCGGCTTCCGGAATGCGGGGCGCCAGCAGGTGGCTCGTCGTGACGGTTTTGCCGACGGAGCCGGAATAGTTGACGGTTGCGATTTTCATGCGGGTTTCCTATTTTTTTCGACCGAGTTCGGCCAGTTCATTGAGGTCAATGGGAGCTGAAGCTCTGCGAAGTCGAACCAGGTCGGCTTTGCTTTGGATGCCGCTTGTCGACGAGCTACTGGCGACGGGGGCTGCGGCGGGCAGATCTGCTGCTGTGCCGGGCGTTGAACGGACGTCAGGCCGGTTCTCGTCGATCGGCACAGGCCCGGTCCGCTTACGCCATCGGTAAAGGGCCTGCCGCAACGACAGGATGGTCACGGGCACGCCAGCGTTGGTCAGCGATTCAACGATCTTGGCATGGGTGACCCCTCGTCGAACGAGCTGGTCTATCAACGGCAGGAGCGCGCGAAACCGCGCGCGCTGGTCGGTGGCATCCAGCGCGTTTAGCTGCTGAACGATCTCGGCTTTATTCGCCGGCGGGGCGTGATTCTGTTGCATGGAGGGGCGTTCCCCAGGTTCGGTAGATTGCGCGGCAGGCCGGGTTAGCGCTCGAAGGCACCTGCGGACTTCTCAGCGCCCGGCTTCTGCAAAGCGGTCGTTGCCATCGCCAGGGTGTCGACCTGGCGCACCAGGCCGACCTTTCCGCACGGGTAGCTGATCTCCACTACCTTGCCCACGTATTGCTGGGGGTCGGAAATGGCCAGCGTGCCGATCCTGTGTTCAATTGCGATCTCATCACCAACAATCTGACACGCGATATCGCCATGGATCGAGACGATCTGTCCGCGATAGGTCGCGCCAATCTCTGCGGGCTGTACGGGAAGCGAGCCGTCCCAAAGGTCATCTGCTACGTCGAGCGTCAGATCTGCGGCCGCGCCGCAATCCCGCAGGAGCTGGGCGGCTCGGTCGGCGGACATGACGGAATAGGACCAGCCTTCGGCATCGCGGGCATCATCGACCACGTATTCCTTGACGAGCGCCTCGCCCAACTGGTCGACGGCAAGCACCGTGATGCTGGACCGATAGGCTGGGTCTTGCGGCGTGGGGTTCCAGAACTCGCCTCGTGCCGTCACAGGCACGCTGGCCTGTAGCGCCGAGTGCGTCTCGAGATGCGGATGGTCGTAGAAGCGTTCCGTGTCGATGTCGCGCACGGAATTGCCGTCCCAGCGCTTGAGCCCATCGGCCGCGGCGCGTTCGAGGTCGTCGTGATACGGGTCGGGCGACAGGGCGCGGGACTCGGCGGCCGCCCCGAGCGAGGGGGCATGGATGAATCGCTCCCCGGTGCCGATGATCGAGATTTCAACCGGCTTGCGTTCGCTGGCGGCGGAGAGAGCTCGCGGGCCGTTTGAAACGGCCGCGCGGTCGGGCTGGGCGGGGCGAAACAGCGCTTGGACTTTGGATTTCCAATCGGAGATTTTCATGAGGTTTCCTCGGGTGTGTGATGGTGCGAAACGGTCCAGGCCGCGCACCGTGGGGTTAAGTTGACGCTGGCGGTGGCGTCCCTCCTGCTGGGGAACGGTGGGGTTGAAGGAGGGGGAGCCGCGCCCGTGAGCGGGCGCGGGGGAACCGTTGCGGTTCCCCGGGGGGTCGGAAGCGCGGACGCCGCCAGGCGGCCGGCCAGGGGGGCAGCAGCCCCCGCGCTTTTGGGGCCTGCCGATCCCCACCCGGCGGATTCGCCGGGAAGGGGACGGACCTTGTCTCCCAGACGGCAGACACCGGCGCAGCCTCGGTGGGCTGCAGCGGTGGTGTGGCGTTGACGGTGTTCAGCAGGCAGGTCGTGGCGCTCGGGGCGGGGCGAGGCCAACGGCCCGCGACGCCCGGGGGGATGCCTTTCCCCCGCCTGGCGGCGCATTGCGCCGGCGGGGAGGGGGACTGAAGCTAAGGGGTTCAGGCCGGCGCCGCAGGCGGCGGGGCGGAGGGAGCGTAGCGACCGGAGGGTAGGCGGATCGGCGTTCGCGACGAGCCAGCGCCTCGCGCGCGACTCTCTCTAAAACCTATAAAACCTATATATACCTATTGGGTACCGTTTTCGGTACTGGCAAAAAGCCGTTTTTGGTACTGGCGAACGAACAAATTGGGACGGGCAAAAGCACTTTTCGGGCTAGGCCCAAAACTGGGACTGGTTCCGATATGGGGCCACGCTGTGGACAACTTTTAATGGGATGGTACGAGTCCGGCGGCGAGGAATACGCGCGCCTTGAAATGGGGCGGCGGCTCGTTCGGAGCCTGCTCAACGCCGAGCTTCTTGCCGGTGGCCACGATGCCGGTCCAACTGTTTTGCCAGGCCATGCCCGCCGTCTCTCCGGCGTCGCGTTCCCGGAAAACCCAGAGCCGCCATGACTCGAACCAGTCGGGTGACATGCCCAGTTCTCCGGGCCTGGACCGCATGTAGGCGCTGAAGGTGGCGGCCATGGCGTCGATCTTCTCCTGCGTCCAAAGCGGCCGCTGCTGCTGCGTCCAACTTCGCCACTGCTCAGGCAGGGTCCAGCTCGCTGGAAGCCTGGTCGGGCCAGCGCCGGCACCGCGCGCTTCGGGCGGGCGCTTTCGGCCCTTTCGCTTAGCTCCCCTGGGCGCCTTGCTGGCAGGCCTGTGCCCTGCGGCAGGGGAGGTGGGTAGGCATGTACCTGCGAAGCCAGCCCCCGTTGCTTCGGTTGATTCGCCCGCTGAATGAAAATTCCCGTCCGGCCCGCCGCAGTGCGGCGAAGGTGCGTCCCCCTTTTGAAGATACAGCGACTCGTCAACTGTAGCCCCATCCCGCTCTGACGGCCCGCTTGGGTTGGCATTCGTCTCGCGGTCGTTGGCCGGAGATGCCGGCGGCGCATTTCCATCGTCAACCTCAAAGCCGTCCTGCAGCGCCAGGTCTTGCTGCGTTGCCTGCGGCTCGCCGCCGGCGACGGCGCCGGTAGCCGCAAGATCGATCAGAGGGACCGCATTCGGGCACAAGCGATAAATGATGCTGCTACGGTTGTCGCCTGCACGTCGCCCTGTGTCCTGGATCGCGCCCAAGTCGCGAAGGCGGCCGAGGGCTTCGATGACCGTCTTGCGATTTAGATGCGTGACCTTGGCCAAGTAGTCGATCGATGCGAAAACCGTCCAGTGGTCGGCATCGTAACGAACGAGCTGTGCCAGGTTCAGCAACACGAGCTTGGATGAGGATTTCTGGACGTCGGCCATTCTGGCCCATTTGGATGCTTCGACGCTCATGTTCGCCCCTTGCGTTGCTGCGAGTTATTACCGGGTAATGGGTCTTGCTGGTACAGCGTGCCGGTCACGAGTCCGTCTCCAGTGATTCAGCGATGGTGCGGCGTGCCCGCAGGGGCAGGCCGTGTGCTTCATAGAATTCGCGGCGGGCCATCAGCCAGGCCTTGTATGGCCACGCGCGGCGCTCACCCCAGGGGTAGGCGTCCTTGATTGCTTGGTGGGTTTGTTCGGCGCTGAGGCCTTCGGCGCGGCAGCGTTCGAAGACGCTTTGCATGATCTTGTAAGCCATGCGGGTGCGTGCTTCCTGCGCGCCGCGTTGGCGGTTCGCTCGGGTCATGGAAGTCTCCGGGAGGAAATGGCGTCGGGACGGTGGAATGGTCGACCGACGGCGGCGCTAGCCCCGAGTAGAGGCGCGCTGGGAATACGAAACAGAGAAGACATAGCGCGCACCGGCCGCGTTCGGCGGCGCTCGCTAGCACTGGCGCCTCGAGCTCAGTCGAGACTGCGAGCGTGCTCGGCCGGCTGGTTTTGAAAGACGTCCCGCACCCACTGCGTGAGACGCAAGATGTCAGCGTCCAGCTTTCGGCGGTTGAAGCGTTGGTCCGGGCAGTGAAGAGAGAAGACGAGGCCGCCGTCAGCATTGAACGTCGCGTCAATTCTCCAGTAGTGATGCAGCTCGCACCCCTGCCCGTAGTCCAAGAGGATTCTGTCCGCAAGGCGCGCGGCTCGAGCGACGTCCGTACAGAACATAACGAACGGCGTTCGACGCGTCGGCAGGCACCACAGCCGATGCCCTTCACAGCTGCTGACACTCGAGACAACGCCCTGCACATTGAACGCTTCAACCAAGCCACGAATTCGTGTGTCAATAACACCCAGGCCAGCAGCTTCGTCGTGAGACCGCAGCGCGCCTTTGAAGCGGCCGACAATCACCTTGGTGCCAATGACAGCCCGCCCTTGCTCATTTGCCGATAGCATCACCGCACCCCCCGGGAAGCCGACTGACGTATATATCGCCATCGGCAGGCGTGTTGAAGTGCAGGCGTAGCAAGCGGCCGGTGGTCTGCTTGTAGCTGGACAGCGTGCGCGCCGGCATGGAAAGGAAAGCCAAGAAAACGCTGAGCATGCCGATCATGCCGACAATGTTCGTCAGCATTGCGCTCTTCATTGCATGTTCGTTCCACTCAACATACAACTTCGTCAGAAACGGCATCGTTTCATCAGGAATGATCATTGCAAGAAGCGCGAGAAGCCAGAAGACCACCACGGGAAAGACGAAGAAAATCTTCGCGGCGAGGGCAATCGTCCATTTCAAGGACGCCACCAGATGATCAAGCGCGATGTTGCCATCGCGAACGACTCTGCGGAGGATGGCGGCGTAATCCGCATCCGCGATCACACCAATCGAAACGCCATTCACTGAGACCTGCCAGATCCAAGGCTGCGGGTCCGCAATTCGCCCCTGCAGCTGGCGGTCATAGTGCGTTGCGGTGAAATACACAAAAATTGCGAAAAGCGCCGCAGACATGCCAAAGGGGTACATCGACAAGCCGCTGGCTGCCCCGATGCCGAATATAAGCAGAAGGCCAACGGCGGGTCCGCCAAGCCAGAATAAGAGGGACGGTTCGAATTTCTTCAACATGGATTTTCTCGACTGCGAGCAAAGCGCTCGCTAGGTGAAAGAGGGGGAAAAAGGCATCGAGTGTGGAACGCGCGTCCGACTCAGTGCAGAGGCCACAGTGCAGACAAGCGGGATCTGCCCGCCTGCGAAACAAAATGCACGAGCACGCCAGATTTGGATTTACAGCCGCTCTTGTCGCTCGATGGCGTGGATCGCGTCCATCAAGCCGTCTACAAGCGTGTGCATGTCGGCAGTGGTAAGGGATGCGGATCCAGTCGGCCCGCCAAGCACGTCACGGCACTCCATGGAAAGAAGTGCAGTTTTCGCCTTGCTGCATTCGTGCCGAAGCCGCAGAACACCCGGCAGTCCTACCGGCGATATGAACGGAAGTTCGACGTCTACTCGCTTGTTCATTGCACGCGCCCAGGGTTGAAATAGACCTGAGTGAGCTTGTAGTTGGCGAAGTACAGCGAAATGTCCAGCGTGGAAAACAGGTAGCGCCGAATCGTGTCGATATCCATCTGGTTGCCGGCCGCGGACTGTTTCACGAGAAGCGCAACGCGCTCAAACGTATCGCGCGCACTGTTAGCGTGGGTGGTCGTCACTGATCCAGGGTGGCCTGTGTTCAAAGCGTTCAGGTAGTCCCACGCTTCGGGGCCGCGCAGTTCGGACAGGAAGATCCGATCGGGCGAGCTGCGCATGGTGGCCTCGATGCACTCTGTGGCCGACATCCGGCCAGCACCTTTGCCGTAGATCATGTGCACGCGGTTGGGATGGTTTGGCAGGAAGAGTTCGTGCACATCCTCGATGGTCAAGAGGCGTTCGAAGAACGGCACGCAGTCAATGAGACTGCGTGCAAACGTCGTCTTTCCTGAGCCGGTCTTGCCCGCGACAATGATGTTGCGGCATTGAGTGACTGCACGACGAAGAAACTGAAGGATGTCCCCTGCCTTCATGAGGTCGAGCAATTCCTTGTCGTGCTCGGTCAGATTGTCGGCGTTACCCACGGGGCCGCTCACATCGATCCAGTTAGCAAAGGCGCCTTCAGCGGCCAGCTCGTCCAAGGTCTTCACGACGCTGCTGTGCTTGCGAATGTTGATCGAAAGCGAGCCGTCGATCACGGCCGGCGGCTGGGCCACCTGAGCGCGCTCACCGTCGGGCAGCAGCAGCGACATGATGGGGCTGAAGTTGACGTTGTTATAGCTGGCCATGGCTGACACCAGCGCTTCCAGGAAGCTGAACGTCAGCTTCGGATCATGACGCTCGTGCCATTGCCCGTGAGAGCGCGTAAAGATCACGCCAGGCCGCGTGATTGTGATCTCACGGACGGCGTCATCTGCCATGTAGCCGGAGATGGGTCGCATCATCTGGCGTAACGCGGTGTCACGGCCGTCCGAGTCGATGGGCGACGTTTTGTGGGAATCTTTCATGGGATGCCTAGTCAATGAACGCTGGCCCGCGCGACCGAATGGTCAGGGGGGCCAGGCGCTTGGTCGAGTAAGAGGTGTCTGTGCGCGAGGCGTCGTTAGCGGCGCACGACCGTGCTGCTAACGAGCGACGGATCTGAGCGTGTAGACCGAGCTGAAGTCCAGATCTCGAGCGACATAAATTCCCAGCCGGCCGCCCTGGTTGCGGTAAAGCGTCGGCGGGATGTTGATGGTGTTGTCGAGCACGGTGGTTACTGCGTTTGTGGCCGCTTCGCCCGTGGTATTGAACTGGACCTGGCTGTTGTCGCTGCTGCCACGCGAGGTTGCCCACGTACCCAAATCGCTGATCAAGCTGACCATGATGGCTCCGCCGAATCGCTCAGCGAAGTGCGTGTCGATGAAGCCATCCAAGCCTGCCTCGCCCAGGGGGCCCGTGCCCGGAGAATCTAGCTGGATGACGACGCCCTTGGGAGTTTCGAGGCGTGACCACACTACGCCGACACGCGGCTGGCCTTGTGCCAATACACCTTGCTGATAGCCGATGAATCGCGTCCCCTTGTCGATCAGCACCACGCGGCCGCTCGTCGAGCGGATATCGTGCGGCGCAAAGCAGCTGAGCATGCCCGCCTGCGCAGTCACGAGCTTGGTTTCCTGCACACAATCGATCATTGATCCTTGCGTGATCAACATGTCTCGATTGCCAACCAGGCCAGCCCGAGAAGCGGAGAGCTTCATCGGGGTGAGCTTGCCGGCCATCGGGCCGCTGTCCGCTTCGCGAGGCTCCGGCTGGGATGAGCTTTGCTGAGCAGAGGACTGGTCCCCCTCTCCCTTGGTGTTTCGCAGCCCGCTGCTAAGGCGCCGTTGTGTGACAGCATCAACAGCAACGGTCTCTGCCAGGTTTGAAAGCGTGCCTTTCTGCTCCGTCTTGCCTTCCGGCCCGGGCACCTTGGGCGCCGATTCAGGCGGCTCTGGCGGGGCTGGCGGGGGTGGTGGTGGATCGGGTCGAAGCTTCAGACCGGGAAGCACGTTCTCGATCTTGGCTTGCATCGCCGGTGCGGCCTCTTCGGCGGCAGGCGTATTGAATGCTCGCCAACCCATCGTGGCGATCACCATCAACGCCATCAACGAGATGAGCCACATGAAGGCCTTCGCACCCTGTTGCATCGGCCTTGCAGTACCCGACAGGTCCGGGCGGCCGCGGCCCTCGATCTGCGCCTGGTGCTCTTCGATCTCCGCCACCGCGTCTATGGTTTGACCGGGTTTTTTTCGCCTTTTGAAGAAATTCATGGCGCAGTTTCCTCACGAATGACGCGCTCGACCTGCGGCGAGACAGTACCGGTGGCCAGACTGCGTGTAACGGGCGCCCCGTCGTTGTGGACGGCCAAGACCTGGTTTCCAATACGCAAATGCCAGCGCTTAGCGACCCGATGAAGCACGACAGTCTGCTCGTCCTCCATATGCCGGTTCACGATCACTTCCTGGCCGTCAGCGTCTACGAAATAGATCGCAGGCAGATCCTGGCCAGGAGAAAACCGAAGCCATGTCTGCGCGCCGTCATCCCATGCGGCGACCGGCGCCAGACTGGTGTCGCCGCTCATCGAATAGGCCTGCCAGTTGATCGCGACGTCGGCAGTGGCCAGATCGCGCTGCACGCGGTCGCGCTCCTCCTGGGCCGCAGATTTTGCCTGCTCCAGTTCGGGATAACGCAGTACCACGCGAAAGACGCCGCCGCTCTTACGCGCCTTTTCATACTTCAGCAGGAACGAATAGTTTCGCTTGGTGGTGATGTAAAGGAGGTTGGTGTCGGCTTGCTCGACGATGGGCTTGAGCAAGAGGTGCTTGCCCACTTGCTGGAAGTCGTACGCCGCCGAATCGCCAAAGGCGTGCGTCACGTAGTCCTCATCATCGTTCAGTTGGACTTGAGTGGCCACACCAAGCGTTGTATCGACCTGAATGACGTCGGCTGCGTCATAGTCCGTCCAGCGGATTCGCTGATCCTTGGGCGAAGCTGCAGGTCGGTCGAGCGACCAGGCAGGCGCTGCGGCCGCGCAAAGCGCGGCCGACAGCACCGCCACGGCCAAAGGCCTGAAGCGGATGTTCATCGGGCGTGTCCCATCTCGAGGTTGCTTTCACGTTGGCGCGCCGACTCGTGCGTACGTTGATGGTCCATCCCCATCCCCGCCTGCTTGTCGTGGTCAGCGTCGCGCACAAGGCCTACGCCGCCTACCGCCTTGAAGGGGTAGCTGATGGCGAGCGCCGCTTCCTGGCCGGTCATCTCAAAGGACCGGTTCAGCGTGTTGCGGGCATGGACGATGAGGTCCCCTGTTTCGTTGTCACGCTGGATCAAGCAGTTCGGCGTCGTACCAACGATCGGGCCCTTGTACTCGCGCCCATCTTCCGGCTGACGGATTTGCCGGTCTTGCTCGCCGTACAGCTCCACCGGCCGGCGCGCTTCCCGGATGCGCTCTTCAAAGTGCTTGCCGATACGATCTGCCGCCAAAACGGGCGTGGGAAGACGAAGGTTCGCGTCCATGTGAAGATGGTCCTTGCAAAGGCGCGCGGCGCCGTAGAGATCGTTCTTCGCGTACCGCTCGATGTCGCGCAGCAGTGCCGTGCGCTCTGCGTTGCTCATGCGTCCTGCATCTTCGAGGCGGCGCGCGAGATCGTTGATTTGTGCTTTTTGCATGACGATTACCTCAGCGTTTCGACAGCGGTCGAGTAGGAAATGACTTGAAAGCCCAACGGGTTGTCGCGAATGACGCTTTCCGACATCGGCGCGTTGACAAACCGGTAGGCGATGGTGGCGATGAACTGCTCGGTGTTGGGTGAGCGCTGGGGCCCCATCTCGCTTCGCGTGAACCGGACCGTGGCGGTCTGGTTGGGTCCCGGAGTGATCGATCGGACGTTGATGACCAGGCGTGTTTGTTCCCCATACTTTTTGTCCAGGGCTTCACGGCCAGTCTTGGGGTCGTCTTCAAACTTAGCGTGGTACTGCTGTTGCACGTCCGGCGTGCTGAACAGCCCGCAGCGGTCGTACATGTTTTGCAGAGTGCGCCAGTCGTAGCCTTCGCAGGACAACACGTACTGAGTGACGAAGTAGCGCGCGATCCGAGGGCCATAGTCCTCCTGTGCGTCGCCGAGCTGGGAAACGTTTTCCACCTCGCCGGTCGCATCGTTGACCCGCACGACATAAGGTGGCTGGGGCGTGTAGCTCAGCAACAGCGAGGCCAGGGCGCCGACCGCGAGGAACGCCAGCACGAATGAGCCAACTGCCACGCGCCATGCTTTCGCTCTGGATGAAAGGACCTCCGTGAGGAAGTCCCGGTCCAGGCTCCGGTTTCTGTCCAGCTCTTGCTGAAGCGAAAGCTTTGGGTCTTCAAAGGACATGTCGGTCCTCCGATTTCCGAGCGAGATGATGGGGCCGCACGTTTCGTACGGGCGTGAAAGTGCGTGCCGCGGCGAGCGCGGCGAGAATGGCGTGCTTCATCGGTTCTCCGAAGAGACTAGGGGATTTAAATCAGACGGCGCTGGCTAATACGCAGCGCAATAAGAAAGGCACAGCGATTGCTGTGCCCTGTGCTTTAAATACTACGGTGTCGGCGGGCCGGAGGCCAACGACAGATCTGCCGAGTCAATCTTGGCTAGTGTTGCGTCTCCATTCGGCAATCCTGTTTTCGTGCAATTGGCGTTCATGCTCTCTCTGCCAATTCGAACGTCTGTCGTCGCGCCCACCTTTTGGTGTGGCCATACCCATGCCCAACAGCTGTGCGGGCCATTGGAAGCACAAGTACCAGATGGGTCGCAGAATCCAAGTCCACGTCGCCTTAGCTAGGCTCACCCATTGGAATGCAGAAATCGGCTGCTCGGGGGCAGCGCCGGGCGGTGCAGATAACGGCACGTCATTGCCCAGCAAGGGGTTCTGAGAAAGGGCCTTTCCCAGCGGCTTCAACGGATCCATCTTAATCCTCGCGATTTTTAGTGCTTGTCAGGGAGGACGGCTATTCGAACTTCAATTTTAGCCAATCTTCCCAACGAAGGGAACTGAAATCCCGCCTCCACTGCCGCCTCCGCTTATCTTAGTGGCAACTACGGAAACCTGTTCTAGCATGAATTTTGAACACATCATGAAGAAAATAATCGCAGTAAGCATGGAGAAAATATTGATCTGGTCTGCCTTTGTTAGATCAATCAAGCCTTGTTGCAACATACCGAACATTCCCATGATGAACATGAAAACCACCATGAAAAGACCGGCATAGATGGCATAGTAGACAGCCTGACCTACCCACGCTTTGAAGAAGTCCTTCGTTTGGTCGAACAGCAGCGCCAATATGCAAAGCGGTCCTAGTACGACGACTAAGCCCATCCCAACTTTTACCGTGATCAGCACTAGCATCCCGACCGCGCTCATGACCGCTGAGATAATGGTGATGATGACCGAGACAACCACAAATACAAAGGCCTGCGCGATTTTCTTGAGACCGCTCGGTGCGCGCTCCTGCAACCGTGTGCCGATTTCTGCGCCGTTGTTCGCCGCGTCGTCCATCATTTCGGATGGGGTTTTGACGGTGCCCGTGAACAGCTGAGCCACAGAGGTCGGTAAGTCCAGCATCACGCCGACAATCTGCTGTTGGTACAGCCCATTTGCGCTGGCAATGCTCACGATGATTGCAATATTGACTACACGCCGACACGCATGGAGGACCGGAGTTTGAATGGCGCCCGAGCAGATGAGCCACCCGTACCAGACGAGCGCGACGGACAAAGAAACGGACACGAACGGCAATAGCTTGGCGGTGACGGACGCGACCAACGGCGTGATGACGCTCGTTAGCATCTTAGTCACCGACTGGTCGATCCAGTTCGCGATCCCGCCGAGACTGGCTAGACTGACCGCGGTGGTGGCCATTATCTCGCTCCAGGAAGCGGCGCGCGGATTGCACCAAGGCTGAAAGAGCTATCGGCCAGCTTTTCGGCTTGCTGCTCCATCAGGGCTTGCTCGGCCTCAATCTGGCGGGTGAGCATGTCCGCCCGGGTTTGGTCGGCCTGGATGTTTGCCTGCTCGACGAGCAGCCGGGCCTGCAGGTCAGCGATGGCCTTCGGATCCTGGGCCTGATTGATCTTGGCCTGGAGCTGGTCCACCTGCTTGACACGGGCGGTCATCGCCTTCTGGGTCTGCTCCATCATCGCCTGACTGCGAACGGCGATCTTTTCGGCACGGGCGTCCAGGTTCTTTTTGTCCTGTTCGTAGTTGCCAGTTAAGCGTTCCTCGCGCTCAATGCGCTCCACAGCGTCCGAGATCCCGCCCAGCCCGCCATTGGAGGCGCGAAGAATATCCCGTGCGTCTGCCGGCAGTGCATCGCGAATCGCCGGGTTGTTCAGGATATCGCCCAGGTTCCGTGTCCCGGTTAGGGCTTCCAACTGACGCTTCTGGCTCTCAAGCTGATCCCTGAGGACAGCAATCTGCTCGGCATACTTGGCCAGCGTTTCGACGTGCTTGATGGCCCGGTCGGCGATGCTTGCCGCATCCACTACCGGAATGCCGCTGGCATTGGCGGGCGCCATGGCGTTGGAGAAAAGCACAGCGGCCAGGGTTGCGGTGAACCGCACGCGCCAGCGGTGGCTCGGGCGGTCGTTTGGGGTGTGCGTCTGGGACATTTTTAGCTCCTTGTCGCCTCTCGGGCGAGCTTGAGGTAGTGGGGCAACCAGAGGGCAGGGTCGTCACCATGCTTGGCAACTGCCGCTTCTGCAATTTCGGCCAGGTCTTCGGATCCGGAGAACACCAGCAGCGCTTCGGGACATAAGGCGAGGTCCAGTTCGGCCGTGACGGCAGACTCGTTTTGCTTGACGACGAACTGGCGGCTGAACGGCGGCAGATCCTTGACCATCTTGAAAACAGCGGGAGACAGCTTGAATCCGTCGATGTAGTCCTCAGCAGTGGCCTTGGGGTTCTCGAGAAACATGGCGGTCGCGGACTGCTGAATAAGCGAGCGACCTACAGGGTTCTCCAGGATCGCGGCGGGCTCCTGCGTCGCGAAGACCAGAACACCGTTTTTCTTACGGACCGTGCGGCTGGCGTCCTGCATCGACGCTTGGAAGTAGGGCACTTTCAGAGGGTGCTGAACTTCGTCAAAGAAAAGGGCGATCCGCCGCCCGTCCATCATCTGGTCCGTTCGATAAAGCAAGTACGTTATTGCCGCGTCACGGACGGGCCCTTGTTCGAGGAACTCCGTCAAGTCAAAGCCGAAGAGGTTGTTAGCCGCCAGGTCAAGTTCGTCTGTGGGGTTGTCGAACATCCAGCCATACTCGCCGCCCGCGCACCAGCGCTTGAGGCGCTCTTTCAGGCTCAGTTGACCTTCAGGTGCCGGCGCGGCGGGGAGAAAATTAACCAAGTTGGACAGGCATCGATCCTCCAGGTCGATGTGCTCCACGACCTGGTTGACGGCCATGGCGATCTGCTTCTGCTCGGAAGCAGTGGGGGGTTCCTCCCCATTTGCCCCCAAAAGCTTGGTCATGCTGGCCATGAATGCGACGTTTGACGCGGTGTCCGGCAGTTGCAGGTAATTCCAGCCGGTTTTTACGCCCAGGCGTAGCGGAAAATACTTGCCGCCCATCGCCATGACAGTCACCTGCATGCCGCGATCCTTGTCGAACACGATGCCTGTGTAGTTGAACTTGCGTGCCTGTGTGATCAGATGACCCAAGAGGACCGTCTTGCCGGCGCCGGACTGGCCGATGATGGACGTGTTCCCGAGGCGGCGCTTGCCGGTTTCGTCAACGTCCTGAAGCGAGGCGTGAAAGTTCAAGTAGTAAGGCGTGCCGCCCGTCGTCTTGAGCATCGTGACCGCCGGCCCCCACGGATTGCCTGCGGGCTTTCCGAAGAGGTAGTTGTGCATCGAGGAAAAGCTCAAGAAGTTCAGCGAGGTGATCGGCGCCGGGCGAGGGCGCCATTTCCAGTTGCCGGGGAACTGGGCGGCCCAGGCGGCCAAGGAAGACCGATCACACAGACGACCAATGATCTCTTCGTCAGCCAGCGCACCGCTGATGCTCGCAGCAGCCCGTAGGGCACTCTCGCTGTCTTCGCCGAACACCTGGATGGTGGCGTGGTGGTCTCCCATGACAAAGCGACCCGCGGCCAGCTCGTCGCGGGCCTTCTTCAGGTCTTCGATCTGTGACGCCGAGTAGTCGCCCGAGTCTTGCAGCCACTTGATCTGACGCGAAAGCGCCTTGAGCCCATCAGGCTTGGACATCGCGCCAAAGGACTGCGACAGCACAAACTCGTGCGGCTGGTTGAGCAGGCAGTTCAGGTGGCCGGCTTTGGTGTTGTTGGAGTACTCCCGAAGTTCCAGCATCACGTAGCGGCGTGTCCAGTCAGGCCCCCGCATCTCGGCGAGTTCGCCATGCGTGGAGAAGAACTGACGACTGGTGGGCAGATAGTTGTACAGGCGCGCGTTCACCAACGGCACCGGCTGCATCTTGCCGTTGAGCAGAAAGCCGAGGAATTCGGCCGGTTCCGAGAACCGCGATTTCCGGCGCGGTGCCTCCTCGCCGCTCATGTCCTGCGGAGACTCCTCGTCGCTCATGTCGTGCGGAGACTCCCGCTCGACAATGGTTAGCAGCTCCGGTGAATAGAGCTTGAGCGATCCGCGAAGTTTGCGGTTGACGTCATCGAGCTCTTCGATCGCCTGGTGTTGCCACGCAAGCGCCGAGCGCGCCGTTCGCTTTTCAAAGTTGGACAGCAAGCGCAGGGCGGGATCGATCTGCGCCCGTGTCAGCACGGTCAAGTACATCTCATTGATCATCGGCGGCTTACCAGCGAAGACCTTGCGATACGCGGCATCGTGATCGCGGGAGAACTGGTCCGGATAGTCGCTTTCGGGATACTCGAACACCCTGCGACGGACAAGGTGCGACCAGATCCCGAATCCCGTTGGGAACGCCCGGAACACGTTGTTGAGCTCCTCGACCCAGCGGTAGTGCTCCTCATCGCTGTAGCCTTGAAAGGTGCGCCCGTCGATGCGCCAGACCGAGAGGTACTCCCAGTCGCGGGTTGCGATGATGGTGGGCGTGACGTGGTGCGAGTAGGGAACGTACGTGCTGACCGGCGGCTCATACGCCGGCAGCGTCACGATGGATTGTTGTTTCATCGGTCGTGAACTCCGGGCCAGCGGGCCCATGGGCGCCGCCGGCTGTAGGGTGTTGGCGTGAGGGATATCGCACCCCAAAAGCGCTTGTTCTTAGCCAAGAACTTGGTCTTGACCCAAAGCTCCCAGATCCAGAAGGCGCGGTCATCATGGCGGCTCAGAATGGCCATCACCGGATAAAGGACGGGAAAGAGCAGCCAGCCCCACAGCGTGAATGAAGCGGCGGTGACGGTCACAAAGACCAGTCCAGCAAATGCCCGTGTGGGCACTCCCCCGGGGACGGTGGCGACGCGGGTGGCGCCCTTGAAAAGGGGGAAGCGGTTGGGCGGCACTTCTGACCCCACCGCGACTGGGGCGGCTGCAGCTGGGGCTTTGGCCTTTTGCTTGGGCGAGGTGGCCATCAACCGAAGACCAGCTTGATGATGCCGCCAGCGATGGCACCGGAAAAGACGATACCCACTGCCCACTGATAGGCGGTTTCCTTGCGAATCACGTCGAACGAATAAAGGATGCCGATAATGCCGGCGGAAACAAGGCCGATGACGGGGATGATGAGCCACAGCCAGTCTTTGACCTTCTGCACGGTAGTGGTGGCCTTCTCGAACTGCGCCATCGCCAGTTCCGGTTGCAGCAGGAGGAGCACTGCAAGGGTCGCGTATGCCAGGGCGACAAGCGTGCGGCGGCTCTTGGGCTGCGCGTCGACACGGGAAATATTGGATGCTGCGGTCATTTGAAACTCCAATGGGTGATGCCACCCGGCTGATAAGCGGGGCGGCATTCGCTGAGGTAGATGAGAGGGCCGGTGTTTAGCGGCTAAACACTGGCGAGGGGTGCGTTCCTACTGCGCCGGGCAGGCGCGAGGACGGCGTTGGGATCGGCCTGCCGAATGTGGCATCTGGGCGCGGTTCGAATGCGTCTTTGCGGGGCGCCACAAAAGCGTCGTCGCGGGGCTTCTGAAAGGCATCGGGTTTGGACGGCTTCGGAGGCGGGGGGCTACGCGTCTTGGTGTCAGCATTGACGGGCGCGCCGCCCTCTTTCACGATGGCCGGTACCGCCAGGCCAGCGCCGGCGATGACCTTGCCGACATACCCATTCCTGAAGCCCGAGGTCAGGTTGCCCGTGTTGTAGCAGCTGAAAGCCGCATACAGCGCGTTCTGCCCGGGGCCGTGCAGCTTGGCCGCTCGCTTGTAGCAATCGACGAGGACGCGCTGGGCAGATGCGAGGTTGACGCACGGGTCGAAGATGCTCTCGGGTGTGACACCGAGCCACTTCCAGTTCCGCACGTTGATCTGGCCGTAGCCGACGTCGAAGTCCACACCTTTAGCCATCAGATCCCGCACCGCCTGGACTGCCTCCTCCTTGGATTTCGGGCGGATGCTTACATGCGGCTTGGCGTTGACGCCAATGGCGAGCGGATTGAAGGCTGACTCGTGTCGCACTACAGCGCTCAGCGTACTGATATGCACGTCAGGCGCGCATTGCCGGGCGAGCGTAGGAAAGTCCATCGCTTAATTTCCCCCGCTTCCCGAACCGGCCAGCCACTCCTCGTGCCTCTTGCGCTCGGCGAGTGCCTTTTCGTACTTGACCAGCTCCAGGTCGTAGTCTTTCGCTTCGACCCAGTAGCCGTGCTCTTCCGGCGTGCCCACATAGCGGGGCAGGTCGTCATCAAAGGCTGTGTACTCATGAGAGGCGTAGACGCTGCAGTACCCCGGTCGCTTGTTGCTAATGATCGGGTACCCATCGTCGCCGGTTCCCCGCCACGCGCCCAGACCCGCATTTAGAGCGGCCGCATCGCAGCGGCCCGCGCCCCGAGCAATGGCATCGGCAAGAGATGCCATTTCTTTGGTTTGATTGGATGAGGGGCATAGCGACAAAAAGTCATGCCGAGCATCCAATGTGTCGGAGAGCTTCTTCTTCTTGATACCGTAGAAGTGTGACAGTGCGGGGTCGCATTCCGAGGGCCGATTCCCGCTGGAGAGGCAAATCAAGGCCTCGCAAGCAAGCCTCTTGTCACCCTCAAGCAGATCGAAATCACCATTCCCCTGCGCGCTCGCAACCGAAGGAAGCGCAGGGTAGAGCGCCACGAGGAATATTGTCAGCAGGCAGCGAAAAGACCGCATATTGGTTCTCCCTAGTTAGTTGCAGATGCCGTAGTTGCCGACATCGATGAGCTGGCCGCGCAAGCGAGTCTCGGTTGTCACCGTGCAGCCGCTAACAGCCGTGATATTGACCACGCGTGTCGCGCCCTGGCAGACGTCAGCGTCACCACCGCTTCCTGTGTCGCAGCTGCCGAACAAGGTGGCGGTCCGGTTGCCGTTAGAGAGCTGGCAGTAGCCGGACACGCCCTTGGTCACTGAAGTGCCGGGCGGCATCAGCTGGCCCATCCAGACCCGCGCGGTGTCCCCCGACGTCGTGCCTGAAGCGTGGATGCAGTTCAGCTCGGCGGTGGGGCGATAGATGGTGGCGCCGAACATCGTGCCGTAGTTGACCTGCATCTGTGCGGCTATCGTTCCGCCCAAACTGTTGTCGAACGTCTCGCCCGTCTCGTTGCCACGGGCTTTCGCGATCACGACATCGAGGACGCCGCCGGCGCGGGATGCTGTGCAACCGTCTTGCCACGGCCCCCATCCTTCGTAGGCCACATCGTTCGCGTTGGCTTGCAGAACGTAGTAGGTCCGATAGCGGACCTGACTGCCGGTGTACCCGGCAGGGCACTGCGAATACTCGGCCTGCGTCTGCGCGATTCGGCACCCGCCGTAGGTCGTGTGCCACGCATAGCCACCGACGCAGCCGCCAGGCGGTAGCGGCGCACCTTGATCGACACGGACGACCATCGTATTCAGATCGGTCTGCAACTGAACGTCTGCCTGCTTCGCGGTGGAAGCCTGGCTGACCGTGGGCAGGAGCAGTGCGAACAGCAGGGCGAGCAAAGCCCGGCCCTGTCCTCGCGTGGAGGGAAGGAACATGGATATCTCCGATAGATTTGCCGCTCGATATGCGGCCTGGGGAAAGACCTGCTGGAGGAGCTAGTTCTTGCAGCCTTGGATCACCGAGGCGCGGGCGCCCATGTCTGGGGGTGAAATCACGACGCGGTCACCGGCGAGGCTGGCGCGCTGCGCCATGCGGACGTAGCTATTTCCAGAGTTCTGAAATGAGCCACTGAAGGAACCGCCGACCGACACGGCGCCGGCGGCATTGACGTAGCCAGAGCCTTGAATGCTGCCGCCGATCGCGCCACCGATGTTGATGTCTCCGCCGCGTGCCGTAGCGTCGACCGCCTGTAGCGCGACATGCCGCCAGGGTGACAGCCCTGCCGGGCATGTGACAGCGGGGATTGCAGCGTCATTGGGAAGATCGCCGTATGTGCCCGTGATTACGTGGCCGGTTTGGGCGAACCACACGCCACCGGTGCAAACGGCAAGCAGCTTGGTTGCGGTAGACGCGTATAACCCTTCCGGCGTGCACGCCGAGCCAGGTGCAACGGCCGTGTTGAGCAGTAGGCCCGTATTGGTCTGAATCGCGCCGGCCACCGTCAGGGTGTTGTTGAGCGTGACTGGTCTGGTTTCTCCGTGGCGGACAAACTGGCCGAAGGGAGTGGCGTCCAGACTTGCAGCGATGACCGCATGCCCCGGTTGCGTACCGAAATCAAACCAGGCACGCGGAATATCCATCAGTGGACCGCGCACATTGCTCGACCCGCGCGCGTCGTGGCCACCGTAGCCATCAGCAGCCAGGACCACTTTGCTCAAGAGGGTTTGGTCGTAAACGCTGCGGTTTACTGTAGGCGGTGTGCATTCGCCGTTCTGCCGCAGGCTGCGCACTGCGCTGATGGGATGGCAGGCGTAGACGAAGGCGCTCGTCCGGCATTCATCGCCTGGGCAGGCACCTTGGCGGACCAGGATGAACCGTGCTACGTCGCCCAAGGCAGGATATCGCGGGATGGTCGCTGGCAGCAGCCCCAACGCCGTTAGGTCGGCCATGCCGCCCCGCGCGACCTGCGCGCCGGCCACGCTGGCCCAGGTCAAAGCCGGAGGCGGGGGATACGAACCGGCGGGCAACCCGGTCAGGTCTTCGCCACGCAGCCACGCCTCGTGCTTTAGCTGCAGGTCGACGACTGCGCCGCGAACTTGCATCAGATACCGACCGGTGGCTTCGGCAGCGCTCTCGTCGCCCTGGCGTCTGAGGTCTCGGGCGGCAAGTACGGCCAGGAGCGTGACGATCGCCACGGCGACCATGACCTCCACCAAGGTGAAGCCCGCTTGCGAGTGCGCTTTTCGGCGCACCCGTGTTTGGGATAGTTTCATGGGTTCGTTTCCTTCGGAAGCCCTATCGGGCGTGCTGCTGACACGCCCTGACCCGTTCTCGGGCGATCAGCGGGTGGCGAAGACGAACGTGTTGTTGTCACCGTTCACGCAGAGATCTTGAGCGGTCACTGCGTTGAAGGAACCCGATTCGTTGTTCGCTCCCAGCGTCTTCGCGACTGTGCCATTAACGCTGATCATCTCGGAGACGCCGTTCATGATGGAAGCGAGAACGGGGCACGCGCGGTGGTTCACGTTCGTGACGGTCAGGGACAAGGCACTTCCGGATGCGCCACCGCCCAGCGCAGCCGGGGCGATGGTGATAGTGCCGTTCGAACCGACTCCCGTGCCGCCCAGCCGATGCGCCACCGTACTGCCCGTCACCTTGAATACAGTGGATTCGCGCATTGAAGGTGCCAGGTTCTGCGCGTTGTTGATGGATGCGTACGGCGTTGCAGTGTCGCCTTCACCCATGATCCTGGCCGTGGACATGAAGCGCTGCAGCTCACCAGCTGCTGCAGGCACCCGGCCTTGAATGAAGTACCCCTTGATGGACGGATAGTTAACTACCACAAGGAAGATCACGATAGCGATTACCGCGCCGACCTCGATTAAGGTCCAACCGCCTTGACGACGCAGGTTATTGGACGCAGTGCGCTGAATGGCGCGGCGATTTGCTGTGTTCTGTTGTTGCATTATGGGTTCCGATTTATCCGATTGAGTTTGTGTGAATCGCCAGGCGACTGCCTTTCGTTCTTCACGACATGGCGTCGATCATGATTGCGTTTCGCATGTCCATGATCACGCTTTGGTGCCAAAAGAAGAGACCTGCCATGACCAGGACAGCGCCAAGAAGTGCCACCCATCGAAGGGCCTTGGCACGGCCTTCCACGCGCTTGAGGATGGTGGTCTCCATGCGCGCCCGGGTCATTTGCAGCGCCGTGTCTAGGCCGCGCGTGTTGGTGAGGTCTTCGAGGTACCAGTAAATCTCTCTGTCCAGCAGCCCGACGTCGAAGATTTCTGCTCCTTTTTTCGCCTCGTCGAGCCGATTTTGGACAGCCTGCAGTCGACGGGTAAGCCAGCGCGTCGATCCAGGTAGCTGCAGTTCGATCGCGTGCCGGATTTGCATGACCTTGCCGGCTCGTGGCTTTACAGCCGTTGCTGCCGTGCTCACTACGGCGATGGCTTGCACGTCGCGGTAGAGGCGGTAGGGCCCCCACTTATCGAGCCACCGGCGCAGTGCGTTGTCCATGTAGGGAAATGAGAAATGGACGGCAACGCCGAAGGCTATTGACACCAGCCAGAGGCGGAAACCCTTGTCCCGGATCCAATGTGCCAAGTCGAAGAATGCCTGCGTGGATGGACTGAGCAGTTCAAACCGTATGTCTGGCATTGCATCCTGCAGCATTGGCGCAGTGACGTAGGGAACGGCGAGCATCACCATGGCCCACACTAAGAACAGCATCAGTGCAGCCACTGCCAGCGTTCCGACAAGGATGCCTCGCAGCTTTGCCGTCAGACGTACGACTGCGGCCATGTCGCGGAGCCCTCCCGCGAAAACCGCCTGACCTTGAGTTTGCAGGGAAACAAATTCCGCAACCTCTCGCTGAGGAAGGGTCCGGTGCAAGGTAGTGCCCAGCTCGCCGGTTTCGACAATGCGATGCGCCCAGTATGCGGACAGGACTCCACGGGCACTCCTTCCGTAGCGCTGTGCGTCGGCGTCGAGAATGCTGAGAAATGTCCGGCGCCCCTGGGTGTCCTCCGTCATGTCCGCCAAGTATTCATACCAGTCCGCGCGGGCACGCGCGAACTTCTTAGCGGCCTGGCCTACCCGCGTGAAGTAGAAGGGGATCTTCATCCCTTTTTCCTTTGGCGCAAAAGTGTCGCGTACGCCGTGAAGTGGGGCTCAATGTCCCGCGGATCAATCATGCCTTGGCTCATCTTGTAGACGGCGCATTCCATGGTGGATTTGCCTTGCATGTCGGGCTCGTCATACCGGGCGGTGCGCTGGCTGGCGAAGATCTCTCTTAGGCGGATCTCGTCGCCGCTCGTAATGGCGCGAAGTGCGTCCGGGTCGCTGGAGGGTTCGAAAAGTTCTGCTACCGCAGTCCGCCTCGCGTAGCCGAAGAGTTCCGGGATGCCCTTTTTGCGGCAGTGTTCGCAGCCCTCCGGATTCCTGACCTTGATCGGCTCGGAGCCGATGTCGTAAAGGGTCTCGATGTCGGCCAAATACCGCTGCCAGGTTGTCCTATCCCGTTTGACGCCCATCCGGTCCTCGGCACCGTCCAAAAGCGCCACAGCAGGCAGGGCGCAACTGCACAGCTTGGGCATCAGGGACTGGTGAACAAGCAGCTTTAACACGCCAGGCGTGCCCAGCGTGCCGCGTGGTATCCCGATCTCGCTCGAGGAAAAGCGCTGTGGAATGGCGAGGGCACTGCCCACGTGCGTCGTGCAGTAAAGGTTGCTTCCCGATAGCACGATGTCTTGAAACGCCGCACCCGTGAGGACATCGCGAATCTCACCAAGGAATACGTCGCTGGCTGCAGCACGCTTCAGAGCCATGAGTTTGGACTTCATGGTGTCGCGATCCGAACCATCGAGGGACCGTGAGAGGCTCGCCTGCAGCACCGCTTCCAAGATGAGTTCCACCGGGTCTTCGATGGACATGGTCTTGCGCGTTCTTGGCAGGCGCACGATTAGTTGGGCGATGCTCACTGTCTTGCCGGAGCCAGGTATGCCGCCCATCGCAATGGCGCCACCCATGCTGCGCGTCGCACGCTCAAATTGCGCGATTTGCGACGGGAGGTAGCCAAGGTCTGCCATGTCAACCTTTTGCACCTTGGAGTCAACGTCGAGTAAGCGCAGTGTGATGGACGGCCCCTTGTCTGCAATGAATGAACCCCAGCGAAGCATGTAGCTGCGCTCGTCCACCACCTCGTAGAGGCGTCCCTGTTGTTCGTTGGCCATGTCAAGGAATAGGCCACTGCCGCCACTGACATCCAGCCAAGCGACGCTGGCCATGTCAACGAGCTGCTGCGTGGGCATCGCCAACTGCTCGGGCGTGGTGTACTGGCCGTCGATGGTGGCACTGATGCGCGAAGTCGCCGCAGTCGTGTCGATATTCAGATGCAGATCGCTCGCGTCGTTGCGAACCGCCCAGGACACGATGTCGTAGAACCCTTGGCGGACCGCAGATCTTTCGTTCTGGCCGCGAATGCGCGTGCTTCGCTGGATCACGTCTTGGCCCTGCATCCGCTCTCGGACTAGGGTCAGCAGAATGACCGGGTTGATCGTATAGATCTGGACCGGCCCTTTTGCCGCGTCGGCGGCACGCTGCTCAACGGCGCGAAAAATGTCCGAGTCGATTTCGCGCGGCTTGACGAACACCACATAGCGAGGTCCCTCGAGCTCGGCCACGCACGCGGTGACTGCCGATGTCGAACCGCACCAATCGACCTTGAGCGTCCTGAACGCCGGGTGCATTTGGGCAATGTCCGCGAATGAATCGATGTGCTGGTGGGCGGCAGTGGTGGAGATTGCCGACGTCGCTGCGTGCATGTCCAGGACCGGCATCTCGTCTTGTTCGCGCAGGCTGACATGCACCGTGCGTTTGAGCCGCCGAACCCATTGAAGGAGGCGTGAAATCATGGCGTTCCCCGGTTGAGGCAATAGGTGACCACATCCTGCGACTGGTCAACGAAGCTTGCGCAAGGCTGCGAAACGGCCTGCAGGCGCAGCCCGAGATCGGCGCCAGCCACCGGCTCGGCTTGGCCTGTGCGGTAATGCGCCCTGCGACCTGCCTGGTCGACCATCACCGTCAACTGTTTGCCCACGCCGGTGATGGCGAGAAGCCGAGGCGGGGCGACAACGGGTGCGGACTCAGAGCTTGGCTTGGCGGGCTGGGCGGCAGGCGCGCCGGAAGCGGCTAGCTGCGCACCTCCGCCATTTGCGGATTGCGCCTTGCGCTTTTCCTCCTCGAGTGCGCGTTGGGCATCAAGCTCCAGGAGCTCTTGTACGGTCCGTGGAATCGGCAGGGCTATGTTGACGGCATCTACGCCGAAGACTGGAATCTGCGCCGACACAGATAGGGGAATTGATAGAGTGACCGCCGTGGTGACGGCGGCGATGAATTGGCTTCGCCACTTACGTTCATTGCGATTCAACATAGATGGTTCCTTTGAGCGTTGTCACGAATGCGCTGGTCGTGAGGCCGGGGCTTGTGTCCGGCATAAAGCGCATCTGCAGTTGCGTGACTTCGGTGGTTCGCGGTAGCGCCAGGCCATATAGCGATCGCAGCGGCGCATTGATAACGAGCGCGCGCGTTGCCGGAAGCTTGATTTCTTTGGGCCTGACCACAGGTTGTTCCAGCCCGTTCGATAGCTTGATGTTTGGCACCGTGATCGCCACTTGTCCCGGCGGCGACAACGACAGGTCTTGCAGCGCCGGGCGCAACGCCTGCCAGGACGGCTCCCAGGCCTGCCGCATCGCCTTTGCGTCGGGCAAGTCTGCAAGCACCAGGGTCTGCGACGCCAGCGCGCCAGGGATGGTCCAGGAGGCGTTTGCCGTTTCCAGATCGGGATGGTCGATCTTCCAGGTCGACGGCAAGGCCGCATGCAGGGTGCGATTGTCCGCGAGCCGCGTGCGCTGGTACTTCGCCGAGCAGCTGCGTGCCTGCGGTCGGCAGTCCACCTCGATGAGATTCCAGCGGCCGGGCTCGGTCGGCACGGACTCCACTTGTTGGAGCAGCGGCGTTAGCCCCGGCTCGCCGAGTGTCCGAGCAGTCTTTGCCCAGGCCGTAATGGCCTTTTTCCACAGCGTGGCTGGGTCAATCTCGGGCTGCGCAGCCAGCATTTCCTGGGCAATTCGTGCCTGTCGATCATCCCAGAGGCCCATGCTGATGTCCCACGCCTCGTACACCAGGAATAGGCCAAGGATGGTCCACCAGAAGGGCGAGATCATCGCGAGACTGAAACCGGCCCTGCGCAGGGACGACTGCTGGTTCGTATGAGCGGCGAGCTGTTGCAGGGAGAACGGTCTCGATTGCGTGCGGTCTCCGTGCAGTTGCGCCTCGCCGTAGCGCGCCAGCGCCTCGTCCAGGGCGCGTTGAGCTGCCTGGGCATCTGCAAAGACCGTGTCGCCGCCGGCCTGGACCACACCGGCGACAATGACGGCGATCCATACGGATTTGTCCGGAAGATTGAGCGCCACGATGTGCGTGCCGTGGCGGTGCATCTGTGCAAACGCTGACGCCGCCGAGAACAGACTGGCGCGTGTTTTTGCGCGGCGCTCCTTGCCTTTGGCGACGAGAAGCCCCACGGAAGGGCTTCGGGCATCACTGTGAACAAAGTGCGTGGCCTTCACTTTGCGTGCCAGGCGCAGCGCTTCTTTCGGCAGATCCTCACCTAGGACCGTCTGCCAGCGAATGCCAAGGACGAGCTGATTCGATGTGCCGGGGATGGCGACGAGCCGATAACTCAGCCGCCGCGGGGTCTTCTCACGTCTTGCCACGTCAGAATCCTTCTTCGGGAATGGCCGTTACCAGCACGACCGTTAGCATCTGCTTCTCTTGCGAAGCATCCGACCCGCCAGCGAGCATCGGCGCCTTGTCATCCAGGCGCCGCCGCGTGGAGCTGTCTGCGGACTGCTGGTAGCCGCCAATGACAACTTGTTCACCAGGGCGGACCATCACCTGCTGCACCCGGCCCTGACCGCCGATATCGGTCTGCTGGACGAAGGACTGATCATCGCGGGACCCAACTGGCTCTTTCTTCATTTCGATGAGCCGGCTGTCGTCGTAGGCAATGGTCAAGAGCACCTGGCCGTCGTCTTGCGCATCGGGCACCACGGTGAGGAACGTACCGACGGTCTTTGTGTCCTGCGTGACCGTCACGGTGGGGGACGAGGTGTCGGATGTGCTTTGCGTCTGCTGCAGATCCTTGATGTAGTCGAAGGTGCGCCGCGTGTCGTACTTGCCCGGGCGGCGGTTTTGCATCAAGAGCGGGATGCTCTTGTGGTCGATGATCGAGCCCAATTGCGAGAGCGCTGACAGTGCAAGGTTGGTACCTGCGAACGGGCCGCTTCCGACCGTGGCGCCCACGCTGCCGGCGGCCTTGGCTGCGTCCAGCATCGGTGCGACACCAATCGCAGAGGCCGTGTTTTGGCGCCCGAGGCTGTTGAACAGGATGCCCCAGTCCACGCTTCCCTGGTTGATCCGGTCGCTCTGCACCGTGATTTCTTCGAAGACCAGGCGCACGCGACGGGTCATCTGACGATTCTCGGCATCGAGGAATTCGCCAATCCGGTCCTGCGCTTCCTTGGTGTCCGTCACCACGATCGTGTTCGACGCGCCGTCTGCCGCCTTGATCACGCCGGCGCGGCTAAGGAACTGGCTGACCTTGCTGACGACCGCCGCCAGCTCGCGCGCTTCGTCCTTTGTGCCCGCACTGTTTCTGTCTGCCAGCATCGAGTTGGCCGACTTGATATCGCGCTGCAGGTTTTCTTCGGCTGCCTGGGTGGGCGTGCGTACGACGTAACTCTTGGTCTCCGTCCGGTAAAAGCGCAGTGCGCCGATCTTGTCGTCGTAGCGCCAATACACGCCCAGCCGCAATGCGATGGCGTCCAGGACTGAGGCGAGCGGGGCCTGGCCGGCTGGCAGGGGCGTCATCTTTGTACGAGCCACCCCTGTAGGCAACGTCGGACCTGCAATGCGATCTACCGCCGCGCCGGGGATGAGGGCCGGGACCAGCGTGTCAGCGGTGCTGGCTCCCAGGTTTAGCGGGTTTACCGTGCCAAGATCGCCGGCCAGGCGCGGCAAGAAGTATTCCGCGGGGAGCAGGGCGTCGGCAGTGACCTGCGTCAGGATGCCGGTGGCGATTTGGATCCTGTCTGCCAGTGTCTTGAGATCGGCGGAGTTGTTCTCAAAGAGCAGCGTCGTATTGACGTTTGCGCGGAGCGCCGGCGGGAGGGTGACTTCGCGGGCCAGCGGCTGCGGTCGGCCGGCGATCCATGGCAGCTCAACGACCTGGCCCTTTGCGCGGTCGATGTCACCGGCTTTGAGCTTGAAGTGGTCCAGCGCGAGGGTGCCGTCGGCTTGACGGAGGGCTGCGCGGGATTCGACTCGGTCGGTTGCCTGCAGGGCCGAGCAGCCAGCGAGGGCAGCCAGCATGACCGCCGTCAGTGCGGTACGGTAAGCATTCATTGGATTTCCTGGTCAACGCCACGGCTAGGATTGCGTGGCGGGGGATCGGTTGCAGCTGCGGGTGAAGGGCAACATGCGCAGGACGCGGTTGCCGTAGAAGCAAGGGCGGATGGGCGATTCGCTCATCGCGACCGCCTGGGACAGCGCCTGGGTGGCCTCCTGGAAGGAAGCCACCTCGAATTCGGCCGGAGCCTGTATCGGTATGTCGAAATTCAGTTCCCACTGATCCGGCCCGAAGGTCCAGTTGGCGTCCGACGCCCAGCGCGCGAGCGCTTGACGGACCGTCCCGTCTTGCGGGCTGATCCGCCAAATCTGCTTAGGCGGTTCCACGACTTCCGGTTCTGCAACAGGCTCCGTCGAAGCGACCTCCACGGTGAGGACCGGGCCGGGCGCCGCAGCGATCTGCTGTGGACTTGCGTCGGCAGCGGTTGGTGGCGCGATCGCTTCGCTTGCCGCTACCGGCGCGGTGGAGCTGGCGCTGGGCGTTGCAGGCGTTGCGCCTGTAGTGGCCGGCGATGGCGTGCTGCCCACGGGTGTGGGGCTTTCAAGCTTGGGCGGCGCTTCAGGCACGGGAATTGGGGGAATGTCTGCCGAGGCCAGGGCTGTCGGCGATTTACCCGGTAGAACGGTGCGCGGATCCGCGTGGTTGATGAGGATTCGTCCGGAGTCCGGAGGTGTCGGAGGCGCAGGCGGAACGAATCCGCAGGCCGAAAGGAGGCAGGCCGCCGAGAACACGGCCGCCAAATGGAAAGCTTGCATTGGGAATACTCCGTAGGGAGCTTGGCGAGTTCGCCGGGAAGGGGATGGTCGCGCCTGCCAAGAAGCGATGCCGAATTGGCAGCGAACAGACGAGGCCTGGCGACAGGAGCCGCTCAGCTTGCGCTAAGGCGCGGGGCGGCTTTTGAACAAGATTGCCTCAGAGTCCTTCGCGTCCAGCGGGGGGCTCATGTACTGAGCCTTGTTGACGCCGGGGCGACACGCGGCCGTCTCCGTCGACTCTCCGTTTATATATAGAGTCCGCAATTTCAACCGCTTGCCTTCTCGCTGCCAGCGTTCACATGCCGACGACGATAGGTACATCACGACATAGTCGTCGTCATCTTCAGCAATCTTGATGCCCCAATCCAATCCGTCGGCCGAGGACCAAGTATCGCGGTCGAGGTTCTCTCCTATGCGCTGCGGAAGAGGAGGCAATGGGGGAATAGGACGACGAACAAGGTCCGCCGGACGTGGGAGGATCGTAGGCAAATCCAGTACAGGCTCCGCCAGTACGGTCTGTGGCAGAAGGAAGATCGAAAGTAAGAACAGGCGGAAGGCAGCGTAAGCAGTTTTCATAGACCGAAGGGTTTTCAGGGGTTACGGGGCAGTCCAGGGCGTGACGCCTTGACGGTCCAGTTCTAGGTGAACGGCGCGGAGGTCTCCCGGGGAGGTAATCCTCCGTGTGAGCAACAGCATTTCCACCAAAAGGGGCAGTAGAGACTCGCCGGGTTGCCCCCCAACACCGCCGTCCAGCAGGGTGAGGCGCAGTTGCGAGACATGTTCGGCGACCTGGTCGTCGATTTCGAGCCTATCCCGCAGATACGCGGAAAGCGTCATACCTCGTTCCGCAGCGGCCTGCTCGTACCGCCGGCGAGCGGCGTCGGACAGTCGAAACGTAATCGGGCGTTCAAGCAGGGAGCGCATGAAGCCGGGCCTCCTCTACCACGATGTGGCCTATGGCCTGGGCGAACGCCTGTTTGAAGGCGTCCCGCCGGATTCTTCGTTCGAGGGGCGAGTCCGTCTTGTCCGCGCAGTGCTCGCGAAATTGCTGATCGCGGTATTGCGCCGGTGGCAGATTCGGCGCGGATTCGAACCAAGTCCGGGCGGCGTGCCGGGCTGCCCGCGCCGTGGATGGAAATTCAAAAGATGCGGCCGCACTGCGGGCCGCGGGCGGATAGGCCATGCGGGGATCCTTGATTGAGCTTTATGGGGGGTCGCCCGGCGTGATCGGCGGGCGCGTTCCGAAAGGTAGGTACGGAAGTGGGGAGTGAGACGGCCGCAATCAAATTGATTGGGCGCTCAGTTTGGACAAGAGGCTGATGGTCAAGCCGCACGCCTTGGAGTGCATCAGCCCCGAAACCACAGGACAGGCGGTGTTTGGCAATGCCGCCAGTCGGGCTACTGTTTCGCGGATCGTCCCTTTTTCGGCGATTTTTCGATACGCGTCTTTGGGAGAGTCAGATCCAAAGGTAAAAGCTGCTCCAGATATTCGCCGAGTTTTTGCCACGCGGCGCGCTTTTCGTCGGCAAATTCATAAAGCTGGTAGTGGCGCCGAATCTTGTTTCTTCCTGTGTGGGCGACGTGACCCTGACAGCGGTCAATGATGTTCTCCGGGATCCCTTGAGCTTGCATGATCGTCGCGCCCGTCCGCCTCAAGTCGTGAGGCGTCCATTTTCCATTCGCTCCATCACCTAGGACGAGGGTGTCGTCGTTACGGCGACCGGCGAGGGGCGTTCGGTCAGAGGCCTTGAATCGTGTCTGGCGGTCTCCGATTTGCTTCGTCACAGTCTGCCCAGAAAGGGGCCCGAGGCCGTTTCGAGCTGGAAAGACGTAACGCGAATCCGAGAGTGCCATAGCGGCTTCGAAATGGCGCACTGCGAATTCTGAAAGGTGGACGATCTGGTCTTGCTTCTGCCGGCGGCGTCCTTTCGAGTTTTCCCTTGGTATAAACCAAGTTTGTTCAGGAAGGTTGACGTGCGCCTTCTCGGCTTTTGTCAATGCACCGATCCGTGTAAGAGTGCTCAGACATATCCACACGGCATGTTGGGTCGCGGCTGCGACCGGTAACTTAGCGACACGTTTGTTGGGTGCCTGCTCGTACTCGTTTTCGCCGAATCTGAATCGTTTTGCCAGCTCCACGATCTCGGTGTCTAGCAATACTCGTGTACGCACATTTTCCGGGTCGTACTCATCGTCCAACAACAGATCAAGGTCGACGAGCTTTGCGGGGTTTCCTTCGATGAGGAGACGCCTCCAAGGCTGCCGGTCCTCTGCCCATCCAAGCATTTGACCTATAGCGCCGAAAATTATCACTGCGAGACGATTGGCGCCTCGTCCAATCACTTCGCGCAGGACCTTCTTTATGTCACTCTCGGACATAGTCCGGAGGACGGAATCGCCGATAACCGGCAATACGTCCTTGCCAAAAATCCGTTTCAGTTCGGCATTGTCGTCAGACCGGCGAACCCCTTCTTCTATCCAGGCGTCGTATAGGTCCTTGAACTTTAGGTCTTGGGCGCGGCGCTGGCTCTCTTCGCTTATTAGCTGGTCGACCTTGCGTTGGGCCTCGATCTTATCGGCGACTTTTTGGCGCCGAGGATCAACGCCATTTGCGACGAGTTCCCGCGCGTTGTCACGCCGTTCTCGGATTGTGGCCAAGTCGACAGTCGGCCAGTTGCCACAGTAGTACCAAGCCTTGCGCCCTTCCCACTTGAATCCGTAGCGGAATGCCACCGCCGCAGCTCCATTCGACACACGAACTTCTCCAGTCAGGCCTCCGCCGTCTGCGATACTGTCTTTCGCCCAAGCAGTCGGTATGGATTCAAGTTCCCGAATTGTCCATTTGTGACCTCGGCCTTTTTTCGGGTAACGCGTCATGCACTTATTCCCATATTGTGTACACCCATAGGTACACCCGGTCGCGGATCGCGGCGGATGTGGGTGGATGATAATGGAAATTTGTGCGCTGTAAGCTGTTGAAATTGAAGGGTTAGTTTTCCAGCGTTGTCCGCACCCTTCCATGCGCAACCAATTTGGGAGCAGAGGGTCGTGAGTTCGAATCCCACCGCCCCGACCAATAAAATCAAGGCCTTACAGAGAATGCTCTGTAAGGCCTTTTGCTTGTCGCAGATTTCGCCCCACCTTTTGCCCCCCTGAAGGCTTCGGAGGCTTTAGGACGGAGATGAGACGTGCGTGATCAGAACTCGATGAAGCGGCATCCGTACACCTTGGATGAGTTGCAGGAGATCACGGTGGGAAATCTCTACGCAGCTTACAAGAGCGTAAAGAGGAGCGAAGTGCCTTGGCAACGCTTTGTAGAACAGGTCTGGGGGCAGGTCACAGGGGGAATTCGTCCCACTCATGGGCAATGAACGCGGCCCGTTCGCCGGTATGGATGACAGGGTCGCCACGCAGGCCAATGACGATTCCGTCGTTGGCCAAGCGGATGGATTCCAACGGCTCGCCGTGCAGGTTCATCGACTTACCCAGCACGCTGCCGGCCCTCAAGGTAGCACCGGCCTCAACCTCAGGCACGAACAGACCGCCTTGTGTGAAGGTGATCCAGCCGCGCCGCGTCACGCGGCGTACGGTCTGTACACTGTAGTTGGCCCCGCCGGGCAAGATTCCGAGGTGACCGGCGAGACGGGCAAAGCCGCGTTCGGCCAGCGCCACGTTGTGGGCTTCGTAGCGGCTGCCGCCGCCCAGTTCCACCATGAAGGCGGGGATTCCCGCAGCCAGGCATTGATAGTCGAGCGCGCCGGCGATATTGCCGGGGAGTTCGCCCTTGCCACCCACGTCCATGCGGCACGCGACGTTGGGCTCGAACAACGCGATGGCACGCAGAAGTTCCTGCTCCTCGATCCCGCTGCCCGGATGCAGCTTGTACACCGCATAGGCTTTGGAATTGAACAGTGGATTCATGGTGTGCAGGTTGATGACGAAACTGGCCGTGCCGCGGATTTCGGCGAACAGGGCATGCGCCAGGCGTTCCGAGATCAATCCTCCGGCGTTGCCGGGATAGCACTGGTCGAGATCCAGGTCGTCATAGGGATTGCGTTTGCGGCGGCTGTCCAGCGCCTGTGGGTTGCCGGTCGGCGTGACGACGACATTGCCGTGCATCGTCGCGGGATCCAGCTGGTTGGCAAAGCGCAGCGCCGCCACCATGCCGTTGATTTCATCGCCATGGACCTGGCCGTGCAGCCACAGCGTCTTGCCTGGGTGCGCGCCGCGCACGGCGACATAGGGCATGCCGACCGCCATGCCCGAAGCCATGCTGCCGACGGCGAGTGTGCTGGTCTGGCGGGCTGGGCCCGCGTGATCCGCAAGGAAGTTTCCGATAATTCCCATATCTGGCTCCTGTATTTGTTCGGGTGTAGCTGCGATAGATGCGATGGACGCGTTACATCAATCGAGATGCAGGTCGATGGACTTGATCAGCGTGGCCCACTGGTCGATGTCCTGCGCGACGAATTTCGTGAATGCGGCGCTGTCCATTCCCGGCGGCGGTGCTTCCAGCAATTGCGCCTTGAGCTGTTGCGCGAAGGCGGGATCGTCCAGCGCCGCCTGGATTTGCTTGGCCAGCCACGCCACGGCGGCGTCGGGCGTGCCGGCGGGCGCGAAGAAGCCGTACCAGTTGGTGGCGGCATAGCCTGGCAGCCCCGCTTCGGCAATGGTGGGTGTGTCGGGCAGCAGGGTCGAGCGCTTGGCCCCGCCCACGCCCAACAGCTTTAGCTTGCCGGCTTTCACCGAAGGGATCATGGAGGTGTCGCCGAAGGTGTAGTCCAGGCGGCCGCCCATCAGGTCGGTGAGCACCGGAGCGGTACCTTTGTAGGGGATGTGCACGGCGTCGATGCCGGCCTTCTGCGCGAACATCGCGCCCGCCAGATGCTGCGAGGTGCCGGCGCCGCCCGAGCCATAGCTGAGCTTGCCGGGGTTGGCCTTGCCGTACGTGATCAGATCCGCCACGCTGGTGAAGGGCGCGCCTGGAGGGGTCAGCAACAGGATGGGCATCTGCACGCCCATGGCAATCGGCTTGAGGTTGGTGAGCGGCTTATAGGGCAGGTTGCGGTACGCGCTGGGAGCGATGCTGATATTTCCGGGGCTGCCCAGCACGATGTGATAGCCATCGGCCGGCGCGCGCGCGGTCATGCCCACGCCTATGGTTCCGCCGGCGCCGGCGCGGTTTTCCACCACGATGTTGGCGCCAGTGGCTTGGCCGATGTGCTGGGCATAGAGCCGCGCGACCAGGTCGACACCGCCGCCGGCCGGGAAGGGCACGGTGAAGGTGATGGGGGCGTCGGGATAAGCGGCCAGGGCGGGAGCGCTGCAGGCCAGCGCGACACCGGCCAGGCACGCCGCGACGAGTTTCTTGTACAGGTACATATGCATAACCTCTTGGTCTCGATAAGATAAAAGCAGGTTGTCGTTGCCGCGGCGCACCAGGAGGCATGGCCGCGGTCTGGCACTCATCTATGCGCCCGCGCCGCGCCAAGGCTCCGCCTGGACCAGGCAGCTCATGGCGTTGGGCCCTTGGGTCAGCGACGACGTGCCGATGTCCAGCGTGAGCACGTTGGCCGTCCCCGCGCGTTCGGGGGCGTCGTCGTCGGCGGCGGGCCAGTACCACGCGCCGGTCGCCATGACCACCGTGCCCGGCAGTACGCCGTCGTCCAGCACGGCGCCTACCAGGCAGGCGCCGCGCGCGTTGTATAGCCGCACGGTGTCGCCGCCGCGCAGTCCACGCGCGCGGGCGTCGTCGGGATGCATGCGCAGGGCCTCGCGCGCGGCCACCTTGTTGCCCTGGGCCAGCGGCGCGGCGTCCATCTGGCTATGCAGGCGGTCGGCGGGTTGTATGGTCAGCAGGTGCAGCGGGTAGTCGCGCGCGATGTCCGCACCCAGCCATTCGCGCGGCGGAATCCAGCGCGGATGGCCGCCACAATCGGACAGCCCATAACCCTCCAGCGTTTCGCTGTAAAGCTCGATGCGGCCGCTGGGCGTGCGCAGGGGATGGGCTTGAGGGTCCAACCGGAAGTCCTCGAACAGGATGAAGTCCGACGACGGCGGTGGCAGCTTCACGTAGCCTTGGTCCCAGAAAGCCTCGAAGTCCGGCACGTCGATACCGGCGTGGCGCTGCGCCTGCGCGAACTGGCCGTAGATGTGGCGGATCCAGGCCATCTCATCGCGGCCTTCGGTATAGCGTTCGCGATAGCCCAGCCGTTCGGCGAGGTCGGTGAAGACAGCGTAGTCGTCGCGCGCCTGGCCCACGGGATCGATGGCCCGATGCATGGCCAGCGCGTAGCGGTCGCGCGAGGAGCCGCCGATGTCGTTGCGTTCCAGCGACGTCGTGATGGGCAGCACGATATCGGCGTTGCGCGCCGCCGGGGTCCACCAGATTTCATTGACCACGATGGTGCGGGGCTTGGCGCGCCAGGCCCGCATCAGCCGATGCAACTGCTGGTGATGATGGAATGGATTGCCGCCGGCCCAGTGGACGAGGTGGATATCCGGATAGTGCTGCGTCTGGCCCTGGAATGGGTAGGGCGCGCCGGGATTTTCCAGCATCTCGGTCAGGCGCGCCACCGGGATGGCAAGGCCGGAGGGATTGCGCCCCACGGGCATCTCCGGACCTGGTGTCGCGACGCGTGGATTACCGACGCCGTTCATGGAGCCGTGGCCGAAGCCGAAGCCGCCGCCGGGAAGGCCTATCTGCCCCAGCATCGCGGCCAGCGCGATCACCATCCAATAGGGCTGTTCGCCATGCTGGGCGCGCTGTACGGCGAAGGAGCAGGTGAGATAACTGCGCTTGCCGCAAAGCTGTGCCGCCAGTGCGCGGATGCGCGCGGCGGGAATGCCGGTGATTTCGGCGGCCCATTCGGGCGTCTTGGCCACCCCGTCTTCGCGGCCCTGGAAGTACGCTTCGAGCGCCGCGTAGCCTACGCAATGGCTGGCCAGGAAGGCGTCGTCCTGGCCGCCCTGGCGGCGGATTTCATAAGCCAGGGCCAGCATCAGTGCCACGTCGGTGTTGGGCCGTATGGGTATCCATTCGGCCTGCACGAAATCCGGACAGTCGTCGCGCGTCGGGCTGATGTTGATGATGCGCGCGCCGCTGGCCGCCAGCTTGCGCAGCCAGGATTCCAGGGTGTGCTCGGCCGCGCCGCCGGAGGACACCTGACCGTTCTTCAAGGCCAGGCCGCCGAAAGCGACGAAGACCTCGGCATGCGCGACGATGCTGGGCCAGGACGTGACTCGGCCGGTAAGCGGGTTATAGGTGCCGATGACGTGCGGCAGCAGGAATTGCGCCGTGCCCCAGCTGTAGTTGCCTACCTGGTCAACGCCGCCGCCACCTGCGAAATAGAAACGGCGGATCAGCGAGCGGGCATGGTGCAGGCGGCCGGCGGAGGACCAGCCGTAGGAACCAGAGAATATGCCCTGCGCGCCGTGCTCCGCGCGCGTCTCGGCGATTTCAGCGGCCACCAGGTCGAGCGCGGTGTCCCAGTCGATCTCGACGAACTCGTCGCGGCCGCGCAGTTCGCGGCCACGCGCGCCATGCGATTCCAGCCAGGCCTTGCGCACCACCGGCCGTGCGATGCGGCGTGGCGAGTAGACCATGGGCGCGATGGTCTCCAGCAGGCGCGAGGGGTTGGGATCTTGGCCGAATGGATCGCAATCCACCAGCCGTCCGTCGCGCACCACGGCCGTATAGGCTCCCCAATGGGCCAGTTGCGGAAAGCGCTGCTCCCGCACTGGCGCCATGCGGTTCTGGTCATCGGGCTCAGGCCGTGAGGAAATCGTCATGATGCGATCCTGTGTGCTGTCCTGTACGGAGCGTCGGGTCAGTCCAGCGTGATGTGGGATTTCTGGATGAGATCCGCCCACTTGACGCGCTCTTTGTTCATTAGCGCGCCGAACTCGGCTGGCGTGCTGGACGTGGCGGTCATGCCGGACGCCGCCAGCACCTTGATCACGGCGGGCTCCTTCATGACGCTGGCGAACGCGCGGTTCAGCGTGTCGACGACGGCCTTGGGCGTCCCGCCGGGCGCGAGCACGCCATACCAGTTGGTCAATTCATAGCCCGGGATGCTCTTGCCTATGGGAGGCGCGCCAGGAAACTCGTTGGAGGGGCCCGCCGTGGTCACGCCTAGCGCCTTGAGCTTGCCGCCTTCGGTCAAGGTGCGCACCGAGGGATCGGAGAAGGTTACGTCGATCAGGCCGCTCACCACGTCGGTCAGTGCAGGCGTGGTGCCCTTGTAGGGGATATGCCGCATCTTGATACCGGCCAGCATGTTGAACTGCTCCGCCGCCATCTGGCCGATGGTGCCGTTGCCACCGGATGCGTACGTGACGTCCTTGCCCGACTTGGCGCGGGCGATCAGGTCGGCCGCGCTGTTGATGCCTGAATTCGGACTGCTCACCAGCACATTCGGCATGGTCACCAGCACGGATACGGGCGTCAGGCCTGTGGCCGGGTCATAAGGGACTTTCTGCAGATTGGGCAGGATGGTCAGCGAACCTGGGGTGCCGATGTAGAGTGTGTAGCCGTCAGGCTGCGCGCGCACGACGTAGTCGGTGGCGATGATACCGCTCGCGCCCGGCCGATTCTCGACGATGACGTTGGCATTGAGGGCCTTCGACATGCCGACGGCGGCCGCACGCGCCAAGACGTCGGCGCCGCCGCCAGGCGGGAAGCCCACGACCAGGCGGATCGGCGTGCCGGGTTCGGGATAGGCGGCGTGCGCGGGTAGCGCCGCCGTCGCGATGCTCATGCCGACCGTCAGGGCGGCGAGGCCCCGCCGCGCGTGGGCGGCAGTGGACGAGACTCGGGCTGCTTGCTTGAAAGCGAGTGTCATGCGGTTCCCCTTGAACCTTGAGTTAACGGCCTGGATCGTATGTCCGGCTCGTCGAGGATCAGGCGGCTTGCCGACGGCGTTCCCTGCGGGACGCGTCAGCGGCAAGCCGCCGGTTTCAGCTGGTCTTGCGGTCCTCCGGCAGCCGGAAGCCGGCGCGTTCCTGCGCATCTATCTGGTTGACCAGATTGGTTTCCCAGGCGATGTACTGACGGGCAGCCGCCTTGTTGCCGTCGTGGCGGTCGTGCACGAAAAACAGATAGTCGAGGCAGTCGGCATCGGTGGGCTCGGCGGGGCTGGCCTCGACCGCCAGACCGGCATCGCGCCAGGCCGACGGGCTGTCGGTGTTGACCCGGACGCGGGTCACGCCCAGGGTGTCCAGCTCACGCGCGGCCAGCGCGGCCACGGCAGCGTCCTCGGCCAGCAAGATCACCTCGGCCCGCGGCGCCAGCGCCAACGCATGCAGGCGCGGTCGGATCGACCAACGCGCGCCAAGCAGGTGCGCCTTGCGGTAGCTCATGCTGGGACGGACGTCCACCAGTGTGGCGCCTTCTAGCACGGCGCCCGCCAACGCCGCGCTGGTGATCGATTCCACGCCCGCAGGGGCGGCCCGGCCAGTGCCCGTCGCAACAGGCGCCGCCACGCCGGACCGTAGTCCATCGGCCAGTACGTAAACGTCCCAACCCATGCGGATGAGCCAGGCGGCGACCACCGGGGCGCGCACGCCTTCGTCATCGAACAGCACGATGCGCGCGCCGCGCACGCCGACGTATTGGTCGGTAGCCTGGATCAATTGGCCACCAGGCGTATGCTGCGCGCCCGGCAAGGAGCCGACGGCGAATTCTTCCGGCGTGCGGACATCGCACAAATAGGTGCTGCGGTCACCTTGGGCCAGCCATGCGCTGGCCTGGGCGGCGTCGATGGTGGGAACGTCCAGCGAGCGCGCCAGGCGCTGCGCGCGTTCACGCAGCACGGGCAACTGAGCCGGGTCTATGGACTCGGGATACTTGCGGCGTGAGCCATGTTCCAGTTGCAGGTCAGCCAGATACCAGCCCTGCGTGCCGTTTTCCAGCGCGACGACGGGGTTGGGTATGCCCAAGTCGATGAGGGTCTGCGCGCCGATGATGCTGCGCGTGCGCCCCGCGCAATTGATGACGATGGTGGTCGTGGGACTGGGCGCCAGGGCCTGCGCGCGCAGCGCCAGTTCGCCGTTCGGGCAGCAGATGGCGTGCGGGATGTTCATCTTGCCGTACTCGGTGTAGGGGCGGCCGTCCAGCACGATCAGGTCCTCGCCGCGTTGCTGTCGCGCGGCCAGGTCCGTCGCCGTGATGCGTGGCGTGTGCAGCAGATGTTCGGCCAGTTCGCCGAAGGTCTTGCTGGGTAAATTGACGCCAGCGAAGACGACCAGGCCGGCCGCGCGCCAGGCCGGCATGCCGCCATCAAGCGTGCGTACATCGTCATAGCCCAGATCCCGCAGCGCCGTGGCGGCGCGCTGCGCCACGCCATCGCCTTCGTCCAGCAGCACGATGCGAGTCGAGCGGCGCGGAACGAGTCGGGATACCTCGATCTCCAGGCGGCTATAAGGCAGGGTGGTGGCGTAGAAGGGATGCGCCTCGCCGTACTGGCCGTGTTCGCGCACGTCCAGAAAAGCGATCTCGTCGCCGTCGTGCAGCCAACGCTTGAGCGTCATGGCGTCTACGGGGGGCAGCGGTTGCAAGGTTCTTTGCATGGTGGTCATCGTGTAAGGCAAGGGTTCCGCGGGATAAAGGGGCCGGGATGGCGCGGCAAGACGGTGCCGCGCGGGGCGTATGGTTCAACAAGGCGTGCAGGGGACGGGCATCGGCACACGGTGGCTGGTATCTCAGGGGACTGGTGTTTCAGCGGCCGGTATTTCAGTGGCGTGTATCTCAACGCCGCAGGGCAGCCATGGCTTGCTCCAGGTCGGCGATGAGATCCTCGGTATCCTCCAGCCCGATGTGCAGGCGTAGTACCGCGCCGCGGCCTTTCCAGTCCGCCACCGTGCGGGCGCGCAGCATATAGGCGGGCACCGCCAGGCTTTCGAAGCCGCCCCAGGACGCGCCCAGGCCGAACAACTTGAACGCATCGATCATGCGCTCCACGTCGGCGTCTTCGATACCTGTCGCGAACTCGATCGACAGCAGGCCGTTGGTGCCGCGGCAGTCGCGCCGCCAGAGGGCATGGCTGGGGTCGCCGAGCAGCGCCGGGCACAGCACTCGCGCGACTTCCGGCCGCGATTGCAGCCAGTCCGCGATGCGCAGGGCGCTGCGGCCGTGCACGGCCATGCGGGCTGGCATGGACCGCATGCCGCGCAAGATCAGGTACGCGTCGTCGGCACCCACCGTCTGGCCGAAGTCCACGCTGGCCCGCTCCAGCGGGGCCCAGGCACGCTCGTTGGTGATGGCCACACCCATCATGACATCGGCATGGCCGCCCAGGTATTTGGTGGCGGCGATGATGGAGATGTCCGCGCCCAGCGCCAGTGGCTGGTACAGCAGGCCGGAGCCCCAGGTGTTGTCCACCGCCAGCCAACAGTCATGCGTGCGGGCCAGCCTGGCCACGGCCGGCAGGTCCATCATTTCATAGGCCAGCGAGCCCGGGGATTCGGCGTAGATCATGCGCGTGTTGGGGCGCAATTGCGTGGCCAGGTCGCTGCCGTCGGGCAGGCAGTAGCTGTATTCGATGCCCAGGCGGGTAAGGTGTTCGGCGCAGAAGCGCCGCACCGGCTCGTACACCGCGTCGGTGATCACCACGTGGTCGCCCGTCTTCAGATAGGCCAGCAGCACCATGGCGATGGCCGCCTGTCCGGTCGGATAGAGTTTGGCGCGGTAGCCGCCCTCCAATTCGATCAGCGCGTCTTCCAGGGCGTGGGTGCTGTCCGTGCCGCGTGCGCCGTAGGAAATCAGGCGTTCCTTGTCGCGGCGCGAGCGCGTGTCGCGCCACTGTTGCACGTTGTCGAAAATATAGGTGCTGGCGCGCGTGACCGGCGTATTCACCCAACCACTGTGGGGGCGGCCGGCGCGCAATAGCCGGGTGCCGGCGTGGTAGCCGCCGGCGTCTTTGCCCGCGGGCTTGTCGTGTTCATCCATGATGCTTGTCCGGGCGGCCGTTCAGCGGCGGGTCTGCACGCCGATGGGCATGATCTTGCAGGTACCCGCTTCCAGGTCGAAGCCCAGGCGCTGGTCCAGCGTTTCCAGCGCGCGGCCGTACATGTGCAAATGGCGGATCACGCTGTCACCCTGGATCTCGACCGCATGGATATCGTCGGGCATCAGCGCGATGCCGCTGCCCGGTTCCACCACCACCGTGCCAGTCTTCTCCAGACGGCCGACGCCAGGCTGGCTGCCGTCGTCCAGGCGGTCATAGACGTAGTTGTACTCAACCCCCTCCACGGCGGCGATACAGGCCCAGGTGGTGTGGTTGTGCGGCACGATCTTCTTGCCGGGCCGCATGACGTTCAGATAGAGCGCGTATTCGCGATCCGGGGTTTCGCTGATGAGGTAGCGGGCCTGGCGTTCGTCACCTTCCGGGGGGGCGTAGCGGTCCGCTATCCACCAGTCGCGGTGGCTGGCCAGACCGACCACCTCGTCCAGGACGCTGGCCAGGCTCTGCCGGTTCAGCCCCTGCTTTTCTAAAGTATTTTTAATGCTTTCGATGGCATCGGAGATCCGCGCCTGTTGCGGGTGTTGCGAACTCATTAGAGAAAACTCCCTTGTAAACTGCGGTATTTCCATTACTCTACGAGCCGAATTCTCGAACGACAAATTAATTTCATTTAAAAAAACATAAATGATCCTAATAGGTGGGGATTACGCGAGTATGCTGAGCCGTTCATGAAAAACCTTGATTTGGACCTTTTGCGCACGCTGGTCGCCGTGGCCCAGGAACAGACATTCTCTGGCGCGGCGCTATGCATGCACAAGACGCAGTCCGCGGTGACCCAGCAGATGCAGCGCCTGGAAGATCTGCTGGACCTGCCTTTGTTCGAGAAGCACGGCCGCAACAAGCTGCTGACCACCCACGGTCGCAAGCTGGTCGCTTATGCGCGCCATATGCTGGCCATCAACGACGAGGCGCTGCGCGCAATGCAGGACGGCCAACTGGAGGGCGAGCTGCGCCTGGGAGCGCCGCATGACGTGGCGGATACCATCCTGCCTACGGTGCTGACACAGATCGCACGCTGGTCGCCGCGAGTGCGCCTGGAGATCCGCGTCGACCGCAGTCCGACCTTGATGACGGCGCTGCGCGCGGGCGACCTGGACATGACGATATCTACGCGCTTCGACCAGCGCCTGGAAGGCGTCGTGCTGCGGACGTCGCCCACGGCATGGATAGGCTCGGCCAACTATGTACACGATGCGGCCGCGCCCTTGCCGCTGGTGCTGGCGGACGAGCCGAGCATCTTTCGCCGTATGGCGCTCAATGCACTGGAACAGGCGCGCCTGCCGTGGCACACCAATTACGTCGCGCCCAACCTGGTCGGCATCCGGGCGGCGGTGCGCGCGGGGCTGGGCATCACTGCGCGCAGCGTCGAGTTCCTAAGCCCGGACATGCGCGTACTGGGTGAGAAGGACGGCTTGCCGATGCTGCCCGACGTGACATATTTCCTGTGGATACGCGACGATCTGATCAACCCCTTGGTTCGCCATGTGTACGACATGCTGATTGCGCAGATGGGGCTGAACGAATCCGCCTCTGCGCAGGCCGACGGCCCGGCGTCGGGGGAAGGTCACGCCGCTACTTTTTGATGAACGGGACTGTCTAAGAAACTCTGGGCGGTTCAAGAGGCAGCCTCTCTCCAGTTTTGAACTGTCCAATTTGCGGGGGTCAGTTCACACTGGCGGCCTTTGTCATCCCGCGCCATGGCGACAACGCCGGGGCGCTCCGTTTCACGTCGATGCGCGAGGCGTGCCGGGTAGTTGGCGCCAGATGGCCTCGGCCACGACCGCAGGCGAAATCCCGTCCATGCCCGGGCCGTCCGAGGGTTCAAGCGGATGCAGACAGGGCGCATAGCGCATGACGGGGCTGCATCCAAACAGTCCGATCGTCGGCACGCCATGGGCGACGGCGATGTGCATCCCCATGCTGTCATTCGTCGCAAAGGCCAAAGTCCGGGCGATCAGCGCCTGGCTCACGCAAATGTCCGTGTTGCCTTGCGTGATGTCGAGGACACGGATCGACGGCGGTAACGCGGCGCGAAGCTCCTCTGCGATATGTTGTACATCGCTGGCGCCGCATAGCAGGAACGCCAGGTCGGGGTCGCGTTCATGCAAGATTCGGGCGACCTGCGCATAGGCCTGCGCGGCATAGCGCCGTGTAGGGGCAGAGGCGTTCAGGCCAAAGCCGACCATCCGCGGCAGGCCTTCGGTGAGTTGCCCGGCGATATCAAGGGCGCGCGGGGCGATATCGAGCGATGGGTAGCGTGCCTCGTAGGGGCAGCCCACCTTGCGTAACACCTCCGGCAGCCAGGTGTGGGTATCGGGATGCGGTGTCCCTTTGCGTCGAACCCAGACCCTGTCCGTGAGCCAACGCGCAAAATGCGGATGATGCCAGCGCAGATAACCGACGCGCTGCGGGATGCCCGCAAGACGAGCCGCCGCCGCGATATGCGACCGGAAAGTAAACAGAAAAAGCGCGTCGTAGGCGCCTGCCGCCAAAACGCGGCTGGCCTCGGCGATGCGTGCCCGCCCCTCCAACTTGCTGATTTCTTTCAGCGGGACAACTTCTTTTACATAGGACTGGGCCCGAAACAGCGCCAGCGACGCCTCCGGCTGCGTCATGAGAAGCGTGACGGGGGTTCCGGCGTGTTCGGCCAAGGCCCGTGCGAAGACCATATTGAGGATGCCATCGCCGATCCCGCCGGAAATGTAGATAGCGGGGTTATTTGGCGTGCAACCATCCAGAGTCGACTGTTCCATATCGCTTGTCTATACGTGGTGAGGGGTGACGCTACATCCTGGTGCCTAGTTTCCTGTAAAAAAGGGCCTCCCCGTCAATGGGTATTACAAATGCAATTGCGGAGTAACGGCGCGCCCCGCATGGGGTCCACGGGGGCGAATATTCGCCCCGGGCGGGTACGGATTTTCGTTGATTTCGTGACGCCAAAACCAAGCGCGGCGCATATTTTTTTGATGGGCTTTGGGCCTGCCCCGGATAAGGCATACTTCGCGACGCCAGGCGCCTCCCGATGCGCCGGCACATAAGAGATTCGCGCCGTCCGATGCGCGACGACGTCAACGAGGAGAGAGGGATGACGAAGCAATCCAGATTTCATGCCATGCGTGACAAGGCGGCCAGGACGTTGCTGCCGGCCGCGCTGGCGCTTGGCCTGATGGCTGGCCCGCCCGCGCATGCCGAGGAGTATCCGTCGCAGCCGATCAAGCTGATCGTGCCGTTCGCGGCGGGTGGCGGCAATGACGGGATCGCGCGTCTGCTGGGCCAACTGCTGTCCGAGGGGCTGAAGCAGCCGGTGGTGGTCGAAAACCGTCCTGGCGCAGGGGGCAAGCTGGGGGTGGAGCAGGGCCTGCGCGCCGCGCCCGACGGCTACACCCTGACCTTGATTTCCAATAGCTATTCGGTCAACCCCAGCCTGTACAAGTTGCCATTTGATCCGGTGGGTGACATGACGCCGATCGGGATGATCGCGCGCGCCCCGTTCTTCGTGTCCGTCAATCCGAAGGTGCCGGTCGAGACGCTGGGCGAACTGGTCGCCCTGGCCAAGCAGAAGCCGGGTGTGCTGACGTATGCGTCGTCCGGCACGGGCGGCATTTCACATCTGGCGACGGAGGCCCTGCTGAAGACGGCGGGCATTTCCATGACCCACGTGCCGTACAAGGGCTCGGCACCGGCGTTGACGGATACGGTATCGGGTCAGGTGGACGCAATGTTGACGACGGCGGGTTCCACGTTGCCTTATCGGGCGGATAAGCGCCTGAAAGTGTTGGCCGTGACGCTGCCGCAACGCGTGTCGTCGGCGCCGGACATCCCGACCGTGCGAGAGGCCGGGGTGCCGTATGACGTCACGGTGTGGTACGGCATTATCGCCCCCAAGGACGTGCCGCCCGCGATTCAGGCCAAGCTGAATGCCGCGATCAATGCCGCCGTCGTGCAGCCCGAGATGGCGGATCGACTGAAGGCCACGGGAGAGGCGGCTGCGCCGGGCAGCCCGCAGGACTTCCGTGATCAGATCGTGAAAGAGATTTCGCTTTGGGGCGATGTCGTGCGACAGGCAGGCGTTACCGTGAACTGACCCCGCTGCGTCGGCCCGTGCGCGAAGGGCCGCGCAGTGTTTACTGCGCGGGTTCGAAGACGTACGTATGGGCGGAGCCCGGGTTCGGGTTGTACAGCGGGCACCACCCATTCACCGGCGCGACCGTGCAGTACCGGTTCTGGCCGTATACCTGGGCCACTTTCCACGTTTGCGTGTTGTCGGCGCGTTCAAGCAGGTACTGCATCCGTACACCCCGTTCTTTCTTGTCGCGTTCATCGATGTTCATGACGTAGCCCGGGGTGGGCGGCTTGGCGTTCCGAATATGGGCGACGACGAGTGCGCGAGTGTCGGATTGCACATCGACGTTCACGATCTCGCGTTCGTAGGTTTCGGCGTCGCATCGGTCGTTGGCAGCCAGCGTGGCCTGGAGCGCTCCGGCCGACAGGCTGTCGCGGGTGGAGCGGAACGGCTGGTAAAGCTCGGCGGTTTCCTGGCAGACGGCGACGGCGTATCGCGCTTCCTCGTCGCGAACCTGCCACCAGGATTTCACCGCCGCGTCCGGGGTGTTGGCCGCCACCTTCAATTGCGGCGTAGCTGCTTGCAGGCGGGTCCAAGGCGATGTTTCTTCTTTGGAACAGCCGGCCAATACAAGGGCCAGAGCCAGCAGCAATACGGGTTTTGTCACGACGACGGATCCGGTTATTTAGGGTGGCGTCATGATACCGCTTTCGAAAATGCCCATGCCCGTGTCGCACACGCACCGTGCACCGGCTACGGCGGTTCCGGCGTGTGGTGGATCGTGTTAATCTTTGTCCTATGACAATATCAAAGCCTTGAGGCCCGAACCGTGAACGCAGACTCCTCCCCCAGCACGTCCCAGACGCAGCCGCTGCATGACTTGCACAACCGCTGGCCGGAAGCCGAGTCGGTTGAGGATTTTCGCCATAACCTGGCGGCGGTGCATGCGCGCATCGCGGCGGCGTGCGGCCGGGTGGGGCGCGATCCCGCCGAAGTTCGTCTGTTGCCCGTCAGCAAGACCAAGCCCGAAGCCAGCATCCGCCTGGCCCATGCGGCGGGCTGCCGACTGTTGGGCGAGAACAAGCCGCAAGAGGCCTATCGAAAGTGGGAAACCACCCAGGACCTGCATGACCTGCAATGGTCCGTGATCGGCCACTTGCAGACCAACAAAGCCAAGCTGGTGGCGCGCTTTGCCAGCGAATTCCAGGCGTTGGACAGCCTGCGCGTGGCCGAGGCGCTGGAACGGCGGCTGCAGGCCGAAGGCCGCGCCCTTGACGTGTTCGTGCAAGTGAACACGTCGGGCGAGGCCAGCAAATACGGCCTGCACCCCGATGACGTACCGGCCTTTCTGCGTGCGTTGCCGGACTTTTCCGCGTTGCGCGTGCGCGGGCTGATGACGCTGGCGCTGTTCTCGGCCGAGGCCGAACGCGTGCGCCAGTGTTTCGTGCTGTTGCGCAAGCTACGCGATCAACTGCGGCAGGACGCGCCGGCTGGCATCGCGTTGGACGCGTTGTCGATGGGCATGTCCGGTGATTTCGAGATCGCCATCGAGGAAGGCGCGACCGTCGTGCGCGTCGGCCAGGCGATCTTTGGCGCACGGGCCCTGCCCGACAGCCATTATTGGCCTACGGTGGAAGGGGGAGGCGCCGATTCGTGAGCGCGGACCGTCTTTCGTGACGCGCTTGTGGCGGGACGACATCGACGCTGCCGCAGGGCGGCTTAACCCAGGCTGTGCCTGAGGTCTTGGGCAAGCCGGGCGCATTGCGCCGGCTCGATGCGGGAGATCGTGATCCGCAGGCCCGGGACCGCTTCCTGGACGGAGAAGGCGTCACCGTGGCGCACCAGCCAGCCTTGGCGGGCCAGGGCCAATGAGATCGCCTGGTCGTCGGTCTGCAACGGCACCCACAGGTTCAGGCCGTCGCTTTGCGCCGGAACGTCAATTCCTTGGGCGCGCAGCGCATCTTCCAGCATGTTGCGGCGGTTGGCGTAGTCGGCGCGGGCCTGGGTCAGCAGCGTGACCGTTTCGGGTTGCGTGAGCTGGACTTCAACGATGTCCTGCAGCAGATGGCTGACCCAGTTCGTGCCGGCGGCCAGGCGCAGGCGCAATTGGCGCGAGGTGGCTGAATCGCTTGCCACGGCGGCGATCCGGATATCGGGGCCCAGCGCCTTGCTGAAAGAACGCACCAAGGCCCAGCGGTAGGCGTTGTCGGGGATGGGCGGGTGATAGGCGGCGTTGGAAAGCAGCGCGAAATGGTCGTCCACGATCACCATCACGTCGGGGTGCCTGGCCAGCAGTCGCGCAAGCGCTCGTGCCCGCTTGTCGCTCAGGTTGCAACCCGTCGGGTTGTGCGCCCGGGGCGTGATGATGACGGCCTGCGCCCCTTTGGCCAAAGCCGCCTCCAGCCCGTCGGCCCGCATGCCTTGCGCATCGACCGGAACACCGATGGCCTGCAGGCCGATGGTCCTGAGCGTGTTGATGCTGCTGAGGAAACAGGGGTTTTCGACAGCCACCTTGTCGCCAGCCACCAGATAAGCGCCAAGCAGCCTCTCGATGGCATCCACCGCGCCATGTGTCAGGTCGATGTCGAAGTGAGGAGGGCAGTCGGGCTGGAACCATTTGCGAAGGTGCGCTTCCAGCCCGGCATTGATGGTGGGCTCGCCGTACAGCCTGGGCCGGTAAGGACGCAGGCGTAGCGCGGCGTTGGGATCGGGCAGCCATGCGGGGTTCGGGTTGCCGCTGGCGAAATCGGTCAGGGGAGAATTGGCCAGCGTGCCTTCCTGTTCGCCGGCCTGGAAAGGGTCGCGGATGATCGTGCCCAGACGCCCTTGCGTGACGGCGATGCCGGCCGTGACAAGGCGCCGGTAGGCCGAGGCCACCGTATTGCGGTTCACCCCCAAATCCACCGCCAGATCCCGCACCGGGGGCAGCGAGGCGCCTGCGGGCAACTGCCCGGCCAGCGCCAAGGTGCGCACGCAATCGTAGATCTCGGCGGCGGTCTTGCCGTGAATTTTCATATCGTCCTGGGACAAGGATTGCCACCCACCAGGCTAAGCGGGTTGTCGTCCTATGCGGCGGGTGTGAGCCGATTTTCCCATAACCGGCGGTTGCTGGGCGACGGCCGAACCCGTTACCCCTGCGTCGGCAGCAGCTGCATTCCCGTGCGGCGCACGAATTCCTCGTAGCTGATCGGCGGGCCTTCCTTGGTGCTGGCGGCATTGGCCTGCCAGTGCACCCATGAACGCCCGGTCGTCGCGTCGTAGACCACTTTGTAGACGTAGCCGGGCACCGCGACGCCCGACCCGATCGTCTTGGGTTTGTCGGTATAGAACGGCCCCGTGAAGACGTAGACGTCGCCTGCGGCGCGCATCACGTACTTGCGCGTGTCTTGTTCGATGCGGCTCCAGGGGCCGGCGTTCTGCGTCTGGTCCTGGGGCACCATGTTGGCCAGCGAAAAGCTCTGCGCCATGGACTCCCGGGAGCCCATGTCACCGGCCGGCGCCATGTGCCCGCGCGAATAGCCCGACCCCTTGTAATCGTCCAGGTCCGATCGTTCGGAGCGGGGCAGGCGCGCTTCAGCATAGAACTTGTCCGTGCGCGGCATTCCCTGGGCCTGCGAGAGTGTTTTCCGGTTCAGCCGTTCGGCTACGAAGACAGGAGTCTTTGTCTGGCCGCTATGCAAAACGGCGAATGCCGAGAAGCACAACTCGCGCAGATCGCCCCGGCTGGGAACGACAGGCATGTTGCCTTTCGGAAAAAACTGGGGGCAATCGGCAAAGCGGGTCTGGGAGAGCGCCCCGGCCGGCACCACGATGGGCGCGAATTTCTCTTGGGGCGGCCAGCCCAGCTTCGCCAGAATCGCGTCGGGCGAGAATTGGGCGGGCCATTGCGGCTTCAGTACGTAGGTGGCCGCGCCAAAACTGGCCAGCGACGACACCAGGAGCGCCCGCAGGAATCGGTATGTGCGGCCTGCCGAGCGGGTCTGGCTATGGGCTGCCGGGCGTTTTTTTCGTTGAACGGGTTTCTTCGCGCGCGTCATGCTACCTGTGTGTTGCTACAGGCCGGCGCCTTGGTAAGGCCGGCACGGCGACGATTGTAGATGACGGCTGGTGCCCCCTTATTTTGCCCGCCGGACCCGGCTTGTTTACACCACCAGCTTCACCCCGATCGCAAGCATCGCGACCCCCACGCACGCGTCCAGCACGCGCCATGCGCGTGGGTTGGCGAACAGGGGGCGCAGCAGGCGCGCGCCGTAGCCCAGCGTGAAGAAGAAGACGAACGAGGCCGTCATCGCGCCCAGCGCGAAGGCGGTCTTGGCGCCTTCGTACTGGCTGGAGATCGACCCCAGCAGCACCACGGTATCCAGATAGACATGCGGGTTCAGCCAGGTGAAGGCCAGGCAGGCTGCCAGCGTGGCGGCCAGGCCCGCCGTCTGCTTGGAGGAAGGCGACAGGCTGTCATGCTGCGTGCGCAGGGCAGAGCGCAAACTGCGCACCCCGTAGACCAGCAGGAACAGGGCGCCGCCGTAGCGCATGGCGGGTTCCAGCCAGGGCAGGGTATTGACGGCGAGTCCAAAGCCGGCGACCCCGGCAGCGATCAGCAGGGCGTCGGACACGGCGCACGTCAGGCAGATGGCAAACACGTATTCCTGGCGCAGCCCTTGCCGCAGCACAAAAGCGTTCTGCGCGCCGATCGCAACGATCAGCCCGAAACTGAGCAGGAAGCCCGGAATGAAGGCGGTGGTCATGGATTGCCCTGTAAAAGGGCGACAGACTAGCCTTTTCCGGAAAATTAGAAAAACTAAATAGCCTAAATCAACGTTAGTTTCGCTAAATAGGCCATGTGATGCCGGCTGTTGGGCGGTGGCGCGCTTGCGTCCAGGCGCGAAGGACGCTGCCGCCTCCAGCCGTCAGGGATCAGCCGCCGTTTTGATCGGCCGCCTTCAGCAAGCCATAGAGCTTGTCCTTGAGCTGCAGCTTTTCCTTTTTCAGCACCTCGATATTGGTGCCGGAACTGGGGACGATACCGTCCTCCATATTCTTGATTTCCTGGTCTAGATCGTTATGGCGTTGGAACAGGGCGGAGAAATGCGCGTTCTCGGATTTCAGCTGGGTAATGAGTTGGCGATATTCAGGGAACATTGAGGCCTCTCTTGGGTACCAGTTGACGGGACCGGTGGCGCGCCAGGCATGACGCGTGCCGGCGTCGATTCCATGACACGCCAACGCCCGGGCCTTGTCAACCGAAGGGCCAAATCCTCCTCCACCAGGAATTGACGCGGCGCAAGCGCGCCGTGACTCTAGCAAAACTGTCTCGCATGCTCACGTTTCTTTACATGAGTGTTTCCGCCCGGAGATACACTCGCTTCCCCGTGGTCAGCCATAAAAGTGACATGAAACAGCGCGTGCCCATCTATCGGCAAGTCTTTGAACTCTTTAGGCAGGACGGACGTATCCATGCGGGTACGGGAATGATGAGCGGCGTGATTGCGCTGTTCCTGGCCATCCTGGCGGTGCTGGGTGTGTTGGCCTTCCACTTCCCTGCCTATCTGACCACGCCGGAACTGCGCGCCTTCTATTCCGTGGATGCCATGCGCACGCTGCTGTTTGGCGCGCTGCTCGTGTCGGGGTCGATCGCGCTGGCCAACACGGTGCTGGGCCGCCAGCGCTGGCTGAACATCTCGGCCTTCGTGCTGGTCTGCTGCGCCGTCGCGGCCGGCGGCAGCCAGGTCGTGGTGACCACGACCAACACGGGCAATCACCCGTACCTGGGCCTGGATTGGTTCATCCTGGATTTGCTGGCCTCCAGCACGGTCTTCATCATTTTCGAGAAGTTGACGCCCTTGTATCCGGGGCAGCCGGTGTTCCGCGGCGAATGGCAAGTGGACATGAAGCACTTCCTGTTCAACCACCTGTCGGTGGGGGCAGTGCTGTTGTGCATCAACTTTTTCATTCACCGCCTGTTCTCGTGGGCAGCGTACGAGCCCTTGCAGGCCGCGATCCAATCCATGCCGTATTTGCTGGAGCTGTTCGTCGCCGTGCTGGTGGCGGATCTGGCGCAGTATGCCGCGCACCGGGTCTATCACGAGGTGCCCGTCATGTGGCGCTTCCATGCCGTGCACCACAGCACGCGCACGCTGGATTGGCTGGCGGGTTCGCGCCTGCACATCGTGGAGCTGCTGATTACGCGCGTGGCGGTGCTGGGCGTGCTGTTCGTGCTGGGTTTTTCGAAATCGGTGCTGGACGCCTACATCATCATCGTCGGCTTCCAGGCAGTGCTGATCCATTCCAACGTGAAGCTCCCGTGGGGATGGCTCCGCTACATCATCGTGACACCCGACTTCCACCATTGGCACCACTCGTCGGACAGGGAAGCGATCGACAAGAACTACGCGGCGCACTTCTCGTTCATCGACTACATCTTCGGTACCGCCGTGCGCGGGGTGGGCAAGCGCTTGCCCGAGAACTACGGCATTCTGGACAACGACATGCCGGGCACCTTTCTGGCGCAGCAGGCGTATCCCTTCCTGCGCAAAAAGTAGGTCTTCCGGGCGTCCGGGCCAGCGCGCCCGGACGATTCCCCATCGGCCGTTTCCCCATCGGCCGTTTCCCTACAGCATCTTGACCGCGCGCCCGATGAATTGAATCGGACCCGTGGGCTTGCCGATGGGCGAACCGGTCTTGGGCTCCAGGGTCAGCTCGAAGAGCTGATTGGGTTCCAGCGGCGGCAGCTTGTCCAGCGGGATGCGAACGGGCTCGCCGGGCTTGACCAGGCCCAGCGACACAGGGCCGGCCCACCCGTCGGCCTTGGTCCAGAATTCCAGGGCGCGGTCCGGTGGGACTTCGGTCGCGGCCAGCGGCACCAATTGCACGGTGTTTTGACCCGCCTGCGCTTGCACCACCCAGCCCGGCGCCTGCGATTGCGGCGCCACCAGCACCACCACATATTGCGGCGTACCCGGCACGGTCGCAGGCCGTAGCGCGAGCGTGCTTCCCAGGATCAGCACGGCAGCCATGCCACCGGCCGCCAGGCTACGCCAGAAGCGCAGGCTATCCCACAGGCCCGGACTGCGGCGGGGGGCGGAAGGCTGGTGTTGGGAGCGCTTGCCGTCCAGCGTGCGGGTGATGCGCGGCCATAGGCTGGCGGAGGGTTCGACGGGCGAGGACAGATTCGTCAGCGGCAGCAGCCGTTCTTCCCAGCGGGTGACCGCGGAGCGCAAAGCGGCGTCGTGCGTCAACCGGGCCTGAACCTCGCGGCGCGCCTGCGCGGACAAGGTGCCCAGCACATATTCGCCCGCCAGATCGTCCAGGCTATCGGGGGTGGCTTGGGGCGCGGTCATGCCAGGCACTCCTTGAGCGCTTGCAGGCTGCGCTTGATCCAGGCCTTGACGGTGCCCAGCGGCGCGCCCAGGCGCTGGGCGATTTCGCTATGCGACAGCCCTTCCACATAGGCGTGCAACACACAGTTGCGGCGCACGGGTTCCAATTGCTCCAGGCAAGGGCCGATCTGGCCGGCACTGGCGCGCCAGTCGAAGGCGTCGCGTGTGTCGTGCCACGCTTCGATGGCGTCGCGGGCATCCAGCGCAGCGGCGGTGTCTTCGTCGACGCCCGTCTCGCGAGCAGTGTCGCGCAACGCGTTCAGCGCCAGGTTGCGGGTGATGCTGTAGACCCAGCCGCGTCCTGAACCGCGGCCGGCATCGAAGCTGCCGGCCTGATTCCAGATCTTGACAAAAGCGTCATGCACGATGTCCTCTGCCCAAGCGCGGTCGCGCAGCAGTCGTTGGGCCACGCCAAGCAGGCGCGGGCCTTCTTGTCGGTAAAGGGCTTCCAGCGCGGGCCGACGGCCGGCCGCACACGCCTTCAGGGCAGCTTCGTAATCGAAATCCGGGGCCAGGCGGTTCGGCATGCGAGAACGGGAGCGGGAAGTGGGCGGCCGTGCGGGCAGGGGGCGCACGGTGGGAATGGCGCCATCTTACCGGACTCCCTGCGCGCTACCCGCGCCAGCCGGAGGGCTGGCGCGGGCGGCGCTTTAGTTCGCCTTCCAGAAGATGTAGTCGGCTTGATATTGCACCTGGCTCTTCTGGCCCAGCATGGCCGGGGTGCAGGGCGTCTTCGGCGCCACGCCACCCTTGAGCGCCACGCGCTGGATGTACGTCACGCCAGTCAGCGCGCCCGCGCCCATGGCGGGATTGGCCTTCACCAGCTGATAGGGGATGTTGCCGTCACCCGACGGGGCAACCGCCAGTTGGGTGCCGGTCAGTTTGGATCCGTCCATGGCTTCCCAGGTGGCCGGCGGGCCGTAGTAGGTGCCCACCTGCTTGCCCTGACGGTCGTTCAACACCGCCTTGGGACCCGCGAAGACCCATTCCGCCTGGCTTTTCATGTCGGCCTTGGCGCGGCATTCATAGGTGATTTCGCCCACGCCCACGGTCTCCCACGCTACCTTGTTGCCGGCGGGCACCTGGATGCTGGCGGGAAGGGCGGCCTGTGAATAGGCCATGGACTTGGAACTCATCGAGCCGCAAGCGGCCAGGAGCGACACGGCGAACAGGCCGGCAACGGTGGGAAGGCGATTCGAACGTTGGGTCTTCATGAGCGGTCTCCAGCGGCGTGTAAGAGCCAGTAGACGACGCGCACGATGCGCGCCGGTACAGGTACTACACGGGGGAAGCCGCTTTGGATGCAGTCCGGACGAAATTATTTTCGTCCGGCCGCATCTTGCGCCGTTACTTCGCGGCGCGGTTGGCCGAGTACGAGGCCATCAGGTTGCGATAGTCGGGGATGTGGTTGGCGAACAGCGTGCCCAGGCCTTCGACGTCGTTGCGCCAGTCGCGGTGCAGCTCGCATGCCACGCCGAACCAGGACATCAGTTGCGCGCCGGCCTGCTCCATGCGGCTCCACGCGGCGTTGCGGGTGACTTCGTTGAAGGTACCCGAGGCATCCGTCACGACGAACACGTCAAAGCCTTCTTCCAGGGCCGACAGGGCGGGGAAGGCCACGCACACTTCGGTGACCACGCCAGCGATGATCAACTGCTTCTTGCCGGTAGCCTTGACCGCCTTGACGAAATCTTCGTTGTCCCAGGCGTTGATGTTGCCGGGGCGGGCGATATAAGGGGCCTTGGGGAATTTGTCTTTCAGTTCCTGGACCAGCGGGCCGTTGGGGCCGTCTTCGAAGCTGGTGGTCAGGATCGTGGGCAGCTTGAAATACTCGGCCAGATCCGCCAGCGCCAGCACGTTGTTCTTGAATTGGTCGGGTTGGAAATCGCGCACCAGGGAAAGCAGGCCGGCCTGGTGGTCAACCAGCAGGACGGCGGCTTCGTTCTTGTCCAGCTTCACATAGGGTTTGGTCATGGTTTGCTCCGTGATGTCGTCAGATCGGGGTGCGCGGTATCGGCGCGGGGTTAAACACGTGAGTGCATGAACAGAATTCTAAATACAAGCCAATGGCATCGGTAGATAGGATATTCGCGCTTCAGCGTTCTATATATCGGACGATAAGTGCCCGCCCTTCAGGACGGGAATGCCGTGGCGCCGTTGTGTGTCGGACTCCAGGCGGGCGTTTTCACGGTACTCCGTATTCATGAAATCCAGTAGCTCTCGCACGGCGGGCAGCAGGCCGCGCCGCGACGGGAAGACCGCGTGCACGGCGCCAGGTTCCGGATACCAGGGCGCACCGACCGGCACCAGCGTGCCGGCGTCCAGTTCGTCGCGGATCATCATCAGGGGCAGGGCAGCCACGCCCACGCCGCGCAGCGTGGCTTGCTTGAGCGCCAGCATGTCGTCGGTGACCAGGCGCGGCGTGAACGGCACGTTCTGCCGTGCGCCCTCGGGGCCATCCAGGCGCCACAGGCATTCGCGCTGTTCGGTGCCGAGCGCCAGCGTGGGCAACTGGCTGATCTGGCTGATGTCGGCATTGGCGGGCAGGGTGCGCGCCAGCGCCGGGCTGGCCACCAGGCTTTGGCAACTGGTGCCCAGATGCTTCATCACCAGGTCGCTGCTTTCAATAGGGCCGAAGCGCACGCGCACCGCCAGGTCGAACCCTTCGCGCAGCACGTCGACGGGCCGGGAGAAGCTCTTCAGGTACACCTGCACCTTGGGGCACTTTTCCATGAAGCGCGCCACGACGTCGCCCAGGAAGTAATAGATCAACGCGGGCGGCGCGCTCATGCGGATCGTGCCTTGGGGTTCGGCATGGGTGCGGTCGATGACGTCTTGCGCGGCTTCGGCGCCTGCCAGCATCGACAGGCACTGGTCGAAATACTCCTGGCCCAGCTCGGTAACGGCGAAAGTGCGGGTGGAGCGCTGGATCAGGCGCACGCCCAACCGCTCTTCCAACAGCGCGATACGACGGCTGAGCCGGGACTTGGGAATGTCCAGGGCGCGTCCGGCTGGCGCGAAGCCGCCATTCCTGACGACCTGGACAAAATAGTAGAGATCATTCAAGTCGTGCATGGACTGTCCGCTGTTCTGAAGATTGGGCATAGTCGCGAGCATATAACGCCCGCCACCCGCCCAAGCGGAAAGCCTGCGGTATGTCGGCTTGAAGGGGGCTGCGGGATCAGGCGGCCGCGGCGGCCGCTTCCTCTTTCCAGCGTTGTTTGTCGCGCAGCGGCGGTGTGCCGAACAGGCGGCTGTATTCGCGGCTGAACTGCGACGAGCTCTCGTACCCGACGGCGTGCGCGGCCAGCGCCACCCCGGCGTCGTCGCTCAGCATCAGGCGGCGCGCCTCTTGTAGCCGCAGGTGTTTCTGGTATTGCAGCGGGCTCATCGCGGTGGCCTGCTTGAAGTGATGATGCAGTGACGACACGCTCATGTGCACGTCGCGGGCGATCTCTTCCACGCGCAGCGGCTGGGCGTAGTTGTCGCGCAGGATGCGGATGGCTTTTGCCACGCGATTCAGCTGGCTGTCCTGCAGCACGGTCTGGCGCAGCACCACGCCCTGGCCGTTCATCAGCAGGCGGTATAGCAGTTCGCGTTTGACCATGGGCGCCAGGATGGGGATGTCGCGCGGGGTATCCAGCAGCCGCAACAGTCGAAGCACCACATCCAGCAACGACCCGCCCAGCGGATTCACGCACAGCGCGCGCGACGCTTCGGCCGGGAGCAGCGGCGGCAGGTGCTCGTCGCTGATCAGCTCTGCGATCTCTTCCGGATTCAGGTCCAGCCGCAGGCCCAGATAGGGCAATGTCGGGCTGGCGACCGAGACCTTGGCCACCACCGGCAGATCCACGGACGAGATCAGGTAGTGGAAGGGATCGTATTCATAGGACTCGTCGCCGATCAGCACGCGCTTGGAACCCTGGGCAATGACGGCCAACGCGGCCTTTTGCAAACCGGGCTTGGCACCGGTGGGTTGCGACAGGCGATGCAGGTACAGCCCTTCGATGGGGGTATCCAGCGACCCCTCCAGGTCGCCCGTCATCCGGTCCAGCGTGCAAAGCAGTTCGCGGCGGGCCGGTTCGTAGGCGATGTCCAGCGGGGCGGTGCTGACGAAATCTCCGGGTCGAACGGTAGTAATAGGCATGGAGGCTCCTGAAGGCGTGCCGCCCGCGCACGCGACCGGCGGAGCAGAGGATTAAGCAGACTCCAGTGTATGCCCCGGAGCCACGGGCTGGACAGTGGCTATTTTGGGGTGTGGAGAAATGGGCAAAAAGTTTGGAGGATCGGGCGCATGCCTGATTCTCTGTCATGGCAGCCAGAGAATCAGGCAAAAAAAGGGCAGGATCAAGCAGCGCATGGGCGGCGGGGCGGACGCATACTGTGTCGACCCCGGCAAGCAAGCGTCCGGCGTCCCATCCCGGGGCGCGTGGGCCGGCTGGCCCCCTGAAGGAGTGCAATCATGCGGTACAAGAAATTTGGCAGCACCGGCCTGTTCGTCTCGGAACTCTGCCTGGGCACCATGACCTTCGGCGGCGAAGGCGAACTGTGGAGCAAGATCGGCAGCCTGCAACAAGAAGACGCCAACCGCCTGGTCGGCCGCGCCTTGGACGCGGGCGTCAATTTCATCGACACGGCCGACGTGTACTCCGAAGGCCGGTCCGAGATGATTACCGGCCAGGCGCTACGTGATTTGAACGTGGCGCGCGACGACGTCGTCATCGCCACCAAGGTCTTCGGCCAGACGGGCGCCGGCGTGAACGCGCGGGGCAATTCACGCTTTCACATCATGGATAGCGTCAAGAAAAGCCTGTCGCGCCTGCAACTGGACCATATCGACCTCTACCAGATCCACGGCTTCGACCCGGCCACGCCTGTCGAGGAAACCGTGCGCGCGCTGGACAACCTGGTGCAGCACGGCCATGTGCGCTATGTGGGCGTATCCAACTGGGCTGCCTGGCAGATCATGAAGGCGCTGGGCATCGCCGAACGTCTGGGGTTGGCGCGGTTCGAGTCACTGCAGGCCTATTACACGATTGCCGGCCGCGACCTGGAGCGCGAAATCGTGCCCATGCTGCAAAGCGAAGGCGTGGGCCTGATGGTGTGGAGCCCGCTGGCGGGCGGTTTGCTCAGCGGCAAGTATGGCCGTGATGGCAGCGCCGAAGCCGGCAGCCGCCGCGCCGCGTTTGATTTCCCGCCGGTGGACCGCGACCGCGCCTATGACAGCATCGACGCACTGAAAACGGTGGCCGATGCACGCGGCGTGTCGGTCGCGCAGGTCGCGTTGGCCTGGTTGCTGCACCAGCAAGCGGTGACCAGCGTCATCATCGGCGCCAAGCGTGTCGATCAGCTGGACGACAACCTGGCGGCCACTGCCATCAAGCTGTCGGACGATGAGCTGGCCGCGCTGGACAAGGTCAGCGCGCTGCCGCCCGAGTACCCGAGTTGGATGCACGTGCGCCAGGGCGAGTTCCGACGCAAGCAGCTCGCCGAATCCGGCGCGGCGTAAGCCAGGCGGGTCCCGGCGGGGACCCGCCATCTTTTTGCGGCATCCCGCTAGTAGAATCTCCGCAGTTGCCACTCCGAAGATTCCACATGAGCGACTTTTTCTCCTCCGACGACATTCGCGCGCTGCGCGAACACGGTATTGCGTTGTTCGCCGACCGCGTGTTGATCGGCGTGCAACCGCCCCTGACCGAGGCGCGCATTGCAGAAATCGAAACGGCCTGCGCGGGCCCCTTGCCCGAGGCGTTGCGCGCGTTGTGGCGCCTGACCGCGGGGGGCGAACTGGCCTACGATCTGCGCGCGAACATGGACGGCAATGAAGAGGCGCTGAGCTGGGCCGAACTGTTTTATGACGGCAGCGACCACTATCGCGATTTGCAAGGGTGGATCGAACACGAACAAGAGTGTGCTGAAGAGGCGGCGACCGAACACGGGGAAACCTGGAATGGCAAGTTGCGCTATCTGCCGATCGGCGGCTTTGAATATTGCGACCGGGTCTATGTGACGGTCGAACCCGGTCCGCATGCCGGCAGCATCGTGGCGTGGAAAATGGGCTTGCCGGGCTGGACACATGCCTTGCAACAGGACGGCATTGCGACCATCGCGCCGAATCTGCACGCCGCTTTCGCCGCGCTGTGCCTGGAGACCGACCCGGAACATGACGAAGACAGCCCCGGCGTGCGCGTGCTGGAGTATCTGGACGAACGGGTATCCGACCACGGCATGCCGCAGGCGCTGGCGGATAAGCTGACGGCGTTCTACCTGCGGGCGCGGCTGGACTGGCGTGGTCCGCTGGCCGCCGGCACGCTGCTTGAGTCTGCGTATTTGGCCGGCCTGGCCCTGCAGCATGCGCTAGCCCATGATGATGACGCGCTGGTACGCCAATTGGCTGCGCTGGGCATGGTTTTCGACGGGCCCCTGCGCGGGAGCGCCACGCCGATCGAGGTCGCGCTGATCCAGCATGCCTACGCGGCGGCCGACGCGTTGCTGGAGGCCGGCGCGCCGGTCTGCCCCACGGCGATCCATCGCATCGAGCGCAAGCCTCCGCCCCAGTTGGTGCAGCGTCTGCTGGCCCAGGGCGCCGTTCCCGATGCCCTGGGCGTCGCGCGGTGCGTGGCTTGCGGATCGCCCGAGGCTGCCCGCCTGATCGCCGCGGCCTGCGGAGAAGGCGTCCAGACCGCGTACGCCGACGTGCGCGATTCGATGGCCAATACCTACGAAGAAGACCTGCGCCGCGTGCGGGCGGGCAAACTGGGCCATTATCTGGGGGCCGAGGGCTTGGCTGAACGCGTCGCCAATCTTCGTGAGTTCTCGCTGTGACGTTCAACGTTCTTGTTTCGAAGGGGCAAGCGTGGCCATACCGTATTTGCGGCGGTTGACGGCTGTCAGTCGCAGCCCGCAAGCTAACCGGCATCTTGCCTATTTCCTGACCTTCACCGCTGGCGCCGTCAACGCCGGCGGCTTCCTGGCCGTTCAGCAATACACCTCGCACATGTCGGGCATCGTCTCGATGATGGCCGACCACATGGCGCTGGGCGGCATGATCGTCGTGCTGCAGGGCCTGGCGGCATTGCTTTCTTTTCTGGCCGGCGCGGCAGGCTCCGCTTTCCTGATCAATTTCGGCCGGCGCTCGCGCTTGTCCAGCGAATATGCCTTGCCGCTGTTGCTTGAAGCCGTCTTGCTGCTTGCCTTCGGGCTGCTGGGCGCCAATCTGGAGACGCTGCGCTGGTTCTATGTGCCGGGCACCGTGATGCTGTTGTGCTACATCATGGGCCTGCAAAACGCCATGATCACCAAGGTGTCACGCTCCGAGATACGCACGACGCACGTGACGGGCATGGTGACCGACATCGGCATCGAACTGGGCAAGCTCTTTTACTGGAACGTGGCCAAGAGCGACGCTCACGCCATGCCGCCCGTGCGCGCCGACCGTGGCAAGCTGACCGTGCTGAGCCTGATGGTCACGTTGTTCTTCGTGGGGGGCGTGACGGGCGCGTATTCGTTCTTTCATTTTGGCTTCGGCTCGACCTGGCCGTTGGCGCTGCTGCTGACGTTGCTGGCGATGGTGCCGATCACGGACGATATCCGCAGCTTCTTCCATCGCGCCTAGCCGACGTCCGCTATGACGTCGCCTTGGTCACCGCAGAGTGGTTCAGGAACACCTGTAGCGCCGCCAGCATTTCATAGTGCAGCCGTTCCAACCGGGCGTCCTTGGCGGGATCGGTCACCGCATAGCCCTTGCTGTCCAGCGGATACGGCTCGCCCAGCAAGCGGGCCATGTCGATCTGGTAGTAACTGGCATCGCCATACGGACGTTTGCCGTCGATGTATGGCATCGGCCAGAAACGCTCGCCTTCGCGTAGCACGGCTTGCAGCGATTTCGCGTCCACCTCGCGCCAGGCAGCCGCGCGCAGCAACGTCAGGTGCGCGTTGCGCAGCGTGAACCCGCCTTGCGCATCCACGCCGCTTTGCGGGAAGTCGAAGGCCTCTTTCATTTCGGCCGGCACGGCGTAGCGCCCCGGCCGCAACATGCCCAGTGAACCCACGTAGCGCGGGATCAAGCGGCAGACCTCCGCCAGGCGGCGGATGGCCAGCCCATCGTCCGTGGTCTTGAGTATCTTGCGCGCGGTGCCCAGCGTGTCGGGCCCGCCCAGCAGCGGTTGTTCGAAATCGATGGTTGGCGCGCCGGATTCCACGGGCATCCACAGCACGCGCAACACGCGCATCAACGCCGCGTGTTGGCCGGTGAAGGCCAGGGTGCCGGAGGGTGTTTCATAAACCTGCCGGATGATCGCGTCGCGACCCGGCGCCGCGATGGCGCGCAATGGTGCAAGGGGCAGGCTGGCCATGGCAAGCAACAGGGTCCGGCGGGTCATCAGGGCTCCAGGCAAGACGGGCTCATTTTGGCATGCTGTCCAGTTCGGACGCGGCCAGTGGGTATCCGGGCTGCAGGCGCAGCGCCGCTTCGTAGGACCGGCGGGCATCGCTCAAGCGGCCCAGCCGGCGTTGAAGGTTGCCCATGTTGGTCAGGATCAGCGCGCTGGCGGGCTTGGCCGCGACGGCTTTCTGATAGGTCTGGAGCGCTTCGGCTTCACGGTCCATGGCGTCCAGCAACGAGGCCTGCAGGTTGTAGCCGATGCTCCAGTCGGGATGGCGCCGGGTCAGCTCGTACGTGGTTGCCAGCGCGTTGGGCAGGTCGGAACGTTCGGCTTGCACGCCCGCCTTGTTGATGTAGGCCCACTTGCTGTCGGGATTCAGCGTGATGGAACGGTCGATCAGCGCTTGCGCGGCGGCAGGGTTGCCTTGCTGGCTTTGCAGCTTGCCCAGGAACAGCAACACATCCGCATTGCGCGGATCCTGCCGCGCCATCTCTTCGCCGATGCGCAGCGCTTGCGCGCGGTCGCCGGCACGCAATGCCGCGGAAACCTGCGCGTTCAATGCCTGCATGGCGGGCGGCAACTGCTGGATGCGCGCGCGCAGGGCTTCGTTCTCGGCCTGCAGTTCGGTTTGATAGGCGTGGTCCAGCTGGGACGCGGTTTGCGCCAAGGCGGCGGACGGCGTCAGGGAACAAGCCAGCGCAAGTAGCGGCGAACCAAGCAAAAAAGACGTCAAACGGCGGCGCAGGGTCGCAAGCATGAGGGCGGTGGTTCGGAAGAAGGGATGGGTGCCTACGATACCGGAACTGCGGCCGCCGGCAAGAAAAAGCCCGGCGGGACGGCCGGGCTGCCTGCGCTACGGGTTTGCCGGTGCGGTTACTTCGGCATCAGCACGGTATCGATGACGTGGATCACGCCGTTGGACTGGTAGACATCGTAGGTGCTGATGGTGGACACGCCGCCCTTTTCGTCCTTCAGGGTCAGGTTGTGCTTGCCGTTCATCATCACCCACAGCTTGCCGCCGCTGGCGGTGGCCAGTTCCGTCGAGCCGCCGCCCTTCTTGATCTTGGCCGCCAGGGCGTCGAAGTCCAGCTTTCCGGGCACGACGTGATAGGTCAGGATCTGGGTCAGCGTTGCCTTGTTTTCCGGCTTGACCAGGGTATCGACTGTGCCGGCCGGCAGTTTGCCGAAGGCAGCGTTGGTGGGGGCGAAGACCGTGAACGGGCCCTTGCCTTGCAGCGTATCGACCAGGCCCGCAGCTTTCACTGCCGCGACCAGTGTGGTGTGGTCCGCGGAATTCACGGCGTTCGCGACAATGTTCTTCGCGGGCATCATCGCCTGTCCGCCGACCATGACGTCGGCGGCATACGTGGGCGACAGGGTCAAGGCAGAGCAGGCGATGGCAATCGAGGCTAGCAATTTCATGACGATCTCCTTTTGTGTGGCCGTCATGAGGAGATACGAGGCTGGCTGCCGATTGGATGCGCTTATTTTCTAGGTACAAACCCGGATCAGATGACCTTGCCGCTGAGCACGATCGGCCCCGTGGGGATGCCGTTGGGCGCGCCACCCGCCGGTTCCAGCGTGACGGCGACCGTATCGCCCGGCAGGGGCGGCAGGCGCGGCGTCAGTACGGTGGTCTGGCCGGGTAGCACCAGGCCCAGCGAACGCGGCGCCTGCCCGGGCGAGATCGCCCACAGTTCCAGCGCGCGGCCGTCGGCCAGCGCCACCAGGTCTTGCATGGGCTGCGCCGACAGGCGCTTGTCCGGCAGCCGGTTCAGCACCAGCGCGCCCGGCGCTTGTTCGGCAGACAGGACGGCAAGCGTGCGGACGTCTTGCGGCGCGGTGGGCGGTTTGAGCATCAAGAACGCCAACACCATGACCGCGGCCGCCAGCCCGGCGGATAGCGTCCGCCACCAGGACAGGCCGCGCCAGGCCGACGGGCGGGGGGGCGCCGCGGCAGGGCTGGCCGCTGGCGCGATGCGGGCCGAAATCGCCTGCCAGACGTGCGCCGGGGGCGGTTCCGGAGGCAGGGCCAAGGCCAGGGGCAGCAACCGCTCTTCCCATTCGGCCACGGCCCGGCGCAGGCCGGCGTCGTCGCGCATCAATTGGACGAACCGGCGCCGGGCTCCCGCGCGCAAGCCGCCCAGCACGTACTCGGCGGCCAGGCGATCCTGCAGTTCGGGGTGGCGGTAGTTCATTCCAAACACCTTTTCAGCCGTTGCATGCCACGGCGTATCCAGCTCTTTATCGTTCCCAGCGGCGTGTCCAGACGGGTCGCGATATCGGGATGCGCCAGATCGTCGAAAAACGCCATGGCGATGGCGACGCGTTGCGGCCCTTCAAGTTGCGCCATGCAATCCGCCAGCCGGCGGCCTTCCTGGCTGGTTTCCAGGCGGGCAAGCGGACCAGGGCTGTCGTCGGCCATCGCCAGCGTCAGCGCATCGTCCGGATCCGGAACCTCGATGCCGGGACGCCGCAGGCGGTCGATGCACCGGTTCCTGACGATCCGGGTCATCCATGTCATTGGCTGGCTTTGCGCGGCCTGGTACTGCCCGGCCTCACGCCAGATCGATACGAAGCACTCTTGCAACACGTCTTCCGCGGCAGCCTGGTCTCTCAACATACGTCGGGCAAGGGCAAACAGATGCGGGGACGCCAGGCGATAGATCTCCGCCAGCGCGGATTCACGCTTATCCGCGCACTGGGCGAGCAGGGCCTGGAGGTGCTGGGCGTCGGGCATCGGTTCCTGAGGGACGGGCATGCTGCAGCAGAGCATACCGGGCGCGCCCGTCGGCGTCACCCGTTTCGGGGCACTACAATGCCCGGCACCGGATTGCGCGGCATCAAGCGCGCCGGGGGCGATACCCGTTACGCTGGGTGCGCCAAGGCGTCCGGGTCCCGGCCGACCCGGTAGAAGCGATGAGCTTGCAACCGCAATACAGGAGGAGCAGACAAGATATGGACGCAGAATTCTGGTTGGAACGCTGGCGCGAAGGGCGCACGCACTTTCATCAGACCCGGATTACCCCGCTCTTGCAGAAGTACTGGCCCACGCTGGCCGTACCGAAGGGTGGACGGGTACTGGTTCCGCTCGCCGGAAAGTCGCTGGACATGGTCTGGCTGGCGGCACAGGGCCATTCCGTGCTGGGAGTCGAACTCTCCCAGCTTGCGGTCGACCAGTTCTTCGAAGAGAACGAGCTTCGGCCCGTCACGCATGAATCCGTCTACGGCAAGCATTACGTGTCGGGCAACATCGAGATCATCTGCGGCGATATCTTCAAGCTGGATGCGCAAGTGCTGTCGCACTGCGTGGGCGTGTACGACCGGGCGGCGCTGGTTGCCTTGCCCGAGCCCATGCGCGCCCAGTATGCAAGCCACGTCTACGGGCAGTTGTCGCCCGCGTGCCGGGGCCTGCTGATCACGCTGGACTATCCGCAGGAAGAGATGGCGGGGCCGCCATTCTCGGTGGTGGACGAAGAGGTCCAGGCGATCTTCGCGGGCGTCATGCCCGCGGTGATCATCGACCGCCGGGACATCCTCGACAAGGAACCCAAGTTCCAGGGCGCCGGCGTCAGCCGCCTGGACACGGTGGTATACCGCCTGGGCGTGTAGGCCCGTTCAAGTCATCAACCATCCACCGGCCACGTCCAGGACCTGGCCGGTGACGAACCTGGCCTGGTCGGACGCGAAGAACAGGCAGGCATCGGCCACTTCCTCGGGGGTTCCCAGGCGGCGCAGCGCGGTCACCTGCGCCACGGCGTCATTGATGGCTTTCGGCACGCTTTTCAGCAACGGCGTACTGATGCGCCCCGGCGCCAGCGCGTTCACCGTCACATCGAATTCCCCCAGCTCGGCTGCCCAGTGGCGGGTCAGGCCAATCAGGCCGGCCTTGGTCGCCGCGTAGTGCGCCGCCACGATATCGCAGTAAGCCTTGCCCGCCACCGATGACATGTTGATCACGCGGCCCTGGCGTTGCTTGACCATGTGCGGCGTGGCCAGATGCGTCATGTAGAACACGCTATTCAGGTTCACCGACACCACGCTATCCCATTCGCCGGGCGGCATCTCCCAGACCTTCAGCGCGCGTCCGTCCGTCTTGGGCGAAATGCCGACGTTGTTCACCAGGATGGTCGCCGGCCCCAACTCGGACGTGATGCGGTCGTAGGCCGCCTGGCATTGATCGTAATGCGCCACATCGGCGTGGACGAAGGCCACCTCGTGGCCGTGCTTGCGCAGTTCTTTCTCGAACGCCTGGCCCGCCTGCGAGTTGAAATCGATCAGCCCGACGCGGCCGCCTTCGGCCAGAAAACTCTCGACGATGGCCGAGCCGATGCCCCCCACCGCGCCTGTCACGATGGCGACCTGATCCTGGAAGCGGCCGCTCATGCCTGCACCTTCAGCATGATCTTGCCGATGTGCTTGCTGCTTTCCATCAAGGCGTGGGCCTGGGCGGCCTGGGCCAGCGGGAACACTTCATGGATCAGGGGCAGGCATTGCCCTTGCTCCATCAGCGGCACGACCTTCTCGGCCAAGGACCGCGCGATGTCGCCCTTGTCGTCGTCCGAGCGCGGGCGCAACGTCGATCCCGTGAATTGCAGCCGCTTGATCATGATGGGCAGCGCGTCGATTTCAGCCTTGCTGCCCTCCAGGAAGGCGATCTGCACCAGCCGGCCATTCACGGCAAGCAGGCGGAGGTTCTTGTTGATGTAGGCGCCGCCCACCATGTCCAGGATCACGTCCACGCCGGCGCCGCCAGTGGCTTGCCGCACTTCGGCTTCAAAGTCCGCGTCGCGGTACAGCACCGCATGGTGCGCGCCGGCCTTCAGGCAGGCATCCGCCTTGGCCGGGTTGCCAACCGTGGTCCAGACTTCGGCGCCGAACGCGCGGGCCAGCTGGATGGCGGTCAGGCCGATGCCGCTGGAGCCGCCATGCACCAGGAATTTCTCGCCGGCCGACAGGCGGGCGCGGTCGAACACGTTGGTCCAGACCGTGAAGTAGTTTTCCGGGATGGCGGCGGCGGACAGCATGTCCATGCCGCGCGGCACGGGCAGGCAATGGCGTTCGTCGGCCAGGCAGTATTGGGCGTAGCCACCGCCCGGCGTCAGGGCGCAGACGGCATCGCCGACCTTCCAGGCCGTGACGTCCGGGCCGACGGCGATGATGGCGCCCGACACTTCCAGCCCCAGGTAGGGCGATGCGCCCGGTGGTGGCGGATACGAGCCAGAGCGCTGCAGCACGTCGGGGCGGTTGACGCCGGCATAAGCGACCTCGATCAAGACCTGCCGGCCTGTGGGCGCGGCCATGTCGCGTTGGGCGACGTGCATGCAATCGGGCGCGCCGCCCTTGCCGTGGTCGATGAATGTGCAGCGTAGAGTCATAAGAAGGGGTCCTGGTGTCGTCAATGGCCCAGATAGGCCTTTTTCACATGGGGGTCGCTAAGCAATTCGGCGCCGGTGCCGGTCCGCACGATGGCGCCGTTCTCCAGCACGTAGCCCCGGTCGGCCAGCCGCAGCGTGCGAAACACATTCTGTTCCACCAACAGCACCGTGACGCCGTGCGAGGTCACGTCGCGGATGATGTCGAACATCTGCTGCACCAGCAGCGGCGACAGGCCCAGCGACGGCTCATCGAACACCAGCAGCTTCGGATCCGCCATCATGCCGCGTGCGATCGCCACCATCTGCTGTTCACCACCCGATAGCGAGCCCGCGTATTGCGACAGCCGCTCTTTTACCCGCGGGAAAATGCGCAACACCTCTTCCAGCTTGCGGGCCACGATGGGGCGCGCGGCGCGCTTGTACGAGCCCATCAGCAGATTGTCCTTCACCGTGAAGTGCGGAAACAGCTGGCGGCCCTCGGGAATCATGGTGATGCCCGCGTCCACGATGTCATACGGATTGCGGTTGGTCAGGTCCTGGCCTTCGAATTCCACCTTGCCCTGCATGGCGGGGATGACGCCGCACAGGGTCTTCAGCGTGGTCGTCTTGCCCGCGCCATTGGCGCCGATCAGGGTGACGATCTCGCCCGCGTTGACCTCGAAGTTCAGGCCGTTCAGCACCTGGCTCTTGCCATAGCCCGACGACAGGTTCGTCACCTTAAGCATCCTGATACTCCTTGCCCAAATAGGCTTCGATGACGGCCGGGTTCTCGACCACGTCCTTGGGCGCGCCGCTGACCAGCACGGCGCCTTCGTTCAGCACGATGATGCGGTCTGACAGCGCCATCGTGGCCTGCATCATGTGTTCGATCAGCAGCACCGACACGCCCGAATCGCGGATGCGCCGGATCATCTGGATGGACTTCTCGATGTCGGTGGGGTTCAGCCCCGCCATCACTTCGTCCAGCAGCAGGATGCGCGGTTTGATGGCCAACGCGCGGGCAATTTCCAGCCGCTTCATGCCGCCCACCGTCAGACTGCGCGCTTCGGTGTTCAGGTACTTGACCAGATCCGTCTGCTCGGCCACCTTCAGGGCGATCTGCTCGGCTTCGTCGCGGCTTGAGGTGCGGATGAACGCGCCCAGCATGATGTTCTCAAGTACCGTCAGGCCCGTAAACGGTTTGGCGATCTGGAATGTGCGGCCCAACCCCATGTGCGCGTACTCGTCCGGCGTCTTGCAGGTGACCCAGTTGCCCTCCGCGTCCAGCATCGAAATGCCGCCCTTGTCCGGCGACAGGAAGCCCGACAGCAAATTGAACACGGTCGTCTTGCCCGCGCCGTTAGGCCCGATCATCCCCAGGATCTCGTTCTGGTTCAGGGTCAGCGATACGTCGTTGGTGGCGCGTAGACCGCCAAAGCTCTTGAACAGCTTGTCGGCCTTCAGTACCGGCTGCTCGGAACGGGTGGCGTTGTGCAAGCGCAGTTCGTCGGCCAGCTTGAGCTTCTTGCGGGGCTGTCCCAGATACGGCAACCGTGCCAGCCCGCGTTCGATCGCGGGGCCGAACGCGCCGGCCAGGCCACGCGGAATGGTCAGCACCACGGCGACCAGGATCAGGCCGTAGATCAGCCCGTGCATGCCGTTGCCCACGCTGGACAACCATCCGCGCGCCAGTTCCGCGATGGGCAGCACCAGGAAGGTGCCCGCGATCGGGCCCGCCACCGTGCCCAGCCCGCCGATCAGCGCGAACATGGCCACCTGGATCGACAGCTCCAGCGAAAACGCCGAGCTGGGGTCCACGAAGGTCAGGTAGGTGATGTGGAAGGTGCCGATGATGCTGGTCAGCATGGCCGACACGACCGCCGCGATGATCTTCACCCGCACGGTGTGGATGCCCACGGCCAGCGCGGCGTCCTCGCGTTCGCGGATCGCGATCAGGTAGTGGCCGATGCGCGATTTGCGCACGTACCACGACACCCACGTGACGAACAGGAACAGGCCGAAGGCGATGATCACGTAGTTCATCTTTTCGCGGAACACGATCCACGCCCAGCCGATATTCAACGGCAGGCTGATGCCGCTGGAACCGCCCGTCCAGCTTTCCTCGTGGATCACCAGCAGCCGCACCACTTCCAGGATGGCGATGGTGGCCAGCGCGAAGAAGGGCCCGCGCAGCCGCAGCGTGGGATAGCTGATCACGATGGCGACCGCCGCCGAGATGGCCGCGCCCGCCAACATGCCGATCCAGGGCGAAATGCCGAAGTTCTGCGTCAGCAGCGTCGCGGTGTAGCCGCCGATGCCGTAGAACACGGCATGGCCCAGCGATAGTTGGCCGGCGTAGCCGCCGACGATATTCCACGCCACGGACAGCGAGGCGAAGACGAACAGCAAGACAAAAAGGTTGGTCCAGAAAGGCGTGCCCATGACGGCGGGCACGAGGAACATCACGATCAGCAAAATCAGGCTGACGTAGGCTTTGGGGCTTCGAAAGTCGGGAAACACGTCTCGCTCCTTGTGGCTCTGATCACTCTGTGCCGACGCCGAACAGGCCGTTCGGTCGCAGGACAAGGATCAAGAGGAAGATCCCGAAATACACGACCTCTTTCAGGTCGGGGGCGATGTAATAGCCGGCCAGCGTATCGACGATACCGATGATCATGGAGCCGGCGACGGCGCCGTACAGGCTGCCCAGGCCGCCCAGCACCACGATCACGAATGCCGTCAGCACGAAGTACGTGCCGACCGTCGGGAATACCGGATACTGCGGCGCCAGCAGGCCTGCGGCGATACCGACGAATGCCGTGCCCAGGCCGAAGGCGATGGCGTACACGTTGTTCACGTTCACGCCCATCAGCGTGGCGGCATAGCGGTGCTGCGCCACGGCGCGCAGCGCGCGGCCCAGATAGGTGCGATGCATGAACAGGTGCAGCAACACGGCCAGGCTGATGCCGATCACGAAGGTGATCAACTGGCCCGTCACCATCGAGAAGTTGCCCACGTCGATGGCGTTCGTACCCAGTTCCACCGGCGCGCGATACACGTTGGCGCCGAAGATCACCAGCGCCAGGTTCAGCAAGATGGTGGACACGCCCACCGTGGCGAAAATCTGGATGTGCTGGTCGGCGTTCAGCAACGGCTGGATGATGCCTTTTTGCGTCAGCGCGCCCAGCGCGAAAAGAATCACCGCAACAGGAACCAGCCCCACATACGGGTGGACGCCGAATTGCGCGGCGATCAGATAGACCAGGTACATGCCGATCATCAGGAATTCGCCGTGCGCGAAGTTCACGACACGCACGACGCCGAAGATCAGTGTCAGCCCCAGGCTGATGATGGTGTATGCGCCGCCCAGCAACAGGCCGTTGATGACCAGTTGAATGAAAATATCCATGGTGCAACCTCTTAGAGCGGGATGCGGCGCCGGCACGGCCGCGTTGAAGACGGCCGCGCCGGCGTGCGCGAATCCCGGGAAACGTCAGGCGCCCCCAAGCGCCTGATCACTGGCGTCGCGCTTACTTCTTGAAGACAGGCTTGCCAAGTGCGAGGTTGCTGGGTGCGATGGTGACAAGCTTGCCGTCCTGCCACTGCATCACGTAGAACGTGGACGCATTGTTCTGGCCGTCTTCGCCGAACTCGAACGCCCAGCCGTTGGCGGTCTGGCCCGCCGGCTTCTTGTAGGCCAGAACCGCGGCGCGGATCTTGTCCTTGTCCGTCGATTTGGCGTTGCCGATGGCTTCGAAGAACGCCTTGGCGCCCACGTAGTTGGTCAGGCTATGGCCGGATTGCGGGTCGCTCTTGTAGGTGGACTTGTAGGCTTCGAGGAACTTGTCCAGGCCCGGCGCGCCGGCCGGGTTGATGGACGACTGCGGGAAGTCCAGGTCGAACACGCCGTTCATGTCGGCGCCGACCGCCTTGGCCGTGTCGGCCAGCGAATAGCCCCCGCCCGCGCCGATCACGACCTTGGGCTTGAAGCCCGCGGCGCGCGCCTGGCTGAAGAACAGGATGGCGTCGTTCTGGTAGGCCGTTTGCAGCACGACGTCGACCTTGGCGCCCTTCAGGCGCAGGATCAGGGACGACAGGTCCACGGTCTTGGCGGAATACGGCAGCACTTCGGCCACCGTGTAGCCCAGTTCCTGGGCACGCTTCTTTTCGGTGGCCGCCACGTCGGTGCCATAGGGCCCGTCTTCGTGGATGATCCCGATCTTGATGTCCTTGGGATTCAGCCCCATGCCGGGGGCGATGGTGTCATGCAGCGCGTTGACCACCGACACGCCATACAGCGCCGTGTTGGGGTTGCTGCGGAACAGGTACTTGTAGCCGCGCGTGGTGATTTTGTGGGCGGTGGCGCCCAGCTCGAAATAAGGCACGCCCGCCAGCTCCGTCACGGGCGACGCCGCGTACGAAATGCCCGAGGCGTAGCTGCCGAACACACCGACCACATTGGCCGAGATCAAACGCTTGGTTTCCGACACGGCTTGCGTCGGATCCACGGCGTCCGCCTTCACGATTTCGATCTTCTCTCCGTTGACCCCGCCGGCGGCGTTGATCTCGTTCACGGCCAGTTCCAGGCCGCGATAGCTCTCTTGCCCAAGCAGCGCAAGCGCGCCGCTGAACGGGAAGAGGGCGCCCACTTTCATGTCGGCCGCTGCGGTGCCGCTTGCCAAGACGCCGCACACGCCCAGCGCCAAAATAATCTTATTGAACTTGAACACGGTCTACGCTCCTTTGTCGGTATGGGATGCGGACTGTTTTTAGTAGTGTCCGTCTTTTTTAAATATATGATATATGGGCCGGGCAGGTACGAAAACCCCGCCTTGGATTCTAGTTGGGGTCACAGCAAGCCGAATCGGGGAATTCCCTAAAGCCGCATGAATAAAGCCTTAGCGGCCGATGGTGCCTGAAATCAAGCGCAATATTCCGTCAGGCGAACGTACCTTTCCTGGCATGATCGGCGCCGGCAAAAGTCAAGAAATTGCCGCGTCAAATCATATATCCTATATCATCTGGAACACGCCTTTCCATAAAAATCCAGGAGACAAAAGCATGTTCGAGGAAGTCGATTTCGCCGGAAAACGGGTCCTGATCACCGCCGGCGCGGACGGTCTGGGCCTGGAGATGGCCAAGGTCTTTCACCACGCCGGCGCCACGGTTTTCGTGTGCGACGTGAATGAAACGCGTCTGGCCGCGTTACCCGCCGAATTGCCGGGTGTGCATACCGCCGTGGCGGACGTGTCGGACGAGGACAGCGTGGGCGCGCTCTTCAAAGCGGTCAAGCAAAAGCTGGGCGGGCTGGACATCCTGATCAATAACGCGGGTGTGGCCGGGCCCACGGGCTATGTCGAAACCCTGTCCAAAGCCGATTGGGACCGCACGCTGGCCGTGAACATCACGGGCCAGTTCTTGTGCGCGCGCCAAGCCATCGGCATGTTGAAAGCGTCCAAGGCCGGCGTGATGATCAACCTCTCGTCCGCCGCCGGCCACCTGGGCTTTGCTGGTCGGTCGGTGTATTCCGCATCCAAGTGGGCGGTGATCGGGTTCACGAAGTCGTTGGCGATTGAATTGGGGCCGCATGGAATCCGGGTCAACGCCATCCTGCCCGGCGCGGTCGAAGGCCCGCGCATCCGTGCGGTCATCGCGGCCAAGGCCGACACGCTTGGCCGCCCGGTGGACGAGATCGCGGCGCAGTACGAGAACCAGGCCGTGCTGGGCCGCATGGTCACGGCGCGCGATATCGCCAACATGGTGCTGTTCAACGCCAGCGAAGCCGCCCGCAGCGTCACCGGGCAGGCCATCGTGGTGGACGGCTTTACGCAGAAGCTCTACTGATGGGCGCCGGCCGCGAGGCGCGTTGCGCCGCCATCATCGGAACGGGGCTGATCGGCCAGGGATGGGCCATCGTATTCGCGCGCAAGGGCTGGAATGTGCGCCTGTATGACGTCAACGCGGCCATGCTGGCCGAGGCGCGAGCCCTGATCCTGCAACAGCTGCACGAACTGGAAACGCAGGGTCTGTTGACGGGCGCAGACGCCATCATCGAACGTGTACAGGTGGCCGACAGCCTGGCCGATGCGGTCAAGGGGGCGTGCTACATCCAGGAGAATTCGCCGGAAAAAGTCGAGACCAAGCGTGCGTTGTTTTCGGAACTGGACGCGGCAGCCGACCCCGATGCGGTCATCGGCAGTTCGACGTCCAGCATCCCCGCCAGCCAGTTCACCGAACATCTGGCCGGCCGCCATCGCTGCCTGGTCGCGCACCCGGTCAACCCGCCCTACCTGATCCCCGTCGTGGAGCTATGTCCCGCGCCCTGGACCAGCGCCCAGGCGCTGGAGGCCGCGAACGCCGCCATGACGGCGATTGGCCAGAAGCCGGTGCTCGTGCGCCGCGAAATCGAAGGCTTCATTCTTAATCGCCTGCAGGGCGCCTTGCTGCACGAAGCCTTCCGGCTGGCCAAGGAGGGCATTGCCAGTGTGGAAGACATCGATGCGACCGTGAAGGACGGCCTGGGATTGCGCTGGTCGTTCATGGGGCCGTTCGAAACGATCGACCTGAACGCGCCCGGCGGCATTGCCGACTATTGCGCGCGCTACGGCGGCCTGTACCAATCCATCGGCGCCGATCAGGGCGAATGTGTCGCCTGGGACGGCGCGCTGGTGGATGCGCTGGCGCACGAACGCCGCAGCCTGCTGCCGCAGGAAGACCTTGCCAAGCGCCGCTTCTGGCGCGATGAAAAACTGATGCGCCTGATGCGCCACAAACAAGAGAACGGAGACAACCATGGCTAAGCCCAAACAGAAAGTCGTCATTACCTGCGCCGTGACGGGCGCCATCCACACGCCCAGCATGTCGCCGCACCTGCCGGTCACGGCGGACGAGATCGCGGAAGCCGCCATCGGCGCGGCCAAGGCGGGCGCTGCGGTGCTGCACCTGCACGCTCGCGATCCGCAGACCGGCAAGCCGTCGCAAGACCCGGCGCTGTTCAAGCCATTCCTGGAACGGATCAAGAACGAGACCGACGCCATCATCAACATCACTACCGGCGGCAGTCCGCACATGACGGTGGAAGAGCGCATGCGCCCGGCCACGACCTTCCAGCCCGAGCTGGCCTCGTTGAACATGGGATCGATGAATTTCGGCCTGTTCCCGATGCTGGACCGCTTCCAGGACTTCAAGCACGATTGGGAGCGCGAACATCTTGAGAACAGCCGCTCGCTGATCTTCCGCAATACCTATCAAGACATCGAATCCATCCTGACGCTGGGCAACGCCAACGGCACGCGTTTCGAGTTCGAGTGCTACGACATCAGCCACCTGTACAACCTGGCGCATTTCGTGGACCGCGGCCTGGTGAAGTCGCCGCCGTTCATCCAGTCGGTGTTCGGCATCCTGGGCGGCATCGGTCCGCATCCGGAAGACCTGATGCACATGAAGCGCACCGCCGACCGGCTGTTTGGCAACGACTACGAATGGTCGATCCTGGGCGCGGGCCGCAATCAGATGCCGCTGGCCACCATCGGCGCGGCGATGGGGTCGAACGTGCGCGTCGGGCTGGAAGATTCGCTGTGGATCGGACCGGGCCAATTGGCGGAATCCAACCGCGTCCAGGTCGAACGCATCCGTTCCATCCTGGAAGCGCTGAACCTGGAAGTGGCCACGCCAGAAGAGACGCGGGCCAAACTCGGCCTGAAAGGCCGCGAGAACGTGAAGTTCTGATCAAAGGCAGCTGGCCGGCGCGACGGCGCCGGCCAGGTTCAAGCGTGGCGGCGCAGCGCGTCGGCAAGCATGGCGACGTCCAGGGGGCGATCGAAATTGGCGGCGTGGCGGGCCTTCAGGGTCAGTTCGGCGGCCAGTGTCAGGTCGGCGTCGCTGGGAGTGTCGGCGGCGCCTAACTCGCGTAGCGTGGTGGGCAGGCCCACCTGGGCGTACCACTGGGTCAGGTCTGCCAGCATGCCGTCGCTGCGCTGTTCAAGGTCCAGCTGCACCAACAGGCCGACCGCGACCTGCAATCCATGCAAGGCGGTCGCCACGCCGCCGATCTTGGGCAGTCCGCGCGTCAGGGCGTGGGCGATGGACAGGCCGCCGCTTTCAAAACCGAGACCGCTCATGAGGATCATCGCTTCCACCACGCGTTCGAACGCCGGCGTGGGTTCACCGGTGCCGGCGGCTGCCACGGCGTCCACGCCATCGGCCAGCAGCGTGCGCAGGCAGCCGTCGGCGATCAACTGCGCGGACAGCAGCGGGGCGCCGTCGTACATGTTCTTGCCGCCGTTGCGTTGGCATTGTTCGGCTTCGAACTTCTTAGAGATGGCGTCGCCCAGGCCCGCGCGGAAGAAGTGCGCGGGCGCCGTTGCAATGATGGCGGTGTCCACCAGCACGACCGTGGGGTTGAACAGCATGTGCTCGACCGCCAGGAGGTTGTGATGCGCGTCGTACAGCACGTAGTTTTTGCTGGTCGGTGCGTCGTTGGACGCCACGGTGGGCACCGTGACCAGGTGGCAGTGGGCCGACTTCGCCACCGCCTTGCCCGCATCCAGCGACTTGCCGCCGCCCACCGCGATCACCATGTCGATGCCGGCCTGCGAGGCCTGCGCGCGCAGTTGCGCGATGAGGTCAGGTGTCAGGTCGCCGTCGACGATCAGCGGCGCAAGCGCCACGCCGTGTTCGGCGCACAAGGCTTCGATTCGGGGGCCCAGCACGCCATGGACGTAGCGGTCGATGACCAGGGCGGCGCGGCGGCCGAACAAGGCAGCGTACTGGCCCAAGGCGTCCAGCGCGCCCGCTCCTTGTATGTAGCGGCTGGGAGCCCCAAAAATCTTCAGCATGAAGTCTTCCTATTTGCGTGGCACGGGAGGGCGGTAGTCGAGCTCTTTCTCGCGTTCGACCAACCAGTCGATCATGATCTTGCCGCCCCAGACCAGGTCGGCCTGGATGGCGCTGCGGGCAGCTTCGGAGTCGCGCGCTTCCAGCGCTTGCAGCACGGCTTCGTGGCGGTGCTCGTTTTCGGAATAGTCCAGGCCGGCCGTCTTGATGTGGAACACCTTCAGGATGGGGCCCGTGATGACCCAGAACGATTCCACCGTGCTGCGCAGGATGGGCTTGTTGCTGGCTTCCAGGATCGCGAAGTGGAATTTGCGGTTCAGATAGCTGGCGCGCTTGGGGTCCGTTGCCGTGCAGGAAATGAAGTCGCGCTGCAGGGCGATCAGGTTGTCCAGCTGCTTGCGCGTGATGTGCTGCGCGGCTTCGGCTGCACCCATGCCTTCCAGGTGGAAACGGATCTGCTGGATCTCGCGCAGTTTCTCCGAATTCACGTAGGGCACGTAGACCGCCGTGGCAGCCTGCATCTCCAGGCCCTGTTCGCTGATCAGCCGAAAGATGGCCTCGCGTACAGGCGTGATGGATACGCCCATTTCTTGAGCCAGTTCGCCAATGATCAGGCGTTCGCCAGGTTCGTACTGCCCGTTGATCAGGGCATTGCGGATTTCGTTATAGACCCTGACGGAGAGGTTCTCTTTCTTTACCGGTTTGAGGCTGGGCATGACGTTTCGGGCTTGCTGTATTGAGGGAACGGGTGAATCCGGAATGAATTCTAGCCCGCCATAGCCAATTCAAGCTCAATGGGTATATTATATATCATATATCCTAACGAAGAAAGGACGCGCCATGCGCCACCACCAGGAGGCCCCCACCGAGGGGGAAGTCAGGATGCTGCGGGAAAAGGCCCGCCACATCCGGCTGGAGACAATCAGACTTATCGAAATCGCCAAGGTCGGGCACTACAGCTCGGTCTTCTCGTGCGCCGAGATATTCGCTTCGCTGTACTACGACGTGATGCGGCTGCGTCCGCGCGAGCCGCACTGGCCGGACCGTGACCGCTTCCTGATGGGCAAGGGCCATGCCGCCGTCGGCTTGTTTCCGGTGCTGGCCGACCATGGCTTCATCGACCGCGAGCTGCTGGATGGCTACACCCGGCTGGGCAGCCCTTTGGGCGACCACCCCGACATGAGCAAGGTGCCGGGCGTGGATTTCAGTTCGGGGTCCATCGGGCACGCGTTGTCCAACGGCGTGGGCATGGCGGTAGGCGGGCGCATGAGCCAGCGCGACTTCAACGTCTTTGTGATGCTGGGCGACGGCGAGATGCAGGAAGGGCAGGTCTGGGAAGCGGCGCTGTTTGCTGCGCACAACCGCTTGTCTCGCCTGATCGCCATCGTTGACCGTAACGGCTATCAGCTGGACGGCAAGGTGGACGACGTGATGGGCGTGGAGTCGTTGGCGGCGAAGTGGCAGGCGTTCGGTTGGGACGTCCACGAAGTCGACGGACACGACCTGCATGCATTGACGGCGCTGCTGCGGCGCCTGCGCGCCGACGACGCGCGTGCCAAGCCGGCTTGCGTGATCGCCAAGACCATCAAGGGCAAAGGCGTTTCCTACATGGAAACCGAGCCGGGCTGGCACCTGGGCTATCTGGCGCCGCAAGACGCGCAAAGCGCCATCGACGAAATCCTCTCCCGCGAGATCTGAATGGCACAGGCACAAGTTCTCTCCTCCGACTCCTGGCAGTACCGCGCCCTGAATGCGGTGAACCCCGGGCTGTCCTATCTTTCCGACGCGCTGATCGAGTTGGCGCAGGCCGGCCACCCCGTGGTGGCGGGGTCGGCCGACCTGCAGTATTCAAATGGCCTGAACCGCTTTGCAGAGGCCTACCCCGACCGCTACATCCAGTTCGGCATCTCTGAACAGAATATGGTGTCGGCGGCGGCCGGCCTGGCCACCACCGGCGTGATGCCGTTCGTGGCGACGTTCGCGTCGTTCCTGGGCCTGTTGTGTTGTGAGCAGATCCGCATGGACGTGGCCTACACCAAGCTGCCGGTTCGGCTGATCGGCCACCACACCGGCATCAGCCTGGGGTTCTACGGCACGTCGCACCATGCCACCGAAGACATCTCGACCATGCGCGCGCTGGCTGGCCTGACAGTGGTCTCGCCGGCGGATGGTCCGCAACTGGCGTCCGCCATCAAGGCCTCGGTCGACTGGCCCGAGCCGATCTATTTCCGCATCGGGCGCGGCCGCGACCCGCAAGTCTATGAGGACGGGCTGCCGTTCGAATTCGGCCGCGCCATCGTGCATTCCCGGGGCAGCGATCTGAACATCATCGCTTGCGGGATCACGCTGCACGCGGCGCTGGCCGCGGCAGAGCAATTGCGCCAGGACGGCCTGTCGGTGGGCGTGATCGACATGCCCACCATCAAGCCGCTGGACCGCGACGCCGTGCTGGCGGCGGCCGGGCAGTCGCGCCTGATGATGACGGTGGAAGAACACAACGTGCTGGGCGGGCTGGGTTCGGCGGTCGCGGAAGTGCTGGCGGATGCCGGCTCGGGCACGCGCCTGCGGCGTCACGGCATTTATGACGAGTACAGTTTGATCGCGCCGCCCACCACGCTCTACGCCCATTACAAACTGGACGCCGCGGGCATCGGCGAGGTGGCCCGTGCATTGATCAAGACCTCAGGCAACGCCTGACATTTCGGAGAAAAGAATGAAGGAAATCAGCGGAAACACGCGCCTGTTCGGCATCCTGGCCGACCCGATCCATCATGTGAAAACGCCGCAGCGCATGAACGAGCTGTTCGCCAAGATCGGCTTCGACGGTGTGTGCGTGCCTTTCCATGCGCGGCCCGACAATCTGGCCGCCGTGGTCGACGGCCTGCGTCGCCTTGAAAACCTGGGCGGCGTCATCGTCACGATGCCGCACAAGACCGCGATCCTGGATTTGGTGGACGAGGTCACGCCTGTTGCCGCAAAGATCGGCGCGGCCAACGTGGTGCGCCGCGACGCCGACGGCCGCCTGGTGGCGCACATGCTGGATGGCGAAGGCTTCGTCCGGGGGCTGCTGACCGCAGGCGTGCCCGTGCAAGGGAAAAGTGCCTACCTGGCGGGCGCCGGCGGCGCCGCCAACGCCATCGGCTTTGCGCTGGTCCAGGCGGGCGTGTCCCGGTTGACCATCGCCAATCGCACGCCGGCCAAGGCCGAAGACCTGAAGGCGCGCATCCTGTCGTTGCATCCCGAGGCCCGGATCACGATCGGTACGCCGGATCCCGCCGGCCATGATCTGGTGGTCAACGGCACGTCGTTGGGCATGAAGGAAGGCGATGCGCTGCCGCTGGATACCAACAGGCTGACACCTGACCAACTGGTATGCGAAGTCATCATGCAACCCCAGGACACGGCACTGCTGCTGGCGGCAAAAGCCAAGGGTTGCAACGTGCATTACGGCGCGCCGATGCTGGCCTGCCAGATCGAGCTGATGGCCGAGATGCTGGGCGTGACCGCCGCGAAGTAGGCATGCGGCGGATACCAGGACGGGGTGGATAAAAAGATGGGCGACTACGATTTCATCATTGCGGGCGGCGGCACGGCCGGCTGCATTCTGGCCAACCGGCTAAGCGCCGACGGCAAGCATCGCGTCTTGATGCTGGAGGCGGGCTTCGAGGCGCGCAGTATGTGGATCTCGATTCCGGCGGGCTTCTCCAAACTGCTGGTCAACCCGGACTACAACTGGCGCTTTGCAACCGAGCCCGAAGACAACGTCCACGGCCGCACCATCGCCGTGCCGCGCGGCAAGGGCGTGGGTGGGTCTACCTTGATCAACGGCATGATCTACGTGCGCGGCCAGCCACAGGATTACGACGGCTGGGAAGCGGCGGGCGCCACCGGTTGGGGGCATGCCCAGGCCGAGCGGATTTTCCGGAAAATTGAACACTACGAGCCAGGCGGCGACGCGCGCGGCAAGAATGGGCCGATGCATCTGGAAGAGGTCGCCGAGCGCTTCCCCGTGTCCGACGCCTTCCTGCGCGCCGCACAAGAGGATGGCCAGCCGCTGAACGCCGATTACAACAGCGGCAACCAGGAAGGCGTGGGCTATTACCAAGTGCTGCAGCATCGCGGCCGGCGCTGGAGCGTGGTGGACGGGTACATGAGGCCGGCGGCGGGGCGCAAGAACCTGAAGGTGGAATGCGGCGCCCATGTCACGCGGCTGCTGTTCGAGGGCAAGCGCTGCGTGGGCGTGGCGTACCGCCAGAATGGTCAGGAGCACACGGTGCGGGCGCGGCGGGAAACCCTGGTGTGCCTGGGCGCGGTGCAATCGCCGCAACTGCTGGAACTATCGGGCGTGGGCGATCCGGCGCGGCTACAGTCCTTCGGCATCCCGCTGGCGCATGCGCAGCCGCAAGTCGGCGAAAACTATATCGACCACTTCGCCACGCGCATGAATTGGCGGGTGAAGAACACCGTGACCTTGAACGAGATGTCGCGCGGTTGGCGGCTGGCGCAACAGGTGGCGCGCTACTACACGCGCCACAAAGGCATCCTGACCTTGGGAACGGGTCTCGTCCATGGCTTCGTCAAGAGCGCGCCGGGCCTGCCCACGCCCGATGTGCAGTTCTTCTTCGTGCACGCCAGTTACGCCAACGCGGCCGAACGCATCCTGGACCGCCATCCGGGCATGACGATCGGCGTGGCGCAGTTGCGGCCCGAATCGCAGGGCAGCATCCACATCAAATCGGCGGACCCACTGGCCTGCCCGTCGATCCGCCCCAACTTCCTGTCGGCGCAGATCGACCGCGATAGCCTCGTGGGCGGCATGAAAGCGGCGCGGCGCATCGTGGGGCAACCCGCCATGCGGCCGTTCATCGATGCCGAGGTCAGTCCCGGCCCCGATGTGGAAAGCGACGAACAATGGCTGGACTTCGCGCGGCACAACGGGCAGACGATCTACCACCCCATCGGCACGTGCCGCATGGGGTCGGACCCGGCCGCGGTGACCGACGCGCGCTTGCGCGTGAACGGCCTGACGGGAGTGCGCGTGGTGGACGCCTCGGTGATGCCGAAGATGGTTTCCGGCAACACGCAGGCCGCCGTCATGATGGTGGCCGAGCGCGGTGCCGAAATGATCCTGGAAGACGCCGCAGGCGCGGGCTGAACGGCCATGGGATGAGGGGGGCGTGGCAGACCGATGCGTTTGCACGGGATGTCCTGCGCGCCGCCCCCCCACGGCCCGGCAGGTTCAGCGGATCAGGAAGCCGGCGCCGACCGGGTCGTTACGGTCGATCACCCAGCGCGCGGTGCCCAGGATGCTGGCGGTGCCTTTGACGGTGGGGCGGACGGCGCGCGTGCCGTTCAGGTCCACTTCGCCCAGCAGGCAGCCTTCGAAGGTTCCGCTGCCCAGCAGGCCTTCCGACTTGATCGGCTGGTTCATGCCCAGCTTCCCGCGCGCCTCGAACATGGCCATCATGGCGCTGGTGCCGGTGCCGCCGGGCGACCGGTCCAGCTGGCCGGCGCTGAACACGTGCACGTTCTTGTAGAACGCGCCTTCGATCGTGGGCGGGTGCCAGAACGTGATGAAGTTCAGGTTGTTGATGTGCGCTTCGGTCGGATGCTGGATGCGGTGGCGCGCGTTCAGCTGGTCGCGCACAATCAGGCCCATGCGCGACAGCTCGGTGCCGTTGTCCGGCGAAATCCGCAGATCGCAGCCCGTCAGGTCCACGATGCCGAAGTAGTTCCCGCCCCAGACGATGTCGGCGGACAGCTTGCCGTAGCCCGGCAGTTCCACCGGAATGTCCTGCGCCGCCACGTACGCCGGCACGTTCTCGAAGCGCGTCCACAGCACGTTTTCGCCTTCGGACGCGACTTCCGACACGACCAGTCCGGCCGTGGTCTCGAAGCGGATCTTGGTGATGCCATCCTTGCCGCGGGCCACCAGGCCGTTGGCCACCATCGCCATGCTGACGGCGATGGTGCCGTGGCCGCACATGTGCGAATACTCGGTGCCGTCGATGTAGATCAGGCCGGCATCGAACTCCGGGCTGGACGGCGGCGTGAGGAACACGCCGAACATGTCTTTGTGGCCGCGCGGCTCGCGCATCAGCGCCTGGCGCAGCCAGTCGTAGTTCTGTTCAAGGAAGGCCCGCTTTTCCAGGATGCTGGATCCGGCGGGGTAGGGGATGCCGCTATGCACGATGCACAGGGGCTCGCCTTCGGTATGGGTATAGATGACATCGAACGCGTCTTGCTTGCGCATGACTGTGGCTCCAGACTAAGTAGGATGAAGGGGAAAAGCAGATGGGGGAAACTATTTGCCGCGTTCGGACAGCATGTCCAATCCGACGGTCAAATCCAGGATGACGATAGCGATCACCGCAACCACAATCGTGGCGCCCGATACGGCTGCGATGGTCGGATCGATCGTGTACTGCACATAGTTGAAGAGCTTGACGGGAATGGTGTTCAGGTCCGCCGTGGTGTTGAAAATGGAAAGCTCCACGTTGATCCACGACGAGATGAACGCGAAGATGGAACCGGTCACGATGCCCGGCCGGATCTGCGGCAGCACCACCAGGAAGAACGTGGTCCAGGGGTTGGCGCCCAGGTCCGCCGACGCCTCTTCCAGCGCGCGTTGTTCCGGCGTCAGAAGCGTCAGCGTGGACCGCAGCACGAACGGCGCGATGATGACGATGTGCCCGATCAACAGCGACAGGAAACTGCGCGTCAGCCCAAAGTACGCGCCGTACTGCAATAGCGCCGCGCCCAGCACGATGTGCGGCAACACCAGCGGCGACATCAGCACTGACGTCAGCGCGGCCTTGCCCGGGAATTCGTAGCGCGCGATCGCCAGCGCGGCTGGCACGGTCAGCACCACCGCGGCAAGAGTCGCCGCCAGCGCCAGCACGGTGCTGGTCGTGAATGCCGCCACGTAGCCGGCTTCGACAAGCAGCGTGCGGTACCACTCCAGCGTCCAGCCTTGCGGCGGAAACGCCAGGTAGGGCGTGGCCGTAAACGACGATCCCAGGATCACCACGAGCGGCAGGGCCAGGTACGCCAGCACGGCCAGCGCGATCAGGCGGATCAGGGTGCGGGCGATCATCGGGCGGCTCCGGGCAGGACGGCGGCGCGGTTTGCCAGCGCAACCAGGATCAGGGTGAAAACCAGCAGCACCATGCTTAGCGCGCCGCCGTAATGGAAGTCGAATACCGAGCTGTATTGCTGGAAGATCAGCATGGACAGCACCGAGATCCGGCCGCCTGACAGCAGCGCGGGCGTCACATAGGCGCTGACCGCCAGCGTGAAGACGATGATGGCGCCGGACACCACGCCGGGCAACGTCAACGGCCAGGTGATATGGAAGAACGTCGAGGCAGGGCTGGCGCCCAGGTCGGCGGAGGCCTGCTCGCACGCCGGATCCACCCGGGCCAGCGCGTTGCCCACGGCCAGCACCACGAAGGGCAGCAGCACATAGACCATGCCGATCAGGATGCCCAGCTCGGTGCCGATGAAACGCACCGGACGGTCGGCCACGCCGGCACCCACCAGCGCCTGGTTGACCAGCCCGTTGCGGCCCAGCAGCACCATCCAGCCGAAAGCGCGCACGATGTTGCTGGTGAACAGGGGCACCACCAGCAGGATCACGCAGAAGCGCCGCCAAGCCTGCCAGCGCACCACGCGCACCAGATACCAGGCCAGGGGGTAACCCAGGATCACGCACACGACCGTGGTGAAGAACGCCAGCCGGAAGGTCACCAGGATCACGTCCCAGTGATACTGATCGGCCAGCACGCGCACATACTGCTGCAAGGTCAGCGTCATGCCTTCCGGCCCGCCCGTGATGCTGGCCAACGCCACCACCGCCAGCGGCGCCAGGAAGAAGGCCGCGAAAAAAAGCACGGGCGCGGCCAGCAACAGGCCGGGCGAGAGCCAGGCGCGCCCGTTCATGGTTGCTCACCGATCAGGTGCAGGTGTTCCGGCTCGAACGCCAGATGGACCGTCGCGCCGGGCCGCAGCCCGGTGGGCGCGATGCCGCCGTGGCGCGCCACGATGATCTGCCCGCCCAGGTCCACGTGGATCATGCTGTGGCTGCCCACGTTGATGACGTCGGTGACCGCGCCGGTCCAGGTATCGGTGGCCGCTTCGCCACGAAGCCGAAGGTCTTCTGGGCGCAGCACCGCCACGCCACGCGCGGGCGCGGGCTTGCCGAACGGCACGCGAAGACCCTGCGTGTCCAACTGCAGCGTGTCGCCATCCAATGCGGTGAACGATATGAAATTGGCATCGCCGATGAACTCCGCGACAAAGCGCGTGGCGGGTTGCCGATAGATGTCCGTGCCGGCGCCCACCTGCTCGATGCGTCCCGCGTGCATGACGACGACGCGGTCGGCCATGGTCATGGCCTCTTCCTGATCGTGCGTGACGAAGATGAAGGCAATGCCCAGCTTGGCTTGCAGGTGCTTGAGTTCCAGCTGCATGCGCTTTCGCAGCTTCAGATCCAGCGCGGATAGCGGCTCGTCCAGCAACAGCAGCTTGGGCCGGTTGACGATGGCGCGCGCCAGCGCCACGCGCTGTTGCTGGCCGCCCGACATCTCGCGCGGGTAGCGCGGGCCAAAATCCGCCAGCCCGACCATGTCCAGCGCCGCGCCGGCGCGCTCGGCGGCCTCGGTTTTCGACGCGCCTTGCCGCCGCGGGCCGTAGGCCACATTCTCGGACACGGTCATATGCGGGAACAGCGCATAGTTCTGGAACACCGTGTTCAGTGGGCGATGGTGCGCGGCCAGGCGGCTGATGTCCTGGCCGTCGATCAGGATGCGGCCCGATTCGGGCTTCAGGAAGCCGGCGATCGAGCGCAGCAAGGTGGTCTTGCCGCAGCCGCTGGGCCCCAGCAGGGCCACGAATTCCCCCTGCTGGATGTCCAGGTCGATCCGGTCCAGGGCCTGGTAGGCGCCAAACCGCATCGACACGCCTTCGATGGTGAGCAAAGTGGACATGTTCGACCCTGGCCTAGCGCTTGCGAGCGACCTGGCGGTTCCAGGCATCCGTCACCTCGGCGCGGCGGCTGTTGATGAGGTTCCAGTCGAACAGGCTCAGGTTCTTCACCGAACCCTCTGCGCCCCACGGCAGTTTGCGGGCCACGTCCTTGGGCACCTGCACGTCCTTGACGGCCGGGCCCAGATACAGGCGTGTGGCCAGGCAAACAGCGGCCTCCGGCGTAAGCGCGGTGTCGACGAACTTCTTGGCCGCGGCGGCATTGGGCGCGCCCTTGACCAGGTGCAGGCGGGCATCCGTGGCCCACGCTCCTTCCTTGGGCACCGCGAAACCGATCGGCAGACCCTTGTCGATCAAGTCCCACGCGCCCACGTTGAAGTGCGCGCCGATGATGGCCTCGCCGCTTTGGTAGGCGTTGCTGGCGGCGCCCGAGCTGTCGAAGAACAAGGCGGTGTCCAGCGTGGCCAGCTTGGCGTACAGCGGAGCCAGGTTGGACGGGTCGATCGCCCAGACACGCGCCAGGAAGAACACGAACGGCACGCCGGAGGAGTTCGCGGGCGATGGCACGGCCACCGCGCCGGCATACTCGGGCTTCCACAGGTCTTTCCAGCTGGTGGGCGCCTGCGGCACTTCCTTCGTGTTGTAGGTGATGCCCAGCGAGTAGTAGCCGGTGCTGACGGCGTAAGCGGCGTCGCCATTGCGGTACACGCCCTGGTCGATGACGTTCTTCAGATTCGGGATGGCGGCGGGGTCCAGCGTGTCCAGCACGCCAGCCTGCGCGGCCAGTTCGCTGATGCCGCCGTCCATCCAGGCGACGTCGATCGTGGGCGCGTTTTTCTGCTGTTGCAGCTTGGCCAGCGTCGTGGTCGACGTACCGACTTCCGGCACGACCGTCACGCCCGTGGCCTTGGTGTAGGGCTCGGCGACGCAGGCGCGGAACGCGTCGCCCCAATTGCCGCCATACCAGGCGACGGTGATCTTCTGCTGCTGCGCCGTCGCCTGCGTGGCCAGCATCAGGCCGGCGCCCAGCAAGGCGGCGCGCAGGGCGCTGCGGGTAAGTGTTGCCATGTCGGATTCCCCTTGTCGATTTATCGGCTTGTCTCGGCTGCCCGTGGAACCGGGCGTTCCAAACGCGGAGCCGTGACGTCGCCATGCCTGCATCTTGGGTGATCCCAGGGAAAACCAGCTTGAAGGCGTGGGACATAAACTTGAATAATTGCGACATGACGATCGTCGAAACACCGGCTTCCCGGCCTTCCTCCTATGAGGACGCCGCAGAGGCCCTGCCCCAGGGGAAACCCGCACTCACCATCGGCATCGTGCTGATGGACCAGTTCACGCTGGCTGCGTTCGCCGGACTGGTCGACGTGTTGCGCCTGGCAGGCGACCATGGCGGGCGCAGCCGGCAGATCCATACGGCATGGCGCGTCATGAGCTGGGACGGCAAGCCGCGTTGCTCCAGCGCGGGCCTGACCATCGACGTGGCCGACAGCCTGCCCGACGACCCGGCGCAGTTCGACTACGTGGCCGTCTGCGGGGGTAACGACTACATCAACGGCCGCATGCCGGAGCCGCTGCGCGACTGGCTGCGGTTGGCGGCGGCGCTGCGGGTTCGGCTGCTGGGCATCTGCACGGGCACGTTCGCCCTGGCGCAGGCCGACGTGATCGGGCCGCGCACGGTATGCGTGCACTGGAATGTGCTGGATGCGTTTCGCGAGCGCTTTCCGCAGACCCGCGCGGTGGTGGACCGCCTGTTCGTGGACGAAGGCGACCTGATCTCGTGCGCCGGCTCCACCGCGGCGATCGACCTGGGCCTGTATCTGGTGGCCCGTCATTGCGGGCGCGACAAGGCGCAGCAGGCGATGCGGCACATGATGCTGCAAGGCGTGCGCCCCGGCCGCGTGCCGCAGGCGCATTTCCGCACCGACCTGTCCGGCATCCAGGATCTGCGCGTGCGCCAGGCGGCGCACTTCATCGAGCAGCGCATCGACAACCCGCCGCCGCTGGACGCCATCGCGCGCTACGTCGGCGTGGGCCGGCGGCAACTGGAACGTGCGTTCCGCGTTGCCACGGGCATGTCGCCCATGGCGTTTCAGCGGCAATTGCGGTTGGAGTACGGAAGCTGGTTGTTGCTGAATAATCCTTGCAGCATCACGCAGATTGCGTTGGACTGCGGTTTTGCGGACGGTGCGCATTTCTCGCGCGATTTCAGGGCGCACTTCGGATTATCCCCGCGCCAGTATCAACAGGCCCGTGGCGCGCAGGCGGCCGGGCAAGAGGGCGGCGTCAGCGTATTTCCTGCCTAGCCTTCGCTTAACCAAAGGAGACGGCATGACATATGACCTCTGGTATTGGGACGGCATTCCCGGGCGTGGCGAGTTCGTGCGCCTGGCGCTGGAAGCAGGCGGCATTCCGTATCGCGAACGCGTGCGCGAACCTGGCGCCTCGGAAAATGCGCTGATCGACGATATGCAGGCGCCACGCAAGCATCCGCCATTCGCGCCGCCCTATCTGGTGGCCGACGGCATGACGCTGGGCCAGACGGCCAATATCCTGCTGTTCCTGGGCGAAAAGCATGGGCTGGCGCCAGAATCGCTGGAAGGCCGTCTATGGGTGAATCAACTTCAGTTGACCATCGCCGATATGGTGACCGAGGCGCACGATACGCATCACCCCATTTCCGCCAACGACTACTACGAAGACCAGAAAGAAGAAGCTGCGCGCCGCGCGCGCGGTTTCCGGGAAGAACGCATACCGAAATTTCTGGCGTACTTCGAACGCGCGCTTGCCGGCCCCGAGGCCTGGCTGGCCGGCGGCACGCGCTGGACCTACGTTGACCTGTCGCTGTTCCATTTGGTTGACGGGCTGCTCTATGCCTTTCCCAAGCGCATGGGCACGGTGGCTTCGGATTATCCGAACGTGATGGCCCTGCACGCGCGCGTGGCGGCGTTGCCGGCATTGCAGGCCTATTTCGATAGTGGCAGGCGGTTGCCTTTTGGCGAGTGCATTTTTCGCCAGTATCGCGAACTGGACGCCGCCTGATTACTGCGCAAAGTCATGAATGCCGGGCGGGATCCCGGCGTGCGCGCCAACATGGCGGGTGATCCGTCCGTATTTATATTCACCCCATTAATAATTAGGGGCAGTGACTCCGTTGAAAGAGTGCGCTGCGGTTAACCCCCATAAGAATGGGCGACGGAATTCGTATTAACCCTGAGCGCCATTGTCCGGGGTATTCGAAAACCCCGCGTTAGTTATGCAGCAGAACTTTTTTTCACAATGCCACCGATAATGGGTTGAGAAACGTTCATTTTTAGGATTAAATAATTTCGACTAGATACACTCTTGTGTTCTTATGTTTCTAGCCAGCCTGCCGTTACTGCTGTGCGACGGACCACCAGGCAGCAAGCGCATGCGGCGCGGCATGCACAGCTGAGTTTGGGACGCGCCAAGCAGTTCTGATAGAGATTCCGCTTGTCGACCGTTTTCAGGAACCCGTCCCATCTCTTGGCAGGAGACGCATCATGCAATGGACTACCCTCAATCGCCTTTTCCGCGGAGAACGCGGCATGCAAAAGGCGGATTTATACGGCCAGATCTCGGCGATCCATCGCGCCCAGGCCGTTATCGAATTCGACCTCGAAGGCCATGTCCTGATGGCCAATCAGAATTTCCTGGATACCATGGGATATTCGCTGGACGAGGTCCTGGGGCAACACCACCGCATGTTCATTGATCCCGATGAACGCGAATCCGCCGAATATCTGGCTTTCTGGCAGAAACTCGGCCAGGGCGCCTACGATGCCGGCCGTTATCGCCGCGTCTGTCGCGACGGACGGGACGTCTGGCTTCAGGCGTCGTATAACCCCATCTTCGATAAGCGTGGCCGGCCGGTCAAGGTGGTCAAGTACGCCACCGACATTACCGACCAGCAGCAGCGCCAGGCCGACACGGAAGGCCAGTTGGCGGCCATTTCCAAGGTGCAGGCGATTATCGAGTTCGAACTCGACGGCACGATCATCCGCGCCAACGACCTATTCCTGAATGCCGTGGGGTATCACGCGTCTGAAGTTGAAGGCCGGCACCACAGTATGTTCGTGCGGCCCGAAGAGGCGCGCACGGCGGCCTACCAGGAATTCTGGCGCAAACTGCGCAGCGGCCAACACGACACGGGTCAGTACCTGCGTATCGGCAAGGGCGGGCGGCAGGTCTGGATCGAAGCCAGCTACAACCCGATCTTCGATGCTGAAGGGCGGCCATTCAAAGTCGTGAAGTACGCCACCGACATCACCAAGCGATTTACCGCCGCGCAAACATTGCGGGTAGCGGTGCAGGGCTTGACGGAAAACGCCGAGCGAGCCAGCCAGGCCAACGCCTTGGCGCTGGACGCCAGCAAGGTGGCGGAGCAGGGCGGCAAGACGGTGAAGGGCGTCGTGCAGACGATGGGCGCCATCACCGAAAGTTCGCGTCGCATCTCCGAGATCATCGGCGTGATGGACGGCATCGCTTTCCAGACGAATATCCTGGCCTTGAACGCGGCCGTGGAAGCGGCCCGGGCCGGCACGCACGGCAAGGGTTTCGCGGTGGTCGCGGCCGAGGTCCGCAGCCTGGCGCAGAACAGTGCCGCCGCCGCCAAAGAGATCAAGGGATTGATCACGACGTCCGTCGAACAAATCGAAAGCGGCGCGGGGCAGGTGCAGTCCGCGGGCGCCACGATGGAAGACATCGTGGCCTCGTCCCGTCGCGTCACCGAGATCATGGCGGAAGTCGTGAACGTGTCGCTGGCGCAATCGGCCAAGTTGGGTGACGTGACCGAGGACATCACGCAGATGACCGCGGAGGCCGCCCAGACGCTGCGCGCCACGCAAGAGGCGGCCGATGCGCAGGCCTTGCGGAAAGACCGGCAGGTCGGGGTGGTCAAGCCGGTGGCCGCCGCCGTGCGGGCACGGCCTGCGGCAAATACGCCGTTGCCCCCCAAACCGGTGCTGGAATACGTGCGTTACTGAGCGCCGCAGGCCGGCGCCCGCGCGAGTGCGCTATAAAGACGGTATTGTCTGAATCCCTGGCCTGGGCCGGATCGCCTCCGCCCGGGCCGCTCTATTTGCAGCATCCGTCCATGACCGAATCCGAAGCCCTGGCCCTTGCCTCGCACCGCCATTACAAGGGCGGCCTGTACCTGTACGTGGGTACCGCCCGCCATTCCGAGACCGAAGAGTCCATGGTGGTGTACGAACACCTTTGGCCGCACGAGCGTGGTTTGTGGGTACGGCCCGCCACGTTGTTCTTCGGTCAGTTGGCCGATGGCTCGCCGCGTTTCGCGCCGTTGCGCGCGGCGGAGTAGCGCGGTGACGTTCTTCAATCGGCGTCCACGGACCAGTGGTGGAGCGCCGCGTGCGGCGGTCAATCGGACGCAGGCCGCTGCTGCGCTGGAGTCGGCGCTGCAGGCGTTGCGCGGCCCTTTCATCGTGGCCGACTTGGAAACCACCGGGCTGTCCACCTCCACGTGCGAAATCCTGGAATTCGCGGCGGTCCGCGTCGAAGCCGCCGGCACGTTGGCGCGCGAGTACACGCAGGTGGTGCGCACAAGGTCGCCCGTGCCGTCTTTCATCACCCGGCTGACCGGCATCACGCAGGCGGAAGTCGACCGCCACGGCGTGCCAGTGGTGCAGGCATTTTCGTCCTTCCTCGAATTCGTGGAAGACTTGCCCGTGTTCTTTCACAATGCCTCGTTCGATCGACGCTTCCTGGGCGCCGCGGCCGACCAGACGGGGCTGCCGTTCGCCAACCCGACGCATTGCACGCTGGCGCTGGCCCGGCGTGCCTGGCCCGAACTGCCGTCCCATAAGCTCGAGATACTGGCGCGGCATGTGGGGGCGTCCGATCCCACTCACCGCGCATTGGCCGACGTGCGCACGACGGTGGCCGTGGCGTTGGCGGCCAGCTCGCGGCTGGCCGCGGCCTGACGGTCAGATCACTTTTTGTTCGTGGTGGACCTGGGGCGGCTCGACGAAGAAGCCGGCGACAAGCCGGCGCCATTCCTGGAAATCAGGCGATTCGCGAAAATCAACCATGTGGTTCTCGACCGTTTCCCAGTCGACCACCAGCGTATAGCGCTGCGGTTGTTCAATGCTACGGTGCAGCGCCATGCTGTGGCATCCGCGGGCACGCAGGAACAGCGGTTTGGCCTGTGCCACGCCTGCCTCGAACAGCGCTTCCTGCCCTTCGCGGACATGAATGCTGGCAATCTCCTGGATCATGACGGTGTCTCCGAAAAATTGGGGCCGGGTAAGGCCCGGCCGGCCGGAGTAGTATGGCTGAAAATTCTCATGTCAGCCTGTCCCGATGAATCTTCGAGCCGTCAAATTGACTCGCCTTATTGCCGCTCGCCTGCTGTGGTACGTGGGTATCGCCGTTATCGCCGTCATGGCGCTGGCGCTCAACACGCCGTTCAGCGTGGCGGTGGTGTTGTCCGCGATCGCCCTCTATATCCCCCTCTCGGTGCTGTGCCTGCCCCTGATGGCCTGGCTATGCTGGAGTCGTGGCTTGCGTCTTCCCGTGTCGGGCCGCCCGCCCGCCTGGCCGGCCGGGTTGGCCGGCGCGCTGGGCATCGCGCTGCTGGTCGGCTATCGCGTGCAGTCCGATCTGGGCCTGGCGGAATGCGGTGTCCTGCTGATGCTCGTCGCCGGCGATCTCTGGCTGGTCCGCCGGGAAGTCGTGCAGTTCTTCTCGTTTTCGCCCGCAGGCCCCGGCCAACCGTCAGCCTAAAGGCCATCAACGGCTTGCCTGCCGGCGAGCGCGCTAGGCAGCTTGTCCGAGCCAGCGGCGCGCCGCCCCATCCTTAAAGTTGAGCCCGCTTGCGTGATGCTGCCGCCAGCCGCGCTTTTCATCGTCCATACGCATGGCGCGATGCGCGCGTTCTCGTCTGTTTTGCTCGCTGATTAACGGGTGGCCCTCGTCCACAAAGACGCGGTCACCCGTTTAACCGATATCGACTTGCCTAGGACGGAGCAATCATTCCGTACCAATACAAAAGTCCCACGCCACTCGTCTTCGTGCGGGCACGCGGGAGGGACGTAGCGGTCCGCGCCGGTCGGCCACCGGCACCTGTGCATCCGCATGACGCGGATCAGGAGGAGCTCAAATGAAAAAGCTCGCAATCGTCGCAGCCATGACCTTGTTTGCCGCATCGGCCTATGCCACCGGCCCGGGCATGCCTTCCGTGTCGATCACCGGCCATGCCGGCACGATCAATGGCACGGCGTCATCGGTCTCCACCGGCAGTTCGGTGGTGGCAACCCAGGTCAACGGCTACGGGTCTTCCAGCCAGACCTCGTTCGGCGAAACCGGCGGCGTCGCGCAAGTCGGTGGCACATTCAGCCGGGACGGCACCCAAGTGGTCACCAGCACGCGCCAATACGCCACCAGCGAATCCTACGGCAACGTGACGGGCAATGCGCCCATCATGGTGGGCGACAGCATCGCCAACGGCGGCGCGTCGTTCGGCAAAACGGACACGGCCGCGTCGGCGACCGGGACATTCGTTGCCGGCAATATCGGCGCGTTTGGGTCGATTGGCGGTGTCGGCGGGGTGGGCCACATCTCCGGCTTCAACCACTGACCCAATTATCCGGACGGCTTCGGCCGTCCGGTCGAGGGGACATCATGAAAACCATCGTGCTTGCAATCTCCCTGTCGCTGGCGGCGTGCACGGCCGCAGCGCAGACTAGTACCTCCAGTTCCACGACATCCGCGTCGTCGGGGTCGACCAATGCCGGCAATAACCAGGGCATCACGCTGAATTCCAACAACAGCGGTTCCAGCACCGTGAAGACGGTTCCGCCTGTGGGTGGCCAGAGCTTCTATGGTTCGTTCTCGTCGGACAGCTGCATGGTGTCGGCAGGCGGCGGGGGCTCCGTGGTGGGTTTCGGTATGAACGTCGCCATACCGATCGAAGACCAGAAATGCAGCCTGCGGCGCAACTTCGAACGCACGATGCAGGCCGCCGCTTCCACCAAGGACGCTGACCGCTCGCGCCGGTTGGAGACCGCGGCTATCGACATCCTGTGCCAGACCGACGACCGCACCAAGGCCGCGTTGGTGGCGCAGGGGCTCTGCACCAATCCCGCGCTGACCACGGCGGATCATCGTTTCGATACGACGGCGGTCGCGCAGACTTCGCCGACCACGACCACCGTCGTTGCGCCGCCCACGCCTGTGCAAAGCCAGGCCAGGCCTGCGGCGCCCGCCGTGCAGCCGTATCCGGTGCAGGCCGTTCAAACCACCGCGCTGGCGGCGCCGCCTTTGCGCAATCCCAGGCTCGAGCGACAGCAGTTCGCCGATCTATATTCACCCGGCTGACGCCAGGAAGCGCCAGCGCGGCAGAGCGGTCAGGTGGAGGCGGGCGGCGCAACGGCACCGGGCGCCGCCTCCGGCAAAGGCGCCGAGGCCAGCAGCATCGTGGGGGGCGAAGATACCTCCAGGCCCGCGTCATTCAAGCGCTTGAGCACCGTGAACAACATCGCGCTGCGCACGCCGTAAGCCGCGCGCGGCGAGGAAACGTAGCCCCTGGCGTTGAAGACCAGATGGCCGCCTTCGATGCCGTCCAGGAACACGTTGGGCGCGGGCGTCTCCAGCACGTCCTCGTGGTCCGCGAAGGCCTGCAAGATCAATTCGCGCACCTGCTCGGGGTCCGTCGACAACGGCAGGGGCAGCTTGATCTGCACCAGGCCCAAGGGATTCGACCGGGTGACGTTGCGCACGGTCTTGGTCACGAATTCCGAGTTGGGCACGATCACGGTGGACCGGTCGCCCATCTGGATTTCGGTCGCGCGGACATTGATGCGCAGGATGTCGCCTTCAACGCCGCCCAGCGACACCCAGTCACCCACTTTGACCGGGCGCTCGGCAAGCAGGATGAGGCCCGACACGAAATTCTGCACCACCGCTTGCAAGCCAAAGCCGATACCCACCGACAACGCGCTGGCAATCCACGCCACGCGTTCCAGGCCGATGCCGGCTGCCGATAACGATAAGGCGACGGCCAGCACAACCCCCGCGTATCCGAACAAGGTCGCGGCCGACAACTGCATGCCCGGATCCAGTTCCGTGGTCGGCAGGTAGCGGTTCGACAGCCAGCGCTTGAGCATCTTCACGCTCAGCAGCGACAGGCCCAGCACGATCAGCGCCTGGAGCACCGCGCCGGGGCGGATCTGCGCCTCGCCGATCGCCAGGCCCTTGCGCAACTGGTCAAAGCGTTGCACCAGATCGGCCGGCCCTTCGCCGAAAGGCGCCAGCAGAAGAATCACCGCCAGCAACCCGACGGCCACACGGCCGATACCCGACAGCAGCACGGCCGCCTGGTCGCGCAGGCTGGGGCCCTCGTTGTCGCCTTCGCGGTGCGACGTGCCCAGCAGCGTGCTGAACCCGTCTTCGATCAACGTCGACACCAGATAGGCGGAAGCCAGCACGATCAGCGTCCACAGCACTTGCTTGGTCAGGAAGGCGCCAAAGGCCACATATCCCGCCAGCAAGCTGCCCAGGCCCAGAATCAGCACCGCCCACACCGTGCCCAGCACAAGCGACGTCCAGAACGGAGCGGGCGCGTCGTTCTCCAGGGTGCTCTGGCGGCGCAACCTGCGGCAGATACCCAGCACGATGGCCATCATGATCATGATGATCGCGGCGACGATGCCGGTCAGCGTGATCGTTGTCGTCAGGCTGGCGTTCAGCAGCACCGGCAGGCGTTCGGCCAGCCAGATCATCACGACCAGCGTGCCCAGCAGGTTGGGCAGCCAATTCAGGCGCGTCGCCACCGCGTCGCTGATGGGGGGCAGGCGCCAGGACGGGCGATGCGTCGACAGCAGCGCATTGCCCAGGCCAGACACGTAGCCGCCGAAGCAGACGGTCGCAACCAGTGTCGCCAGCAGGGCGCCCGTGTTGTCGGACAGCTGCGAATTCCAGTCCAGGCCGGCGTGGATCAATAGCGCGATCACGCCTGGCGTCGCGACCGACAGGGTCAGCTGGGCCACCGCCAGGAACGAGCGCCGCAGCCGGCCCGGGGGCACGCGTGTCGCGGTCAAGCGCAGAAAAAGCCGGCCAATCCAGATGCGCAGCGCGATCGTCAGCGCTGCCGCGACGGCCAGCAACAGCCATCCCCAGGTGGGCGTTTGCCGGATGGCGGTGGACAGGTCGTCGCGCAACGCTTCCAGGCGCTCGAGGTCACGCGGAAACTCCTCGTGGAATTCCACCCAGAATTGCTTGGACAGGAACGAGTCGCGCCGCTCGCCCATGCGTGCCTGGAATTGCGTGCGGCGCTGCGCCGAAATCTGTTCCGCGGTCTGTCCGGCGTCGACGGACAGCAAACGGGCCAGCTTGATCTGCGCATCCAGCGCGCGGCTGCTTTTCTCCAGCTGCGTGCGCTGGGCCGCCACGTCGGGGGCTTCCTTGGCGCCTTCGGGGGGCGCGCCCAATTCGCTCAATCTTGCGGTCAGGCTGGTCAACTGGGGCGCCAGCGCTTCGGTGGCCGCATCGGCTTTTGACTGGATGTCCAGCGCGTCGCCGCGCTGTTTGACGAGCGTGGCGTCGTCGGTCTCGTCGGCGACGCGCTTGCGAATGTCGTCGATCTGCTTGCGCGCCGCCGCCAGCTGCGTCTCGGTTTCCGCCGGATTCGGCGGCGGCGCCGCGAAGGCTGGCATCAGACAGAGCGCCAACAACAACGCCGCGACAAGCGCGGCGATCTGGGGCGCATGAAGGCGCCGGATGCTTAAGAGCAGGGGGATGCGGATTTGGGTCATATTCTTGTGCGAGACACTCGCGTCGAGGCGGCAGCATAACAAGCCGCGGACCGGTCCGTTGCAACAAAAACACGTAGCGCGTCCCTAATTTATGGGCAGAGACGCCGAGGGCCTTTCGCTCATCCTCAGGGGGCAGGGAAACAGGGCCGGATCGGATGCCGGTCCGTCGAGGGCGCCGGCGGACCGGCCAGCCGGCAATCCACGTTTACGAGGTCAACGTTTGGAATCAACTCGGGCGGGCCGGCGTCCCCCGGGAGGCCGGTTTTTTGGGCTTTCCCAGTACGGCGTCGCATACGTCCAGCCAGGCTCGCGCGGCAAAGGACAGATACCCCGATTGCAGCCAGATGTGGCCGACCTCCCACTGCATGCCCGACTTGGCAAGCTTTGCTGTGCTCAGACCCCGCGTCTTCATGCGCTGCATCAGCGGTTCAGGCAGCAGCGCGACGCCCAGCCCGGCGGATGCCATTGCCACCAGAAAATCCCAATGCGCGCTTTGCGCGGCGATGCCCGGCTGAAAACCCGCATCGGCGAAGGCCTGACGCAGGCGCCGGGTGACGGCGAAGTCGTCGGTGGGAATCAGCAACCGGGCGTCTCGCAAGGCGCTCAAGGGCAGGGATGTTTTGCCTGCCCAGGGTGCGTCGGGTGGGCCGATCACCCATATTGGGTAACTGCCGAAGCGCTGGGCGGCCAGTCCCCCGTCGGGTGCGATGGGCAGGATCGTCGCGCCCACTTCCAGTTCGCCGTTCGCCACCAGCGCTTCAACGGCTTGGCCCGTGCCCTCGCGCAGGGTCAGGTGAATGCCGGGGTGCAGCTCCCGGAAACGCTTCACAACCGGGGTGAACAGCAGGTTGATCATCGGCGGGATCCCGACCTCAAGCGCGCCACGATCCAGGTCGGCGGTCTGGCGCAGTTCTTCCGACAGTTGCCGCATCGTCTCCAGCACCTGGAGCCCGCGCTGGTACATGACGCGTCCGGTGTCCGTGGGGCGCGCCGTGTGACCGTCGCGGATCAACAGCGGCGTGCCTGCCTCTTCTTCCAATTGGCGAATCATCTTGCTGACGGTCGACTGCGTGACGAACAGCGCTTTGGCTGCGTGCGTGAAGCTGGCGTGCCGCACCGTTTCCACGAAATACCGCAATGCACGCACGTCCATGGCGTGAGGCTCCCTAGGCGCGTTGCGGGCAAAAGCGTCAATTGATGAAAAAAACGACTGATTTGAATGATTTTAAGTCATTACGAGATTTAAGCGCGCCTTCCTATACTGCGAAAAATTCGTCCTGGATGCGGCCACGCGCCACACCGGGATATCGGGAAACGCCGCGAAAGACGGCGCCCGGGCGCTGATAGGCGGCCCCGCCGCGCCCGGCCGCAAGCCGTTGGCCTTTAAATTTGGAGACTCCATGCACCTCGACCGTATCCGCCACCCTGGCTTGCGCGCCAAGATCACGTCCGCCGATCAGGCGGCATCGCTGGTGCAGGACGGCATGACCGTGGGAATGAGCGGTTTCACGCGCGCCGGGGACTGTAAGTCCGTGCCGGCCGCGTTGGCGGCGCGGGCCCAGCGCGAGCCCCTGTCGATCACGCTGATCACGGGCGCCTCGCTGGGCCACGACACCGACAAGCTGCTGGCCCAGGCCAATGCGCTGGCGCGTCGCATGCCGTTTCAGGTCGACACCACGCTGCGCCGCAAGATCAATCAAGGCGACATTGCCTTCATCGACCAGCACCTGTCGGAAACCGTCGAGCAACTGCGCGCGGGCCATCTGGGCCCGATTAACGTCGCCATCATCGAGGCGGCCGCCATCACGGAATCGGGCGCGATCGTGCCGACCATGTCGGTAGGAAACTCGGCTTCGTTCGCCCAACAGGCCGACAAGATCATTATCGAATTGAACGTGGGCGTGCCTGCCGCCATCGAAGGCCTGCACGACATCTATGTGCCCGCCGACCGTCCGGCACGCCAGCCGATCGGCCTGGTGTCGGTGGACCAGCGTATCGGCCAGCCCTTCATCGACGTGGACCCCGACAAGATCGCCGCTATCGTCATCACGCATGAACCGGACAGCCCGTCCAACGCCTTGCCGCCCGACGACGACACCAACGCCATCGCCAACCATATCAACACGTTCCTGCGAGGCGAAGTTGACGCGGGCCGGCTGACGAACTCCCTGTTGCCGCTGCAGGCCGGCATCGGCACCATCGCGAATGCGGTCTTGCACGGCTTCGAGTCGTCGGATTTCGAGAACTTGACGATGTACTCCGAAGTGCTGCAAGACAGCGCCATCGAACTGCTGGACCAAGGCAAGCTTGCCTTCGCGTCGGCTTCCTCCATCACGGTATCGAAGCCCGTCTACGACAAGATCCTGGCCAATATCGAGCATTATCGCGAACGCATCGTGCTGCGCCCGCAAGAAATCAGTAATGCGCCTGAGATCGTCCGCCGTCTGGGCATCATCGGCATCAACACGGCGCTGGAGTTCGATATCTACGGGAACGTGAACTCCACGCACGTCGGCGGCACGCACATGATGAACGGCATCGGCGGCTCGGGCGACTTCGCGCGCAACGCGCATCTTGCGATCTTCGTATCCAAGTCAATGGCCAAGGGCGGCGATATCTCGAGCGTGGTCCCGATGGTGTCCCACGTGGACCACACGGAGCACGACGTGGATGTGTTGGTGACCGAATGCGGCCTGGCGGACCTGCGCGGCCTGGCGCCGCGTGAACGCGCGCGCGCCATCATCCAGCATTGCGTGCATCCGTCTTACCGCGATGCGTTGCAGGACTATTTCGACCGCGCCTGCCAGCGCGGCGGCCAGACGCCCCATCTGTTGGAAGAGGCATTTTCCTGGCATCAGCGCTTCAATGAAACGGATTCGATGCAGTTGGCGAAGGCCCCGACGCGCAAGGTGGCCTGACGGCTCGCAATGTTGACTGCCGCCGCCGCGGCGCCCGCCAGGCCATGCGAGCGAAGCGTATCCTGGTCTGCGGGGAGTGCTCCCGCCGGTCGCCGTGTTTAGGTAGAGGTAAAGCAGCGAAAGCTGCTTTACCTTTTTTTTCGCCCAGGATCCAGGGGCGGAACATCCAGCTCGGACGGCGTGGTGACAAGCGCGCAACGAGATAGCTCCAGTTCGTCGCGTAGCCATTGCTTCAGGGCGACCAGGGGTGCCCATTCCCGCAGGCTGGGCGGATAGACCAGGTGGTAAGTCTGCGCCTGCTCATACTGCACGCTCATGGGAGAAATCCGCACCAGGCGCCCGGCACAGAGGGCGTCCGCGGCCAGTAGTTCGCGGCCTAGCGTAATGCCCAAGCCCTGCTCGGCGGCCTGCAGCATCATCCCCGCGTCATTGAACGTGGCCACCGGCGTGACAGGCGTGCGCAGGCCGGCGGCATTGAACCAGTGCTGCCACATTTCACGTTCGCCCAGCAACGGCTGGCGGGCCAGCGTTTCGGGGGAATTGTCTTCAAGCGTTGCCGCGGTTTCAGGTGACGCCAGCGCAATCAGTGGCAGCGGCATGTCGAACAGCGGCTCGGATTCCACGCCCGCCCAAGGTCCGCGGCCAAACCGCAGTGCGGCATGAAAGCCGTCACGCACCAGATCCACAACCTGCTGCGACGTCTCGATCTCCAGTGACAAGCCCGGGTTGCGCACGCGCCACCGCGCCATGCGGGGCAGCAGCCAGCGCTGCGCAAAAGAAGGCAGCACCGACACCCGCAAGCGTTGCTCGCTACCTGTCGCGGCAGCGGCTGCGGCCATCACGCCCTCGTCCAATACGGATAGCGCGCTTTGCACGCTGCACAGCAGCGCGGCACCGGCGCTATTCAGGACGATGCCGCGCCCACTGCGCTCAAACAGCGGAAAGCCCAACTGTTCTTCCAGTCCCTTGATCTGTTGGCTGACCGCGCTATGCGTCAAGTGCAGTCGATCCGCCGCCGCGCGCAGGTTCTGCAATTCGGCGACGGCCCGGAAGGCCGGCAAGGTGTTCAGAGGCAAACGCATGAGAATTCTCGGAAAAATCGCATCTGGTCAGATTAGCTGACCAATAACCCAAAAACAATTCGATTTTCACCCGCCGTCTGGGCGACTACGCTTACCAAAACGTCCAAGAGCCAGGAGTCCCTCATGTCCGCCCAAACCTGCACGTCCCCTGCATCCCCTTTCCGGCCGGAACGCCGGCCAGCCCAAGTTGCCTCGACGCCATCGCCCGCCAACATCGGCGCAAGCCGCCAGGACAGCCCACACACAAATAGGCAGGACGCAGAGGGATCCCGCGGCTGGCTGGCCAAGGTCTGGGACGCATATTGCAAGCGTCGTGCCGAAGCCCGCCTGCGTAACCTCGCCGCCGACATGGACCCGCACATCCTGCAAGACGTGGGGGCGCCCAGCTGGCTCGTCAACGAAACCACCATGCAACGCGACCTCGCGCGCTTGAAGCATACGGACTACATGCGCTGGTAGCCGTGTCCTCTCTCTATATATAGCGAGAGGGTCAGGCGAGGGTGGGGGAAGGCCAGGAACGAACGCCGCGCAACGTCTCTATATATAGGCAGCGGCCACCTTCCCGTCTCTAAGCAAGAAATTGAAGGCGTCTTTGCTTCCTGCGCATGACAGCCCAAAAACTTGTGCTATAGTCTCGCTCCTTCGCAGTTCAGACAGTTTTTTGAACGGCGGGGCCAAGCAAGCACAACAGGCAAAGCAAGGGCATCCCGGGGCAACCCAACGGACAC
>NZ_PCOQ01000010.1 GCF_002975275.1 Achromobacter sp. MYb9 | reverse complement strand
AGCCGGCTTCCGCCAGTGGCTGCAGCACGCCGCGGGCGGCGCCGCCCGCGCCCACGTCCCGCCGCTGGCGCCACACGCCCCCCCCCCGCGCCCCACCCCAAGCCTCCCGGAAAATCCCCCAAAAAACCACCGGCAAAAAAAACGCGCAAGGGCCGGGGAAGCCCCCGGGAAAAAGCAAAACCATGTTCGCCGACCTGAACCACCTCTCGCACCACGCCGCCTGGCGCCGGCAGTTGGAAATGCTTCTGGAATCCGCCGGCGAAGGCATCTACGGCATCGACCTGCGCGGCCGGTGCATCTTCATCAACGGCCCCGGCGCCACCATGCTCGGCTACACCCCCGACGAAGTCGTCGGCCGCAACATGCACTACCTGATCCATCACTCCCACGCCAACCGCGCCCTTATGCACGTGCATGACTGCCGCATCTTCCGCGCCTTCCGCGAAGGCCGTGGCGAACGAGTCGACGATGAAGTGCTCTGGCGCCGTGACGGCTCGTGTTTCGACGCCCAATACGCCTCCTATCCCATCCTCGACGACCACGAAGTCGTCGGCGCCGTCGTCACCTTTTCCGACATCACCGACCGCAAACGCACCGAACGCGAACTGGAACGCCGCGTCGGCGAACGCACCGCCGAACTCAGCGACGCCCACGACTCGCTGCGCCGCCTGTCCTCGCACCTGTCCAGCCTGCGCGAAGAAGAACGCGCCCACATCGCCCGCAACATCCACGACGAACTTGGCGCTTCGTTCACCGCCCTCCAGCTGGACTTGAATTGGCTGCGCCGCCAGCTGGGCGCCACGCCGGCCTTGCAAACCCACGTCGACCGCATGTTGGACGTCACCCAGACGGCCATGGGCGCCACGCGCCGCATCCTGACTGACCTGCGGCCCGTCGTGCTGGACCACCTGGGCCTGTGGGCGGCGCTGGAAACGCTGCTGCAAGACCTGCAGGCCCGCACCGGCCTGCAATGCCGCTACCTGTGCCCCCCAGACACCGAACGCCGCCGGCTGGATCGCAACGCCGAAATCGCCGTCTACCGCATCGTCCAGGAACTGCTGACCAACGTGCAGCGCCACGCCCGCGCCCGCAGCGTCAGCGTCAGCGCGGCCTGGAGCGACGACGGCCTGCTACTGACCGTGGAAGACGACGGCATCGGCATGCTGCTGCCCGAAGCGCCCCGCACCTTCGGCATCCTTGGCATGCGCGAACGCGCCCGCGGCATCGGCGGCGACCTTGCGCTGGACAGCGCCCCCGGCGCCGGCATGCGCGCCCGCCTGCGCCTTCCTCCCACCTGACCCGCGACATGGCCCTGAACCTGCTTATCGTCGATGACCACCTCATCATCCGCCGCGGCCTGGCCCGCATCCTGGAAGAAGACGCGCGCGTCGCCCTTGTCCATGAAGCCGCCGACGCGCCGTCCGCCTTGCGCGCCCTGCGCCAGGCCCGCTACGACGCCATGGTGCTGGACGTAGCGCTGGGCGAACGCGACGGCCTCGACGTACTGAAGACCGTGCGCGCCGACTACCCCTCGCTGGGCGTCGTCATGCTGTCCGTCTACCCCGAAACGCAGTTTGCCGTGCGCGCGCTGCGCACCGGCGCCCATGCCTATCTGAACAAAGGCTGCGACCCCGACGAATTGCTGTCCGCGCTGGTGAACGCCGCCGCCGGAAAAATGTACGTGACGCCCGCCGTGGCCGAACTGCTGGCGCAGACCGTGCGCCAGGACAGCTCGCGCCTGCCGCACGAACTGCTGTCGAACCGCGAATTCCAGGTATTGCAGCTACTGGTAGCCGGCCGCTCGGTCTCGGCCATCGGCGAACAGCTGGCGTTGTCGGTCAACACGATCTCGACATATCGCAGCCGCATATTCGAAAAACTGGGCGTGCGCACGCTGGTGGAACTGGTGGCCTACGCCAACACGCACCAGCTGGGTGCACCGTAGCCACCTGCGCACCAGCGCAGCGCACGGCGCGCACCGCGTAGTAAAGGCACTACACGCATATCGTCGAACCCGGGATACCGGCGCGGCGCGGCCGGCCCCATGATGGCTCCAACCCAGTCTGGCCGGAGCCATCCCATGTCCCTATTCAGCAATCCGTTCGACGCCGATACCCGTCTTGCCTGCGGTTGCGGCCGCCACGCCTCGAAAGCCGAACACGAGCGCGCCAGCCAATCCGCGGCGGACAGCGCCGTCGAACAAGCGGTGATGCGCGCCCTCTTTCCCCAAGACGCGCTGCGCCGGCGCTTCCTGCGCGCGGTGGGCAGCGGTACCGCCATGGCCGCCATCGCGTCAATCTTCCCGCTGGCCGCCGCCCGTGACGCCTTCGCGCAATCCACCGGCCCGCTGGAAAAGCAGAAGCTGAAAGTCGGCTTCATTCCCATCACCTGCGCCACGCCCATCATCATGGCGCATCCCATGGGTTTCTACGCCAAACAGGGCCTGGACGTGGAAGTGGTGAAAACGGCCGGCTGGGCGCTGATCCGCGACAAGGCCATGTCGGGCGAATACGACGCGGCGCACATGCTGTCGCCGATGCCGCTGGCGATCTCGATGGGCGTCGGCGCCAGCCGCGCGGTGCCGTGGACGATGCCCGCCGTGGAGAACATCAACGGCCAGGCCATCACCTTGTCCATGAAGCACAAGGACCGTCGCGATCCCAAGGACTGGAAAGGCTTCAAGTTTGCCGTACCGTTCGACTATTCCATGCACAACTATCTGTTGCGCTACTACCTGGCCGAGCACGGCCTGGACCCCGACACCGACGTACAGATCCGTTCCGTGCCGCCGCCCGAAATGGTGGCCAACCTGCGCGCCGACAACATCGACGGCTTCCTGGCGCCCGACCCGGTGAACCAGCGCGCCGTCTACGATGGCGTGGGCTTCATCCACACCCTGTCCAAAGCGATCTGGGACGGCCACCCCTGCTGCGCGTTCTCGGCCAGCAAGGAATTCGTGACGACGATGCCCAACACGTACCAGGCGCTGTTGAAGGCCATCATCGAAGCCACGGCCTACGCCCGCGCACCGGCGCACCGCAAGGAAATCGCCGCCGCCATTGCCGCGCCCAATTATCTGAACCAGCCCGTCACGGTGGTGGAGCAGGTGCTGACCGGCACCTACGCCGATGGCCTGGGCAAGGTACTGAGCGACCCCAACCGCATCGATTTCGACCCCATGCCCTGGCAGTCGTTCGCCGTCTGGATCCTGACGCAAATGAAGCGTTGGGGCCAGGTCAAGGGCGACGTGGACTACCAGAAGGTGGCAAGCGAGGTCTTCCTGGCCACCGACGCCGTGCGCCTGATGCGCGAAGCCGGGCTGACCCCGCCCGCCGAAACGGCGAGGACATTCAGCATCATGGGAAAGCCATTCGACCCCAGCCAGCCCGAGGCCTACCTGGCCGGTTTCAAGATCCGGAGGACTTGATGCGGTCCGTGCAACATTGGCGGGCGGCATTCCTGTCCATCGCGCTGTTCCTGGCCTTCCTGCTGCTGTGGCACGTTGCCACCCGCCCCGAGACGGGCGGCGCGACGGTGGACCCGGCCTATGCCGCCCTGGTCGGCAACGCCGCGGCCAGCGGCTCGAAAACGCCGTTCCCCGGGCCCGCCGACGTCGGCGCGCAGCTGTGGCGGCACCTGCAAGACCCGTTCTACGACCGCGGCCCCAACGACAAGGGCATCGGCGTGCAGTTGGCCTATTCGGTGGCCCGCGTGCTGACGGGTTTCGGTCTGGCGGCGCTGGTGGCGGTTCCGCTGGGATTCCTGATCGGCATGTCCAAGACCGTCTATCGCGCCTTCGACCCGTTTATCCAGGTGCTCAAGCCCATCTCGCCGTTGGCCTGGATGCCGCTTGCGCTCTACACCATCAAGGATGCGGACACGTCCGCCATCTTCGTCATCTTCATCTGCTCGTTGTGGCCGATGCTGGTGAATACCGCCTTTGGCGTGGGCGCGGTGCGGCAGGACTGGCTGAACGTCGCGCGCACGCTGGAAGTGTCGCGCCTGCGCACCGCGCTGCAGGTGGTGCTGCCCGCGGCGGCGCCCACCATCATGACCGGCATGCGAATATCGGTGGGCATTGCTTGGCTGGTGATCGTGGCCGCCGAAATGCTGATCGGCGGCACGGGCATCGGCTACTTCGTCTGGAATGAATGGAACAACCTGTCCATCGCGAACATCATCTGCGCCATTTTCTTCATTGGCCTGATCGGCATGCTGCTGGATACCCTGCTGGCGCGCGCCGCCCGGCTGGTCAGCTACCGGGAATGACGCCATGAGCCAATCTTTCCTGCAAGTCGAAGGGCTGGGAAAACGCTACCCGAGCCGCAACGGGCAGCCTCAGCCGCCCGTCTTCGAGAACATCGATTTCACCATCGAACAAGGCCAGTTCGTATGCGTGATCGGCCATTCCGGCTGCGGCAAGACAACCATCCTGAACGTACTGGCCGGCATCGACGACACGCATGAGGGCGTCGTCATCATGGACGGCCGCCAGATCGCCGGGCCGTCGCTGGAACGCGGCGTCGTATTCCAGGCGCACGCCCTGCTGCCGTGGCTGACCGCGCTGCAGAACGTGGAATTCGGCGTGCGGTCGCGCTGGCCCGCCTATGACCGCGAGCAGGTGCGCGCGCACAGCCTGCGCTATCTGGACATGGTTGGCCTGGCGCAAGCGGCCGGCAAGAAGCCCTGCGAACTGTCGGGCGGCATGAAGCAACGCGTGGGCATTGCCCGCGCCTTCGCGATCCAGCCCAAGATGCTGTTGCTGGACGAGCCGTTCGGCGCGCTGGACGCGCTGACGCGCGGCACCATCCAGGACGAACTGCGCGCCATCGTCCAGGAAACGCGCCAGACCGTATTCATGATCACGCATGATGTGGACGAGGCGATCCTGCTGTCGGACCGCGTCTTGCTGATGAGCGCGGGCCCCTATGCCCGTATTGCCGAGTCCGTCAACGTGGATCTGCCGCGTAACCGCACCCGGGCCAGCCTGCACCACGAACCCCGCTACTACGAAATCCGCAACCATCTCGTCGACTTCCTGGTCGACAAGGCATCCCACAAGGAGTGAATCCCATCATGATGTCCCGCGCTGAAGTCACCGAACTGATCGTCACCCGCAAACTGGAAAAGAAGCTGAGCTGGGCCGCCATCGCTGAAGCCGTCGGCCAAAGCAAGGAATGGACCACGGCCGCGTTGTTGGGCCAGATGACGCTGACCGAGGAACAGGCCCTGGCCGCCGCGCGCGTGCTGGACCTGCCCGCCGACGCGGTCGTGCAACTGCAGGTGGTGCCCTACAAGGGGTCGCTGCCCACGTCGGTGCCCACCGATCCGCTGATCTACCGCTTCTATGAACTGATCAACGTGTATGGCACCACGTTCAAGGCGCTGATCAACGAGGAGTTCGGCGACGGCATCATGAGCGCCATCGACTTCAAGATGGATTTGTCGCGCGAAGCCGATCCCAAGGGCGACCGCGTACAGATCGTGATGAGCGGCAAGTTCCTGCCGTACAAGACGTACTGACGCGAAGGCCCCCTTCCGGGAACGGCGCCTGTCCGCCCCGGACCGGGTCGCGCTGAATGGGGCCGTGCGCCGGTCCTAGTCTTCCACGGCCAGCTCTTCCCACGCCAGCTCGCGCGTGCGTTCCAGCGTCGCCGTGACCTGGCCCGCGGCCTCGCGCGCGGCGTCGGGCAGGTCTTGCCCGGTCAGCAGCCTGGCCGTCAGGCTGGCCATGAACACGTCGCCCGTGCCGTGCACCGACGGCGGGATGGCGATTTCGGGATGGGTGACGATGCTGGCCTTATCACGCGTCACCACCGCCAGCTGCAACGTGCCGGGCGTGGCCGCCATCGGGGCCGCGCTGGTCACGACGATCCATTCGGGGCCCTTCGCGATCAGCTCGCGCGCGGCCGCCACCACGTCGTCGATGGACGCCAGGGCCCGGCCGACCAGTAATTCCAGCTCGAAGTGGTTCGGGGTCATGCCGTCGGCAAGCGGCACCAGCAGGCCGCGGTACTGCGCGACCAGGCCCGCGTCCACGTACAGGCCATCGTTGCGGTCGCCCATCACGGGATCGATGTGCACGCGCAGGTCCGGACGCGCGGCGCGCAACGCCGGTAGCCAGCGCGCCAGCAGGTCCGCCTGGCCGGGTTGTCCCAGGTAGCCGCAGACGACGGCACGCGCCACCTTGGTGACACCGCGCTCGTCCAGCCCCTTCAGCAGGCCTTCGAACCAATCCAGCGGTACCGCGCCGCCGTGCAGCGTCGGGTAATGCGGCGTGTTGCTCAAGATAACGGTGGGTACCGCGATGGCGCGCAGTCCCGCGCGGCGGAAGACCGGCATGGCGGCGTTGTTGCCGACATAGCCATAGACGACTTGGGACTGGATGGAAACGATGTCCACCTGCGCGGTGTAGGCGGGCAACGCTGCGCCCGGCGTGGGGGCAGCGGAGAGTGCGGTCATACGGCGGGCTCCTGACGGGAACGGTTGCACGCCGGCACCAGAGCCGACGGAGCCCCATTCTAGTCCCGCGCGCCGCCCCCGCCCGCCGCCACCAGCCACCCGGCTCCTTCCAGCACCGCGTCGGCAATTCCCGCCAGGTGCGGCGCGTAGGGATACGCCACCGACGACACGATCTGGCATCGCGCCAGATGCGGGTGGGCAGCGTTAAGCAGGTATTGCACGCCGCCCGCCGCCGACGGCACCCGAAGCAGCAGGGTGTCGCCGCGCGCCAGCCAGGCATCGCCAACCGCCCGGGTCGCAGGCAGATCCGTTTCCCAATGCGGGGGCACGGTCGCGTCGCTGACGGCATGGTCCGGCGCCATCACTTCCAGCAGGAAGTAGTGGCTGGGCAAGGCCTGCGGATGCGCCACCTCCGACAAGGCCAGCCGCGCGAAGACGGCGGCAGCCGGGTTCGCGTCCAGCACCACCACCGGCGCGCCCGCGCCATGCCAGCGGCCCGGCGGTCGGGCCCGCGGTTGCAGGTCCTGGCTGTTGCTCAAGCGCCAAAGCGCAATCATGGACCATTTCCTTCATCGATATCGATGAGCCATTCTTCGATTGCCACGGCGTGTTTGCCGTGCTGGCACAGCAATAAGGGCACCCGCCCCAGCAAACGCCTTTTGGGGCTGCTCAGCCACTGGTGCGCCCGCTCGCGGCTGCCGAACACCAGTTCGGCCAGCCAGCTGACCCGCAACGCCCGGTACAGCACGCGCAAGTCGGACAGATCCAGCCCCGACTCGCGCGCCCCCTCACGGGCGTGGCCCGGCCCCTGGTCGGGCACCAGCGGGAACCAACGGCCCAGCCCGTCGGGATAGGTCTGGCGCAACGCCTGAAGCAACGCCCCTGCGCATTGGAGGCTGGCCGGCGCACTGGCATCGCCCAGCGCCAGCGTCAGACGGGTGTCCAACACTTGCCCGACGGCTCCCGCCGTGTGCGGCGCCGTCTTCTCACTGTGCGCGGGCGACGGCCGGGCTGGCCGTCGAGAGGGTCGCGGTTTGTTCGAACGCGGCATTGAGGGCCGCGCCATCGATGCTGACGGTACCGGCATTCAACAAGCCCTCCAGATAGGCGCGCGCGGCCAGTTCCTGGCGTTGCGAGCGAAGCGCGGCGCGCAGCTCTTCCTTTACTTGATCGAACGGCGTGACGCTGGCCGCGCGGAATGCGGACAGCTTCAGGATGTGAAACCCCGCCGCCGACTGCACCGGGGCAGATACCTCGCCCTCTTTCATCTGCTCGATCACCGGACGCATCTCGGGCGTCAACTGCGCCAGCGGCAGGAAGCCGATATCGCCGCCCTGCGCGCGCGTGGTGTCGTCGCGCGAGAAGTTCTGCGCCAAGGCCGCGAAATCCGCCTTGGGCGCCTGCGCGCGCTTGACCAGGTCCTGGGCCTGTTTGCGTGCCGATGCCACCGCGTCGCCATCGCCCAGGGCGGCCGGCAGGAAGATCTGGCTGACGCGGTACTGGGCCGGCACCGCCAGTTGCGGCTTGGCGCGCTCGTAGGCGGCTTGTAGGTCCGCCTGGGCCGGATAGTCGTCCGGCGCCCGGCTGACCGACTCCAGATAGCTTTGCAGCACGATCCTTTCTTGCGCCGCCTGGAACGCGCGCTTGATTTCCGGTTTGTCCTGCCAGCCCTGCGCGCGGGCTTGTTCGATCAACGCCTTTTCGGCCAGGCGCGCACGCAGCCATTGGTCCAGACCGGCACGATTTTCCTTCAATTGCCCGCGCGCCTGCGGCGGCATGGCCTGCAGTTGGCGCAGCAGTTCATCGCGGTCCACCTGCACGGCGCCCAGCGTCGCGATCGCAGGCGGCCGGTTGGCCTGCACCGCGGCAGGCGCAAGCGCGGGTGCCACGGCGGGCGCGGCGGATGCCAGCACTTTGGTGGGCGCGCTTTCGCTGCTTTGAGCATCGTTGCCGCGCATCAGCGCAACCGCGCCGGCCAATGCGGCGATCAACAGGACCGCCGCGGTCACGCGCAGCCGATGGGACGAATTCAGGATCTTGGTCATGATGGGAACCTCTATGGAACTTCAGTGCACCGCCGGACAGGCCTGCATCCGGCGGCGCGCTGCGGGGCCGCGCTATGCGGCAGCCGTCGCGTCGGTGGTTTCGGCGTTGACGGGTTCGGTGTCGAGGCGCTGCGGCGCTTCGGCGGCGCCCTCCGCCGGGGCGTCGGCAGGAGTGTCTTGGTCCGACGCATTGGCGCGCAGGAACAGCAGGAATTCCTGCAACAGGCGATCCCACAGCTCGGTGGTGGCGCGCAGATAGGTCTCCGACACGCCCCCGGCCACGATCACGTCCAGTTCCAGCACCAGGAACACGCCTTGCACCGACAGGCGGGCAAAACGCTTTTCCACGTTCCAGCGGTCGGCCAGGCCGGCCGGCAGTTCGCCCTGCACGCGCAACGCGCAGCTCAGCGTGTAGTCCAGATAATGCCCTTCCTGCTGGGCCGGGTTGCCCATGCGGGCGGCAAAGCCGACGCCCTGGCTGGCGCTCAGCAACTGGACCATGCCATTCTGCTCGGACAAGGTCACGCGGTAGCCCGCGGATTGCAGCAGCGTTTGCAGGCGTTCAGCGTTCACGTCAAGAATCAGGCTGGTTTCGGTCATTTCGGTATTTCCTGGATAAAGACAATTGCAATCAGGGACAGACTACGGGTTGGACGTTGCAGCCGCTTGACTGCGCGGCGCCTGCGCGTCGTACAGCTTGTCGCCATACGCCTGCGCCTGCTCTTCGAACTTGACGCGCGCGCGGCCGGCAAAGGGCTGCTTGAGCGCCAGGATGTCGCCGGTGCTGATGCGCTCGTAGGCGTTCAGGATTTCCTTGCCGGCCTCGTACATGTCGCGATTCTTGGCCAGGCAGACCTTGACCTCGTCGTCGCGTTGCGCCAGGTTGCGGGCCAGTGTCTGGCGTTCCGCCTCCTTGGCCCGGGTCAGCGTCAAGAGCTCGTCGTAGGCCCCCTTGAACTTTCCCAGTTGCGCGTGGCTGGCGGCGACTTGTGCCTGGGCGCTTTCCATCACCGCGCCCTGCTGCTCTGCCAGCTTCTCGGCCTGCCCACGGCTCTTGGCCAATTGCGCGCGCAACGACTCCAGCTCTTTTTGCGCCGCGTCGCGCTGGGCTTCGGCGGCCGCCTTGGCCGCGTTCACCTGCGCCTGCTCGCTTTGCAATTGCTGCAGCTGCTGCGTCGTGCTGCGCAACTGGGCGCGCAGGCGCTCTTCCATGCTTTCGGCTTGCGCGCCGCCGCTCAAGCTGAGCCCGGCCGCGCATAGGGCCACGGCGGCGGCGAACCGCCGACCGCGGCCCGCCGCGGCCGGATGGCGGGATTCATCCCATACGATGTGCATGTCCATGGCCTCAGAACCTGGCGTTGATTTCAAACTGCATCGTGTCGATGGCCAAGGGCGGACCGTAGATCTCCTTGGTGCTCATCCAGCGGAAGACGCCGTAGACGTTCTTCTCGAAGGCATAGCCCCCGCCGATGTAGTAGCCGCGCGCGTTGGTGCCGCCCTGGTGGAACGACGAATCGTTGAACGCATCAGGCAGCGCATCGGGTTGGATGTACTTGTAGCCAACGAAGGCCAGCCAATCGCCCTTTTCCTTCAGGTCGTACGAACGGCCGAGCGTGGCTTGCAGCATCCAGGCATTCGGACCGCTTTCGATGTCGCCGTTGTCGCCGAAGTTGTTGACGATGTAGCCCTGCGAGCGGCTCGCCATCTTGCTCTTGCTGTAGGCCAGGTTGCGGATGTAGTTGCCGTTCAAGCGCAGACCCAGGCCGTCGAACACGCGGGTATCCCAGCGCAGGTTCACGTCCAGCAGGTCGAACTTGGACGCCAGGCCCACGTACTGCGGTTGCGGCGTGTCGGCCGGATTGAGCGGATTGGGCGCGATGTTGCGCAGCAGGAACAGCGTGTTGCCCTTCTGCATGAAGGCCGGGCGCGACCAGTCGGTGTCGCAGTTCTCGGCGCCCGCCCACGGCGAGCAGGAGCTGGAGCGCTTGCCCGCGATGTTGTCGAAATGGTAGTAGGCCAGCGCGCCGCGCAGGCTGTTCTGATTGTTGATCTTCCAGTCGGCGCCGACCTGCGCGCCCAGCAGCCATTTATTTTCGGTGCTGCCCTCGCTCATCGACGACGAACTCCAGCCGTTGTTCGCGTATTCCGTCGCAAACGCGCCCAGTGTGCCGAAGAGCGTGACGTCGCGGCCCTGCAAGGGGTGCTTGAAGATCGCGGCGATACCGTCAAAGTTCAGGTCATTGGAAAACAGCGTATCGGTGGATTCGAACGGATTGGCGACACGGCCGCCCGTGACGGTGGCCCACTTGGCGGGGCGATACGTCAGGTAGGCCTGGTCCAGCCAGATGTCCTTCTTGCCCATGCCGCCGCCCAGGGTCTGGGACGTGGATACCGGGCTGTCATCGCTGCCGGTGGCCAGGCGGATGCCGGCAGTCCAGGCTTCCGAGATCTCGGCGCGCACACCCAGGCGGGCGCGGATGCGCAGCTGGTTGCGGCGGTCTTCACGCGTGTTCAGCATCGGCGGGTAGCCGCCGTTGGTGTTGGGATTGACGTCGTACGGTCCCTTGGCGTTGAGCTTGGCGAAATCGGTGATTTCGTTGCTGTTGCCGCCGTTGTAGAAGCGCGATTCGTCGCGTACCCGCACGTCGCCTTCCACCGTGATGCGTGACACCCAGTCCGGGAACGTGTTGGGTTGTGCCCAGTTTTCTTCCTTGGCCTGCACCATGACTTCGGCCTTGACCTCGTCGCGGATCTGGTCGCGCACGGTCTGCGGGATGTAGGGCACGCGCACGTCGCCCGCCTGCGCCACGGCCGCGCCGCGATCCGGCGTGGCCTGGCGCGCGGCGCGGGCTTCGGCTTCCGCCTGCGCGACCAGCGCGTCGGCCTGATCGGGTTTAAGCACGCCCTGCTGCACCAGCAGGCGGATCAGGTTGATGGTGGCGTTTTCGGACGGCGCGGGCGCGCTGTGCGCCGGCAGCGCGGCGGCACTCGCCGCGACCAGCGCCAGCAATGCCGCCAGCCGGTTTAGTTCGAACTTCATTCTCTAGTCACTCCGGGATCAGGTCTGTTCGGGATTTCAGGAAGGCCGGCGGCCGGTCAGCGACGCGCGGATAGGCATGTTGGCGGTGGCAGGCGGGCGCTCATCCAGGCCCGGCACGGCGCGCAACGCGGCAACCACGCGCGCGTCGACATCGGCGTCGCCGCTGCCGCGGGTCAGTTCCACCCGGGTGATCTGGCCAGACGCCGTTAGCCAGATGTTGGCTTTCAGGCGGAAGGTCAGGTTGCGGGTGCGCTCGTCTTCGCGCAGGATTTTTTGCAGCGCATAGGCCAGGTATTGGCTGTAGGTGGCGTTGCCCGCGCGGCCGCCTCCACCGCCCGCCATGCCCTTGCCTTGGCCCGCGCCGATGTTGAACGCGTCGTTGCCGGCCTGCGCATCGCCGTCGATCTGCATCGGGTTGGCCAGATCGTCGGCCGGGCGCGGGGGCGCTTCGTCCTGCGGCTTGGGCGGTTCGGGCGTGGGCTGCGGCTCGGGTTCGGGCGTGGCCACGGGTTCTTCCTTGGGCTGTTCCTGCTCCGGCGGCTTTTCGGGTTCGGGCGGCGGCGGCGGGGGCGGCGGCAACGGGATGATGGCCGTGACCTTGGGCGCATCGCGCCGAACGCCGGACATATCGTTGGCCCAGCGCCATAGCGCGTAGGCCGCCACCGCCGCGGCCACCGCGACGGCCGCCAGCTTCAGCCAGCGGCGCGCCGGATGCGGGACGCGCGAGGAATCGGATGCGTGTTGCGGCATGACGTTGTCCTGGCCCTTATTGCGGCTTGCCGGTCACGAGACCGACCTGGGCAAGCTCCAGGCGGCGCAGCAGATCCAGTACTTCCACTACCTTCTGGTACTGCACGGCGGCGTCGCCGCGCACAATCACCGGAAAATCCGGATTCAGCGCTTTCTCCGTGCGCAGCCGGTCTTCCAGCTCGGGCAAGGTGACCGGATAGGCGTCCAGGAAAACCTGGCCCGCGTCATTGACGGAAATCGCCTTGGTCTTCGGCTGCGACAAGGCCATGGTGGAACTGGCCTTGGGCAGGTTGACCTTGATGCCGGCGATCTGCGCGGTGGCGGTCAGGATGAACATGACCAGCACGACCATCAGCACGTCGACCAGCGGCGTGATGTTGATGCCGTCCACGGGCGCGTCATCGTCATCGTCCTGGGATGCGGATACGGAAGCCATGAATGCTCCTTATGCCTCGGCGGCGACGGGTTGCGCGTCGCGGGCGGCCGGGCGGCTAGCCGCCGGCGCACGCGTTGCGGGATGGTGGGCGGCTTCCTGCGCTTGCGTTTCGCCGTGCACTTCGGCCAGGCGCGTGACGAATTCGTCGACGAACACGCGCATGTCGGCGCTGACTTCCTTGTTGCGCGACACCAGGCGGTTGTAGCCAAACAGCGCGGGGATCGCGACGAACAGACCCATCGCGGTGGCCAGCAGGGCCGCGGCCATGCCCGGAGCAATGGCGTTGATGTTCACATCGCCGGCCATTGCCGTGCCCAGGAACACCACCATGATGCCCAGCACGGTGCCCAGCAGGCCGATGTAGGGGCCGCCCGCGATGGCGTTGGACAGCACGCCCAGCTTGGCGCCCAGCACCTGGTTTTCCTTGGTGCGCACGGCGTCCATCGATGCGCGGATGGCCTCGATCGTGGCGGCCGAGATCGACGTGGTGTCGGCGCCCTGGGCGCGGCGGGTGCGGATCTCGTTGACCGCCACGCGGTACAGGCGCCACAGCGAGGCGTGTTCCAGCCGTTGGGCCAGACCGGCGTCATCGGCCAGCATTTCCAGGCGCTTGCCGACGTTGGCGAAAGACTCCCGGAACGCTTCATTGGCGCGCGCCAGGCGGGCCACGTTGCGGCTCTTCTTGATCATGATGATCCAGGACTGCACCATCATCAGCACCAGCACGCCGATGATGATCCACGCGTCGATCGGCACCGCCTTGAGCAAGAAGCCCATGCCGCCGAAACCGAAACCCGACTGCTCTTCGTCCGCGCCGTAGGCGACCAGACGCGACTCCGCGCCCTGCGAGCTGGCATCGGCGTAGATCAAGGCGGCGGGACGCGCCACCTTGGACAAACGAACTTCGTCGATGGCGCCCACGAACGGCGCGTAGACGGGGCGCGCGGCGGGCGCCGGCGCGGCGTCGGCCGGTACCGTGCCATCCGCGGCGGGGACGGCAGCGGGCGCCACGGGCGCGGCCGGCGCGGGCACGTCGCCCCCCAGGGCGGCGATGGCGCCAAGCGGCGGCAGGCTGGCGGCCAGCGACGCGGTGGCGCGGCCGTTCACGTACAGATGGACCTGGCTGCCGTCGGCCGTCACCGCCAGGTGTTGCCAGGCGGCGGGCGTCAGCGGCTGGCCGGGCTGGCTGCGCTGGCCATTCACTTCCACGAACGGCACGCCCTGGTTGATACCAATCAGCAAGGCGTTGCCGGCGTCGCGGCGGGCGTAGACCAGTTGTTCGCCGGCCGGCTGGTCGGCGCGGACCCAGGCGCTGAACGTGAAAGCGCCTGCGGCCGGGATGGCCAGAGAGGGGCTGGCGGGAAGCATCAGCGGCGCGGCGCCCGTGAACTGCGCGGCCCGGCCGATGACGCCATCCACCGCGGCGCCCGTCGGGGTCTGGCCGTGGTTGCTGTAAGCGGTGGTGTCGCGCGGCGGCGCGCCAGCGGCGCCGTCGAAGTGATAGACCAGCGTGTAGTTCGGGTCGAACGTCAGTTGGCCATTGGCCGAGACCGGCGCCTTCTGGTTGCCGTAGTACATCCAGATGTCCTGGCGCTGACCGTCGGCCACTTCAGGCACGTCCACCCATACCAGCGCCATGCCCAGCAAGGGGTCGAAGGCTTCCACCTGGTGGTTCAGCACCGTCTGGTCGTCCGCGCCCACAAAACGGATGTCGGCGCCCTTCTCGTTGATGCCGTCGAAAGTGAAGTTGCCGGTGTGCAGGCGCACCAGCAGCGGCGTGCGGCCGGCCGGGCCGCCCAGCGGCATGCCTTGCGCGGTGCTGTCGACGGTGATTTGCTTGCGGTACTGCCAGTCAGGCTGCCACCAGGCGTGGGCGGCGGACGGCAATACGCCGGCCAGCACGGTCAGTAGGAGTATCAATAGGCGTTGCATGTTCAGGACTCCGGGATGAATGAGGAGGTCGCGTGCGCTCAGAAGCTGGCGCGCACGCTGAAGTTCAGTCGGGGATCGTGCTTGCGGGTGTTGGGGCCGTCTTTCAGCGGATAGCCCCAATCCAGCGAACCGGACAGCCAATCCATGACTTGCAGGCGGGTGCCCAGGCCGACGCTGGCGAGCGAGTAGCTGGCGTCCTGTTCGGGCAGCGGGTCGCGCAAGCGCAAAGTGGCGGCGTCGGCAAAGGCATAGAAGCGCCATTCGTTGACGTTCGCGCCCAGCCAGCGGGCCAGCGACGGCGTGCGCCATTCCACCGAACCCAACACACCGTCGTCGCCCGTGCGCTCCGCGGCCAGATAGCCGCGCACGCTGGTGGCGCCGCCCGCCGAGAACTGCTCGTTGGACACCAGGGCGCCCGAGGCCAACTGGAACGAGCCGCGCAGGCCCAGCTGCCAATCGCCGAACAGGTTTTGCGTATGCGTGCCATCGCCGCGCAACAGCGCGAAGCTGGGGTTGGCCCGATAGCGCTTGTCGTCGAACTCCTTCCAGTCGCTACCTTGATTGAAGAAGGAGCCGCTTGCGCCCACGACCGACAGGCCCAGGCTGCTTTGCGACGATTCGGAATAGCGGTAGCCGTTGTAGGCAAGCGTGAACGGCAGGTACTTGATGGGGATCTGGTCTTCGTTGGCGCCGAAACGCGTGGACTCATCGAACTTCTTGTAGTCCAGGCCCACGGACAGCGAATTGCTCCAATCGCCTTGCGGTTCCATCGTGTAGATGGCGGACAGGCCGAAGGAGTAACCCTTGCCCAGCACATTGGTGCCGCCGATCGTGGCCACGTTGCTGTCGCTCTTGTAGCCCGAGAATTGCAAGCTCCAGCGGCTGGAGAGCGGCATGGAATACGAACCCGACCACACCTTGGCGTTGTCGGTTTCCTGCGGCGCGGTGAAAAAGGTCAGGCTGACGGAATGACCCAGCTGCCAAAGGTTGTCGTAGCCCAGCGACGCTGTGCTGCGCAGGCGCGTGGTGTCGGCGCTGTAGTCGTTGTTCAGCCCCACGCTGGCATGCCATGGGCTTTTGTCTTCGACCTTCAGGTCCACGTCCATCGTGCCGGGCAGGCGCCCTTCCTTCACCAGCGGCACGACCTGGCGGCTGGCGCCCTTGTTCAGGTTCGTCAGTTCGGCCTGCGCGCGGTTGAAGTTGGGCACCTGGCCTTCCTGCAACGCCGGCACCTCGTCGCGAATCGCCAACGGGGAATAGTGCTGCGCGCCCACCACCCGCACGCGCCCCACCTTGGTCTCGGACACTTGCAGGAACACAATGCCGTCGGCGACCTGCTGTTCGGGCAGGTCCACGTACACCGACTGGTAGCCGCGTTCCTGATAAATGGCCTGCAAGGCTTCACGCGCGGACTCGATGTCGGCCAGCGTGCGGTCCGGGCCCAGGTAGGGGTAGACGGCGCGCTCGATGTCGCGGGCCTCCAGCACGGTATTGCCCCGCACGATGTACTCGTTGATGTTGACGCGGCGGCCCTCGGGGGCCGCTGCGCCGGCGGGCGCGGCGCCGGCTTCGGGCGCCGGCGCGGCTTGCGCCCACGCCGAGTGGATAGCGGCGGTCAGGACGAATGCTTGCGGCGCGCGGCGCAATATGGCGCGCAACGCGCGGCCCGTACTTTCGAAATCATGCATAGCGATGCACTCGGTTCCTTGTGTGAAATCCGGCCTGGTCACCGGCCGCTGCCGAGCCGTGCGCTTCGCGACAATCCCGTGACGGTTTTTGCCCGCCCTCCCGCGCTCACAGCTTCTGCTTGTTACTAGACGTGCCGGGAGGTCGAAGACCGCGCGTTGTAAGAAAAACTTCATGAAAAAGAATCGGCGAACGAAAACCCGGGCTGTCCGGCGGCGATTCTGGCCATGCGAGATGACGGCGCTAGCATGCAAGGTGAAAAAAAAGCGGCCAGGGATGCTGGCCGCTTCATGACACACCGATGACCGCCGGCGGCGCGCCGGCGTCCCGTTCACATCGTCAGCTTGCGTCGTTCCTCCGCGCTCAAAGCCCCCGTCTCGTTCGCGTCCAGACGACCCGCGCCAAGCACTTGCACGGCGCTGGCGGCGTCGTAGGCCGGCGCAGCCGCCGCCGGGCTGCCCTGCGGCGCGGGCGCCGCCCCCGCCACGGGCTCGTCGCCATACCCCAGGATCTGCACGTTGATCACCGAGGGCTGGCCCTGGCGTGCCTGGCTTTGCGCTCGTTGGGCCGAATCCTGCGCGGCATTCACCGCCGATGTGGCTGCGGCACTGGCCGATGACAGCGCCCCGGTATTGACGGACGCCGTCACCGGCACGCCCACGCTATCGCCCTGCGCCTGGATGTTGGCGGCATTCACCACCTGCAAGGCCGCGATGTTCACGTTGCCCGACACGCGGATGCCGGCTTCGCCTGCGTCGATGGTGCCCAGCGGCGCGTACAGATCCACATCACCGGCTGCGACTTCCGGCAGCGGCGCCAGCGTCGCGATGCCCGCGCCGGTGCTGGGCGCGTTGGGCGACAGCGTCACGTTGCCAACGCCGTCGTAGACGCGCTTGGGCGGCGTGTACAGCACCGTCGTCTTGGACCCGCGCCCCGCATTGATGTCGCCTTGCGCCGACCACGCGGTGATCCCGCCGCCAAAGGTCGTCATCACCCGGCTTTGACCCAGCAGGATGCTGCCCTGCGCGTACAGCTGGATGTTGCCCTCGCCTTGCGTGATGATGCCTGCGGAAGCGGGCGGCGCCACGCCCTCCACGCCGAACACCTGCTTTCCGCCTGGCGTCATCAGCTGGATATCGCCGCCGAAGGTGCTGCGGATGCCCGACGCGCCGTACAGCGTGATGTCGCCTTGATAGGTGCCCGGCGCCGTCTCGGGGAACAGCGCCGCGATGGCCTGGCGGCCCCGCAGGTAGCTGCCGTTACGCGGGCTGGACTTGTCGTTGTATTCCCGGCCACCCGACCGCAGTTCGGCGAAATACACCTGCCTGGCGAACACGCGCTGCTGGGCGGGCGGCAACGCGGCGAAGTAGGCGCGCGCGTCATCCGTGCTGCCCGAAAAGCCGTAATGCTGCGTCAGCCACAACAGCAGTTCGGCCTCGTAGGTTTTGAACGCCAGGCCTTGGTCCGCCAACGGACGGCTTGGGTCCGCCACCTTGGCCGGGTCCAGATAGCGCGCCAGGAAGCCTGCGTAGTCAGGGCCGTTGGCGCCCCCGCCCGCCGTCACGGCGATCGAGGCGCCCGGACGACGGTCGCCCGGCATCACGGCGCCCAGGCTCGTGATGGACGCGCGATCGGCCATCAGCACATGACGGCCAGCGGTCACCTCCAGGGTGCCGGGGCCGGCGATCTGGAAAGAGCTGTACAGGATGTCGCGGCCCGCCGACACGCGCGACACATCCAATGCGTCACGGTGCAGGAACAGATTACCGGTGGACGTCGCGGTACTGCCCGACCCGCCGCCGAAGTTGATGCCGTTCGAAGTGGGCACGTCCGTCAGCGTCCCCGTGTCGGTACCCGAGGCCACGATGTCGCGCCCCGCCATCATCCAGACCGGCCCGGATGCCTCGTACCAGGTCTGGCCCATGCTGTTGCCCTTCAGCAAGGCCAACGCCTCACCGGTGCGCAGGCCGACGATGTCGCCGTCGCGGGCGTAGAAGCGCGTTACCTGGTTGGAACCCGAGTCGCTCGCCGTCAGCGCGTTGAAATAGAACAGCGGGAAGTGCATATTCCGGTCGCCGCCAATGCCGTCGGTCCCCTGATTGCTCAGGACGGCCACCGAACTGGCTTGCGAGGCGTACCCGGCGAATGCCGGCGCCCGCACAGTGGCCACGCTGGCCGGGTTCGCGCCCGAACGATTGATGGCGTAGCCGCCCGCGTAGATCGAATCGCCCGCCAGCATTTCCAACTGACCGCGCACGCCCGGCGCAAGCGTCAGCGAATAAGGCAGGCCGGTGCTCTCATTGTTCAGATAGCCCGCGGATACGCCCCCGTAGATGCTGCCGTCGTAAGCAGTGGCGCGCAGGATGGAGGGATACAGGTAACGGGCGTCCGACGGCGACGTGTTGCGTCCCGTCTGCACCGCCATGCCCTGCGCACTATGCGAGGTCTGGCGGCTGGGCGTGAGATTGCCGCCTGCGCTGGACAGTTCGATAGCCGTGTTCTCGGTCCACATCGAAAACCAGCTGTAGCCGCCGCCATTCTGCAACGTACCGTCGGCCAGCCGGAACGGCGTGCTGTTCGGCAGGGCGACACGCCCCGGATCGCTGGCGCCGCCCACGACCAAATCGCCGCGCGTATCCACCCGGATAACGGCATCGCCGGGAATCAGCACCAAGCCGCCCGTCGCGCTGGCCAGCGTGGACGCGTAGGGGTCATAGCCCCGGGTTTCCTTCACGTCCTGCTGGCTGAATTCATTACCGTACCGCAGGTCCAATCCCCCGACCGCGCCGCCCGACAGTTGCACATGGCCGCGCAGATTGATCAAGGCGCCCTGCAGGTCCAGCGCGGGTTCGCCGTAATACGGCGTTGGGCCGACCGTCGACGATACCCGCCCACGCGCGCTCTTCGTCGGGTTCACGCCGCCGCCGACGCGGATGTCGATATCGCCGCCGCCGGTCAGCATCATGCTGCCGTCGGCCGCGATACGCCCGGTACTGCCTATCGCCACGATCAGGCCCTGGCCACGGGGGTTGCTGATCGAACCGCGCGATTCGATATTCCCCGCATCGCCGTCCACGCGCATGCTGACATTGCCGCCGCCAAGCGCGCCAAAGCCCGTAAAGCCCACCAGCAAAGGTGTCTTGTCCTTGAAGTCCGCGGACGCTTGCGTGTAGCTGCCGAAGTTGATCCACCATGCGGTCGGCGTATCGCCGCCGTTGGCACTGCCCGTGCCTTGGCGCCACAGCCAGTTTCCGATCCCCACGCTCGGGTCGATCACACGCGCTTCAAAGCTGCCCCCCGTGGTCTTGCCCCAGACGTCGCCGCGAAGCGAGCCGCCCGAGTACAGGCCGAGGTTGCCGCCCGCTTCCGGGTACCAGGCCTGATAACCGGCTCCGGCCGTCACAAAGGGCTCGTATGTGGTGGAATGATCGTCGCCCAGCACCGTGCCGCCGAAGCGACCCCGCGGCAATTGGTAGGCCGGGGCCACGTCGGCCGCCTGCGTGCCGGCCGTGTACACGCCATACGCCGACATCAGACTGATGTCGCCGCCCGCCGCCAGATTCAGATCGCCCGCGCCCGTGCGCAATACGCTGAAGTTCTGCGTGTGGGCCACCACTGACGTCGTCGGTTTGTTCTCGATGCACTGGTCCGCGTAGTCCGTGCAGATCGAGAGTTCGGCGTCCGACACCGGCGTCCCGGCGGGATAGCCCCACCAGTTATCCGGCCCCCAGACCCAGCGGGGCGGCGGCATGCACAAGCCCTCGACGGCGTCGCATAGCCACAGCAGGTCGTCCGGCACAGGCGTTCCCGGTTCAAAGCCCGACGGGCCCGCATCCGGCCCCCACACCAGGCTCGCGCCCTTGATCAGGCTGGCGTTGTAGTGGGTATCGGCCAGCGTCAGCTTGCCAGCGTTTGGCCCGGGCAGCACCCGGCGCGGATCCGCTGCGTCCAGATCGGCGCCCGCCACCAATTGCACGGACCACGACTGGCTGCCTGCGGGCAGCATCTGGGCCAGCGCCCAGTTGCGCCGCTGGTCCACCGCCGTGCCCGGCCGCAGCTCGACATAGTCAGTGCCTTCCGGGAACACCAGCTTGGTCTGCGACGGGATGAACGCGCCTTGCTTCAACGTGATGGTGCCCGCCATCAACAGCACGTTGGGCTCGTAACCTTGCGTGGTGTGCAGATTCGGCAGCGCGACGTTTGCCGGCCACGTGAATGCTTGCATGGACGTGCCGGCGGTCAGCACGGTGCCCGCGCCCAGGCGCGTGCCGGCGGGCAAGTCCACAGCCTGTTTGAGGATGCTGCCGGCGGGGTACAGCAGTTGGCCAGCGGCATCGCGCAGATCGCCGGACAGCACCGTGCCGGCAGCCAGCGACAGCGCCTGGCCCAGCGCGGCCTCCACCGGCAGACGGGTGCCCGCCGCCAGCGTCGTGGCCTGCAGGGGCAAGGGGTAGTTCAGCGTCTTGCCGCCCGGGAATTCGGTGCCATCGGCCAGCACCACGCCGCCACGCGGCAACACCACGTCGCCGCCGAACGGTTGCGCGCCGGGCGTCAGGATCCAGCCATTCTCGTCGTCCGGCGTCGCTTGCGGCGGCGCGAAGCCGTCATTGATGCTGCCATAGACGTCCAGGTTGCCCTTGGCGCGCAATGTCAGCGCGCCGGCCTCGCCCGACCCGTAAGCCGAGGTCATCGCCGAATGCGGATTCAGGCTGGCATAGCGATAGCGTGACAGGTCCAGATCGCCCTGCACGACCAGGTCGCCATCGGCGGTGTTGCTGACAATCTCCACGCCGGGCCGCAGATGGAATACGTCGCGGTAGGTAGCGTTGTTCAGGCCCGCCAGCTTGCCGTCCAGCAGTGCGCCGTTGTTGCGCGCGTTGCGGATGAAGGTGGTGCTGTCGCCGTGCAGCGTTTCCAGATACGCCTGATCGATGATCTGGTAATCGCGGCCGCTCGCGCGGTCCGCCGGATCGCCCCGGCGCGCGTCGTCATAGCGCTGCGTGGCGACCAGCGCGATGGACCTGGCGCCGTCGATGACGACAGTTCCCCGCGCGTCGATGGCGATGTCGCCGTAGGTCGCGGCCGAACCCGGCACGGCGCTGCCGTTGATTCCCACATTGCCGGCCGCATCGATGCGCGGCGCCAACAGATCCAGCGTGCCGCGCGGCGCACCGTCGTGTTGGCCCGCGGCCGCGCCCGGCGCCGCGGACGTGCCATGACGCAAGTCGATGCGCGCCCCGTTGGCCAGGGTCAGCATCCCACGGCCAGAATTCAGTTCCACCATGGCGCGGTTGGGCGAGTCGATGATCTTGCCATAGCTATCGACGCGCAGCACGGTGCCATGTGCGTCCAGCACCGCGGTCGAGGACAGCGTCAAGCCGTCGCGCGCGGCCAGCCGGATCCGGCCCACGCGTTCGCCACTGGCGTCCACCCGGCCAGCGACCGTCAGACTGCCGCCGTCTATCGACAGATTGATGTCGTTGGCGCGCAGCGCATCGCCGACCGCCAGGCTGCCTTGCTTGATCTGGAAGCTGCGCGCACCCGTGACTGCGCCGTCGTTCAAGCGTTGGTTGAGCGCCTCGAAATCCGCATTCAGCGCACCGGGCGCACCCAGATGCTGCGCGCGGATATCCACGCTGCCCGCCCGATAGGGCACGGCCGTGCCGCCGGCGTCGTAGTGGCCCGAGCTTGCCCCCAGGATGCGGCCGCGCAGGTCCACCACGCCAGCGGCGGCCGACAGCGCGGTCGCCCTCAGGCTGCCCGCATCGTTCTGCTGCGCGGATACGTCGATCAGCGCGCCGCCTTCCTGCCGGATGCTGCCGTGGCTGCTTTCCAGAATCACGTCGCCGCCCCAGCTGTAGCGCTGGACGTCATTGAAAGCGATGGCGCGGCCCGATACATCGACTTGCGACGCGCCGGTCAGCAACACGCTTTCGCTGCCTTGCACCGTAAGCTTGCCGCTGGGGAGCACGATCCTGCCATCGATCTGCACGTTCGCCCCGGCCAGAAGCAGTTCCGCGCCAAGGTCCTGCACGGTCACGGCTTGCGCGCCCGGCACCGCCGCCACGCGCACATCGCCGCCCGCCGTCATGCGGTTGATGGCGCCTGCCCCGCCGGTCAGCAAAGGCGTATTCAGATTCAGGTTGCCGCCGTGGTAGACATAACGGCCCGTCACGCTGTCGAATGCCCCTTGCGATTGATACACCGCCAGGCTGCCGCGATGATTCGACGTAATGCGCTCACTGGCGTTCAGGTTGACCGTGGAAAAGCCCAGCGCCAGCCTGGCGTTGTCGTCCACGCCGCTGGGCTGCGCACCCTGGGCATAGCCGAATTCGATCCGTTCGGCATCGATGCGCAAGACGCCCCTGCCCGTGCCGGCGCCGCCCGCGACCACCGCGCCCGGCGCCTGTGTCGCCCCGTTCCAGATCAAATTCTGCGTGCGGATGCTGGCCTCGTCACCGGCCTCGCCATAGCCGTAGATGGCGGGCGTGCCCAAGGCCAACGTGGCCAGGCTGTACTTGCCCGTGACCGGATCGCGCGTGTCCAGCGCAACGGTGCCGTAGAAGTTCATGGCGTCGCGCGCGGTCAGCGTCAGCACTTCCAGCGCGGGCGCGCCCATGCTGGTATCGCCACGCAGCAACCGGCCCAGAATGTCCTGGTTCAGCGTCAGCCCGTTGGGCAGTATGCCGCTGGCCGCCGCCTGTTCCAGGGCGCCAGCCGTACCCGCGTTCACGGCGCCAACGGCCAGCGACAGGTTGCGGGTCCCGTAGCGCACCTGCTCGCCCAGGTCGAACGTGCCATTGGTGGCGGCGGCAATCGTGCCCTCGGAATACAAACGCGTCGCGCCTTGGCAAGGCTGCGCCGCGCACGTGCCGATGCGGATCGCGCCCGACGCCAGCGCGTCTGGCGCCAGCACGTCAAGCCGGCCATTCGACACGGCAAGCAAGCTGGCGGTACCCGGTTGGAAGGCGTAGCCGCTGGTGGAGTCCACCGACGGGGCGCCACGGCCCAACGTCGAAATGCCCGCGCCGGCCTCAAGTTCGATCGTCCGCGACGAGACCAGCACTTCCGGCCCCGTCAACTGCGCGCCGGCCCGCAGCACGACCTCATGGGCGGGGGCCTGGAACGTATAGAAACGCCCACCCTGCCCGTACTGCACCACCGGCAGCGCGCCGATCACCAGCCGGCTGGCGCCCAGCGCCGTCAGCGCGTCCGCCTGCACCGACGTGCCCGCGAAACCTGCGGTGGGCGCCTGGCCCGCCCCCAGGATTTCTATCGTGCCGCTTCCGCCGTTCAATGCCACCGCGCCGCCGAAGCCGCCCTGCGCCGCCTTGAAATTCGCCAACCCCTCGAAATTCAGCGCCTGGCCATCCGAGGAACCCGAGTGGATCGCCAGCCGCAAGGTACGGGCATCGGCCGGCAGCATGGCGCGCGGCACGCCACGCGTCACGGCGTCCGCCGCCACGAAACTGGCGTAGCTGGTTTCGTTGTACTGCGACAGGGTACGCAACACATCGGCTGGCGTCAGGATCACCGAGCTGGCCAGACTGTCTGCCACGCGGGTCCCCGCCGTCGACAGCGTGCCGCTGGCCGCCCACGACCGGTTGCGCATCTGCATTGGCGCGATAGCCGCGCCTGCGGCCGCCGCACCATTGATCTCGACGCGAAATGCGCCGGGCAGCAAGGCATAAGTGGACGGCATCAACGTGTAGGTGCCGGCCGGCAGGCCAGGCACGCCCGCGCCCACCGTGATCTGCCGGCCGACGCCGGGCGTTGATGCGCCGGCTTCGCCGCCCGCCGGCGCGTAGCCGGGTTGCATGCCGGGCACGATCGCGTAGACGGGGTTGCTGGCCAGCCCCGGCAACGAGAAGCCGCCCTTGGGATTCATGCGGACCAGCGGAGAATAGCGCGCGTCGGTGGAGCCGCCACGGCCGGATACGAAGCCGGCGCCTGTCAATTCGCCGCCGCCGGACAAGTCAAGGACGGACCCCGGCTGCGCATCCACATCGCGGAAGGCCATCGTGATGCCGGTACGCAGGGTGGCACCGCTCTCCAGGCCTGTCGCGCCGCCCACGCCCACGAGCGACACGTCCGCGCCCTTGAACTTGTACGAGACGCCATCGGTCGTACCGCCATACGGCATCAGCAGACCGGCACCGCTGACCGACGTGACGCTGCCCGGCAACAGCGTCAGCCGCTGCGTGCCCATCAGTGTGCCAAGATCCCCCAACACGATCGCGCCCAACGGCGCGCGCACCACGCCGCCTTGCTCCACCGTGACCGCTGACAGGCGCAGCGTGCCGAAGGCCGAATAGGGCATCACCGGCAATGCGTCCGACGCGCCGGCGTGGCGGCCGATCCGCAATGCGCGGTCCGGATCGAAGAACTGCACACCGGTTGGCAGGCGCATGAAGCCGGCCAGCACCTCTGCCTCGGCGCCTGTCTCGGGGTAGATCTGGGCGGCGATCAGGTCCAGATCGCCGCGTGTCCAAAGGCGGGTGCGCGGTTCGTGGTCGTTGTTGGCCAGAAAGCGCAGGTCGCCACCGCTATCCAGCGTTACCTGGTCAAAGCCCGAACGCAACACCGGCAGCGGGCCGCCCACGCTACGGTTGATGTTGCCCTGCGTGCCGAATGACAAACTATTGCCGACTTCAAGCAAGTTCCCTGCGCGCACCGTGAATGCGCCGGTGCCCACATCCTGCGCGTCGCCGAACAACACCTGCGGCCGTATCACGCCATTGGTGGCGGCGTACTTGCCCAGCCCGGACAAGCGCACATACGACGCCGCCAGATTCACCTGGGTTTGCGCATCCGCCCCCGGCGCCAGCGAAAAGGCGCCCGCGTATAGCCGCAGGCTCTGCGCCACCGAGACGTCCACGTCACCGTCGAAAGACATCAAGCCGTTGGACAGCAGCGCCAAGTGGTCAAAGCCGCCGCCGGCGAGCAACCGCGTGGCGTCCAGCCGGGCCTGGCCATAGCGCAGCCCATCGGCGACCTCTCCCGGTTTCAGGTCTGCGCCCAGCGCATTGCCGCCGGGGCCGGCCGCCAGCACCATTTCGCGCGGCACCTGCACCTCCATGCCTGCGACGCCGTCGCCCCATGTGCGGTATAGCGGCGTTTCCAGCGCAATATCCAAGGTGCCGCCGGACGCATTCGCCCCGCCCGCACGGGCGATGAACGTGCCATCCAGATACAGACCGTTATACGAGCTGAGCGATATGCGCCCGCCGTCCCGGTTCACTTGCACCGCGCCCACGCCCGTCACGTCCACCACCGCGCCCGCGCCGGACGCGTCCAACACCGCCCCGGGCCGGACAATCACGTACGCATCCGCCGACGTTGCCGTTGCGCGGTCGTGATTGATCTCGCCGCCGATCACGATCACACCGCCGGCGTCGGCCACGCCATAGCGCCGGCCCTGCGCGTCCACGCCGGCCTCCGCGCGGCCGGCAACGTCAAGCACGGCTTGCTCGCCAATCCAGATCGACCGGTTGTGCATCTGGCCGTCGGCAATCTCGAAGGACTCCGCCACATCCAGTTCACCCAGGCGCAACTGGCGGATATCGATTTTTCCGCCTGCCGCCGTCAGCGCGCCCAACACCGTGATCTGTCCCGCGCCACGCATCTGAATGGTCTGGCCGGGGTCCACCTTCACCTCGGCGCCGCGGCCCACGATCAGTGCCGCGTCGGTGTCCACACCGACCGCAGCCAGATTACGGCCGCTTTGCAGCGACAGGCTGGCGCCGCGCCGCCGCGACACGGTCCCCGCCACGGGGTCATGCTGGTAGGTCGGCGGCAACCACGCTTCCAGGACGGCCGACGGATCCGTGCCAGTCTGCTGACCCGCCGCGCCGGACACGGGGCGATACACCGGCATCAGCACATCGATGCGGGCATCGTCGGCTACGGTCAAACCGGAACGGCCCGTCACTTCGTAGCGCGAAAACCCTTGCTGGAAAAAGGGCGGCGCAAGCGCCAATGCCCCCTCTTGCGCCACGGGCTCCGTGCCTCCCAGGACGACTTTGCCCGCCGCCACCGCGAGCGTTCCTCCGCCTTCCACGCCATACCCGCGCAACGTCGCGTTCAGGGTCAATTGACCGCCTGCGTCGGTAGCGCCGCCGACGACTTCAATCGTCGTGTTGCCGCCTTTGCCTCCCGTCAATGCGTTCTTCGCGCGCAGCGCCGCGCCCGAACTCACGTCGATCACGCTGCCGGTATCCAGGCGGATATCGCCGTCGCCGCGCAACGCCACCGTGCCGCCGTTCAGGTACGGCATGCCGGCCGTCCGTTCCGGCGACATGGCCAGGTTCGTCCACAGGCCCGAAGCGTCCAGCCGGGCGCGCGCGCTCAAGGCGAGTGCCGCCTTGTCCGTGCCGCCGACGGCCGAATCCACCGCCCCCGAGGGCGACGCCTGGTTCAGCACATTACCCAAGCGGATGCTGCCTGCGCGAGCGGTCAGCGTGGCGTCCACCGACACCTGGTTCGCGAACAGCGTGATGTCGCCACCCGCCGTCACGGCCAGATCGGACTGCACCGTGATGTCCTGGGCGGCGATCTTGATGGCGCCCAGTCCAAAACCGTTCAGCTTCGCCGTGTCCAGATGCAGGATGCCGGCGCGGTCTTCCGGCAGCGCGGTGTCCAGGTCCAGCCCTGCGGCGATGGCGGCAGCCTGATCGGACAAGAGCACGTGCTGAACCGTGTCGTCCGACCGACCCAGCGCGTACTGCAACGCGCCGGTGCGCAGCGTGTAGTAAGGCGAATACGTGCCTACGACCAGTTGCGCGCCTCGCGCCGCCGCCCGCTGCGATTGCTGATAACCGTCCAGGCCGGCCTGCGGCGCGGCGCTCTGGCGCTGGCCCTGATACGTCAGACCGACCAACTCGCCTTCCAGCACCGCGCTCTTGGTGCCGATGAGCAGCCTGCCCGCGTCCCGGCCAACCGTGTAGCCCGTCTCGAAGCGTTCGCGCGGCGCGATCAGCGGGTTATAGAAATAGCGCGTCTGGCCCCATCGCTCGCTGTGGGCCTCGTACCCTTTGTACAACCCCGTATAGGCCAGGTCCCCCGGGGCGCGCGACACGTCGTACAGTCTGCCGTCCACGCCGCGCAGCCACGTCTGACGGATCATGCCGTCTTGCACGTCCAGCGTGCCGCCCGACACGTTGATCTGCGAACCGGCGCGCGTCACGACGTCGCCGCCGGTGAATTCCACGTTGCCGCCCTGCGCCATCCATTCATTGACGGCGTGGCCCTGCGTGCCCAGGTAGCCGCTGACTTCCAACAGGCCCCCGGCCGTGTACCAGCGGTCGGTCGCGTAGCCGTTCGTGCCTGCCGGCACGAAGACCAGGTCGCGCAAATCGACCCACACGTCGTTGCTATTGAGCTTGCCGCCGTCCCGGTTGATCGGCGCATCGCGCTGCTCATTGCCCTGGACGTTGATCTTGATATTGTTGTTCTCCATCGCGACAGGCACGCCCACGGCGCCCGCCACATCCAGGATCGCGCCATCGCGCACCAGGCTGCGCTGCGCGGCTTGAATGGCGATCTGCCCACCGGTGGCCAGCGTGATGGATCCCGATGCGAAGTCCACCGTGCCAGAACTGCCAATTTCCACCCGCGACAGCTCGCGGCGGTCGCCGCCGGCGGCCACCACGGCCGCATCCGTCTGCGGGGTCAACGGCACGCGCAGGCCGTCGCGCTGACTATCCAGCGCCAACGCGCCGCTGCGGTCCAGCAGGATCGCCGTGGTGCTGTTGTCCGCCAAGGTCACCTTGCCGCCCTCGCCCGCCGCCGTCAGGTGCACCGTTCCGCGCGTATCCACCGACGTGCTGGACAGCACGACGCCGCCCTGCACCACGTCGCCGCCCGTCAGCGTCACATCGCCCGTCGCCGCCTGGATCAATCCGGTGTTCACGACACGGCCCGGCGTGCCTGCCGGTGTCACTTCGTTGCCCTTCGTGGTGGACACGAGGTTGCCCGAAGTGCCCTGGCCGCGCTTGATCACAAAGCTGTCGCCGGCCGCCAGCAACGCCTGGCCTGCCGGCGTATCGATCGTGCCTGCGTTGACGGCTTCCTTGCCCAGCAGCAGAACATAGCCGCCGCCTGTCGTGGAGGTGGTCGGCGCCGCCGTCCGGATCTGTGCGCCCGCCTGCACCTCGACGCCGCCCAGCGCGTCCTGGAATGTCGGTTGCGCGCCGTTGTCGGCGTACAGCCCCTTGTCGCGAAACTGTGCGTCCGAAATCGTCGATGCCGCCGCCACCAGATTGCGCGCATTCACCTGGCTGGTGCCGGTGAAGATCACGCCGTTCTGGTTCACGACCATCACCGTGCCGTCCGCCTTGATGGCGCCCTGGATCTGGCTGGGCTTGGCCGATGCGCCCACCACGCGGTTCAGCACCGCGTCATCCGCGCCCTGCTTGAATTGCACGGTCGTGTTGCGGCCGACGTTAAACGTGTCCCAGTTCAGGATGGCGCGCGACTGCGTTTGCTCGACGGTGACGACCTGGCGGCCATTTTCCACGCTGGGCTTGGCGGCTTTCGCGCCCTCCCATTTCGCCAGGCCTCCCTGGGCAGCCCACAAGCCGCCTTCAGCCAGGCCATCGGGCACATCGCCGCCATTGGCAGCCGCCGCCGCCCGCGCCGCGGCCTGGGCGGCCTGCTGGGCCGCGACGGCGGCAGCCGTGCGGTTCAGGTTGTCCAATGAACGCTGTAATTGCTGGCGGGATTGCTGCTGCTGGCGCGCGCTGGCGCCGATGCCCGCCACGCTGCCGTCGGGCATGCGGCCCGTGCGTTGCGCGGTGGACTGCACGGCGTTCTTGTCGGAAAACCACCCCGGGCTGAACGCGCGCGTTTGCGCCTGCGCCGCGCCGCTGGCGCTGCCCGCGATCAATAGCGCCGTCACCGCCTGCGACAGCGGCGTCGGACGCCAGTTCGGGCGTCCGCGCCCAAGCGCGCGCGCCGTTTTCTTCTTATCGCCCAATTCCGACATCCGTGCCTGCATGATCGCCATCCCTTGTTCCAATCGCGCGTGTTCGTCACCTAGAACAAGACAGACGGATTGAAAAATGCCGACCAGAACCCTGTCACAAATAATTCACGAAGCCACCGGCAGGAAACCCGCCTAAGACAGCACGACGACACCGGCCGGCAGACGCGTCACGCGGGCGCCGTAGGCGTCGCGAATCAGGCGTTCCGCGTCGGCCACCTGTGCCAGCGAAAAGCGCGCCTGCACCAGCCGCTTGCCCAATTGGTCGTTCATCAGCACCAGGCGGCCGCGGCGGTAGCGGTTCAATTCGTCCACCACTTGCGCCAGCGGCTGCTGGTCGAACACCAGCCACCCCTGCCGCCACGCGGTCACGATGGCCGGATCGACCTGAACCGGCGGCATCACCCGCCGGTCGTCGTAGCGCAGTTCGCGGTTGGCCACGATGTCGAATACCCCTTGCTCATGCGCCAGCCGCACCACGCCCGACAGGCAGCACAGCCGCGCTTCGCCGTCGATGTACCGGACGTTGAACAGCGCGTCCTTCGCCGTGATCCGGCCTTTCCCCGCGACCACCACGGCGGCCGCCGGCCCGCTGCGGATCTCGGCCTCGCCGTCGGCCAGCTCAATGACGGCGCCGTCGCCGTCGCGACTGACATTGATGCGTGTCTGCGTATTCATCTGGACGTCCACCGCGTTGCCCAACGCCACCCGCCGCTGCTCGCCCGCCGCCGTGCGGTAGTCCGCCCCCAGCACGTCCAGCCCCGGCCACAACCCCAAGGGCGGCTTGAAGGCCAGATAGGCCGCGGACGCCGCCAAGGCGCCTCCCAGGAACGCCCGCCGGCCGGTCACGAGGGATTTTCGCGCCCGGTTGCGGGCGTCCTCCGCCACGACGGCCTGCACCGCAGGCCCCACATCACGCCATAGCTGCTTCTGGGCGGCAAAGGCCGCCTGGCGCCGCGGGTCGGCGCGCAGCCATTCCCGGAATGCCTCGGCATCGGCCTCGGTGGCGCGGCCGGACGTCAGCGTCAGCAGCCAGGTCCGCGCTTCGCGCGCCGCCACCTCGTGGTCCTTGTTGTTTCCGGGCAGGCTCATCGTCAGTGCCATGGTTCTTCATCTTTGCCCGCGGCGCGGCCGGGCAATTCCCCCGCCCCCGCACTGGCCACGCGCAGTTCCCGCGCGCAATGTTCCAGCGCGCGTTTGAGTTCTTTGGACACGATGCGTTCCGACACACCGTAGCGCCGCGCAATCTCTGCGTGGGGCAGCTCGTGCACGCGCGCGGCAAGCAGCATCTGCTGCGTGCGTTCGGGCAGTTTTCGCAGCGCGCGCTGGAAGGCGTCGACCTGGCTGCGGCCCTGCGCGATGCGCGCGGGGTCCGCGGCCTCGTCGGTGATGTGGATCAGTTCGCTGATCTCCACCCCCGTCAATAAACGGGAATCCCTGCGCCGTTGGTCTTCGGCGATGTTCAACGCCACGCGGAACAGATAGGCCGCCGGCTGCTGAATCGACGAACTGGCAGGCAGATCATTGACCTTCAAAAAGGCTTCCTGCATGGCGTCATGCGCCAGGTCTTCCGACCCCAGCCGCCGCTTGAGCTGATTGCGGAAGTCGTTATAGCGTTCCAGGAACAGCGAGCGCAGCGAGGTTTCCGGTTTGTTATCCCGCACGGCCGGCTCCGGGCAATTCCGCGCACTCTGCCGTGCTGCGGGGCGTCAGCAGGACGGTCAACGGTTGCGGCATGCCCGCCGGCAAGGGGCCGATCACCACCCCACGCAATGCGGCTTCCAGCCGGCCGTCCAGCGCCGGCGCCCCGGTCGTGGCCACCCACCCGACGCGGCTGACCCGCCAGCCCTTGTCGAACCACAATTGCACCAAGGCTCGATAACTACCCGGCTGCGTGCCCACCGCCTTGCACAGGGCGCGTTTTAACGCCCCCTGCACCACGGCAGCATAGGGTGTGTCGCGCAATCGCTTGCCTGATCGCGGCGCGGCAGCGGCCTCTTGCTCGGTGGAGACCAGCGTGAACGACTGCGCGCTGGCATAGCGGATCGCCAGCGGCGACCCTGCCAGCAATCTGCGCAGCGCATCGCCTGGCGTGTAGTTGCCAATCACGGCCGGCGCCTGCCGGCCGGCGGTCAACGTGCTGTCCACCAGCACGGTCAGCCCGCTGGCCAGGCTGTACTCGACCAGCGCCTGCGCCAAGGGCTGGGCCTTGATCGCAAACGCGACGGGCTGCGTCGGCGGCTCCGCGTGCGCCGCGGCCAGCGTGAACAGGCCCAAGGCCAGACAGGCGCGCAGCGCCATGCCGCAGCCCTTGAACGCGCCGCTCATGAACGTGACCGCAAGGGGGAATTGCCTGACATGGCCGCCGCACCAGGCGCCTGGGCGCCCGCCCTAACAAAAGCCGCCATGCTAGAGGGGCTGAATGACGCATTCGTGACACCTACGCCGCCGCGCCCCGGCATCCGACACGCAACGGTCACCTACGCGGCGCGCGCGCTCCCTATACTTTACCGATCACGCTGGCCACGATTCGCCGGCATTGCATAAGGAGCGCGCATGCGCATGGTGCCCCGGTCCACTGGCCGCATTGTCCTGCTGTTGCTGTCCGCCGCGCTGGCCGGGCCGCCGCTGTCGGCCGCCGAAGCGCAGGCGCCCGCGGCCCCCGCGCCTCACGCGCAAAAACCCGCCGCGCCCAACAGCGCGTGCATCGAAACAGAGGTGAATGGTTATCGGGCGCTGTCCTACGACTGCCTGAACCAGAAGATGGCGCCCGACGCCTCGCAGCGCCCGGCCCCGGGACTGGAATCGGAGGCAATCACCCAGCGCCCGCCCAACCAGATGGGCCTGCCCACGCCAGCCACCATCGGCAACCGCATGGGCAACACCTTCGGCACGTCGGCCTATCCGCAGCGGCCGCAGCCCTAGGGCCGCAGGCCGTTATCGCATCCGGGCATCAGCCCATGCGCGTGATGAAGTAGATTTTCTTGACGAACTGATCCACTTCCCAGCGGCCGGTATAGCCCTCCGGCATGACGAAAGCCTCGCCCACCGTCAGTTCGTGCACGGTGCCGTCCGGGTCCACCAGGCGGGCCGAGCCTTCGACGATGTAACCGAATTCGATGTAGCCGGTCGTGTTCGACTGGAAGACGCCCGCCGTGCTTTCCCATACACCGGCCTCGGCCTTGCCCGCATTGCCTTCAAACGCGGTCACGGTCAGGAACGCCGCGTCGCCGGAAATCGGACGGCGCGGTTTGCCGGGCACCGGATCTTTCAGTGGGCCGGCATCGATGCGGACAAGCCGCGACTGGTCATGTTTCATGGGGCACCTATCAATATCGTTATGGGGTCGCCGGCCGGCGGCGCTTAATGCGCAGCCACCACCAGCACCTCGGCCATGGCCCGGCTGACGGTGCGCATGCGGTGCGGCAGTTCGGAGTCGAAATAGACCGAATCCCCGGTTTCAAGGCGAAACTGACGTTCGCCCACGTGGACTTCGATCGCGCCCTTCAGCACCAGCAGGAATTCTTCGCCCGGATGCGGAAACACCGCCGTGGCATCTGGAAAGTCGCGCGGCGGATGCACCACGAAGGGTTCCATTGCCTTGACCTTGCGGCGCCCGGCCAGCGATTCATAATGATATTCGCTGCCCAGCCCGCCACGCTGCAGGGCCTCGCGGTCCGCCACGCGCACCACGCTGACCACCTCATCCTGGGCCGTGTCATCCGTCCCCACCAATTGGGACACCCCGACACCGTAAGCTTCGGCCAGCCGCAGCACGGTCGAGATAGACGGTTCGCTCAAGCCCCGTTCCAGCTTGGACAGGTAGCTTTTGGTCAGGCCCGTGCGTTGCGCCAGCTGTTCCAGGGACAAGGATTGCTGGCGACGCAGGGTACGCAGGCGGTGGGGCAGATCGATCATGGGCAAAGGGTCAAAAATCCGACCGGTAAGCATGCCCGAAACCGGCCCCGCCGTCGAGCCGCCCCGCCTGGCCCGTCCCTGCCGCTTCAGCCCAGCACGTCGACGTGCGTGCGCAGCGCGCGCCGGGCGTAATACGAAAAGCCCACCTGGGAACGCTTGGGCGTCAGGATCCAATCATGCGCCTCGCGGCCCAGCGCCGGCGGGATGGGTTGAATCTGGCCGGCAGCCATCGCCAGCAGCTGCATGCGCGCGGCCCGCTCAAACTGCAAGGCCAGCACGCAGGCTTCCTCTACGGAACCCGCGGCGATCAGCATGCCGTGATGCGACAACAGGATGGCGCGCTTGTCGCCCAGCGCCGCCGAAATGATCTCGCCTTCCTCGTTGCCCACCGGCACGCCCGGCCAATCCTTCAGAAACGCCACGTCGCCATACAGCGGGCAATTGTCCATGTGCGAGATTTCCAACGGCACTTCCAGCATGGACAGCGACGCCGAATGCAACGGATGCGTGTGGATGATGCAGTTCACATCCGGCCGCGCGCGGTAGATCCAGGAATGAAAACGGTTGGCCGGATTGGGCATGCCGCCGCCTTCCTGCACGCGCAAATCCTCATCCACCACCAGCAGGTTGCTGGCGGTGATCTCATCGAACCCCAAGCCCAGCCGCTGCGTGTAGTACCGGCCCGGCTCAGCCGCGCGCGCCGTGATCTGGCCGGCCAACCCGGAATCATGGCCCCCGTCGAACAGAATGCGGCAGGTCAGCGCCAGACGTTCGCGCAGGCTCCATTGCGGCGTGTCGAACTGGCGCTGCATTTCGGCTTTCGCACGCGCGATCAGTTCTTCTTTTCCCAGGTGCATCGTATCGGTCATCATGTCTCCGTCATGCCGTTTCAAGCAACGGCGTAAATCCTGGCAAGGCGCGCACGCGCGCCAGCCAGGCAGTGATATGGGTAAAGGCGGACAGGTCGTAACCGCCCTGCTCCGCCATGCTGGTATAGGGATACAGCGCCACGTCGGCGATCGTCGGCGCGCCGCCCACAAGATAGGTGCGGCCAGCCAGATGCGCATCCATCAACGCCGCGGCTTTCATGCCGATCGCGCGCCAGGCCACCATCGCCGGATCATCCACGGCCGCCGTCTGGCGCAGGTGAATCAGCAGCCGCGGCTGCGCGAACGCATGCATATGCTGCGTCTGTTCAAAACTAAGCCAGCTGCTGACCTGCGCCTGCGCCAATCGGTCCTGCGGCAGCCACGGCGTGCCCTGCGCCAGGTACCACAGAATCGCCTGCGATTCGGCCAGCCATTCGCCTTCGGGCGTCAACAAGGCTGGCACCTGTCGCCACGGATTGATACGCGCGAACGCGTTGGTCTCGAGGTCGCCCTGAACGATGTCGAACGTGCGCCGCGTAAGCGCCAGGCCCATGAAACCGCAGGCCAATCGGATCTTCCAGGCATTGCCCGAGCGGAGCGTGTCGGCCAGGACCAGCGGCTTGCCCGCCAGCGGATGCGTCGTCTGCGTCATGCGATCAGTCCATTTTGATGTTGGCGCGCTTCACGATCTGGGCCCACTTGGCCTTCTCTGCCGCGATGAAGCGCTGATACTCGTCCGGTGTCCCGGTGTACAGCTGCGTGCCCTGAGCCGCCAGCCGCTCTTTCAATGCTGCCGACGCCAGCGTCTTCTGCAATGCCGCGCTCAAGGCAGCCAATACCTCGGGCGGCGTGCCGGCTGGCGCGAAAAAAGCGTTCCACGAACTGATCTGCAACTGCGCATCGCCCACTTCGGGGCTGGCGGGCACCGCGGGCGCCGAGGGCAGGCGCTTATCCGCCGCCACCACCAGCGCGCGCAGCTTGCCCGACGCCACATGCGGCATGATGACCGGGCTTGCGTCCATCACCACGTCCACCTGTTCGCCGATGGCGGCATTGACCGCTTCGCTGCCGCTTTTGAACGGCACATGGACAATGTCCAGGCCCGCCGTCAGCTTCAGCAGTTCCAGCCCCAGGTGCGGCGAACTGGCATTGCCGGCCGACCCGAAATTCAAGCGTGCCGGATTGGCCTTCGCATACGCCACGAATTCGCTGAACGACGCAGCCGGCAAACCGGCCCGCACCGCCAGCACATAGGGCGACCCCGACACCATGCCCACGGGCGCGAACTTGTCCGCGTCATAGCTCAACTTGCTGTAGATCAGCGGGTTCACGACCTGCGTGCCTACCGTGCCCATGAAAATCGTATACCCATCGGCGGGCGCCGTAGCCGCCATCTGCGCCGCGATCACGCCGCCCGCGCCCGGCCGGTTTTCAATCACGATCCCCTGCCCGAGCGCGTCGCCCATGCCCTTGCCCACCTGCCGCGCCACGATATCGGTGATACCGCCCGCCCCGAACGGCACCACCAGCCGGATCGGCCGCTCCGGAAACGCCGCATACGCGCTACTCGCCATTCCTGCCGCCAGCGTCAACGCCGCCAATCTGCCCCAAACCTTCATGCCATTCCCCTTGATTGCGCCGTGTCGGCCCTAATGACACAAAGTGTCCTATAGAGCATTGATTTTCCGCAAGAAGAATGTGATTGGGGAAATCCCTGGGGGCGGGAGTAAAGTTCGCCTTTTTTGTTGAAGTTCGCCTTTTGGCTTTGGCCGGCAACACCTGCTATTACGCGGGCATCTCCGCCTCTTCTGCGCAGAGGGACGGCCAGCAGAAGGAAGAATGGCGAACTTCGCGATAAGCGCGATTAGACCAACGCAACAGTCATCGCCCGAGGATTTGGGACGTTCCAGTACGGGCGGTGTGGAAGAGACATGGACGTCTCGAGGCACTCGGCTGTGAGTTGGGAATTGTCAGAGCAGGACGCGCCGTGCTTTGCATTGATGGCACGGAAGCTCCCGCCGAGATGCTGTTCTACTTCCCGCAGTTCAAGGCCATCGACCTGGCCGAAGACGCGAACCACACCTTGCACAATATTCTGACGCTGTGTGGCGCCAAGGTGCGTGGCGCGCAAAAGTGGGCGCATACTCTGGGCGAGACCATCAACCTCTGGGGCAAGGACGCCGTCGTGTCGTTCGGCAGCCAGCACTGGCCGCGAGAACGTCGTGGCCCATCTGGAAAAGCAGCGCGACCTTTATAAATACATCAACGACCAGACCTGCGTATGACCAATCAAGGCATGACCATGCACACGCTGGCGTGCCATCATCATTGTGTTTCTCTCGCTCAGTTTTCCGCCCTGGCGCCCTGCGCCCGCACTAACGAATATGCAATGTAGTACTTATAAATATTGCTGACGTATTGGACCGTTTCCCGTCCTATGCGCTGAGCTGCGACCCGCTCCACGTTATCGAACCAGACGTTTGCGTCCAGCCCTTTTGCAGCGGCCTCCTTGCGCAGCTGACTGATCCGGCCTGGTCCGGCGTTGTACGCCGCCAAGGCGAACAAACCTTTGTTCAGGTCCGTCATCGGTTCCTTCGCGTAGTACTGATCAATCATGAAACGGATGTATTTCACGCCGCCATGGATGTTCTCTTCTTCGCGCCGGATGTCACCCACCTTCAGATCTTTCCCCGTGGCAGGCATGATCTGCATCACGCCCACAGCACCCACCGCACTCTTGGCCTGCTGATCCAGCCGCGACTCTTGGTAGCCCTGCGCCATCATCAACAACCAGTCAATGCTGTACCGGTCGCTGTATTTACGGAAGAACTCCGCCAGGCGATGAAATTTATCGATCTCTTTGGGGTCGGTTGCGCCCATCACCCACTTCACAGACTTCAAGTACTTTGTCAGTTTCTGGTTGCCAAATGAGGTGCCAATGCGGTTCTTTTCCATGAAGGGATTAAGCATGGCGGCAAGCTTGGGAGAGTCCTTCCGGAAGGCAAAGGCGATGTCACTGCCAGAATCCACCTCCAGGTTTTCATACACCCGTATCTGAGGAAAGATCTGCTTCCAGAAATTCGCCAAATAGCGGTCCGACACGGTGTAATTCACCAAGTCAGCGCTGATCATTTCCAGAATATCGTCGGTTTCGAACACGCCGGGCGCGTCGCGGATGATTGCGGACTTGAGTCCCCTGGCTTGCAGCTCAGCGTTCAGCTTCTTGACGCTGTCGTAATAGCTGCTGGCGGGATTGAGGAACAGCTCTTGCCCGGCAAGATCGTCCAGCGACTTCAATTCCGGCGCAGCCGGCGCGGCGACGATAATTTCGGGCACGCCCGTTGCCAGCGGCGTGCTGAAATGAACTTGCTTCTGACGCTCTTCCGTCACCGTCAGGTTGGCGGCGATGATGTCGCCTTTGCCTGCCAGCAAGTCGGGGATCAGACGTTCCCGAGATGTAGGCAGAAAGACTACATGGACCCGAACGCTCTTGTTCTTCAGCTGGACGTTCAGGTCGTTCTCAAATGCCGTCATCATGTCCGCAATGATGCCGCGCTGGGTGCCGCCTTTGTCCAGAAAGTAGAGCGTTTTGTTATAGGGCACCAGCACTCGAATCTGCCTGCGCTGGATCATCCCGTCAAGGTCACCGGTCCATGGTTTGACGTTATAAGCAAGCGCCAGCGGATCTGCCTTGGACGGCCCATCCGAGGCTAGGGATATGTCTGCGGCTGCGAATGGCAACAATGCGCAGAGCGCCAAGGCGAGAAGACGGGACGGCATAGCACCTCCGAAGCGAGGCAACAGTGTGGCTTTCTCGTCATGCGAACCCTCGCGACCGAGTTGCGTCTCGTGGCTTAATTCAATATGTAGAGCACATTCTGCCTAACCCGGCCTACCAACAGAGTCGAATTGCCGAGAAAGCGGTAACAATTGATCGGATGGAATAGACCTCTTAGCACTCGTGCATCTGGAAAAAATGTGTACTTCTGCTTTGGCTCGGAAGCGGGCAGCAGCTAAATTCAGATTTGGTCCCAAACGAAGGAGGACGCGAACGACTTTACGACATCATAAAGTTCGCTCGATAGAGCGGCGCTTCGCGGCGCGCATGGAGCAGCGCACGATCGAGTCCTTCTGATCACCCGTTCAGGGCACCACTTGATACCCGCGCTGCTGCATGCAATCGGCATACGCTGAAGACGCGTTCGTGGCCTGCGGCGACTGGTTTGCCCTGTCCTGCCGCCGATCCTGCCGCTGCCGCGACCCGCCCACCACCATGCCCGCCGCGGCGGCGTCTTTCGCCTGGTTCTGCCGGTACGCCTGTTTGGTGTCGTCGCCCATGCGGTCATACGCCTCTTCGTGCTGATGGCCACGCGCACCCGCGACGGCGGCGCCTGCCGCGGCACCGGCCGCGGCGCCGCGCGCACGGCCACCCGCCTGAGGCGTATCGGAGCTCGCGCTCGCCGTGTTGCCGGATTGGGCTTGGCATGCGGCGATGTCCTGCTGAGTGAGTTCGGGCGACTGGCCTTTGAGTGCCGTGACGTTCTGGGCGGTGGCGGACAGGCAAGGGCCTAAGAGCGCGAAGGCCATGGAGGAATTAATGAACCTTTTCATGAAAAGCTCCTTGGGTGCTTGAGCCCCGGGATTTCCAGCGTAGCGCTGTGGCCCGCGGCAAGGAAAAATCGCGCTGCGGCGCCCGTTTACTCCCGGAATTCCCCCGTGCCTGGGACGATGAGTCCGGGCGGGGCCACGATGACGTTCCGGTCACGGATGGCTTTGATCAGCTTTATCCCCCGCGACGCGTTGTAGCCATGTATCTCCTTCACGTCGAGCTTACGCATGAACGCTATGGTATGGGCGTCGATGATCTGCCCCGGAACCATGATGGGAAACCCGGGAGGGTAGGGAATCACGAAATTTGCAGATACCAAGTCCGGCCCATCCACCAAGCGTTCGTCAAGTATCGGACTGGCGAGGGGGAGGTATTCGCAGTCGTCTTCGTTGTAGGCCGCGAAGAAGGCGGCGCGCACGTTGCCTTCGGGCGTGATGCTGCCGGGATCGTCGCGATAACCGTCGTGAAACCGGCTGAAGTTGGGCAAATTCGGCACATCGTCCATCAGGCTTGCGACTTTCTCTGCGAAAGCTGTCCTACCGGCTTCACCTGTCTCCTTCAACCTCGCTTCTATTCCTTGGGAAATCTCCAGCAGCACTTTGATAAGCGACGCGACGTCGCTACGCGTGTTGTTGATATTGCTTTGCAGCAGCACGCTGTTGCGCGACGTCTTGTTGAGCTGGATGTTGTAGCGCGAGGCCAGCAGGTTCTTGAACGTAGTGCCGTCGTAGCCGGCCGTCCCGCACACCAGCGTCAGCCGCGTGGGGTCGAGGCAGAATTCGTCGTCTTTGAGCGCCTTGGCGGCCGTGAGCCAGTTCGTGCCGGGGGCAAGGAAGTCCTTAAAACCCGACGCCCGAAACTCCTCCGGAATCATCTTGTCGGCGCCCAGCACACTGAAGTATTTGGAGATCAGCGGATGATTCGCGACTTCGCGGCGGATGGCCAGCGCGACTTCGATGGCGCGCATGACCAACTCGTATCCCTCCAGCTCCATTTGCCGGCGCGCAACGTCCAGCGACGCGATGATCTGCGCATTGGGCGACGTCGACGCATGGATGAACACGGCCTCGCGAAACGCCGACACGTGGTGCTCGTAATCTTCGTCGCGCACGGCGACGATGGACCCTTGCCGCAGGCTGGACATCGACTTGTGCACGGAGTCCGTTTCGTAGACCCGTATCCGCATCTTCTTCGGGTTGGGCGTCAGCTTCCGGTCCAGCAGGCGTGGATCATTGGGGTCCAGATCTTCCCCGAGTTCCCGGCACTGCGCATCCCAGGCCTCCTGCGCCTTCGGGTCGTCCCGCCACGCCTGCAATGCCGCCGCCGCCCCCATCGCGGTGCGCATGCGCAGGAACGGGGACCAGCGCGCAAACCCGAACCACGCTTCGTCCCACAGGAAGATCAGGTCCGGCTTGATGGCCAGGCATTCAGCCATGACACGCCGGGTATTGTAGATATGGCCATCGAAAGTGCAGTTGGTGAGGGTGACCATGGCCACCTTGTCCAGGCGCCCCGCCGCCTTCAGGTCCAGCAACGCCTGCTTGACGGTGCGCAGAGGAACCGCGCCGTACATCGAGTATTCCGTCATCGGGAAGGCCTCGACGTAGCGCGGTTGCGCGCCGGACAGCACCATGCCGTAGTGGTGCGATTTGTGGCAGTTTCGGTCCACGATCACGATGTCGCCCGGTTTGGTCACTGCCTGGTAAACCATCTTGTTCGACGTTGAAGTGCCGTTCGTCACGAAGAACACATGGTCCGCGCCGACCGCGCGCGCGAACTTCTCCTGGGCCACCTTGATGTTGCCAGTCGGCTCCAGCATGCTGTCCAGGCCCCCGGTCGTGGCGGACGTTTCCGCCAGGAACAGGTTCAACCCATAGAATTCGCCGAAGTCGCGGATCCAGTTCGACTTGATGATCGACTTGCCGCGGGCGATGGGCAGCGCATGAAAGGTGCTGATCGGTTTGGCGGCATATTGCTTGAGATTGTCGAAATGCGGCGAGGATTGTCGATCCCGCACGCCTTCCAGGATGTTCAGGTGCACCTCCATGGGTTCCTCGACCTCATAGAAGACACGGCGTATCGCCGACGCGCTGGGGTCGCCCGCAAGTTGCTCCACCTTCCGGTCGGTGAGCAGATAGATGTCCAGCTCCGGACGGATGTTGGCAATCATGCGCGCCAGCTTCACGCCTATCTCGCGCGGCGAGTCCACCGTAGCGTCCAGATGCTGGTAGACGGACAGGTAATCGCGCAGCAGCGACGCATCGTGCTTGGATGGAATCGGAATGCCGTCATAGATGACCACTGCCTCGAGCTTGCCGTTGAGGATGGTCGCCAGCAGCGCGTCCTCGACGCTGCCCACCATGACGGGCTCGTAGACCATCGTGTCGTCGTGCCGGCGCAGTTCCCGTATTTCGCGGGATATCGCCGCAGTGCGGGCCAGTGGTGCCGGGCTGACGAACAGCGCCTCGAAGTACGGCCGCCTTTCCAGGCTTCCCGCCAACCCGGGCGGGGTGCGGTCGGCCCCCTGCGACGCGGAATCCTCGGCCGCATCCCACTCACCTTCGTCATAGCGGTAAGTGCCCGACAGCAGCGCATTGCTCATGCGCAGCACCAGTCGTGCGGCCCCAATCGCGTCGCCGTCGGCGATCCGGTCGTCCAGCGTGCGCAGCAACTGCACGCCGGGATACGCAAAGTAGCTCTCCATCGGTCGCAGGGCGTTCAAAGCCTCCTGCACCGGGCCGGCCCCGCCCGCGCCCTTGCCGCTGCGCATTTCGGCGGCCCAGGTCTGGGCCTTGGCGTTCAGCTCGCGCCATCGGTCCAGCCTTGCGGCCGAGATGGAGAACAGATGGTCAAGGTTTTGCCCCTCGTATGTCTCGGTCGCCATGGCAGTCCCCGGATGGTTTGTCGCAAGCCCCACTGGCCACGCGGCCGGGGCTCGCAGTGTGTTTACGCAAGAATCATGATCACCACCATCCCCCAGATCGTCAGCAAGGTATTGCCGACGGCGTAGGTCACCGTGTATCCCAGCCCCGGCACCTGGCTCTTGGCAGTCTCGCACACCATGCCGAGCGCCGCGGTGGTGGTGCGCGAACCCGCGCATATGCCCAGAATCAAGGCGGGATCGAAGCGGAAGACATACTTGGCGATGAACATGCCAAGCACCAGCGGGATCGTAGTCGCGAAGATCCCCCACAGAAAGAGACTGATCCCCAGCTTTTGCAATCCGGCCACAAAGCCCGGCCCCGCCGAAATGCCGACGACCGCGATGAACACGTTCAGCCCCACCGAATTCATGAACCACAACGTGGGTTCGGGAATGCGGCCAAACGTGGGATGGATGGCACGGAACCAGCCGAACACGATGCCGGCGATCAGCGCGCCGCCCGCCGTGGAAATCGTGAGCGGGATGCCGCTGACGTTGATCACGATGGCGCCGAGAAGGGCGCCGATGGTGATGGCCAGCGACACAAAGGCAACGTCCGTCACTGTCGTGGGGCGGTCGATGTAACCCAGGTTCTTGGCAGCCGCATTGATGTCCTGGGTCCGGCCGACAACGGTGATGACATCGCCCCGGAACAGTTGGGTCTTGGGCAGGACGGGAATCGCGGTCTCGGTCGGGCCGCGCCGGATCTTTTTCAGAAACACCCCGCGCGCGCCGGGCCAATGCGCCAATTCCTCCAGCGGCTTGCCGTCCACGGTCTTGTTAGAGACGTAGATGTCGACGCCTTCCGTCTTGATGTCGAGCAGTTCGGCGTCTTCGACTTCGCGGCCGCTGGGGCCCAGCCGCGCGATCATCTGGTCGCGCTTGCCGCCCACCGCGACGATGTCCCCGGCCTCGATGACGGTCGCCTGGTCCGCTTCGATGAGCTTGCCGCCCCGCCGTATCCGCTCCACGAACGCGCGGACGCCGGCAGGCGTGCCGGCCTCGATTTCCCCCACGGTCCTGCCGATGAATGGGCTGTTGTCCGCGATGGCGTACGCGCGGACCTCGAACTCGTACCAATGGGTCGCGTCCGCCGCGCCCTGCCCCGCCCCAAGTTTCTGCTCATACGCCTTGCATGCCGCCACCAGGTCGATGCCAAGCATTTTGGGGCCAATCTGCGCCAGGATGATCGCCGAGCCCACCGTGCCGAAGATGTACGTGACGGCGTAGGCGATCGGCATCGCGTCCAGCAGCGCCTGGGTTTCCTCTGGCGTTCGTCCAAGGCGGTTGATCGCATCGGTTGCCAGGCCCATCGAAGCCGAGATGGTTTGCGAGCCCGCGAAGAGCCCGGCCGCGGACCCCAGGTCGTATCCCGCGAGCATCGCCGCGATGACCGCGGCCCCCAACGACAGGAGCGCCATGATCACTGCAAAGATCGCCTGCGGCAGTCCATCCTTGGCAATGCCGCGCACGAACTGCGGACCCACCCCGTAGCCGACGGCAAACAGGAACATCAGGAAGAACACCGACTTCACGTTGGGGGAGATCTTGACCCCGAGAATGCCGATGACAATCGCGACCAGCAGGGTCGACGTCACGGCGCCAAGGCTGAATCCCTTGTAGCTCTTGCCCCCGACCCAATAGCCAATACCCAAGGCCAGAAAGATGGCGATTTCGGGATAGGCTTTCAGCGTAGTAACAAACCAGCTCATGACTCTCTCCTTGACGCTGCCCTGATAGAAAGCTCCGTGTCATGCAGGTCCGGCACTTTCAACTTGACGTGGCCGCGCCGCCATTCTGTTGCCGGTACCGCTCCAGATACTCATCGCGCAGCCTGCGCACGCACTGGCCGATCTTCACGTAGTCCTGCTCATTCAGATTGGCAAGCGACACGCGGCCAGACGGGTGCTGCGTCCCGAATCCCATGCCCGGCAGCAGAACCACGCCCGCCTCCTCGGCCAGCCTGAACAGCATTTCGTGCGGCTTGATCGAGGCCAGCAGCCATTTAACGAAATCGGGGCCGACCTCCCGGCTCATGTGCTCCACATCCAGCAGCGTGTAGTAATCGACCACGTTCTCATCCACCTCACCCGGCGCGGCACCCATCCCGCGATACAGCGCCGCCTTGCGTCCGCGAATCAGCCGCTTCATGGCGTTCTTGTAGTTTTCGGCGGTATCCATGAGGGAAAAAAGCGAGAACAGCACCATCTGCACCTGCTGGGGGGTGGACAGGCCCGCCGTGTGGTTGAGCGCCACGGTGCGGCTGTCCGCCACGATGCGGTCAATGAAGGGAAGCTTTTCCGGCTCGGTGGTGATCGATGCGTAGCGTTTGTTCAAGCCATCGCGCTCTTCCTGTGGTAGCTGCGCAATCTTTTCGTCAAACACATTGGATTTGTCCGCGGCGATCACGCCCAGGCGCCAGCCCGTCGCGCCAAAGTACTTCGAGTACGAGTAGACAAGCAGCGTGTTGCGCGGGCACATCGCAAAGAGCGAAACAAAGTTGTCCGCGAAGGTGCCATACACGTCGTCCGTCAGCAGGATCAGATCGGGCCGGTCCTTGACGATGCTTGCCAGGTATTCAAGACTCTTGTCGCTGACCTTGACCGAGGGCGGATTGCTGGGGTTCACCAGGAAAAACGCCTTGACCTTCGGGTCGCGCAGCTTGTCCAGTTCCTTTTCCGGGTATTGCCAGCCGTTTGCGCCGTCCGCGTCGATGGCCAACTCAGCCAGGCCGAACTCCGACAGCTCCGGGATTTCGATGTAAGGCGTGAAGATCGGCTTGCCCAACGCAATGACGTCGCCCGCCTTCAACAGGTGGTTGATCTTCATCGAGTTGAACAGGTAGGTCATGGCCGCCGTGCCGCCCTCGACGGCATACAGGTCGAAATCGCCGCCGAACGGATGGCTGCCTATCATTTCTTTCCGGATGTACTGCTTCACGATTTCTTCCGACAGCTTCAGCATCCGATCCGGCACGGGATAGCTGCAGGCCAGGATGCCGGCGCACATTTCGTACAGAAAATCGCCTGCATCCAGTCCAAGCTGGTCCCGCACGAATGACACGGCGCTCGCGAGGAATTTCACGCCCGGAACGTCGGCGTGGCTGCGCGCAAACAGGTCGAAGCGTTCTTCGATGCCCGCCCGCCGCGGGAACCCGCCCACGCCTTCGGCAAGATAGGAAAACGACCGCTCGGACTCGACCATCGCAAAAAGTCCAAGCTGCCAAAAACCGTGACGGGGGATTGTGGCGAGGAAGTTCGGATTTCCCCTGCCGGCGTTCAGCATCAGCCTGTTGGTGACGCTTCCTGCCAATTTGATCAGCTCGTCTTTCAGTTCAAACGGGGAAAGACTTGCCAGATGAGACGTATCGCGGGTTTTCATTGTGGTCTCCGAGTATGGATACTACGGTCAATGAAACAGGGTTTTGCGTGACTCGAACCAGCCAAACAAACGAAATGCTATTAACGCACCGTAAACGCCCCGGCCGGCATCCGACGATGGCCTGCCCCCATCGAAATTTACCCGCGAGCGGGCGTCTCAACAGCCACGTGATCCGTGCAGTGCAAGTGAATATACTGCGTTCGCATCGGACAAACACCATAGTTTTCCGGGGTCGGATTGGAAGGAAAAAAGCTCGCCACCCGAGGTGTAGTGCGATTAAGCCGGTCTAGACGAACCAAATATCTCTCTATCTCATTTCAACGGCGTAACCTGATTGAGCCCCATCCAAAGACGGCAAAATAAGCCGGGTTCGAGGGTGCCATCGTGCTTGCTTCTCAACGTTGTCTCATTCGTGTCTCATGTATGTCCCACACGTGTCTCACACATGTCTAAAAATCCAAAAAAAATCAAAGAGACGACCGCACCCAGAGGGTGCGTAGTGTGTGGTGGCTTTAAGGGAATTGCACGCGGTCCTCGATACCGCGCGAATGAGGCAATGAGGAGAAAAGATGCTCAACATCCTTTCAATGGAGCTGCGTCATGGCGACAATCCACACAAACCCGGCTATGAAACTCGTCGCCGTAAGCGCTAGCGGGATCACCCATCTCATCGAGCAGCATTACAGGTTTCATCCCTGTAAGCATGAAAGGCCTGATGGGACCGTAGTACTGGCGATTGAATGCCGTCTGGGCGAACCGGGGCGCTTAAACTGAAGGGCGAAGACCCGCTTCGCACAGGACGCGCGGGGTCCTCAACCCACACTGCTCGGGCTACCTGGCCCGGCGCAGGATGACTATTCCTTGTCGGTGTGCGGAGTGCTAACGTGAGTATTCGCGGGGACCACTCCGGAGACACTCATGAAGAAAAATCCGGACACCAACATAGGCCGCGCCGTCGGTTTCGACATCGGAGTATTGGACGGAACACTTAACGCAATCATCATGCGCCTCCAGCACACCCCCTTGACAGTCGACGCACCGGCGGCGGCGCCGAACATCTTCGTTTTCGTTCTCGACAGGGACCAAGCGGCGGATCTGAGCCGACAACTGCTAGACGCGCTGGGATGGTTCAAGACGCACTCAAGCGAGCCGGCCCACTGAGACGACGGCCCCGAAGCGCAAAACTCTCCCGTTCAAGCGTGGCGAGGGGTTCCCCCAAGGCGCAACTAACGGATGTCGCGCTTCCGTTTTGGATGGCAGTCGGCCAACAAAATCAATGAACCAATTTTGTCCCTCCGGATCTTAATGGGGCCACCTCGTGAGTTGGCCATAGCTGAACTGGTCTGCGGCGTAGCAATCGCACGCCGCCTGCTCCAGGCCTGGCCTGTTCAAGATCTCGATATTTCCGCGGCGATACGCGATCAGCTTGCGATGCTGCAGGGCCGAGGCAGCCACCGTCACGCCGACCCTTCGCACACCTAGCATATAGGCCAGATATTCATGAGTGAGGTGAAAGCTGCCTGAGTGCGCGCGGTCTTGCGTCATCAGCAACCAGCGCGCAAGCCTGCCCTCGAGCACATGGGAATGCATGCAGGCCGCGGCCTGGGCGAGTTGCTGCAGGATGACGACGGTATATCGGCTGATCAGGTCGCGCAGCGCGGCGCTGGCGTCCAGTTCCCGTCGGAACAAATCCGCTTTCATGCGCAACGCGGACCCTGCTCCCTGCACGACTGCGCGGAGCTGCGAGGTATCGGCGCCCAATGGAACGTCGACGCTCCACATCCCTTCATTGCCGACCAGCCCCACTTCCAGCGAAGCGCCGCGCGTCTGCGGCAGGATCAGGGAGATATAGCCCCCGCTGGGGAAGTAGACGTCGTTGATGCGGTCGCCCGGCTGAAGCAGACATTGTCCGAAGACCAGGTCGACGGACTCGAAGCGATCCAGCAATCGAGGCCGTTCTCGGTTGGGCAAGGCGTCGAGCAGGCGGTTGGGAACATCGGCCATCGGGAGGTGCGGCAAGTTGTGCTCCAGGTTCCATCTCAGGCGCGGATCGCGCTACCAGTCACATTCAGCAGCCGTTGATATTCCTGCCGGACCACCATATAGCATTCGCAGACGCGAGCCTCCAGCCCCTTGCGGTCCAACACGGTGATGTGGCCGCGCCGATACCGGATCAGGCCATCCTCCTGCAGGTGGCCGGCGGCCTCGGTGACCCCTTCCCGGCGCACGCCCAGCATGTTGGCGATGAGTTCCTGCGTCATGACCAGTTCGTCGGATTGCAGACGGTCCAGGCTAAGCAGGAGCCAGCGGCAAAGCTGCTGGTCCAGCGAATGATGACGATTGCACACCGCGGTCTGGGCCATTTGCGTCAATAGCGCCTGCGTATACCGAAGCAGCAGATGCTGCATGGCTCCGCCCCGGTCGAACTCGTCTTTCAGCGCCTGCCCCTTCAACTGGTAGCCCACCCCCGCGCTTTGCACGATTGCGCGGCTGGGGGTGGTTTCGCCGCCCATAAACAAGGAAATGCCGACGATGCCTTCGTTGCCGACCACAGCGATTTCGGTCGAGGCGCCATCTTCCATGACGCACAGCAGGGAAACGATGCAGTCGACCGGAAAGCAGACATGCCGCATTCGACCGCCCGGTTCGTACAGCGCCTTGCCCAACGGCAGGGAGACCCGCTCCAACAGAGGAAACACTCGCTTCATCTCCTGCGGAGGCAGCGCCGCCAATAGGTGATTTTGGGTGGGATCGTGAGAATCAGGCATGATGAGTCCCTCCAACAAGCCCGGTTGCAACGGCCCGATCCAGGGCCGTTATCCGAAAATCCTCCGGCACACTTTGCCCACTCGGCAGGGGCAATCCCCACGCGTTATGTACGGTGGCGAACGGAGTCCTGCCCAGAGTACCGCACTATTGATCATTGGCCCCGCTAAGCGGGTGCTATTTGATCTGCATGCACCGCAGTGAGCGAAAGCGCGACGAACACTGCGCATACATACTTTTTGAGTTGTCGCATGGATGATGGGTCTTTCCCCATTGCGCAAACTTGACCCGAACGCGTCAGGACTCTTCTCTGTGCCACGCCAGCACCGGCCACAGAACCTGCGATCCGGCGCCACCAAACACGAACGGGCGCAGCACGCCGACATAGCCAACGATGCTTCCGCCCTCGCCTTCCCACTTGCTTACCTCACGTGAGACTTGGCCCGAGTCCCCGATGGGTGCGCCGGGATGTGGCTGTGCGCTGCCCACCAAGGCGCCGACCGCTCTGGAGCCGTAGGTCGCGAATGGAACGAAGCCCAGCGAGTCGATTGCCGAAATGCCGGAGCGCGGGACCTGGGCAGGCGTGTAGCGGGTATAGCCTTTCTTGATGAGCGATGACATATCGATGATCCTGTCGCGAAGAGCTGTGTTGACCTGGCGCGGGAGCGCCAGTGTGACCGTGCAACGGTAGGGGAAGGCCAGGATCACGTCCGTTCGGTGGCGCACATAGCCGCGGCGGTCTTGTCGTCCAGGTATTTCTGCATCATTGTTCGCGTGGAACTGTCGGGACCGGGCGCACTTGCCTGCCCGGCCGCAAGCGCTTGCGCAATATGCACGGCGAGCGTCTTTCCCAGTTCCACGCCCCATTGGTCGAAGGAATCGATGTCCCAGATCACACCCTGGGTGTAGGCGCTGTGCTCATAGAGCGCAACAAGCGCTCCAAGCGTGCGAGGCGTCAGCCTTGCGGCCAGCAACGTGTTGCTGGGACGGTTACCCTGGACCCGCCGGTGCCCTTCCTGAACCTGCGCATCCGCGGGCCCATCGCTTTCGCCCAGTGGACGGCCGAAGGCCAGTGCCTGGGCTTGGGCGAACATGTTTGCCAACAGTTCCTCGTGGCCATGCGCCGATGGCGGCAGCGGCGAAAGAAACCCGATAAAGTCGCAAGGCACGATCTGCGAGCCCTGGTGCAGCAACTGATGGAACGAATGCTGGCCGTTCGTTCCGCAAGCGCCCCAGTAAATCGGGCTGGTGTGGCAGGCCACCGGAGCCCCGCCCTGTGTGACGGACTTGCCATTGCTTTCCATCATCAATTGTTGGACATACGAGGGAAAGCACCTCAAATAATGCTCATAAGGCAGAACGGCGACGGATCGCGAACCCAGGAGATTGTTGTTCCACACCGCCATCAATGCGTGCAGGACGGGAAGATTACATTCCAGCGGTGCGGAAAGAAAATGCGCATCCATGTCATGGAAGCCGGCCAGCATCTCGCGAAAGGCGGCAGGTCCGATGGCAGCCATCAAGGCCAGTCCCATTGCGGAACACAATGAATAGCGGCCATTGACCCAGTCCCAGACGTCGAAGACATGCTCCGACGCGAAGCCGGCCTGGATAGCGGCCTCGCGATTTCCCGTCACGGCCACGAAATGCGCCTGTACCGCGCTTTCGTCCTGGATGTCTTCCTGGCACCAGGCGCGCGCGGCGGCCGCGTTGCGGCGGGTTTCGAGCGTCTGGAAGGTTTTAGAGCAGACAATGAACAGCGTTTCGCGCGGGTCCAGGTCGCGCGTAGCATGAAAGAAGTCCGCGCCGTCCAAGTTGGACACGAAGCGGAACTGCATGTCTGGTCGTCCGTAGTGCTGCAGCGCCGCACAGGCCATGCCCACGCCGACCGCAGAGCCGCCTATGCCCAGGTTGACGACATTTTTGATCCTTTTGCCGGTTCCGCCCCGCCAGGCTCCGCTGCGCACCCTGCCGGCGAAGCGTTCCATGCGGCGTAGCACCCGCTGGACCTCAGGCACCACGTCCCTGCCATCCACTTGCACGCTGCCATCGGCGGGCATGCGCAATGCGACATGCAACGCAGCGCGGCCTTCACTGACATTGACCGGATCGCCATTGAACATGGCGTCTATCCTCGCCGGCAGACGAGTCGCGCGGGCCAGGCGCAGCAACAGATCGAGAGTTCTGGTGGTGATCCTGTTCTTGGAATAGTCGAGATACCAGCCCGCGGCCTCCACGCTCAAGCGCGGCCCGCGCTCCGGATCAAGCTGGAACAGGTTCAGCACGTGCTGCGGCCGCACTTCGCCCGCATGCGCTAGCAGCGTCTGCCAGGCGTGGGTGCGCGACACATCGCCGGGGCCGCCCATTCCTTGTCTGTCCATTGCCCTCTGCCTCCAAGCCGCTTGGCGGAACCGCGGAGAATCCGGGACTCGCATCTGTTATGCCATAGGCAACAAAGGGCGTCCGTGCGCTAACGCACAGAGCCCGCGGCCGAGCTTGGTCACTCTATGGCTATGAAACCTATTGATTGGCCCTCGCTCGAAGCTGCACCCGAGTGGATAGACCTGTTTGCCCGAGGTACGGCCACGCTGCGCTCGGCCGAAAGCGAGCCGCCACTGCGGGCGGAGCTGTTCAGCTCGCTGCAAATGGAGCAGCACGGCCAGGCGCTGGCGCACGCGCATCACGTGGGCAGATCGCGTCCGCCGGACACCTTGCTGCCACGGCTTACCGAAAACCAGACGCTGCTGGCTCAGGCCTGCGCGCTTTTGATGGAGTCCGTGCGGCAGAATCGCCAGATCACGCCGGCCGACGAATGGCTGCTGGACAATTTCTACCTGATCGAAGAGCAGATCCGGCTGGCCAAACGGCATCTGCCCAAGGGCTACAGCCGCAGCCTGCCGAAGCTGGACACGGGCCCCTCGCAGGGACTGCCGCGGGTGTACGACATTGCGCTGGAGATGATCTCCCATAGCGACGCGCGGATCGATGCCGCGGGCATCCAGGCATTCGTGGCCGCCTATCAATTGGTTACGCCGCTGCAGCTGGGAGAATTGTGGGCGATTCCCATCATGATGCGCCTGGGCCTGATCGAAAACCTGCGCCGCGTCGCCATCCGGCTGGCCTACGCGAACATGAACCGCGGCCTGGCGGACACCTGGGCCGACACGATGCGGAAATCGGCCGAGGAGGATCCCACCAGCCTGATACTGGTCATCGCCAACATGGCGCGTTCGAATCCACCCATAGACGGTTCGTTCGTGGCCGAACTGGCCAGGCGACTCCAGGGGCATGGTCCGGCGCTGGCCCTGCCGTTGACGTGGTTCGAGCAGCGCCTTGCCCAGTCCAACCTGACCATTGAACAGATGGTCATCACCGAAAACCAGCAACAGGCGGCCGACCAGGTATCCATCAGCAACAGCATCGGCAGCCTGCGCACCTTGTCGACGACGAACTGGAACGACTTCGTGGAAGCCGTCAGCATCGTGGACCGGACCTTGCGCCAGGATCCCGCCGGCGTCTACGCCGGCATGGATTTTCCAACCCGAGACCACTACCGCCATCGCGTCGAGCGGATGGCGCGGAAATCCGAGCACGCGGAGACTGAAATCGCCGCCATGGCAGTCGACCTGGCAACGGCAGGCGCGGCCGACCCGAGCCCGGGCGCCGATTTCCGGCGCGCGCACGTGGGCTACTACCTGATCGACGAGGGCCAGGACGAGCTGGCGAAACGGGCCAAGGCTCAGTTCAGCGTGCGGGAGAGGGTGGCCCGCATCTCGCCCCGCGCCGCGCTGCGCCTGTATGCGGGCGCCATCATCCTGCTTACGGTAGGCGTCGGCGCCCTGCTGCTGGCGATGGCCCATGGGTCAGAAGTCGGCCCCTGGGCCATGGCGTGCTTCGCCGTGCTGTCCTTGATCGCCGCCAGCCATCTCGCCGTGGCCACTGTCAACTGGTCCTTGACGTGGCTGGTGCGGCCCCAGCGCCTTCCGCGCATGGATTACGCCAAGCGCATCCCCGACAGCGGCCGCTGCCTGGTCGCCGTCCCCACGATGCTGATTGGCCTCGATGACGCGGAGACGCTGGCCGAGGCCCTGGAGATCCGCTTTCTGGCCAATCCCGGCGAGAACCTGAGCTTCTGCCTGCTGACGGACTTCGTGGACGCCGCGTCGGAGCATCAGCCCTCGGACGCCTTGCTGCTGGAACGCGCCCAGGCGCAGATCCAGGCGCTGAACCGTAAGTACCGGCGCCTAGGGCGCAGTCCGTTCTTTCTCTTTCACCGCCCTCGCCGCTGGAACGAACAAGAGCGGGTCTGGATGGCCTACGAGAGAAAGCGAGGAAAGCTGGCCGACCTGAACGGCCTGCTCCGCGGCCAGGGCGCAGGCGCGTTTTCCTGCGTCGTGGGCGACCTGGCTGCGCTCGCCGGCACCAGATACGTCATAACGCTGGACACCGACACCGAGCTGCCCCGGGAAACCGCGTGGAAGCTGGTCGGCGCCATGGCCCATCCGCTCAATCAGGCGCGGTTCGACCCGGACACGCGCCGGGTGACTCGAGGCTATGGCATTCTGCAGCCCCGGGTGGCGGTGAGCTTGACCGACCTGACAGCGTCCGCCTATGCGCGCCTAAACGGCGGCGATCCGGGCATCGATCCCTACACCAACACGGTGTCCGACGTTTATCAGGACATCTTCAAAGAGGGGTCCTTCATCGGCAAGGGGATCTACGACGTAGACGCTTTCGAGGTGGCCTTGAAGGACTGCTTCCCCGAGAACCGGGTCCTGAGCCACGATCTACTGGAAGGCTGCTATGCCCGCTCCGGCCTGCTGAGCGACGTCCAGCTCTTCGAAGGCCAGCCAGCCCGCTACGCCGCGGACGTCAGCCGCAGGCATCGCTGGATACGCGGAGACTGGCAACTACTGGGCTGGCTGATTGGCCGGTCGCCCACGGCACCAGGCGCGCGGCACGGATCGCCCCTGCCGGCGCTCGCGCGCGCCAAGATCCTGGACAACCTGCGCCGCAGCCTGGTCCCGGCCAGTCTTGTGCTTTTGCTTGCGCTGGGCTGGACACGACTGCCTGCCCCGTACCTGTGGACAGTCGCCTGCGTGCTGATCCTGTTCCTGCCGGCCTTGTTTGCCTCGGCGTTGAGCGGAGTAAGAAAAGAAGAAGACGTCGTGCTCGCGCAGCATCTGGTCGGCTGGGTTGCGCCGACACTGCGCCAGTTCACGCGGGCGGCGTTTGCCTTGGCCAGCCTGGCGCATGAAGCCTTGTACAGCCTGGACGCGGTCATCCGGACACTGTACCGCCTGACGGTCTCGCGCCGGAGGCTGCTGGAATGGAAGCCGTCCAGCGTCACCAACCGCGACGGCGGAACGCGGTCCGGTCCTATCCTGCTTTCCGTCTGGAGTTCCCCCCTGCTCGCCGCCGCCATCGGAGTCGGCGTGATGCTGCTGAACCCATCGGCCTGGGGCGCCGCCCTGCCGGTTCTGGCGCTTTGGGCGGCGATGCCAGTCATCGCCTGGCGCTTAAGCCGCCCGCCGGTACTTGCCAAGATCGACTTGTCCCCCGACCAGACCGAGTTCCTGAGGATGCTGGCGCGCAAGACCTGGTCGTTTTTCGACGGCCATGGCGGCGCGCAAGACAACTGGCTGATACCCGACAACATCCAGGACCGGCCGTCCCCGAGCATCGCGCACCGCACCTCGCCCACGAACCTCGGCCTGGCGTTGCTGGCCAACCTGGCCGCCTATGACTTCGGCTACCTCCAGGCGAGCCGCCTGTTGGAAAAGACGCACGCGTCGCTGGGCACCATGGCCACGCTGGAGCGCTATCTGGGGCACTTCTACAACTGGTACGACACCATCACCCTGAAGCCGCTGGCCCCGCTCTACATTTCGACCGTGGACAGCGGCAATCTTGCCGGCCATCTGCTCACCCTGCGGCCCGGGCTGCTGGAACTAGCGCAGGCGCCCCTCCTGCATCCCCGCACATTTCAGGGATGCGCCGATGCATTGGCGGTCCTGCGGGAAAGCGTCTCCGAAGGGAGTTCCGCCGAGCTGGAGCCCTTCGCCGACGCGCTGGACTCCGTCATCCAGGCCGGCGCCTTGACCTTGCCCCAGGCGAAGCAGCACCTGGATCGGCTATGCGCGCTGGCCTCAGCCCAGATAGGACACTATGCGGCGCCCGAACTTGGGCAGGCGCTCTGGCATTGCCAGGCGCTGCTGCAGCAATGCGAAGCCGCACGCAGCGAGCTGGCGCTGCTTGCGCCGTGGCCAGGCCTGGCCAACGCCGCCGGATGGCGGGACATTCCCGAACTGCATGCCATGCCGACTTTGCAGCAGGTCGCGGACATGGCGAGGCGCGTGCTGCCCACCTTGCGAGAACGGCTGTCATCACCGGATATCACTTCCGACGAGCAGACCTGGCTGCTGGAAACCGAGCTTGCAGTGATCGCGGCGGGTGAACGCGCCCGCGATCGGCTTGCCTTGATCGCCGTGCTGGCCGACACGCTGGCCGAAATGGCCGTGGCGGATTATCGATTCCTGTACGACCCGGGCAGCCGGCTGCTGGCCATCGGCTACAACCTCACCGAACGCCGGCGCGACGAGGGGCTGTACGATTTGCTGGCCTCCGAGGCCCGTCTTAGCAGCTTCGTAGCGGTTGCGCAGGGCCAACTGCCGCAGGAAACGTGGTTTGCCCTCGGCAGGCAGCTCAGCGGCGCCGCAAGCGGCACGGTGCTGCTGTCGTGGAGCGGCTCGATGTTCGAATACCTGATGCCACGCCTCGTCATGCCGTCCTACCCACATACCCTGCTGGAACAGACTTGCGTGTCGGCCGTGCGCGCCCAGATCGAGTACGGCGACAAGCTCGGCATCCCCTGGGGCATGTCCGAAAGCGCCTACAACCTTTTCGACATCGGCATGAATTACCAGTATCGGGCGTTCGGCGTGCCGGGGCTAGGCTTGAAGCGGGGGCTGGCCGACGACGTGGTGGTGGCGCCGTATGCGTCCATGCTGGCGCTGATGGTGTTGCCCGACGAGGCCTGCCACAATCTGCAGCGCCTGGCCAAGGAAAACCTGCTGGGGCGCTACGGATTCTACGAGGCCATCGACTATACGCCGCGCCGCCTGCCGCCGGGCAAGACCGGTGCGATCGTCTATGCCTATATGGCGCACCACCAGGGCATGGGATTCCTGTCTATCGCGAACGTACTGCTGGGACGAACGATGCAGGTACGCTTTGAAGCGGATCCGTCGTTCCAGGCCACCATGCTCCTGCTGCAGGAGCGGGTCCCGCGCGCTGCGACCGCCTTCGCAAAGGCAGCCGAATTGTCGGTCATTCGCAGCACCGCGACGGGGCAGCCCGAAACGCCGGTGCGCGTGCTGGATACCGCCGACAGCGCGATCCCGGAAGTGCAGCTTCTGTCCAACGGACGCTACCACGTCATGGTCACCAACAGCGGCGCGGGCTCGAGCCGTTGGAAAGACCTGGCCGTGACCCGTTGGCGCGAGGACGGCACCTGCGACAACTGGGGAACGTTCTGCTATCTGAAGGATAAGGACAGCGGCGCGATCTGGTCCACCTCGCACCAGCCTACCTTGACGCGGCCAGATCACTACGAGGTCATTTTCTCCGAAGGCCGCGCCGAATTCCGCCGCACGGACCACCAGATCGACACACACACCGAGATCGTCGTGTCGCCGGAAGACGATATCGAGCTGCGCCGCTGCCACCTGACGAATCGCAGCCGCGAGCGGCGGACGATAGAAATCACCTGCTATGCCGAGGTCGTTATCGCGCCGCCCATGGCGGATGAACTGCATCCGGCATTCAGCAATCTTTTTGTGCAGACCGAGATCGTCCCGTCCGAACGCGCCATCCTTTGTTCCCGCCGGGGCCGAAGCCCGGCGGACAACCCGCCGTGGATGTTCCAGCTCTTGGCGATCCATGGCGGTCATCCCGGCACCGCCTCCTACGAAACGGACCGGTCCATCTTCCTGGGCCGGGGCCGCTCGGTGGCCGACCCTCAGGCGTTGGAGGGCGATGGGCCATTGACGGGCAGCCAGGGTTCGGTACTGGACCCGGTATCCGCGATCCGTTGCGAGATCACGCTGGAAGCAGAAGAATCCATGGTCATCGATCTGGTGCAAGGCGTGGGCGACAGCCGCAGCGCCTGCATGAACCTGATCAGCAAATACCGGGATCGCCACCTGGCTGACCGGGCGCTGGAACTTGCGTGGACACACGCGCAGGTGACCCTGCGCCAGTTGAACGTCGCTGAGGCGGACGCCCAGCTCTACGCCCGGCTCGCCAACGCCATCGTCTATCAGAACCCCGCCATGCGCGCCGAGGCGGCGACGCTGCTGAAGAATCGCCGCGGACAGTCGGGCCTGTGGGGATACGCCATCTCGGGCGACCTGCCCATTGTGCTGCTCCGCATCAAGGATCCCGCCAACTTTCAGCTCGTACGCCAGCTGGTTCAGGCGCATGCCTACTGGCGGCAAAAGGGCGTGGCGGTGGACCTGGTGATCTGGAACGAGGATATGGGCAGCTACCGCCAGGCGCTCCAGGACCGGATGATGGGCCTGATATCCGCGGGCGTGGAAGCGCACATCATCGACCGCCCCGGCGGCATTTTCGTTCGCCCCGGCGACCAGATATCGGAAGAGGACCGGACGCTGCTGCAGGCGGTGTCGCGCATATCGCTCAGTGACACGCTGGGCACCTTGTCCAACCAGGTGAACCGCCTGGGCCTGCCCGAGACGCGCATTGCACCCTTGGTGGTCTCGACGCCGGTGCTGCCCCCCGCCGTGCAGTCGGCCGGGGCGCAGGCGGATCCCGGCTCGGGCGCCTCTATCCTCCTGCACGACAACGGACTGGGCGGATTCACGCCAGATGGAGAGGAATACGTGATCACCACGACTCGGGACCGGCGCACGCCGGCGCCCTGGGTGAACGTCATCGCGAACGCCGGCTTCGGCACGGTCGTGTCCGAAAGCGGGCAGGCCTACACCTGGAACGACAACGCCCATGAATACCGGCTCACGCCCTGGTACAACGACGCGGTCAGCGATGCCTGCGGAGAAGCCTTCTACCTGCGCGACGAGAGCAGCGGCCAATACTGGTCTCCGGCCCCCTACCCGGCTGGCGGCGATTCCGCCTACGTCACGCGCCATGGCTTTGGCTACACGGTGTTCGAGCACGTGGAGGACGGCATCGAATCCGAACTGTCCATCCACGTTGCCCAGGATGCGCCCGTGAAGTTCTATGCGCTCACGCTGCGCAACCGGTCGGGACGCCGGCGGCGCCTGTCGGTGACCGGCTACGTGGAGTGGGTGCTGGGCGACCTGCGCGCCAAGTCCTCCATGCACGTCGTCACGGAAACCGATCCCGAGACCGGGGCGTTGCTGGCCCGCAACAGCTTCAATACCGATTTCTCCGGGCACGTCGCATGGTTCGACACCAGCGCCCCGACGCGGACCATGACCGGCGACCGCAAGGAGTTCATCGGCAGAAACGGCACCCTGCGCCACCCGCAAGCGCTGCGGCGCAGCCGGCTATCGGGCAGGACAGGCGCGGGACTCGATCCTTGCGCCGCCATCCAGGTCCCCGCCACGCTGGAGGACGGGCAGGACGTCAGAATCCTGTTCCACCTTGGTGCCTCTTCGCAAGGCGTCGAGCACGTCAGGCACCTGGTGCGCCGGTACGGCGAACTGGGTGCGGCGGGCAGCGAACTCCAGGCCGTCAGACGGTACTGGCGCGATACGCTGGGAGTCGTGCGCATCGACACGCCCGACCCTGCCGTGAACACGCTGGCCAATGGCTGGCTGCTCTACCAGACGCTTGCATGCCGGCTGTGGGCGCGCAGCGGCCACTACCAGTCGGGCGGCGCCTTCGGTTTTCGAGACCAGTTGCAGGACGTCATGGCGCTGGTGATCGCTCGCCCCGCCCTGGCGCGTGAGCACCTGTTGCGCTGCGCGGCCCAGCAGTTCGTGCAGGGCGATGTGCTGCATTGGTGGCACCCGCCTTCGAATCGCGGGGTGCGCACGCGCTGCTCGGACGACTACCTGTGGCTACCGTTCGCCGCCTGCCACTATGTGGAAGTGACTGGGGACTCGGATGTGCTGGACGACATGGCGGGATTCATTGAGGGCCGCCAGCTCAACCCAGGGGAATCGTCCAACTACGACAACCCCACACCGTCCAGGGAGACGGCCAGCCTGTATGCGCACTGCACGCGTGCTCTGTCGCATGCCTTGAGCGCCTTTGGGTCCCATGGCCTGCCGCTGATTGGATCATGCGACTGGAACGACGGCATGGACAAGGTCGGCGAGGACGGTCGCGGGGAAAGCGTCTGGCTGGGCTTCTTCCTCTACAACACACTGACGCGGTTCGCGGCCCTAGCCCGCGCGCGAGAAGACCTGCCGTTCGCTGCGCATTGCGAATCGGAAGCCGCGCGGCTGCGCTCGCGGCTCGAGGAGTCCGGCTGGGACGGCGGGTGGTACAGGCGGGCCTATTTCGATGACGGCAGCCCCTTGGGGTCCGCCGAGAACCCGGAATGCCAGATCGACGCTATCTCGCAAAGCTGGGCCGTGCTGTCGGACGCCGCCCGGGAAGACCGCGCCCGCCTTGCCATGCAGGCCGTGGATGAGCGGCTGATCGACAACGCACGCGGACTGATACGGCTGCTTGACCCGCCTTTCGATTCCTCCGCCCTGAATCCCGGCTACATCCGAGGCTATGTGCCCGGCGTGCGCGAAAACGGCGGCCAGTACACCCACGCCGCCATCTGGACCGCCATGGCGTTCTGCGGCCTGGGAGAAAACGCGCGCATCGGCGACCTGCTCACGATGCTCAACCCCATTAGCCATTCCGACTCCCCCGCAAAAACCGCCGTCTACAAGGTGGAGCCCTATGTCATGGCGGCGGATATCTACACTACGCCTGGGCAGCAAGGCCGTGGCGGCTGGACCTGGTACACCGGCTCGTCAGGCCTGATGTACCGCCTGATCCTGGAATCGGTACTAGGCATGCGTCGGCGCGGCGCTTCCTTGAGCTTCCACCCCTGTCTGCCTGCGGACTGGAACACCTTCAAGCTGCACTATCGGCACGGGGCTACGCTGTACTCCGTGACCGCCCTGCGCGGACAGTCCGAAAATGGGGCGGGCTACGTGACGCTTGATGGAGTGCTGCAGAAATCAGGGGAAATTCCCTTGCTGGACGATGGGAGAGATCGTGAGGTCATGATCGTGTTACAGGCGTGATCTCGTCGCGGCGACATTCCACTGTAGAGGTGTCGGCTAGAAATCTCTGAAAGGTGGCCGCTACCATGAACACCGGTTCCACAATGGCTCAGCGCCGCCGGTGCTCCGCCGCTAGTGGCCGCAATGGGTCGAAGGGCATCCCTCGTTGACGACTTCCCTCGCTACTGAGAGACGGCGGAGATAAACTCGCAATTCAAACGGAGGCACGAACATGAAGCCACGAGTTACCGTTATCACCCTAGGCGTTGAAGATCTTGACGTGTCGTTGAGCTTCTACCGGGATGGGTTAGGCCTTTCTACCGATGGCATCGTAGGCACGGAATTCGAGCACGGCGCCGTTGTGTTTTTAGATTTGCAGTCCGGCCTGCGTTTGGCGCTCTGGCCGCAGAGGAGCATTTCTCACGACACAGGATTGACGACAGTGCCGTTCAATCCGACCCAGATGACGCTTGGTCACAATGTCTCGTCAAAAGTCGAAGTTGACACTGTCATGGCTCAGGCCGGTGCGGCAGGGGCAACGATCGTCAAGCCACCGCACGAGACGTTCTGGGGTGGTTATTCGGGATACTTTCAGGACCCCGACGGACACCTCTGGGAAATTGTCTGGAATCCGCAGTGGTTAGAGTGAAAGCTGATCGGCGCGACAACTGAACCGCTGTCCAAAGGAGCCGCCACCAAGGACGGCAATGGGTTGTGGCATTTGCAAGTTGTCACCTCACCAAATCAGAGAAGATCTTTGGTACCGACCAAACTTGTCCTCGACCGGTGGATGCCGATGGCCTCAAGCCAGTTGCATGCTTCATCAAGTTGTCGAGAGGGACCGCCGCATCGCCTACTGCGGCGTAGCCGAAGTTGTCAACGATCAGTCCAAATATTCGACCTTTAGATGACGGATATTTCCGTTGAAAGTAAAAGGCTTACGATCGAAATATGCAAGTGAGACCGGGGAATAGCTATCTCGACCAACGTCAAAGGCGTCATTGGCGGTAAAGGTGAGCGCCGTGGAACGTGGGACACGCCCGTTGCTGACCTCTTTGCCGTCCACGCGGATGACAATATCCAAAGGCGCCGGGCGGGCGCCAGCAACCTTGCGCGTTTCGACCTCGATCTTGACCTTCCCTGTGGGAAGCGGAGCGGATGTTTCCAACTGGGTCCGCTCGATCTCAAACAGATTGTATTCGTAGTTGAGTTTTCCATTCTCGACCCACACGGCCAGGCCGCCGGAGACGGCCCCCAGCGCGTAGAGCACGCCCTTCGAGTCGGGTTTTAAATCCGCGTCAATGGTGACAAGGTTGCTTCGTGACCCAAGGCGCGGTGCAGTGAATTCGGGAACACCCACAACCTCCTGTGTGTAATTGAAAATCTTGGCTGGATTGGAGGGAGCATCTTCAGGATGGAAAACAATGGACCATAATCCCCCACCGACCGGATTGACCTTATTATCCTTCGCACTCGCATCGAAAGCGATCTTCAGCTCATTCACCTTATCGGGATTTTGGGGAGCGACATCCTTCGCCTGCGAGAAATCCTTGTTGAGCTCATAGAGCTCCCAGACATCGTTTTTCGGTGACCATTGCATGATTGCAGGGTCGATGCCTGTTTGCCATGGGATTCTCGGCCCAAATACCGAAGCGATCCAACCGTCCTTATAGTAGGCGCGACTGCCCATGACCTCGAAATACTGTTCACCCTTGCGTTCCGGCGCCGTCGGGGATGCAAAAGAGTAGGTCATGCTGGTGCCGTCGATCGGATCTTGGCTGATCCCGTCGACGAGCTTCGGCGGCGCAATTTCCAAAATGTCATAGATCGTCGGCACGATATCGTTGACGTGATGGAATTGCGAACGCGGCGTGTTATCTGCCTTAATCCTGCTTGGCCACGAAACCGCAAGCGGCGTGCGAGTTCCGCCAAAATGCGCTGCGATCAGCTTTGTGGATTGATATGGCGTAGAACCAGCCCAAGCCCACCCGGCATGGTACATGTTATCCACCTTGGGAGATCCGAGCACATCCAGACCACCCAGTTCGTTCATGGTCCGAATGTGATCCTTAACCTCGGAAGGAATGCCATTCTGCGCCAAGAGTTCGCTGATCGTGCCGTTCTGGCCTTCCGCACTTGAGCCGTTATCGCCCCAAATGTAAAAGACGAGTGTGTTTTCACGGATGCCCAGCTCATCCAAAGTATCGATCAACCGGCCAGCCTGAGCGTCAGCGTGTTCGGTATAGCCGGCAAACACTTCCATAAGCCGGCTTTGAAACGGCTTTTCATCCTCTGGAATATCGGTCCATGCGGCAAGTGTCTTAGGCCGAGGCGTCAATTCCGTGTCTTTCGGAATCCAGCCAAGTTCTTTTTGACGAGCAAAAACATCTTCGCGCATCACATCCCAACCTTTGTCGAACTTACCTTTATATTTGTCCGCCCATTCCTTGAAAATATGATGCGGGCCGTGCGACGCTCCAGGTGCCCAATACACGAAGAATGGCCGATCCGGTGTCAGGGCATGAACCTGCTTGATCCATGTGACAGTCTTATCCGTCATATCTTCGGTGAAGTGATATTCCTTCTTACCTTCAGAAGGATCCACGCGAACCGTGTTTTCAACGACCGCCGGCTCCCATTGCGACGATTCACCGGCAAGGAAGCCGTAAAAGTAGTCGAAACCGACGCCCTGTCCAGCCGGCCAATTCGTGTAGGGGCCGACGGCCGTAGTTTCATTAGCTGGCGTGTTGTGCCATTTTCCGAAGGCACTCGTTGCGTAACCATAATAGCCAAGCACTTTAGCGGCTGTCGCGGAAGTGCGCGGAATTCGACCTGAATAACCATCCCAATCATTCGCCAGCTCTGCGATCTGGCCGTAGCCGACCCGATGATGATTGCGCCCCGTCAGAAGTGCTGCCCGTGTCGGCGAGCACATTGCCGCATTATGGAACCGGTTATAGGTGATCCCCTCTGCCGCTACGCGGCTTAAGGTGGGTGTATTAATCACACCACCAAAGGTGCTCGGAAGCGCCGGGCCGACATCGTCAAGCATAATCACAACGATATTGGGCGCGTTCTTTGGCAGATGCGATTTAGCGGGCAGCGGGCTGTAGGTCGATTCGGCAATGGTCGGCCCCGCTTTACTTCCCGAGGGCGTGGGAGCAAAGGGCAGCGATTCCTGAGCTACCACAGGCGACCCCAACATCAGCAGTGTCGTGCCTACACTGAACCAGCGCGTTTTTTTGATTTTTAGGCTAAATTTCATTGAATTTTCCAGTTCGAACAACACATCTAAAGCCGACATGACTTGTTGAGGTGTCGATTGCTTCGGCATGTCGGGCCGCTGGTCGATAGCGGCGACAGTAGTTCGGAGCACACAGATGCGAGCCGCCTTTCAACACCTTGCGCGGGATTTTTATATTGGGCAGACACGGGTCATAGCTGGCAGACTCAAGGCCCCCACGAGGGTTTCTGGGTATGCAGCAAGTTTTCCTGGTGTCCACCTCATGCCTGGGAGCAAACCAGTCCGATGTCCACTCCCAGACGTTTCCGATCATGTCGTAGATGCCATATCCGTTAGGCGGGAAGGCAGTTACCGGCGAAGTGCGGGAATATCCGTCGAGATGATGATTGGTCGTCGGAAACGATCCTTGCCAAGTGTTGGCCATATGACGACCGCTAGGGGTAAATTCAGATCCCCAAGCATATTCAGCCTGTTCGAGCCCCCCTCGAGCGGCAAATTCCCACTCGGCTTCCGTGGGGAGATCCTTCCCCTTCCACCGGGCGTAAGCCAGCGCGTCATGGAGGCTGACATGGACGACTGGATGATCATCCAATCCCGCAATACTACTGTGCGGCCCATAGGGCTGGCGCCAGTTGGCGTTCCGCATGAACTCCCACCACAGCGACCAATCGTTCAGGTCGACCCGTCCGGACGGCTGGCGAAAGACCAGCGACCCTGCATATAGCATCTCAGGCAATGCACCGGGATAGTCACGTGGGTCAGGCGCCAATTCGGCAAACGTGCGATGACCGGTCGCCGCAACAAACTCGGCAAACTGCGCGTTGCTGACTGGGGCTTTATCGATGAAAAACCCCTCGACACCTACGCGATGAGCCGGTTTTTCTTCTGGATAGTGATGGTCAGAGCCCATCCAGAATGTCCCACTGTGCACGTACACCATCTCAGCAGACATACGCTCCGATGATAAATCCGTACACGCCGCATTGATCTGCATAGTCACCATTTCCCCGTCGCACATTACTTCTGCGTGCAAATTTATATATAAATCCTATTCGCGAGGCGAGTGTTAGCGACGATGATGTATTAGGGCATCATTAAACTGATGCGCGACGACATCGTCATTCAACACCGACGCGGCAGCCGTGGGACTCGTGACCATTGGACTGGATGCGGGCAGTCTTCGCTCTGCGTCCAAGCCCAAAAATAAGAGAGGCCCAATCTGCTCCGTGACTTCCCTTCGCCGCTAGGGCGAGGCTAGGTTAGGAGAATGAGTTAACGGTGTCTTGCCATTCGATGCCAAATGCAATGCGCTTGATTGCTTTCGAAAACGGCGACATCAGCCCAAAGGTGTTTGAATAATCCACAAATTGCCGTCCATGGTCCGCCGGAAAAGTCTCATTATCCACGGCCAGTTGTCTCATACCGATAGTTCCGAGCTGGTTCGCACAAGCCACAAGGTAGATTCGGCGGCTGCACGCTTCCGGCCGATTTACTGCATCATTTCCCGGCCTGGAGTTTTCGAAAAACTGATTACTCGCTAACCTAGCCATGGCCTCAAGAACCTCCCACATACCTGGGCCGGACCGGAGTTCATCGCGTGGACATTCCCGTGTCTGATTCGATATCACCCCGTCGGCCCCGCATCAAGCTTCGTAGTCTTCTATACATGGCGCCCTACCTGGCAAGTCGAGGCGTGTCTGTCCTTGAATTCTTCCAACGGTTCGGGATTGCTCCCAACATATTTCAGACTCCTGACATCTGGCTCCCCCGAGCCACGTGCTTTCGCATTGCGAACGAAATGGCCGCCATCGCGCAAGACCCGTTTGGCGGTGCCCACGTAGGACATTTGACGGATCTGCGTTCGCTCGGCACGTGGGGAAGTCTGGTCGTACGCTCGGAAAATATCGCGCAGGCCTGCGCGATGGCCGTCACCCACGCAAAAATGCTTCACCAGGGCGGCAGGATGCGTCTCGTCACGGAAAGCCGGAGCATAAAACTGGTTCATAGTTTCTCCGGACAACTCGATGAGAACCCCCTGCAGTTCGTTCTTGGAAGTTTGGCCGTACTCCGAAAAATACCGCTCATGGCAAAAGACTCGTCAGCCATACGAGTGCATTTGACCGCACGGAGCGCAAGGGGAGACGACGCGCTCGAGGCCTTTCTGGGTCCCAACATTGTGACGGGAGCAAAGTACGACATGGTTGAATTTGACCGCGATCTGCTGGACCGTCCATTGTGCGCAATGAAGGACGATATTTCGACGGTCACAGCGGCATTGCAGTCAACAATTGACACGGCCGGCCTGCTCATCGCCCACATATCCGATCACAAAACAGCCAAGCTAGTTTTAATCGCGAAAGAACTAGGAATGTCGCCGCGTACCATACAGAGACGCCTCATACGCACCGGCGTCGATTTCCAGGGCCTGCTCGACGAGACTCGTCGGAGCGAGGCGCTTCGCCTCATTGGGACAGACAAATATTCCGCCACCGACATCGCATATATGGTTGGCTATAGCGATGTGGCACATTTCACGCGTGCCTTCAAACGCTGGACGGGGCTGGCTCCCTCGCGTTTCCGGGCCACGCTACGCAATGGCGCATGACCCGCTGAGTTGCCGCGGTGGCGATCAATACCGTCATCGTATCGGCGTGCTCCTGCCCTGCATTATTGGCATCAAATGGCAAACCCGCCGCAAGACGTTCTTGTACATTCCAGCTCGGCAACACCTCCTGTGGTGGTATCAAATCAATATGGTTGAAGGACGATCATGTCATATCCATCGACCTCAGGCATCGCCGCGCTGACGATCGCAATTCTTGGAACGGCAAACGCGCAGACCTCCCCGGATACTCCAACCATCGTCGGCGTCGACAACTTTGTTCGGGCTGAGGCAGACCTCTACACGGCAAGGATCGTGGCCGACGGAAGCTTCATGCCCATCGTGCCGGTTGAAACACCACCATCAGGCTTTATCAGCCGGACGAAGAGATTCTTAACGGCAGTTGGCGGCCGCACTACAAGCGCGACCTCGCCACGATTGCTCGCAGCGGGCTGGATCATTTTCTAGTCCATGTTGTGGTCGCAGGTTCCATACACGGTGATTTTGACAAGCGTGATGTCGTGGCGGGGCCGGGGGAAATCTGCTTCATTGACCTTGCTCGCCCTTACCAATGCCAAGTGGATGCCGGTGAGCGCCTGGTCATGGCGATTCCCCGCGCCAGCATCGGCAAGATACTGGGCGCCCACGATATTCACGGCCTGGTGCTGGATGCTCGCAAGCCGATGACGAGCCTGCTCAAAGACTACCTCTGCGGCTTCCATGCGGTGTCGGGGCTGCTATCGGCAAGCGAAGACGTCACCGCGCTGGAGGCCCAATGTCTCATTTTTTCGCTGGCTTGTCTCACATGAAAGTTCTTTCAACTCCTTCCTAGGCGGCACGGTGTAAATTCGCCCACGATTTCCTGCACGTCGATGCGTTGGGCAAAGCCATTTTCTGAAAAGGTTGTGCGCCTGGCAATCTGGCTGACGGCATCACTTAAGTCCATGTGGACCTCCACACCGTCCATCACGCTCAGAAGTTTCTTGCACATACCTGTCCCGAAATCGGCACGTCTGTGCGTGATTTCGCGAATAAATATTATGTCGCCGCAATATCCGGTGGTTCACCCCTCCGTTTGTGGCTGTTACGTTACGACCACGGAGAGCGGGAAATGCGTCGACTGCAAGTGTGGTTCTTCGGCTGCCTATGTCTGGCGTTGACCGTCTGCCTGCCCGCCATAGCGCAGGCGAAGCTCGACGAAGGGCAGCTAGACCAGCTGCTAGCGCCGGTGGCGCTCTATCCCGATTCCCTCCTGTCCCAGGTCCTCATGGGGGCCACCTACCCTGACGATATCGCGGTGGCGGCCCAGTGGTCCGCGACACATACCGACCTATCGGGCGACGCGGCCGTCAAAGCGGTTGAACCCGAATCCTGGGATCCCAGCGTCAAGTCCCTGGTCGCGTTCCCGTCGGTCATGGACCTGATGGGCCGCCAGCCTGCCTGGGTGAAATCCGTGGGCGATGCCTTCTTGGCACAGCCCGACACCGTCATGGATTCGGTGCAGCGGCTGCGGGCGCAGGCGCGCCAGGCCGGCAACCTGAAGAGCACCCCGCAGCAGAAGGTCACGTCCAGCGATACGGGCGGCGGCAAGACCGTGGTAGTGATCGAGCCGGCCGATCCGCAGGTGATCTACGTGCCCAGCTACAACCCGACCGTGGTGTACGGCACGTGGCCCTATCCCGCCCAGCCCCCCGCCTACTATCCGCCGCCGCCGGGTTCCGTCTTCGCCACGTCGTTGGTGGCCGGCATCGGCTTCGGCTTAGGCGTGGCGGCGGTGGATTCTGTATGGGGCGGCTTCAACTGGGGCCACCATGACGTGAACATCAACGTCAACCGTTACAACAATATCAACGTGAACCAGCGCATCAGCGCCGCCAGCGTCAACAGCAACCACGCGGCCTGGCACCACAACCCCGCTAATCGCGGCAATGCACCCTACGCCGACTCGGCCAGCCGCCAAAGATTCGACGGCCAGCGCCAAGCCGGGCTGCAGAACCGGAGCCAGGGCCGCCCGCCGCTCGTGCCCGGTTCGCGCGATGCGGCGCGAGACCGCGCCGCGCAATCGTTTCAGGGTCGCACTGGCCAGCCCCTCACAGGCCATGTGGAGCCGCGCGGCGGCAGCCACCTTGGACAGGGCGGCGACGGCAACCGCACTCCGAGCGGCCGTCCTGAACCATCAACCGACCGCCACACCCCTGCGACAGACCGCAGGCCCCCTTCGACGGACCGTCGTACCACCTCGGCGGACCGCGAGGCGGCGGCCCAGCGCCAGCACGCGGATGCAGCGGCGGCGCGCGACCGCTCGCGCGCCAACAACGACCACAACGCGCTGCGTGACGCCGGCAACGGCGACCACATGCGCGAGCAGGCACAGCGCGGCGAACGTGCGGCGTCCGCGCCGCGCGGTGGCGAGGGTGGTCACACGGGGCGCGGCGGGCGAACAGGAGACGGTGGACATCTCACTAGCGGCGACCATTTCGGCGGCCGGAGGTAGGTCCCATGAACAACAGAGTCTCCATGATGAATGCACTCGCACAATACTCCAGCCGCTGCGTCCAGCTGGCCGGCGCCGCCGCAATGCTGGCGCTGGCAGCCCTGGCGGCGCCAGCAGCGGCGCAGCAGGTGTACCCCACGCAGCAGGCAGCTGCCGACGCGTTCGGCCAAGCCCTGGCCACGAGCGACCGCGAAGCCGTAGCCAAGGTGCTAGGGCCTAATTACCGGCAGATCGTGCCAGGCGGCGTCGCGCAGGAAGAGATCTATCTGTTCCTGGCCGCCTGGGCCCAGAAGCACGAGATCGTGGCCGACGGTGACCGGGCCGCGTGGCTTGGCGTGGGCGATTCAGGCTGGACCATGCCGGTGCCGATCGTGCGGGTGGCGCAAGGGTGGCGCTTCGACCCAGCGGCAGGCAAGGCGGAAATCCGGCGCCGCGCTATTGGCCGCAACGAACTGAAGGCCATTGATACCCTGCGCGCGCTGCAGGCCGCGCAGACCCGCTACCAGAACGGCGCGGGCCAGGGCCGCTACGCCGACCGGCTGGTCAGCCAGCCCGGCACCACCGACGGCCTGTACTGGCCCGAATTGCGCGGCTACCCGTTGCAGGCCTTCGGCCCCGACGCGCTGGCCATGGGCCCGGACGTGCCGGCGGCGGACGCGTATTACGGCTATCGCTACAAGGTGCTGCCCTCCCCTCGTAGCTACTGGATCGTAGCCTGGCCCGCCCGCTACGGCCAGAGCGGGATCGCTAGCTTCGTCATTGGCGCCCAGGGCTCGGTGCACGAGGCGGACCTGGGTACTGGCACCGCGAGTCGCGCGGCCCAGCTCCAGGGCTCCGATGCGTCGTTCGACAACTGGATTGACGCTAGCCCGCAATCCGCAGGCGCGCAGTGACTTTCCCATTGTTGCGGACGCGCCCTCGGTGGGTATGAGGGTGAAACCCGGGTAGCCGGTGGGCATGCCCTGTGGACAAGCGCGTGGTCAGGCGGAGCCTGTCCACCATTTGTCCCACTGCGGTTATCCACGGGTTCGGATAGCCGTCGCTGATAGTAGACGGCTCCCGGGCAGGAGCGGTCAGTCGGCCAAGCCGGAGAATTTAGCCAATTGCGTCCGCGTGATTGGCCATCTCACCATCGCACACTTCGGCGGAAGCGTTTCCAATTGATGACGGTCATTCATCGATCAGAGCCTCTTGCACCAATCAGACCGCGCATGGCAATGGCCAGCACCAAAAGCGCCAAGCCGGCGGCGGTCAGGGTTGCCGCCGTGTAGAAGCCGATCAGGGCCCAGTAAAGGAGGGGCTGCTCGGCTGCAAGGATGTCAGGTCCTTTGCGGTTGTTGAGCACCCCGGAGTGCAGGCTTTCCACCACTTCGGCCGCTCCCACAAAGCAACCCCAGCCGATCAAGGCCGCGACGGCGAGGGCCACCATCGACTGTATGCACGGCCGTCGGCGGCTCGGGGCATCCGGACGGCCCGTCATGTGCTCACTGCGTTGGTAAACGTCACGAGGAACCTGGTTCGGGGCGATGTCTTAGGCATGACAGTTCGCTGATGCTGGCGGGAAAAAAAGGACTTTACTCGAATGCCCTCTTTTGGATCTAGCGCCCGGCTGCTTCGGGCACGTCTCAATGGCCCGACAGCCGGCTACAGTCGGCCACGAACGGTCCTTCGAAAGACATCGCGGAAACCGGTCATTTGCCAGCATTGACCTGCGCAACCAAAAGCCGCTAGGATTGGAGGCATGACTACTCGCGTCAAATCCCTCTTTTCGCTGGTCCGTGCATGTTGTCAGAACGTGCCGAGGGGAAACTGCGTCTAGCCATTAGCTATACGTCGAATCAATCGCCTCTGGCCGCCCGTTGCAAAACCGGCGGCTTTTTTGTTTTTACCTGCGCCCTTCGGCACGGAGAGAGTTGATGCCACTTGCGTTGTACGACACCTGGTCGCGAACCGTGCGCTCGTTCACGCCAATCCACGCTGGCCACGTCGGCATGTATTGCTGCGGACCCACCGTCTACGACCATGCGCATATTGGCAATCTAAGAACGTATGTGTTTGAAGACATTCTGCGCCGGGTACTCATTCGCAACGGGTATGAGGTCCGTCACGTCGTTAATATCACCGACGTCGGTCATCTGACTTCGGATGCCGACGAAGGCGAAGACAAGATGGAAAAAGGTAGCAGACGGACCGGGCAGTCCGCATATGCCATTGCTCAGCGCTACACCGAGGCCTTCGTCGCGGATTGGCATGCCCTCAACTTGCTGGAGCCGACGGTATGGTGCCGCGCAACCGATCACATCGCCGAACAGATCGCGTTTATCGGCGAGTTGGACCGGTCCGGCTACGTGTATAAGACCAACGACGGTCTCTATTTCGACACAAGCAAACAGGACGACTACGGCTTTCTGGCCCGGCTCGACCGTGCCGGCCTGCAGGCGGGCAAGCGCGTAGCACTTGGCGCTAAACAGAACATCACGGATTTTGCGCTATGGAAGTTCAGTCCGCAGGGCGTAGTACGGCAGATGGAATGGGATAGCCCATGGGGGCGTGGATTTCCGGGCTGGCATATTGAGTGCTCGGCCATGTCGGCGAAACACCTCGGCATCTGGTTCGACATCCACTGTGGCGGAGAAGACCATATCGCCGTGCATCACAGCAACGAAATTGCGCAAACACAAGCGGCCCACGGCACTCGTCTTGCGAACTTCTGGATACACGGACATTTTCTAACACTCAATGCCGACAGCAAGATGTCGAAGTCGAGTGGGGATTTTGTTCGCCTGCAGACGCTGCGCAGTCGGAACATCGATCCGCTTGCCTACCGTTACCTGTGCATGACAGCTCATTACCGGAGCAAGCTGCATTTCAGTTGGGCGTCTCTAGGTGCAGCGCAGACAGCCTTGAACCGGCTGCGGCATCTCTATTCCGGTTGGCCGGACGGTGGCCGCATCGATCCAGATTTCGCCGCGCGCTTCAACGCCGAATTGAATGATGACCTGAATCTGCCGAGGGCATTGGCCGTGCTATGGGAACTCGTCAAGAGCGACCTCCTACCTGCGACCTTGAAAGCGACTGTGGACAGCTTTGATTTTGTACTGGGCCTTGGGTTGCGAGATTGGAACCCAGTTGCGTCTGACATTCCGGAAAGTATCCGGGTGCTGCTCGGTGAACGCGCTCAAGCCCGAGAGGCAAAGAACTGGGCAAAAGCCGATGAGATACGAAAGATGTTAAACACCCGAGGCTGGAGAGTCGAGGATGGCAACGACGGGCAACGCCTGACAGAAATCGCCATGCCCCCCGCAGCCTTTTGAGGCCGCCCGGGGCAATCGTTCTTGGTGGGTTACATCACCTTGACAATCTGCGGGGGACTCCAAGTGCCTTTCCCGGGAGGCAGGATGGAAGGCGCCTCGGTCGTCGGCCAGTAGAGGCGCATTACCAAGTACATGAGATCGTTCGGTGCCGGCAGCCAGTTATTCTCCTTGTCCGCGCCGGGGGACGTTTTCTGAAGGTACAGCGTCAGCGAGCCATCCGCGTTTCTCGTCATGTTCGAGAGCATCGGCGAGTTAATGAGGTAGCGACCAATCGAATTCTCGATCAGCAACTGCGTCTTGCCGTCGTACATGGTCACCGACCAGAAAGCATTGACCGGCGGCAGCTGTCCGTCGCGAAAGGTGATGGTGTAGTTGTGTTTACTACCGTCAAGCAGTTCGCCATCGGGCAAGGTCGTGGTCAGCGGGTACGTGGCTTCCTCAGCATCGTTGGCATATATGCCCGCCTGCGCCACTGCGGCCCGCTTGAGCCAGTCTCCGTGGTAGAAGGCACTGTCGCCGCCGGCCCCCACGATGTTCCAGCCGTTGACTTTCGTGCCTAGATTCTTGATCGCATTTTCGACCTTGGCGTGCCCATCCTGCATGCCTTGAACGACGGCGCTCTTTTGATCAGCGGACAGCTCCTCGAAGCTGAACTTCTTGTCTGCGCCAATGCCCAGGCGAGCAAGCTTCGCACGGATTTCCACTTCGTCCGGCGCGGCCGGGCTCAATTGCAAGGCGAAATCCAGGTACGTGAAAAAGTCGGTCTTTGCCAGATCGTTGTTGATTTTTGGAAAATCGATCGCGGGCGCGGCAGGAGGTGCCGGCTGCTTGAGATAGGTGGAAAGTGGCTGTGCTTTATAGCCCGATTGAATAGCGACGACGTTGGGCATGTCGGCCGGGTTGAACAGTTGGGTCCGAAAAACCGCGAACGGAAGCTGCGTTGCGGAATGAAAAACCTTCCTGACACCTGGTGGAGTGGCGCCCTTCCAATTGGGGCCAGCGATCATGTAATCGCCAGCGTCGTCCCCGGTGGAACGGCTTCCGATGTAGCCGAAATTGTAGGTGTTGCCGTCAATAAGCTGAACCGTGTAGTACCGAGGCTTTGTCACCGCGGGTACCGATAACACGATCGGCTCGCTGCGCACGTCCATGAACATCATGGAATACGGCGTGTCGCTGTTTGGCGAGATGATGGCCGTGTCCTTGTAGTTGGCGACATGGTGCAAGCTCCGAATCTGGTTGAACGGTGCCTTGTACTGGCTCGAGTTCTTGTCTACGGCGTACTCGTACATGATCGCGTAGTTCATCACAATAGGAAGACCGTAGATGTACCCTTCCTCTGCGATTGTCCGCGTTTCGGAGGGGCTGATTTCCGCGCAGGCATAGGACGATGTGAAGGACGCAATCACCAGCATCGCGTGACAAAGTGCTTTCGGTAGTTTGGTGTCCATGAAGCTCTATTCCATTTATTAAATTTAATAGGTGGATCGGCTCAGCACTGACCTTTAAAAACGGATAGTCAAGCCAGCCATTGGGCCGTGAAGCACAGCATCGAACTTAAAGCCGCCGGCACTGTAATCCACGCCCAAGGCTCGGTAGCCAACAGTCGCCGAGAAGCTCTTGCTGATGTTGTATCCAATGCCGATTCCAACATCCCAGTCCGCATTCGCGCCGCCCGCGCCTACCAGCCCCCATCCCGCCGCATACAGCTTTGTAGTGAAAACGTAGCGTCCCCGCACACCTGCCACGGCATCCACCCATGTGGCGCCATCGCTGCTTTTCCTGCCATCCACGCGTGCGCCCTTCAGCGTGATGTCGGTGTCTACGGACCAAACGCGCAAACCCGCCACGACGTCAAGGCTGTGAGGTGACTGATCAAGGACCGAATACCCCGCGCCCAGTAGACCGGTGAATGTCTTGCTGTGGACGTCCGCACTGGTCGCCACGACCTCACGGGGCGTGTCGCCCTGGGCGCCGACCTTTGCATAAATCAGATCGCCGAAAAAGCTGTACCGGCCCTTACGTGCGTCGCCGCTCAGCATCGCCGCGAAATCCAGGTTATCCAAGATCTGATCAAAGCTCGTGTCTACATCGATGACCGGCAAACGTCGGTGAGACACCTTTCCAGAAAGCGCCGGCGCCCAGACATAGGGCGTGACTGAAAACTCCCATTCGCTTGAATGCCGTACGTCGGGCCCAGACGTAGCAACCTGGTCGGCGGCGAAACCGGGTCCGGCGTAGAAGAGGCCGCCTGCCAGACATCCAATTATGTGCTTTATCATCGCCCCGCCTCGGCCCGCGCACGAGCCAGTCATCTAACCGGTGGATTTCGGGAATCGATCAGGTATGCGGTGAAAATGTTCAGAGCTCCAATACCCGTCTCATTGTGACCATTGACCGGCGGCGTATTCGTCGGCAGCGAGGCTCGAAGCAGCCACTGGCTACGGGATATAGGAAACGGTTGGGCACAGCGCAACCAAAACTGATTAGCGTCCTGCCCGCTTCTTTTTCCTGCCAACATAGTGGTTCTGGGGCGACGCCTGCCGGGACAGTGCGGCTAATTCTCGCGGTTAGATTACTTCGAATTTAACGGTATCACTTCAGTTTTTTTTCGCTCATGCGCGGGTAAAAACGTATGGCAATTTTCTGCGCCAGCATCGAATTCAACCGATGGTCCGAAGGGTAGTGCGATTATCCCGGTCCGGCCTGCTCAGGCGACTCACCGTGTCCGCGTCTTCAGCGGTATATACCGATTGACAGCTCTTTAAAGAAGGTGAAAATACATCCGCTCAAGGGCGAGAAAATGCTTGCCCTTGAACTCCAGTACGTATGCCAAAGTGAACCCGTATGCCTGAGCGCCGCGCGGTTTAAAGCTTCGTGCGGTCGATTTATTTATCTTTCAGCGGAGCGTTGAAGATGACGACCAAACGAATATTTTCGTCGGGCGCAGCGGCCCTTTTTGTCGCCGCCGCGGTTTTCTCTACTGCCTCGATAGCGCAGGAACCGCGCAAGCCAAACATCATTCTGATCGTGTCGGACGACACAGGATACGGAGACCTCGGCCCCTACGGCGGCGGTGTGGGGCGCGGAATGCCCACTCCCAATATCGACCGGCTTGCCAAAGAGGGGATGACCTTCTTCTCGTTCTATGCCCAACCCAGCTGCACGCCAGGGCGGGCTGCCATGCAAACCGGCCGCATCCCCAATCGCAGCGGCATGACGACGGTGGCGTTCCAAGGACAAGGCGGTGGCTTGCCCAAGGAAGAATGGACGTTGGCGTCAGTCCTGAAAACGGGCGGCTACAAGACCTTTTTCAGCGGAAAATGGCACCTGGGCGAAGCGGACTACTCGCTGCCAAATGCCCAAGGCTACGACGAGATGAAATACGCCGGCTTGTACCATCTCAACGCCTATACCTATGCGGATCCAACCTGGTTCCCGGATATGGATCCTGAACTGCGCGCGATGTTCCAGAAGGTGACACGCGGTGCCCTGTCGGGTAACGCGGGCGAAACCGCGCGAGAGGAATTCAAGATCAATGGTCAGTACGTCGATACGCCCGTCGTGAACGGCAAGGAAGGCGTGGTCGGTATCCCCTTCTTCGACCGCTACGTCGAAAAGGCCTCGCTCGAGTACCTGGACCGCAACGCTAAATCCGAGCAGCCGTTCTTCATGAACATTAACTTCATGAAGGTCCACCAGCCAAATATGCCGGACCCTGATTACAAGGGTAAGTCGATGTCCAAGAGCAAGTATGCAGATTCGGTCGTAGAGCTGGATGCGAGAATTGGGCGGATCATGGATAAGGTTCGGGAGTTAGGGCTGGACAAGAACACGCTGGTCTTCTACACGACGGACAATGGCGCTTGGCAGGACGTCTACCCCGATGCGGGCTACACCCCCTTCCGCGGCACCAAGGGCACGGTTCGAGAAGGCGGCAATCGCGTTCCCGCCATCGCTTGGATGCCGGGCAAGATTGCGCCCGCCTCGACGGACCACAACATCTTGGGTGGGCTTGACCTGATGGCGACCTTCGCATCAATGGCGGGCATCAAACTGCCCGTTAATGATCGCGCGGACAAACCCATTGTGTTCGATAGCTACGACATGTCGCCGGTGCTGTTCGGCACTGGCAAATCTGAACGCAAGTCGTGGTTCTATTTCACGGAAAACGAGTTGTCGCCGGGGGCCATTCGCGTGGGCAATTACAAGGCCGTGTTCAATCTGAGGGGCGACAACGGCGTGAAGACGGGCGGACTGGCCGTCGACACCAACCTGGGCTGGAAGGGTGCGGAGTCCTATGTCGCGGCCGTTCCGCAGGTCTTTGACTTGTGGGCGGACCCACAGGAGCGCTACGACATCTTCATGAGCAACGTCACGGAACGAACCTGGACGATAGTGTCGATGAACGCAGCCGCCGCCGACCTCATGAAGACGTATGTGAAGTACCCCCCTCGCAAGGCGCAAAGCGAGGTCTATGACGGGCCGATCACCTTGTCGCAGTACGAACGCTTCCAGCACATACGGGACGGCTTGGCCAAGGAAGGCTTCGCTCTGCCAATGCCTTCGGGGAACTAGGGCGGCGTTTTCATTGCGTGGACCGGGTCGGCCGCAGGCCATCCGATCCTTCCACGCAAGCAGCCAGCTCTGCCAAACGCCAGTCTGTCAGATCTTTTTTTTCTGTTTGATATCGGTGACCGCGATGGCAAAACATGGACAACGTAAGTCACGTCTGGCCACCGCATTGGTGCTGGTCGGGATCGCGCTCGGAGTCGCCGCAGGCACCACCTACGTGCTTCTGAGCGACGACGGGCAGCCGCAGCCGGTAAAGGTGGTGCTGGGCGACGGCAAGAACGGACCCGCGGGCATGGCCTGGGTACCGGCGCGCGAATTCCTGATGGGCAGCAGCCACAAGCTTGCGCAACCCAATGAAATGCCAGCGCACAAAGTATCCGTCAGCGGCTTCTGGATGGACGTGAACGATGTGACGAACGCGCAGTTCCGCCGCTTCGTTGAAGCCACGGGCTACGTCACGACGGCCGAGCAAAAGCCGAAATGGGAAGATCTGAAGGTGCAGTTGCCGCCCGGCACGCCGCGCCCTGACGACAGCCTGCTGGTGCCGGGCGCGATGGTGTTCGTCGGCACGGAGTCCGAGGTGTCGCTGCGCGATTACTCACGCTGGTGGCGCTATGTGGCGGGTGCAAGCTGGCGGCATCCGCAAGGGCCGGACAGCTCGCTCACCGGCAAGGACGACCATCCCGTCGTGCAGGTCTCGTATGAGGACGCGAAGGCCTACGCGAAATGGGCCGGCAAACGCCTGCCCACCGAAGCGGAATGGGAAATGGCGGCGCGCGGCGGCCTCGAGCAAGCCACCTATGCCTGGGGCGAGGAATTGTTGCCGCAGGGCAAGACGATGGCCAACATCTGGGATGCCCGGCAAAACCAGCCCTTCCCGGTCGTCAAGGACGAAATGGTGCAGATCGGCACCATGCCGGTGGGCAGCTTCTCGCCCAACGGCTACGGGCTGTACGACATGGCGGGCAACGTCTGGCAGTGGACATCCGACTGGTATCGCGCCGACGCCTTCAAGATACAGGAACAGTACCGCCGGCCTGCGGCAGATCCGGCGGGGCCAGCCGACAGCTTCGATCCCGACGACGGCCAGGTACCCGGCGGCGCACCTAAGCGCGTAACGCGTGGGGGGTCATTCCTGTGCAGTGACACCTACTGCATCAGTTATCGCACCAGTGCCCGCCGGGGTAACGACCCCATGAACGCCATGTCTCATCTGGGCTTTCGCACGGTGATGGCACCAGAGCAGTGGAAGCTTGCCCGGCAAACCAGGAATGGCGTCGCTAGCCGATGAATCCATCTCGCGGCCGAGTCGGCGCCATGTTTACCAACGTTTGCCTTATATGGGGAGGGCAATGGTCGTTTAAGTCATTGCAGAAGACAACAAATAGGAGAATTCCATGTTTAGTACTGTGCCTTTCTTGCGTCGTGTCAGTATCGCAACCGCGCTGAGCTGTGCCGCAGTCTTGCAATTTTCGGGCTGCACGACCACTACCGCTTCCAAATCTTCCACATCGACCACTTCCGAAACGCGCCAATCGCTGAATAGCGCTGCCGACGCAACACTTAGCAGGCTTTATCAAGCGTCTCCCCAGTCCAAGGAGCTGGTGGCACGCGCCAGAGGCGTGCTCGTCTTTCCCGATGTGCTCAGCGGCAGCTTCATTGTCGGCGCCGAGCACGGCAACGGCGTTCTGCGTGTGGGTGGCACGGAGGCCGGCTATTACAGCACCACGGCAGGCTCCATCGGCTTCCAGGCCGGTGCACAGTCGAAAGCAATGGTTTTGCTGTTCATGACAGACGAATCGCTGAGCAAGTTCCGTAAAAGTAGCGGCTGGACGGTCGGCGCGGACGCCACCGTTGCCGTCGTCAATGTCGGCGCGAATGGGCGCATTGACACGGACACGGCGCAGAAGCCAATCGTCGGCTTTGTGATGAACAACGGAGGCCTCATGGCGGGTGTGTCGCTGGAGGGCACAAAGATATCGAAGCTGGCCCCGTGAATTGCTCCAGTTGTGAAGAACGCTGCGGGTGATTCTCGCGGCGTTCTTCTTTAACGCGATGAATGGAACAATGGTGTCAGACTGACACCACAGATGCGCTGGCATTCCCGCCAGGCGGCGCTTGATACAGGGGTGGCACGCCACTTGCTACATCTCTGCATGCTCTGAGAGTGTGGAAATGGCTATCAAAGGCTTCTATGCGTTAGTTAAGCAAACGGTGACGAACTGGCTGGACGACTATGCACCCAGCATGGGCGCCGCCATCGCGTTCTACACGGTTTTCTCGCTGGCGCCACTTCTTATTATCGTGATCGGTATCGCGGGGTTCTTTTGGGGCCACGAAGCCGCGCAGGGGCAGTTGTTGGAGCAAGTCAGCGCCTTGGTCGGCGCAGAGGGTGGCAAAGCGGTGGAAAGTGTCGTATTGGGTGCGCAAGAACCCGCGCAGGGCATCGCAGCCACGGTCATCAGCGTCGTGGTGCTGATGGTCGGGGCGACGACAGTATTTTCGGAACTACAAAGCGCGCTGGACCGCATCTGGAAGGTGAACGCCAAGAAGCAGTCTGGCATTTGGGCCCTGATCCGCGCGCGCCTGCTTTCCTTTGGCCTGATTTTGACATTGGCGTTTTTATTGCTCGTCTCGCTTGTCGTCAGCACGGTGCTGGCCGCATTGGGCAGTTGGCTGGGCGGTGGCATCCCGGGCTGGGGGATACTTCTGCAACTGGTCAACGAGGCAATTACCCTGGGCATACTCACCCTGCTTTTTGGGATGATCTACCGATTTATGCCCCAAGTCTCAGTCGCGTGGCGAGACGTTTGGACCGGGGCGTTCGTCACCGCCGTTATGTTCGAAATCGGGAAATTCTTGATCGGCCTGTACATGGCCAAGGCGTCCGTCGCCTCGTCGTACGCGGCGGCGGGGTCGCTGGTGATCGTGCTGATCTGGGTTTATTACGCGGCCCAGGTGTTTCTGCTGGGCGCAGAATTTACCCGCGTTTATGCCGAAGCGCATGGATCCCGCCGAGAACGCAATTAAAGATTCAAGTTCGCAGGCGGGTCGGCGGGCGCGCGAAGATCGAATCAGCTAGGATATGCGGCCCTACTGCTGCGCAAACACGCCACTCATCATGGGCTGCGTCATTCCCATGTGCTGAAGGCGGGGCGTATATCCAAAGAATCCGCATGCATCGACGTTTTCCAAATGCCCTGTTGGTCGCCCTTATTATCAGCTTCGGCGCTTTTAGCGCTGCGACGTACGCTCAGGCCCCAACGCCGCCAAGGATGCAGTCTGGAAACGGACACCCCTACGAGATACCCGATAGCGAGGTATGGGACGTGCCCGATCCCATTTCCAAACGCGGCTACCAGGTCTTCGTCGCATTGCCGCCCTCCTATGGCACGCAGCCACAGCGGCGCTACCCCGTTTTGTATGCGACCGACGCCGACTACGCTTTCCCGATCATCCGCCAGCTGGCGCGCCGCCTGAATGTTGAAGGTCCCCAGGTCGAAGAGTTCATTCTGGTCGGCCTGTCCTATGGAAAAGGCGAGAATGGCGGGATCAGCCGCCAGCGTGATTACACGCCGACACCGAACGGCCCAAGTACTGCACCACCCAATGCCATCCATGGTCAGGCGCAGGCCTATCAAAAGTATCTGCGCGATCAGGTAAAGCCCTTCATCAACGCTCACTACCGGACGGCCCCTGCCAAAACAATATTTCTGGGGCACTCCTACGGCGCATTGCTTGGGGCGCAAATCCTTTTCACCGAACCTGGCCTGTTCAGCAGCTATATCCTGGGCAGTCCGTCTCTCTGGTACGACAAGCGACATGCCTTGAAGCTCGAAGCGAGCTATGCCAAGCAACATCAGGATCTGAGTGCGAACGTCTATCTTTATGTCGGCGCCTATGAAGCCTTGCGCAAGGGTGATCGACGCTATAACCAGACGGTGGACATGGTTGCCGACAACCGGGCGTTGGAAGCGGCGCTGCAAAGCAGGAAGTACCCAAGCTTGAAACTGAAGTCAGTGGTCTTGAACGACGAGGATCATCTTACCGTCGCACCACGAGGCTTCATGCAGGCGATGAAATATCTGCTGCCGGCGCGCTGATCCATCACGTAAAGGGCGGCCCTTCATCGTGGGTGCGGTGCGTCCCGCAGAGCCAGGGCCTGGTCAAAAAAAGACGAAAGCAAGCGGCTATCCCGGCGTTCTTTCAGGCAATAGAGATAGGTTTCCGTGCGTACCGGGTCGCCGTGAATGCGTATCAGGCGAAACCGCGCATCCGGGATGAACTCGGCCTCCGACACCGTGCCCAGGCCCAGCCCCCGCGCCACGGCCTCGCGCAGCGCTTCGCGGCTGCCGACTTCCATGACGGGGCGTGGCCGCACATTGGCTTGCTCCAGGACAGCCTCCAGGGCGGCGCGTGTGGTCGATCCGGCTTCCCGTTGCAACAAGGGCGCATCCTGCAGGGCTGACAGCGGCACGCTGTCGAACCGCGCCAGAGGATGGGACACGGGCGCAAACAAGATGACGGCATGACTGGCGTAATGCTCGGCACTCAGGCCAGGTTCGTCGCGCGCGCCAGCCAGCACCGCAATGTCGGTCACGTAGTTCGTGAGGTCCGCGAGAACCTCGGCGGAATTGCCCACTCGTATCGACATGTCCACGCCCGGGTAAAGACGGTGGTAGGCGTCCACCATTTCAATGACATGAAACGGGCCCACCGCGCCAATACGCAGTTTGCCGGTATTGAGCTTGCCCGCGTCATGCAGCAGGTTGAAGGCGTCCAACTCCAAGGCGCCCAATTGCTGGGCCACCGGCAGCAGCGCCAGCCCGACCTGCGTCAGTTGCGCGCCGCGTCCACGGCGATGGAACAGTTCCACGCCATGCTGCTTTTCCAGTGCCTGGATCTGCGTGGTCAAGGTAGGTTGCGCCAAGCCCAGCGCGCGGGCCCCCGCGCTGAAACTTCCGTGACGCGCGACGGCCAGAAAAGCGCGCAGGCGGGCAACCGACATATAGATTCCATCTATGGATGAGTGATGAAACGGATGCTAAATCGATAATATGAAGGACATGTGACATCCCTAAGCTTCCTGGCATTCCCTTCCACCACGCCAGGATGCTTGCCATGAAAGCCCCCCTTCGCTTTACCGCCCGCCGCTCATTCACCGCCGCCGCCGCGGCGATCACCCTTTGCGTCTTGACTGCCACGGCCGCCCACGCGGCGCAAGACACTCTCACTATCGGGCTGATCCCCGCCGAGGATTCGCAGGCGATGATCGAATCCAGCAAACAGGTGATCGAGCAGTTGCAGCAACAGACCGGCATGAAAGTGAAGCCGTTCGTGGCAACCGACTACAACGGCATCATCGAAGCCCTGCGCGCCAAGAAGCTGGACGTTGCGTATCTGGGACCGTTCTCGTACGTGCTGGCGGCGTCCGTCGCCGATGTCGAGGCGTTCTCGGTCGCCGTGACCAAGAAGTCCGGCAAAAGCGCCTATAAAAGCCTGATCGTGGTGCGAAAGGACAGCGGCATCAATAGCGTGGAAGGCCTGAAGGGCCACACCTTTGCGTTTGTCGACCCCAGCTCGGCATCGGGCCACCTGCTCCCCAAGTCCGGGCTTGAGCAAGCCGGTTATGACCCCGCCAAGCTGTTCTCGCGCGTGGTGTTCTCGGGCTCGCATGATGCCAGCCTGTTGGCCGTGGCCAATAAAAAAGTTGACGCCGCCGCCGTCGCCGACCGCATCTACGCCAGTGCCATCGCGAAGGGCCAGCTGCGCCAGGATGAGTTGAGCGTCGTGTGGACGTCCAGCGACATCCCGGAATCGCCCATGGTCTGGCGCAAGGACCTGGACCCCGCCGTCAAGGAAAAGGTGGCGCGCGCGCTTGCCAACATCAAGGACGTGCCGTGGGGCGACCAAGGCATGCTCAACGGATTCCAGCCGACCACCGACGCCGCCTACAACGTGGTGCGCGACACCGCCAAGGTGCTCAAGCTGGACCTGCGGAGCATGAAATGATCACGCTGCGCGGCCTGACCAAGCGCTACGGCGCCAACGACGTGCTGCGCGGCGTGGATCTGCAAGCGGACGCCGGCGAATTCCTGGTGATTCTGGGGCAGTCCGGCGCGGGCAAGTCGACGCTGTTGCGCTGCATGAACCGCCTGGTCCAGGCGGACGCGGGCGAGATGACCGTGGCGGGTATCAACGCCATGGCCGACCGTGACACCCGTGCGCTGCGGCGCCAGGTGGCCATGATCTTCCAGCACCATGACGTGGTGCCGCGCCTGTCGGTATTGCGCAATGTGCTGACCGGGCGGCTGGGCGCCGTGCCGGTGCTGACTTCGGTGCTGCAATTGTTCAGCCGCGCCGACGTCGCGCTGGCGCAGGAATGCCTGGCGCGCGTGGACCTGGCGCACAAGGCGCAAGCCCGCACGGATTCCCTGTCGGGCGGCCAGCGCCAGCGCGTCGGCATTGCGCGAGCGCTGGCACAACGGCCGCGCGTGATTCTGGCCGACGAACCCGTCGCCAGCCTGGACCCGAAGACGGCGCGGCTGGTCATGCGCTATCTGCACTGCGCCACGCGTGAGCTTGGCATCACCGTCGTCTGCAACCTGCACCAGGTCGATTACGCCAGGGAATTTGCCGACCGCATCGTGGGGCTGGCGCACGGTCGCGTGGTGTACGACGGCCTGCCCGGCGCCATGCAGGAAGCCGACCTTGCCCGCATCTACCCCGGTGCCGAGCCCGTCGGCGGCGCGCCCCATGCCGGCGGCGACGCGCCGTTTTCCGCCGAAACGCTGCAAGCCGCGCATAAAGGAGCCTGAGATGGACGACAAGAAATACCTGTGGGTCGCGCCCTTGCCCACCAGCGTGAAGGGCTGGGCATGGGTCATGGCGGCGTTGGCGCTGACGATGGCGGCGCTGCAATGGAGCGCCCAAGGCGCGCAACTGAGCGCCGCCGAGCTGGCTGCCGGCATTCCGCAAATTGCCGACTTCCTGAGCCGGACCTTTCCCCCCGACTGGCGCATCCTGAATTCACTGACGGCGCCGGCCATCGAAACGGTGCAAATCGCCATCTGGGGCACCTTGCTGGGTGTGCTGGGCGCCCTGCCCGTGTCGTTCCTGGCCGCGCGCAACCTGCACGTCAACCCGTGGTTGTATCGCGCCACGCGCCAGATGCTGAACGTGATCCGCAGTATCAACGAATTGATATTGGCGCTGGTCTTCGTCGCGGCGGTGGGGCTGGGCCCCTTCCCCGGCGTGCTCGCGCTGGCCGTGCATGGCGTCGGGATGCTGGGCAAGTTCTTTGCCGAGAGCATCGAGGAAATCGACGAAGGTCCGCTGCAAGCGCTGCGTTCCACCGGCGCGCGGCCGTTGCAGGTGATCGTGTTTGGCGTGCTGCCGCAAGTGATCACGGCATGGATCGCGGTGATTCTGTACCGCTTTGAAGTCAACCTGCGTTCCGCCACCGTGCTTGGCATGGTGGGCGCCGGCGGATTGGGCTTTGAACTGGTCAGCAGCCTGAAGCTGTTCAAGTATCAGGAAACGGCGACCTGCATCGTTGTCATCACCGTCATGGTGATCGTAGCCGACCTGATTTCCAATCGCCTGCGGGTTGCGATCCGCGAGAACGGGCGTGGCTGAATCCCCATCATTTTTCAGAGACTGACATGTGGCACTTTCATAATCCCGTCGGCATCGACGCGGGCGACGGCGCGCTTGAGCGCCTACCCCAGCGGCTGGGTTCGCGGCGCGCGATCCTGATTGCATTTCCCGAAGCGCGCGCGCTGGGCTTGTGCGACCGGATCCAGGCCATGCTGGGCCAACAGCTGGTGGCGATCGAGACCGATGTGCCCCCCAATCCGGACGTCGCCTGGCTGGCGCCGATGTACGAGCGCCTGTGGCGCGAGCACCCCGAGGTGGAATGCATCATCGCGCTGGGCGGGGGCAGCGTGATTGACTGCGCCAAGGCCATGCTGGCGCGCACGCCGTCGGGCACCTTCGATGAGCTGCTGGCCTGCCTGTCCGGCAGCGCGGCGATGACCCGCCCGCCGGACCGCGCGCGCGCCTTGATCGCGCTGCCGACCACGGCCGGCACCGGCAGCGAAGTCACCCCGTGGGCCACGCTGTGGGACCAGCAGAAGAACCGCAAGTACTCCTTGCATCTGCCCTGGACCTGGCCCGAAGCGGCCTTGATCGACCCCACGCTGATGCTCAGCCTGCCGTATGGCGCCACGCTTGCAAGCGGCCTGGACGCGCTGTCGCATGCGCTGGAATCGCTATGGAACGTCCATCGCAATCCCGTCTCGGCCAGCCTGGCCGTGTCGGCCGCGCGGCAGGTGCTGGCGGCCTTGCCGCTGCTGATGCAAGATCTGTCCAACAAGGCGCTGCGTTCACGCGTTGCCGTGGCCGCCACGCTGGCCGGCCTGGCGTTTTCCAACACCAAGACCGCGCTGGCGCATTCGTTGTCCTACGGACTGACGCTGGATCATGGCATCGCGCATGGCATTGCCTGCTCGTTCAGCCTGCCGCGTGTCATGCGGATGGCATTTGGCAAAGATGCGGAACTGGACGCCCTGCTGCTGTCCGTATTCGACGCGCGCGACGCCGACCATGCCACCCAGGTGTTGACGGCATTCCTTGAAGACCTGGGCGTCAGCACGGACCCCGCCGCCTATGGCGTCGCGCCGGACCAGTGGGACAAGCGCGTGGCCGATGCACTGCTGGGACCGCGCGGCCGCAATTTTGTCGGCGCGCAATGAGCCGCGCCGACTCTCCCTTTGCCGACTTCGGCACTTCTTCCCTTCTCAGGTTGTTGAACATGAATCAGGTTTCCACGCCCCAGGGCGAACCGCTGCCCGCGATCGAAGCGGTGATTTTTGACTGGGCCGGCACGCTGGTGGACTTCGGCTCGCTGGCGCCCACCCAGATCTTTGTCGACGCCTTTGCGACCTTCGGCGTACACATCACGCTGGAGCAGGCGCGCGGCCCCATGGGCTTGTCCAAGCGCGATCACATCCGCACGCTGCTTGCCGACCCGTCCATCCAGGCGCAATGGACCCAGACGTTCGGTCGCGCGTCAACGGACGAAGACATCGACGCGATCTATCAGCGTTTCATGCCGATGCAGATCGAAAAAGTGGCCGCGTACTCGCAGCCGATTCCGGGCGCGGTGCTGACGTTGCAGACCCTGCGCGAACAAGGCATCAAGATCGGGTCATGCTCTGGCTATCCGCGCCAGGTGCTGGACGTGCTGCTGCCGCACGCCGCGGCCGATGGCATCGCGCCGGACTGGGTAGTCGCCGGAGACGAACTGCCCGCGGGTGGCCGGCCCGGCCCCTTCATGGCGCTGGCCAACGTGCTAGCGTTGGGCGCGCAAGACGTGCGCCGTTGCATCAAGGTGGACGACACCACGCCGGGCATCGAGGAAGGGCGCAACGCCGGGATGTGGTGCGTGGGCTTGACGCTGTCCGGCAACGAGGTCGGATACTCGCAAGCCGACCTTGCCGCCGCAGACCCCGTCCAGGTGCAGGCTCGCGTGGCGCATGCCGCCCGCCGCCTGACACAGGCCGGCGCACACTACGCCATCGACAGCGTGGCGGACCTGCCCGCCGTCATTGAACAGATCAGGCAACGTCTGGCGCGCGGCGAAACGCCCTGAGTCACGGCCAGAATCGAAAGGCGCCGGCGGGATGACTTCCCGTCGGCGCCTTTTTTTGTCCACGACATTTCGCCTGCGTCAGTGCGCCTCTTCCAGCGCCTTGCGTCGTGGAGTCGGGTTCGCGCATCAACAAAGGCTGGGCCGATAATTCCTTCAACTGGATCGATCCCTTGAGAATACGTCGCCTCTATGTGGAAACTCAACGCGCATCTCGGCTAGAGCCTGGGGGAAGGCCGGTAACACGCTTGAAAGCACGGCTGAATGCTGCTTGCGACGTATAGCCCAAGCGCTCAGCTACCGTGTCGATCGGCAGCCTGTCGTGCGTCAGCCATTGCCTGGCAAGACGCATCTTCAACTCGTTGGCGTAGCGCAAAGGTGGCATTCCCACCGTGGCATGAAATCGCTCGGCAAAAACAGAGCGAGAAATATGGCACTCGCCCGCCAACTCAGCCAATTTCCAATCGCGGGCTGGTTGGCGGTGCAAGGCAAGGATGGCGCGAGCAAGCCGTGGATCCCGCAGCGCTGCGGCCAGGCCGGAGGCATTGTCGCAACCGCACTCGACCCATCCCCGAACAATCATCGCGGCGACCACTTCAGCTAAGCGGGCCAGAATGTCCGCAAACCCCACGCGTCTGGAACAGATTTCGCCTTTCATCGCGCCCAGAATTGGGACCATGCCAGGAAAGCGGTCGCTGTCGGCATCCACGCACATGACATCCGGCATCAGTTGCCCCAGAGCCCGCATGCCGCCAAGGTCGAATTCCATGCAACCGTAAAAGAAGATTGCGCTGGGTACGATGCTGGTACTTGGACAGGTATCCACTTCGGTCACGGAATTGCCGATCAAGGCGGCTTCAAGCGTATCGATATCCTGCAAGTCTGCGTCCTCGGCGGAAAGCCATTGATGGGCTTGCCCATGAGGCAGAAACACCGCGTTGCCGGCACTCAATTTGTGCAAGCCGCCCTCCACGGTGCGTAGGACGGCCGAGCCCACAGCCAAGTAGTAGAAAAAACCGTGGCCAGCCTTCGCTTCAAAGCTCAGTCCAAAACTAGGGCCGGTCTGCACACGCCGGTACTGCACCCCGCGCAGACGCATTCCGGTAAGCAACTCACTGATCAAGTGCGGAGGAAGAGCGTAATCGTGCGGCAACGACATCGGATTTTCTATCAAAGATTCAGTACGAAACATCATAGATCATCCCGATCACAAGTCCTAGACTGCACTCACTGATTTTCTTGGATGAGTGCAATGCGTAGTTTTGTTGATCTTTCCACCCCCGAAGGTTCAGCCAGCCCGGTGGACATTGAGCCGGTGTCAGCGGCATGGACAGCAGTGTTCTCGCTGGCGATGGGTGTATTCGGCCTATTGACCGCGGAGTACTTGCCGGCAAGTCTCCTGACGCCCATGGCGGAAGCTCTACGCGTATCAGAAGCAATGGCGGGGCAGGCAGTGACGGTCACTGCGGTGGTGGCGCTTTTCGCAGGCTTGCTCGTGCCCGGTCTTACCCGCAGCCTCGATCGGCGTACGGTTCTACTGGGCTTTTCCACTTTAATGATTGTGTCCAACCTGCTGGTCGCGGCGTCGTCGGACATGTGGGTGCTGCTCTTGATGCGCGTCCTGCTCGGGATCGCCTTAGGAGGGTTCTGGAGCATGGCGGCAGCTGTCGCCATGCGATTGGTACCGGCGGCCCTCCTGCCACGCGCGTTATCCATCATCTTTAGCGGCATTGCCGTGGGGACAGTGGTCGCCGTGCCGTTAGGAAGCTATCTTGGCGGCCAATTTGGATGGCGCAGCGCCTTTGTCGCAGCTGCGGCAGTGGGTGTATTAACCCTGGCGTTCCAATGGTTCACGTTACCGCGCATGGCGCCGCGTCGGCCCGCCCGGCTCAGAACGATTTTGGACGTTCTCTTGCGGCCCGGAATTGCCCTTGGAATGTTTGGCTGCATTCTGGCGCATACAGGCCATTTCGCTCTCTTTACCTATATCCGGCCGTTCCTGGAAAGCACTGTCGGCGTTGGAACGAACGGCCTGGCGCTGATGCTACTTGGCTTCGGCATTGCGAATTTCGTAGGCACCATGCTCGCAGGTTGGCTGATGCAGCGTAGCTTATATGTCACCTTGGCTCTAATGCCGGCCCTCGTCGGTGGGAGTGCTTTGGCGATGGCACTTTTTCCTGCGTCCATACCGGGTCAGGCAACGCTGATCGCAGCATGGGGCCTTGCGTTCGGAGGCGTTCCCGTTGCATGGTCAAACTGGGTCGCGCGCGCCGTGCCGGACCAAGCCGAAAGCGCGGGCGGGATGGTCGTAGCGTCGGTGCAGTCCTCAATCGCCATAGGCGCAGCAGCAGGCGGTGCAATGTTCAGCCTGAGAGGCATTGAAGGCGTTTTCGTTGCAGGAGGGGGTCTCATGCTGCTTGCCGGCCTCTTCATCTGGATGCGCGTAAAAGTACCCTCGCCTTCGATCGGTGCAGCCGCACCCTCCGCAATTCATCTGTGACCCTGTTGCCAGAAAAGGCCCCTCCTTGCCCAATGCACGTCGTGTCGTTTTCGGATGACCCCATGGCTTACTGCTGCGACGTTAGGCTTGGCTCCTTCGGCTTGGAAACACCCTTACTTTCCGCGCCGCGTTGCTCACATTGCACGGGGCTGGCTACTTCGCCAGTGCCCCCATCGCCTGCCGCATGAACGCCAGCGTCGCGTCGTCCGCCCATGTGCCGGCGGTCAATTCGGGCTCGGTCATCAGTGCCTGCCGGAACTTGGCGATGCCGGCCGCCCAACACATAGCGACACAAGGAGAGACGATGGAAGATAAATCGTAGGGCGACAGGAGGAGGCCGGCAGGTGCTTTGAATGCTCGGGCTCAACGATTCAATGTGAAGACACAAAGACCGAGGGGGTATGTGCGGGGGGAATGGCGAACTCCGCTTTCATCCGTCTGACTTCTTCAACCGGGCTGCGTCCGAAAAGGCGTTTGAATTCTCGGCTGAACTGCGAGGGACTGTCATAGCCCACTTCCACGCTGGCGGCCGCGGCCGTCATGCCGTTGCGCACCATATGCAAGCGCGCCTGATGCAGGCGTATCGACTTCACGTACTGCATGGGAGACGTCTCGGTTATCGCTTTGAAGTGCATATGGAAAGTCGGCACGCTCATCCCCGCTTCGCGTGCCAATTGCTCGACGCTGAAATCTGCGTCAAACGACGCATGGATGCGACGCAGCGCGCGCGCGATCTTGCCAAACTGCCCGTGCATGGCTAGCGCCGCCCGTATCGACGCGCCCTGTTCTCCCGTCAGTACATGGAAATAGATTTCCCGAACCAGCGTCGGCCCCAATGTGCCGGCCTCTAGCGGCTGGCTCATGGCTTCCAGGAAACGAACCAGAGACTCGCACAATCGGCGGTCCATCGGCGTGGATATCAAGCCCCTCGGTTGAGCGGGCTCCATGCCGCCATGCTGGTCGATCTGCAGCATGAGATCGGCAGCCAGCTTGAAGTCCAGGTGCATGTATATGGCCAGTAGCGGCTTTTCTGCGCTGGCGTCTGTTTCCATCGTGAATGGCACGGGAACTGAAACCGCCAGATAGTGCTGATCGTCGTACAAGTAAACCTGATCACCGAAGTATCCACGCTTCCTGCCCTGGCAAACGATGACGATGCCGGGGTCGTAGAGGACCGGCACGGCAGTTAACGGGCGGTTCGATCGCAGAAATCTGACGTCGGGCAGACGGGTCAGGTTGTATCCCTCGCTTGGAGCCAAGCGCTCCAGCATTGACACCATGCGCCTTACCAACGCGCGTGTGTCGTGTGCCGCATCGTCACTTGGCCGAGCCATGGCGAAACCTCCTTAAGAAACGCTGCGCAGCTTACCACTCCACGCGCCCTTAGCTATCGATAATCATAGGATTAGGCAATCATAATAGATGAATTACCGTAGAAAGACCGATCTTGTTTTATCTATTATTCAATCTCTTATTTGAGCCGCGTGTCAGACGACGCGGTGTGTGGAAATCAATTGGAGTGCTGCGAACATCATGATCAACGTATTGAATCCCGCCGACGGGACTATCGTCGGACAAGCGCCTGAAATGGATGCCGTGCAGGTCCAGGCGGCTATAGATAGGACGTGCGCAGCCTTTCCCGCCTGGTCGCGCAAACTGGCCAAAGACCGCGGCGACCTACTCCGCCGATGGTTCGAGATCGTCAGAGAAGACAAGCAGGCCTTCGCCGAAATCATGGTCAAGGAAAATGGCAAATGCCTGGCCGAAGCCTTGGGTGAAATCGACTACGGTCTGGGTTTCATCGAGTGGTATGCCGAAGAAGCAAAGCGGGTGTACGGCGACACGATTCCGTCTCACGCGGATAACGCTGCCATCATGGTCGTGAAAGAGCCCGCCGGCCCCACGGCCGCCATCACCCCCTGGAACTTCCCGTTCATGATGGTCACGCGCAAAGTGGCAACGGCCCTGGCGGCAGGGTGCACCATGATCATCAAGCCCTCCGAAGAGACGCCGCTGACGGCCTACAAGCTGCTGGAGTACGCCCGCAAAGCCGGCATTCCGGAGGGCGTATTCGAGATGGTGACGGGCAATCCACAACAGATCGGTGAGCGCTTCACCGGCGATGATCGCATTCGCAAGATCTCGTTTACGGGATCGACCGCCGTGGGAAAACTGCTGGCCGCAGCCAGCGGACGCTCGCTGAAAAAGATGACGCTGGAATTGGGCGGCAACGCCCCCTTCATTGTTTTCGATGACGCGAATCTTGATCAGGCCGTCGCGGGTCTGGTGGCAGCCAAGCTGCGAAATTCCGGTCAAGTCTGCATTTCGCCCAACCGTATCTACGTACAAGACGGCATTTATGACCGCTTTGTCGCCGCCGTCGTGGAAAAGGTATCCAAAATTCGGGTGGATCAAGGCCTGCAGGAAGAATTCGTCGTGGGGCCACTCATCAACCGGGCAGGCCTGGACAAGGTCATGCAACTGATCGAAGACACTAAGCGGCGTGGCGCCACGGTATTGCTTGGAGGGAATCCACACACCAAGGGCGGACTGTTTTATGAGCCCACCATACTGGCTGGTCTCAATGACGAGATGCCAATCGCCCATACCGAGATCTTCGGGCCCGTGTTTCCTTTCTACCGCTTCTCCGACGAGCGCGAGGTCGTAAACAGGGCCAACAACACCGAATATGGTCTGGTCGCGTACGCCTACACGCGCGATGTTGGCCGGGCGTTCCGCTTGTCTCGCGATATCGAGGCAGGCATGGTGATCCTGAACTCCGGGTCGGTCGGTACCGCCTCCGTGCCGTTCGGTGGCGTCAAGCAGTCAGGCTACGGTCGCGAGGGCAGCTACTACGGCATCGAAGAGTACGTCGAGGTCAAGTACGTGCTGATGGGCGGCCTGGAATACTAGACCTGCAAGGCGGGTTCGGCGCTATAGTGGCGTCGCGTCAGCGTACGACTCTCATTGCCATGGCCCGCCGCGACTTACTTCCGCCACTGAATCCCGCCCGCGCGTTCGAAGCCACCGGACGCCTGCTGAGCATTTCCAAAGCAGCCGATGAATTGTGCGTGACACCTGCGGCGGTCAGCAGGCAGGTGCGCGCGCTGGAAAACTATCTGGGCACGCCGCTATTTTTGCGCGTGCGCGGGGGTCTGGAGTTGACGCCTGCAGGCGCACGCTACCTGTCGGACTTGATACCGCTGTTCGCGGCCCTGCGCGAGGCCACGCTGGCAGTGTCCGGCAACGGCCTGGGCCGCGACACCTTGCGCATCAGGTCGCCCGCCACCTTTGCCGTGCGCTGGCTCATTCCGCGACTGGCGAGCTTTCATCAGAAGCATAAAGACATCGACGTTCAAGTCATGACGTCGTTCGCGCCGCTGGATTTCCAGCGCGAAGACATCGACGCCGGCATACAGCTGGGCGATGGCCGCTGGCCGGGAATGCGCACGCTACAGCTGGTGCGCAACGAGTTGGTGCCCGTGGCGGCTCCCACGCTGCGGCTGACGCACAAGGAACAACTGGCGACGCAAACCTTGCTGCATTCGATGGCGCGACCCGACGATTGGATGCTATGGCTGCGCGCGGCAGGCTTGCGCAACGTCAACCCCGCGCATGGCATGAAGTACGAAACCTCGTTGCTTGCCTACCAGGCAGCCATCGAAGGGCATGGCGTCGCCATTGGCCAAAAGGCGCTAATCGAGAAAGAACTGGCGGACGGAACCTTGGTGGCGCCGCTGGATCGCATACTGGATCATGAGGATTTCACGTATTACTTTGCCTGGCCGACGGGCAAGCCGCAATCCAGGGCGTTGCGTCTATTCCGCGATTGGCTGTCCACACTCGTCGCCGTTTGATCCGCGCGCGCCTGCGCTGACCCTTTTACAAAAAGTCAAAGCATCCGATCGATAAAGTCGTTTGCCGGGTCTGGCACCGCTACCTATTCTGCCTGCATGACAAGAGATCACGGTCACCCATCAGGCCGTATCGTGCAGGAGACAGGACATGTTCAAACGTAGCTTGCGAGGCCTGCGGGTGGTGGATTTCTCGCACGTACTCGCGGGACCTGTCTGCACCATGATGCTGGCGGACATGGGCGCGGACGTTATCAAAATCGAACCTCCCGGCGGGGAACTTGGGCGGCAGATCGGCCCGCCCTGGATCGCGGGCGAAAGCGCCGTGTACTTGAGCGTGAATCGCAACAAGCGCGGCATGGCGCTGGATCTGAAATGCGACAGCGGCCGCGAAGTCGCGCGTCGCTTGATCGACCGTGCGGACGTGGTGGTTGAAAACTACCGTCCAGGGGTGATGCAGGCGTTTGGTCTGGACTACGACACGCTGGCCGCCAGCAACCGCAGATTGGTGTTTTGCTCAATTTCCGCATACGGACAAACTGGCCCGCTGCGTGGCCGGCCCGGTGTAGACGGCATCATCCAGGCCGCCAGCGGCTTGATGAGCACCTTGGGCGTCGCGGACGGCGAGCCGGTAAAAGTCGCTACTCCGGTCGCCGACATGGCCACGGCCTATATGGCTACGATTGCCATTCTGGCCGCATACCACGCGGCGCAACGCAGCGGCCAGGGCGAACACCTTGACATCAGCCTGTACAACGCAACGCTGATGCTGCAGCAGATCGGTTACGCGTCGTACTTTGCCTCGGACACCGCCCCCGCCAAGGCGGGCAGCGCCGCCCCCTACGCCGCCCCCAACGAGGCCTACCAGACCCTTGATGGATGGATCATGGTGGCTGCCTACCACCCCAAGCGCTGGCAAGCCTTGTGCGCCGTATTGGGTGCTGGGGAACTGGAACATGATCCGCGTTTTTGCACTAACGAATGCCGTGTCGCGCACCGCGACGCGCTGCGCCGGGAACTGACTCCGTTGTTTCGTCAACGAGCCACCGACGTGTGGGTGAATCGGCTTGCCGAGCTGGACATCCTGTGTGCACCGGTAGCGGACTACCACGATGTCGTCCGATCGCAAGCGTACGCGGAAAGCGGCATCGACAGTTGGGTCGACCATCCAATCGCCGGAAAAGTGCGCATGCCGGGCTTTGCGCCGGGGCCTGCTCACGCCGCTACCGCGCACGGCCCCATCACGGCCGCGCCAACGCTGGGCCAGCACAGCCGCCAGATCCTGAATGAATGCGGCTATGACACAGCCGAGATCGACACCATGTTCGCGAGCGGCGTACTGGGCAAGCCCGATCCATTTTCCACATGAGCCAAGGAAACACCGATGACATCCCATGCATCCATCGCCGGATCGGCCGCCTCCGCCCCGCCCGAGTTATTGATCCAGCAAGACATTACCCACGGCGTCCTTACATTGAGCCTCAATGACCCGGACACGGGCAACGCCATGTCGGTGCGCATGGCCGAGGCGCTTGCCGAGGCCCTGGAGCAGGCCAATACGCTGTCAAACGTTCATTGCGTCTTGCTGCGTGCCACAGGCAAGCACTTCTGCACGGGCGGCAATGTGAAAGACATGGAGCAAGGAGCCGACCTGATGCAAGGCTCCGCCACCCAAATCCACGCCCGGCTGAAATCGACGCTGCATCGAGTCACCCATGCATTGCAAGCATTGCAGATGCCGTCCATTGCGGCGGTCAATGGGTCGGCAGTCGGAGCCGGCTGCGACTTGGCGCTCATGTGCGACCTGCGCGTGGCCAGCGAACGCGCGACGTTTGCCGAGAGCTTCCTGCGGCTAGGCCTGGTATCCGGCATAGGCGGCGCCTGGTTCCTGACTCGGATCGTGGGGACGGCAAAGGCGTTGGAGTTGACGCTGACCAGCGAATTCGTCGACGCGTCGACGGCGTTGCAACTGGGCATGGTATCCCGCGTTGTGGCGCCGCAGGCCTTGGACGAAACCAGCGCCGCCTTGGCCCGGCGCATTGCGTCGAATCCGCCCCAAGCCTTGCGCATGGCAAAGCGCCTGGTATTGGATGCCGCCGAGTCGACCTTGCCGATGGCGCTGGAGAACGCTGCCGCCATGCAAGCGATTTTGCTTTGCGGCGATGAACACAAGGCCATCGTGCGCGAGTTTCTTGCACAGCGCGCCCGACGCGATCTTTCCTCGCAGCCCGCTTGAGCGCGTTGACCGCGCCCCCCAGGGCTGGCACACGAAGCCTGCTGGCCGTTGATGCCGGAACAGACTAATAACAGGAGACGAACATGAGAATCCGCATTACTGCCTATATCATCCGCGTGGCGGCGTCGATGTTGGCCGTGGTGGGCCTTACCTGGGCCGTATCGGCGCATGCCGCTGGCTACCCTGCAAAACCCGTGACGTTTGTCGTGCCGTTCGGCGCTGGCAGCGCAACCGATTTGTTGGCACGCGCATTGTCAGCGTCGCTCACACAGCAAACGGGGCAAGCCGTCGTCGTCGAGAACCGGCCTGGCGCGAGCGGCATGATCGCCGCGCAGCACGTTGCCCGAGCCGCCCCCGACGGCTACACGGTCTTGATCACCACCAACACGACGCAAGCCGCCAATCCGCATCTTTTCAAGAAACTCCCCTACGACCCGGTAGCGGATTTCACGCCACTGACGGGATTGGGACGCGGCGGCCAGATTCTAGTGGTGAAGGCGGACTCGCCCTACCGCACCGCAGATGACCTTATTCGCGCGGCCAAGCAAGCGCCGGGAAAACTGAGCTTCGGCAGCGGAAATTCGTCCAGCCGCATGGCAGGTGAAATGTTCAAGCAACTGACCGGTACCGATATCGTCTGGGTCGGCTACAACAGCAATCCCAATGCGCTTAACGATCTGCTGGGCGGTCACATCGACATGATGGTGATCGACACCGTGACGGGTTTGTCGCAGATCGAAGCAGGCAAACTGCGCCCACTTGGCGCGTCAACCCAAGAACGCCTGATTCAACTGCCGAATTTACCTACCCTCGACGAGGCCGGCATTAAAGGCTATGACATGGGTTACTGGTTCGCCGCCTACGTACCGGCCGGCACGGCCGCGCCAATAGTCGCGGAGATGAGACAGTTATTGATCAAGGCGGTCGCCAGCGACGGCGCGCAGGCATTCTTTCGGAATTCGGCAACCCAGGCGTGGACGACGACGTCTGCCGAGCTTAATCAGTTTCAGGCTGCCGAGACTCAGAAGTGGGGCAGTGTCATCAAGGCGGCCGGAATCGAACCCGAATGACGTGCACACGTGACGCCGGCCGCTGGGCGGAAGGGAATGTCAGGCCGTGTTCCGGCCTTGGGCTTCGATCTGCTTCGAGTTCATCGGATCCACGGGTTGCGCTCGCCGGGCTCCGACCTCGACGAGCGGATTGCCGCCATAGACAGAGCGAATCACGCCGCGCGGTGGCAACAGCGTGCGCGAATTCTTATAGATTTCGCCATCCTTCATCACCATCAGAATCTTGGCCGGGTCCTGCAGCACCGCCAAGTTCTGCAATGGATCGCCGTCGACCATGATCAGGTCGGCCAGAAACCCTTCCTTGAGTTGGCCAAGTTCGTCAGGCCGCATCATCAATTCGCCCCCCAACCGCGTGGCGGCCAGCAGGGCTTCCTTGGGTGTCATGCCGATATATTTGACGAAGTATTCAAGGTCTCGTGCGTTGGTGCCATGCGGCATCCAGGCAAAACCGTAATCGCCCCCGGGCAGGATGCGAATACCGCGCTTGTGCATCTTGGCAAGCGTCTCGGCCGCAGCCTCCAGTTCGCGCTTGTAGCCCATCTTGGTCGCGATGGCTTCGGTTACTCCATATTCGGAGGCGTTGTAAAGGGTGTTGACCAGCCAGCCGATACCCGGCGCGACAAAGTGCTTGTCCTTGTTGGCCTCCAGCATATCCAGCGCCTCTTCGTCGGCGAAACTGGCATGGAAGATCAGTTCAAAGCCCTGCTGGACACAGGTCTTGACGGACTCATTGGACCTCGCGTGTGCCGCGACCCGCTTTCCGGCTAGCCTGGCCTCGGCAGCCAGCATGGCTATTTCTTCCTGGGAAAATGGATTGGCTTCGGCGGGTATGCCCGCGATGTACTCGCCAGACAGGTTGATCTTTAGATGGTCAACGCCATACTTGACGAACATGCGCACGATGCGACGCATATCCTCCGGTCCACTGCACACGGCGCCGAAGTTCATCGCCTCGTAGGGCAGATGCGGGAGGGTGTTGTCCCCCAGGCCGCCTGCTGTCGTGATTTCCTGGCTACCGGCCAGATAGCGGGGCCCTGGAAACGCGCCGGCTTCGATGACATTGCGAGTCACCACATCCAGGCGCGGCTTGGCGGTAGCGGCACCCAATGCACTGGTCCACCCCATCTCCAGATAACGCTTGGCAACCCGGACACACCACAAGATGTGCTCCTCGGGGGGCATGAACTGGATCGCCGACAAGCTCGGTTGGTCGTTCCACGAAAAATGCGTGTGCGCTTCCGTCATGCCCGGCATCAGGAAGGCGCCATGGCCATCGATGATGCGCGCATCACCGGTGTCCAGATACTCTCCCTGACGCGCCAGCGAGACGATACGGTTGCCGTCCACCAGCACTTCCCCTGGGTAGGGATCGGCGCCGGATCCATCAAAGATGGTCACATTGGTAATGGCGATTCTGCTCATGTCTTGTCTCCTTTGGGACGAATTGCCTTCAGGGCTTATAAAAATCGGTAAGAATGCGCAGGCACTCGAATGGCTTTTCGTAGACCGTCCAGTGGCCGCAGCCTTGCAGCACAAAGGTGTTGCGCGTTTTCAGACGTTCAGCAAGCGCCGCGGTTCCAGCGGGCGTGCCGATCCCGTCTTCGTCGCCCGTGACCAGCAACGCCGGAATGGCCAGCAGTTCGACCTCGGCAGCCACCGCTTCTGCCAGCGCTTCGCAGTTGCGCGCATAACCTTCCGGTGGCTGGCGCATGATGGATTCGCGAATCAGCGCAAGCACGGCCGGGCGTTCGGCTTTTGTCTGCGCGCTGGTGGCAGCCTTGCAGATAGCGTCGGCGATTTCCTGCATGGCGGCCATGCCGGAGCGGGCCAGTCGGGCTCGGTTGCGCGTGGGTTCACGGGCGGCGTCGGCTGGCGCAGCAAGCGGACCGAACAACGCCAGGGATCGCACCCGTTGGGGATACCTGACAGCCAGGTCTTGGGCGATGATGGTGCCCATGGAGTGCGCCACCACATCGACACTTTCCAGGCCCAGCTCGTCCAGCAAGCCAACCAGGGCTGCCACATGCTGGCCGATGCTCAATCCTTCGGGCGCTTCGGTGCTGCGCGCGGCGCCTGCCAAGTCGGGCCGAATCACCCGACGTTCGCCAAACGCAGGCAGCACCGGGTGCCAGAAATTGGAGCTGCCGCCCAAGCCGTGGATGGCCAGCACGGCATCTTTGCCATTGCCGGAGTCTTCGACCCACAGGCCGTTGATGATCTTCGAACTCATATACTCACCTCGTTTGACAGCCGGCACAGGCCGGATATGGCGATGCCATGGCGCGACCGAACAGCCGGCGCTGCGGCATCAGTCGACTTTCCCAATTCGGCTCACTGCCCGCTCGAGCGAGACGGAATCGCTCTTCCAGTACTGATCGAACGCGGGCGCGTCCAGATACTGAACAGGACTGCCGGTGGCGGCGATCCGCGACCGGAATTCCTGATCGCTGGCAACTTCCTTGATGGCCTTTCGCAACGTTTCCATGACGGCTGGCGGCGTGCCTGCCAGCGCGAACACCCCCGACCATTGCACGAAGCTGATGTCGTAGCCTTGGGATTTGAAGGACGGCACTTGCGGCAGGCCGTCAAGCGTGCCCTCGCCCCAATGCGCCAGCGGCCTGACCCGCCCCGCCTGGATCAATTGCATGACGCTGGAGGGACCGGTGGCAAGCGCATCGACTTGCCCGCCAATCAACGCCTGCACGGCCGGCCCAGCCCCCGTGAATGGGACATGCATCATCTTGATGCTGGCGGCGTTCTGCAGCATTTCCATAGGCACATGCATCGTGCCGTAGAGACCAGAGGTGCCATAACTGAGCTTGCCGGTCTGACCTTTGGCCGCGTCGATGAATTCCTGCAGCGTCTTGTAAGGGGCGTCCGCCCGCACCACCAGCACGGTGGGGTCGGCAGTGATTCGCGCGATGGGAACGAACTGGTCCAACTGATAGGCGGGTTTGCGCTCCAGCAGGCGATCCGCAGCGGGCAAGATTGAAATCGCCGATAGACTCATCAGCAACGTGTAACCATCCGGCTTGGCCCGCCCCGCTTGGCCGATGCCGATGGCGCCGCCGGCACCGCCCTTGTTTTCGATGACGATGGCCTGGCCCAGCTTGGCGCCGACCGCCTGTGCCAAGGGTCGTGCGATGGTGTCGGCAACCCCGCCAGGCGGGAATGGCACCACCATCGTGACAGGACGCTCGGGATAATCGGCAGCCATCGCCGGGCCGGCCGTCAGCCATAGCAAGGCAGCCGCGGCTACCTGTTTGCAGCGCAGATTCATGTCTCACTCCATTATTGATTTATGTGCTGCGTTGCGCCGGAGCCTGCGGCGCGGTCCGTCAGATGAACCGGTTTTCGATCCTCCCGATGCCGTCGATCTCGATCCGCACCGTGTCACCGTTCTTCAGATATCGCGGCGGATTGAGCCCCTGGCCCACGCCCGCCGGGGTGCCGGTCGCGATGACGTCGCCCGGATACAGCGTGATGCCGCGTGAGCAGGTCTCGATCAACGTGGGGATATCGAAGATCAGGTCTTCGGTATTGCCTTCCTGACGAAGCTCGCCGTTCACCCAGCAGCGCACCCGTGTCTGTCGCCCATCCAGCTCGTCGGCCGTCACCAGCCAGGGACCCATGGGGCAGAAGGTGTCGAAGGACTTTCCCAGGTCCCATTGCTGGTGGCGCATTTGCACATCGCGCGCCGTGACGTCATTAACGACGGTGTAGGCGATTACATGGCTCATGGCCTCTGCGCGTGAAATGTTGCGCCCACCCTTGCCGATCACCACCGCCAGTTCAGCTTCGTAGTCGATCTTGTCGGACACGCCCACGGGTAAAAGCACATCCGCCCAGGGCCCCACGACCGTCTGCGGCACCTTGGTGAACACGATGGGCCAAGATTCCGGGTTCGCGTCGTTGTCCTTGAACACGGATTCGCGCAGCTCTTTCGCATGGGCATGATAGTTGCGCCCCACACAAAAGAGATTGCGCCGCTGTGCCGGCAAAGGCGCCTCGAGCTCCACCTGGTCCCAGCGATAGGCGGGGCCCACTTTGGCCGGCAGCGCCCGCCCTTCGGCCAACAGCTCCACGGCTGCCAGCGCGCCGATCGCCGCGAGTTCACGCGGAAAATCCAGGGCGGTTACCGTACCGCCATCCTCGGAGACCACCCCGACCCGCCGTTCGCCTTCGCTTCGAAATACCGCGATCTTCATGCTTGCTCCCTGGGCGGCCGCAGCCACCTTGCTGTTTAAACCATTAAATACCAATTGTCCGATTAAAAAGGCCCAATTTCGGAAAATGATATACCAAAAAAACCAATTAACAGTCAGGGTTTTCGATATTCAAGTGAGCCCTATTGGCCTTATTTGGTATCATCCAATCCTCATCCATCCAGGGTATTTCCATGGACAAAGCGTCCGCCATGCGCGCGGTTATCATCGAAAACCTGAAATCCGGCACTTGGCCAGTCGGGCACCGCCTGCCAACAGAACGGGCCCTGAGCGAACAATTCAGCATCAGCCGCTCCACAGTTCGCCGGACGCTATCTGAACTGAAGGAAGAAGGCCTGATCTCTCAGCGTGTAGGCAGCGGCACCTATGCCAACGCGCCGTCCGGGCTGGCGCAGGCCGAAACGCTGTTGCGCACGGAAGTGCTGGCCACCAGCCCCGCTGAACTCATGGCAGCGCGGCTGGTCCTGGAGCCGGCAATCGCAGCACTGGTCGTTCAGCACGGCACCCCCTCCGACTTTGCGGCCATGCAGCACGCTTGTGACGAGGCCGAAGCCGCCACCAGCTTCGAAGCCTTCGAAGTCTGGGACGCGCAACTACACGAGCTGATGGCCAAGGCCACTCACAACGTCTTCATCGAAAAAGTGTTTTTGCTGATGACGGCTGCGCGTTCGCAGGCCACGTGGGGCGCACTCAAGCGGAAAAGCCTCACGCCGGAACGGCGAGCGGCCTACCAAATCGAGCACCGCGAAATCGTCGAAGCGCTGCGGGACCGCGACTCCGTACGGGCCATGGATGCCGTGCGGCGGCATCTGCTGCATGTACGAGACAATCTGTTGGGTTAAGAGGCGCGGTCGGGGCACCTGCATCGCTTGACAATGCTTGACTGTTGCGCGCTGGAGATACATTGCGACACACTGTAATCTTCTCCAACACGTACGGCGTTCGTCGGTCGGCGCTGGGGCGTTAGACCATGCGGTACGGGGGCTGGAAGGCTATCGCCAGAATGGCTCTACGCCTCAAGACCCTTTCCCACGTACTCGCCCATCTATGCCTGCAACCCTGCTCGAATGGTCTGTGCCCGCGGCGATCCTGTTGTGCGCCATCGGGCTCTGCGCCGCGCGCTTCGTTGGCTTCAACACGCTCCGATGGGGTTATGCCCTTGGCTGCCTGGGCACGGGCTACGCCATCATGCTTGTGCAGGCCAGTGAGCTTTCCCCTTATAAACAAGTGGTTGAGGATGCTTTCATTCTTGGCGGCGTCATGTTGGCCTGTCGCGCGCTGCAGGGCCGGCGCGGCACGCTGCCCCCTCGCTACATTGATATTGCGGTCCTGCTGGCCTCGACCGCAATGGTCATCGTCTCGGTTGTGCTGTTTGCCAGCGCCAAGCTGGAATCGTTCTTCGTCCAGGCCTGTTGCGCGCTGGTGATCTGGCGGACCACGTTCTCTTTTGCAAGGCACGTCGCAACCACGTCGGACAAGGTTCTCATCGCCGCGTTTCTCTTTATCGCGCTCGTGTTGACGGGCCAATGCGTTCTGTACCTTGCCGCCCCCACACCCATTCTTGCAGCGGGCGAATGGAGAACGTCCGTCTGGGGGACCTTGATCCAATACACCGGGCTGCTCGGAAGCATTGTCCTGACCTTCGCGGTCTTCATCGCGACAAGCTGCGACGCCATAGAGAAATACCGTCGCCAGGCGCATACCGACGCGTTGACGGGGCTGTTGAACCGGCAGGGGCTGGATGGCTTTCTTGCCTCCGTTTCCGGGCGTTCGCTTTCGGATGGGGCAACGCCGACCGCGCTGATCATGGCCGATATCGATAATTTCAAACGCATCAACGATGTCTTCGGCCACCCGTTTGGCGACATGGTGCTGGCGCGATTTGGCGCCCTGCTTCGACCAGAAGCTGGCACCCAGATTTGCGCCGCCCGCCTGGGCGGAGAAGAGTTCCTGTTGATGCTGCCCACGGAAAACCTGCAAAGCGCGACTGCCATCGCCGAGGAAATTCGTGCGAATTTCGTAGCGCAGCGGTGGGCCCCGCACGCTCCCAACTCGCGTTTCACGGCCAGCATGGGAGTGACCCTGCTGGAAGCGGAAGAGCCTTTCGCCATCGCACTAAAGCGCGCAGACGACTTGCTCTACGCCGCGAAACGACGAGGACGGAACTGCACGGTCGCGAGCGACGCGCCAGGCGCCACCGTACATGCCCGATCCACGTTCAGTGACAACGTGGACAGGGAAAAATACTGCGCATGAACAAGAATTCCTTGGCGCCCTTTGCGGGTAAATACCTATAAAGACAAGCAACCCGGGTGCCGTATCGATAGCGTGTCGTTCGCATCTACCTGGGAGGAATTGTCTTGGCCAACAAGAATTGCAAGCTCGCGGGGCGCTCAAAATGGATCGTCCTAGTCGCATTCGCGGCCAACTTCACGAACCCCACGTACGCTCCGATCTCAGTGGTGGCAGGGGTTTCGTGACGGTGTCAGGCCGTGACGGCAGTGGCACTGCGTCCGCCTGGACCAGCCTTGGCGCGGTCTATATCTGCAACCACCCCGGCAGCGACGGCACACTGCACATCCTGGATGGGGGCATGGCACAAAGCGATTCGGACAATATTGGCTTTGCTAACGGCAGCATCGGCAGCGTGCTCGTTTCCGGGCCGGGGTCGACATGGAATCTTTCCCCGAACAGCACGTTCGAGATCGGTGGGAGCGGCAAGGCCACGCTGCGTATCGACAATGGCGGTGCGGTGCATAGCGGCCAAGCGGTAATCGGCTGGGTCGCTGGAAGCGAGGGCAGCGTGACGGTATCGGGGCGGACATCCGCCTGGGACCCATTCGACAATATTTACGTGGGTCTCGACGGCGTTGGCGACTTGCACGTCCTGGAAGGCGCCACGGTGAGCACCGTTGGATCGCCTGCGCCAGGCGCCGCTGCAACGGTTTACCTCGGCAGGAGCGCGGGCAGCATCGGGACGGTAATCGTATCGAGCACTACGGCCGATATCTCGACGCTTACCGCAAGCGACCGTATCGAAGTCGGCTCGGCAGGCACGGGCACGTTGACCATCGACAAGGGCGGGCAGGCGGTCGCCAACAGCGATACGTGGCTGACCGTCAGCGGCACGGCCACCGGTACGCTGAACCTCATCGGCGCTCGGCCGACGGCGGCTGGTATCTGCGATCGTCCCTGACCGATCCCGGCACGCCCCCAACCGGTCCGGGCACACCCCCGATCGGCGGCGGGTCGCCGGGCACCGAACCGCCCTTGCTTTATCAGCCCGGTGTGCCGGTTTATGAAGCCTACGCGAACACGCTGCTTAACCTGAGCCGGATGCCCACGTTGCGCCAACGCGTGGGCAATCGCCTCTATGATTCGGCGGACGTCGGCCGCAACGGCGTATGGGGCCGCATGGAGGGCACGACAAGCCGGCTCGAACCTTCCCTGTCCACCACGGGCGCGCGCCAGGACATCGATAGCTGGAAGGCCCAGTTTGGTGTCGACCGTATCCTGGCGGGTAAAGAAGAAGGATCTCGCCTGGTGGGCGGCATGGCGTTTCATTATGGCAAGGCCGATACGCACGTGTTCTCGGCGTATGGCAACGGCACGATCGACACCACCGCCTATGGCCTGACGCCGACGCTGACCTGGTACGGCAAGAACGGGGTCTATATCGATACGCAGGCCCAGGCGACCTGGTTCGACAGCGACCTGAATTCCCGGCTGGCCGGCAAGTTGAAGGGCGGGCGCCAGGCCCAGAGCTATGGGCTGGGTATCGAAGCGGGCAAGGCGTTCGGGTTGAGCGAGCGACTGGCCCTGATCCCGCGGGCGCAACTGACCTACGTATCGACGCGCTTTGACAGCTTCAACGACAAACATGAGTTCCTGGACGGAACGCGTGTGCGCGTGGCCGACGTGCCCTCGGCCAGTCGCATGGCGCGAACCTGGGGCGGCGTGGGCGCGGGCGCAAATTACGGTTGGGGGGAGCGCTATGCGATCTACGGCCAGGTCGACGCCGATGTGGATTTTTCCGGCAGCTATATCGTCACTGCGACAGCCGGGTTCAGAATGATGTTCTAGGACTGGATGCGATGGGTCGGGGGCCTGATGGAAAGTCTTCAACTGGCCTTAACTAAAATGCTAAAACTGGACATTTTCATTGCGCCAGATTCAGGCGATAGTCCCGCCCTTCCCTGGCCACCTTGGCGTTGATTCCTGAAAGCCCATGTACACCTCGACCTTTACGTTCCTGCCTGGCACCTACGACGATGACTTCCATGCGCTGGACAACACCATCGCAACTATCGCCAGGTCGATCCCCGGCTACCTGGGTGAGGAAGCCTGGGAAAATCCAGTCACCGGCGCCGTCTCCAACGTCTACTACTGGAGCACGATGGAAGCGCTTAAAGCGCTGGTGGAACATAAAGACCACCTCAAGGCCAAGCAACAGCAAGCCAATTGGTTACGCGGCTATCAGGTCGTCATTGCAGAGGTCATTACCTTCTATGGCGACGGCCGTCTCGAGCATCCGTTGAATCAAGCCGGGGGCGTTTCGTAGACCAGGCCGTAGCGCCCGCGGCTTTGCTTGATTCGCGCGAAGCCGAGTTCTCCCAAGTGCATGCCGGCGATCAAAAGTCCCTCTGAACTGACCAGGTCCAGAAGTTTCGATCGTGTCGCGGCAGCCAGGGAAGGATCCTGGTCAAAGGCAATCGACACGTCCGGCCGCTCGATCTGGATGTGCGGAAAATGAACGATGTCTCCCCACACGACCAGGCTTTGATCACGGGATTCGAAAAGATATCCGGTGTGGCCATCTGTGTGTCCCGGTAGCGGCATCGCCCGGATCCCCGGAAGCACCTCCCCTTCATCGAAGGTACGAAGCGTGTCGCGGTAGCCGTCGAACACTTGACGCGCGATCTGGAAGTTGCCGCGTGCGCGCTCTGCGGCGCGGCTTAAGTTTCCGTCGTCCTGCCAGAACGCAAGCTCTTGCTGACGGGCAACAAGCTCCGCATTCGGAAAGGTAATGTGTCCGGCTGCGTCCACCAGTCCGCCGACGTGATCGGGGTGGGCGTGTGTCAGCAGGATGGTGTCAATGTCGGAGGGTTCAACGCCGGCAAGCGATAAATTGGATATCAGGCGGCCGCCCCATTGTTTGATCCCCCCTGCCCCGCCGTCGATGAGGATGGTGCGGCCCGCTCCGCGGACCAGGTAGCAGTTGATGTGCACGGACGCAGGCGCCTTCTGGCCTGCCTCATTTTGCATTCTGGACGCCTCGCATGGGTCGATATTCGACAGGAAATCCAGGCTGGCGGTGAGATAGCCGTCGCTGATGGCGGTGACCGTGAAATCTCCGGCTTGCTGACTGGGAAACGGAATGGCGGACACAACTTTCTCCGGGGGACTTTTCAATTTCGGGCGTGGATGTTCGGCGCGGCATAACCGAAGCAGCGGATGCGCGCCTTGAGATCGGTGCAACGCGTGATGGCGTCATCCAGGGCATCCATGAACCGGTTCATTACCGGGGGCGTGCGAAACGTCTCAAGGCGATATTGGACTTCCGCGAAGACGGGATGCCCGTGGCCATGCCGGACGCCGACATAAATGACATGAATGTTCTCGAGTGCCGCGGCAAGAATGCCCGTGCAGAGGTTGATGCAGTCGCCTGAAAGCTCGGCAAGCCTCTCATCCGACGGCATTTGTGCCGACGGAATGTATATCGTGACGTTGGGCATAGCGGTCCTCTTTTCCCTGTTCGGTTTACACGGCGCGGGAACTTGTCAGTTGTTCCGTCATGGGCGAATACAGGTAGATGCCTTCGGACTGGCTCTCGACAAGCGCAGCCTGCCGCCGGGGCAGTTTTGCCAGCCACCGGCGTTCCGGAAACTTCTCCAGCGCAACCGCCCGCATGGCCAGGGGAGCAAGCCCCATCTGAATCAGAGGTTCAGGGCCGCTTGCACACAGCGCCAGCAGTTCGTCTTCATTGACCGCCGGCGCAAGCCCGATATCGCAATACAGGTTCCGGTGCCAGTCGGTGATGTGCTGCTGCCACCTTGCAAAATTGCCGCCGCCTTTCTGGCGATATTCCTCTCCCGTCAGGACATCCAGGCTATCAATCGTGTGGACGGCCAGGTAGATCGGGCAACCGTGGCTTAACGCCTTGAAGCGCTGCGACGTATGAAAGCCTGTAACCGAGATGAGCGCGGGCAATTTTTCGGCGCTGTAGAAGTGGTTCCATTCGGCTTCGCTGCCGGGATCGGCGAAGCTGCATTCCACGGTATAGATCATCAAAACATCCTTCGTAGGGGGCAAGGCGCCGTCGGCGCCCGAACCCATTTCATTGCAGTTACGTAATGCTAAGCTGACCTTTACCGTGCATATAGCGATATAAAATCACCCTTCAGTGATATTTACTCAAGCTGGCTAAAACGCACCGCGATCAAAGAGACTCCATGCGACGCAAGATTCCAAGCAATTCGGCGCTCCTCGCTTTTGAGGCAGCGGCACGACATGGCAGCTTCGCCCGCGCGGCGGAGGAACTGGCGCTGACCGAAGGCGCGATCAGTCGTCAGATTGGTCGCCTGGAGGCGTTTTTAAACGTCGCGCTCTTTGAGCGTGTGGGGAATCGGGTACGGCTTGCGCCCAACGGCATGCGATACGCGCTGCAGGTTCGCGAGATTCTGGATCGGCTAGAGCGGGATAGCCTTTATTTGATGGGGCAGCCCATTGAAGGCGGAACCATTGATATCGCCGCCATTCCCACCTTCGCCACGCGCTGGCTTATCCCTCGGCTGAAACGCTTTCAAGATGCGCATCCCAACATTACGGTGCACATCGCCGAGCGCATGGAGCCCTTCATTCTTGCCGGTAGCGGTTTCGATGCCGCCATCCACTTCGAGCATCCGGCATGGGCGGGTATGCATTTACATCACCTGCTGGAAGAGGTGCTTGTGCCCGTCTGTAGTCCGGCACTTCTTGCGGACGCCGGTGCCAACGTGTCGCTGGACGAGCTGCCGCGCCTTCACAGGCGGCAAAATCCGGATGCGTGGCAGCTTTATGCGCAAGAGGCCGGCATCGTCTTGACCAATTCGGCGGTAGGCGCACGCTACGATCTGCATTCCATGCTGATCGCGGCGGCGGTGGCCGGCTTGGGGGTTGCCTTGGTGCCGCGTCTTTACGTTGAGGCAGAGCTTGAACAAGGACGTCTGGTCGCGCCTTGGCCGGACGGCAAAGCGATCGCCAAGAACTTCTGCCTCGTGCTTCCCGAGCCGATCGAATTGAGCGAAGGGCCATTACACGCATTTGCAGAATGGATACTTCACGAAGCGCAGGGTTTGGCGTCTTGACCTTCTACTGATGCCCGTCGCGTAGGCCGCGGCATCAGCCCGGGCCGTCGCTAGCGGCGGCCAGCAGAGACACGACGATGTCGCTGATCGGCGTCGGTATGCCGTGAGCCCGGGCGCGGCGCGAGACGACACCGTTTCGGATATCCCATTCGAGTGGCCGGCCGGCTTCGCGGTCGGTCAGGATGGAGGTGCTTAAGTCGGCGGAAGAGGCTTGAAACTTGGCCAGGATTTCCTGCGGCACGTCGTCGCCCAGTCTGGCTCCTTCGGCGCGCGCCACGGCCAGGCATTCTTGCAAGTACGCCAGCGAAAGCTGGGCGATGTCGGGCCGGGCGAACATGCCGGCGCGGCGATGCGTAAGGGCCATCAGGCCCGCCACTGCGTTCTGCAGCAGCTTGCGCCAAGCCACGGACGAAAAATCCGCCGTGATATCCACGGCGCACTGCGTTCCCGAAAGCGCCTCTGCCACCACGCGGGATGCCGGCACGTCGGGCAGACTCAGGCGCGCATCCCCCCGCAAGCGTACCGAGCCGTCGGCTTGTGCTTGCGCAGGGAACCACACGACGGCCGGGACGATCCGCGCTGGCGGAGCGTGCATCGCGACCCTTTCCATCTGCTCGACGCCATTCTGCAGCACGCACACGACGGTATCGGGACCGCACAATGCCGCAAGCCATCCTGATGCCGTCTCGGTCTGGGTCGCCTTGACCGCCAGAAAAACGAGTCCCATCTTGCGATCGACCTGGCCGGGATCCGTCCGCACGGGCCCCGGAACGACCACGTGGCGATCGCCATCCTGCAGCGTCAGCTGGCTGCGGGGCGTGCGGCCACACAAAAGGGGCGTCCGGCCGACTTCGTGCAGCGCGGCCGCCACCGTGGTGCCGATGGCGCCGGGGCCGACGATGGCGATGGCGGTATCTGTTGCGGTACTCATGGGTTGGATTCCTTCCTGGCGCGCGCGGCCAAAACGTAGTCTGACACCTTAAGATGTTAAAGCGATCTATCGCAAGACCGGATATGACAAAAACCGGGCAGTGATCGATTGCAATAAGAAGAAGTGATAGCCAACGTCCATTGAAGGAAGATGCCAGACGCCTTCAATATCAATGCCTTAGAGAGATTTAACGGAGATGCATCATGTTCGATCACATTGGTTTTGGCGTCAGCAATATTGATGAAAGCCAAACGTTTTTTCTCCGCGCGCTAGGCCCGTTGGGCGTCGGCCTTGCCATGGAGGGGCCCGACAGTGTCGGGTTGGGCAGGCAGGGCAAACCTTCACTTTGGCTGTACGCCACGTCTGCCGTGACGCCGCCCTTGCATATCGCCATTTCCGCCCCCACCCGAGCGGACGTGGATGCGTTTTACGAAGCCGCTCTCGCGGCCGGCGGACAGGACAACGGCGCGCCCGGTTTGCGTCCCCATTACCATCCCAACTATTACGCCGCGTTCGTGCGCAGCCCGGATGGGCACAACGTGGAAGCCGTCTGCCACCAGCCGGAAAATTGACGGCCGAATGAGGCGCGGTCGGCACGGCCTTTGCTGAGGAGCAAGGGGTAGCGGGAGCCACCGCTTGCGTTATGGACGGCCGTCATGCACGAACACCAGGACCTGCGTGAAAATATGGTGCAGCGCCAGCTTATCGCTCGCGGCCTGCATGACCCTGCCGTGCTGGCCGCCATGCGCGAGGTGCCGCGCCACGCGTTCGTGCCAGATGACACGCGGGCGCTGGCCTACGACGATAGCGCGCTGGCTATCGGTTGCGGACAGACCATATCCCAGCCCTACATCGTGGCGTTGATGTTGCAATCCGCGGCGCTTCAGCCGGGCAACCAAGTGCTGGAAATCGGCACGGGATCCGGCTATGCCGCGGCGGTGATGGCGCGGATGGTCCGCGTCGTCCACACCGTGGAAAGGCACGAGCGTCTTGCGCGTGAGGCGCGCGAACGGCTGCAACAGCTTGGCTACGACAATGTCGTGGTCCACACCGGCGACGGCACCTTGGGACTGCCGCGCTGCGCACCGTTTGATGCCATCGTGGCGGCGGCATCCGGCCCCATTGTGCCTCCGGCCTGGCGGGAACAGCTTGCCATTGGCGGCCGGCTGGTCATGCCCATCGGCGCGTCCCCAGGCCTGCAGCAGCTGATCCGGATTTTGCGTAAGGAAGAATCAGAGTATCGGGAAGAGGCCCTTGGAATGGTGGCATTCGTGCCGCTGATTGGCGAGCAGGCCTGGCATCCAGACGGGGAAAGCAACCATGGGCCAGACGACGGTCGATGAATCGATGCTGGCGCAGCTGCGGGCTGCCGCGCAGCCGTGGACGGACTTTTACCGTGCACGGGCCGCCATCACCCGCCATCTGATCCGCGAACATGGCTTCAACATCGTGGCGGTGGAGGCCGATTGGCCGGACGCCGCGGCCGTGGACCGGCTGATAGGCGGCCGCGGCTCGGTCGACGCCCCCTACCCGGCCTTCGAACGCTTTCCTACCTGGATGTGGCGCAATACCGATGTGGCGGATTTCGTGCGGTGGCTGGCCGAACACAATGTCCGCCAACCTCCTGCGCGGCAGACCCGTTTCTACGGGCTCGACATCTACAGCATGGCGCAGTCCATGGCGGCCGTGCTGGCCTATCTGGACAACGTCGACCACGAGGCGGCGGGCATCGCCCGCCAACGCTATGGCTGCCTGGACCCTTGGCGGCAAGACCCGGCCGCTTATGGCATGGCCGTGCTGACGCGCCGGCACGAGGACTGCGAGCAAGCCGTCATGGCCCAACTACGGGCGTTGCTGGAAAAGCGCCTGGACTATGCCGGACGCATTTGCGCGATGCGGACGCAGGTTTGCGTCAACGCCTGGAGACGCCTCGGCTGGAACGCTTCATCGGGGTCATCTATCGCCCTGAAACCGAACGGCAAAGTCATTACGCGAAAGCCTCATTGCCCCAGCAGTTCGACGCGTATCTGTGGATGGACCAGACGCACGCCGTCGAGCCCCTGCCCGGGCCGCAGGGCGCTGGCACGCCGGAGACATGGCCTTTCGGCTTATAAGAAATAAGGTGTCAGACCGCAGTTTTGCCGTCTGCGATAATTCGCTCCCGATCACGATCCGACTTCGACAAGACCACATGAAAGTAAGGGCACTATGCATCGCTTTGCTAGGCGCTGTGATGCTGACGCAAGCATCGCCATCCTTCGCGCAAAACCTGAATGGAAAGAACCTCTTTACCCAGCGATGCGCCATGTGCCACGGCGCGGATATCAAAGGGACCGGGCCATTGGCCAGGAAAAGCAATCCGCCCACCCCTGACCTGACAACCGCCGCATTCAAAAAGCGGCTTAGCGATTATCCGGGCGTGATCGTTTCATCGGTGATACTTCGCCCGAATGGCGACCTGATTCCCAGAACCTTGCGGGAAAACGGCGTAAAGGTACCGCCGCATTCCTGGACGGTTCAGGATTTTCGCGATTTGAACAAATACATGAGCGATGTAATTTCAAAAAGCCGCTAGCGTTGCGTCACAAGCCGCTGTCTGCGCCGGGCTGCGGCCCCCAAGCGCGCTCGCCCATCTTAGAATTGAAGCCCTTCCACCGTCCGCGAGAGCCTCGCGCCGCTCATGAACGTCACTGAACGCCTGAAGACCTGGGCCACGCGGATACGACGGGACGGCATCACCCTGTGGTTCGCCTGCAAGCATCCCCGAACCCCATGGTATGTAAAAGCCCTGGCGTGGTTCGTGGTCGCCTATGCGCTAAGTCCGATCGATCTGATACCCGACTTCATCCCCGTGCTGGGGTACGCGGATGACGTTCTTTTACTGCCCGCTGCCATTTGGTTGACCATCAAACTGCTGCCATCCGACGTGCTGTTGGAATGCAGAGGCCAGGCGGAAGCCTGGATGACGGCTAGGAAAGCGAAGCCTCGCAGCTGGGCCGGCGCGGTGCTGATCGTGGCGCTGTGGTTAGCCGTGGGAGTGGCCGCGTGGTGGTTGCTCAGCGAGCGCCGCTGACGCACCAGCAAGGTTCGCCCTGATCCCACGCTTGCCCGGAGATATCCGGGCCCCTCATTCAGGCGATAAACGCGCCAGAACGTCAGCGCGGCAGACGTCCAGAATTTCGTCCGCCAGCGGCGCATCGTCAGGGCAGGACCTTGAGAGCACCAGCGCGCCAACGGCCTGCGCCATCAAGGCGATGCGACGCGCGCGCCCCTCGTCGTCCGCGCCCGCTTCCGGCTGGCCGTCCTGAGGATCCGGGCGCGACAACTGAGCCTCGATACCCGCCGCGAAAGCCGCTTTTACCGATTCCGGCTGACGCGAGGCATCGGCGCATAGCGCCGCCATCGTGCAGCCATCGCCAGGCGTATCCCTGTGTTGCCGAGAGAGGTAGTACGTCAGGAAACCCGCCAGGTCCATGCCGGCTGCGACCTCGGCGGACTGCGCCAGACCACAGCTTGCCGCCTCCGCCATCAGGTCGGTCTTGGAGCCGAAATGCTTGTAGAAGCCGCCGTGGGTAAAGCCGGCGGCTGCCATCAGGTCAGCCACGCCCACGCCATCGTAGCCCCGCTCCCGGAACAGGGAGGCGGCGGTTTCCACGATATGCGCGCGGTTTGCCTGCGCTTGTGCCTTGGAGACTTTCATACCTTAAGTCGCTTGACGTCCAACGATGGAACAGCCGAACTATACCATGGATAGATGATATTCATCATCAAACCATTGACAGCATAGATTACGCCCATCATCATTGAGCCTTACCGACCGAATCCTGCGCAATTGCTGCGTCCCCTTCACGTTTCCTCACGCCACCGACATGCCCCATACGACACTCTTCCAGCCCTACGCCCTTGGCCCCCTTACCCTTGCCAACCGCATCGTCATGGCGCCGCTGACACGCAACCGTGCCGACGCCGGCCTGGTGCCCAGCGCGCTGGCCGCGACCTATTACGCCCAGCGCGCCTCGGCTGGCCTGATCATCTCCGAGGCCACCCAGGTCTCGGCCCAGGCCCAGGGCTACCAGGACACGCCGGGCCTGTACACGCAGGACCAGATCAAAGGTTGGCGCAACGTCACTGACGCCGTCCACGCCCAGGGCGGGCGCATCTTCGTGCAGTTGTGGCACGTTGGCCGCATCTCGCACGTTGACCTGCAACCGGGCGGCGCCGCGCCGGTGTCGGCGTCGGCAATCCGCGCCCAGACCAAGACCTTCGTCCACAATGGTTTTGTCGAAGTTTCTGAACCGCGCGCGCTCAACATCGACGAGCTTCCGGGCATCGTGAACGATTTCCGGCAGGCCGCCGCCAACGCGATGGCGGCGGGTTTCGATGGCGTGGAAATCCACGGCGCCAACGGCTACTTGCTGGAACAGTTCATCAAGGACGGCGCCAACCAGCGCACTGACGCCTACGGCGGCACCATCGAGAACCGCGCCCGCCTGTTGCTGGAAGTCACCGCCGCCGTGGCGGCGGAAATCGGTGCGGATCGCACCGGCGTGCGGATCTCGCCGGTATCGCCGGCCAACGCCATTTCCATCAGCGACCCGCAGCCGCAATACGACTACATCGTCGATCAGCTCAACACGCTGGGCATCGTCTACCTGCATGTGGTCGAAGGCGCCACGGGTGGCCCACGCGATGTCGCGCCGTTCGACTTCGTTGGCCTGCGCCGCCGTTTCAAGGGCACCTACCTGGCCAACAACGGCTACGACCTGGACCTGGCCGCCGCGCATCTGGCCGACGGCAAGGCAGACCTGTTCGCCTTTGGCCGAGCATTCATCAGCAACCCCGATCTGGTCGAACGCTTCAAGACCGGCGCGCCCCTGGCGGCGTTGAACCCCGCCACGCTGTATGGCGGAGGCGCCAACGGCTACATCGACTATCCGACATTGCGCGACGCCCGGGCGCTGTAGTCCCGTTGACAAGGGCCCGGGGCCATGCGGCCGCGCCCTCGTCGGCCCGGCACGCAATCCATCCCATCATTTGCACCTATCTTTAGAGAAGCACGCCATGAACGTTCATCCCACCGTCCTCATCACCGGCGCCTCCAGCGGCATCGGTGCTGTTTATGCCGAACGCTTTGCCCGGCGCGGCCACGATCTTGTGCTGGTTGCGCGCGATCGGGCGCGACTGGAAGCCCTGGCCGCCCGCCTGCACCAGGAAACCGGCGTCGAGGTCCAGACGCTACCGGCCGACCTCACTCAGCGCGATGACCTGGCCGCCGTTGAGGCGCGCCTGCGCGACGATGCCCGCATCGGCATCCTGATCAACAATGCGGGCATCGCCCAGTCCGGTGGCTTTGTCGACCAATCGGCTGACAGCATCGAACGGCTGGTGACCTTGAACATTACCGCGCTCACGCGCCTGGCCGCCGCCATCGCGCCGCGACTGGCCAAAGCCGGCGAAGGCGCGATCGTGAACATCGGTTCGGTGGTTGGTTTTGCGCCGGAATTCGGCATGTCGGTCTACGGCGCGACCAAAGCCTTCGTGCTGTTCCTGTCGCAGGGGCTAAGCCTGGAACTGGCGCCGAAGGGCGTCTACCTGCAGGCCGTTTTGCCCGCCGCCACGCGCACTGAAATCTGGGAACGAGCTGGCATCGACATCAGCACTTTGTCCGAAGTGATGGACGTGGGTGAACTGGTGGATGCCGCCCTGATCGGGTTTGATCGCCGCGAGGCCGTGACCATCCCCCCGCTGCATGTGGCGGCGCGCTGGGACGCGCTGGACGTCGCGCGCCAGGGGCTGCTCTCGGATATCCGCCAGATGCAGGCCGCGGACCGATATCGCCCTGCCCCACGCGCTGCCCTCCAGGCCGAGCCCCCCCGCGCATGAAAGCCTTCATCATCGATCGCTATGGCAAGAACGAAACCGGCCGCATCGCGGACATGCCGGAGCCGGTCTTGCGCGAGGACGACGTCCTGATCCAGGTCCATGCCGCCAGCGTCAACGCGCTGGACGCCAAGATCAGACGGGGCGAGTTCAAGTTGATCTTGCCTTATCGCCTTCCCCTCATTTTGGGCAACGACGTGGCGGGCACGGTCGTGCAAGTGGGAGCGGGGGCGCGCCAATTCAAGCCGGGCGACGAGGTGTATGCGCGCCCCGACGATGACCGTATCGGCACGTTCGCCGAGCGCATCGCCGTCAAGGCGTCTTCGGTCGCGCTCAAGCCCGGCAATCTTGGCATGGACGAAGCCGCGTCCCTTCCACTGGTGGCCCTGACCGCGTGGCAGGCGCTGGTGGAAACCGCGCAACTGAAAAAGGGGCAGCGCGTGTTCATCCAGGCGGGCTCCGGCGGTGTGGGCACCATTGCCATCCAGTTGGCCAAACATCTTGGCGCCTTCGTCGCCACGACCACAAGTACGGCCAATGTCGCATGGGTCAAAGCCCTTGGGGCGGACGTTGTCATCGACTACAAGCGGCAGGATTTCGCCACCGTGCTTCGCGACTACGACGTCGTCCTCAACAGCCTAGGCAAAGACGATCTGACCCGGTCTCTGCAGATTCTCAAGCCGGGTGGGCGTCTGGTTTCCATTTCCGGCCCCCCTACCCCGGCATTCGCCGCCGCGCGCGGGCTGGCCTGGCCGCTCAAGCTGGTATTGCGCCTGCTCAGTCGCGGCATCCGCCGCAAAGCCCGCCGGAAGGGCGTCGAGTACCGCTTCGTCTTCATGCGGGCCGACGGCGCGCAGTTGCGTGAGATCACGTCGCTGGTCGAGTCCGGCGCCATCACCCCGGTCATTGACCGCGTACTCCCGTTCAACGACACGCACCGCGCGCTGGCCTACGCGGAGACGGGCCGAGCCAAGGGCAAGGTCGTGGTGAAGATGGTGTAGGCTGCGTCGGCCCTTGATGACGGCAAACGCTTGCCCGGCGTTCCGCGCCGATCGTCTTCGACCGGGCCGCTATACGGCCGACACCTCCCCAGACTGACCCTGGCCTTGCAATTGCGGCGGGGTCGTCACGATTGACGTCAAGGCGGGTTCCGCCGTGCGTAGCGCGGCCAGGTCCGGGCGCGGACGCCGCAGGGCCTCCTGGCCGGCAAAGGCCAGCTCCATTGCCTGGGCGGCCTCCAGCACCTCTCGGTCGCCCCGGAAGCGCCCCACGATTTGCAGGCCAAACGGCATGCCCTGGTCGTCGCGCCCACAAGGCAGCGTCAAGGCCGGATGCGTCGTCAGCGTGATGACGTACGTCAGCGCCAGCCAACGGTAGTAGTTCTCCTGCGCGACGCCGTTGATGGTGTCGGCATACAACTGCGTCCAGGGAAATGGCGAGACCGGCGTGGTGGGCGACAGAATCAGGTCGTAGTCGTCATAGGCCCGCTGGAAGCGCTTGATCAGGCGGGTCTGCTCGGACTGCGCCCAGGCGCAGTCCTTCAGGCTCATGGCCGCGCCCATTTCGAAGTTGGCGCGGGTGTTGGGCCCGAGGCTTGCGGGGTCCTTTTCGTAGGCATCGCGCATGCCGGCGACGAAGGCCTCGGCCCGCAGCACGTCAAAACAGCGGTGGGCGTCGCCCAGGTCCAGCTCGATCGGATCGCACGCCGCGAACAGATGCCCCATGGCGGCGATCTTCTTCCTGAACACGGCGCGGATACCGTCATCGACGGCGCAGCAGCCGAAGTCTTCGGTGTAGGCCACGCGCAGCGAACCCAGGTCGGCCACGCCCGGATGCAGGAACTGCAGCGGATCGAGCGGATAGCTGAGCGGATCGCCAGCGTGCGGGCCGGCCGACGCGGCCATCTGCAGGCAGGCGTCCGCCACCGTGCGCCCCATCGGCCCGACCACGGAGATCGGCGTCCAGCCCAGCAGCTTGCGCACGCTGGGAACGATGCCCGGCGACGGCCGGAATCCCACCACACCGCACTTGGATGCGGGGATGCGCAGCGAACCGCCGGTGTCCGATCCGGTGCTTACGGGCAGCATGTCGCAGGCCAGCGCGGCCGCGGATCCCCCGGACGAGCCACCCGCGTTCAGGTTGGGGTTGAACGGGTTGCCCGTCGCGCCCCACACCGTATTGCGTGAATTGGCCCCTGCGCCCATCTCCGGCACGTTGGTCTTGGCGGCGACGATGGCGCCGGCGCGCCGCAGGCGGGCCACCAGTTCGACATCCTCGTCGGGCACATAGCCGCGATACAGCGCCGAGCCGTAGGTCGTCAGCACCCCGGCGGTAGGTTCCAGGTCCTTCACGCCCATTGGCAGGCCATGCAACAGGCCCAGCGGCTCGCCCGCCATCACGGCGCGTTCGGCGGCGCGCGCCTCGGCCCTGGCACGCTCATAGGCCCTGGCGGTAACGGCATTCACGTAGGGATTGACCGCTTCGATACGCGCGATGCACGCCTCCAGCAACTCCACCGGGGAAAGCTGCCGCGCGCCTATCATGCGCCGCAGCTCCACGGCGGTCAGGGAGACCAGGGTGTCGTCCAATGTCATCGTCGCGCTCCTTCTCAATCGATCTTGATGTTCGCGCGTTGCGCGACGTCTTTCATCACCGGCAATTCCCGCTGAATCAGCGCCTCGCCGTCGGCGGCGCTGGCAAAGGCCGCCTCGAAACCCTGGGCCTCCAGGCTCTTTTTCACTTCGGGCGATTCAACCGTGGCGCGCAGCGCCTGCTCCAGCCGGCTTTTCACATTGGCGGGCAAGCCGCGCGGCGCGGCCACCATCAGCCACGTGTCCATCGCCACCGAGGGATAGCCCTGTTCCGCGAACGTGGGCACATCCGGGAAAAAGGCCGAGCGCGCGGGGCTGGAAATCGCCAGGACCCGCACCTTGCCCTGCTTGCTTTGCGGCAGCGCCGCGGCCACGGTGTCGACCGAGAACGGAATCTGGCCGCCGATCAGGTCCGTCATCGCAGGGGCGCTGCCCTTGTAGGGCACGTGCGTCATCTTCAGCTTCGCCGCCGCCATGAAGGCTTCGCCCACGAAATGCGCGGTGGTGCCGGTGCCGAACGAGCCGTATGGCGGCTGTTCCTGGGCGTGATCCTTCACATAGGCGACGAACTCCTTCAGGTCCTTGACCGGCACCTTGGGGTTGGCCAGCAGCGCCAGGCCCGTGCGGCCCACGATGCCGATGGGCTCGAAACTCTTTACCGGGTCATACGGCAGGTTCTTCTGGATGGCCGGATTCACCGTGAAGGTCGTGCCGGAACTGACCAGCAGCGTGTAGCCGTCAGGCGCAGCCTTTGCCACGAAGCTGGCGCCGATCACGGTGCCCGCGCCGGCGCGGTTTTCCACTACCACCGTGCGTCCCAACTCCTGCCCAAGTTTCTGCGCGACCACGCGCCCCAGCACATCGGTGGCGCCGCCGGGTGGAAAGGGCACGACCATCGTCAACGGACGGCTGGGGTAAGCGTCCTGCGCCGCTGCGGGCGCAACGGCGCCCATGACGCTGGCAAAGGCGAGACTGACTGCAAGAAGCGAAGTGTTCATGGCTGTGCTCGATGAGATAGGTGGAAAGTGCGGCGCGTCTGGCGGCGCCTAGGAACCGGCCGCAAGCGGGCGCCCGCGGCTCAGGAATCGGTCATATTCTTCGTCGGGCACGAACAGCCCGCCCGTGGTCCAGGCCAAATGAGTGGCGCGAGGCAGGTGCGCCTGCAGTCCCTGCGTGCGCAACCACGCCTGGCCGGCGACGCTGCCGCAAAGGTGACGGGGCCCGCTGAAACCTGCGGCGGCGGATGGCTCGATGCGTAAGCCTTCGCTGTCGTGCAAACGCGCCAGATCGGCGTACAGGGTGTCGTCTTCCACCGTGACCACGCCGCGCAGGTGGGCGCCCACCGCCGCATAGGCCAATTCGGACGCGCAGGGCACTGCCAGGCCGTCGGCCTCCGTCTGGTTGGTCAGCCCCAGGTCGTACACCGACGGCGGCACCGGCAGGCCGGGCAATTGCCCGCAGCCGGCCATCATGCGCGCCAGAAAACAAGGTGACTGCACGGGCTCTGCAAAGAAACAATGGACGTGCGGACCATAAAGCTGGGTCAGGCCGAACGCGATGCCGCCGGGCGCGCCGCCCACGCCGCATGGCAGGTAGACGAAAAGCGGGTGCTCGGCATCCACGCGCACGCCGGCCTGCGCCAGTTGGGCACGCAGGTGCAGCGCCGCAGCTGCATAGCCCAGGAACAACGAGGCGGAACGTTCGTCGTCCACGAAGTAGCCGCAAGGGTCGGCTTCGACCTGCGCACGCCCTGCCGCCACGGCCTTTTCGTAGTCGCCCGCGTGCTCTACAACATCCACCCCGCGCGCGCGCAGCCGCGCTTTCTTCCAGGCCTTGGCATCGGCCGACATATGCACCGCCGACCGGAATCCCAGCGCCGAGGCGATCACGCCGATGGACAGGCCCAGATTTCCCGTGGACCCGACTGCCACCTGATACCGGCCAAAGCAGGTGCGCGCCGCGGCTCCCGCCAGCTTGCGGTAGTCGTCCCCCTGGCGCAGCAAGCCCTGCCCTATCGCCAGCGATTCCGCAAATTCAAGCACCTCATGCAAGCCGCCCCGCGCCTTGATCGAGCCTGCCACCGGCAGCGCATGGTCGGCCTTAATCCACAAGCGGCCCATCTCGGGCGGCAAGGCGATGGCCGCCTGCATGCCGGCGGCCGGCAATAGCGGCGATTCGATCACGCCCGCCGTCGCGGCAAGTTCGGGAAACAGCTCGGCCAGCAATGGCGCGAATCGCGCAAAGCGCTCCTGCGCGGACAGCACCTGATCCATCGAGAACGGCGCGCCCGAGGACGGAGCGGCGGCCATCGAGGCCGGCGTCGTCCATAGCAGCGGCCGCGCGCCCCGCAACGATTCAAGAACGGGGGACAGGGAAGGATCGTTGGATTGAAACATGGCTGTGGTACCCACCATTGGCGCAGGGAATGCCACATCCTAGGGTTCGGGATAGCTTTGCAGCAATATCAACGGATAGAATTCTGCTTTGCGCTTTCCGCAAACCTGTACGCCACCATGAATCCTCAAGTCCTGCAGGAAATCTCGCTACGCTACTTTTTGGAAGTCGTGCGCACCGGCTCGGTCAGCGCGGCGGCGGCCCGGCTGGACGTGGCCCCGTCAGCCGTAAGCCGCCAGATCGCCCGGATGGAGCGCGAGCTGGATACGCTGTTGTTCGAACGACAGGCCCGGGGCATGACCCCTAACGCCGCTGGCGAACTGCTGGCGGCGCACGCCAAACGGATGCAACAGGACGTGGAGCGCGTGGCCGGCGATATCCAGGCGCTGCGCGGCTTGCGGCAGGGCCATGTGCGCATCGCCAGCACGGAAGGCTATGCGTCGGAATTCGTGCCCGCCGCCATCGCCCAATTCCGACAGCAATTTTCGGGCATCCGGTTTTCGCTGGACGTGTGTTCGCAACAAGAGATTCCCCAGCGGATCCGCGACGGCTCGGCCGACATCGGCGTCACGCTCAGCCTGACGTCGCAGCGGGACATCCGGGTGGAAGTCCGCGTGCCCGCGCCGGTCCGCGCGATACTGGCCGCCGACCATCCGCTGGCGGGCCGGCGCGACGTGGCACTGCCTCAGTTGATCGCCTACCCGCTGGCCTTGCCCAGCCCCGATTCCACGCTACGCCAACTGATCGACATCAGCTGCAGCCGCCAGCAGCTACATTGCGAGCCGGCCTTCACCAGCCGCAGCATCGACGCGCTGGTCGGCTTCGCCAGCGCCGGCGGCGGCGTTGCCTTCTGCGGCGAACTGGCGATCCGCCACCGCCTGCGATGGGGCAGGATCGTCGCGGTGCCGCTACGCGACCGCGAAATGAACGAGCGTCACTTTGAAGTGCAGACGCTGGCGGGACGCATCATGCCGGACGCCGCCAAGGCGTTCATCGCCAGCCTTGCCGAAGCGGCGTTGTGAGCCCGCGTAGACCGCCATCCGCGGTGGGCGTTCACCGTTCATCTGGAGGAAACACGGGGGCAGGTGGAGCGCATCGACAAAATCGTCGAAGCCGCGCAATTCCGTCTCAAGCGCATTAAGTGCGCGGCCATGGAAGGCCTGGTCGAAGAGGGCAACGACGTTATCGACGAAGTGGAAAAGGGGCCCGTATGCGATGCGGCGCTAATCGCCGCAGCGCAGAAAGTCGAGCATTACGAAATTGCCAGCTACGGAACGCTTTGCACCTTCGCCAAGCAGTTGGGCGAAACGCAGGCGTTGACGCTGCTGAAGGAAACGCTAGCCGAAGAAAAGGCGACAGACGAAAAGCTGAGCATGCTTGCGTTGCAACAGACAAACGCCGAAGCGGCGCGCGCGGGAAAGGCCAAGTAATTCAGGACCGGGTGGGGGCACGGCGTGCCGTGCGTTGCCTGGCCCCCTTCCGCCCTTCTTTGCGCGAGCGTCGTGCCAGCTTATGCGCGCGCGCCGTGCAGGCCGTGGCCAGCGCGCGCAGCTTATCTTCATCCAGTTGCTCTGCATCCACGAACGCCTCGTCGGCCCCCTTCAACGCGATCAGCAACTCGTCCAACTTCAAGTGGAGGGCACGGCTGTTCTTGTTTTGACTTTGTTGAATCAAAAATACCATCAGGAACGTAATGATCGTGGTGCCGGTGTTGATGACGAGTTGCCACGTTTCCGAGTATCCAAACGCCGGGCCGGTCGCGGCCCAACCGCCTACCGCCAGCACCGCGCATCCGAACGCGACGGGTGAGCCCGCCCAGTTGGTGACTTGCGCCGCGAAGTGATCGAAGAACCGCGAGAGCGCGCCCATGCGCTTGACGGGCGGAGATACCGCGACGGCCTTTTCATCGGCCGTTTTAGATTTTCCGGGTCTGTACATGTACACCCTTGGGATTGGAACGCACCGCACATAGCAAGTTGCGTACCCGCCGCGCTTGGACGCCGTGCCCCACCGTGCCGGACGCGGCACGATAGTTGCGTGGCCGCCTGACGCGATCGCAACCACGCGAACGCCGTTTTTAGGGGATTCTCATGAAAGCACTTTGCTGGCACGGCAAGCACGATGTGCGCTACGACACCGTTCCCGACCCCATTCTGGAAGACCCGCGCGACGCCATCATCAAGGTCCGCGCCTGAGCCATATGTGGTTCGGACCTGCATCTTTTCGATGGATTCATGCCCGGAATGAAATCCGGCGACATCGGAAACAGATCGGCCGCATGTTCTGCGCGAAATGATTATGTCTGCCATCCGGGGGAAACGCTGTCGATTCCCGGCGTGTACGGCGGGATGATCGACAAGATCCCGTTTGGCGCGTCGATGAACAAGGGATTGACCTGGCGCAGGGGACAAACCCACGTCCGCCGCTGGACCGACGATCTCCTCAAGCGCATCGCCGACAAACAGATAGACCCGTCGTTCGTGATCACGCATCGCGCGCAGCTACAAGCCGGGCCAGACTTGTACAAGAAGAATTCTGCGTTTTCATCTTTCAGCTCCGTTTGGCCTCTTGCGGCAAGGCCCGGTCGTCGAGCAGCATGCGGCGTGCCGACTTGCACACGCCTGAACCGGCCGCACCCTGGTCCAGGCATGACATTTGCTGATGTCGAAGCTCCTGCCCCGCGATAAACGGGCAAACGCAATGGTGCCGACATGAACGACTCCACATCGAATCGCCGCCCTCCCGCTGCCCCGCAGCACGCCGATCGCGCCGCCCGCGGATTCACGGGGCAACCCACCGCCGAGGGTCCGCCCGAAGGCGAAGTCAACCGCGACCCGAACACGAATTCCGGCTACCCGGCTGGCGGTTCCCAGGCTCCGCGCGGCAAAGACGCCTATGGCCGCGAGCCGAAACAAAAGGACCGCGATTCCGAGTAACCCCACGCCCGCATGCGGTGTCCCCTGCGCCAGCCAGGCCGGCGGGGGATCCTGCCGCGCGGATCCCTCATCGCTGGATAGACTGAAAGGAGTTGCCATGACACCGGACTGGTCGGGGATGTTCACGTTTTCGATCTCGCCAATAGAGATTTTCATCCGCGGCTCGATCGTCTATTGGTTCATCTTCGCGCTGCTTCGCGTGGCAGGAAGACGTGATATTGGATCGCTGGGCGTTGCGGACATGCTTGTTCTGGTGCTTATTGCCGACGCCGCCCAAAACGCCATGGCGGGCGAGTACAAGTCGATCGTCGACGGCCTCGTCCTGGTATCCACCATCGTCGGGTGGACGGTGCTGGTGGATCGCGTCAGCTACTTCGTCGAGCCGATCGGCCGCCTGCTGGAAGCCAACAGAGTTTGCCTTGTCCGCAATGGCGTGATCTCCAAAAGGAACCTTCGGCGCGAGTATCTGACCGAAGAAGAACTCATGAGCCAATTGCGCCTGAAGGGGGTTGCCAAGATCAGTGAAGTCAGCCGGGCCTACATGGAGCCGGATGGCGATGTCAGCGTAATCAAGTGCCGGCAATCTGGCCGCGAATCCTGATTTGGGACGGCTTGGGGACCGGGTGCAAATTTGAGAACCGCCGTTCATCGCCTGCAGAAGCATGCCGCCGGTTGGCGCATGGTCGCGAATCGGGATGGATTCCGCCTTCCCGCCCAGACGGTCGCCGCAGTGCTTATCGCATACGGCTTCATGACGTGGCTGCATATCCCCGAGGTGGCATGGGGCACGTTCTCGGCGCTCTTCGTTGTACGTGCCAGCGTGGAAGGCACGATCAGCGAGGCGGTCGCGCGGATCGCCGGCGCGATGCTGGGCGTTGCACTCGGCGTGGGGTTGGTCCTGCTTGCCCAGACCGCCGATCTGCCCGCGCTCTGGAGCATCGCGGTTGGCGTAACGACCGCCGCCTATCTCTCCCTGCGGCATCCCACGTTGAGCTACAGCCTTGTCACGGTAACCATATTGACGGTGACCCCGGGTGACAACCTCCTGGTGGGCGCCTACCAGAAAGCGGTAGCCATCATCATCGGATCGGTTGCCGGCATGCTTTCCGCCGTTTGTCTGCTGCCGCTGTCGGCGCGTCACAGCATGCGCGTCAATACGGCAATTTCAATTGAAATTTATGGTGAACTGCTGGTCGAATGGGCCTCGGAATTGAACGAAGGCCGCGCCCTTTCCTCTTCGATGGATCGGCCTGCGCTGCAACGGGCAAGATGGCGCGCCAGCGATATGGCCTCGCAATCCCGCGCTTTTCCGCTGCGCAACGCAAGCTGGGACGTCGCGGCGTATCGACTGCACGACCGCGTTGACGGACTATGGCGCACCGTACCCCTGCTTGAGCGCGCCAGTGGACTCGCGTTGACGGAGAATGTTCGCCAGCGGATCGGCCCCACCCTCTATCGCGTTGCGGTGGCGGCCAGGCAACAACTCTCGGATCTGGCGGTCGCGTTGCGCAACAAGCATGTCAAGCCTATGCCTTGCCGAACCGCCGAACCGCTTAGCCGGTTTAATAACGTTCTTGACAGGACATCACGCGAGGGATCCTACGATGGCGCCGAGCGGGAAACCGTCGAATTGATCCGCTGGGTATGGAACGAAGTCAGCCGGGAACTGGACCGGCTGTGCGCCTGTATGTCCGAAGACCCCGACATAGAGGATTCCGACCCTGAACGCCAACGTCGGCATGCAAAGGGCCGGCCTAACGCATGAACCGGGATGAACCGCGGCCCGAAGCGCCGGCGATTGATGACCTCTTGTCCGCTTTTTCCGGCGAGATCGCGTCCCTTCCTTGCCTGCCGGACGGACGCGTATAGGCCATGATCGCGATGCCCAGACCAAACGCGGCATACACGCAACACATGGCCCGCCGAGACAATCTGTGTTCGAAACCGGGCGTCAGCCGCCGAGGCGTCAATTGGTAATCGACGAAGCACGCCACCGCAGCCGTGACCAGCCCTTCAGTCAACGCCCGCGAGCGCGTGACCGGCGCCGATGACTCGGCGACGGCGCGCGCATGCAGCGTCGCCCAGAATACCGACGCCGCATGATGGATCAGGTAGCCGGTGGCGGTATGGCGCCATGTCAGGCGATGCGCCCGAAGCGCCTTCTCGCCCCATACCCATTGGCTGGTCGCATTGGTCGGCGCGAATAACCAGCCGGTCTCTTTCCTGCCGACAGCCAGCAACATCGCGGTCGACAGCAAGCTGGCGGCAGCGCCGCTACGTAGACCGGCAAGAAATGCCTTGCGCCACGCCCTCATGTCACGTCTCCCTCTACAAGGTTGCGCATGGGTATGGATTTTGCTGACCCTCGCCATCCGCGCCGACCATGCAGGGGCGGGATGGAGATCCTGGCGTGAAAATCCTGTTGACCGGTGCGCGAGGCTTTATCGGCGGCCATCTTGCCGAGGCACTACTTTCCGACCACCATCGGCTTGTCTGCCCGGTACGTGCCGCCCCGCACGACGCGTCGGACGATGCCAGAGCAATATTCGTGCCTGTGGACTTCGCGTCCTGCGTGCGTCCCGAGGATTGGTTGCCGCTGCTGGATGGCGTCGACGTGGTCATTAACACGGTCGGCATATTTCGCGAGGAACGCGGGCAAAGTTTCCAGCGCATCCATGAAACCGTTCCCCTGGCGCTGTTCAAGGCGGCCCGCCAGCGGCGCGCATTGGTGATCCAGTTTTCAGCGTTGGGTGCGGACCGGAATGCGCAATCCGCATTTCATACCAGCAAGCGCGCCGCGGACGACGGGCTCCGCGCGCAGGGGATACCGGCCTTCATCGTTCAGCCGTCTCTTGTCTATGGCGCTGGCGGCGCAAGCGCCGCGCTGTTCAACCGTCTGGCGGCCTGGCCGCTGCTGCCGCTGCCCGGCGGCGGCACGCAACGCGTTCAGCCCGTACACATTGCCGACGTGGTCGCAGGCGTCCGGGCACTGCTCGGCCGGCCCACCCAGGATGCCGTGACCATTGCCTTTTGCGGGCCCGACGCGCTGCCCCTTCGGGACTACCTTGCCACGCTGCGGACGGGGCTGGGCTATTGCGCGCGCCAGCGCATCGTCGCGGTTCCCGGCGCATGCGCCCGCTTGGCCGCCCGCGTGGCCGACGCACTACCGGGAAGCCTGATTGGACCGGAAAGCCTGTCCATGCTCGAGCGCGGAAATACCGGCGACGCCACGGCATTTTCCGTGCTGCTGGGCGGCGCCCCACGCCCGCCGCGGCGCTTTGTCGCCCAGCGCGAGCGCCACGCATATCGGGCGGCCGCAACATTGGACAACCTGTTGCCGCTACTGCGGGCGAGCGTCGCCGCCGTGTGGCTCTGGACCGCCATCGTATCGCTGGGCTTGTACCCCATACCGGACAGTTTGGCGCTGCTGCAACGCAGCGGCGTTCCGGCAGCCTATGCAACGTTTGCGCTATACGGGGCCGCTGGCCTGGACCTTCTATTTGGAATACTGACCGTCGTGTGGCGCGGACGGTCAGTGCGGTGGTTATGGCTTGCACAGATGGCGTTGATACTTGCCTATACCGGGATCATCACCTGGCGTTTGTCCGAGCAATGGCTGCACCCGTTCGGACCCATCTCCAAAAACCTGCCCATGCTGGCCGTATTGCTGTTGTTTTACCTGCACGAGGACCGGAGGCATTGATGGAGTACCTTTGGGTAAAGCTGCTGCACATCTTGTCGTCGACCCTGCTTTTCGGGACGGGAATCGGATCTGCCTTCTATCTGCTGTGCGTCGTCCTGCGACGCGACGTAAAAGTGGTGGCGCAAGTTGCCCGTGTCGTGGTGTTGGCCGATTGGCTGTTCACGGCAACCACTGCCATTGCGCAGCCGCTCACCGGCTGGTATCTGGCGCGCCTGATGCAGATTCCATTTTCGACACCCTGGTTGATGGGGTCGCTTGTGCTGTATGCCATCGCCATCGCATGCTGGCTGCCGGTTGTCAGGCTTCAAATGCTCATGCGCGACGACGCCCAGGCGTCGGCGCTCGCCGGGCTGCCGCTGTCGCCGGCCTTCAAGCGGTACTTCACGCTGTGGTTCGTGCTGGGCTTTCCGGCGTTGGGCGCCTTTCTGGCGATCTTCTGGCTGATGGTCTTCAAACCGTCCTGATTCCCGCTACCTACGATTCCCGCTACCCACAAACGCGCCGTCAGTGGCGTCTGGTTTGCGCAGGCTATCTGGCGGGCGCCGGCTGAACGGCGACGGCGTCCTGCGCCGCCGCGACCGGCTGTTTTATCTGCGCCGGCCGCGTCGGCGTGATGCGCCAAATCGTGTTCGATAGGTCGTCGGCAACGATCAGGGCGCCCTTGGGATCGACCGTCACGCCTACCGGGCGGCCGCGCGTCGTGCCATTGCTATCGCGGAACCCACCCACGAAATCGACGGGCGGACCCGACGGCCGGCCTTCCCGGAACGGAACAAAGACCACCTTGTAGCCGACCGGATCGCTGCGGTTCCAGCTGCCGTGTTCGCCAACAAAGACCCCGTTGGCAAACGCTCCCCCCATGGTCTCCGTCGAAAAATCCACGCCCAACGCCGCGACGTGCGCCCCCAGGCTGTAATCGGGCTTGATCGCAGCAGCGACTTTTTTGGGGTCTTGCGGCCGGACCCGGTCATCGATGTTTTGGCCCCAATAGCTGTACGGCCAGCCATAGAACGCGCCTTCCTGGACGGCCGTCAGATAGTCGGGAACCAGGTCAGGGCCAAGCTCATCGCGTTCATTCACGACCGCCCACAATTGGCCAGTATCGGGTTGGATAGTCAGGGCGGTGGGATTGCGCAGCCCCGTGGCGTACGCCTTGGATTCGCCGGTGCGGGCGTTGATGCGCCAGATGCGGGCTCGGTCGGCTTCCACCGCCATGCCGCGTTCCGTGATGTTGCTGTTGGAGCCGATACCCACATACAGATATTGGCCATCGGCGCTGGCGGTCATGGCCTTGGTCCAGTGGTGGTTGACTTCCGATGGCAGCGGCGCCACGGTTTCAGGCGGGCCGCCCGCCTTGGTCTGCCCCGGCTGATAGTCGAATCGCACCACGGCGTCCTGGTTGGCCACATAAAGATCATCGCCCACCAATGCCAGACCATACGGCGCATTGAGGTTTTCGGCGAACGTCGATGCCTCGTAGGTGCCGTCGCCTTCGGCATCTCGCAGCAGCGTCAGACGGTTGCCGCCCTTTACCGGGCTGGTGCCTTTGGCCTTGATCATGCCCGCAATCACGTCCTTGGGTTTCAGCTGGGGGGCATTGCCGCCCTTGCCTTCCGCGACCAGGATGTCGCCATTGGGCAATACCAGCGTCTGCCGGGGAATCTTCAGGCCCGTGGCGATGGCGGTAATCGTGTACCCGTCTGGCACTGTCGGGGCCTTGTCGCCCCACTCGGCCGGCTTCGCGATCACCATCTCGGGAAGCAGTCCCGTTTTGGGCGTGGGCAGATCGGGCGAGGGGCCGACCTGCGAGGGCCCGGTTTGGCCGGCGCTTACGCCCGTCACGGCGGTCAGCGACACGGTGGCGATCCATCGGATGTGTTTCATACGGCGCCTCTGATGTGCGGGGTGCGAAAACCAAGCCATATTGCGGCGCAGGAAAGCACCACGACGATGATCGACAGGACCAACCCAGCAGGCATGCTTGCCCACGCGTCGCGCGCATGGATCAGCGCGTTGAAAATGCCCACGATCCACGCCGCCAGCAACGCCAGGACATACGGGAGGGTCCGGCGCGTTCGCTGACTCGCTCGGAACAGGTCGATGATGGCGAACACCAGCGCAATGCCGCCAAACAGCAGGCCGCCCACCAGCAGCCACGAGGCGAAGTTATTCCACTGGATGTCGAACGACTTCGCATAGGCGGCGTCGGCGACGGCTGCGCCGATGAACAAGGGAAGCATCCCTGCCAGAAATATTGCCTGTACCGGGTGCACGCACAGGCCATACCGGGGTTCACGGATTGAGGTCACTTTTGATCGCTCCTGGGTAGCGGGCGGGACCGCCGCGCAGCAAGCACCGTGCCAGCGACGGCACCGTGGCGGCGCGGGTTCCCGTGACGCGACGGGAACGCGAATTGCTCGGTGTCCGGCACCCCGAAGCACGCCAGGAGATCCCCATGCCCCAGCCACCAACCGATCAATCGCGCAAGTCCATCCCTGATCAGCCGGATGTGAACGCGGGCGCCTTGCGACCGTCGTCTCGCTCCGGGGAGGCCGAACGGGTTCCCGACATCGACCATCCCTCGGCGGCGAAAAGCCACGAAGGGGCAGGCTTTGACCGGGCCGAGGCCCAGGAAGAAGCCGAGGCCCGAAGCGGCACGCTGCCCGGTTCGAATGACACGCGGCCTGCGCCGTCTGACCGGCGGCCAACAAAATGATCGTGGAAGCGTTTCAGCGCGCCGACGGCATGTGGAGCTTTCGGCGGCTTGCGATGCTGGGCGTCGTGCAGGATCCCCGCGCGTATCCCAGCAGCGAGGCCGCGGTTGAAGCCGCCCGCGCCGAATACCCGAACGAGACGGTTTCGATCGTTACCCCCGAACCACCGGAGCAGGACATGAACGCCCCCCCGGCGCCTGAGCGCGACACCGAAGCAGACGCCTTCAAACCTGCGGACGACACGCCTTCCGTATTGCCAAAACGTGCTGGCCCGAGCCCGAAATGACCGATGCCCTGCACGCCCGCGCTGCCGTCGCCTTGCCACGCCGCCGTCCGTGGGCGGGCTACCTGTTGGGGTTCGGCATGGGCGGCTTCTTTGACGGCATTTTGCTGCATCAGATTTTGCAATGGCATCACCTTCTTTCCGGCCTGAGCGCCGCGACGCTTGCCGACCTGCGGGTGCAAGTCGTGGCCGATGGCGTTTTCCACGCGCTGATGTATGCGGTGGCCGGCGCAGGATTATGGAGCTTGTACCGCTCGCGCGGCGCGTCGCAGCCTTCACGAAAAACCTTGCTGGCACTTCCTGCTGGGATTTGGCATATGGCACGTGGTCGACGCCGTGCTGTCGCACTGGCTCACTGGCATCCACCGGCTGCGCATGGACGTGCCTGACCCCTTGCCGTGGGAGTTGGCTTGGCTGGCGTTGTTTGGCCTATTGCAACGGGTGGCGTCTGGGTGCTGGCCGACGCCTCGTCCGTGTCGCTACGCGCCCTGTATGGCGCGGGCGCGCTGTATGTCAGCGGCGCCACGGCGCCGGGCGGATGCTCGGCCTGGCTGCGGCCCCCATCGCCGTGATCGACGCCGCAGCGTCACCGCCCGCGCCGGCTTAGCGCCCACAGCACGGCTCCGCTCAATATGGCGGTCGTGGCCAACGACGACCGGGGGTGCGTCACCATCTGCGTATAGACGCTATGCCTGCGTCCGCGGCGCTGCACGGCGGAATGTTCCCCACCGGCCGTGTAGAGCGAGTCCGATCCCCCTGCCGCGGGCGCCTCGCCCCGCTGGTGCCGGTATAGCCAGCCCGACATCCGATCGGCCAGCGACGGAACGTTCTGGCCAAGCGTTGCAATGGCGCGTGAGGCGGACCCTACGAAGAGGTCTCGGGTGGGGTGTTGGGCGGCATGCAGAATGGCATCCGCGACCGTTTCGGCGGCATACACGGGAGGCGGCAGATCGGGTTCGACGTCCATGTAATTACGCGCATGGACGGTGAAGCCGGTGGCAACCGACGCAGGCTTGATCAGCGTGACCGATATCGGTGCTTTCTCTTCCTTCAACTCCATCCGCAGCGCGTCGGTGAAGCCCTTCACGGCATGCTTGGCCGCCGAATACGTGCCTTGCAAGGGTATGGCGCGATCCGACACTTCGCTGCCCACATTGATCAAGGCGCCGCCCGATTGCTTCATGTGGCGCACCGCGGTCAGCGATCCGTAAACCACGCCCCAATAGTCCGTGTCGAACAGCTTTCGCTGGTCTTCGATCGGCACCTGTTCCAGGCTGCCGTATATCGAGACCCCCGCATTGTTGACCCATGTGTCAACGCGGCCATAGCTTTGTATCGCGTGGTCCAGTATCCGCTGATGGTCTGCTTCTATCCCCACGTCCGCCACCACGCTGACGGCCGCGCCGCCCCCGCGAATGACCTCCTCGACGATGCGCGCCAGGGCTTCTTCCTGGCGCCCGGCCAGGACGACTTTGGCGCCGCGCTCGCCCGCCATCCTTGCCGTGGCGGCGCCAATGCCGCTGCCGGCGCCGGTGATGACGATGACTTGGTCGCGTAGTGGTTTCAGGCTCAGTTTCATTGGAGACTCCCGGTTTCGCGCCGAAGGATCGCGACGCGATGAACAGGCAGCAAGGAACATACCCAGAGGCGGGGCATGCGGCTTGCTGAACGGCGGGCGCTCTAATTGGAGACGCCAGATGACCGACCCCGTGCCGATGGTCCGCAAAGGGCAATATGCCGGCCCGCTTACCCGTGAGACATTCCGGGCGCGCTTCATGCAGCGCTTTTACGATCCTGCCTTCCAGGGCGAGCGCCCTGCGTTGGAACGGCTTGAAGCGATCGCCTGGGAGGCATACCAGGAAGGCCGCAAGGCGCCGGTCACCGTCAAGGCCGGGCCGGGCTACGCCGACCCGGGTTATGACCTTTCGGTGCAATGGAAGCAAGCGCGCGACGCGCTTGAGCGCGCCGCGAAAGTCCAGCAGGACGCGGACACGCCCTCGCGCGTGCTGGTGATTATTGGCGCGTCGCGCAACGACGGCACCTGTCCGGGCGAAATCTCCAAGAGCTGGCGGCTGGCGCGCATCGTCCTGAACGAACTGCGGGCTGCCGCCGTGCAGACGGACGAACTGGATTTGAGTCGCCTGGTTTCCGAATACCAATATCAGATCCATCCGTGCAAGGGCTGCGTTTCGACGGCGATGCCCCTGTGCCATTGGCCGTGCAGTTGCTATCCCAACCATGCGCTGGGGCAGGTCAACGACGCCATGAACGGCATCTATGAGCAATGGGTGTCGGCCCATGGGGTGATCGTGGTGGCCCCTACCTACTGGTACCAGTCGCCCAGCCCCTTGAAGCTGATGATCGACCGGCTGGTATGCGCCGACGGCGGCAATCCCGACCCCACGTTGACCGGTGGGAAAGACCCGCTGAAGGCCAAGCAGGTCGAACTGGCCGGATGGCCCTATCCCAAACACCTGGCAGGCCGCGCCTATGGCCTGGTGGTGCACGGCGACGTCGCCGGCATCGAAGCGCAGCGGCGCGCGCTGGCCGACTGGCTGGACTGGATGGGGCTGGTGGACGCCAGCACGACGTCCCAACTGGACCGGTACATTGGGTACTACCAACCCTACGCCACCAGCCACGACGAACTCGACCGCGACGAGGCGGTGCAACAGGAAGTGCGCAATGTCGCGCGGGCCATGGCCGCATGCCTGCCCAGATTGCGGCAAGGCGAACTGGCGACTCCGGACCGCCACATACGCGCCCCCAGGCCGAAATAGGAATCGGGGGCGGGCACGGAACGTGCGGAGATCGGGGCGCCGCAGCGGCAAACCGTCGTGCCCGATCCAGCATGGCTGTCTCCCCCCTCCGCCGCTGCGGCGCCGATGCTCTATCCGTGGATTGGCCCCGTTCTTGGAAGCGGGGCATTTTTTTGGGAAGGGATGTGGGTCTTTAGCGTGCGGGCTGGGTAGGCTGGCTTTCCCGCGAGCACGGCGAATCGCCGATGCAGCATGCCGCGTTCCACCATTCGCCCTCCCGCGTCGACGCCCGCGCAGGCATTGCGCCTGCGCGGCCACCAGACGGGACCCGATGCCGCCGGGAGTAAAAAATACCTGCCCTGCCGTTTTTACTTTGCGGCGCAAAGGGCAAGGAAAGCGGGTGCGGCACATAGTTTGCTGCGCAAGGCGAGAAAGAAGGCTGGGGACGGATGCTCCGGCCCGGCCGCTGAAAAGGAGGAATAGCCATGAAATTCACGAAAGCCACGCAAGCGCAGGCACGCGGCGATGCCGTGGTCTTCCAGTTGGAGACCGCCGGCGTGACCCGCCAATTCGAGATCTCGGGCGACGTGCTGCGCCGCCGCTTCGGCGCAGCGAACGAGACGGGCGCGGAACTGCTGCGGGCGTTCGAAAGCGGCGCGCAGGCGATCCAGGAGGCGGTGCACCGCGCCCAATGGGTCCCGGCGGACGGGGCCATCCAACTGGGGGCGGGCGACTTCGAATGACGCCGAGGCGGTGGCCCAAGGGGCCTGCCCTGAAAAGGGCCCTGCCGCGCGGCCTTCAGCGGTGATCGTCGGACAGCGTGTTCAGGAACTGCGCGATGTCGCGCGCGTCCTGCTCGGACACCCCGACGTCCGGCATGGCCGTCCCCGCTTTGACGGCGCCGGGCTCGCGCAGCCACCGTTGCAGGTTCTCTGGCGTATTGACCATCACGCCAGCGATATACGGACGGTCGGCCATGCCGGCCAAAGATGGCCCGACATGGTTCCAGGCGCCGGTCACGCCGGGGATGGCATGGCACGTCACGCACAGATATTGTTGCAGGGCCTTTTTGCCTGCCGCGGCGTCTCCGATACGCAGCGACCCGGGCGCCACGGGCGTCGGCTCGGCAGGCGGCAGGCCGTCATCGCGATCCCGGTAGTCCGCCGGGGACAGCAAGGGAAGCACGCGCAGGAAGGCCACCACATCCCAGATCTGGTCGTCCGTCAAGCGATACTGCCAGGCGGGCATGCCGGTCATCTTGATCCCCTGCTGGGTAATCCAGAATATCTCGGCGGCCGGGCGCGTCCGGGCGGTCGCGACCAGCGCGGCCGGCGCCGGATTCAAACCCAGCGCGTAAGGTTGCGGCGCAATCCCCGGGGCGCCGTGGCATTGCACGCAGTGCGTACGGTATAGGCGGGCCCCATTCTGGATACGCGCCTCGCCGTTCAGATCGGGCGCTTGCACATCGGCCGCGCGCGCTTTTACCGAGCGCGCCATCGCGGTATCGATCAGATGATGCACCGCCATCGTGTGGGGGGACGTTGCGCTGACGTCATACCAGCCGAAGTAGACCACCGCGCCGCCCGCCAGTCCGGCGAGAGCGCCCGCGGTCGCAACGGCCAACACCGCGATGCGCGCCGCCCTGATCATGGCGCCCTCCCGCGTGCGCCGTCAGGCGACAACAGAAAGGCGGCAATATCCTCGGCGTCGGCCTTCTGCAAGCCCGTTGCGGGCATGGCGGTGCGGGGATTGATGGCGGGCGGGTCCAGCAGCCAGCGCACAAGATCGTCCGAGGTGTTGGGCAAGACGCCTGCCAGATAGGCTTGCCGCCACAGCTCGTGCAGCGGCGGCCCCACGTTGGACGCTGGCCCCCTCACCCCCGTGACGGTGTGGCAGGCCACGCATCCGCGCTCGGCGATCAGCCGACGCCCTCGCGCCGGGTCGGCATCCAGGCCCTTCCCGGCCGCCAGGGCGGGAGGCGAAAGCGGCGGACGACTCTCTCCGCACGCCCCCGTCATGACCGACGCAGCGAAAATCAGCAACAGGCGGATGGGTCGGTCGATCCGGCGCAAAGGGTCCTCCGTGAATACCCCCGCGACCCGCAATTTTCGTTCCACCCCGGGCGGGTGGGAACGTGGGCACGCCACATGCTGACGCGCGGCGGCCGCAGTCCAATCCCCGGCCTGCCCTACGCCGGAATTCCCGCAGAAACGTACATGCCGTCTCTCCTCCCCCTGGTGCTTGCCGCCACGATGTCCACCGCAGCCTGGGCGCAACCCCGGCACGGCGCGCCGGCGGACGGGGACGACATTGGCCGCATCGATCAGATCAGCACGGTGCTTTACATCGGCGGCGCCGGCATCTTCCTCATGGTGGCCCTGGTCATGGCGCTGGCCATGCACGGGCCGGAACGCGTGCGCCGGGCGTTGGCCAACCCCGCGCTGATCGTGGCAGCCGGCGTCGCCTTTCCCGTCCTGGCGCTGACGGCGCTTTTGCTCTGGGTGCTGGGCCCCGGCCCACTGGCCGCGCGCAGCAGCGGAATGGCCGCGGTGCGCATTGAAGTCACCGGAGAACTATGGTGGTGGCGCGTCCGCTACCTGGACCGTTCCGGCACGCTGCTTTTCGAAACCGCGAACGATGTGCGCCTGCCCGCCGGACAGACGGTGGAATTCCTGCTGCGGTCCGACAATGTGATCCACAGTTTCTGGATCCCCGAGCTGGCAGGGAAGCTCGACATGATGCCCGGCCGCGTGAACCGCCTGCGCGTGATGGCGAGCGCGCCCGGCGTCTTCCGGGGGCAATGCGCCGAGTACTGCGGGGCGCAGCACGCCCAGATGCGGTTCGACGTGCAGGTGCTGGCGCCGGCGCAGTTTGACGAATGGCTGCGGCAGCAACGCCAACCGGCCCGGTTGGCGGGACCGGAACTTCGGCACGGCGAACAACTGTTCCAACAAGCCTGCGCGCAGTGCCATGCCGTGCGGGGAACGCCCGCCACGGGAACGATGGGGCCCGACCTGACCCATCTGGGCGGCCGTCCATCGCTGGCGGCCGGCGTGCTGCCCAATAACGTGGGCGCGCTGGCCGGGTGGATCGCCGGCGGGCAACATATCAAACCGGGCAACGCCATGCCGGCCTTTGACCAATGGCCCGGCGAAGACCTGCGGGCCGTGGCCCGCTATCTGGAAAGCCTGAAGTGACCACCGAGACACCCGCGCCCCCTCCGCTTCCGAATCCGCTCCCGCGCCCCGATGGCGAGTTCAAGCAGCTTCAGCTTGCCTGGCGGCGCCCCACGGGATTCCGCGCCATCACGGTCGTCAACAACACCTCCATCGGCCTGCTCTATATCGGCACCGCGTTGCTGTTTTTCTTGCTGGCCGGCATTTTGGCCTTGATGATGCGCACGCAGCTGGCGATGCCGGACAGTGATTTGATCGGACATACGCTCTACAACCAGCTGTTCACCATGCACGGCACGGTCATGATGTTTCTCTTTGCCGTGCCGGCGGTCGAAGCGGTGGCCGTGCTGCTATTGCCCAATATGCTGGGCGCGCGCGACTTGCCGTTCCCACGGCTGTCGGCCTATGCCTATTGGGCCTACGCGATCGGCGGCCTGGTCTTTTTTTGCAGCATCTTCGTGGGCCTGGCGCCCGACGGCGGCTGGTTCATGTATCCGCCACTGACCAGCACCCGCTATTCGCCGGCGATGAATGCGGATCTGTGGCTGCTGGGCATCGGGTTCATCGAGATATCGGCGATCGCCGGCGCGATCGAGCTTGCCGTCGGCATCCTGCGCACGCGCGCACCGGGCATGACACTGGAGAAGATGCCCGTGTTCGCATGGGTGATGCTGGTGTTCTGCGGCATGGTGATCATTGCGTTTCCGGCCGTCATCGTGGCCACCGCGCTGCTGGAGCTGGAACGCGCCTTCGACATGCCGTTCTTCATTGCCGACCGTGGCGGCGACCCGTTGCTGTGGCAACACCTTTTCTGGTTTTTCGGGCATCCCGAGGTCTACATCATTTTCCTGCCGGCGGCCGGCATGGTGTCGATGATCATTCCGGCCATGACGGGCACGCCCCTGGTCGGATATCGCCTGGTGGTGCTCGCGGTGGTCTCGACCGGTTTTCTCAGTTTTGGCCTGTGGGTGCATCACATGTTCGCCACGGGCATCCCACGGCTCTCGCTCAGTTTCGCGTCGGCCGCAAGCATGGCGGTTTCGGTGCCGACCGCGATCCAGATATTCGCCTGGATTGCCACGATCGCCGCGGCCGAGCGGCTGCGGCCACTGAAAACCCCCATGCTGTTCATCCTGGGCTTTTTCTTCGTGTTCGTCATCGGCGGACTCACCGGCGTCATGGTCGCCGTCATTCCTTTCGACCTCCAGGCGCACGACACCTATTTCATCGTGGCCCACCTGCACTACGTGCTGTTCGGGGGCATGGTGTTTCCGCTGTTCGCGGCGTTCTACTACTGGATGCCATTCGTCAGCGCGCGGGCCTTGTCGGAACGACTGGGGCGTTGGGCGTTCTGGCTGATGTTCATCGGTTTCAACGTGGCCTTCTTCCCGATGCACTTCACCGGCCTGGCTGGCATGCCACGCCGGGTCTACACCTACGCGGAAAGCCAGGGGCTGGGGCCACTGAACATGCTGTCTACCGTGGGCGCCTACCTGATTGCCGCCGGGGTCCTGGTGTTTCTCGTCGACGTGGCGCGCAACTTCAGGCCCGACGTCAATCAGAACGCCGGCAACATCTGGCGAGCCGGCACGTTGGAATGGCTGCCCAGTGGAACCCACGGCCTGCGCAGCGTACCCGCCGTGACCAGCCGCGAGCCCTTGTGGGCGCAGCCCGGCCTGGAGCAAGAAGTGGAAGCCGGCGGCCATTTCCTGCCCCACGCGCCGGGCGGACTGCGATCGACGCTGGTGACCACCGCGCTCGACGCCCGTCCCGACTACGTGCTGGTGCTTCCCGGACCGGCATGGTCGCCGCTGCTTGCCGCGCTGGGCACGGCCGGTTTCTTCCTGCTACTGACCTTCAAACTGTTTGCGCTTGCCGCCGCGTTCGGCGTGCTGGCGCTGGCCGCGTTGTGGCGCTGGCTGTGGGACGCCGACACGGGGCCGGACCACCCGCCGGTGTACATCGGTAGCGGCCTGCGCGTCCCCATGATGTGCTCGGGTAGTGCGTCCCATGCGTCGTGGGCCATGGTCCTGCTGATCATCGTCTGCACCAGCATTTTCGGGTCAATGATGTTCGGCTACCTGTTCCTGTGGACCGTCCATCCTGATGCATGGCCGCAACCTGGCGGACTGCCCTCGGCAGCCTGGCCGATGTTGTCCGCCGGTTTGCTGCTGGGCGCGGTCGCGTTGGTGGAGGGTGCCGGACGCCGCCTGGCGCAAGCCAGGCAAACCTTCTTGCGGGCGAGCCTGTCGGCGGCCATCGTATTGGTGGGCGCATCGGCGGCGGTGGAGATCCTCTCGCACTGGCAATCCGGGCTGCGGCCCCAGGTGTCAGCCTATGCGGCGGCGGTCTACGCGGTGGCCGGCCTGCAGGCCGCCTTTGCAGCGCTGGCAGGCGTGATGGGGGTGTTTACCGTGGCGCGCTCGCTGGCCGGCCGGCTCACCGCCACTCGGCGCGCGGCTTTCGACACCACGATGATGATGTGGCGCTACACCACGGCGCAGGGCCTGGTGGCGCTGGCGCTGGTCCACGTCTTTCCGCGCTTGACGGGTTAGAGCATGAAAACGCATTTCGGGATCGAACTGCTGTTCCTGATCGCCGGCCCCGCGATCTGGCTGGTGCATTACCTGTTCATCTACACCGTGAATGCGGTGGCCTGCGCGCGGGCGGCCTGGGCAGGCCAATGGCTGGGGCTTCCCGCATCATCATGGGTCATCGTGGCCGGCAGCGCGCTGGCATTGGCCGGCATGGCGGCAGCCACCTGGCGTCAGCGCCAACGGCAACGCATGTCGGCAACCCGTGCATCGGCCTTCCACACCTGGCTCACGGCGGCGTTGTGTCTGCTATCGGCACTGGCAGTCATTTGGGAAACGGTGCCCGTCTTCCTGATGCCGGCTTGCAGGTAGAGGGCGGCCCGCTCGGGGTCGCATGACCGAGAGGCGCAGGCCTATCTTCCGAACTCCCCGGACTTATGCCCCCCAGAGCCCGCCCTGCCGCCCGGGATGGTGCCGTCCGGCGCCGGATTGGCGCTGGATCCCTCCACGGTCCCTTGACCGGGCGTGGGCTGCGCAGGCGCCTTTTCGGGCGCGGATCGGGGCACGGTCGGCGGCGGCGCGGTCGGGTCTTTCTTGGATGGCCCCGGCGACGCGCCGGAAGGAGGCGACGGCGGCGCCTTGCCCGTCCGCTCGTCCGCGCCCTGGCCCGCTCCGCCCTGGGCCGGCGGCTGCGCCGCGCCGGCCACGGCGGACGCCATCGCGATGATCACCGCCCCCAGTAATCGTCCCGGGTTGCGCGGCAGAAAGTGGCGTTGAGTCCTCATGATCGTCCCCCTTGGTAGGTCGGTGAAAAGACCAGCAAACCCCATTCCCGCGTGAGGCGAGGCGCGGGAACGCGGTTTGCTGGATGTCCGAACGCATGGCCCGAACGCATGGCCCACACGCATTACCCCGGACGCACTACCTCCAACCCGTTACCTCAACGGCGCTCGGCGCCTTTCCCAGGAGATCTTCATGAAACCTCGCTACCTCACCGCCGCCCTCCTTGCCGCTGCGGCGCTTGGAGCCGGACAAATCGCCATGGCCCAGACCACCACCCCCGCCGCGCCAATGGCGGCTGAGTCGAAGCTGGACGGCAACGATCGCGACTTTCTGGAAAATGCCGCGCAGGCCGGGCACATGGAAGTGGAAGGAAGCAAACTTGCGCTTGAGAAATCGCGCAATGCCGAGGTCAAGGCCTTCGCGCAGAAAATGGTCGATGACCACGGCAAGGCAGGCCAGCAACTGGCTGCCCTGGCCAAGAAAAAGGGCTATGACGCCCCGACTGAACCCTCTCTGGTGCAGCAAGCAAAATTGAAGACGCTTGGCCTGCGCGACGATGGGTTCGACAAGGCCTACGCCGAAAGCATCGGCGTGTCGGCCCACGAGGACGCGGTAAAGCTGTTCCAGCAGGCCGCGAACGAAGCCAAGGACCCCGAGGTCAAGCAATTCGCCACGGAAACGCTGCCGACGCTTGAACAGCACCTTCAAATGGCCAAGACGCTGGACCAGGGCGTAAAGAAGGCCCCCTGACCGCGAACAGCCCCCTCACACGGTGATGGCCATGCATTCCCCCCAACCTGTCTTGACGTCGGCCCCGGCCGGCAATGTCAGGATTGTCTACTTGGCGCCGCAAAGCGCGGTCGGTCCGATGGCCGAACCGCGCGTCGCAGCCAATGACGACATCCTGCCGCCGCCGCAGGGGCTGGCGTCCGGGGCAGGCGAAACGGGGCCGATCCCACTGCTGCAAGTCCCGCTTGCCATCGCGTTGGCGGCCATGCTGTGGGCGATGGGGGCGCTGGTCTTGCTGACACTGGCCCTGGCCTATCGGCTGCTGGCCGCCTGAAACGGCCAGGCGCTGCGCGCCCCGCCCACGGGCCAATTGCGGCGGATCGGCGTGGCCACCGGCGTCTCCTCGGGCGACGACAGGGGCTCGCGACCCACTTGAAGCAACTTGCGATCACCCAATCTCAGGGCTGTCAGCACGCCGCCCGTCACGCAACCGGTGTCCAAGCAGGCAACATCCGACCGCACCAGCAGCCCCAACGTCGCCCAATGCCCAAACACGATGGGCGTGCCGCCGGCCAGCCTGCCCGGCACGTCGAACCAGGGCAGCGTGCCGCACGGCCAGCTGCCTGGCGTGGATTTTGCGGTGGGCGCCAGCTCACCCGTTCGCGTAGGATGCGGGGTTGGGCTTTGCTGTTTTCGGTTTCATGGCGTGGCTCCTTTCTGGATAGCGCGATAGGCAAGGCCAATCCAGCAAACCGCATGCCCGGCATCGCCGCCGGCGAACCGCGCGGCGCGCCGTCCGCGGCATGGCGCGCCCATGCCGGACACACGGCAGGATCTCCACCGCACGGGCACTTTTTTCCGATGGGCGGCTAGCCCTTGTCGATCAATCCGCGCGCGCGTTTCAACGCAGCCACGATGGTCTGAAAGGCCGCTTCCCGGCTTTCGCGATTCGGGCTTCTTAACGCAAACGACGGGTGATAGGCCGCCAGAACACGGCTGTCACCCCGTTCCAGGGTCTTGCCCAGCGAAGCCTTCAGCGTGTGCTTGCGATCCCGCATCAGCGCGCTTAACGCCGTGGCGCCCAGGGCGATGATGACGTGCGGCTGGACATCATCAAGCTCCTGGTCCAGCCAATACTCGCACGCGTGGATTTCGGCTTGCGCAGGGGATTTATGCATCCGGCGTTTGCCGCGCAATTCCCACTTGAAGTGCTTCACGGCATTGGTGATGTAAACCGCGTCGCGGCTGACGCCCGCTTGCGCCAACGCCTTGTCCAACAGCGCACCGGCAGGCCCCACGAATGGGTGGCCCGCCAGGTCTTCCTTGTCGCCCGGTTGTTCGCCCAGCAGCATGATGGCGGCGTGGCGCTTGCCCTCGCCCCCTACCGCCTGCGTGGCGTTGCGCCACAGGCCGCAGCGCCGACACGCGCCGAGCGTTTTCGGGCGCTGATCGGGATCGACATCCCCCTCATCGTGCCCGGGAGAACTCGGCGTGGCATTCATGCCGGCGCACCGTCACGCCGCTCAGGACCGGTTGTCCACGGGCGGCACCCCTGGCGTGGCTCGGCCCGGGTCCCACACGTCTTCGGGATCCATGCCGGGGGGAATCTGGCGTCCGGCCCCGGTTCGGTTGGGGTCCGCCGGGCGGTCGGACAGCGTGCGCTCACGTTCGGGCACGGGTTTGTGCGGGGCTTCCGCAGGGGTGTCTTGATGCGAATGGGGCTGGGTGCTCATGGCGGCGTCCTCCGCGTGTCTACAGCGGCGCGACCGGCGCCGCGGCGGTCGCCGGGGTCCAGCAAGCCGTGTGCCGCCCGGCTTGTTGGCGGTCGGCGCAGAAATAGGCCACCGTGCGGGCGATGCCCTCTTCGGGACCGATTCGGGGCCACCACCCCAGGCTGCGGCGCGCCAGTGAAATATCGGGGCAGCGATGGGTCGGGTCGCCCACCGGCAGGTCGCGATGAACCAGCGGCACGTGGGCGCCGGTCAGCCCCCGCACCATGTCGGCCATTTCCAGCATCGTCAGTTCGGCCGGATTGCCCAGGTTCACGGGACACGCAACCGCCTCCGGGCTTTCCATCAACCGCACAAGCCCATCGATAAGGTCATCCACGTAGCAGAAAGAGCGGGTCTGCGTGCCATTGCCATAGATGGTCAACGGTTGGCCCGACAACGCCTGCACGATGAAATTGGACACCACGCGGCTGTCGTCCGGCGACATGTGCGGCCCGTAGGGAAGGATCGGGTCACGCCAGACCGTGGTATTTCCTGCCTATTTCCATCGTGGCCTGGTAGAACCCTTCCTTGCTGCCGCAGTCATAACGCTTGCCGTCGTATTCATACCCGAATACGGCCTTGGATCGCATCAGGCTGGCAATGGCATCCGTCAACTGGATCTCGCCCCCCACGCCAGGCTGCGTGTTGGACAACACGGTGAATATTTCCGGGTCCAACACATAGCGGCCGACCACCGCCATGTCGGAAGGCGCGTCGGCCGGATCCGGTTTTTCGACGATGCCGGACACCCGCATGACATGGGCCGACGCCTTGGTGCCTGACACAATGCCATATTGGCGCGTCGCGGCCTTCGGCACGCGCTGAACCGCCAGGACGCTACCTTGGAACTCTTTCGCCACCTTCATCATTTCACCGATGACGGGGGAATCCGCATCGATAAGGTCGTCCGCCAACAGCACGGCAAACGGTTCATCGCCCACGATAGGCGCCGCGCATAGCACGGCATGCCCCAACCCCAGGGCGGCCGGTTGGCGCGTGTAGACGCACTTGACATGAGAAGGGATGACGCTGCGCACGGTATCCAGCAATGCCACCTTGTTCTTCGACTCCAGCTCCAGTTCCAGTTCAGGAACCCGGTCAAAGTGATCCTCTATCGCCCGCTTGTTCCGGCCCGTCACAAAAATCAGTTCGGTGACGCCAGCCGCTACGGCCTCTTCGACGGCGTATTGGATGAGCGGTTTGTCGACGATCGGCAACATCTCTTTGGGCATGGCTTTCGTGGCCGGCAGGAACCGCGTGCCCAGGCCAGCAACGGGGAATACCGCTTTGCGTATCGGGAGCATAAAAGCCTCTGTATCGTTATGGTCCGCGCCCTGATCTACTGGGGCGCAACCGCACTGAGCAAATGGCGTTCCCGGGCCCCCGTCACGCTGCTATTCGATAGCGACCGAACACACAAAGGCAAGCTTATTGCCCTCGGGATCCCGACAATAGGCCGCGAAAAAGTCCGGCGCATAGCGGGGGCGCAGGCCAGGTGGCCCCTCATCGACACCGCCCAGCTCCAGCGCCCTGCTCCAGCATTCCCGCACCGCCGCGCAGGTTTCCGCTTGAAAACTGACCTGGCTGCCATTGCCCCACGTCGCGGGCAATCCATTGAACGGCGGCGCCACGACGAACGACGGCCAGCGCCGATCCCCGCAACGCCATATGACACCAGCGGGGCCGGCGTCATCGACGCCGTTGCAACGCGTCAGGCCAAGCGGCCGCAGGACCACGTCGTAGAAGGCCACAAGCCGCGGCCAATCTCGAGCGCCCAGTTGAATATGCGTATACATGCCAGGATCCTCCTGTATCGAAAGCCCCCGAAGCCCCCCCGAATAAAGAAAGCCCGCAAACCGCATGCCGGAAAAGCATGCGGAAACGGCCACGCCGCCCCGCGCGACGGGCACGGAATGTGCTGTGGCGCATGCCCACCCATCACCCATAAGGAGTCGTCATGAAACCTGCGTCGAAAGAATTGGATCGTTGTGTCGACAGTTGCATCGCCTGCTACCGGCGGTGCATGCAAACTGCGATGGGGCACTGCCTGGAAGCTGGCGGAAGGCATGTGGAACCCACCCACTTCCGTCTGATGATGGCATGCGCCGAGTTATGCCGGGCGGCCGCCCATGTCATGCTGGCCGGGGTAGAAAACCATAACGCAGTCTGCGGCGCATGCGCCGTCCTGTGCCGCGACTGCGCCCGCAGCTGCGAGGGCCTCGACGGAATGGAAGATTGTGCGCGCACGTGTAAGGAATGCGCCGACCTGTGCGACAAGATGGCGGCATGAGACGCCCCGCTGTGGCGGCGCGCACGAGTGGTGTCAGCCGCCCGCCACGCGCGTCACGATGGCCTGCGCAAATGCCGAACGATATCCAGCAGGTTCTCAAGGGCGACAGGCTTGCTGATGTGCGCGGAAAAGCCCGCTTCTATCGCCTTGTTCACGTCTTCCTTGGACCCGAACCCCGTCAACGCAATGGCGGGGATATCGCTGTCGGGATATTTTTCGCGGATGGCCCGGATCAACTGATATCCGTCGATTCCCGGCATGCCGATATCGGACAGCAACAGATCGAAGGATGACTTGTCGAAGGCGTCAAGCGCCTGCTGGCCGCTGGAGACCGTCGTGACGCGGGCATCTTCCATTTCAAGCAACGTGCCCATGATCATGAGGATGTCTTCGGCATCGTCGACCATCAGCACCCGCAGCCCCTTCAAGGGGCTGTCCGGCTCCGACGAAACTTGACCGGGCGATTGCTCCGCGCCGGCCAGCGCCAGCCGCACCGTAAACCGCGCGCCCTTGCCCAGGCCGTCCGAGTATGCCTTGATCGTGCCGCCATGCGCCTTGACGAGTTCGCTTGCGACGGCCAGGCCGATGCCCAACCCCGCATTGGCGAAAGCCCGTTGGCGCATGTCCGCCTGACTGAACATGTCGAACACGCGGTCCAGGAACGCCGCCTCGATGCCGCGGCCCGTATCGGTGACATCCAGCTGCAAGGACTCATCTTCCACCGCCAGCGCCAGCGTGACCGAGCCCCCTGGCGGTGTGAACTTGATGCTGTTGTTGAGCAGGTTCCAGATGACTTGCTCCACGCGCAACGGGTCGGCGTTCAGATGGATGGCGTGGTCGGAATCGAATTCGCTGCGCAACACCAGGCCGGCCGCGGTCGCCACCGGGTGCAGCACATCCAGGATATTCCGGGCGATGGCGGTGATGTCGACGATCGATCGGTTCAACGCCAGTTTGCCGGTGCGTACCCGCGACAGGTCGAGCAAATCGTCAATGATGCGCGCCTGGCCTTTCACGGCCCGCTGGATCAGGTCGGCGGCGCGGGCAGCCGCCGGCGAATCGCGGACCGAGCTCGTGCGCGCAAGCAGTTCCGCGTTCAACTGGATCAAGTTGAGCGGATGCTTCAGTTCGTGCGACATCATCGCGAAGAACTCGTCTTTCAGCACGCTGTCGGCGCGCGCGCGATCCAGCCGGGATTCCTGCTCGACGTCGCGCAACTTCAAGTCGGTGACGTCGCGCACGATCTTGGCGTATCCCTGGTAGGCCGGGTCGTCCATCCGGTTGACCCCGCCCGTGCAATACACCAGGCTGCCGTCCCTGCGCCGATGCCAGCGGTCGTCCGCGGCATAGCCGATTTTCTTGGCGCGTTCCAGTTCCTTGCCCGGTTCCCCCGCGCCGATATCCGCCTCGGTGAAGATCAACGAAAAGGACTTCCCGATGGCTTCGGCGGCGGTGTACCCGAACAGCGTTTCCGCGCCGATATTCCAGTTGGTGATGATGCCTTCGCTGTCCAGCGTCAAAATCCCGAAGTTCCGTGCGCTTTCGGTCATCAGCTTCAAGTGCGCCTCGCCAAGCAGGACGCGATCTTCCGCCTTGCGCCGGCCCGTGATATCGATGAACGTCAGGACGGCGCCCTCGATGCGGTGCTCGGCGCTACGATACGGCAGCAAGCGCGCCAGGAACCAGCGGTCGGTGCTGCTGTGCACCTCGCGCTCCACGGGCCGCAGCGATTCAAACACGCCGGCCGCGTCCTTGGCCAGGTCGGGGTAGTCCAGACGATGCGTGATGTCCAGCAGCGACCGGCCCGCGTCGCTGGCGATGACATTGAAAATATCGGAGGCGCGTGGCGTGAACCACTGGATGCGCATTTTCCGGTCGACGAACAGCGTCGCGATATCCGTCGACGCGATCAGGTTCTGCAGGTCGTCATTGATCTTGGCCGTCTCATCGACTTTCGTCTTGAGCTCGGCATTCACGGTAATCAGCTCTTCATTGACCGATTGCAGTTCTTCCTTGCCCGTTTCCAGCTCTTCGGTGGCCGAACGCAGTTCTTCGTTGATTGCCTGAAGTTCCTCGTTGGACGCTTTCAGCTCTTCCGTGGACGTCTCGGACTGCTCGATAGTCACTTGCAGCTGATCCTTCGTGCGTTGCAGCTCGGCTTCCAGCTGCGTCAATACCGCCGTGGAGCCCTTTTCCTCTTGGCCATCATCCACGCTCATGATGTCTTCGACTTCGTCGAACAGCACCAGCATGTAGTCGCTGCTGGTTTCCTCAGGGCGGAACGGCCGCACGACCATGTTGACGTAGGTCTGGCGGTCGCCCGCCTTCATCTGGACACGGCGAGCCTCCACGCTTTTCTTCGAATGCAGCGCCTGGTACATGGCGGTGCGCAATTCCATCCGCAATTCCGGATACACCAGCATCGGCAGGCTGCGCGAAGGCTCGCCGCCCGCATGCCGAAGGAATCGGCCCGCCCGTTCCGACATGTGCACGACGTTGCTTTCCGCATCGACGATGACACTAGGCGGAGCATATAGCTCCAGCGCGCGTTGATGCACCTCGGCATAAGAGGTCTTTTTCGAACGGTGGGCCGGGGCCGTCATCGCGACAGGTCGCACGCGCTCGAAGCCGCCTGCGGACAATTCCGGAACACTGCGGATGTGCGCCGGCGTCTCCTTGGCGACGTAGATGCGATTACGCTTGTCCACCACCTGGAACAGCTGCGGACATGCGTCGGCTGATTCGGAACTGCCCAGGAAAAGATACCCGCCCGGCTTCAACGCAAAGTGGAACATTCTGAGAACGTCGCGTTGCACGTCGCGGTCCAGATAGATCAACAGGTTGCGGCAGCTGACCAGGTCCAGCCGGGAGAAAGGCGGGTCGCGCAGAATGTTGTGGACCGCAAACAGCACACGTTCCCGGATATCCTTCTTGATCCGGTATTCGTTGCCCTGCCGCGTGAAGTAGGCCTGCAACAGCTCATCCGCGACGTCGGCTTCGATCGCCAGCGGATAGACGGCGGTCCGACCGACCGAAAGAGCCGCTTCGTCGATGTCGGTGGCAAACAGCTGGAACTTCGTCGGCTGCTTCGCGGCCTCGGCGTGTTCGCTGATCAACATCGCCAGCGAATAGGCCTCTTCACCGGTGGAACAACCGGCCACCCATGCCCGCAAGCCGCTGCCAGACGCGGCATCCACCTTGTCGAACAGCGTGGGAAGCACGGTTTTATCAAGGATGGCAAAAGACTCCTTGTCACGGAAGAATTGCGTAACGCCAATCAGCATGTCGGACAGCAAATTGGGCGTTTCGTCCGTCCGCTCTTGCAGCAGCTTCCAGTACTCCGTCAGGGTGGGTACCCCGGTGACCTGCATGCGGCGTTCGATGCGGCGCAAGACCGTGGCCCTTTTATAGTGGCGGAAATCGTGAGCCGTCCTGGCACGCAGCAGCGCCAGGATGTCTCGCAGCGCATTGTGGTCGGCCTGGCTGTCTTTAGCACCCTGCGGCGTATCCCCCGCCCCATCGGTTTCCGCCGCCTTCAGGTCCGGCAATTGGATGCTGAACATGTTGTCGGCAAGGTTTTCAAGCCTGCCGGGCATCTCCGATACGGGCAGGATGATGTCGACCATGCCCGTGGCGATTGCGCTGCGCGGCATGGCATCGTGCTCGGCGTCGTCCGGTTGTTGCGCGAACGTTACGCCGCCCTGCTCTTTTATCCGCGCCAGCCCCACCGACCCGTCCGCTCCGCCGCCGGTCAACACGATGCCAACCGCGCGCGTCGTGTGCACGTCGGCCAGCGTGCGGAAGAACTCGTCGATGGCGACATGCTTGCCCCGAGGCCGGGTGCCAGCGGTCAGGCGTAGATACCCGTCGCTCATCGACAGGACGGCGGCAGGCGGAATCACGTAGATATGGTTGCGTTCGATACGCACCGGCGCCGTCACCTGGGTCACCGGCAGCGGGGTGGCGGCCTGGAGGATCCGGTCCAGGATGCTCTCGTGGTTGGGCGATAAATGCACGATGACGACGAACGCCATGCCGGGGTCCGGGGACACGTTCGCGAAAAACCCCTTCAACGCGTCTATCCCGCCCGCGGAAGCCCCTAGCCCGACCACCGGAAAGTGCAGGTCGCTTGGTGCGTGGCCCGGTAACTGGTCGGGCCTTGAGGGGGAATCTGACATGGGGGTACCTGAGTCGGCAGGAGGCTTCGTTGACCTGAATGATACTGCCCGCGGATGCTGCCGCATCGCCCGCGAACAAGGTGCAGCAAAGGGGCAGCAAATTCCATTCCCACCTTGCGGTCAGGCCTCTGCAACGGGCTCGCCAAGGGCCGCCAGCGCCCTCTTCCGCAATACCGTGACCCAATTTTGCGGAGCATAATAGAATGCTTCAGCGGCCCGGCGCAACGCCCGACTCCGCCTGATTGCCCAGTGATTCCACACGAGCGATGCCGCCAAGGGAAATTCATGCGCACACCGACACCCGCAGACACGGGCCTGGAACTGGCAGGGGAAAGCCGCTACCGGCTTCTTGTCGAGGCTGTGATGGATTACGCGATTTATCTTCTTGACCCCGGTGGGCACGTCAGCAGCTGGAATCCCGGCGCCGAACGCTTCAAGGGATACGCCTCCCACGAAATAATCGGCCGGCATTTCTCTATTTTCTATACCGAAGAAGACCGGCTTGCGGGCGTGCCCGAGCGGGCGCTGGAGACGGCGCGCCGCGAAGGCCGATTCGAGGCCGAGGGATGGCGCGTCCACAAAAGCGGGCGGCGATTCTGGTGCAGCGTCGTGATCGACGCCGTTCGCGACGATCAAGGCAATGTGCTGGGCTTTGCCAAGATCACCCGCGACATCACGGACAAGAAGAAGGCGTTGGAAGAGATCCAGGCGACGCGCGACGCCCTGCATCATGCGCAAAAGCTCGAAGCACTGGGGCGGCTGACCAGCGGCGTCGCGCATGACTTCAACAACTTCCTGGCCACGATCCGCTTTGCCGCGGAAATGCTGCGCAGGCCTTCGCTCAGCGATGACAAGCGGTTGCAGCTGGCCAGCGTCGTCACCGCGACGGTGGACCGCGCCGGGCACCTTACCGCACAACTGCTGGCGTACTCCCGCAAGCAGCCGCTCACGCCCGCGCGGTTCGACGTGCGGGCGTGTATTGAAGGCATGCGCGACATCTTCGCCGCGACGGTCGGTTCTGCCATCAAGATCGAATATGTCTTCCAGGACGCCCCCCTCCACATCTGCGCCGACTCGACCCAGCTGGAAACCGCATTGCTGAACATGGTCATCAATGCGCGCGACGCCATGCCGGCCGGGGGCCGACTATGCATCACAGCGCGACGGGAGGCGCCCGGGGGCGAAGACGGGGCCGCGTCGGACCGGCCGAACACGCTGGCGCAGCCGTGCATCGCCATTGAACTTCGCGATTCCGGGTGTGGCATGGAGCCCGACGTGCTGGCCCAGATCTTCGAGCCCTTTTTCACGACGAAACCCGTGGGTAAGGGCACCGGCCTGGGGCTGAGCCAGGTATTCGGATTTTCAAAGCAGTCCGGCGGAGACGTCAGGGTGGCAAGCGAAGTCGGCCGCGGTTCGACCTTCACCCTTAGCATTCCCGAAGACGTGTCAGCCGCGGACGGTCCGCCCCCCGTGGCGGCCGCATCCGATTCCCTGCCCCGGCAGCAGAAAAGAATCATGCTCGTCGACGACGACACGCAAGTCGGCACGGTACTTCGCGCGTTGCTGGAAGACCTGGGACATCAGGTCTCGTTTTGCACGGATGCCTCGGCAGCCCTCCAGCGTCTGGGAGACGCACAAGGCGCCATGGACGTGGTGATCGCGGACGTGCAAATGGCGGGGCTGGACGGCATGGAGCTGGCCAAAAGGGTACGCACCAAATGGCCGCATATCAGGGTGGTGCTGACGACCGGGGCCGCCGGCCGGGCGGCGGGTAGCGACGCGCACGCGTTTCCGCTTTTGCCCAAACCGTGGTCCATGGAACTGCTTCTGGACATGCTCAGACAGGACTGAGCCCTCTTTCATCGCCGTCGCCTTCGGGCCGCGGCCCGCCGGCCCTGGCGCCCGCGCCGGCATCCATCACGTGGACCGTTCGCGCGGGCAGCGCCAGGTCAATCCCCGCCCGTTCCAGCTCGCGCATGATGCCCAGGTTGATGGCCTGCTGCGTGTCCATGTACCGGTTGTAATCGGCCGTCATGACGTAATATACGGCCTCATACTCCAAGGCGCTGTCCCCGAACCGGGCCAGATGGGCGCGATCGAATTTGGTGCCCTCCTGGGCGTTGATCTGCCCTTGCAGCATCGCCGGCACCTTTTCGGCTTGGTCGGCCCCCGTCTGATAGGTGATTCGCACCGAGAACACGATCCGCCGTTGTTGCATGCGTTTGTAATTTTGGATGGTCTGCTTGAGCAGTTCGGTGTTGGAACACACGATTTGCTCGCCGCCCAGGCTGCGGATCCGGGTGGTCTTCAGCCCGATGTGCTCGATGCTGCCGGCCACCTGTCCGAAAACGATGAAATCGCCGACCTCGAAGGGCTTGTCCAGCCCGATCGAGATCGAGGCGAACAGGTCGCTCAGGATCGTCTGCACGGCGAGCGCCACCGCGACCCCGCCGATCCCCAGGCTGGCGACCAGCGCGGTAATGTTGACGCCCAGATTGTCCAGCATGGACAGCAGCGCGATCACCCAGACCAGGCCCCGCAACAGCAACCCCAGCAACGTCACGGTCACCACGCTTGCCAGCCCCTTGGCGGCCGCCGTATGGCGCAGGGCCACTTCCACCGCGCGGTCCAGCCATAGCGCGCCCTGCAGCGCCAACAGCACGAACCACAAGTGCTGAATGGTGGTGCCGCTCCATGGCAACGGCGCGCCGCTGACCTCCACGCCTACCATCAGGCACAACATAGCCACGACGATCCAATTCGTCCGCTGGAGGACAAGGGAAATGGACGCCCCAAAACCATGCCCTCGGCGCGCCAAGGCATCCAACCGGGCGCGCACGACTTTCAGCGCCGTGACGATGATAAGGAACACGACGATGCTGATGGCCACCGCGATGCCCCATAGGGCAAGCGGGTGCCCGGCCAGCCACTCCGATTGGTTGATCCATGCATTCACGGCAAATTCTCCTGTGCGGCGGAATGTGCTGCGCAGCAACTCCCATGCCATCCGCCCCCGATATCACGGAAAACAGCGGGCACGCCAATTGCTCTGACGGGCCACCCGATACTCGAGAACCCGCTGCCATGCATATCCGCCATTTGAGTGCTTCCCGACGCCTGTCCATGGCACGGCGCCAGCAGTGGGGCCGGCGCTTATGGGCCGGCGACGCGCTGTTGTGGACGGCCTCGGAGGAAGGCCAATGGATGGGGTGGCTGAGACCCGCCGCAACCCGCCGCACAAGCCGGTGCCCTGACGTTCTACGGACACCAGGACGCGGATGTCTCGACGCCCAGCGAACGGCTCGCGGCCCATTTCGCGCGGCTTCGGGCCCCGCTATCTGCATTCCTGCGGGCAACTCCATAAAGGCGGGCCGGACGGCGGCGTATTCCTGTTCATCACCGCTGATCATGATGACCTGCCGGTTCCCAGATTCCCCCTAGGCTTCGGCGCGGTTCAAGAAGCGCAGGCCGTGGCGGACATGGAAGAACTGACGGCGCGCGGCGGGCCGCGATACGCGGCAAGCACAGGAGGCCACTTCCACAACCTACTAAAAGTAGGCTACGATAAGTACATAGCAATCTTCGTATGGACGTCACAAGACATGCATGCACTTATCGTCGTTGCCCATCCCGACCCGGCTTCCCTTACCCACGCCATCGCCACTCAGGTCGCGCAGGGAATCACCGGCTCCGAACCCCGGCACTCATTCGAGATCGCCGACCTGGCCGCGGAAGCTTTCGACCCCAGATTCACCCAGGCCGACGTGGCGCTGCACCTGAGGAACGCGGCGCCGTCCCCGGATGTCGCCGCTGAACACGCCCGAATCGATCGCGCGGACGCACTGGTCCTGGTCTACCCCGTTCACTGGTGGTCGTTCCCGGGCCTGCTGAAAGGATGGATCGATCGGGTGTTCACGAATGGCTGGGCCTATGACGCCGGCCCGGACGGCAAGCTGGTCAAAAAGCTGCAGCGCCTTCAGGTGCATCTGATTGCCAGCGGCGGCGCCGATATGCGAACCTACACGCGCCATGGCTACTTCGGCGCGATGAAAACGCAGATTGACCACGGGATCTTCGGCTATTGTGGCGCTCGCGTCGCGACCTCGGAATTGCTGGTCGCCTCGGACGCCGGCTTCCCCGCGTCTCATCTTGATGCGGCGCACGCCATCGGCAAGCGGATTTTCCCCCTGCCGCAGTGATACGCCCCTTCAGGATAAAAAACGATGTCTGCTCCGTCCGCCCCCTCACCGCGCCGCCGCCTGCCGAAAGAAGCGCGGCTACGCCAGTTGCTGGACGTGTCCTGGAAGCTGATCCGCGATGAAGGCACCGACGCGTTGACGCTGGGTCGGCTGGCTGAAGAAGCCGGCATCTCCAAGCCTGTCGTGTACGACCACTTCGGCACGCGCAACGGGCTGCTGGCAGCGCTCTATCAAGACTTCGACGTTCGGCAGACGGCGATCATCGACGCTGCCGTCGAGGCCAGCAAACCCACATTGAAAGACAAGGCCGGCGTCATCGCCTCGCGGTATATCGACTGCGTCATCACGCAAGGGCGAGAAATTCCCGGCGTGCTGGCGGCGCTGGACGGGTCGCCCGAAATCGCCGCCGTGAAAAGGCAGTATCAGCGGGTCTTCATCGAAAAATGCCAAAAGATCTTTGCGCCTTTCGCCAGCCCGGGATCGGTGTCACTGGCCAGCTTGTGGGCGATGCTCGGCGCCGCCGATGCGCTGTCGAACGCGGCGGTGGCCGGTGAAATCACCGAAACGCAGGCGCGGGAAGAACTGCTGCAGACCCTCTTGCACATGGTCAAGCGAAGCAAGGACGGGGCGACAGCGTCCGGCAAGGCTCAATCCTGAGGCGCGTCGCGTGAAGAGCGCTGACGCGCCGTGCCGCCGGCGGCGCTCAGGTTGTAGGCCGTATTGACCAGGCCGATATGCGAAAAGCCCTGCGGGAAATTGCCCACCAGCCGCTTGCGCGCCACGTCGTACTCTTCGGCCAGCAGGCCCAGGTCGTTGCGCAGCGACAGGATGTGGTCGAACAACCGGCACGCATCGTCCAGCCGCCCCTGCATGATGTAGGCGTCGGCCAGCCAGAAGCTGCACGCCAGGAATGCGCCTTCGTCGCCGGGCAAGCCATCGTCGCTGTGCTGGGTCGAATAGCGCAGCAATAGGCCGTCGCGCAGCAGTTCGCGCTCGATGGCCTGCACGGTGCCGGCCACGCGCGGGTCGTCCGCCGGCAGAAAACCCACCTGCGGGATCAGCAGCAGGCTGGCATCCAGCGCCGTGCCGCCGTAGTACTGCACGAAGGTATTGCGCCCGGCGTCATAGCCATGCGTGCAGATGTCCTGGCGGATCTCGTCGGCCAGCGCCCGCCAGCAATCCACCGGCCCCTCAAGCCCGAAGCGTTCACACGATTTCACGGTACGGTCCAGCGCCACCCAGCACATCAGCCGCGAATGCGTGAACGCGCGGCGCGGCCCCCGCATTTCCCAGATACCGTGGTCCGGCAGGCGCCACAGTTCTTCAAGCGGCTTCAGCAGCACTTTCTGCATGCGCCACGCTTCGGCCAGCGGCGCAAGGTCCGCCACGCGCGCGGCGTGCAGCGTTTCGATCAGCTCGCCATAGACATCCAGCTGCATCTGGCCGGCAGCGGCGTTGCCCAGCCGCACGGGTGCACTCCCCTCGTAGCCCGGCAGCCAGGGAATGTCGTGTTCGGGCAACCAGCGCTGGCCCGCGATGCCGTACATGATCTGCAATTGGTTCGGGTGCCCCGCCGCCGCGCGCAACAGCCATTGGCGCCAGGCCTCGGCTTCCTCGCGGTAGCCGGCATTCAGCAGCGCATACAGCGTCAGCGCGGAATCGCGCAGCCAGCAATGCCGGTAATCCCAGTTGCGGCTGCCGCCCAACTGTTCGGGCAACGATGTCGTCGGCGCCGCGACAATGCCTCCGGTGGGTTGAAAAGTCAGCAGTTTCAGCGTGATGAGCGAGCGCACGACGGCATCTCGCCGTTCACCCGGTCCGTTTTCCCAATGGCAGCGCTTGGCCCATTCATGCCACCACGCGATCGTGCGGTCCATGCTTTCCATGCGGTCCGGCACGAAATGCGGCGTCTTGTGCGAACGGTGATACGACAGGGTGAAGGGCACGGTTTCGCCTTGGCGCACGGTGAATTCCGCCACGCTTTTCATGTCGCGGCCGGCCAACGGCACCGCCGTATGCAGTTCCACGGCATCGGGCCCGGCGATGGCGCTCAGCCCATAATCGCGCCGGCGCACCCAGGGCACCGCCTGCCCGTAATTGAAGCGCAGCGTCAGGTCCATCTGCATGTCTACCTGGCCCGACTCGCCCTGCACGATACGCACCACGTCGACACGCTCTTCGTCGTCGCTCAGGGGCATGAAGTCATAAACGCGCACCACGCCGCCAGGGGTTTCATGGCGCGTTTCCAACACGGCCGTGTCGGGCAGGTAGCGCCGCGTGGTGATGGCGTCGGGAGCGCCTGGCGTCAGCAGCCAGCGGCCATGGCTGTCATCGCCCAGCAATGCCGCGAAGCATGCCGGCGAATCGAAATGCGGCAGGCACAGCCAGTCGATGGAGCCGTCGCGCGCCACCAGCGCGGCCGACAACATGTTGCCAATCAAGCCGTAGTCTTCGAGGGGCTTCGACATCGGCTCAACCCGCGCCGCGAAAGGCGGGATACAGCGTCATCCCGCCGTCGACGAACAAGGTCGACCCCGTTACATAGTCGGAGTCGTCGCTGGCCAGCCACGCCACGGCGCGCGCCACGTCCTCCGGTTCGCCGATGCGGCCATACGGGATCAGCTTCAGCAACGACGCCATGCTCTCCGGCGTGTTCCAGGCAGGCGCGTTGATGGGCGTCCGTATCGCTCCGGGCGCCACGGAGTTGACCCGGATTTTCAAGGGGGCCAACTCTTGCGCCAGGGACTGCATCAACAGCGACACGCCCCCTTTGGACGCGGCGTAGTTGGCCTGGAACGCCCAGGGAATCACCTCGTGGACCGAACTGATGAAAATAATCTTGCCTGCGGCCCCATCGGCGGAGGCCGGGGGCGCCCGGTTCAGAAACGCCCGCACCGCGGCGCGGGCGCACAGGAACTGGCCGGTCAGATTGGTGTCGATCACCGCCTGCCATTGCGCCAGCGTCATATCCTGAATGGCGGCAGGCCGCTCGATGCCGGCGTTGTTGACCAGGATGTCGACGTTCTGGAAGTGGTCCAGCGCCACGCGGAACAGGCCTTCGACGTCTTCCTCGCGGCTGATGTCGGCGGCCGCGGTGACGGCCTGCCCCCCCGCCCGCAAGATGGCTTGCACCACGTCGGCGCCGCGCCGTTCGGCGTCTTCATTGGAACGGTGATTCACGACCACGCGCGCGCCCGCCGCCGCCATTTCCAGGGCAATACCGCGCCCGATCCCGGAATTGGCGCCGGTGACGATCGCCACGCGCCCGGACAGATCCACTGCATGCCGCATGCTGCTCTCCTTGCGGCGAGCGGGTCCGGTGCTGCTGACGTGCGGATCCCCAAGCGCCGCTTACGATAGCCAGCCTTGAGCTTAGTCCCGGACGGGCGCCGGTTCAACCGGCGGCGGGCAGGTCTGGGGGACGGGGCACCAGGAACGGGCGCGGGCGATCGCGTGCCGGCAAGGCAGGATGATTTCATCCAAAGGCGCTTGATAACGTACAAGCGACGGGGCGGTATGCGCGTTACGCTGTGAATCGGCCGGCTTCCCAGCCCGGCCTCTCCTGCGGTACCTCCCTTTCCTGCCTCTCCCGGAGTCACTGACCATGAGCACCATCACCACCCCCGACGGCGTGCAGATCTATTTCAAGGACTGGGGCCCTAAAACGGCCCAGCCCATCATGTTCCACCACGGCTGGCCCTTGTCGAGCGACGACTGGGACGCCCAGATGCTGTACTTCGTCGCCAAGGGCTTTCGCGTCATCGCGCATGACCGCCGCGGCCATGGCCGTTCCAGCCAGGTCAGCGACGGCCACGACATGGATCACTATGCCGCCGACGCGTCGGCGGTGGTCGAACACCTGGATCTGCGCAACACCGTCCACATCGGCCATTCCACCGGCGGCGGCGAAGTCGCGCGCTATGTCGCCAAGTTTGGCCAGCCGCAGGGCCGCGTCGCCCGCGCCGTGCTGGTCAGCGCCGTGCCGCCCTTGATGGTCAAGACCGACGCCAACCCCGGCGGCACGCCGATCGAGGTGTTCGACGGCTTCCGCGCTGCCCTCGCCGCCAACCGCGCCCAGTTCTTCACCGATGTCGCTTCCGGCCCCTTTTACGGTTTCAACCGCCCGGACGCCAAGGTATCGCAAGGCGTCATCAACAACTGGTGGCGGCAAGGCATGATCGGCTCGGCCAAGGCGCACTACGAGGGCATCAAGGCCTTTTCGGAAACCGACCAGACCGAAGACCTGAAGGCCATCACCGTGCCGACGCTCGTCATGCACGGCGACGACGATCAGATCGTGCCCATCGACGACTCTTCGAAGCTGGCGGTCAAACTGCTGAAGCACGGCACGCTGAAGGTGTATGCGGGGTTCCCGCATGGCATGCTGACCACGCACGGCGACGTCATCAATCCGGACCTGCTGGCCTTCATCAAGGGCTGATTCCCACCCGGAAGGCGCTTGGCGGGTGGAGGCGTCCGCCCGCTTTCCAGGCCTTCGCCCCCCTCGCGTCGGCAATGGCCTATATACTGGGCTGTTGCCGACAGCAGATTGCGCGCCAAACGCGCGAAAACCTGCGCCGCAAAGACGCTTGACCCAGCCCGCGTAGGCTCTCCCCAGGGAACAGGGCGCTTATCCGCCCCCCGCCGCATGGCGGCACGCCCCTCGGGACCGGCTTTCGCAGTCGCCTCCTCCATCGCCTCGCCCGAGCAAACCTGAAAAGCGTCTGCCAAGGGGGGCCATTCGTCTTAGAAGAATCAATATGAACGCCTTGCCGCAAGACAAACTGATCACCGCCCTGGACCACGCCCGCCTGCTCGGCATGATCACCCGCCCCGGCAGCGCCGCCGCGCTGTCGCGCGATGCCATCGACGCCACGCAGGACATCCTGGATTCGGCGCCGATCATCACGCTGGAAGACGTCACGCCAGACATCGTCACGATGCGCTCCCGCCTGCGCCTGCTGAACGCCAACGGCGACGAAATGATCGTCACGCTGTGCTACCCGGCGGACGCCAACCTTGCGCAAGGCCAAGTGTCGGTGCTGTCGCCGCTGGGGCTGAGCCTGATCGGTTCGCGCCAGGGCCAGCGCGTCACCTGGACCGCCCCCAACCAGACCGAGCACGCCGCCACGATCGAAGAAATTCTCTATCAGCCTGAAGCGGCGGGCGACACCACGGCGTAATGCCGCTGCCGGGCCCCGCCCTTGGGCACATGGCATCAAGCCCGAGGGACGCGCCCCGCCTCTTGCAACTGGCGCCATAGGATCTTGCCCGTGCTTGACTTGGGCAGCGCATCGACGAACTCCACGATGCGCGGCGCCTTGTAGGCCGCCATGCGCGTGCGCGCCCAGGCGATCACCTCGTCTTCACGAGCGTTATCGCGCGCTTCGGGCCGCAACACCAGCAACGCCTTTACCGTTTCACCCCGACAGGGGTCGGGCACGCCGATCACGCAGGCTTCGTGCACGGCGGGGTGCTCGTACAGGGCGTTCTCGACCTCGGCTGGCCAGACCTTGTAACCCGACGCGTTGATCATGCGCTTCAGGCGGTCGGTCACGAAGAAATAGCCGTCTTCGTCCACGCGGCCCAGATCCCCGGTGCGGAAGTACCTCTCCCCGTCCAGCACGAAGAACGCGTCGGCATCGGCGGCGGGGTTATTCCAATAGCCCTGCATGATCTGCGCGCCCCGCGTGACCAGTTCGCCGGTCTCGCCAGGCGGCAATTCCGCCAGCGTCGACGGGTCCACCACCCGCGTATCCACCCCGAACGTCGGCACGCCGATGCACTGGCGCTTATTGCGCTGCATGGGATTGCAATGCAGGAACGATGCCGTTTCGGTCAGCCCGTAGGCTTCGTTGAAGATGATGCCGTAGCGCTCGGCCAGCATGGCCGCCACGGATTCGGGCATGGGCGCGCCGCCGCCGCACAACAAGGCCAGGTTGGACAGGTCGAACGATTCAATGCCGGGCTGCGCGAAGAAATCCACGACCATCGCGGGCGGCGCGGCCCACACGCTGACCCGATGCCGCGCCATCAAGTGCGCCGCCACCTGGCGGTCCCATCGCGGCAACAGGACGACGGTCGCCCCCAACAGGATCGGCAGGTTCATGCAGTTCTGCATGCCCAGCAGGTGAAACATGGGCGCCACCCCCATGATCACGGCTTCGGCGGTCAGGCCCCGCCACAGTTGCGATCCCGTCACCGCCGCGCCCAGCGTGCCGTGCGTGTGCCGGCACCCCTTGGGGCGGCCGGTCGTGCCCGACGTGTAGGGCAACAGGCACAGGTCGGCGGCCGTCGCCTTGTGCGGCGCGGGCGGCGCGTTGAGCGCCAGCGCACCGTACCAGGGCACGCCACCCGCGACGTCGGGCGTCCGCCGCGGCGCGGCGATCCAGTCCGGAGGCGCCAGGCCGCCGTCGCCGGGCCCCAGGTAGTCGGAATAGGTATGGACGATCACGCGGTCCAGCCGGCCGTCGTCCACGAAACCCGCCAACCGCCCGGCCAGTTCCTGCGCCGCGAACGCCACGCGGGCGCCGCTGTCTTGCAGATAATGCGCCAGTTCGTCGGGCGTGCTCATCGCGTTCACCGGCACGACCACGGCCTCGGCACGCAAGATCGCGTAATAGGCAATGATGAACTGCGGGCAGTTCTGGCTAAGCAGCAATACGCGGTCGCCCGCCTGCACGCCGGCGCCATGCTGCAGATAGCCGGCCATCGCGTCGACCTCGCGCTTGAGCCGCGCATAGTCCAGTACCGTGTCGTAGAACACGATGGCGGGCTTGCCGGGATACCGCGTGGCCGAGGCCTCCAGATTGAAGACCAGGCTGGATTGGGGTTGGCTGATGTGGTGCGGCAGCCCCTTGGGCCAATATTGATGATGCGCTTGCTGCATTCGTGTCTCCCCCCTCAGGCGGTCATGCCGCGGGCAATGATCTCTTTCATGATCTCGTTCGATCCGCCGTAGATCTTGCCCACGCGCGCGTCGGCATACATGCGGGCGATGGGGTATTCCAGCATGTAGCCGTAGCCGCCATGCAGTTGCAGGCATTCGTCGATCACCTGGCAGTTCATCTGCGTCGTCCACCACTTCGCCATGGCGGCGGTGGACAGGTCCAGCACGCCCTCCAGCTGCCGCGTAATGCAATCGTCGACGAAACGCGCCGCGATGGTCGCCACGGTCTCGCATTCAGCCAGCTTGAAGCGCGTGTTCTGCATGTCGATCAACGGTTGCCCGAATACCTGCCGCGTCCGGGTGTAGGCCACCGTCTCGTCGATGGCGCGCCGCATTGTCGCCACCGCACCCACGGCGATCAGCAGCCGCTCACGCGGCAATTGCTGCATCAGTTGCGTGAAACCGCGTCCTTCCGCTTCGCCCAGCAGATTGGCGGCAGGCACCCGCACGCCGTCGAAGAAGAGCTCTGCCGTATCCAGGCTTTTCTGGCCCAGTTTCTCCAACAGACGGCCACGCCGGAACCCTGGCAGGTCCCGGGTCTCGACCATGATCAGCGATACGCCGCGCGAACCGGCGTGCGGATCCGTCTTGGCCACCACGCAGATCAGGTCGGCATGCAGGCCGTTGGTGATAAAGGTCTTCGAGCCGTTGACCACGTAGGCGTCGCCGTCGCGAACCGCGGTGGTGCGCACGCTTTTCAGGTCAGAGCCCGCGCCGGGTTCGCTCATTGCGATAGCGCCTACCAGTTCCCCCGTCGCCATCTTGGGCAGCCAACACTGTTTTTGCGCTTCGGTGCCGTAGTTCAGGATGTAATGCGCCAGAATCGCGCTGTGCACGTTGTTGCTGAAGCCATAGACCATGGCGCGCGCCTGCTCCGCCGCCACGATGGCCTCGTGGGCGAAGGTGCCGCCGCCGCCGCCATAATCCTCGGGCATGCTGACGCACAGCAGGCCCATGCGGCCCGCCTTGTGCCAGACCTCGCGGTCGGCATGCTGCTGCTTGCGCCACTTTTCCTCGTCAGGCACGAACTCCTTTTCGAACAAGCGGCGCGTGGAATCCTGGAATAGCGTCAAATCCGCGTCCATCCAGCCTTGCCGTGGCGTGTCCATCAGCGTCTCCCCCGGCATCAAGGACGGCCGCCGCCCACGACCAGCACCTGGCCGCTGACGTAGTTGGATTCCGGCAGGCAGAACAGGTACACGGCCCCCGCCGCTTCCGCCGGCGTGCCGGCGCGGCCAATCGGGATCAGGCTTTCGGCGTTCTTCAGCACCTGCGGATTCACGCCCACCTTGATCTGGCGGCCCTGGATATCCAGCGTGGCATCGCCATCGGCCGCCGCCTCCGTCAGGCGGGTCTTGATCAGGCCGAACGCCACGCTGTTCACATTGACTTTGTAGCGCCCCCACTCCTTGGCCAAGGCACGCGTCAACCCGTTGATGCCCGCCTTGGCGGCCGCATAATTGGCCTGGCCCGCATTGCCCATCACGCCCGACGTGGACGAAATATTCACCACCTTGCGGAAGACCTCGCGCCCCTGCGCCGCCTCGGCCTTGGCGGCTTCACGGATGAAGCCCGAAGCCGCGCGCAGGATTCGAAACGGGGCGGACAGGTGCACCGCCAGAATCTCGTCCCACTGCTCGTCGGTCATTTTCTGGATTACGTTGTCCCAGGTATAGCCGGCGTTGTTCACGATGATGTCCAGCCCGCCGAACGCGTCCACCGCCGTACCCACGAAGCGCTCGGCAAAGCCGGATTCCGTCACGCTGCCCACGCAGGCCTGCGCCTGTCCGCCTAGTTGGCGGATCATGGCCACCGTGTCTTCGGCAGGGCCGGCGTCCAGGTCGTTCACGACAACCTTCGCGCCTTCACGCGCCAGCTTCAGCGCGATTTCCTGGCCGATGCCACGGCCCGACCCCGACACCAGCGCAACCTTTCCTTCAAGCGTTCCCATCGTCTGTCTCCTGTTCCGTATTCAAGGCGCGGCCAGAACCGCCAAGCCGCTCAACCTGAGTTCACCCGTCTGGCTGCGGGCATTGAGTTCGACCCGCAACCGGGTTTCGCCTTGCGCCTCGAAGCGCTCGACCACCTGGCCGGTGCAGCGCACTTCGTCGCCCACGTGCGTGATCGCCACGAAGCGCACGGCAAATTCGCGCAGCGCCGACTGCGGCGCCCAGTTCGTCAGCAACCGCGCCAGATAGGCCGCCGACAGCATGCCGTGCGCGAATACGTCGTCCATGCCTGCCGACCGGGCAAAGTCCAGGTCCACGTGAATAGGGTTGTGGTCGCCCGATGCGCCGCAGTACAGCGCCAGCGCATGCCGGCTGATGGGGCCCGCCGTGAAACCGGGCAGCGCGTCGCCCGCCCGGGCATCTTGATATCCGTTGCCGCTCATCGCGCTCTCCTCAACCATTGCGCACGACGGTGACGGCGCGCAGTTCAGCCACCAGTTTTCCGGCTGCGCCCGTCACTCTCGTTTCGCGCACCACGAATTCCAGCGCGCCGCCTTTCTTGGCATAGATGTCGGTGATGCGCGGCTCAAAGCGCAGCACGTCGCCTGCATGCGCCATGGCGTGATACGTGAAGCCCTGTTCGCCGTGCAGCACCCGGCCGATGTCGATGCCCAATAGCTCGCGCATGGCGGCAGGACGCGGGCTATCCATTTCCAGACAGAAAAAGAAGGTCGGAGGCACGGGCAAGGCGGGATGGCCGGCGGCGCGCGCAGCGGCCTCGTCGGCATAGATGGGGTCATCTTGCCCCGTCGCTTTGGCGAAGAACCGCAACCGCCCCGCTTCCACCCTCGTGGTGAATGCGGGCAGCTCGGCGCCGATATGTCGGGTGTCCAGCATGGCGGTCTCCTCAGGCGGCCTGATACAGCGTCACGACGCAGGCGCCGCCCAGCCCCAGGTTGTGCTGGAGCGCCAGCCGCGCCCCATCCACCTGGCGCAGATCCGCCTGCCCGCGCAATTGCCAGACCAGTTCCGCGCATTGCGCCAGGCCGGTCGCGCCCAGCGGATGGCCCTTGGACAACAGGCCACCCGAAGGATTGGTCACCACGCGGCCGCCGTAGGTGTTGTCGCCGTCGACGATGAACTGTTCGGCAGTGCCTTCGGGTGTCAGCCGCAAGCCTTCATAGGTGATCAGTTCGTTCGCGGTGAAGCAGTCGTGCAGTTCCACCACATCCACATCCGCCGGATCGACGCCAGCCGCCTCATACACGAGGTCGGCCGCGGCGCGCGTCATGTCGTAGCCCACGAGCTTGCGCATATCGCCGTCGCCGAACGTCGACGGCGTGTCGGTCGTCATGGCCTGGGCGGCGATGCTGACCGCTGGCGACAAACCATGGCGGCGCGCGAAATCGTCCGAACACAAGATGGCCGCCGCCGCGCCGCAGGTGGGCGGGCAGCACTGCAAGCGGGTCAAGGGATCAAAGATCATGGGCGCGGCCAGCACTTCGTCCAAGGTTACCGTCTGGCGGAACACCGCGTACGGATTGCGCGCCGCGTGCTGGCGTGCCTTGACCGAAATCCGCGCGAACGTATCGGCCCGGATACCGTGTTCCTTCATGTAGTCGCGGCCCGCGCCGCCGAAGAACTGCGCCGCGCGCGGCTTGGCCGCGTCGTACCCCTGCAGGTCCGTCATGGACGACACGAACGCCGACAAAGGCGACGGGCGGTCCTCGTACACGCCTTTCAGCGCGCCGGGCACCATTTGCTCGAAGCCCACCGCCAGCGCGCACTCCACCGCGCCGCTTTCCACCGCCTGGCGCGCCAGGAACAACGCGGAGGATCCGCTGGCGCAATTGTTGTTCACGTTGAAGACGGGAATGCCCGTCAGGCCCACGCCGTACACCACCGCCTGGCCGGACGTTGAATCGCCGTAGACGTAGCCCGCATAGGCTTGCTGCACGGCGTCATAGGGCGCGCCGGCATCCTTCAAGGCTTCGCGCACGGCGCGCATGCCCATCACGGAATACGGTTCGCTTGCACCGGGCTTGCTGAACGGGATCATGCCGACACCGGCAACCCATACTTTTCGATTCATGCCTGCTTCTCCTTGAGAGGCGTCGCGGCCTGGGCCGCACGCGGGGATTCATGGCCCTGCCGTAGCACGGACTTCAACACCTTGCCTGCCGCCGACATGGGAAGGTCGTCGCGGAATTCATAGCTTTTGGGGCATTTGTAGGTGGCCAGCCATTGACGGCAATGGGCGTGCAGCGCGTCGACGTCAGGCGCGTGGCCGGCGCGCGCCACGATCACCGCATGCACCGCTTCGCCCCAGCGTTCATGGGCCACGCCGATCACCGCGCAGCGCGCCACCGCCGCGTGCTGCGCCAGCACGGCCTCGACCTCCGCGGCGTAGACGTTTTCGCCCCCGCTGACGATCATGTCCTTCAAGCGGTCGACCACGGTCAGGTAGCCCGCCTCGTCCAGGCGCGCGGCATCGCCCGTCAACAGCCAGCCGTCGGCGAACGCGCGGGCGGTCTCGTCGGGCAGGTTCCAATAGCCCGATATCACCATGGGGCCGCGCACCGCCAGCTCGCCGACCTCGCCGACCGCGGCGTTCCGCCCGTCGGGCGTCAGGATGCGCACTTCCACCCCCACGGCGGGACGGCCGGCGGACATTGCGCGCGGGCCGCCCTGCCGGACGTCCGCATTGATCGCCACCATGGCCGATGTTTCCGTCATGCCGTAGGCATGCACGAATTCCGCTTTTGGAAACGCGGCCAGCGCACGCGTCAGCAACGCCGGCGAAATGGGCGACGCGCCCCAGATGACGCGCTGCACGCCATCCAGCCGGTAGTCTGGGAATCCGGGTTCATCCAACAGCATCTGGATCATGCTGGGCACCAGCAACACTTCGGTGATGCCGTCGTCCTGCAAGGACTGCAACGCCGCCTTCGGATTGAAGCCGCGCTGCATCACCACGGACGCGCCCGCCAGGAACTGGCCCATCAAGCGCCCCAGCCCCGCCACATGGAACAGCGGCGCCACCAGCAGCACGCAGCTGTCCGCGTCCGTCGGCACGGTGGCCAGCCGTGCGACGGCGGCGCTCCACAGGTTCGCGTGCGTCAGCATCGCGCCCTTGGGAAAGCCGGTGGTGCCGCCCGTATACAGAATGGCGGCCAGCGTGGCGCCGCCCGCGCGCAGGTCTTCGATAGGCGCGGCGGCGGCGGCCAGGGCTTCCAGCGCCGCCATCATCCGCACGTGCGGCAGGGACGGCGCCGCCACATCGGCCATGCGCGGCGCAAGCGCTTCATCGACCAGCAACAGGCGCGGAGCGCCGTCGGCCAGCCCCTGCGTCAGTTCGGCGCCACTCCAGCGGGTATTCAAGGGTTGGATCGCCGCCCCCAGCCACCAGCAAGCCAGCATCCACGACACATAGGCCGCGCTATTGGCGCCCAGCAAGGCGACGCGGTCGCCCGGCTGCACGCCCTGGTCTTGCAGTACCGCGGCCTTGCGCGCCGCCCACGCCAGCAGTTCGGGGTACGTCCAGCACTGCGCGCCTTCGCGCAACGCGATCTTCGCGGGATACAGCTGGCTTGCGCGATGCAGGCCTTGCGTCAGATACATGGCTTTGTCTCCTGCGGCACGCGGTCTCTGTGGCCCGCTGTCGTGTCCAGCCGGACGCCATGCGCCCGACCGTTGCCGAGCCCATAGCTTCTCGTCAGGCGCTGCGGGCGGCAATGGCCGCAGGCGTCAAACGGATTGGCGGAAAGTGTCAACAGCCGACGGCAGGCAGGCGGGACCGCACACCAGGCGGTTGCGGCGGTATTCGCCCGGCGATACACCGGTCCATTTCTTGAATGCGCGATGGAACGTGCTGGATTCGGAAAAGCCCAGCCGTTCCGCGATATCCATCAGGGACAAGTCGTGCCGGCCCAGGTACTCCACCGCCGCGTCCCGGCGCAGGTCGTCTTTCAGCACCTGGAATCCCTGGCCCTCTTCGCGCAGATGCCGCCTGAGGGTTTGCGGCGTCATCGACAACTGCGCGCTGACCTGCGCCAGCGACGGCAGTTCGGCGGACAAGTCGCTGCGCAACAGCCGGCGGATGCGGTCCGTCAGGGTCGCGCGGTCCTGGTACTTCACCAGCAAGTCGAACGGGGCGTTCGCCAGAAACGCCTTCAACGCCTGTGCGTCCTGAACCACCGGCAACGCCAGCCAGCGCGATTCCAGCCACAGGCCCGACACGGGTTGCCCGTAGCGCACGGGCGCATGGAATACCTTGTGCGCGTCGGCGCTGCGCGCGCCTTCGTTGTAGTCCACGCCCGACACGGGAATCCGCCGGGCGGCCAGCCAATTGGCCACCCCCAACGTGAAGAACAGAAAGGTGCGTTCGCCATACCATTGCGTGCCCCGGCGCTCGCCGCGCGAGTCCAGCACGATGTGGGCGGATTCGCCGCTGACGCACAGCCGCGCCGTGAAGTCGCGCAGCACACCGTGGTAGTAGCGGAACGCCGCGCGCAACGCCTGCCCCACCGTGGGCTCCTGCAAGGCCAGCCGGCAGGCATGGGCGAATGCGCCCATGGGCACGGGATGCTGCCCCAACGCCAGGAAATCATCACGCGTGGCGCGCCGCAGCATCCGCAGTATCTGCGCGAATTGCGCCTGCGACACACGAGCCATCGGCGCCTGCAGCAGCGTGGGCGGCACGTCGGCGCGCACCAGGACGCGATCCACGTCCACGCCCCGGCTGCGTGCGCCTTGCAGGATCTGGGCGATATGTTCGACGGCGATGGTGTGATGGGTCATGGCGTATTCCAACGGCTGGCAAACACCGGCAGCGTCGATGGTAGCCAAAGCCCCTGCCGGGTGGAATGCCCGGCATGAGCATTCCCGCCAAGCGGAATCAGCGATTTCGCCATTGGTTAGCCGCAAAGCCGCGCCTAGACTGGTTTTCCCGCCTGGCCGGGCGCCTCTTCGTATTTACCGGAGTCCCTCTTTGGATACGCCGAACACCGCCCCGCTTGCGGGCATCAGGGTCCTGGACCTGTCGCGCTTGCTGCCCGGCCCGTTGGGCGCGCAGTATCTGGCCGACCTGGGCGCCGACGTCGTCAAGATCGAGGATACCCAGGCCGGCGACTATGCGCCGCCTGCGCTGCGCGCGGTGTGCAACCGCAACAAGCGCGGCCTGCGCCTGGATTTGAAGCATGCCGACGGCCAGGCGGCGCTGGCCGCCCTGGCGCGCGACGCAGACATCGTGATCGAGAGCTTCCGGCCCGGCGTCGCCGCGCGGCTGAAAGCCGACTATCCCACGCTGTCCCGGCACAATCCCCGATTGGTGTATTGCAGCATCACCGGTTACGGCCAGAATGGCCCGCAATGCGACGCCGCCGGCCACGACCTGAACTACTCGGCCTACGCCGGCGTGGCCGATCAGATGGGGTGCGCGCCCGACGCGCCGGCGCTATCCAACCTTCCCGTGGCCGACATTCTGGGCGGTTCCCTGACCGCCGTGATGGGCATTCTGGCGGCGCTGGTCGACGCGCAGCGCACCGGCCGTGGACGCTATGTGGACATCGCCATCGCCGACGGCCTGCTGGCCGGCGCCGTGGTGCCGCTGGCCACGCTCAATGCCCTGGGCGACACGCGGCCGGCGGGCGGCGACAGCCTGTCGGGCGCGCTGGCCTGCTACGGCCAGTACCGCACGCAAGACGGACGCTATCTGGCCGTGGCCGCGCTGGAACCGAAATTCTGGGACACCTTGTGCCGCCGCCTGGAACGCCCCGACCTTCTGTCCCTGCATCGCGACGGCGGCGCCGCGCAGCAGGCTTACGTCAAGGACGAATTACAGCGCCTGTTCGGCGCGCGGCCGATGGCGCACTGGCTGGCGTTGCTGGAGGGCGCCGACTGCTGCGTGTCGCCCGTGCTGAAACTGTCTGAAAGCCTGGCGCATCCGCAATTCGCCGCACGCGGCATGGTGCATCACACCGAGCACCCGGCTTACGGGCCGGGCGCGCACATCGCCAGCCCCGTGAAGATGTCGGGGTTCCAATTCGCCATTCACCGCCAGGCGCCGTTGCCTGGCGAACATACCGATCAGATCCTGCGCGAGGCCGGTTACGACGACGCCGGCATCGCCAGCCTGACCGGACGCGGCATCGCGCGGTAGGCACATACGGCCGATGCATCAGGCGCGGCATTGAATGCGCGGCGCCCAAGACAACCAGGACGGAGACAACAATGACCGATCATCATCGCAACACCGCCTTGCCCTCCCGCCGCAGCCTGCTCAAACTGGGGCTGGCGCTGCCCGCCGCGCTGGCATTTTCCCGCCCCGCGCGCGCCGCCGGTTTTCCCACGCGCCCGGTCACGCTGATCGTGCCCTTTCCCGCCGGCGGCGCGACGGATACGCAGATGCGTGCGCTGGCGGTGGCGGCCTCGCGCGAGCTGGGGCAGACCGTCATCATCGCCAACCGTCCCGGCGCGGGCGGTACCCTGGGGCCGGCCGCAATGGCCCAGACCGCCACGCCCGACGGATACACGGTGTCGGTGGTGGTAGGCACGCTGTTCCGCTATCCGTTCCTGCAAACAGTGAACTACGACCCGCTGACGGATTTCACCTATGTCGCCTGCATGACGGCCTATTCCTATGGCATCGTCGTGCGCCAGGATGCGCCGTGGAAAACGCTGGATGAACTGATCGCGGATGCGCGCGCGAACCCCGAGAAGATCAGCTATGGCGGCACCGGCACGGGCGGCTCCGGCCGCATCGCCATCGAACGCCTGTCGCGGCTGACGAACGTGAAGTTCAACTTCATCCCCTACAAGGGCGCCGCCGAAGAGACCACCGCGCTGCTGGGCGGCCACATCCAGATGGTGTCCGACGCGGGCTGGGGGCCGATGATCGATACCGGCAAGGCGCGCCTGCTGGCGGTCATGGGCGATGCCCGCGCCAAGCGCGTGCCGGATGTCCCGACACTGACGGAATTGGGATACCCCATCGTTGCCTCCAATCCGGTAGGCATTGCCGGCCCCAAGGGCATGGATCCCAAAGTGGTGGCCGTGCTGCAGCAGGCATTCCACCGCGCGGCGCGCGATCCCGACTACAACCGCGCGCTGGAAAACGCGGATCAGCCCCACATGCTGATGGACAGCAAAGCCTACACCGACTACGCGGTGCGGCAAGTGGCCGAAGAGAAGCGCTTCGTGGCCGAGCTAGGGCTGAAGATGCAGTAGCGCAAGGGCGGAATCGGGCTCGCCGCCCGCCGCCCGCCGCCCGCCGCCGTTCAGTCGGCCGCAAGCGCCAGCATGCTGTCGCGCAGCCTCAACGCCGACGCGCACGAGGTGTCGCGATGCGTCACCAGCGACAAGGACAGCGCGCCGCGCGCATCGGTATCAGTCAAGGGCACGAAGGCCACGTGCGGCGTGGAATAGGCGCGCGTCACCCCCGGCACCAGCGCCAGCCCCATGCCGCTGGCCACCAGGCTGACCAAGGTCTGCACCTGGATGGCTTCCTGGCTGATACGCGGCGAGAATCCCGCCTTGTGGCACAGCGCCAGCGTCACGCCATTCAAGCCGGGCACCTTGGCGGGCGAATACAGCACGAAGCTCTCGGAGCGCACACGTTCCAGAGCGACCGGGCCGCTACCGGCCAGCGCATGCCGCGCGGGCACGGCCAGCATCAGATCGTCGCGCTCGACCACCCAGGAGTCCAGCATCGCGTCTTCCGCCAATGGCCCCCGCACCAGGCCCGCATCGATTTCATTGGCGCGCAGCATTGCCACCAGCCCCACCGTGCTGTCCTCGCGCAGGTCCAGTTGCACGTCGGGGTACTGCGCGCGGAAGGCCGGCAGGCAGCGGGGCAGCAGCATGTACGTGGCTGAACCCACGAAACCCAGCCGCAACGTGCCCCATTCGCCCAGCGCGACCCGACGCGCGGCCTGTCGGGCCTGCTCGGCATGAAACAGCGCGCGGCGGGCGTCGGCCATCAAGGCGTCTCCGGCGGGCGTCGTGGTGACGCCTTTGGCGCCGCGAACCAGCAGCGGCACGCCCACGGCATGCTCCAGTTTCTGGATCGACACCGACAGCGCCGGCTGCGCGATATGCAGCGTGTCGGCGGCGCGCCGGTAGCTGCCCAGTTCGGCAATGGTCACGAATTGCCGAAGGTGCCGTAGATCAATAGCCATAACAGATTCCGTATCGCTTGATACCGAAGCCATATTAGACGGATATCTGACACGTCGATAGGATTTCCCCATGACATCCTTCCCCCACTCTTCCGCCAGCGCGCTGGACGGCGTGCGCATCCTGGACCTGACGTCCGTCGTGTTCGGCCCCTATGCCTCGCAGATACTTGCCGACTACGGCGCGGACGTCATCAAGATCGAATCGCCCGACGGCGATTCGACGCGGCGCACCGGGCCTTCGCAAGAGCCGGGCATGGCGGCCATTTTCCTGGGCCTGAACCGCAACAAGCGCAGCATCGTGCTGGATCTGAAGCAGGCGGCGGCGCGGCAGGCGCTGCTGACGATGGTGGATCAGGCCGATGTGTTGATGCACAGCATGCGTCCCGCCAAGATGGCCGCGCTGGGGCTGGATCCCGACACGCTGTGCGCGCGCAATCCGCGGCTGGTGTATGCCGGCCTGTACGGCTTCGGCGCGGGCGGCGCCTACGATGGCCGCCCGGCCTATGACGACATCATCCAGGGTCTGTCCGGCGTGGCCGATCTGGTCGACCGCCAGACCGGCACGCCGCGCTACCTGCCCACTGTGGCCGCGGACAAGACCTGCGGCCTGATTGCCGCGCATGCAATCCTGGCCGCGTTGTTCCAGCGCGATCGCACAGGGCGCGGCCAGCAACTGGAAGTCCCCATGTTCGAAAGCATGGCGTCCTATGTGCTGGTGGAGCATTACTACGGCAGGCACCTGGCCGACGAACCGGGCGAAGCCGGCTACCCGCGCGCGCTCACTTCCTGGCGCAGGCCCTGCCAGACGGCCGACGGCCATGTGTGCCTGATGCCCTATACCGACACCCACTGGCGCAACTTCTTCCTTGCCGCCGACCGCCCCGACCTGGCGGACGACCCGCGTTTTTCCGACATTTCCGCCCGGACGGCGCATATCGGGACGCTCTACGAATCGCTGGCGGACATCGTCATCCGGCAAGGCACCGCTTACTGGCTGGCCCTGTGCGAACGGCTGGAGATTCCTGCCGCGCCGATCAACCGCCTGCAGGATCTGGAGGCCGACCCGCACCTTCGCAGCGTGGAGTTCTTCACGGCCCTGGAAAGCGCATCGGGCAGCCACTACCGCTTTCCACGCAACCCCGTACGCCTGCAGCATTCCCATGTACCCGCCGCCATACCGCCGCGCCTGGGCGAACACACCCTGGACGTGCTGCGCCAGGCCGGCCTGGATGAGGCCCGGATCGCCGCGCTGCTGGATACCGGCGCGGCCCGGGTGGCGCCTTCTCCGCACCTCGACAACCGCAAGGACCCCGCATGACCACAGACCGCAACGCCGCCCCCATCGCGCAACTCGGCCAGGGCTATTACTGGCAAGACCTGGCCGTGGGCCAGCGCTTCCATACGTTCCGCCGCACGGTGACCGAGACCGACATCGTGAATTTCATCAGCGTCACCGGCATGTTGGAAACGATCTTCATCGACGCCACCTACGCGCACGGCGCGATACCGGGCCGCCCCGCCCCCGGCGGGTTGACCTATGGCCTGATCGAAGGGCTGATCATGCAAGGCATGGTCCAGGGCACTGGCCTGGCGCTATTGGAAGTCCACAAAAAGATGCTGGCGCCCGTTGTGGCGGGCGACACCGTCTGGGCCGAAATCGAGGTGACGGGAATACGCCCGACCTCGCAGCACAACCGGGCGGTGGTCACGTCCGCCATCGACGTCCGCAACCAGCACGGCACGTCCGTGATGGCCTACACGGCCACGCGCATGCTGGCCGGCCGGCCGGACTGAATCCGCACCAGGCAACAAAGCGCCCCGCAACGAGGGCGCTGCCACCCGGCGGCAATACGCCACCGATAAGACACAAGGAGACAAACCATGAAAAGAGCATTGCTTGCGGCCGGCCTGGCCATCCTGGCGCTGGGAGGCGCCACTGGCGCACGCGCGGCATGGCCCGAACGCCCCATCACGATGGTGGTGCCCTTCCCGCCCGGTGGTCCGACCGACCTGGTGGCCAGGGTACTGGCCAAACAATTGACCGAGCAGCTGGGCCAGACCGTATTGGTAGAGAACAAGGGCGGCGCCAACGGCAACATCGGCATGCAATATGCAGCGGCCGCCAAGCCCGATGGCTACACCGTGCTGTACAACACGTCGTCCATTGCGCTCAGCCCGAACCTCTACCGATCACTGGCATTCGATCCGGTCAAGGATTTCACCCCGGTGTCCAGCACGGCGGTCATCCCGCTGGTGCTGCTGGTGCATCCGTCCGTGCCCGCGGACAGCGCCCAGGCGTTCGCCGACTACGCGCGCCGGCATCCCGGCAAGCTTTCCTATGGTTCGGCGGGCGCGGGGAATGTCACGCACCTGGGCGCGCTGCTGCTGTTGCGTTCGCTGGACATCGACGCGGTGCACGTGCCCTACCGCGGCAGTGCGCCCGCCATGACGGACCTGGTCGGCGGACAGGTGCAGATGATGACCAACACGCTGAATGACTCGCTCGGTTTCATCCGCGAAGGCAAGTTGCGCGCGCTGGCCGTCACCAGCGCCGCCCGCAGCGCCCAGTTACCCGATGTTCCGACGGTGGCCGAAACGGTCGCTCCGGGCTTCGAGATGGGCGCATGGCAAGGCGTGGTGGCCCCGGCCGGCACGCCGGCGCCGGTGATCAAGCGGTTGAACACCGAAATCCTGCGCGCGCTGCAATCGCCCGAGATGCAAAAACAACTCAAAGCGCAAGGCGCGCAGGCACTGGGATCAACACCGCAGGAATACGGGGCCTACATCCAGAGCGAGATCAAGCGTTGGGGCGAGGTCGTGAAGGACGCCAACGTGAAGCTGGACTGACGAAAACGAGCTAGAGCCCTGGCCGCCGCGTTCAGCGGCCGGCGGCCTTGGCGCTGATGCCGTTGGCCACGCCCATGTCGACTTTGGGAACGTCGCGGATCAGCACCCGCACGTCTTCGCCAGAGATATCGATGCTGGAGCACACGGCCTGATTCACCGCGGCGATCAGCGCGGCTTTCTTGGCTTCGTCGCGGCCTTCGATCAGCGCCGCATCCACGCGCACCATGCGCTTGCCGATTTCACCGGCCACGATCACGTTTTCGGCAGGCACTTCCTGCAGCACGATGCGCACGCTGGGCAGCGGCGCGGCGATGCTCTCCACCACGGCGTTGGACACGGCCTTCAACAGCGCGGCCTTCTGGGCGGCCGAGTGGCCTTGCAGGATCTGGACATTCAAAATTGGCATGACGGCTTCCGATTTTTCGAATAGCGGGAATCCGGCCGAAATGACCGGCCAGCCATCATATAGCGACTTTGCCCGCGCGCAAGCCATTGCAGGCGGGCAAAGTGCAGGCGCCGAACGCCTGAGAAAGCGGCAAAGCGGTCAGGCCGCTTCGCCCCGGTGCGCGGGGGCGGGCTGGGCTTCCAGTTCGCCAGCGGCGCCTTCGGGCGACGGCGCCGTTTCGGCCAGCGCCGGCGTCACCAGTTCCACGACCTTCTTGCGCGACAGCATGCCCAGGAACTCGTCGTCCTCGCCCGTGACGGCGACCGGCTGGTCGCTGTGCACCAGTTGTGCCAGCACTTCACCCAAGCCCGCCGTGGCCGGCACCGAGGCCAGGTCTTCGACGAAGCGCGACACGTCGCGCGCGCCGTGCTGGATGGCTTCCTCGGCCGCCTTGGCCGTCAGCACGCCGGCCAGGCGCTTGCCGTCCAGCACCGGCGCGTACTCGTAGTCCATCGCCCGCATGCGATCCAGCGCATGCGCCGGGCGCGAGCGCATCGTCAGCGTCAGGCGTGCCGGATTCACGGCGTGCGTGGCGTTGAGCACCTTGGTGCGGTTCACGTCCTGCAGGAACGACTGCACATAGTCATTGGCCGGATTCAGCAGAATGTCTTCCGGCGTGCCTTCCTGCACCAGTTCGCCGTCTTTCAGGATGGCGATGCGGTTGCCCAGGCGCAGGGCCTCGTCCAGATCGTGCGTGATGAACACGATGGTCTTGTTCAGCTTGGCTTGCAGCTGCAACAGCTGGTCCTGCATCTCGCGGCGGATCAGCGGGTCCAATGCCGAGAACGCTTCATCCATCAGCAGAATTTCGGCGTCGGTGGCCAGCGCGCGCGCCAGGCCCACGCGCTGCTGCATGCCGCCAGACAGCTGGTGCGGGTACTGGTTTTCAAAGCCGGCCAAACCCACTTGTTCCAGCCAGTCGCGGGCACGCTTCTCGCGTTCCGCCTTGCCCACGCCCTGCACGGTCAAGCCGTACGCGGCGTTGTCCAGCACCGTGCGGTGCGGGAACAGGCCGAAGCGCTGGAACACCATGCTCATCTTCTTTTGGCGGAAGACTTCCAGGTCGCGCTTGTTCAGGCTGACCACGTCCACGCCGTCCACCAGGATGTGGCCCGCGCTGGGCTCGATCAAACGGTTGAAGTGGCGGATCAACGTCGACTTACCGGACCCCGACAAGCCCATGATGACGTAGATGCTGCCCTCTTCGATGGACAGGCTGATGTCGCGCAGGCCCAGCGTGTGGCCGCTTTCGGCCAGCAACTGTTCCTTGCTCATGCCGTTCTGGGCGGCTTGCAGCCATTTCTTCGGATGCGAACCGAAGACCTTGTAGATGTTCTTGACCTCGATCTTGCTCATCGCTGGCCTCCCATGCGCATGCGCTGTCCATACGATTGCGTGATCCGGTCGAACAGCACGGCCAGCACCACGATCCCCAAGCCTGCCAGCAGGCCGCGGCCCACTTCCAGACGGTTAATCCCCAGCAACACTTCATAGCCCAGGCCGCGCGCGCCGATCATCGACGCGATCACCACCATCGACAGCGCCATCATCGTGGTCTGGTTGATGCCCGCCATGATGTTGGGCAAGGCCAGCGGCAGTTGCACGCCGAACAATTGCTGGCGCGGATTCGCACCGAATGCGCGCGACGCTTCCAGCACTTCGCGGTCGACCAGGCGGATGCCCAGATCGGTCAGGCGGATCAGCGGCGGCACGGCGTAGATCACCGTGGCGATGATGGCGGGAATCTTGCCCAGGCCAAACAGCATCACGACCGGAATCAGGTAGACGAAGCTGGGCATGGTCTGCATCACGTCCAGCACCGGCAGCATGATGGAACGCAGCCAGTTCACCCGCGCCATCAGCACGCCCAACGGAATGCCGATCAGCACCGACAGGCCGGCCGCCATGATCATCAACGCCAGCGTCTGCATGCCGGCGTCCCACAGGCCCAGCACGCCGATCACGCACAGCAGCGCGCCCATCGCCAGGCTCAGGCCGATGCGGCGGCTGACGCCCCACGCGATGGCCACGGTCACGGCGACCACCGCCCACCAGGGCGAGCTGCGCAACACTTGTTCAAGCCACACCAGGGCGTGCAGGACGGGCTGAGACAGGGTCTCGAGCGTGTCCGCGTAATTGGTGACCAGGTGATCGACGAACCCGTCGATCGCCGCCCTTACCTGACGGGCGGGAATAATTTCAGGAAACATTGTTTCGACTCCATTCTGGGGCGCTTACGGTGGCAGTCGCCGCCGGAGGTTCGGATAGACCGGATGTTCCGCAGCCAAGTGGTTTCCAAGACGGAAACAGACGGCGGGACGGGCGGCGCCAACGGCTTGCATCCGGACGCGGGCGTCCGGCAAACAGCCATCCCAGGGGAAAAAGCCCAGGGCAACTTGCCCGCCACGGGGCTTTTTCCCTTGAGGCGGCCCGACAAGCCGGAGCATTTCCGGCAGGCCGGGCCGGCACGCGCCGAAGCGGCGCGAGGCCTGCACCACGATGTATTACAGCGCGCTTTGGACGCGCCCGGCGACGTCGGCGGGGACCCACTTGGTCCAGACGTCGGGCTTGTTCTTCAGGAACCACTTGGCCACGGTGCTGGAATCGTCGCCAGACTCTTCCATGTGGGCCAGCGTTTCATTGATCACCGGCAACGGCACCGACACCTTGGCCAGGAAGGCGGTCAGCGTGGGCGCTTCTTCGGAGAACTTGGTGTTCACCGCGGTGAAGACGGGATTGTCGGGGTAGGCGCTGGCCTCGGGCTTGGCGCACTTGGACGACGTCAGGCACTTGTGCTTTTCGGCGTCATAGGGCGGCATGTCCAGCTTGACCAGGTCCATCGCGCCGACGAGCGGCGTGGGCGACCAGTAGTAGAAGACAACGTTCTGCTTGCGCTTATACGCCGACATCAGCGCCGCTTTCTGCGCCGCGCCCGTGCCGGGCGAGTACAGCGTGTAGGTGTCGTCCAGCTTCAGGGCATGGAACAGGTTGTTGCTGGTGACTTCGCAACCCCAACCCGCCGGGCAGCCGTAGAAGCGGCCCTTGCCGGGCTCTTCGGGGTCCTTGAACTGGTCCTTGAACTTCGGAAGATCGGCTGCGGCCTTCAGTTCGGGCAGGCGTTCGGCCGTGTAGCGGGGGATGTACCAGCCCTCGGCGCCCATGTAGAGATCGCCGATGCGCTTGACCTTTCCGGTCTTTTCGGCGCGGTCCCAAGGGTCGGCCACGCTGTTCAGCCAGATTTCGGTATTGATATCCAGGTCGCCGCGCTCAAGCGCGGCCAGGGCGGGCAGGGTTTCCGTCGGCAGGGTTTCGGTTTTGCAACCGTAGCCCTTTTCCATGATGAAACGTTCGACATCCACCAGAACCAGGTTGGATTCCCAGTTCATGGCGCCGAAATTGACCGGGCGCTTGATTTCGCATTGCGGCGCGTCGGCGGCTTGGGCCGCACCGGCAAACGCAAACAGGACGGCCGCGGCGGCCAGGGTCTTGACAGGGGTAAAACGCATTGGGCTTTTGCCTCCATAGGTTCAGGGACACACGCCGGGCTTGGCCTGGTAGTGCCATGGAGCTAAGGGGGTTGTGCGGAAGACGGGCAGAACCGCCAATACAAACCGACACTAGCGACAAGAGTATCCGCAAGCGGTGCGGAATCTTGCAAGACAGGAGCTTCAAAAACGGCGTTTTTGAAAACCCGCAGAAAGTGAACAAACTGAACGAAGAAGGCAGCATCTTAAACGAAATTGCTGCGGCGCCCAACCCCAGGCGTGAATAAAACAGATACATAACGGCCAAAAAAGCCACGGGATAACCCCGATCGACCAGAGGCGAATTATTAATTTTCCCTGGGAAATATCGCCTTCCGAACGCCGATACATTTAGTAAATATCTTATTCTTATTAGTACAGTCTAGCGGTTTCAGACGGGCCGGAAAGTCCGCTTTCCGGCCCGAAAAAGGCATGAATTCAGCTGGAATTCAGCTATTGCGGCCGCCGTCATACATATAGTCGCGCCGCCAGGGGTATGAAAGGTCCGCAGGGTTGTCCAGTTCGTCGGACCGGCCCGTGGCAGGCGGCTGGCCCAGGATCTGGTGCAGGGCAATCCAGCCGTGCTCGAACGCCATGGCGCAGCCGGCCAGGTACAAACGGTATGCCCGCAGCGACCGCGCGCCGTGCTCCCCGCCCAGCACTTGCGCGGCTTCGGGCAATCGTGCTTCCAGCGCGTCGCTCCACGCCCACAAGGTGCGCGCGTAATGGGGCCGCAGGTTCTCCACGTCCACCTCTTCCAGTCCGCCGTTGGTCATGGCTTCCATGACGACGCTGATATGGGTCAGTTCGCCGCCGGGGAAAATGTACTTCTCGATGAATTCGCCCATGCCGTTGCCCAGCTCGGGGTTATAGACCCCGGCCGCGGTGATGCCGTGGTTCATGATCAGGCCGCCCGGCTTGAGCAGGCGGCGCAGCTTGGCGAAATAGCCTTCCAGTTGCGCGCGGCCCACATGTTCGAACATGCCCACCGACGCAATCTTGTCGTACTGCGCGGATTCGTCCAGCTTGCGGTAGTCCAGCAATTCCATGCGGACCCGGCCGCCCAGGCCTTTTTCCTGGATGAGCTTCGTGACGTGCGCGTGCTGGTTGCGCGACAGCGTGATGCCGGTGGCGTCCACGCCGTAATTTTCGGCGGCCCATAGCAGCAGTCCGCCCCAGCCGGCCCCCACGTCCAGAAAGCGCTCGCCGGGCTGCAATCGCAACTTGCGGCAGATGTGGTCAAGCTTGGCTTCCTGGGCCTGGGCCAGGGTCATGTCGGGCGTGCGGTAGTAGGCGCAGGAATAGACGCGGCGCGGGTCCAGCCACAGGGCGTAGAAGTCGTCGGACAGGTCGTAATGGAATTCGATCTGCTTGGCATCGCGCTCCACCGAATGGCGCCACACCGACACCACTTTGCGAACCAGCTCCGTCAGCCAGCCGCCCCGCGCCGCATCGACCGGCGAGCCCGGAAGCAACGCCGAGGCGGCGGCCATCACATCGCGCATATTGCCTTCGATATCGATGCGGCCTTCCACATAATCCTGCCCCAGCACGCCCACGGCGCCTTCGGCCAAGTGGGCCAGCGCCGCCTTATCGTGCGTCACGAAGCGCACGCGCGGATCAGGCGGCCCCAGCACGGCGCCGTCCGGCAGCACAAGTTGGACAGGGACGGGCAAAGCCTCAAGCTTGCGTTCCACGACAGACAACAAAGGATTCACGGCTTCTCCTCTGGATACGCTACGGACGCTCACGACTGTATCGGAAAATAGCTGAAATCGGCATGTCAGCTTACCCGTGATACAGTCGCTGGCTTGGCGCAAAACCTGCAAAAAAAGCACGCGCGCCCTGTCTCTGCGTTTTACCGCGACCACCATGCCCCCAACACCCCTTTCCCGCAGCAGCCTGCCTGGTTGGCTCATTCTCATGGGCGCGCTGACGGCGATCGGCCCCTTCGCCATCGACATGTATTTGCCCGCGTTCCCGACGATAGCGGCGAACCTGGGCGTGCCGCGCGGCGACGTCGAACGCACGCTGGCGGCCTACCTGATCGGACTGGCGCTGGCGCAGGTGTTCTACGGTCCCATGGCCGACCGCTTCGGCCGCAAGCCGCCGTTGATGGTGGGCCTGGCGCTCTTCATGGTGGCATCGCTGGGCTGCGCCCTGTCGGGCTCCGTCGAAGCCCTGACCGGCTGGCGCGTCGTGCAGGCGATGGGCGGCGCAGCCGGCATCGTGATCCCTCGCGCAGTCATCCGCGACCACTACGAAACCCATGAGGCGGCACGCGCGATGTCGCTGCTGATGCTGATCATGGGCCTGGCCCCGATTCTGGCGCCGCTTGCCGGTGGTCAGTTGCTGGCCATTGCTTCCTGGCGCAGCCTGTTCTGGATCATGCTGGCCGGCGGCGCCATGTTGATGCTGGCGGTGGCGAAGATCATGAAGGAATCGCTGGCGCCCGAGCGCGCCGTGCCGCTGCGCTGGAGCACCATCCTGCGCAACTACCGCGACCTTTTCGCGCATCGCGGCTTCATGGCGCACAGCCTCGCGGGCGGCTTCGGCCAGGCCGGCATGTTCGCCTACATCATCGGATCGCCGCGCGTCTTCATCGAACTCTACGGCGTGCCGCCCCAATACTATGGCCTGCTCTTCGGCACCAATGCGCTGTCGCTCATCATCTGTTCGCAGATCAGCGCCCGCCTGCTGCGCACCTACCAGCCGCGCCAACTGCAACGCAAGGCCCTTACCTCGCTGGCTATCGCAAGCCTCGCGGCCGTGGCGCTAACGCTGGCTGGGTGGATGACGCTGCCGCTGCTGATGCTGTGCCTGATCGGCTACATGGGCAGCCAGGGCTTCGTGAACCCGAACTCGGCGGCGTTGGCGCTATCGGATCAGGGCAAGCGCCTGGGGGCGGCCTCGGCCTTATTGGGGACGCTGCAATTGTCCTGCGGCGCGTTGGCCGGATTTGCCGTCAGCGCCTGGCAGACGGACAGCGCCCTGCCCCTGACGACGACGCTGGCCACTTGCGCCTGCCTATCCTGGATATCGGGCCGTGTGGCGCGCTCGCACACGGCATAAGCGTGGCCGCTTGATTTATTTGGCTTTTTCGTATTAGAATCTACGTCTTCACATGAAGTTTCCCGTGCTGGACTTACTATGCTTTGTAGTGCAGCACTCTGACCCCAACCGCGTAGCGTTGAGGAATCCAGCCCAGGAATTCGGCAAGAATTCCAAGCAGGGATTTCAGCGGGTGGCAGGCAGCGGGTATAAGCACGGGCGGATCCGATCCCCCTCATCCACTAAGACTGGGTGGCCGGCAAAGGCAGCGCAAAGGCAACACATTGCGCTTTCCCACACAGCCCGGCGGCTAAAACCCTGTCTACCCCCCAAGCGATGCGCGAAAAGAACGACATAAAGAGGTGCATCCATGGCACGCGTATGCCAAGTGACCGGCAAAGGCCCGATGGTGGGCAACAATGTTTCGCACGCAAACAACAAGACCAAGCGTCGCTTCCTGCCGAACCTGCAATCGCGCCGGTTCTGGGTTGAAAGCGAAAACCGCTGGGTCCGTCTGCGTGTTTCGGCCAAGGCCATCCGCACGATCGACAAGAACGGCATCGACGCCGTCCTGGCCGACATGCGTGCCCGTGGCGAAGCCGCCTAATCGGCGCCCCCTACAATCACCATACTAGGAGCACGACATGGCCAAAGGTATCCGCGAAAAGATCAAGCTCGAGTCGACTGCCGGCACGGGTCATTTCTACACGACCACCAAGAACAAGCGCAACATGCCCGAAAAGATGCTGATCAAGAAATTTGATCCGGTCGCTCGCAAGCACGTTGACTACAAGGAAACCAAGCTGAAGTAATTCAGCCGGTATTCTGGTGAGTCCCAAAAAGCCCTGCCTTGCAGGGCTTTTTGCATGGGGCCGTCATCGCAGGCCCGCCCCGGGAGGGGAACCGTCTATTGCCGCGCAGCAAAGGCGCGTGTTTCAATTGGCCGCAACCCGCAGTGCCCCGTGCCGCGCGGCGACGCCCGATCCCTCTTGCCTGCGATACCCCTGCCATGCTTCGTCCCAGCCTTACCCTGCTGCGCCGCGCATTCGCGCCCGCACTCCTGGCCCTGGCGCTGACTCCGGTCACCGTTGCCGTCGCCAAAGACAAAGAGCCGCCGATACGCATTGGCGAAATCAACAGCTACAAGGCCATCCCCGCCTTCCTGGGCCCGTACAAGAAAGGCTGGCAGCTGGCGCTGGAGCAGGTCAACGCCGAAGGCGGTGTGCTGGGAAGGAAGCTGGAGGTCATCTCGCGCGACGACAACGGCAACCCTGGCGATTCGGTGCGTGCCGCCCAGGAACTGCTGGCGCGCGAGAAAGTGGAACTGCTGTTCGGCGGCTTCCTTTCCAATACCGGACTGGCCCTGACCGACTTCGCCAAGCAGCAACAAGTGTTCTTCCTGGCGGCCGAGCCCCTGACCGACAAGATCACCTGGCAGGAAGGCAACCGCTACACCTACCGACTGCGTCCCTCCACCTGGATGCACGTCGCGGCGCTGGCGCCCAAGGCACTGGCCTTGCGCAAGAAACGCTGGGCCATCGTCTACCCCAACTATGAGTACGGACAATCCGCCGTGGCCACCTTCAAGGCCATGATGAAGTCCTTCCAGTCCGACGTGGAATTCGTGGCCGAACAGGCCGTGCCGCTTGGCAAGGTGGACGCCGGCGCCGTCGTGCAGGCCTTGGCCGACGCCAAGCCGGACGCCATCTTCAACGTGCTGTTCGCCGCCGACCTGACCCGTTTCGTCCGCGAAGGCAATACGCGCGGCCTGTTCGAGAACCGCGCGGTCGTGTCCGTGCTGTCGGGCGAACCGGAATACCTGGAACCGCTGGGCGCCGACACGCCGACGGGCTGGATCGTCACCGGCTACCCCTGGTACGCCATCGACACGCCGGCCAACAACGCCTTTGTCGACGCCTACAAGAAGCGCTACAACGAAACGCCCAAAGTGGGCTCGGTGGTGGGATACGCGTCGCTGATGTCGATCGCCCAAGGATTGAAGGCCGCCGGCGCGGTCGACACCGAAAAGCTCGTCGACGCGTTCGCGGGCCTGAAGGTGGACACGCCCTACGGGCAGATCCAATACCGCAAGATCGACCACCAGTCGACGATGGGCGTCTACGTGGGCGTCACCGCCGTGGAAGACGGCAAGGGCGTCATGAAGGACTTCGCCTACATCGACGGCGCGCGTTTGCAGCCCCCCGACGAACAGGTCCGCAAGATGCGTCCGGCGCACTGATGAGCCTGTCGGGGCTGCTGTCGCAGCTGCTCAACGGCCTGGCCGACGCCAGCGCCTTGTTTCTGGTCGCTGCGGGCCTGTCGCTGATCTTCGGCGTGACCCGCGTGGTCAACTTCGCGCATGGGTCGTTCTACATGCTGGGTATCTACCTGGCATGGACCTTCACCACGTATTTCGGCGACGGCGTCGGTTACTGGGCCGGTTTGCTGCTGGCCGCGCTGGCCACCGGCCTGATCGGCGCCGCCGCCGAATGGTTGGTGCTAAAGCGCCTGTACCAGGCGCCCGAGCTGTTCCAATTGCTGGCCACGTTCGCGCTGGTGCTCATCATCGGCGACGCCGCGCTGGCCATCTGGGGCCCGGAAGACTTGTTCGCCGCGCGCGCGCCTGGCCTGTCCGGCGCGGTGCAGATCCTGGGGCGCCGCTATCCGCAATACGACCTGTTGCTGATCGCGGCCGGTCCCGTGGTGCTGGGTCTGCTGTGGCTGCTGCTGATGCGCACGCGCTGGGGACGTCTGCTGCGCGCGGCGTCTGAAAATCGCAGCATGCTGGCCGCGCTGGGCGTGAACCAGGCCTGGCTGTTCACGTCCGCGTTCACGCTGGGAGCATTCCTGGCGGGCCTGGGCGGCGCCTTGGCCGCCCCCCGGGTGCCGGCCACCCTGGGCCTGGACCTGGAAATCATTGCCAGCGCCTTCGTGGTGGTGGTGGTAGGCGGCCTGGGCTCGATACCCGGCGCCTTCCTGGCCGCCCTGCTTATCTGCTCTGTCAAAGCCGTGTTCGTCTTCCTGGGGCAGGTCCAGATCGGCCCGTGGATGTTCAATCTGTCGAAGCTGACGCTGCTGGCCGAATTTGCCGTGATGGCCGTGGTGCTGGTGGTGCGGCCGTGGGGCCTGCTGGGCAAAGCCCCCGCGCCCGCCTCGCACGCGGGTGCGCCGGAACGCCCCATCGCGCCTGCCGGAAAAAAGTTGCGCCTGGCCTACGGCCTGCTGCTGGTTCTATTGGCGCTGGTGCCCGTCGCCGCGCTGCACTGGCCGTATCTGGGCATCCTGATGACCGAGATCCTGATCGCCGCGCTGTTCGCCGCCAGCCTGCATTTTCTGACCGGTCTTGCCGGCATGACCTCTTTTGGCCATGCCGCCTGGTTCGGCCTGGGTGCCTACGGCGCCGCGCTGCTGTTGAAACTGGCCGCCGTGCCGATGGAGGCCGCCTTGCTGCTGGGCCCCTTCGCCGCCGCCTTCGGCGCACTGTTGTTCGGCTGGTTCTGCGTGCGCCTGTCCGGCGTGTACCTGGCGATGCTGACGCTGGCCGTGGCGCAGATCCTGTGGGCACTCGCCTACCAATGGGACGACGTGACCGGCGGCAGCAACGGCCTGATCGGCTTGTGGCCTTCGTCCTGGCTGGCGCAAGGCCCGTGGTTCTATTACGCAACGCTGGTCCTGTGCGCGGCGGGTATCGCCTGGCTGCGGCGCCTGGCGTTTTCGCCGCTGGGTTATGCCCTGCGCGGGGTGCGCGACTCCGCCATGCGCGCCGAAGCGCTGGGCATGGAGACCCGGCGCGTGCAGTGGGCGGGCTTTGTCGCCGCGTCCTTCGCCGCGGGGCTGGCAGGTTCGCTGTACGCGTTTTCCAAAGGCAGCATCGCGCCCGACGTGCTGGCCGTCAGCCGTTCGGTGGACGGGCTGGTCATGGTGCTGCTGGGCGGCCTGCAGACGCTGGCCGGCCCCCTCGCAGGCGCCGCTGCCTACACCTGGCTGCAAGACGCGGCGGCGCGCAGCACCGAGTATTGGCACGCCGTGCTGGGCGTGGCCATCCTGGCGCTGGTCCTGGCGTTTCCGGAAGGTCTGGCCGGCGCCGCCGCGCGGCTGCAAAGGAGGCGCGCATGACCCCGCCTCTTCCCTTGCTGCAAGTCGAGGCGCTGCGTAAATCGTTCGGCGGCATCAATGCGCTGGCCGGCGTGTCGTTCACGCTGGAAGCCGGCAGGATGCTGGCACTGATTGGCCCGAATGGCGCAGGCAAGTCCACCTGCTTCAACGTGTTGGGGGGGCAACTGCGCCCGGACGCCGGCTCGGTACGGCTGGATGGCCGCGAACTGGTGGGCCTGTCCGCCGGCAAGATCTGCCGGTTGGGCGTAGGCCGCACTTTCCAGACCGCCGCGACCTTCCGCTCGATGACCGTACTCGAAAATGTGCAGACCGCCCTGCTGTCGCGCGACCGACTCCTGTTCAATCCGTGGCGTCGCGCCAACCGCCACGCCGCCGACGAAGCCATGGCCCTGCTGTCGCAAGTGCAAATGGCGGACAAGGCGGATGCCGCCTGCGGCACGTTGGCATACGGCGACGTCAAACGGGTCGAATTGGCGATGGCGCTGGCGCACCAGCCGCGCCTGCTGCTGATGGACGAACCCACGGCCGGCATGGCCACCAACGAGCGACACGCGCTGATGCGGTTGACGCGCCAACTTGCCGACACGCAACGCATCGCGGTGCTGTTCACCGAGCACAGCCTGGACGTGGTGTTCAAACATGCCGACCGCATCGCCGTCCTGGTGCGCGGCGCCCTGCTGGCGGAAGGCGAACCCGCCGCCATCGCGGCGGACCCGCGGGTCCGCGCGGCCTACCTGGGCACGGAAGCCCCCTGAGGGGTTGATGACGCCACGCGGAGTCCGCTGAATCGAGCGGATCCGCGCAACGCGGTCAGTGCTCGCTTTGCGGGCTCTGCGGCTGGCATTCCCAGAAAATCCGGGCCTTGCAACCCGCACAGATGCCAGGGTCCAGCTTGGCATAGATGGTGTGCAGCGCCGTGGCCTTGTCCGGAAAAATGTGGTCCTCGCCCAGACGATTCAGAAAGCCCGTGCGGCGCCACATGTCCAGCACTTCCGGCCGCGGCCGGTGGAAATACAAGTCGCCGCCCATCGCGCGCCGCGCGGCCAGTTCGTCTTCCCATACCTGCGCGCCGGCCAGATCAATGAAGTTCATGCTCTTGGCCATCACCAGCAGATGGCGCGGCGCATCGGGGGCCGCCCGCAACTCGTGCAGCCGCTGGGCCACATGGGCCGCCGCGCCGAAGTAAATCGAGCCTTCCATCCGCAGCAGCTTCAATTGCGGACACTCCGGCAGCGCGTCCTCTTGATGTTCCAGCACGACGAAGCGCCGGTCCAGCCCTCGGGAATCGAAGCCCATCGTGCGCATTGCCGGCCGCGACGTGCGATGCAGATACGCCATCAGCGACAACACCGTCCCCAGCAGAATCGCCACTTCCATGCGGATGGTGACCGTGGCGGCCAGCGTGGCGCCGGCAATGGCGCATTCGCCCGGCTGCATGCGGATCAACTGGCGCCAACGCGGAATATCCAGCAACGTCCACGCCACTAGCAACAACAAGCCCGAGATCGCCGCGTTGGGAATCATCGCCAGCAACGGCGCCGACAAGGCCACCAGCACCACCAGCAGCACCGCGGAGAAGACGGCGGCCAGCGGCGTCTTCGCGCCCGCCTCGAAATTGGGCACGGACCGGTTCAGCGATCCGCAAGACAGATAGCAAGAGAAAAAGCCGCCCACGATGTTCGACAACCCCTGCCCCGTGAATTCCCGGTTGGCGTCGATGCGCTGGCCCGAGCGCGTCGCGACCGCCTTGGCGATGGAGATCGATTGCGCCAACGCCACGATCGTCAACGCGAACGCCAGGCTGAGCAGATCGGGCAGCGTGCGCCAGTCCACGCTGGGCACATGGAACGGCGGCCAAGGCTGGGCGATGGCGCCAACAACCGACACCGGCGTTCCGCCGGGCGCCACGGCCCACTTGTTGAAAGCGGCCGCCGCCAGCGCCCCCGCCACCAATCCCAGCAGCATGTAGGGCTTGCGCTTGTCCAGCCGGCGCACCAGCAATGCCACGCCCAGCGTGACCAGTGTCACCAGCACGGCGCCCTGATGCACGTCGCCGATATGCGTACCGACGCTGACCAGCAGCGCGCCGGCCCCATGCGAGGCCGGCGACGGCAAGCCCAGCGCATCCTTCAAGGCATGCACCGCAATCAGCAGCGCCGCGCCGCTGGTGAAACCGAACAGGGCCGACGGTGAGATGAAATGCGCCAGCGAACCCAGGCGCAGCACGCCCACCAGCCATTGCATGACGCCGACCAACACCGTCACCGCCAGCGCCAACTGTATATAAGCAGGGCTGCCCGCGGCGGCCAACGGGGTCAGCACGGCGAACAGCGCCAGCGAATTGGCGTTGGTCGGGCCCGACATGACATGTCGGCTGGACCCGAACAGGGCCGCCACGATACAGGGCACGATGGCGGAGTACAGGCCGTATTCCGCGGGCAGTCCGGCCAGCATGGCGAACGCCACGCCTTGCGGCAACACCAGCAGCGCCCCAAGCAGGCCGGCCGACAAGTCGGCGCGCAACGTCAACTTGTTGACATCGTCCACCCATGAGCCAAACATGCGGCCCGCCAGATTTCTTGCCCCCTGCGTCATCCTGTCCCTTTCCCCTTTTTTAGATTTCCTGGCCCGGGCGGTTCTGCGCGCGGAACAAGGTCGCCTAGCGTAATCGCTCGCCCGGACCGGCGCAACGCGCCTCCCGCCCGCTACTTGCGGCCGGCATGCCGGCGGCCATTCAACTCGCATCGCCCCCGCGCCGCGCCTTCATCGCCAGCCCGATGTCAGTCAGGGCGTCATCCGAAATCAGCCGCGCCGCCATCGGCAGCAGTTCGTCCTCTTCGCGCCGGATATGCGCCGCATAGGCCTCGGTGAACGCTTCCGCCTGCGCCGGCGGCAGAGCCCAGGGCCGCCCTGCGGCGACTTCGGACAACCCCTGCCGCAGCGGCGACCACAATGCCGCCAGGCGCCGATGATCGGCCAGCAGCCCCTTCACCAACGCGTGCAGGCAGCCCGCATCGGACCCCGCCATGGATTCGAGCAAGGCCGGAAAAAGATCTTCTTCCTCATCTTCGTGGTGGTGCGCGGCGGCCGTGTCGAAATAGCGGATCACGGCGGCGGCCGCAGTCTGCGCCGCGGCATCGCTGCCATGCACGGGCAGATGCGCCGCCAGCCGCATCAAGGTGGCGCATTGCCGCGCGATGCGGCCATGGCAGGCCGACAGCAACGCCAGCGGATCATCCGCCCCCGGCGCTGGCGCCGGACCTCCAGGAAAGCTCACCGCCATCACACACCTCCTTGCCGCAACCCGCGACGCATGCCCGAGGGCCTGCCAAGGTCAACTTGATTGGCCGCGCCACCACAACCGCACGGAATCCCAGGCACGGCCGGCGAAACCCGCTTCGGCCACCGGCTCCAGCGCCACCACCGGAAACTGCATCGACGGCTTGCCGTCCACCAGCACCCGCAACGCACCCACCGTGTCCTGGGCCGCGATCGGCGCCATCAAGGGCTCGTGCGGCGTCCACACGGGCTCCACTTTGGCGCCCGCGGGCACGGTCACATAGGCGTCCCGTGAAAAACCGGCCTTCAGGCTGTCGCTTTCGCCCTTCCAGACTTCAGGCGTGGCCACGGCTTGGCCGCGCGCGTAAAGCTTGATGGTATTGAAGCCCTGAAACCCCCATTCCAGCAACTCCCGGCTTTCCTGGGTCCGCAATTTATCGGAGGCCGTGCCCACCACCACGGTGATCAGCCGGCGCTGGTCCGCGCCATTGGGCCGACGCGCCGTCGCCACGATGCAATAGCCCGCGGAGTCGGTATGGCCCGTCTTCAGCCCGTCCACGCTGGGGTCCAGCCACAGCAGCCGGTTCCGGTTGGGCTGGGTGATGTTGTTGAACGTGAACTGCTTGGCGGAATCGTAGGTCTTGTACAACTGAGGGTAATCGCGGATGAAGCGCGTGGCCAGGATGGACAAGTCGCTGGCCGTGGAATACGTGCCCGGGTCCGGCAGGCCATGGGGGCTGGCGAAATGCGTCGCATGCAGGCCCAGCCGCGCGGCCGTGTCGTTCATCCGCGCGACAAAAGCCTCGACGCTGCCGGACACCGCTTCGGCCAATGCAATGGCCGCATCATTGCCGGACTGAATCATCAGGCCGCGCAGCAGTTCGTCCACCGACACCTTGGAGCCCGGCTCCAGGAACATCTTTGAGCTGCCTGCCGGCACTTTCCATGCGCGCGTCGAAATCACGACCAACTGGCCGGGCGTGACTTCCTTCTTGTTCAACGCCTCAAACACGACGTAGGCCGTCATGATCTTGGTCAGCGACGCGGGTTCGATCCGCGTGGTGGCCGCGTGCGACGCGATCACCTGGCCGCTGGTCTCATCCAGCAGCAGCCAGGCTTTGGCCGACAGCACCGGCTGGGGCATCGGCTGAGCCATCGCGCCCGACACACACGCCGTCGCAACGAGCAGGCCTGCCGCAAACTTTTTCATCAACAACATATAAGAGCTTCAATCCATGCTTGGGTTGTTCCCGCGCGGAAACGAACGCCAATCGGCCTGAGCAACAGGCCCAGCATTCAACAATATCCCCGCGCGCCGCACGCAATTGGAACACGCTCGGCGCCATTGGTTCAGTGACGCGATGTCCCGCAAAAATAGGCTTGGAATGTCACGACCTATTGCAGAAGACCTTGCAGCAAGCACTTTCTGCGTCGAAAACAACAAACAGAGGCTTAAAACCCGCGAGAAAGCCGCAAGAACTGCAAGTCTTCCGCTATCATCGGGCGCGTAGCGTTAAAAGCCGATACCCGGCGCGCGCTGCTCCATGTCCTCAACTACGGATTTTGACCATGGCCACGAAAGCAAAAGCTCCTGCCAAGAAAGTCACCAAGCCCGCCGTCAAGGCGCCCGCAAAGAAGGCAACCGCCGCCAAACCCGCTGTGAAGCCCGCAGCAAAGAAGGCCGTCGCCGCCAAGAAGGTCGCTGCTGCACCCAAGGCCATCAAGGCTGCCCTGAACAAGACCCAACTGGTTGCCTACATCGTTGAGCAATCCGGCGTTGAAGCCAAGGCCGTCAAGGCCGTCCTGGCCAGCCTGGAAACCTCGGTGCTGGGTTCCGTGGACAAGAAGGGCGTTGGCGAATTCACGCTGCCCGGCCTGTTCAAGGTTGCCGTGCAAAAGGTTCCGGCCAAGGCCAAGCGCTTCGGCAAGGATCCGTTCACTGGCGTCGAGCGCTGGTTCCCCGCCAAGCCGGCTTCGGTCAAGGTGAAGGTTCGCCCGCTCAAGAAGCTGAAGGACGCCGCGCAGTAATTCGCGCGAGTATCCGGTCAAGCCGGAAGGGCCCGCCTCGAAAGAGGCGGGCCCTTCTTTTTTGCGGCGCAATTTGCGCGGGATTCGGGCCTGCTGTTAGAATTTATCTTAACGTTAAGAAACTTCATATAAAAGTAATCTGGCTTACCCATGAATGACCTTGTCGATCAGGTGATCTCGCAATGGAGCGCGGAATGTCCCACCCAGGACTTCGGCGCCATGGCGGTCATCGCCCGCGTATTCCGCTTGAACGCGTTTGCTGTCCGCGATGTGAACCGCAGCTTCCGCCGCTACAACCTGCATCAGGGCGAATTCGACGTGCTGGCCACGCTATACCGCACCGGCGCCCCGCATGCCATGAATCCGCAGAAACTGGTCGATGCCCTGCTGCTGACGTCCGGCGCCATGACCAACCGCCTCGACCGCCTTGAACAGGCCGGCCTGCTGGTGCGCAATCCCAACCCCGACGACCGCCGCGGCGTCATCGTGTCGCTGACCGCGGAAGGGCTGCGCGTGATCAAACTGGTCTTGAAGGACTATCTGAAGGAGCTGAACGAATTGCTGGACCCGCTATCACCGTCCGAACGCAAGCAAATGGCCGGATTGTTGAAAAAGCTGTTGATCAAACACGACCAGGAGACGCCCGGCGGCATCGACGCCTGACGCCTGACGCCTGGCCCGCATTTTTCCTGCTTTTGCCTCCTGCTTTTGCCTCCTGCTTTTGCCTCCTGCTTTTGCCTCCGGCCGTCGGCCACACGCCCCCGCACCATCTCCCGCCTGCCCTCCATGACTCCCGCTTCACCCGCCAAGACGACTCCCCCCGCGACGCCAGCGCTGACCGCGCCGATCATCCTGCTGATGTCGGTCGCCACCGGCCTTGCCGTCGCCAGCAACTACTACGCCCAACCGCTGCTGCATACGATCGGCCAGCAGTTTTCCCTGTCCAACGCGACGGCCGGCGCCATCGTCACCACCGCGCAGCTCAGCTATGCGCTGGGGCTGATGCTGCTGGTGCCGCTGGGCGACATGTTCGAGCGCCGCAGCCTGATCGTGCTGATGACGCTGCTGTCGGCGGGCGGCTTGCTGATTTCGTCCTTCGCGACCAGCATCGCCGTCCTGCTGGTCGGCACCGCCTTGACCGGCATGCTGTCCGTCGTCGCCCAGATCCTGGTGCCGTTCGCAGCCACGCTCGCGGCGCCGCACGAACGGGGCAAGGCGGTAGGCACCGTGATGAGCGGCCTGTTGCTGGGCATTCTGCTGGCCCGCACCGTGGCAGGCGCGCTGGCCGACGTGGGCAGCTGGCGCACGGTGTACTGGGTCGCCGCGATCCTGATGGCCGGAATGTCCGTCGCCCTGTGGCGCCTGCTTCCGCGCTATCAGAGTCCGACGTCAATGAGCTACCCGCGGTTGCTGGGTTCGATCCTGCGCATGTTCGTCGAAGAACCGCTGTTCCGCGCCAGGTCGCTGCTGGGCTTCCTGCTGTTCGCCGCCTTCAGCATGCTCTGGACGCCGCTGACCTTCCTGCTGGCGAGTCCGCCCTATGGATACAGCAACACCACGATCGGATTGTTCGGCCTGGCGGGCGCCGCGGGCGCCTACGCCGCCAACCGGTTCGGCCGCCTGGCCGACCGCGGCCTGGGCAACCTGGCCACCCGCGTCGGCCTGCTGTTGCTGCTGGGTTCCTGGGGGCTGATGGCCTTCGGCCAGGCCTCGGTGATCGCGCTGCTTGCGGGCATCCTGGTCCAGGATCTGGCAATCCAGGGCGTCCATGTCACCAATAGCAGCGCCCTCTACCGCCTGCGCCCGGAGGCCCGCAGCCGGCTGACCGCGGGCTACATGACCTGCTACTTCATCGGCGGGGCGACCGGTTCACTGGTATCGTCCTGGCTTTACGCCCATTTTGGCTGGCCCGGCGTGGTCACCGCGGGCGCCGTCCTGGGCGTTGTTACGTTGGCATATGGCGCCTTGTCGCCCAGTGCGCGCATCCCGGAAACGGCTCCGTCCCCTGCCCGCGCCTAGCACCTCCTATAATCAGGGGTTTTGACCGCCACCGCGTCCGCGCGGCAGGGCGGCTCACCCTTTTTTGCCACCGTGCCCGAGCCCATGCAGGAACGTTACCTCCCCACTACCGTCGAAGCGGCCGCCCATCAAGACTGGCAGGCCCGCGACGCCTATCTGGTCCACGAACACGCGAAGAACGCCGACGGCTCCGAAAAGCCGAAGTTCTACGCCTGCTCGATGCTGCCCTACCCCAGCGGCAAGCTGCATATGGGCCACGTGCGCAACTACACCATCAACGACATGATGGCGCGCCAGTTGCGCATGCGTGGCTATAACGTCCTGATGCCCATGGGTTGGGACGCCTTCGGCATGCCGGCGGAAAACGCCGCCATCAAGTCCAAGGTTCCCCCGGCCAAATGGACCTACGACAACATCGCTTATATGAAGAAGCAGATGAAGGCGATGGGTCTGGCGATCGACTGGACGCGCGAAATGTGCGCCTGCGATCCGCAGTACTACAAATGGAACCAGTGGCTGTTCCTGAAAATGCTGGAAAAGGGCGTGGCCTACCGCAAGACCCAGGTCGTGAACTGGGATCCGGTAGACCAGACCGTGCTGGCCAACGAACAAGTCATCGATGGCCGCGGCTGGCGCTCTGGCGCGCTGGTTGAAAAGCGTGAGATCCCCGGCTACTACCTGCGCATCACCGACTACGCCGACGAGCTGCTGGGCGCCGTCCAGAACGACCTGCCGGGCTGGCCCGAGCGTGTTCGCCTGATGCAGGAGAACTGGATCGGCAAGTCCGAGGGCCTGCGTTTCGCCTTCCCGCACCAGATCGCCGGCCAGGACGGCCAACTGATCCAGGACGGCAAGCTGTACGTCTTCACCACCCGTGCCGACACCATCATGGGCGTGACGTTCTGCGCCGTGGCGCCGGAGCACCCCCTGGCCACGCATGCCGCGCGCACCAATCCGCAGCTGTCGTCGTTCATCGAACAGTGCAAGCTGGGCGGCACGACCGAGGCCGAAATGGCCACGCGTGAAAAAGAAGGCATGCCCACGGGCCTGTTTGTCACGCACCCGGTCACGGGCGCCGACGTCGAAGTCTGGGTGGGCAACTACGTGTTGATGACCTACGGCGACGGCGCCGTCATGGGCGTGCCCGCACACGACGAGCGCGATTTCGCCTTCGCCAAGAAATACGATCTGCCCATCGTCCAGGTCGTGGACGTCGCCGGCAAGGACTATTCCACCGACGCCTGGCAGGAATGGTACGGCGACAAGCAATCCGGCCGCACCATCCATTCCGGCAAGTACGACGGCCTGTCGCACAAGGAAGCCGTGGACGCCATCGCCGCCGACCTGGGCGCGCTGGGCTTGGGTGAAAAGCAGACCACGTGGCGCTTGCGCGACTGGGGCATCTCGCGCCAGCGCTACTGGGGCACCCCGATCCCCATCATCCACTGCGCGGATTGCGGCCCCGTCCCGGTCCCCGAAAAAGACCTGCCCGTTGTCCTGCCCGACGACCTGATCCCCGACGGCAGCGGCAATCCGCTGGCCAAGAACGAAGCCTTCCTGTCCTGCGCCTGCCCAAGCTGCGGCAAGCCCGCACGCCGCGAAACGGACACGATGGACACGTTCGTGGACTCGTCCTGGTACTTCATGCGCTATACCTCGCCTGGCAACGACACCTCCATGGTCGACGCGCGCAATGACTACTGGATGCCGATGGACCAGTACATCGGCGGCATCGAGCACGCCGTGCTGCACTTGCTGTACGCCCGTTTCTGGACCAAGGTCATGCGCGACATGGGCTTGCTCAACTTCGACGAGCCCTTCACCAAGCTGCTGTGCCAGGGCATGGTGCTGAACCACATCTATTCGCGCAAGACGCCCCAGGGGGGCATCGAGTATTTCTGGCCCGAAGATGTCGAAAACGTCTATGACGACCGCGGCGCCATCACCGGCGCCAAACTGAAGTCGGACGGCTCGACCATCACCTACGGCGGCGTGGGCACAATGTCCAAGTCGAAGAACAACGGCGTCGATCCGCAATCGCTGATCGACACGCTGGGCGCCGACACCGCCCGCCTGTTCGTCATGTTCGCCAGCCCGCCCGAGCAGACCCTTGAATGGTCCGACTCCGGTGTCGAAGGCTCGAACCGCTTCCTGCGCCGCCTCTGGTCGATCAGCTACGCCCGCCGCGACGCCGTGGCGCGCGGCCTGGCCAATGGCGCCGACTGGTCGCAAGCCCAGGCCGCCGTCAAGGATCTGCGCCGCGAGGTCTATACGCTGCTCAAGCAGGCCGACTACGACTACCAGCGCATCCAGTACAACACCGTCGTGTCCGCCTGCATGAAAATGCTGAACGCCATCGACGACGCCAAGCTGTCCGAAGACGCCGCGTCCGACGCCGCCTACGCCGAAACCCTCGGCGTGCTGCTGCGCGTGCTGTACCCGATCGTCCCGCACATCACGTGGCACCTGTGGCAAGACCTCGGGTACGCCAAGGAACTGGGCGACCTGCTGGACGCGCCGTGGCCGCATGTGGACGAAGCAGCGTTGATCGCGGACGAAATCGAGCTGATGCTCCAGGTCAACGGCAAGTTGCGCGGCTCGATCCGCGTAGCCGCCGCCGCTGCCCGCGAAGACATCGAGAAGCTTGCCGCCAGCCAGGAAGAAGTCACCCGCTTCCTTGAAGGCCGCCCGCCCAAGCGCGTTATCGTGGTTCCGGGCAAACTGGTCAACGTCGTAGGCTGATGAGGTCAAGCATGTACTTCGCCGGGCAACAAACGCACTCCTCCCGCCAATCCAGGCTGCTGCGCGGCGCCTGCCTGGCGCTGTTCATGCTGCTCTCCGCTTGCGGTTTCGCATTGCGGGGAGTCACCCCGATGCCGTTCAAGACCTTGTATGTCGGTATCCCCGACAGCACCCAGTTCGGCGCCGACGTGCGCCGGTCGCTGCGCGCGGCCTCGCCCGACACGAAACTCGTGGACAGCCCCAAGGACGCAGAGGCGATCCTCCAGCAGGTCTCGGACTCGCGCACGCTGCGCGAGGTTTCGCTGAACGCCCAAGGCCGTGTCGAGGAATACGAGCTTGCCATCAACTACACGTTCCGCCTGATCGACAACAAGGGGCGCGCGCTGATCCCGGACACCACGCTGTCGCTCTACCGCGAAATGCCCTATGACGATCAGGTCGTGCAAGCCAAGCAAGGCCAGATTGACTCGTTGTACAAGGCCATGCAGCGCGATCTCGTCACCCGCGTGCTGCGCCGCATGACCGCGCCTGACGTGCGTCGCGCCTTCGAGAACGCCGAGGAGCGCGGCGAAAACGGCGAAATCCCGCTGTACGACCCGACCGCGCCGCAACCGCCGCGCACGCCCACGCCGTGGCAGACGCCGTCCACCACTGACCCGGCCAACCTCCGCTAGCCCATGGCACAGTCTATGGACGCGGACCGGCTGGCCGAACATCTGCAGCGGCCGGGCAACCGGCTCGCCGCGATGTACACGGTATCGGGCGATGAGCCCCTGCTGGTGACCGAAGCGGTTGACGCGTTGCGCGCCTCGGCGCGCAACGCCGGCTACACCGAACGCCTGTCCATGGTGATGGACGCGCGCAGCGATTGGAGCGCGGTCACCGCCGCCACTCAAAGCGTCTCGCTGTTCGGCGACCGCCGCATCCTTGAAATCAAGATCCCCACTGGCAAGCCCGGAAAGTCCGGTGCCGACACCTTGGCCAAGCTGGCCGAGCAGGCCGAAAAACAGCCCGATGCGGACACCCTGGTCCTGATCGCCCTGCCCCGCCTGGACAAGGCCACCCGCGAAAGCCGCTGGGTCCAGGCGCTTGCCCGCGGCGGCGTGATGGTCGACATTGCCAATATCGAACGCGGCCGGCTGCCGGCCTGGGTCGGAATGCGGTTGGCCCGCCAGAACCAGCGCGCCGACAGCGCGACGCTGCAATGGATGGCGGACAAGGTCGAAGGCAACCTGCTGGCCGCGCACCAGGAAATCCAGAAACTCGGACTGCTCTATCCCGAAGGCCAACTGGCCTCGGAAGACGTTGAACGCGCCGTGCTGAACGTCGCCCGCTACGACGTCTTCGGTCTGCGCGACGCCATGCTGGCCGGCGACATCTCCCGCACCATCCGCATGATCGACGGCTTGCGCGCCGAAGGCGAAGCGCTGCCGCTGGTGCTGTGGGCAGTCGGCGAAGAGATCCGTCTGCTGGCCCGCGTCGCGGAAGCGCGCGCGCTGGGGCAGGACGCCGGCGGCCTGATGCGCCGGCTGCGCATCTTTGGCGCGCACGAACGGCTGGCGCTGCAAGCCCTTGGCCGGGTGCAGCCCGGCGTCTGGCCGGCTGCGGTACAGCATGCCCACGACGTCGACCGTCTGATCAAGGGCCTTTCCGTGCCCGGTCGCCTGTCCGACCCCTGGGAAGAAATGACCCGGCTGGCGCTGCGCGTGGCCGCCGCCGGCGGACGACCGTGAAGGCGGCATTGCCGCCGCCTTCGCCTCGCTACCGCCCCCTACGCCCGGCCTTCCAGCCGGATATACACTGAATCTTTAGACGGCGCCTGCGCCGCCCCCACTCCATGATCGACGCCGCCATGTCTTCGTCCTCCATCGAACACGCCATGCTGACCCTGGGCGAGAATGCCCGCCGCGCTTCGCGCGCCATGATGCGGGCCAATAGCGCCGCCAAGAACAAGGCGCTGCTGGCGATGGCCGACGCGCTGGCCGCCAGCCACGACGAGCTGAAGGCCGCCAATGAAAAAGATGTTGCCGCCGCCCGCGCCAACGGCCTGGACCCCGCCTTGCTGGACCGCCTGACGCTATCCGACAAGACCCTTGCCCACATGGCAGAGGGCCTGCGCCAGATCGCCGCCCTGCCCGATCCCATCGGCAGCATCACCGCCACCACCGTGCGCCCCAACGGCATGCGCGTGGCCCAGATGCGTGTTCCGCTGGGCGTGATCGGCATCATCTATGAATCGCGCCCCAACGTCACGATCGACGCCGCCGCGCTGTGCCTGAAGTCCGGCAACGCCGCCATCCTGCGCGGCGGCAGCGAAGCGCTCCACTCGAATATCGCGTTGGGCCGGGTCGTGCAAACGGGGCTGGCCGCCGCGGGCCTGCCGCCGGACGCCGTGCAGGTCGTGGCCACGGCCGACCGCGCCGCCGTGGGCAAGCTCATCACCATGACCGAACATATCGACGTCATCGTGCCGCGCGGTGGCAAGGGCCTCATCGCCCGCCTGTCGCAAGAAGCGCGCGTGCCGCTCATCAAGCATCTGGATGGCAATTGCCATATCTATATCGACGCGGCAGCCGATCCCGACAAGGCGCACAGCATCGCGTTCAACGCCAAGACCTACCGTTACGGCATCTGCGGCGCCATGGAAACGCTGCTGGTCGACGCCGTGGCGTCCGTTTCCATCCTGCCCGCGCTGGCCGCCGCCTTCATCGAGCACGGCGTGGAACTGCGCGGTTGCCCGCGAACGCTGGCCCTGCTGCCGCACATCACCCCGGCCACGGACGAAGATTGGGGCACGGAATACCTGGGCCCGATCCTGGCCGTGCGCATCGTCGACACGCTGGACGACGCCATCGAGCACATCGCGCGCTGGGGCTCCGGCCACACCGACGCCATCGTCACGGAAGACCTGTCGGCCGCGCAACGCTTCCAGCGCGAGGTCGATTCCAGCTCGGTCTATGTCAATCTGCCGACCTGCTTCGCCGATGGCTTCGAGTACGGCCTGGGCGCAGAGATCGGAATTTCCACGAACCGCCTGCATGCCCGTGGCCCGGTCGGCCTTGAAGGTTTGACCACGCTGAAATGGGTACTAAGCGGCGAAGGCCAGACGCGCGGCTGATCTCCGGCCGCCGCGCACGCCGGGGGAACCTCGGCACCTGCGCATCGCTGACGCAGCCCTGAACACGGGGCTGCGCCAAGCCTTCTACAATATGGCCAGGATTTTCCAGGCTTCTTATCATCCCGACGCGGCACGCCGCGCACTCTCGAGACCCCCCATGCATTCACCCGTCATGGCCATGGCCTTCAGCCTATTCGTGCTCTGCTTCATCACCTGCTCAATCAGCGGCATCGTATTGTTCTTCTTCAAAAGCAAGCAGATCAACGCCACGCTGAAACACCCATACCTGCAGCACCGCCCGTTCAAGCAGTACCCGCTGTCCATCCAGGCAGCCATCATGCTGGATTACTTTTTCCGTCTGATGTTCCCCGGCACCCGCGTCTGGCTGATCGGCAACGCCAACGACCTGCTTGGCCATGTCGATCCCAAAAAGACGCCCCTGGCCTTGAAGTGGCCCATCGTGGGGTTCTGGGGTTCTTGCTGGTTGGGTCTTATCGCCATGATCGTGCTGTGGATCATGCTCTATCTGGGAACCTGACCCCATGCAGATCAGAATCGAAGACTATCCCGGCAGCCTGGAAGCGGCCCGCACCTTGATCGCCGCGCGCGATGCCGGCGTCGCCGGCCCTCGGCTGCCCGCCGCCTGCCGTCCGCAGTCGCTCGGCCAGGCGTTCGCCGTGCAGCAGCGCACCGCGCAGTTGCTGCAAGAAATCCGGCAAGACGGCATCGCGGCCTGGAAAAGCGCACTGCCGTCACCGGAAAAAACCGTGGTGGCGCCGATCTACGCGTCAAACACGGCCTACGCCGAAGCCGGCCCTATCGCCAGCCGCACGGCCATCGTCCGCATCGAACCCGAAATCGCGTTCGAACTGGCCCATGACCTGCCGGCGCGCGACACCCCTTACTCCGAAGCCGACGTCGACGCGGCGATCGGCGGCGCGCGGCTCGCGCTGGAAGTCCTGGGCTGCCGTTATGCTTCCCCCGAACATGTCAGCCTGCCGGAACTGCTGGCGGACCATATGTTCAACCAGGGCATCGTGCTGGGTCCACGCATCGCCTCGCCTGAAGCGGCTCCCGCCAGCATGAGTCTGACCCTGGCAGTCGACGGCCAGGAAATCGAACAGCACGCCGGTTTCCACCCGAACGGCCACCCCAAAGCGGGGCTGTATTGGCTGGCCAACTTCCTGCGCGAGCAGGGCCTGGGCCTGCATGCGGGCCAGCATGTCATTACGGGGTCTTATGCCGGCTTCCTGGACGTGCCCGTCAATCAAGACATCGAAATCACGTATGGCGATCTTGGCGTGCTGCGCCTGAAGTTCAGCAAGTAAGCCGCCGCACACCCCGCACTACACAGCCGCACCAGAGCCCGCCCTATGCTGACCCTGCGCCCCTTCGCGAATTCGGACTTTCCCTTGCTGGCCAGTTGGTTCGCAAGCCTGCCGGAGGTCGTGCAGTGGGGCGGCTCGCACCTGTCGTTCCCGCTGGAGCAAGCGGAGATGGACGACATGCTGGCGCAAGGGCAAACACGCCCGCCCAACCGCCGCTGCTGGATGGTCTGCCGTGATGGCACGCCCGTGGGCCATGCGCAGTTGGCGTACGACTGGCGCGACGGCAATGCCCGCTTGGGCCGCGTCGCCATCGCCCCTGCCGAACGCGGGCAGGGCCTTGCGCGGCCGATGGTCACGCTGATGATCGAAGAGGCCTTCCAGACACCCGGCATCGAGCGCCTGGAGCTGAACGTCTACATGTTCAATACCCCCGCCATCCGTACTTACCAGGCGCTGGGTTTCACCATGGAAGGCATCAGGCGCTCGTCCACCCGGGCGGGGGACGAGCGTTGGGACACCGGCATGATGGGGTTGCTGCGCAGCGAATGGCAAGGGGCCACGCCCCTGCCTGCTACTACGCCCCGTTGAACTAACGCGGCTCGGGCTCCGCGATGCTGACGGGTTCGCCGGCGGCTTCAATCACTTCGCCTGCCGCCAGGCACAGGTCTTCCCGGTAACGCCCCGCCACGATTTGCACGCCGACAGGACTCTGCCCCACGCTGCTCATGGCGCGCCCCATCGCAACCGACAGCGCGGGCAAACCCATGAAGGGCACGCCGATCTGGGTCATCTGCGCCCGCCACACGCGGGCATAGGCCGCATCGCCCTGCAAGTCGAGATTGTCCGGAAACGGCAGTTCGGCCGACACCGGCAAAAGCAGGATGGGATAGTCCGCGAAGAACAATTCCCACAAGCGCGTGAGCGTCGCGCGACGCGTCAGCACGGCAGAAAAGTTGTTCAAGTCCGCGCCCGCGGCCTTATCGCGTTGGCCACGCAACGCGACCAGCGCCCCGGGGTCGCCTTCCTTTTCGGCGGCGGCCAACATGCCGTCATAGCCGTCCGCCATCCACATGCGAATCTGAAGATCAGCGGCCTCTTGCAGCGGCGGAAGCGAATCCAGCGTGTCTACCGTCCAGCCGGCCTCGGTCAGCCTGCGGGCGGCTTCCTGCAAGGCTTTCACGACCGCCGGTTCGGTTTCCATGCCCTCGGGGTTCACGCACAGCGCGGCGCGCCGCGGCACTTCCGGCCCCACCAGCGGCGCGGGCACCCACCAGGGGTCACGCGGGTCGGCCGCGGCCAGCGCTGCCAACCCCAAACGCACATCGGCAATCGTGCGCCCCAACGGCCCCGACACGGCCGTTAATTGTCCGCCAATCGAACGCTCCGGCAAGGCGGCGTTGTAGGCAGCCACGCGGCCCAGCGACGGGCGCAGCCCATGCACACCGCACGCATAGGCGGGATAGCGGATGGACCCGGCGATGTCCGTGCCGTGCGCCAGATGCCCGATGCCGGCCGCGACCGCCGAGGCAGCCCCGCCCGACGAGCCGCCCGGCGTCAGCGCCGTATTGCGCGGATTGCGCGTATCGCCATGCACCAGGTTGTTCGTGAACCAACGCAACGAAAACGCGGGCGTGTTGGTGCGGCCCAGGATGACTGCGCCGGCCCGCCGCAAGTTGTCGACGACAGGGCTATTAACCGACGCAATCAGGTCCTTCTGCAGCTTGACGCCGTTGGTAGTGGCATAGCCCGCCTGATCCACATTGACCTTCACGGTAACGGGCACGCCGGCCAACATGCCGGGGTCTTCCCCGCGCGCCAAGGCGGCGTCCACCGCCGCCGCCTGGTCCAGCACGTCTTCGGGACGGTGGTCGACCACCGCATTGACCGCAGGGTTCACGGCATTCAGCCGATCCAGCGCGCTACGCGCCGCGTCCACGGCGGACAGGTCGCGATTGCGAATACGGGTGGCAAGTTCAACTGCGGATAAACGCCAGATTTCGGACACGCGTCACTCCTGAGGGATAATTTTGGTACCCACCTTAGCGCCTGCAGCGCCCGCCCACAAGCCACGGTTTACCGCAGTTGCGCGGCCCGCCCAAGCGTCTCCCGGCCCCGCTCTTGGTCTCGCCCTTGGTCCCGCACGCGTTCGCTAGCCGCCGGTTTCGAAGACATCCACGATCGCGTCCGCCACCGCCCGCACACGGGCCGTGCGGTTCAGGTCGCCGTGCATCACCAACCACAAGTCGTAGGGTTCGCTGCGGGCTGGCCAGATACGGACAAGGTCCGGATAGTCCGCAGCCATGTGCGTGGGCACCTCGCCTATCCCCAGGCCGGCCGCCACTGCCTCGATGATCATCAGCCCGGAATTCAGTTCGATCGCCACATGGCCATTGCCCGTGGGTTCGCCACAGAAGGTGTCCGACCAGCCCGGCAGCACCGACTGCTGATAGGTCACCAGCGCATGGCCGGCGAATGCCGTGCCCGGCCGTGGTTCGCCATGCTGGGCCAGATAGCTGCGCGACGCGTACAGCCCGACTTCCTTGCGCGCCAGATGGCGTTGGATCAAGTCCGGGCTGTCCGGCTTTACGTTGCGGATCGCCAGGTCCGCCTCGCGGCGCGTCAGGTTACTGATCTGGATCGACGCGGAAAGCACTACCCGGATGTCCGGATGCTGCGCGTGCACCCGGCGGATCGCCTCCATGATGAAGTAGCTCGCCACCGTTTCCGAAGCGGCCACCCGCACCACCCCGGACAAGCGGTGATCCAGCCCCTGCATTTGCCGCTGTAGCTGATCGGCGGCCTGCTCCATGCGTTCGGCGGCGGCAAACGCCAGCTCGCCCGCCGCGGTAGGCACATAGCCGCCCGGCGTGCGCAGGAACAGCCGTGCGTCCAGCGAAGACTCCAACGCCGCCAGCCGCCTGCCCGCGGTCGCCTGGTCGATCTGCAGCAACGCCGCCGCGCCTCGCAACGTGCCAATGCGATAGATGGCCAGGAAAATCCTGGCGTTGTCCCAGTCCATGACACCCTTTATTTACCGCGTCGCGCGGCGCTATCTGATGCAATTTTGCATGACTATAAAGCAGTTATAAGGATTTTTTGCATCAAGAAAAACTTCTAAGCTTGCCCCCTCGAAATGCCGCAACGCCCATCGCCCTCATGACTACCGCCTGCCCTCACCCCCCTGCTCCCGTCCCCGCCGTGGACCTCCAGCCCGCCAACGGCTGGCTGCCCCTCGTCACGCTGGCCATCGGCTTCGTCATGGCCATGCTGGACGTCACCGTGGTCAACGTGGCGCTGCCCAGCATCGCCCTGCAGTTCACCGTCCCGCTCACCGATCTGGTCTGGATCGTGGACGGCTACACGCTCACCTTCGCCGCCCTGCTTCTGGTGGCTGGCGCCCTGGCCGACCGCTACGGCGCAAAGACCATCTACCTGTGTGGCCTGGGCGTCTTCACGCTGGCGTCGCTGCTTTGCGGCCTGGCGCCGGACGGCAATTCGCTGATCGCCGCCCGCATGCTGCAAGGCGTAGGCGCCGCCCTGTTCATGCCCAGTTCCCTGAGCTTGCTGACGCACGCCTATGAGGACGAGCACGTTCGAAACCGCATGTTGGCCGCCTGGTCGGCCATTGTCGCGGTGGCGGGCGCATCGGGCCCGTTGCTGGGCGGCGTGCTGATTCACCAATTCGGCTGGCGCAGCATCTTCCTGATCAATCTGCCGCTGGGCGTGGCAGGCCTGTGGTTGGCCCGCCGACGCATCCAGGCGGCTCCGCGGCGCCCCCGCGCGCTCAATCCGCTGAGCCACCTGCTGGGTGTGATCGCGTTGTCGTCCCTGTGCTTCGTGCTGATCCAGGGCAACGCCTATGGCTGGACATCAAGCCGGATCGCGGGCGTCGCCGCGCTATGCGCCATTGCCGTCGTCCTGCTGGTGCGCCGCGAACGCCGCCACGCCGAACCGATCCTGCCGCGCGCCCTGTTCAAGACGACGCAATTCGCCGCGTCCAACGGCGTGGGTTTCCTGATCAACCTGGCGTCCTATGGGCAATTGTTCCTGCTCAGCCTGTTCCTGCAGCATGCGCGCGGCACCGATGCCTTGCAGACGGGCATCCAATTGGTGCCCATGCTGGCCGTGTTCTCCATCGGCAACATGATTTCGGGACGCGTCTCGGCACGCTGGAACGTCTCGGCCTCTCTGCTGGGCGGCGTGTCGCTTGCCGCCCTCATGAGCGCGGCCGGCATCTACGCGTTTTCGCCGGACATGGCCTACTGGCCATTCGCCGCCATGGTCGCGCTTGGCAACCTGGGCGTCGGCATCGCCGTGCCCGCCATGACCAGCGTCGTCATGCAAGTCTCCGGCAAGCAGCATGCCAACAGCGCGGCCGCCGCGCTGAACGCCAACCGCCAATCCGGCGCGCTGGTGGGGGTGGCATTGATGGGTACGATCCTGCACCTGCTGCCCGACTGGCGCGCCAGCCTGCCCGCGGCCTACGTCGTCATCGCTGCAAGTTACACGGCTGCGGTCGTGCTGGTCTGGCGGCATCTGCGGCATGGCCGCAATGCCTGACGCCTCACGTTTTTCCGCCCGGCAGGATGGCGATGCCGCGGCCGGCGAAAAACGCGTCGAATACGGCAAGCGGCAGCTCCACATCCGTCTGGCTTCCGACTTCGCCCGACGGATTATGAAATGTCACTGACGTGGCGCTCGCCCGTGTCACCAGCACCAGATGGCCGCCTTTGGTCGGCGGGAATAGATCGGTCTGGCGGATGTCCGGATGCACCGATGCCATGAAGTAGTCGGCGTCTTCCAGCACCGCCGGGAGTTCGCAGGTACCCAGCCCGACGTGCACCCGGGCATCCAGGCCGAACTCGTCGGCGACGAAGCGCACGAACGGCGCATAGATCAGCCCCTTGATCTCGCCGTCGCGGTCCGTATAGGCGCCGAACGGCACGCTGCGCCGGGCCAGCTCCAACGTGGGATGGATCTGCCCGCTGCGCGCCGCCAGCACCATTTTCAGGCAGGCCATGCCACAGACATGATTGGTCCATCGGACGTATTCCTCGACGTCCCGCGCCCCAGAGGTCCGCCACGCCGGATCGTCGGCCAGGGCCAGTTCTTTCCGGATGAACGATCCGGCCAGGTGGGCCGACTCCCATTGGCAAAAATACGGCACGGCCGATTGGCCGGAAGACAGGCTATCCACATCGCGCTCCGCATGTACCTCAACGTCCGCCATCTTGCCGTCAGATCCGTGCCGTGGCAACGGTCCGGTGTTTGCTTCACAATGCGGTGATCCCCCAAAACCGGAGAGCCGCATGCCCAGCACCGCCACGTCCAATCCGACCATCCGCAGCGTCGCCATTGTCGGCGCCGGCACCATCGGCGCCAGTTGGGCCGCCCTGTTTCTGGCGCAGGGGTTGGACGTCGTCGTCTGCGACCCGTCCCCCGATGCCGAATCGCAGACCCGCGCGCGCGTGGACGCGGCATGGCCCGTGCTGGCTGAATTGGGCCGGGTGGTCCAAGGCGCCTCATCCGATGCATTGCGCTTCGACCCCGATCTGTCCACTGCCCTGGCCGGCGTGGATTTCGTGCAGGAAAACGCGCCCGAACGAGAAGACTTCAAGACCGATCTCTTCGCGCGCATCGACGCCATCCTGCCGCCGCACGTGATCGTCGCTTCCAGTTCGTCGGGCCTGATCATGAGCCGCCTGCAATCGCGTTGCCGCCATGCCTCGCGTTTCGTCATCGGCCATCCGTTCAACCCGCCGCACCTGATCCCGTTGGTCGAAGTGGTGGGTGGAGACCAGACGTCCGCCGACACCATCGACCGCAGCATCGCCTTCTACCGGGCGATGGGTAAATACCCCATCCGCCTGAACAAGGAAGTGCCCGGTCACATCGCCAACCGCCTGCAAGCCGCGTTGTGGCGCGAAGCCATCCACCTGGCCGCTGAGAATGTCGCCAGCGTGGCCGATATCGATGCCGCCGTATCCCAAGGCCCAGGCCTGCGCTGGGCGCTGTTCGGCCCGCATATGACGTTCAACCTGGGCGGCGGCGCCGGTGGCCTGGCCAACTTCATGGACCACCTGCTGGGCCCCGTGCAGACCTGGTGGGACGACCTTGGCGCACCCCAGGTCACTCCCGAACTGCAACGGCGCCTCATTGAAGGTGTCAACGCCGAAGCCGGTCAACGCGGCATCGCCGAGCTCGTGGAAAAACGCGACGCCCAACTCACGGCGCTGCTCAAGACCTTGGGCGGTCAGCCCCCTTCTCCCTGAAGAGGGCGATGCGCCATGGGAAGCCGCCGTGCCCTGCGCCGGCTGCGTGGTGCTGGTAACCTAAACGCCTGGCTTCCTACCTCGACTCGACCAAGGAATATCCGAATGACCGTTGTCACCCAAGACCCCGGGCAGTCCCGCTTCACCGCCACCGTAGACGGCGTCCTTTGCGTACTGGACTATCAACTGCAAGGCGATGTCATGGCCATCGTGCATACCGGCGTGCCCAGCCAGGTGGGCGGCCGCGGCATCGCGGCGGAACTCACCAAGTTCGCGCTGGAAACGGCACGCGTCAACGGCTGGAAAGTTCGCCCCTTGTGCTCCTACGCCGAGGTCTACATGCGCCGACACCCCGACTACGACGACTTGCGCGCCTAGGCGCCCGCTGCACATCGTGACGAAGAAATCACCGTCCCTGACCGCATCCTGTCCTTGTGGCGGCGCGGCCTACGCACACTGCTGCGGGCGCTGGCATGAAGGCCCCCTGGCCATGCAGGCTCCCACGGCCGAAGCGCTGATGCGCTCGCGCTACAGCGCTTTCGTGCTGGACAAGCTGCCCTACCTGCTCGCCAGCTGGCATCCCAGCACCCGCCCCGTGTCCCTGGAGCCAAATCCGCCTGATCTCAAGTGGCTCGGGCTGGCCATCAAGCAAGCCCGTGATCAGGACGCCGACCACGCCACCGTGGAATTCGTTGCCCGCAGCCGCCAAGCCGGCCGCGCGCACCGCCTGCATGAAGTCAGCCGCTTCGTCAGGGAAGACGGCCGCTGGTACTACGTGGACGGGGACCTGCATTGACGGCTGATGCAGCGGGTCCATGGCTCCTGATCGAGACGGCGCGAAGCTGACCCTGCGACTCCTTATACGTCAGCCACACTCTGCGCTATACGCCGTCCAAACGCTGGAAATCCGTCTCGACGGCCTGCGTTAACGCCGCCACCAACTGGTGGTCCACGCCGCTTGCCGCGCGCGGGTTACCCACGATCGCCAGCTCGGTCGGCGGCACCGCCGCCAGCCCGTCTTGCGCACCCAACAGCGCATGCGTCTGCAACTTGGCGAACCCGGGCAGCAAGCTCACGCCCAGCCCCGCCGCCACGGCAGCTTGAACGCCTGCCAGGCTATGGCTGTGATACGCAACATGCCAGGCCCGGCCCGCGCTTTCCAGCGCATAGATCATCCGCTTGCGATAGATGCAGCCCTGTGGAAACAGCACCAGCGGAACGGCAGCGGTTCCCGCCAGATGACGCTTGTCGCCCACCCATACCAGTTGCTCCGGCCACGCCGCAAGACAGGCGCCGTCACCTGGCTCTCGCTTGACCAGCGCCAGGTCCAGATCGCCTGAGGCAAGTCGGTCGCGCAGATCCGTGCTCATGCCGCTGATCGTCTCCAGCCGGGCGTCGGGATGCCGAGCGACAAAGCCTGCCAGCAACACCGTCAGTCGAGACACGTCGAAGTCTTCCGGGATGCCCAACCGCAACACCCGCGCCGCGCGCGGTGCCGCCACGACATGCTCGGCTTCGTCAGCCATGGCCAGAAGACGACGCGCGTAGGCCAGCATCAACTCACCGTCCTCCGTCGCCAAGACATCGCCGCCCGCGCGATCACGCAGCAAAAGCGTCTTGCCGACGGTCTGCTCCAGCTTGCGCACCTGCTGGCTCACGGTGGACTGCGTGCGATGCACGCGGCTAGCCGCGCGCGTGAAGCTGCCTTCATCCACGACACACACGAGTGTTCTCAGGAGTTCAAGATCCAACATAAAGGGTTTGATTTCCGCCTATCGACAATCGCCAGATGGGTTGATATCTATTTATCAACTGAAGTGAGTTTAATTATTAATTTTACAACTTTCAAAGACGGACCGTAAGCTGATCCCATCCCTGGCACTTCACAAATGAGGAAACCGACATGCCGCTGGATCACCTCCCTCGTCCCCAATGGCTGACCTTCGACTGCTACGGCACCCTGATCCAATGGGACGAAGGTTTGCAAGCCGCCGTCTCGCGGATCCTGTCGGCCAGCACCGATGCGCAAGACGCACCCACGCCAGCACAGTTCCTGCATGCCTACGATGAACACGAACACCGGCTGGAACGCACGCCGCCGCACCGTGCCTTTGCCGACATCACGCGGGAATCGCTGCGTCTGACGATGCAGGACCTGGGCCTCGCATATCGTCCAGAAGACGCCGAAATGCTGATCGACGGCATCTCCGCCATGCCTCCGTTCCCCGAAGTCGTGGAAACGCTGGCCACCTTGAAGCAGGCCGGCTTTCGCCTATGCATCATCTCCAATACGGACGATCAGATCATCGCCGGCAATGTCGCCCAGTTGGGGGGCCATATCGACCGTGTCATCACTGCCGAGCAGGCAGGCGCCTACAAGCCTTCGCGCAAGATCTTCGCTCACGCCCACAATAGCCTGGCTGTCACACCCGACCAGGTTGTGCATATCTGCGCCAGCCCCCATTTGGACCATGCCGCGGCCCGGGACATCGGCTTTCGTTGCGTATGGATCGACCGCGGCACGGGCCGCAAACGCTTGCCGGACTATCGCCCGGACGCTACCGTACCCACTTTGGACCGTGTGCCCGGTTTGTTCCGCGACGCCGGCTGGCTCTGATCGAGGCAGGCGCCCGCATTCCTCTCCTAATCCTTGAAGGCAGTCATGAATCAAGACCCCCGCTTCGCCGATGCTTTATTTCATGCCGAACCCGTTACCGCGCTTCGCGCGGATCTGGCACTTGCTTTGCGGGCAGCCGCCGCGCATGGCTTGGGCGAAGGCGTGTGCAACCATTTCAGCGTGGCACTGCCCGGCGATCCGGACCACTTCTTGCTCAACCCGCGCGGCTTGATGTGGAATGAAGTGCAGGCGGACGACATCGTGCTGATCGATGCTCATGGCAATAAACTGGCCGGTCGCCATGAAGTGGAGCCCACCGCCATGTTCATCCATGCCGCCATTCACCGTATTGCGGGCAAGGCCTGTGTCCTGCACACGCACATGCCCTATGCCACGGCATTGACGCTGACATCCGATCGCGGGCTGGACACCACGTTGTCGCAGAACGCCATGCGCTTCCACGGACGCTTGGCCGTCGACGAAAACTATAACGGCCTGGCGCTGGACATCAGCGAAGGGGAACGCATTGCCCGTGCCATGCAAGGCGCCGATATTGTTTTCCTGGGCAACCACGGTGTCGTCGTCTGCGGAGAACGCCTCGATTACGCCTACGACGACCTCTTTTTCCTCGAGCGCGCCTGTACCGCGCAGGTCCTGGCGCAATCCACGGGACGGCCACTGAAGCCCGTTGATACCGCTATCGCCAGCAAGGTCGCCGCGCAGATTCAAAGCGAACGCCTGCAATCCGAACTGTTCTTCGCCGCCCTGCGCCGTCAACTGCCCTGACGACATCGCGGTAATGGCTTTGCTGTGATGACGGCTGTTCTGTGACGACCTTGCTGTGACGGCTTTGCTCTCGCTCCGCCTTGTTTTCACCTCAGCCAAATAAAAACCCCCTCGCGGCGTCAGCCGCGAGGGGGGTTCTTTATCCGGGTTGCGCGCATCGCGTTCCGTTCGCCCAAAGACAAAACCCCACAGGATCACCTGTGGGGTTTTGCGGAATAAAAGCCTGACGATGACCTACTTTCACAGACGTCCGTCCACTATCATCGGCGCGAAGGCGTT
>NZ_PCOQ01000009.1 GCF_002975275.1 Achromobacter sp. MYb9 | reverse complement strand
GCCCAAAATCGCCAACAACGCCACCCCCGACACCCCCACGCCCAGCGGCCGTCTAACCCCAACCTCAATCGACAGCACCTGTATCGGATGCCTGCCCGTCCGCCGCCCAATACATATCGAATCGTGCCCATGTCGAATACTCAAAAACACCGTATCCCCCACCTGATCGGCCAGCTCGCTCATATACGGGTCCGCCAGCGTCAGCAGCGGAAAGCGTCGCGTCCTTGCAAGCCCCAGCAAACTGATCTCTTGCCCGATCAAATACCGTCGCGTTTCTGAATCCTGTTCAACCGCGCCCTCTTGCACCAGCGTCTTCAGCAAGCGATGCACGGTGGGCCGATTCAAGCCGGACATGCGTTCCAGATCCACCAGCCGCACGCCGCGCTCTTGTCCGCAGGCAATCAGCCGCATCAGCGCCAAGGCTCTGCGCACGGTCTGCGCGCCGGATGCGGTTTTATCGTCTGATTCGCTCACTTTGCCTCCGGTTTGATAATGGATTTTGGCGTCTGCTGAATACCGCGCTTGGTGACGATGGGGCCTAGCGATGCGTAGTTCGGCCCGCCGATGCGGCAGATGGGGCGTAGTAATGCCGTATCGATCTTGCCGTCTTGCAGCAGGCCATCGCGAATATGGAACATCACGACTTCGCCCACGAAGAACTCCGCGCCGGTGTCGCCAAACGGGGTGACGCTATGAAAGCGGCATTCCAGGCTGATGGGTGCGGCGGCAAGTCGGGGGGTGTCGATAACCGCGCCGGGAAGCACGCTTAAGCCCAGCACGTCGACCTCGCTGATTTCGGGCGGGTGTTCTTGTGCGCTGTCGTGCAGGGGATCAAGCAGGGTTTCGTCGCCAACGTTGACGACGAAGTGGCGGTTGGCCAGGATGTTCTCGGCGGTGTCTTTGCGTTTGCCGGCTTTGCGGCCGATGTTGACGCCGATCATGGGTGGTTTGTTTGAGACGAAGGTGTAGCAGCTGAACGGAGCCAGATTGACGCCACCGTGGGCGTTGACGCTGCTGATCCAGGCGATGGGCCGGGGCACGACGATGCCGCTCATCAGGCGGTAGGTTTGTTCGGGGTTCAGGTCGCTGGCGGGAAAGTGCATGATGGGTCTGGCTCCGTAGTCCGGATATTGAACATTCAACAATGAATAAAACCGCGTGCGCAATAGGCGCCCAGGGTAATTCTGCGGCGAAATGCGGTCATGCCAGAAGCCACCCGCAAAGCAACCTGCCAAAAGAGTCCAACATCCGGAACTTTTCTTGAAATTCGGATTGTTCAGCGGCGCGGGACTTTCTAGAGTGTCGTCAAACACAACAAACAAAACGTGATGACACGACCAGGAGACAACCCATGCATCGCAATGCGCTTCGCGCCTGCGCCACGGTGGCGCTGACCGTTCTGACTTCCATGGCGCACGCCGCGTGGCCCGAGAAGCCCGTGAAGATCGTGGTGCCCTATCCGCCGGGCGGCAATGTGGATGTGGCGGCGCGGCTGATTGCGCCGGGTTTGCAGGCGGCGTTTGGGCAGCCGTTTATTGTCGAGAACAAGCCGGGTGCGGGCGGCATGATTGCCGGCGAGCAGGTGGCGCGGTCCGAGCCTGATGGCTACACCTTGTTCATGGCGGCGAACGGGCCGCTGCTGTTCTCGCCGCTGATTTTCAAGCGGGATGCGTACAAGTGGGATCGGGACTTTGCGCCGATCAGTTCGGTGTCGTACACGCCGCTGGTGTTGCAGGTGAAGCCGGGCTTGCCGACGCAGACGCTGGCTGAGTTGTTGGCGCTGGCGAAGAAGGAGCCGGGCAAGCTGAACATGGCGTCTCCGGGTGCGGGGACCACGAATCATCTGGTCAGCGAGCTGTTGCAGTCGTTGACGGGCGCGCGTTGGACGACGGCGCAGTACAAGGGCAACGCGCCGGCCACAACCGATCTGTTGGGCGGCCAGGTGGATTTCAACTTTGATCAGATTTCGGTGGCGCTGCCGTATGTGAAGGAAGGCCGCTTGCGCGCCTTGGCGGTGACGACGGCCAAGCGCGTGCCGTCGATGCCGGACGTGCCGACGTTTGCGGAAGCGGGTGTGCAGGGCATGGAGGCGGCCACGTTTACCGGGCTGCTGGCGCCGAAGGGCACGCCGCCGGATGTGCAGAAGCGCTTGAGCGAAGCGCTGACGAAGATTCTGGCGCAGCCGACGATTATTCAGCGTTTTGATGAGCTGGGCGCCGAGGCGCGCGGCAGTACGCCCGAGGAATTCACACGCTATCTGGCGTCGGAAGACGCGCGCTGGACGCCGATCATCAAGCGTGCGGGCATCACGGCGAACTAAGGCCAGACCACCGCCGCCGGACCGCAGCCTTGCCTGACCGCCAGTAGCTACGCCCTGAAAACCGAACGCATCGCGGCCTTGCCTGGTCATGGCCGCGATGCCGCCCCACCCTCTTCTTTGCAAACGGAACCCGCCATGAGCAGACGCAGCATTTACGCCGAAGGCTTCAGCCACAAGAATCCCATTCCGGCCGCGTGCCGGATTGGACCCTTGCTGTATTCGGGCAGCATCCAAGGCACCGACCCCGCCACGGGCGCGTATGGCGCGTCGCTGGAACGCCAGTGCGAACTGATGTTCGACCACGTGCGGCGCATTGTGGAAGCGGGTGGCGGCACGCTGGATCACATCGCCAAGATGACGGTGTGGATGCGCGACCGCAGCCAGCGCGCGGCGCTGAATGCGGTGTGGTTGCAAGCGTTTCCGGATGCGGATAACCGCCCGGCGCGCCACACGATGCAGGCCGATCTGGATGGCGACAAGCTGATCGAATGCGATTTTGTTGCCGTGATCGGATAAGGGAGACAGACGATGGCACAGTATCAACCCTCGCAATATCAGCCGTTCAACCCCTATCCGACCGCCCCTGCTACCCACCTTCCGCCGCACTCCTGCGATAGCCAGTTTCACGTATTCGGCCCCGCGGATCGCTACCCCGTGCGCCCCGGCGCGGCGTACGAGATGCCCAGCGCCACCATCGAGACCGCGCTGGGCCTGCACCGCCTGCTGGGCATCGAACGCGGCGTGATCGTGCAGGCCACCACCTACGGGGCGGATCATCAGGTGGTGCTGGACGGCCTGGCCGCCGCCGGCCCGTCGTATCGCGGTTGCGCGAACGCGGTGGTGCTGGCCGAGCGTGACGACGCCTACATTCAGAAGCTGCACGACGCGGGCGTGCGCGGGGCGCGGTTCACGCGTCAGGGCTTGGGCATCAGCATGGCGCCGGCTGTGTTTGACCGCGCGATTGCGCGCATTCGTGAACTGGGCTGGTACGCCAAGTTTCAGCCGGAGCCCGACGGCATGATGGCGCAGGCGGCGCAGTTTGAAGGGCTGGATATTCCGGTGCTGCTGGATCACATGGGGCGTGCCGATCCCACTGCAGGCGCGGCAGATCCGACTCGCCAACTGGTGGAGTCGTTGCTAAGGCGCGGCAACTTCTGGGTGATGTTGTCGTTGACGGAAAAAATCTCTCGCGCCGGCCCGCCTTGGGACGACGTGACGCCGCTTGCGCAAGCGCTGATCGCCGCCAACCCCGACCGCGTGGTGTGGGGCAGCGACTGGCCGCATCCCGTCTCCACCAAGCCCACGCCCGACGAGGGCCAGTTGGTGGACCAGTTGGCGCGCTATGCGGGCGACGCCGCGACGCTTAAGAAAATCCTGGTGGACAACCCCGCTCGCTTGTTTGGATTCGACGAATGAAACTGCTGACTTATACGCATCAAGGCCGCACGCACTTTGGCGCGCTGCGCGGCCAGGACCAGATCGTGGCCTTGGATGGACATGGCCATGGTTATGACAGCCTGCGCGCTGCGCTGGAAGCCGATGCCCTGCCCGCGCTGGCCAAATTGGCGGACTCGCTTCTTGCCACGCACAAGCTAAACGACGTGCGGCTGTTGCCGCCAATTCCCTCGCCAGAAAAAATCATCTGCGTCGGCGTGAACTACGGCAAGCGCAACGAAGAATATAAAGACGGCAGCGCGCCGCCCGCCTACCCCAGCGTGTTCCCGCGCTTTCCCGGTTCGTTCGTGGGCCATGGCGAACCCTTGCTGCGCCCACCGGAATCCGAGCAGCTGGATTACGAAGGCGAGATCGCCATCATCATCGGCAAGGCCGGACGCCGCATTGCGGCCGAAGACGCCTGGAGCCACATCGCGGGCCTGACCTGCCTGAACGAAGGCACGGTGCGCGACTGGATCAAGCACGGCAAGTTCAACGTGACGCAGGGCAAGAACTTTGACGCCAGCGGTTCGATGGGGCCGTGGATGGTGACGGCGGACGAATTCGATCCCGCCGCGCCGTTGACGGTGGCCACGCGCGTGAACGGCGAGCTGCGACAGCAAGACGCCACCGACAACCTGATGTTTCCATTCGCGGAACTGATCCGCTACATCTCCATCTGGACCACGCTGCAACCCGGCGATGTGATCTCCACCGGCACGCCCATCGGCGCAGGCGTGCGCTTCACGCCGCCGCGCTTCTTGAAGCCGGGCGACGTGGTTGAAGTCGAAGTTGCCGGCATCGGCGTGTTGTCCAACCCCGTGGCCGACGAAGTCGCCGCGCATTGATCAGGAGCCTTCCATGCTTAACGATGAAGACCGCGCCCGCGCGGCCAGCCTGCTGCTTGAAGCCGAGCGCAGCGGCGTGCCCACCACGCAGCTTGACCAGGCGTTTCCCGGCATCGAGATTGCGGATGCGTACGCCATCCAGCAACGCAATATCGACCAGAAGATTGCCGACGGCGCCAAGCTGCGCGGCCACAAGATCGGCCTGACCTCCAAGGCCATGCAAAGCACCGTGGGTATCGACGAGCCCGATTACGGCCATTTGCTGGACACGATGTTCTATCAAGACGGGCAGACGATTCCCACCGACAAACTGATCGTGCCGCGCGTGGAAGTCGAACTGGCCTTCGTGCTGGGCAAGCCGCTGCAAGGGCCGGACGTCAGCTTGTTCGACGTGCTGGATGCCACGGATTATGTGGTGCCCGCGCTGGAACTGATTGACGGCCGCAGTAAATACCCGCGCCGCATCGTGGACAACATTGCCGACAACGCGGCGTGTGCCGGCATCGTGCTGGGCGGCCGACCGGTGCGGCCGATGGATATTGATCTGCGCTGGGTCGGCGCCCTGCTGCTTAAAAATGGTGTGATCGAGGAATCAGGCGTGTCGGCGGCCGTGCTGGGGCATCCGGCGTTGGGTATTGCTTGGTTGGCGAACAAGCTTGCCCAGCACGACGCCGGGCTGGAAGCCGGGCACATCGTGCTGGCGGGGTCTTTCACACGCACCGTTGCGGTGAAGCGCGGCGACACGCTGCATGCCGACTACGGCAAGCTGGGCAGCATCTCGGTGCATTTCTCATAAGGCGGCGCGCATGGAACTTCCGATCAATACGTTCAAACGCGCGCTGCGTGAACAGCGCCATCAAACCGGGCTGTGGGTCACGCTTGGGGCTGCGAACAGTACCGAACTGGTCGCGGCCAGCGGCTTTGATTGGCTGCTGCTGGATACCGAGCACACGCCCGTGGTGCTGCCGACGGTAATGGCGCAGTTGCAGGCGGCTGGCGCGTATAAGAGCCATCCGGTGGTGCGTCCGTCTTGGAATGACAAGGTGCAGATCAAGCAGTATCTGGATATCGGCGCGCAGACGTTGCTGCTGCCGTATGTGCAGAACGCGGACGAGGCGCAAAGCGCGGTGGCCGGTATGCGTTATGCGCCGCGCGGCGTGCGCGGTGTCAGCGGCACCATGCGCGCGACGCGGTATGGGCGCGTGCCGGACTATATGCGCCGGTGCGAAGAAGAACTGTGTTTACTGGTGCAGGCCGAGACGGGCGAAGCGCTAGAGAACCTGGACGCCATGATTGCGGTGGATGGCGTCGATGGGGTGTTTATCGGCCCCGCGGATCTGGCTGCCAGCCTGGGGTATCCGGGCGAGCCGCAGCATCCGAAGGTGGTGGCGGAAGTGGAAAACGCGATTCGCCGGGTGCGCGCCGCCGGCAAGGCGCCGGGGGTGTTGACGGGAGATGAGGCGCTGGCGCGTCGGTATATCGAAGCGGGTAGCTTGTTTACGGCTGTCGGCGTGGACGCGGCGATTCTGGTGCGATATTGCGATGCGTTGGCGGGGCGGTTTGCGGGAGTGTGACGGCCTTGACCGGTCGTCTGACATGGGTCGTCTGACACAAGGCCATTCAACTCCTACCCAAAATGCAGTCTGACGCCATATTCCGGAGATCAATTGCTTCGGCGCAACCGATCCGTCGACTGCTTGTTCAAGCGCTGCGCTTCCTCTTCCGCGTAGTCTTCCTCGCCCTGCTCGTATTGGCCTTCATACATGCAGCTGCTGCGGACCAGTCCGCATTCGCCAACGATTGAAGAACACCCGGAACTCAGCGCAGCAAGAAACAGCACTACCCCGTAACGGCCCAACTTCTGCATCGACATATCGCTCCTTGATGATCCGGGTAGTGTACGGGCGAGGATGCCGCATGCGGCCGCGTGGCTCAGTAAAAAATGGTGTCAGACTGCGGGTGTGAGTTAGCGGAGCCGTGATCTGGCATCATCGTCCCTTTCGACAGATAGATTCTCCATGGCCAAGCTTTTAAGCCTTCTAGACAGCATCGAAGCCATCGCTGCCTGTCACGACGATAGGGATGTATGGGACCGCTATTCCTGGGTCTACGTGACGGATGGCGTTCCGCTCGTTAAGGCGCAGATCTATTTGTCTTGCAGCGAAGACGAGATCGAGCCCGTGGTCAATGAAGAAGGCGAGGAACATCCCGCATTCGCCGTCGAGCATGGGCTGGTCACTTATCTAGAGGCCGCCACCTTTGCCGACGTGCTAAGCGTTCAAAAACGGCAGCAGCCGCTTTCACAGCTTGAAGATTATGCGGCTGCGCTTGAGCACTACGCCGAGCAGGATGCATTTTTGGATCGTGGGGAGTTTTATAGCGGTGGCAACGCGCCGCAGCCATTGCCCGGCATCTCGCGCGACCTTTACGCTGAGTACGATCTGCACCTGATGACGTGCCCGGCGGACCGCATCGCTACTGCGGCACGTGCAACGGCTGAACTGCTGCAGATTGGCGTAGCCGATGCGCTCGCCCGTTGCCGGCGGCTGCCGTTGGTGCTTGGCGAACGCATCGATGCGCGGGAGCGCGATCGCATCGAAGCGCGGTTCGCCAGCATTTCCTTGCCGCTGCAGCGCACAACCCATGTATCGTTTGCTTGGCAAACGGGCCGTTAGTGCCGCGCTATCAGCTCGGTCTGACGCCGTACCGTGTCAATCACCTGTTCCCTTTTCTCTCGGACTATCCATGGCCAATCGCTCCTATCTCTACAGCTTGAGCAATCGCCCCAGCTCCTACGCAGACCGCCCCGAGACAATTTCCGGCCTGTCCGAATGGCCTTACGCCGTGCCATTCATGTACCGCCTGCTGATGTCGGGAGATCCACAGCTTTGCGCATCGCTCGTGGACGAGGGTTTCGATAGCGACGAGTCCAACGAAAAGCCGCGCCTGTATGCGATCAGCAGCGAATTCGATACCGGATTCCAGCGGGTGAAACGCTTCGCGGAGATTGTGCGCGCGGCGGCCCGCCTATCGGTAGGTGGGCCGCAACCTGCCGCCACGCCGCAGTCGCCGTCCTTTATCAGCCGACTGAAGCAGGTATTCGCGTCTGGCCAAGCCACATCCGTGGATCCGGAGCCGGCGCCGCCTCCGGAGGTTGACGACCTGCTCGCCGGCCTTGACGAAACCATCACGTTTCTGGAGGCCCACCGCGACGCATATCTGCTATTGGAAACCTTCGAGCTGGACACCATGTCCGAATCTGAAGAGGCCCGGTTAAAGGCGCGCGTCGAGCAGGAAATTGCACGATGCGTACAGACAGGGGCGGCTGTAGACGCGCTTCCGGGCGACATCGCACAGGCAGGACGACAACTGGTCTCGGCGACCCGCCAACCCGGCACGCCCCCGCTGGACGCCTTTTTCGGTTTGCGTTTGGACGACGAATTCGACAGCACGCGCACGGGTGAAACGGAATATCCGTTGGGGTTGCAGTGGTTCGATACGTTGTGCCTGGAATTGCTCAACCGCAGCGAATTCGACGCGCAACAAGACTAGTAGACAACGGGCGCGCTGCCGCCAGTAAGCCACTGAAATAGCGCCACATTTGTTACTCCCCGGCGGCCTCCGATGGTGCAAAACTGTCTTTACATCACCGCACTTCGGAGGATTCTTAGCCATGACCACGCCTACCCCATCCAACGGCCGTGTCAACCAGACCGCCATGCACACGCCCCCCATCGTCACCCCCGATGAATGGGAATCCGCCCGCCTGCGCCTCTTGCTGAAAGAGAAGGCCCACACCCGCGCCCGGGACGCGCTGGCGGCCGAACGCCGCCGCATGCCCTGGACGCCTGCCGACAAGGAATACGTCTTCGAAGGCCCTGACGGTTCCGTCACCCTGCGCGACCTGTTCGACGGCCGCCGCCAACTGATCGTCTACCGCGCCTTCTTCGAACCCGGCGTTTACGGCTGGCCGGAACACGCGTGCCGTGGCTGCTCGATGGTGGCCGATCAGGTCGCCCACCTGGCCCATCTGAACGCTCGCGACACCACACTGGTTTTCGTTTCCCGCGCCCCGCAAGCGGACATCGCGCGCTTGAAGGCGAGCATGGACTGGAAGATGCCGTGGTTCACGCTGACCGATAGTTTCGATACGGACTTTGGCGTGAATGAATGGCACGGAACGAACGTGTTCTTTCGCGACGAAGACCGCGTATTCCGAACGTACTTTTTGAATAACCGCGGCGACGAGCAGATGGGTGGAACGTGGAACTATCTGGACATCACGCCGCTGGGCCGGCAAGAGGCTTGGGAGGATTCCCCTGAAGGGTACCCCCAGACGCCGGCCTACCAGTGGTGGAACTGGCACGACAGCTATGTCGCGGGCGCGCCGCCGGACCAGAAGTGGGTAGAAGTCTCTGATGCGGGCGAGAAGGCGTTCAGGGAGCATTGCGACGGCGCGAAGCCGTCGACGTAGCCACCCCGCTTGCCAAGCACGACGCGCTGATTATTTGGCCGGCGCAAATATGATCTTGACCGGATTGTCGGGCTTGTATGAGGCGGATGCAGGCCCGAACTTGGGATCAAAGCTCGGATGCCAGGCCCTAAGCTCCACGTCGGAAATCCATTCCAACTGCAGTTGGTCATCCGGCGAAAAAGAACCGAATTGCGCCAGCGCATTCACCGCGGACTGGCAGTTCTCTGATGTGCCGGACTTTAAGACCGACACCTGGGTTTTCTCGGTCCATGTCATGGCGCCCGGTTGAGGGCATTTGCGCACTTCAACGTGGTATTGGCCCTGGGGCGACGGCAGATCCACGATGATCTTGTTTGGGCCGCACCCGGTCAAAAGCGCGGTCAAAAGCGCAGCCGATGGCGCCAGGAGGGTAAGTCTGTTTCTCATCGAGCTACCTTGTGACTGCCTGGGCAGCCGGTCCGTGAACACGTCGATGCCATGATACCCGGCGCGACGTTTCGGGACGCAGAAGACGACTTACCCCTGCTGGCTCAACGCCCGGGCAATCCGGTTCCGCGACACCGTCGTCTTTGGCACCTTGAACGGGAACCACGTCCGCACGTCTTCTTCAAGCCCGATGCCGTGCATGTAGTTATAAATCGCCTTCTTCAGCGCTTTACCCAGCGCGTCATGATCCACGCCGGTCGGGTCATGAAAACCGATATCGTTCTTGGCGAACGTCACCTCGGGCAGCGGCTGTAGCGTCACCCCATATTCTTCGGGATTCTTGCCCACCGGCGAATGCACCGTACAGGCGAACCGGTGGAAGAATCCGCTTTGGATACAGCCGTTTTCGAACAGTTGCCGCACATATTCCAGCGCATCCACGGTGTCTTGCACCGTTTGCGTGGGGAAACCGTACATCAGGTACGCGTGCACCAGGATGCCGGCGTCGGTGAACGCACGGGTGACGCGCGCCACCTGGTCCACCGACACGCCCTTCTTCATCAAGGTCAGCAGCCGGTCCGACGCGACTTCCAGGCCGCCTGATACGGCGATGCAACCGCTGTCGGCCAGCAATTCGCACAGTTCCGGGCTGAAGGTCTTTTCGAACCGGATGTTGCCCCACCACGAAATGCCGGCGTTGCGATCGATCAGTTCCGTTGCCAGCGCCTTCAGGGATTTCGGCGGCGCGGCTTCGTCGACGAAGTGAAAGCCGGTTTGCCCGGTTTCTTGCACGATGGCTTCGATGCGGTCGGCCAGCACCGCCGCCGACGCGCCTTCGTAGCGGCCGATGTAGTCCAGGCTGACGTCGCAGAAGCTGCATTTCTTCCAGTAGCAGCCATGCGCCACGGTCAGCTTGTTCCAGCGGCCGTCGCTCCACAGGCGGTTCATGGGGTTCAGCATGTCCAGCAGCGACAGGTAGCGGTCCAGCGGCAGGCCGTCCCAGGTGGGCGTGCCCACTTCGGCAAAGGCCACGTCGGGTTCGACCAGGTTCACGTACTGGACGGCGCCCGAGTCCTTGTTGCGCACGAAGGTACGGACCAGGCGCTGGCGCGAGCGCTTGCCTTGCACGTGTTCCAGCAGCGCCAGCAAGGGGCGTTCGCCGGCGTCCAGGCAGACGAAATCGAAGTAGTCGAACACGCGCGGATCTTTCAGTTCGCGCAGTTCGGTGTTGACGAAGCCGCCGCCCAGCACCGTGACGATGCTGGGATCTTGCGCCTTGATGGTCTGGGCGATGCGGAAGGCGGCGTAGACGGCGCCGGGGAACGGCACCGACAGCAGCACCATGGTCGGCGTGTGGCGGGCCAGCGCGTCAAGCGTCAGTTCGCGCAGCGTGTCGTCCACCAGCGTGGGCGGGGACGCCAGGGCGTTGGCCAAGGGATCGAAGGTGGGCTGGCTGCCGGCCAGGGATTCGGCGTAGCGCACGAATTCAAAGCGCGGGTCGATGGCGTCGCGCAGCACGTCGGCCAGGTCGTTCAGGTACAGCGTGGCCAGGTGCTTGGCGCGGTCGTGCAGGCCCAGCGCCCCAAATGCCCAACCCAGGGGGTCGCCGCCGTCTTCGTCCAGGTAAACGTCCAGCGAGCTGAAACGGGGGCCTTCGGGCAGGAAATGGCGGCCGACGATGCGGTGCGCCAAGGTGGAGTCCCGGCCTTGCAGGAAGGCGATCGTCGGTCCGATGGTGGACAGGTAGCGTGACTGCATCGCCACGAACGCCTGGATGGGAGGCGTGTGTTTTGCAATGGGCATCGCCTCGATGCGTGCCGCCACGGCGCGCAGGCCGTCGGTGGACAGCAGGCGCAACACTAGCGCCAACGCCAGGTCCTCCTGGAATGCGGTGACGTCACGCGAACGCAGGAAGCCCGTCAGGTAGGCGGTGGACGGGTAAGGGGTATTAAGCTGCGTCATCGGCGGGATGACCGACAGCACGCGTACAGGCGAGGTGGACATGGGGCACGGCAGGGTTGCCGTCAAAAAGCGGGGATTAGGGGAATTATAGGCAGTGCCAGCCGACTCGCCCGCCGCCCGCTTGAAACGCGGGAGCCTTCCAATGTTGAAATTCGCCTGGGGATCTATCGATAATCGCCAGGAAACCTGTACGCTCACCCCGAACATCGAACAGACACGCACGCCTTGCCCATGCGCAACCCAGACCTCTTCGCCCCGCCCAGAAAACAGCGCCCTGCCCGCCAGAATTCCCTGATTTGGATTCTTGAACCGCTGGAGCGCGATGCCGAGTACGCACGCCGGAAGATGTTCGGTTGCGATGCCGCGTACCTGGACGGGCTGCTGTATCTGGTGGTGGCCGACCGTGAAGCCCCCTGGGACGGCGTCATGGTGTGCACGTCGCATGAACGCCAGGCGGCGCTGATGGCCGACTTTCCAAGTCTGGTTCCTCACCCACAACTGGGAAAGTGGCTGTACCTGCCACAGAGCGACGAAGCGTTCGAGGCTATCGCGGCCCGGCTTGTACAGCTTGCACTCGCGCGGGACCCCCGGTTCGGGGTAGTGCCTAAACCGAAGGCCCGGCGCCGCAAGCCCTGGCGGACCGACGATCACGCCGGCTGACGATAGCGTCGGTTAACGGTTACGGCGCCACGCGCACCACCAGCTTGCCGAAGTTCCGCCCGTCCAGCAGGCCGATGAACGCCTGGGGCGCCTGCTCCAGCCCGTCGACCACGTCTTCACGCCACCGCAGCTTTCCTTCTTTGATCCACTGCGCGGCCTGGCGCTGGAACTCCTGATGCTGCGCATCCGTGAAGTCAAACACCAGGAAGCCCCGCAGCGTGATCCGCCTGGCCAGGACTTCGCGCATCGTGGCGGGCAGGCGGTCCGGGCCGCTTGATGTCGCCGGGTCGTCGTTGTAGTTCGCGATCAGGCCGCACACGGGCACGCGGGCGAAGTCGTTCAGCAGCGGCAGCACGGCATCCCACACGTGGCCGCTGACGTTTTCGAAATAGACGTCGATGCCATCGGGGCAGGCTTCCGCCAATTTCTGCGCGAAATCGGGCGCGTGGTGATCGACGACCGCGTCAAAGCCCAGTTCATTTTTCACGAAGGCGCATTTCTCGGGGCCACCTGCGATGCCCACGGCGCGCGCGCCGTGAATGCGGGCGATCTGGCCCACGATCGAGCCTACCGCACCGCTGGCGGCGGCGACGACGACGGTTTCACCGGGTTTGGGCTGGCCGATGTTCAGCAGCCCGCCATACGCGGTGAAACCCGGCATGCCCAATACCCCCAATGCGGTGGACGGCGGTGCAATGGCCGGGTCGAGCCGGCGCAGGCCGCTGCCGTCCGACAGCGCGTAGCGTTGCCAGCCGGATTCAGACAGCACGATCTCGCCTTCGCGCCAGTCGGGATGGCGGGACGCCTTGATCCGGGCCACCGTGCCCCCAACGATGACGTCACCGATTTCAATCGGCGGCGCGTAGGACTTGGCGGCACTGACGCGCCAGCGCATATAGGGATCCAGGGACAAGGTCTGGATTTCCAGCAGCACCTGGCCGTCGCCAGGTTCGGGAATGGGGGCATGTTCAAAGCGGAAGTCGCTGGGCTTGGGGCGTCCGACGGGGCGGGAGGCAAGGACGACGCGCAGGTTTTGATGGTCAGACATGGGAGGAATCTCCGGGGTTCAGGTGGGCCGATTGGCAACAACTCGATCCTAGGCATCCTCGAGAGATAAAGGTAGACTGAATTCCCATAATGCAGACTTAACGGATTGATAATGTCAGGCGACTTCGACCCTGCCCTGTTGCGCACCTTTGTTGCCGTTTGCCGCCATGGCAGCCTGAGCCGCGCCGCGGACCAGGCCGGGCGGGCGCAGTCGGCGCTAAGCACGCAGATACGGCGGCTGGAAGAAATGGTGGGCAAGCGGCTGCTGCACCGCACGGGGCGCGGCATGTCGCCCACGACCGAAGGCGAATTGCTGCTTAGCTACGCCAACCGCATCCTTGCGCTGGGCGAAGCGGCTGCGGCCCGGCTCCGGGAACGCGCGGTGGCAGGCAGCGTCCGGATCGGCCTGTCCGAAGACGTGGCGGTAGCCGCCCTGCCCGCCGCCCTGGGCCGGTTGAAACGTTCATGCCCCCAGCTGCATCTGGAGGTCGTGGTGGACGATGGCGAAAGACTGGCCGCGCGCTGGCAGGAAGGCACGCTGGATGTGGCCGTAGGCGTTTGCGCCGGCTTTGTGGACGAGCCCGTCGAAACATGGTCAGTGGACCTGCACTGGGTGTGCGGCATCGACGATGCGCCGGACCCCGACCAGCCGCTGGACATGATCGTGTACGCGGAGCCGTGCTCGTGGCGCCGGCTAGTGTTCGATGCGCTGACCGCGGCGGGACGCGACTTCCGGGTGGCGCTGACCAGCCACAATGTGGGCGCCACCATCGCGGCGGTCGAAAACGGTCTGGGCGTGGCGGTGCTGACGACCGAATGCGTGCGGCCCGACACCATGCGGATTATCTCGATCGGACCGGACGGCGCTTCCGGCCTGAGCGCGCAGTTCGGCATGTACGCGTCGAAACGGCTGAACGAAAGTGGCCGGGCCGCGGTATCGTTGCTGCGTGAAAGCCTGCGGGGCTGGACCGCGCCCAGGATTGCCGCGGAACGCGCCGGCCTGGCTGGCCTGGTGGAAGCCTGAACCCGCGCCGCTTACCGAAACCGCAAATGCCGCCGCTGCAGATCCGCCACGGACCTGCAGCCCATCAGCTTCATCGCGCGCTCGATCTCGATGCGCATCAGTTCCAGCGAGCGCTCCACGCCGGGCCGGCCGGCGGCGGCCAGCGGGAACAGGTAGTAGCGGCCCAGCCCCACCGCCTTGGCGCCCAGCGCCAGGGCCTTGAGCACGTGCGTGCCGCGCTGCACGCCGCCATCCATCATCACGTCGATCCGGTCGCCCACGGCGTCCACGATTTCAGCCAGCTGGTCGAAGGCGCTACGCGAACCGTCCAGTTGCCGGCCGCCGTGGTTCGATAGCACGATGCCGGTGCAGCCGATGTCGACCGCCCGTTTGGCGTCTTCCACCGACATCACGCCCTTCAGGCAAAACTGGCCGTCCCATTGCCGCACCATGTCGGCGACGTCGTCCCACGACATCGCCGGATCCAGCATTTCGGTGAAATAACGGCTGATCGACATGGCGCCGCCGCCCATGTCGACGTGGCCGTCCAGCTGCGGCAGCCGGAACCGTTCGTGCGTGACATAGTTGAATGCCCAGGCGGGCTTGGCCGCAAACTGGGCGATGCCGGCCAGATTGAGCCGGAACGGAATGGCGAACCCGGTGCGCTTGTCGCGTTCGCGGTTGCCGCCAGTGATGCTATCCACCGTCAGCATCATGACCTGCACGCCGGCGGCTTTGGCGCGCACCATCATGTCGCGGTTCAGGCCCCGGTCTTTGTGAAAATAAAATTGGTAGACCTGGGGGCCGCCGCTGATTTTGCGCGCTTCTTCCAGGCTGACGGTGCCCAACGAGGACACGCCGAACATCGTGCCGTACTTGCCTGCGGCCGCCGCAACGGCGCGTTCGCCATCGTGATGAAACAGGCGTTGCAGCGCCGTGGGCGAACAATACACGGGCATCGCCAGCTTCTGGCCCATCACGGTCACCGACATGTCCACCTGCGCCACGCCCCGCAGCACGTCGGGCACCAGATCGCAGGCTTCGAACGCCTGGGTATTGCGGCGGTAGGTCGTTTCGTCGTCGGCCGCGCCGTCGATGTAGTTGAAGATCGGGCCGGGCAACCGCTGGCGCGCCATGCGGCGAAAATCGTGGAAATTCTGGCACTGGTTCAGACGCATCGGAAGGCCCTTATCAACGCTGCACGGGTAGACACGCGTACGGACGACGGCCGCTACGCCGTCGTCATCATATCGTCAAACGACCCATCCGCCGCCGAATCAAACCGGCGCCATCGCTGCGAACTTGGTCTTGACGCCCGGGATGCCCATGACGTTCATGTCGACGATGGCAGGGATGGCGCCAAGCCGTGGCCGGCATCGCGATCGATCTCCGCGATCAGGCCGTCAAGCCATGCGCGATGCGCGGCGAAATTACCCAGTTGCGCCTCGGCGGCATGCCTTTCGCTAAGGTAGCGGTCCAGGTACCGAAAGCCTGCCGCCTGCGCGGCTTGCCGCAGCGTGTTGTCCGGCATGTCGCGTTCGTACAGGAAATCAAAACGATGCAGCCAGAACCCTTGCTCGGTGCGGGCGATCACGTCGATATCGCGCGGGCGTTCGATGCTGTAGCGGTTGAACTCCAGGCCGCCTTCGTCTTCCAGGACGGCGTAGACCATGCCGTCCTGGTCCCAAAGCGCAAGCCAGGCCGGGCCATCGGCAGCGGCGGGCCGGGGATAGGCGCGGGTGGGCGGCCCCAAGCAAACACCGCGGAATGCCTCGTGCAGGCAGTTGCCGGATGACAGCTGGATCAGCGGCTCGGACACGCCAAGTTGCCGCAGCGCCGCCGTCCGTTGCGCCTCGCTGCGTTCGGCCATGTCAGCGACCATGCCGTCGCAATGCCGGCACACGCGTGCGTCCCGCAGGATGCGCTTGCCGCATCCCGGACAATCGATATGCGCCGCCAGGACAGGCTGCCCGGCTCGGGCCGAGCGGTCGTCGATCGCCCTCAGGAAGATGCCGGCCACGACCGGGCTGATCAGGCAGGCAAGAATCGTCCAACCGACTGCATTGCGCCCCCGCCCGGCTGCCAGGAACCCGACGGCAATGGACAGCGCGACCCAAACGAGGATGAGGTAAATAAGCATGGCGCGATGTTAAACCGGGAGCGGACGCGTTTTTTTTCACGCCTGAGTCGAAAGCGCGTGCGTAGGCAGCCAGCGGGAGTAATCTTCGCCGTAGCGTCATCTCTGGCGCGACCTGATCGCTAGCAACCCAAAGGAAGCCTACATGCTCAACTCATTTTCAACCTTGCGTAAGACCGGCGTGGCGGCGTTGACGCTGGGGATAGCCAGCGTGTTCCTTGCGGGTTGCACGATGAACGGTCCGCAAGCCTCGCCGACGGCGGCGGAAAAGCGCCAGGAACTGAACACCGCCACGACCGCCACCTTGTCCAAGCTGTACGAAGCCGCGCCGCAGTCCAAGCAACTGGTCGCGCAAGCCCGTGGCGTGCTGGTGTTTCCGGCCGTGCTAAGCGCCAGCTTCATCGTCGGCGCGCAGCATGGAACGGGCGAGCTTCGGGTCAACGGCCAAGACAGCGGCTACTACAGCATCACGGGCGGTTCCATCGGCTTGCAGGCCGGCGCCCAATCCAAAGCCATGGTGCTGCTGTTCATGACGGACGATGCGCTGGCCAAGTTCCGCGCCAGCAGCGGATGGACGATCGGGGCGGACGCGACCGTCGCCGTGGCGAACCTGGGCGCCAACGGCACGATTGACTCGAACACCGTGCAGCAGCCCGTCGTGGGTTTCGTCATGAACAATGGCGGCCTGATGGCCGGCGTGTCCGTGGATGGCAGCAAGATTTCGCCGCTGCTGCTGTAAATCTGCCTGCCTGAACGACAAGGGCCCGCCGGATGGCGGGCCCTTGCTTTTTCGGCTCGGGTTCAAGTCAGCATCAGGGCCATGTCCGGGTCCCCTTTCTGCATGGCGCGGCGATACGCGTCGCGTGCGCCGATGCGCTGCAGATAGGCCAGGATGTTCGGGTACGGCGCCAAGTCGAACGGAAAGTACAGCCGCATCGTCGTCAAGGAAAACACCGCAATGATGTCCGCGGCGGTCAACGCGTTGCCCGCCAGGTAATCGTTCGCCCCCAACTGCTTGTCGACCAGGGCCAGCGCCTGTTTGCGCCGGGCGTCGGCAAACTGCGCCACCGGCTTGTCGGCCGGCACTTCGGCGCGCGCCAATACCATGCAACGCATCAGGCTGGGCTGTAGCGATCCGTTGGCGAAATGGGACCAATAGAGATAGTCCGCAAAGTTGGCGTCCGTGGGCGCCGCCGTCAGGCGGCCGTTGCCATGCTTGGCCAGCAGGTATTCGACGATGGCGGTGGATTCAGCCAGCACGGTATCGCCGTCGGTGATGATCGGCGCCGTGCCCAGCGGATGCAGGGCCTTGTACTCGGGCGGCGCCAGGCGCGTGACCGGGTCGCGGTCATAGACTTTCAGCTCATAGGGAATGGCGAGTTCTTCGCACAGCCATACGATGCGTTCGGATTGCGATTTTCCCAGATGATGGACGGTCAGCATGAGGATTTCCCGGTGTGAATGCGTCTGCTAGATTCCCCCCACTCTACCCTGCTTCGCTGTCGCCGCGATATCCTTGCAGGCCTACCCGGCGGATGCCGTCTTTCATGACGAGGAGACCTTCGTGATTACCGAACAGGACAGAAAACACCTTGCGCGGTGCGTGGCGCTGGCAAAGCAAGCGTTGGACGCAGGCGACGAGCCTTTTGGTTCCATTCTGGTTTCGGCCGACGGCACGGTGCTGTTTGAAGACCATAACCACGTCGCCGGCGGCGATCACACGCAGCACCCCGAATTCGAGATCGCGCGCTGGGCCGCCAACCATGTGCCGGCCGCCGAGCGCGCCGCTTGCGTGGTCTATACCTCGGGCGAACACTGTCCGATGTGTTCGGCGGCGCATGGATGGGTGGGCCTGGGGCGCATCGTGTACGCCAGTTCGTCGGCGCAGTATTCGCAATGGATGCGCGAATGGGGCGCGCCGGCATCCCGCGTGCGGCCGCTGGCCATCGCCGAGGTCGTGGACGGCATCGAGGTCGATGGGCCAGAACCGGAATTGGCCGAGCAGGTCCGTCTGCTGCACCAGGCGAAACTTAACCAATAGATACACAACACGGAAAACCGGCAATTATTAGACGCAATTCGCATGCTAATTTAGGCGCCCGTAGCTGCCCTCGACCGAAGGCGGCGCTGTCCTTTGCCACCTTATTCATGACCATGCACACGACGCCTGATCGCGATTTGACGATTGCCAAGAGAACGAAGCGGATGTCCCGACTGATTCCCCTGGCGCTGGGCCTGGCCCTTGCCGCAGCTTCGCCCATTATCGCGGCGCAGAATGACGGCGCGCTCCGGGCTCACGGCGGCGCCCAACTAAACGCAGGCGGCGCCCAGCAGAACAACGCCCCTGTCCAGCAAAGCGGCACCCCCGTCCAGCAAAACAGCGCGCCGGCCCAGCCGGCTGGCGCCACCGCGCTTGCGCCGGTATCCAAAACCGAAATCAAGAACCAGGCCGCCTACGAACGCCTGCTGAACAACAGCGGCGTCAGTGTGCAATGGCTTTGGTCCGCCGACCGCGGCCACCTGACCGCCAAGGACGTGAACGATGTCGTCCGTATCGACGGCACGCAGGCCAACTTCGAAGGCACGTTGAAGATCAACGGGGAAATCGTCTCGATCGACAGCGACCGCTTCACCTTCCGCGGCACCATCCTGATCCTGGACGCGCCGGACAAAGGCCGCCGCTGCGAGCGCACGGGCGACTACGAGTTCCGGGCGACGGGCAAGCGCAAGTACTGGCGCCTGCAGCAGATGGAAAGCTGCGGCCGCCTGACCGATTACGTGGACATCTATTACTAAGCCACCGGCACCGGTTCCGCTTCGGGAAACCGGTGCGCCGTCCCGCGCCCGACCTTCAACCCCGGACCCACAATGCCTCCTACCGCGATCAAATGGCTTGCCAGCATTGCCTTCGGCCTGCTGATCGGGCAAACCACCTACAGCTTGCTCAATCCGCTCTTGGTCATCGCGTTCGGGCTGAACGGGCCCGCCGCAGGCGCCGATGTCTCCGGTAGCGTGGAAAAGATGCAGATAGCGGGCGCGGTTGTCACGTTGCTGGTGACGATCGCGGTGACGGCGGCGCTGGTCCGCATTCCCAACATGCGCCGCCTGATCGGCTGGGGCTGCACCCTGCTGGGGGTCGCGCTGTTGCTGACCCTGCCCGCCAGCCTGCTGTTGACGGACCCCTCGGCACACGAGGCCGCCACCGCAGGCGCACGCGCCGCCAATGACGCGAATACCGCGCTGTTCTTCTGGGCCCTTATCTTTGGCCTGCCTTACATTGGCGGCGGACTGGCGCTGACGATCGTGGGCATCATGCTGATTCGTAAGAACCCCGGCCCGGCGCCGATCGAACCCGCGCCCCGCTGAACGCGGATCACACCACGGGCAGCTTCAACACCTGTTCCGTCGTCAAGACATCCCCGAACGTGTCCTCGATGCTGACCAGCGCGGCGCGATGCAGGCTGTCGTGGCTGACCACGCTGCCATCGGCGCGGTCCAGGTCGCGGGTGGCGCACGCGTCTTCGGCCACGATGACGCCATAGCCCAACGGCACGGCATCGCGCGCGGCGCCAGCCACGCAAGCGTGCGTCATCAGGCCGGTGATCACCAGGGTCTTCACGCCGGCGGCTTTCAACTGCTGGTCCAGGTCAGTCGTGGGAAACACGCTGACCGAAGATTTGCGCACGACATGGTGGCGCGGCCCGGGCTGCAATTCGGCATGGAACGCGCCGGTCGGGCTTTGATCGGCAAAGACCGGGCTGCCTGCGGGCGTGACGTGCTGAACATGGTAGACGGGCATGCCCGCCTGGTCGGCGTGCGCGATCAGGCGTTGCGCGTTGCCCAGGGCCGTCTGTCCCGCAGGGATGGGCAACTTGCCGCTGAAGTACTCGTTCTGGAAATCGATGACCAGCAACGCCGTGGTGGAGGCGTCGATGGAAGCCGGCGCGGCGGCGCCGGCCAGGGTGCGGATGGTGGGATGGTTCAAGGCTTGCCTCTTGAATGGGTAGTGGAAGAGCCACCAGTGTCCCGCCAGGCCCGCTTTCACGATAGTGGCCCGATGGACAACAATTGCTAAAATCGGGCCAAACGGATCCTGATCCTGGAAAACCATGCATACCGTCGCCGTCATTGCCTTCGAGGGCATCAGCCCCTTTCATCTATCCGTGCCGTGCATGGTGTTTGGCGACGATCTGGCCCAATTGGGCGTGCCACGCTATCGGCTGATGATCTGCGGGGAACGGGCGGGGCTGCTCTCCACGATGTCCGGATTCAAGATCGAGGTACCGCACGACCTGTCGGCACTGGCCCAGGCCGACACCATCATCATGCCCGCCTGGCGCGACCCCGAAGAATCCGCGCCCCCTGCCTTGCTTGAGGCGCTGCGGGCCGGTCACGCCCGGGGCGCCCGCATTGCCGGGCTGTGCCTGGGCACGTTCGTACTGGCCGAAGCCGGCTTGCTGGACGGGCGTACCGCGGCCACGCATTGGGTGTGGGGCGACGACTTCGAGCGCCGGCATCCGAAGGTCCGGCTGGACCGAAAATCCCTGTATATCGATGACGGCGATATCCTCACGTCCGCCGGCACGGCCGCCGCCATCGATTGCTGCCTGCACTTGCTGCGCCGCGATCACGGCGCCGAGATCGCCAACCGCATCGCCCGCCGCATGGTCGTGGCGCCGCACCGGCACGGCGGCCAGGCCCAGTACATCGAACAACCGCTGCCTGAGCGTCAGGGTGCGGACAAGCTCAGTGCCGTGCTGGATTGGGCCATTGAAAACCTGCGGCAGCCTTTGACGCTGGATATGCTGGCGGACAAGGCCGGAATGAGCCGGCGCAACTTCACGCGGCGTTTCAAGGCAAAGACGGGGGCCACGGTTTCCGGCTGGGTCCTGAACCACCGGCTGGCCTCGGCGCAACGGCTGCTGGAAACCAGCGGGCAGGCGGTGGACCTGATCGCCGAAAACGTGGGTTTCGGATCCTCGGTTTCATTCCGCCAGCACTTCACGCATGCGTTCGCGATTTCGCCGTCCGCTTACCGCAAGCAATTCAGGGCGGGCGGCGCGTAAACCGGCGGCGCGGCCGGAGCCGCCTGGGAAATGGCGCCGCCTACCGGTTCGCCATCCGCCATTCCCGTGGCGACGCGCCCAAGCTCAAACGCCAATCGCCGCGCCGTGCGGCGTAAGCCGAATTAAGCGCCGGGGATCGCGGCCCGGCTAAACCGGGCGGATTCCTAATTGGCGCGCGCGGCGTCCCAGAGCCGCATCAGCTGCGTGATCGCGGCATCGAAGGTCGGATAGCGGACCCCATCGCGCGCCAATGTCGACACCCCCACCAGGAAGCTGTCGAACACGCAGGCCATCGACCGGGCATCCGTGCCAGCGGACAATTCGCCGGTGGCGATGGCGCGTTCGACGCAATGGACAAAACCCGCGCGCGTGCGCAAGCGAGATTCGGTCAGTGGTTTGACCACGTCCGCATGCTCGGGGGTCGGCGCGCTCATGACGCCCAGCGCCACCATGCAACCCTTGGGGTGCCCGCGTTCGCATTGCATCCTGGCCGATTGGCGCAACGCCAGTTCCACGGCATCGCGGGCGGGCATGGCGTCATCCCACAAGCATTCCGTGACCTGGGCGTAGGTGTCCAGGTAGCGCTGGACGGTCTCTTTGAACAGCGCCTCTTTCGAGCCGAAGGCCGCATAGAAGCTGGGCGCGGAAATGCCGCCGCCGATACCGGCCTTCAACTGGCTCAACGACGTGGATTCGTAGCCCTGTTCCCAGAATAAATGCAGCGCCTGGTCGATCGCCTGATGGCGGTCAAACGCGCGCGGCCGGCCCATCTGCGCCATGGCAGGCTCCTTTGTTCACGACATACATACTACTCGATACAAAAGTCGTTGACAACGCGATCGCGCGCCGCCTACATTTATACCGATCGATATATATGTAGGACAAAGCCTCGGCCTTTTTCCCAGGCGCTGCCCGTCCGTATCGGCCCCGATTCATCTTCCAAAGGATTTTTGCGTGAGCCATTCCTCTCTTCAGGCCGGAAAGCCTGCGTCCGATCGTCTGCCGGTATCCGGACTGCTGGCGCTGGCCATGACGGGCTTTATCTGCATCGTCACCGAAACCCTGCCAGCCGGCCTGTTACCGCAGATCAGCCGCGGCCTGGACGTCAGCGCGTCGATGGCGGGCCAGATGGTCACGGCCTATGCGTTGGGCTCGTTGCTGGCGGCCATTCCACTCACCATCGCCACCCGCGGATGGCGACGCCGCAACGTGCTGCTGCTGACCATCGTCGGTTTCCTGGTCTTCAATTCCGCCACGGCGCTGTCGTCCCATTACTGGCTGACCTTGGTGGCACGTTTCTTCGCCGGCATGGCCGCCGGGCTGGCCTGGAGCCTGCTGGCGGGTTATGCCCGCCGCATGGTCGCCCCCTATCAGCAAGGCCAGGCGATGGCGCTTGCCATGGTGGGCACACCCGTGGCCTTGTCGTTGGGCGTGCCGCTGGGCACGCTGCTAGGGTCCGCGGTGGGCTGGCGCGCCGCCTTCTGGATCATGTCCGGGCTGACGCTGGTCCTGATTGCGTGGGTGCTGGCCAAAGTCCCCGACTACCCCGGCCAGTCCGCCCACGAACGGATGCCCTTGCGCCGCGTATTCACGACTCCCGGCGTGCGGCGCGTGCTGGCCGTCGTCATCACATGGATGCTGGCCCACAACATTCTCTACACCTATATCGCGCCGTTCGTGGCGCCGGCCGGTCTGGGTGCCCGGGTGGACCTTGTGCTGTTCATTTTCGGCCTGGCCGCGCTGGCCGGCATCTGGATCACCGGCAAGCTGGTGGACCATCACTTGCGCTCGACGGTACTGGCCAGCCTGGCGGCGTTTGGCGTCACGGCGCTGGCGTTCGGCATGGCGCCAGCGAATCCGGCAGTGATCTACGTGGGGGTCGCCGTATGGGGAATCAGCTTCGGCGGTGCGGCCACGCTGTTGCAAACGGCCCTGGCCGACACGGCCGGAAGCGGCGCCGACGTGGCGTTGTCGATGAATGTGGTCGCCTGGAACGGGGCAATCGCCGGGGCGGGCGTGGCGGGTGGCATGCTGCTTGACGCTTGGGGCCCGGGCGCCTTCCCTTGGGCCTTGCTCATCCTGGCGGGCATTGCGTTCCTGATCGCGCTGTCGGGCCACGCTTACGCGTTCCGGCCGGGGTTGCGCACGGCGGGCGCGGTCGCCGTCGGACATTAAGCCGCGCACGCAGTTTGAAACGTTTGAAATAATACGTCCCCCAATGCGAGCGACGCGACGCCGGTACAATTCCGGCGCTGTCCTTTCTTATTCACTCCCGGCCGCCCTCTTCCCATGTCCAACCTCATCGTCCACGGTGGCACGCCCCTGCGCGGCCGCGTCATCCCTTCCGCCAATAAAAACGCCGTGCTTCCCATCTTGTGCGCCACGCTGCTGACCAATCAGCCGCTGAAGCTGCACGGGGTACCGGACATCACGGACGTGCGCAAGATCCTGGACATCTTCCGCACGCTGGGCAGCGAGGTCCGGCTGGACGAAACGACCCGCACGCTGGATCTGCATCACCAGCACACCACGTTCGATGCCAAGGCCCATCGCCTGCCCGAAGAGATGCGCTCGTCCATCATGCTGGTGCCGCCGCTGCTGGCCCGCTTTGGCGTGGCGCGGTTGGAAGACAACGTGAAGGGCTGCACGCTGGGCGTGCGCGAGATCGATCCGCATGTGGAGATCTTCCGTTCGTTCGGCGGCCAGGTCGAGCGCGCCAGCGGCTCGCTGCTGGTCCGCAGTAGCGGCGCGCTCAAGCCCACGCACCATTGGCTGGACTACGCGTCGGTCACCACGACCGAGAACTTCGTGCTGTGCGCGGCCGCGGCTGATGGCGAATCTTCGCTGACCAATGCCGCATCCGAACCGCACGTGCAGGAGTTCTGCCGCTTCATGGCGATGATGGGCGCCGATATCGACGGCATCGGCACGTCCCGCCTGACGGTCCGGGGCGGCAAGCCGCTGGCCGGCGGCGAGTTCACGTTTGAAGAAGATTTCCACGAGATCACGACCTTCCTGGCGCTGGGCGCGATCACGGGTGGCGACGTGGTGGTGCGCAATCGCACGCCGGGCAATTTCCCGCTGATCGACCGCACGTTCGCCAAGTTCGGCGTGCAGATCGAGCACAAGGACGGCTGGTCACGTGCGCTGCGCGCCGGGCCGCTGAAGGTGCAGACGCCCTTCACCAGCAACGTGCTGACCAAGGTCGAAGCAGCGCCGTGGCCGTACTTTCCGGTGGACCTGTTGCCGATCTTCATCGCGCTGGGCGTATGCGCCGAGGGCAACGCGATGTTCTGGAACAAGGTCTACGACGGCGCGCTGGGCTGGACGGGCGAATTGTCGAAGTTCGGCGCGCACGTGTTTTCGTCCGACCCGCATCGGGTCGTGACGTTTGGCGGCAATCCGCTGACGCCGGCCGTGGTCGAAAGCCCCTACATCATCCGCGTGGCCATCGCCTTGTTCATGGTGGCCAGCAGCATCAAGGGCCGCTCTGAAATCCGCAACGCCACGCCGATCCGCCGGGCGCATCCGCAGTTTGTTGAAAACCTGCGCAGCCTGGGCGTGCAGGTGGAATGGACCAGCGAAGAGTAAGACGGCGGCGCATCCCCGCTCTTTTTCGACCATCACATAAAAAGCACCAATTCCAGTGATGTTCAGGCTCCCCCCGGAAGAATAGTCTGCCGCAGGTCAGACCACGCCCCGACCCAGCAGGGGCATTCCGGGAGGCGGCATGCAGAATCTGTCCCATTCGAACGGCGTCCAGCACCTGGACATCGGCGTTCGCGCGATCCAGCGAGACTACGACGCGCTGATACGGCATCTGAAAGCAAACGATGTGGTTGCCGCGCAGACGACGATCCGCGCGCTCAAGCACAACATCGACGCCATGAAATCGCTGAGCGGCTTTGCAAAAGAAGCCGCCCTGGCGACTCAGGGAGCGATCGTGTACATGATCAAGGGGCTGATCGATCTGATGACGGAGACCGAATCCAACATCCGATCGTTGACGGCGCAACAGGACGACGTTCTAGCCAATCAAAGCACCTTGAAGAAGGCCCTCGAAGACAAGCAAAAGGCGCTTGATCTCGTAGCGGCGAAAATAAAAAAGGCCAAGGACGAACTCGCCGAGAAAGAACGCGAGAAGGCCGCCCAGCGCAATTCCAACATTCCGATCTGGAAATGGCTAAAACGGGCCTTCTATGCCGCATTGGACGCGATCAATACCGCCATCGAAGCAATCAAGAAAGCCCTGAATCTGGCCCACGACCAGCAGAAAACGCTTGAACGGGAGCTGGCGGACCTGGCGCAGGACCAAGCGAAATTGCAAGCCGCCATGGCGAAGCTCAAGGCCCGGAATCAAGCGCTGCAGGCCGAACTGGATCAGTTGAAGCCGGTCAAGCGTTCCCTTGTCGACCTCAAGAAATACATGGAAACCCAACTCGTGTTTTTCAACGACGTTGCGAACTTCTACGTCCTGGCGGCCAACCGTTGCGACAGCGTCAACTACGACATTGCCGACATCGACGAGATCATTGTGCTGCTTGGCGACAGCAATCCCGTCATCGACTACTTCGAAGACACCCGCATCGAGCGATTGTCTCTACTGGATGCCGTGATCCGATTCGACCAGATGGTCGTATCCGCATACCAGGCACTTGAGGCCCATCCGGCCTGATCGCCTTTCCCACACGTTTACCTCCCACGCAATGCCGCCGACTCGCGCCGCGAAACGGCGGCCCCGCGTCCGCAATCAGTGTTTTCTTGAACCTTCAGCGCAAACTACGGAGAAGCAACATGGCTGCCGAATATGAAATCCTCATCGTTGAAAACCGCGAATACATCCTCAACGAACGTCCGTCGGCCGTCGACGTATTGGTTCAGCAGAAGCAGAAGGAAATCCTGGGCAACCTGCGCCTGGACACCGTCATCAACAATCTGGACCTGTGCGTGGACATGTACCGGCTGGCTTATATCGGCGCCACCGCGGCCAACGCCGGCGTCGTCAAGTCCAAGGTCATAGACCTGCAAAGCGAATTCGGCAAGATATGCGTGCTGGCCAATGAAACGATGCTGACCCTCAAGGACAGTTGCCAGCAAACCTTGAAGCTGCTGGACGCAGCCTATGCCTACCTGATCCAGGGCAGCGACGGCGTGGCCCTGGCCAAATTGGCGCGCTGCGCGGATCAGGCCAAGAGAATGTCGGCGGCTGCGGCAAAATTGTCCGACCAGTTCCTGGACCTGCAAGGAAAATCCGCCGAGGCAAAAAGCGAAGCGGCGTTGGCCCACGCTTCCGAAGAAGAAAAGCGGCGGCACGCCCATCAGGAAATGGTGAAACTGAACGCTGAACTGAAGGGTTGCGAAACCAGCATAGGGAACCTTGTCAAGGAACTCGAAAAGGTCAACGCTGACCAGGCGAAGGCCGAAAAGGAGTTGTCGGCCGACAAGAAGCGGGGCTTTGTCCTTGGCATCATTTCGTTGGTAAGTGGCGTGGCGGCAGCAGGCTTGCAGACGTATGCGCAGACACGCAATCCGCTATCGGTGCTTGTTGCGCAGAATCAGACCGGCACCCTGGACAACGCCGAACTCAAGCAGATAACCGAAAAATGGGAAGCGGCAAAGAAGGAGCGAGACGACGTCAACAAGAAGCTGAGCGATCTGACCCGCAAGCTGGATTGCGCCAAAGAGACCATCGCCTTGAGCCAGAAGGAAATCGACGATCTGAAAGCGCAGCCTGACGGCGAGACCGCAGAGGGCAAGGACGACGCTGCGAAGAAGACCGGCCGGGACAAGTCCATTGCGGACAAGCAGGCGATCATTCAAGCCGAAACCAAGAACGTCGCGCAGTTTGAGGCCGACATCAAAGACCTGAAAGCGCAGTCGGTCGCGGCGGGTGAAACGTATGCCGCCCTGGGCGCCTCTGCGCGGAAGCTGGCGGAAGGCACCGACAACATGGCCAAACAGTCATTCAGCGCTGCGGACCAGTCTCAGTCAAAACTCGAAAAGATCATCGACATCAAGCGTCAGGTCAATCAAGAACGTAACGATCTTGAGATAAAGATGGGCGGGATGGTCGGGCAATTGGCAGCCACGCAGGTCGTCGGCGCCAATGCCGAGGTCGCGGTCAAGGCGTTGCAGGTGGCGATGTTCGCCATCAGCCAAGTCATCGTGGCGCTGAATGATGCGGCCATGTTCTGGCGGCAGATTTCGACGGCGTGCGAGAACTTGCGCCAGGACAGCATGGACAAGCAGGTGATCGACCTGGAGTCGCTGTCCAAGGACGAGCGTATCGCGGAATACAAATCGCAAGTCTTCATGCTGTCATACCTGGAGCACATCTGCTCCTGGGCCGCGCTGCACGAGATCGCGCATCAATACACCATCAGCGTCGAGCAGTCTCGCACGCTAAACAATCAGCACATCAGCCATTCGATCGATGATCCGGAGCAAGCCGCGAAGATCGTCTCGACGTTGGCCAAATCGATCAACGACAAAATCATGCTGCAGGCCACCCAAAGCCTGGCCGTGCTGGAAGCCTGACGATCGCCCCCCTCTCGAATCAATCTCTACTCCATTGATCAAGGACGACCCGCATGCCTTCCCCATACCAAACAGTACAGTTCGTCGGTCACAGTTTGTGCTCGGCGCCAGAGCAGGATGCGCAAGGCAACCTGACTTATTTGGGCAATCCCAGCACCAACCAGGACTACACCCTGCGATGCGACGTCGTGGACCAGGCGATCCAACAGGCGGTACGGCAGGACAGTATCGACAACAACCCGAGGTGCCTGAAGATCTACATGATGCCGGAGTTCTTTTTCCGCGGTGTGAACGGGGCGTATCCGGTAGACCGGACATCGGCAGTCGTGTTGAAACTGCAGGAGCTGGTCCGAAAGCCGGAATACGAGGACTGGCTCTTTGTGTTCGGCACCATCCTTTCTCAAAGCATCGACACCGGGGTTGACCGATACCAGGCGTATAACCACTGCCTGGTCCAGAAAGGCGGCGCGGGGCCTGCCGAGGACGATGGACGCCTGATCATCAAGGAGTTCAAGTCCAACATCGACTTCATCGCTTGGCAGAGGCTTTCAGCCCGCAATGTTCCATTTCCGCTAATGGATGAGTGGACCGATCACCTGAGCCGGCTGCCGTCATCCATGGCCGGCATCCCCAGCAGCGAATGGCAGTTGCGCCACGACGACGGACACTGCATTTTTGTTCTGGACGGCCTGACGATCGGGGTCGAAATCTGCCTGGATCATCTGATGCAGAGAATCAAGAACTCCATGACGCCGCCGGCCCTGGACATCCAGCTGGTCACCTCGTGCGGCATGCAGTTGATGGACTCGGCGTTGAATCTGCGGGACGGCGGTTTGGCCTTTTGCACCGACGGTGCCGCGCTGGACGGCAGCACACACGCCGGGCGCCCGTACAAGACAGAGGTCAAAACCGTCACGAACGGCCAGATCCAAGCCATGACCGCGACCCATGGCGGCCCGGCCCAGCGGGTGCCGCTGGTCATTTCCGCCGCGGCCGCACTGTTCTTCGGCGGCGCAGGCAGCCTGGAAATCTACCCTGCCCTACCGCTTTAACCCCGAGGACAGGTCAATCAGGCCAGGCAGCGGGCAGTGGCGGCCTACCCCGCCGCCCTGCCCAGAAACTCCAGCACGGCCACGTAAGACCCTTCGTTGCCCGCAGCGTTCGCGGCAGGCGTGCCGCCCGCATCCAGCAGCAGCCCCGACATCGCGTGGGGCTTGCTGATCAATGTGGCCGGCAGGTAGGGATAGTGCACGTGGTGCCCCGCCCCCATGCAGACGTGATGAAACGTCGGCAGCCCGTGCGACTGGCGCTCCCGCATCACGATCTCGGAATAAGCGGTGCTGGGCCAGAAACCGTCGTCGGACGCGCTGACCAGCAGGACCGGGCCGGGATAGTTCTCCACCGGGATGCGAGCACGTTCGAACGCCGCGCTATCGCGGGTGGCGCTTAAGAATGCATGCGTCTGGCGGTAGGGCGGCTCGGACGCGTAGGCGGCTTCCCAGTCGGCGCTGGCGTTGTCCTGCCACAGGTGCGGCAACGGTTGGCCGCCCTGGGTCCAGACCTGGGCGTTGCGGCCGGTGCCCGGCGCGCCGGCGCTGACCACGCCATGCGTGACGGGCGACGGCACATAGGCGACGACCGCGCTGACCAGTTCGGGATAGTGCGACGCCACCAGCAGCGAGGTCTCGCCGCCCCGGCTGATGCCGGACAGCGCCACGAAGCCGTCGCGCGGCGCGAGTTCAGCGCGGGCCCACTGCAGCACATGCTGGAAATATTCCAGGGGCATGTCGTTCAAGTACTTGGGCCGCCCTTCGTAGTTGAAGATGGCCAGGGCCAGGCACTGGAATCCCCGGGCGGCGAAAAGCGCGGCGCGCGGCGCGTTGACGCCCCCCGACGAACCGTTCATGTAGATCACCAACGGATGCGGTCCGGGGCCCGCCGGCGTGTAGAGTTCGCCCGACACCGTCATGCCGTCCACCTGCTCGCGCACCGCGCGGTGGGTCACGCCCTCTTCCAGGAATTCCTGCACCAGCCGCGCCGAAGCGCTGCGCACGCCGTCGGTGGCGTCGATCTGGATGACCAGCGGTTCCGTGCGGTCAGGGGGAAAGACCACCCGGCTCATGTCTTCGCACACCATGGACCACACGATGCCCATGGCCGAGGGTTCGGCATAACTGCCCGAAACCGGGCTGTCGCGCCCCAGGTCCAGGCTGCCGTCGTGGCCTGCCATGAACACCGCTTGCGAACGCCATGGGGCGCCGCACATCTGCATGGTGGCCGTGACGGTGATGAAGGCATAGGCGGGAAAGCCGTCGATGCGGATCTCGCGCGAGACATCGATCAGGGCGAATTCGGGCGTGACGGTGATGCGGGCTTGTTCAATCACAGCGATTCCTCAGGCTTTCAGGTCGGTCTTGGGCACGCCGTTGGCCTTGATGACCTGGGCCCACATGGCGGATTCGTCGGCGATCACCTTGTCCAGGTCGGCGGAAGACGTGAACTCCACCGCCACGCCCTGCTCGGCGAATTGCTGGACCAGACCGGGGTCGCGCGTGCCTTCGCGCACGGCGTTCTCCAGCACTTTCACCACCGCCGCGGGCATGGCGGCGGGGCCCGAAATCATCATGCGCGTGTACAGCTCGAAGTCATCCACGCCCGCCTCCTTCATGGTGGGCACGTCGGGCAGGCTGGAGAGGCGCTTGTCGGCCGTTACGGCCAGCGCTTGCAGCTTGCCCGTCTTGATGTTGGCCAGCGCCGACGTGGGGAAATCGAAGGTGCTTTGCACGGTGCCCGCCATCAGGTCCAACAGCGCGGGACCGCTGCCCTTATAGGGCACGTCCTGGAATTGCGTGCCGGTCTTGGACTGGAAATGCAACAGCGCCAGATGGTTGATGACGCCCCGCCCGGCATGGGCGCAGGTCAGGTCGCCCGGTTTCTTCTTGGCCAGCGCGATGAATTCCTGCACGTTCTTCACGCCCAGCGCGGGATGCACGATCAGCAGCATGGGCGACTTGCCCATGGACCCCAATTGCTTGAAGTCCGACTGCTGGTACGGCAGGTTGTTGTACAGCAAGGGGTTCAGGATCATGCCGTTGGTGCCGGCGAACCCCAGCGTGTAGCCGTCCGGCTCGGCGCGCGCGACCGCCACCGTGGCAATGATCGCCTGGCCGCCCGGGCGGTTCTCGACGACCACGTTCTGCTTCAGCGTCTTGCTCATGCGCTCGGCCAGCGCGCGGGCGGCGATGTCCGTCAGCCCCCCGGGCGCAAAGCCCACCAGCAGCCTTACGGGCCGCGTTGGGAAGGTGCTTTGGGCCCAGACGGGACGGGACATCAGGGGCAACGCGGCAAGCGCGCCCAGGGCATGGCGGCGGTTCATTCGCATACGGGTCTCCTGGCAAGGAAACGGTATGTTGTATGCAATTCGGCTTGCCCGCCATTTAGGGATATCCCGCGCAAAAAAAAATGCCGGCAGCGCCGGCATTTTTTCTCTTCGGGATGGACGCGCTACTTGAACCCGGCTGCCGGGTCATCGCTGCCATAGGTACTGGTGCCATACGAGGTATCCACCTCGATCTTCACCTTGCTGGCGTCGACCTCGGCGGCATCGCTCTTGTAGTGCATGACCAGGCCCGGGAACGCCATGACGGCGGCCACCATCGCCAGCTGGATCACGATGAACGGGATCGAGCCGCGGTAGATCTGGCCCGTGGTCACGGGTTCGATCATCCTGCCGGTCACCTTGTCCTTATATCGGTCCTTGGGCGCCACCGACCTCAGGTAGAACAGCGCGAACCCGAATGGAGGATGCATGAACGATGTCTGCATGTTCACCGCCAGCAGGACGCCGAACCAGATCAGGTCGATCCCCAACTTGTCCGCCACCGGGCCCAGCAGCGGCACGATGATGAAGGCCAGTTCGAAGAAGTCCAGGAAGAACGCCAGCACGAACGTCAGGATGCTGACGGCGATCAGGAAGCCCATTTCGCCGCCCGGCAGGCTGACCAGCAGGTGTTCGACCCACAAGTCGCCATTGACGCCGCGGAAGGTCAGGCCGAACACCGTGGAGCCCACCAGGATGAACACCACGAAGGTGGACAGCTTGGTGGTGGTGTCCATGGCCTGCTTCATCAGGTTCAGCGTCAGGCGGCCACGGATCATGGCCATGACGATGGCGCCCACGGCCCCCATTGCGCCGCCCTCGGTCGGGGTGGCCACGCCGATGAAAATCGTGCCCAGCACCAGGAAGATCAGGAACAGCGGCGGGATCATCACAAACGTGACGCGCTCGGCCAGGGCCGAAAGCATGCCGATCTTGAAGACCTTATTGACGCCGGCGATGATGAAGGCGGTCAGCCCCCAGATCAGCAGCGACAGCACGATCTGCTCGTCCACCGGCGCCGTGTCGGCTTCGATGTACTGGCCGACGAAGTACGCCGACAGCGCCGAGATGATCATCAGCACCAGCAGCGAACGGCCGCCGCGCGTGCCGTTGCTTTCGCGAAACGAGCGCGCTTCCTCGGGCAATGCGGGCGCCGAGTCCGGCTTCAGGTATGACTTGATGATGACGAACACCACATACGTGCCCGCCAGCAGGAAGCCGGGCAGGATCGCGCCGCGGTACATGTCGCCGATGGAGCGGCCCAGCTGGTCGGCCAGGATGATCAGGACCAGCGACGGCGGGATGATCTGCGACAAGGTGCCCGACGCGGCGATGATGCCGCTGGCCAGCCTGCGGTCATAGCCGTAGCGCAGCATGATGGGCAGCGAGATCAAGCCCATCGAAATCACCGACGCCGACACGACGCCCGTGGTGGCAGCCAGCATCGCGCCCACGAACACCACCGCAATCGCCAGGCCGCCGCGCACGGTGCCGAACAGTTGGCCGATGGTCTCCAGCAGGTCTTCGGCCATGCCTGATCGTTCAAGCACCAGCCCCATCAAGGTGAAAAATGGCACCGCCAGCAATGTGTCGTTGGAGATAATGCCGAAAATGCGTTGCGGCAAGGCCTGGAACAAGGCCGCGTTCAACAGTCCCAGCTCAATGCCGACCAGCGCGAAAAGGATGCCGTTGGCCGCCAGCGCGAACGCCACGGGAAAGCCCATCAGCAAGAACACCACCAGCGTGGCGAACATGATGGGGGCCAGGTTTGCAGTCAGAAATTCCATGGTCAGCGTCCGTCCTGTCCGTTCTGGTCGCGGGCGCCGCCTGGGGCCTGCCCGCCTTGCGCCGCCAGGGCGCGTTCTTCGCGCAGCCGCGCTTCTTCCGCGATTTCCTGGGCCAACGCTTCCTCGGCCGAGATATCGGTGGCGCGCGCGCCCGGATCGGGGCACTTGCCCATCAGGAATCCCACGCACTTGATCAGGTGGGACAGCCCCGCCAGCACCAGCAGCGCGAAGCCGACCGGGATCAGCAGTTTCACCGGCCAGCGCACCAGGCCGCCCGTGTTGGACGACTGCTCGTTGCTTAGAAACGAATCGATGAACATCGGCCACGACAGATACGTGATCAGCAGGCAGGCGGGCATCAGGAAGAAGATGACGCCGAAGATGTCGATATAGATCTGCTTGCGGCGCGGCAGGCGCGAGGACAGCACGTCGACACGCACGTGCTCATTGCGCAGCAGCGTGTACCCGGCGGCCAAGAGGAAGATGGCGCCAAACAGGTACCACTGCAATTCAAGCCACGCGTTGGAACTGATTTGGAAAACCTTGCGGACGACGGCATTGCCGGCGCTGACCAGGACGACGACCAGCGTCAACCACGTCACGCACCGGCCGACCACCGTGTTGACCGCATCGATCAACCGGGATAGGGCTAGTAGGGCATTCATGTCGGATATCCGGACCCCGCGCGAGGGCATGGCGCGCGGTCAATGTGCAAATCGAGAGAGGAGAAAACCAGCAAGCGCGCGCGGATGCGGCACATCCGCGCGCGCCGGCACGATCAGGTCCGCCGCTTACTTGCGGTTGATCGTGCCCATGTAACTGTCGTAGCTGCCTTCGGCGACGCGGAACCAGGGCAGTTCGTTGTCGCGGAAGTTCTTCATGCTTTCGTAGACTTTCTTGAACACCGGGCTCTTGGCGCTCATTTCGTCGTACAGCTTGACCGATTCCGCGAAGCACGCATCCATGACGGGCTTGGGGAACGATTGCAGCTTGGCGCCCTGGGCGATCAGGCGGCGCAGCGCGGCCGGGTTCTCGGCATCGTACTTGGCGATCATGTCGTTGGTCGCCGCAGCCGATGCTTGCGCCAGGATGGCCTGGTATTGCTTGGGCAGCTTGTTGTAGGCGTCCTGGTTGACGTACAGGGACACTTGCAGCGTGCCTTCCCACCAGCCCGGGTAGTAGTAGTGCGGAGCCACCTTGTTGAAGCCCAGCTTTTCGTCGTCATAGGGGCCGATCCATTCGGCCGCGTCGATGGTGCCCTTTTCCAGCGCCGGGTAGATATCGCCGCCGGCGATCTGCTGCGGCACGACGCCCAGACGCGACAACACCGCGCCCGCGAAGGCGCTGACACGGAATTTCAGGCCCTTCAGGTCGTCGACGGTTTTGATTTCCTTGCGGAACCAGCCGCCCATTTGCGTGCCGGTGTAGCCGCAGGGGAAGTTGACGATGTTGTAGGTCTTGAAGACCTCGCGCAGCAACGACAGGCCGTCGCCGTGGCGCATCCACGAATTCATCTGGCGCGTGTTCAGGCCAAACGGAACGGCGGCGTCGAAGCTCAGGACCGGGTCCTTGCCGTAGTAGTAGTACGACGCGCTGTGGCCGCATTCGATCGTGCCGTTCTGCACGCCGTCCAGCACTTGCAAGGCCGGGACGATTTCGCCCGCCGGGAACACGCGGATGGAAAACTTGCCGCCCGTTGCCTCCGACACGTACTTGGCGACGCTTTCGCCGCCCGAAAAGATGGCATCGGCGCTACGCGGGAAACTGGACGCCAGGCGCCAGCTCAGCGTGGGGGCCTCTTGGGCGATGGCGGGCACCGCCAGGGTGGCGCCGCCTGCTGCGGCCCCCAAGGTGGCTTTCTTCAAAAACGAACGGCGTTGCATGCAAGTCTCCCAACTTTGGATAAAGTTTGTGCTGGTCCCGGGGCGATTTGGTGGAGCCCCTGGCGCGATCCAGTGGGTAACAAATGGTCGCGCTTTATGATTTTGGGGGCGATGCTATCGGCAAATTTATGCCGGGACGTAGCGGGAAAACCCTTGCCGTAAGTTTCGTGAAATCTTTCTCGTGGGTGTCGCTGGTATGACCAGCGCATGCCAGAAGCACCATCTGCTCTGCTTAAGAGACCCTATCAGCTGGCGTTCCGGGGGCCGGGTCGCCTGAATAAGCGGCCGCCCCTATATAACTAGAAAATATTTAGCACAGGGCCGCCGGCGCCGGGCAAGCGGCGGCCCCCCTGCCCGGCCTCAGGCCTTGGTCATCAACTTCTTCCAGCCTTCCAGACCCAGCTTGTTCATCGTCTCGATGTTCTTTTCGTAGATCTCGGAGGCGTCCGGGAAGGACTCCACTGCGCGATCGATGCTGTCTTCGCGCAGCAGGTGCAAGATGGGATATGGCGACCGGTTCGTGTAGTTCTCGATATCGTCCGGCTGCGTCTCGGCAAACTGGAACTGCGGGTGGAAGGTTGCCACCTGCAGCTCGCCCACCAGGCGCATGCGCTTGAGCAGGCGATCGGACAACTCTTCGAAATCGTTGAAATCCAGAAAGTCGTCCAGCGCGTCGGGAATGATCAGCAAGGTCGTGTCGACCTTTTCAGGGTCGGTCTCGGCCAGTAGCGCCAGTTCGTCCTGCAGGTCGGTCAACACCCCTTCGGCATCGGTGGCGTCGCTGACCGCAAAGCGGATCTGGTCTTTGACCTGAACCGCCTTGGCGAACGGACAGAGGTTCAGGCCGATCACGGCCTTGGTCAGCCAATCGCGGGTTTCGGCCACTACGTTGGCGTAAGCGTCGGAAGTGGAAATCATGCCGGCGTCGCCGCCATGGTCTGGGCGACGGCAGCCGTCAGCTTCTTGCCGTAAGGCACGTGCAGGAATTCATTAGGGCCGTGGGCGTTGGACTTGGGGCCCAACACGCCGCAGACCATGAACTGCGCCTTGGGGAAGCCCTTTTGCAGGATGCTCATCAGCGGAATCGTGCCGCCTTGACCGATGTAGCCGCACGGCTGGCCGTAATACTGCTGCGAGGCCGCGTCCAGGGCCTGGGTCAGCCACGGCACGGTAGCCGGGGCGTTCCAGCCGGTGGCGGCGCCGTCGTTGGCCTTGAAGATCACCTTGGCGTTGTAGGGCGCGTCGGCTTCCAGCAATTCCTTGATTTCCTGCGACGCGGCCACGGCGTCCACCAGCGGCGGCAGGCGCAGCGACAGCTTGAAGGCGGTGCGCGGGCGCAGCACGTTGCCGGCGCTGGACAGCGGCGGCAGGCCTTCCGCGCCGGTCACCGACAAGGTCGGGCGCCAGGTGCGGTTCAGCAGCGCCTGCTCGGGCTCGGTGGTCATCGGCAGCACGAAGCCGCCTTCGGCGCCGCAGCTCCAGGGGAAACGGCGCCAGACTTCGTCGCCCAGGATGCGCGCGGTGGCGGAAACCTGTTCGATGCGTTCGGCCGGGATCTCGCAGTGCAGGCTTTGCGGCAGCAGGCGGCCGGTGCCGCTGTCTTCCAGGCGGTCCAGCAGATGGCGCAGGATGCGGAACGACGACGGCACGACGCCGCTGGAGTCGCCCGAGTGCACGCCTTCATCCAGCACCTGGACTTCCAGCGTGCCGGACACCATGCCGCGCAGCGACGTCGTCATCCACAGCTGATCGTAGTTGCCGGCGCCCGAATCCAGGCACACCACCAGCGCCACATTGCCCAGGCGGTCGCGCAGCGCGTCCACATAGGGCAGCAGGTCGTAGCTGCCGGATTCTTCACAGGTCTCGACGATGCCCACGCAGCGTGGGCGGGGAATGCCCTGCTTGTCCAGCGCCATGATGGCGGTCAGCGAGGCGTATACGGCATAGCCGTCATCCGCGCCGCCACGGCCGTACAGCTTGCCGTCTTCGTACTTGGGGGTCCACGGCCCCAGGCCCGCCCGCCAGCCCGAGAATTCCGGCTGCTTGTCCAGGTGGCCATACAGCAGCACCGTGTCGCCGTTATCGCTGCGGGTGGCGGGCGCATCAAAGAAGATGACGGGCGTGCGGCCCGGCAGGCGCACCACTTCCAGCACCAGGCCAGACACCTTCTGCGCTTCGACCCACTGCGCTGCATCGCGCACCACGCGTTCAATGAACGCGTTCTTTTCCCAGTCGGCATCAAACGCCGGGCTCTTGGCCGGCACTGCGATGTAGTCGGTCAGGGCGGGGATGATCTCGTTGTCCCATTTGTCGTCGACAAATTCCTGGAGGGCCTTCGGGTCCAGGGTGGGCGGCAATGCGTCTTCGGGGATACGTGCGTTCATGGCGCGGGATCCTGTATGTGCGTGGTCGGGCGGGGATGGGGTAATCCGGCATTTTATGCCTGCGCGGGCCCGCTGGCACCTTTTGTCCCCGTTTGAAGTTCGCGGGCGTGAATTCGGTGTCGCTATCGGGCCGCGTACGCTTCGATCCGGCTCCATACCTGACGCGCCAGCGGTTTGGCGTTGTCGACCGACTGGTACAGCCGGATCTCCATATGGATGTCGTTGCGGGCGCTGTCGGCGCGCACCAGCGCGCCCGTTCGCAAGTCGGCTTCGATCAGCGTGTGCGGCAGCCAGGCCAGGCCGAAGCCCTGCCGCGCCATCGCGTGCAAGGCATCGGCCAAATCCGATTCATACATGGTGTGCAGCAGCGGCACCACGCAAAGCCCGCGCAGGCGGTCATGCAGGATGCGGCCCAGCGACATGCTGTCGGCGTACGCCAGGAACGGCACGGCGGGGTCCGAGGCCAGCTTGGGCACGGCATGGCGTGGATGGCGTCCGCCTGGCGACACCGGCGCACTGACTGCCACCAGCTTGTCGGCCCCGACGCGCCGGCACCGATATCCCGGATTGTCGATCTTGGCGTACAGCGGCTCGTGCGCGTGGCACAGCAGGAAATCCACCTCGCCATCCGCCAGCATGTCCACGCCGTAGTTCAGCGTGGTGGTGATGACCTTCAACTGGAACGCCGGCATGCCCTGCTGCACGCTGGCCATCACGCCCGGCAGCACGGAATGCGCCAGGGTCTTGCCCGACGCGATGGTGATCTTGCGATTGCGTTCCTGCTCGGGCTTTTGCAGCGCCTGGCGGGTGTCGCGCAGGATATCCAGCACGTCGATGGCGGCAGCCAGCATGCTGCGCCCGGCCGGGTTCAGGGTCGTGGCCTGATGGCCGCGCTCAACCAGCGGCACGCCCGCCCATTCCTCCAGCGCCTTGATGCGGCGTCCGAACGCCGGATGCGTCACGCTACGCGCCTCGGCCGCCTGGAACATGTTGCGCGACTTCGATAAGGCGACAAGGTCTTCCAGCCATTTGGTGTCCATATCTCTTCCAGAACGGGTACGGCGTGGGGTTCAACGCCTGTGCCGATCTGGCACAAGGGATGCTCATTTTGCACAACCCAGATACATCTGGCAACTAACATCCCGGCGTCCACTCCTTGGTAACGCCGATGTCCGACACCCCTGTCCTGCTCAAATCCCTCCGCAGTCATTTCCTGGGCGGCAGCGAAGCCGTGGCCGGCGGCGTGCCGATGCTGCAGAAAAAGGTGGTGGACAACGCGTCGCCCCGATTGATCGACATGAACGGCGGCTACAGCGTCGGGCAGCTCTACGTGCAGGAATACCGGTTGGCGCAACCGCGGCATCCCTACCCGGTGTTGCTATGGCATGGCGGCGGCATGACGGGCGCGCAATGGGAAAGCACGCCCGACGGACGCCAAGGCTGGCTGTGGCGCCTGCTGCAAGCCGGTTATGACGTGTTTGTCTCCGATGCGCCCGAACGCGGCCGCGCGTCATGGGCGATGTACCCGCAGGTCTATGACAGCGCGCCAATCTTCCGCTCAAAGGAAGAGGCGTGGCGCCTGTTCCGCATCGGCCCGGGCTCGGGCTACGCGCCTGCCGGCGAGCCACGCCAAGCCTATCCGGGGCAGCAATTCCCCACCGAATCCTTCGACACCTTCGCCAAACAGTTCGTGCCGCGCTGGCTCACCCATGGCGACATGGCGCTGGACGCCTACCGGCAGCTACTGGAACTGGCCGGCCCCTGCATCGTCTTCGGCCACAGCCAGGGTGGCGGTTTCGCCACCCTGCTGGCGCACGAATATGCCGCCACCGTGCGCGCCGTGGTCGCGCTGGAACCCACCGGCACCCCAGCCTGCGTGCCCTGCCAGTTGCCACCGCATCTGCTGGTGTGGGGCGACCACTTTCAGGCGGACGACACCTGGCTGCGCTACCGCGGCCAGACGGATGCCTATTGGCGCGCGCTACGCGCGGCCGGCGTTCGCACTCAGGTGCTGGACCTGCCCGCGGCGGGCATCGCCGGCAATTCCCATTTCTGCATGCTGGACCGCAATAGCGACCAGATAGCGGGATTGATCCTCGAATGGCTCGACCGCAGCCTCGACTAACCTTCACCTGGAGACACAGATGAATTTCAAGAAATCCACCATCGCGCTGGCGCTGCTGACCGGCGCCACGCTGGCCGCCGGCGCCGCTTCGGCGCAGCAAGCCGCGGACTACCCCTCCAAGCCCGTGCGCCTGATCGTGCCGTTCGCCCCGGGCGGCACCGCCGACATCATCGGCCGCGTCTTCGCCGCGCAATTGGGCACCGAACTGGGCGCCACCGTGGTCGTCGAGAACAAGGCGGGCGCAGGCGGGTCCATCGGCACCCGCTTCGTGGCCGACTCCGCCCCCGACGGCTACATCCTGCTGCTGGCGTCGTCCAGCACGCACGGCACCAACCCGGCCGTATACAAGTCGCTGACTTATGACGCCACGCAGGACTTCACCGCGATCACGCAACTGGTGACCGTGCCGGGCGTGCTGAGCGTCACGAAGGATTTCCCGGCGGCCGACCTGAACGCGCTGATCGCAACGTCCAAGGCGAATCCGGACCGCTACACCTACGCCTCGTCGGGCGCGGGCGGCCTGGGCAACCTGGCCATGGAATTGATGAAGTCGATGACGGGCGCCAAGCTCATGCACATCGCCTACCGCGGCGCGGGCCCTGCGTTCACCGACGTCATCAGCGGCCAGGTCTCGATGATCTGGGAACCGGTGCCGGCATCGCTGCCCTACATCAAGGGCGGACAGATCCGCCCCATCGCCATCGCCGCCGATACGCGTTCGCCCGAACTGCCCGACACGCCGACCTTCAAGGAAGCCGGCCTGGCGCGCTATGAGGCCAACGCGTGGAACGGCCTGCTGGCGCCCAAGGGTTTGCCGGAAGACGTGAAGAAGAAGCTGCACGACGCCTCGGTCAAGGCGCTGAACGCCCCGGACGTGAAGGCCAAGATGGCCAGCCTGGGCGGCACGGTCGTGGCGGGCACCTCGGACGCGTTCCAGCAAGTGATTGCCAGCGACGTGAAGAAATGGAAGAACGTGGCCGCCGACGCCAAGATTCAACTGGACCAGTAAGCAGGACGAAGCGGAGTAACGCATGTGCCCGATCCGGGCAGCGTGCTCCGCGGCCCCTGCGGCGATAAGACGGCCACCGGCAATGTGCCGATGGCCGTTGCCGTCAGGCGCCGATCAGCGCCGGTTCCTGGCCGCGTCCCAACGCGGGCGCATCGGCGTCGATCACCTGCCTGCCGGCTTGCAGCTTGAACACCGCCACGGCCTCGCGCAGCCGCTGCGCCTGCGTCTCCAGCGACGCCGCGGAGGCCGCGGCCTGCTCAACCAGCGCCGCGTTCTGCTGCGTCACGCTATCCATTTGCGACACGGCCTGATTCACCTGCTGGATGCCTTGCGACTGCTCTTCGGACGCGCTTGAGATCTCGTTGATGATGTCCGTCACGCGGCGCACCGACACGACGATCTCCTGCATGGTGGCGCCAGCGGCTTCCACCTGGTCCGATCCAATCGACACCTTCTGCACGGACTCGTCGATCAGACCCTTGATTTCCTTCGCCGCCTGACCGCTGCGTTGCGCCAGCGCGCGCACTTCGCTGGCCACCACGGCAAAGCCCTTGCCTTGCTCACCCGCGCGCGCCGCTTCCACCGCGGCGTTCAGCGCCAGGATGTTGGTCTGGAACGCGATGCCGTCGATCACGCCGACGATGTCGGCAATGCGTTTGGAGCTGTCGGCGATGCCGCGCATCGTGCCCACCACGTCGCCCACCGCCCTGCCGCCCCGCGTGGCCACTTCCGAGGCCGCCGTGGCCAATTGCGATGCGCTGCGCGAACTGTCCGCATTGTTCTTCACGGTGGACGACAGTTCGTCCATGCTGGCCGCGGTTTCCTCCAGTGAGGCCGCCTGCTGCTCGGTGCGGGAAGACAGGTCGATGTTGCCCGCCGCGATTTCGCGCGAACCGGTGTGGATCTCTTCCACGCCCAATCGCACGGCCGATACCGTGCGGGCCAGGCTGTCCTGCATGCGCTTGACCGCGGCATACAACACGCCGATCTCGTTGTTGCCACGCTGCTCGATGCGGTTGCTGAGGTCGCCCGCGGCGATGCGGTCGAACAAACGGCCGGCGTCGTGCATGGGACGGAACACCGAGCGCGCGAAAATCACGTACAGGCTGACCACCAGCACGGCCACCACCGCCAGCAGACAGACAAGCAGCACGATCGCCCCGTTGATGCGCGCGGACGTGTCGCGCGCAACGCGCTGGCCCACTTCGTCGGCATAGTCCACATACTTCTGGATGGCCTGCGTGAACGCGATGCCCAGCGGCGTGACCTTTTCAAGGTTCAACCGGCTGGCGTCCTGCGGCTTGCCGGCACGGATGGCGGCCACCATGGGCGCGATGGCATCCCGCTGGTAGACGTCATAGGCAGCCAGCGCGGCGGTGAACAAGGGCTTGCCCTCGGCGGACGTCTCGGGCTGCTTGCGGGCGATATCGACCAGGTCGGACGCCTTTTTGGTGTAGCCGTCCAGCCGCTGCATGCTGGCCAGGCTGTCGATGCTCTTGCCTTCCAGCAGCGCGCTTTGCGCCGCCAGCAGCACCAGGCGCGCGCGCAGCAATTCAGCAGCCGCCGCGTCCACGGCGTTGGCGCGGACCAGGTTGGTGTCCAGCAGCAGCTCAATGGACGTGCGGTTGGACGTCAGTTGCTGATACACGGCGACGCCGGTTACCAGGAAGAGCGCAAAGAAGACGCCCAGGGCGGACGTGAGGATTGCTCGGATACTTAAATTCTTGAACATGAAAGGCCACTCCGGAGTTGCATAACGCTTGTCCGGTTAACGGCCCAATGCAATGAAAAGTTAAATATCTCATTGGGTTACATCTGTTTGACATCGGTCAACCGCTGCCCGGCCCAAGGTTGCCGGGCACGGGTTAATGGACTACGGTCATTCACCCCATAACAGGCGGCGTGGGGCCCGCTCAGAACAGGCACACCGAGTGATCCCGGGGAGACATCAAGATGAAGCTGCAGCAGGTATTCGATTTCCTTGCCGTCACGCAACACGGCAGCGTGCATGCGGCGGCGCGTGCCACCGGACAGACCCAGCCCGCCATGACCAAATCCCTGCGCAGGCTGGAAAACACGCTGGGGTTGCCGCTATTCGAGCGCCACGCCAAAGGCATGCGCCCCAACGACTATGGCAAACGCTTTCTGCCGCATGCGCAGCATCTGGTGCACGAGACCAAGCGCGCGCGCGACACCATGGCACAAATGCTCGGCGACCGCAGTGGCAAGGTGCAATACGGCATTTCAGCGGTGGCTTCCATGCTGCTGGCACCGTCGGCTATCCACCGATTCCGTCTGATTTATCCCGATGTGGAACTCAGCAGCCGCAGCGGGCTTTGCCATACGCTGACGCCGCTGCTGCGGGACGGGCTGCTGGACTTCGCCATCTGCCCGCTTGGCCACGACCTGCCCGACGCGCAGGTGAAGGCGCGCACGCTGATGAACAGCCCGATGGCCGTCGCCGCGCGCCGCGGCCATCCCATGCGGCATGCGCGGTCCCTGAAGGCGTTGCAGGAGGAGCTCTTCGCGGTGGCCGGCCCGCCCGGCCAGCCGGGCGCATCCGTGTATCAGGTGTTTGAGCAGGCGCGGCTGGGCTCGCCCCGCGTGGACATGCATACGGACGGACTGATCGACGCCGCCGCGCTGGTGGCCAACAGCGACCGCATGGCGCTGCTGCCCACCGCGCTGATCACGACCGGTCTGCTGCGCGAACAACTGGAAATCGTGCCGGTCGAAGAGCCGCTGCCCGCCTACGTGATCAGTCTGCTTCAGCGCGCCGGGCAACCGCTGACGCCCGCGGCGGAGGAACTGGCCACGCAGTTCGCCGGCCAGGCATCGTCCCTGCACGGCGCCCTGCCCTGATCCATGCCCATCCCAGGCACACGCCAATCGCGACGATAAAAAAACGGGCCGAAGCCCGTTTTCTGCCTGAGCCCGGTTAGCGGGCCAGGGGTGGTCGCAGCTGGTTTTACTTCAGCCAGACGCGCGCGTTGCGGAAAATGCGCATCCACGGGCTGTATGCCCCGCCCTTGTCGGCATTGCCCCATTGCTCGGGCGCCCACGACATCATGACGTTGCGGGTCACGCGTTCCGGGTGCGGCATCATGACCGTGAAGCGGCCATCGGCGGTGGTGACGGACGTCAGGCCGCCCGGGCTGCCGTTCGGGTTGAACGGATAGGCCTCGGTGGCTTGCCCGCGGTTGTCGATGTAGCGCGCGGCGGTCAGCACACGGCTGGCGTCGCCTTGCTGCGAGAAATCGGCAAAGCCTTCGCCATGGGCCACGGCGACCGGGATGCGGGCGCCTTCCATGCCGGCGAAGAAGATGGACGGCGACTTGGCCAGTTCCACCATCGACAGGCGCGCTTCGTACTTTTCCGACTGGTTGCGCGTGAAGCGCGGCCAGTGCTCGGCGCCCGGAATCATGGGGGCCAACGCCGCCATCATCTGGCAACCGTTGCACACGCCCAGCGCGAACGTATCCGGACGCGCGAAGTACGCGGCGAATTGGTCCGACAACTGGCTGTTGAAGCGGATGGTCCGTGCCCAGCCTTCGCCGGCGCCCAGCACGTCGCCGTAGCTGAAACCGCCCACGGCCACCAGGCCTTGCATCTGCGCCAGGTCCACGCGGCCGGCCAGCAGGTCGGTCATGTGGACGTCGATGGCTTCGAAGCCCGAGGTGTCGAACGCCCAGGCCATTTCCACCTGGCTGTTGCAGCCCTGCTCGCGCAGGATGGCCACGCGCGGACGCTTGCCGGTGTTGATGAAGGGCGCCGCGATGTCTTCTTGCGGGTCGAACGACACGTTCGGGCTCATGCCCGGGTCGGTCGTATCGTTCCAGACGTCCAGTTCGGCTTGGGCGCAGGCGGGGTTGTCACGACGCGCCATGATGCGGTAGGACACTTCGCTCCAGGCGCGGCCCAGGTCAGCACGCGGCTGGCCCCAGACCTTCTTGCCGTCGCGGTAGAACTCGACTTCGTCGGCGCCGTTCAGGCCGCCGATGACGTGCGAGTGGGCCGACAGGCCCGCGCCGCGCAGCACTTGCATGACCGCGTCGCGCTGCGATGCCGGTACCTGGATGACGGCGCCGGCTTCTTCCGAGAACAGCGCCTTCAGCGTCAGTTCTTCGCGCTGCACCTTTACCTGGTCGGGGCGGATCTTGTAGTCGCCCCAGTCCGCCGATTGCGGATCGAACGTCAGCATGTCCAGGTTCACGGAAATACCGGTGCGGCCGGCGAAGGCCATTTCGGTCAGCGTGGCGAACAGGCCGCCGTCGGAACGGTCGTGATAGGCCAGGATGGTGCCGGCTTCGGCCAGCGTGCGGATCGTGATGAAGAACGCGCGCAGGTCTTGCGGCGCGTCGATGTCCGGCACGGTTTCGCCGATCTGGTTGTACGTCTGCGCCAGGATCGAGCCGCCCATGCGGTGACGGCCGCGGCCCAGGTCGATCAGGATCAGCACGCTGTCCCCGGCGTCGGTACGCAGTTGCGGGGTCAGGCTGGCGCGCACGTCGGCCACGGGCGCGAACGCCGTGACCACCAGCGACACCGGCGCCACCACCTGGCGCTGCTCGCCGTCCTGTTCCCAGGACGTTTTCATGGACAGGGAATCCTTGCCCACGGGGATGGACAGGCCGGTGGCCTGGCACAGTTCGCTGACGGCGGACACGGTGTCATACAGCGCAGCGTCCTGGCCGTCCACGCCGCAAGCGGCCATCCAGTTGGCGGACAGTTTGATGTCTTCCAGGCGCGCCACGTCGGCGGCGGCCAGGTTGGTCAGGGCTTCGGCCACGGCCATGCGGCCGGACGCCGGGGCGTCGAGCATGGCGATGGGGGTGCGTTCGCCCATCGACATGGCTTCGCCACGGAAGCCTTCATAATCGGCCAAGGTAACCGCGCAGTCCGCCACCGGCACTTGCCACGGGCCAACCATCTGATCGCGGCTGGACAGCCCGCCCACGGTGCGGTCGCCGATGGTGATCAGGAAGGACTTGTTGGCGACGGTGGGATGGCGCAGCACGCGGTAGGCGGCCTCCGTCAGGTCGATGCCCGCCAGGTCCAGCGGCGCGGACACGCCCGGCAGGCGGCGCACGTCGCGCGTCATGCGCGGCGGCTTGCCCAGGATGACGTCGATCGGCACGTCCACGGGGCGCACTTCGGCCTCGCCTTGCGGGCGAATGGTATCCAGGCCGGGCAGGCCCTCGCCGTCCACCACGCGCAGCTGGCGTTCTTCGGTGGCCACGCCCACCACCGCGTACGGGCAGCGCTCGCGGCGGGCGATGGCGTCAAAGCGTTCCAGGTCTTTCGGCAGGATCGACAGGACGTAGCGTTCCTGCGATTCATTGCTCCAGACTTCAGCGGGCGACAGGCCGGACTCTTCCAGCGGCACGCGCTTCAAGTCGAAGATGGCGCCACGGCCGGCGTCGTTGACCAATTCCGGGAAGGCATTGGACAAGCCGCCCGCACCCACGTCGTGGATGGCGATGATGGGGTTGTTTTCGGCTTGCTGCCAGCAGCGGTCGATGACTTCCTGCGCGCGGCGTTCGATTTCCGGGTTGCCGCGCTGGACGGAATCAAAGTCCAGTTCGGCCGAGTTGCTGCCCATGCTGATGCTGGACGCGGCACCGCCGCCCATGCCGATACGGAAGCCCGGGCCGCCCAGCTGGATCAGCAGCGCGCCGGGGGGAATCACGTCTTTGTGGGTCAGGCCGGCGTCGATGCTGCCCAGGCCGCCCGCGATCATGATGGGCTTGTGATAGCCCCAGCGCGTGCCGCCCGCCGTCTGCTCGAACGAACGGAAGTAGCCCAGCAGGTTGGGTCGGCCAAATTCATTGTTGAACGCGGCGCCGCCAATGGGGCCGTCGATCATGATGGACAGCGGCGAGGCGATGCGCTCGGGCAGGCCGTGGTGATCGGCTTCCCAGGGTTGCAGCGCGTCGTCGAAACGCAGGTGCGACACGGTGAAGCCAGTCAGGCCGGCCTTGGGCTTGGAGCCACGGCCGGTGGCGCCTTCGTCGCGGATTTCGCCGCCCGCGCCGGTCGATGCGCCCGGGAACGGGGCGATCGCGGTCGGGTGGTTGTGGGTTTCCACCTTCATCAAGGTGTGCACGGTGGTGTCGCGGCGGATGTACTTGGCGCCGTCAGCGCCCTGCCCCGTGACGCCGGGCACCCCGGCCTGGAAGCGCTGCGCGGGGCCACCGGCCATGATGGCGGCGTTGTCCGAATACGCCACGACCGTGCCTTCCGGCTGCGCCTTGTGCGTGGCGCGGATCATGCCGAACAGCGTGTTGGGCTGTTCCTGGCCGTCGATCACCCATTCGGCGTTGAAGATCTTGTGGCGGCAGTGTTCGCTGTTGGCCTGCGCGAACATCATCAGTTCCACGTCGGTGGGGTCGCGCCCCAGGTCCGTGAACGACTTGGCCAGGTATTCGATTTCGTCTTCGGACAAGGCCAGGCCCAGCGACACATTGGCTTCGGCCAGCGCCTTGACGCCGTCAGCCTGGACGCCGACGGTGCGCATCGGCTTGCCAGCCAGCGCCTGGAACAGCGCCTGGCCGTCAAAGCTGGCGTCGACCACGGTTTCGGTCATGCGGTCGTGCAGGCAATCCGCCGCGCGCGCCAGCATGGCGTCGTCGAAAGACTTGGTGCCCAACAGGCCGCGTTCCGGAGTAATCACGTAGCGCACGCCGCGTTCGATGCGGTGCACCGACGACAGGCCGCAATTGTGGGCGATGTCGGTGGCCTTGCTGGCCCACGGGGAAATGGTGCCCAGGCGCGGAATGACCAGCAGGGACAAGCTCTTGGCGGGCGTTTCAGCCGTGCTGGGGGTGCCGTAATCCAGCAGTTGGGTCAGGTGTTGCTGCTGTTCGGCCGTCAGGGCGGCGTCGGTGCTGACGAAGTGCTCGTAGCGAGCGGAGATGTCGGCCACCGGCAGGCCGGCTTCCTTTAGTTGCGCCAGCAGGCGATCGCGACGAAAGGAGGACAGGACAGAGGAACCAGGCAGATGCTGAACTAGGGACACGATGCGGGCGCCGTATAAGGATGGGTGCAAAAAGTGATTTTACCTGTTTAGGGGGTTTTCCCGGAGCGCTTGTTCAAGAAGCGTTCGACCCCCCTGCTTTCCCCATTGTTACAAAAGAATTCCAGCGGATGTGCACCGGAATGGTGCGCAGCAATATCCGAACAAAGGCACGCCGCCGGTGTGGTTTATCCGGCCGCTTGGCGCACAACGCTGCCATTCCCTGCTGCAACGCAGCATGTTGTTGTCGCCCCGCACCACGGGAAAACACGAACTACCGCGTCCGCAGGGCAACGGTAGGATGCAGCGACTTATTCATAGAACGCGCGTCAAGCGCCGAAGCCGTCGCCTCACCCCATGTCCCGCCCCGAAGCCCCCGTCGAGCCTGTCGAACCGATCATCCCCGTTGAAGCAGATCCCGCCGTAAAGGTGCCCCTGGCCATCGAAGACTGGCTGGCGGTGATCCTGCTGGCCACGCTGGCCCTGATCACCTTCATGAACGTGCTGGTGCGCTATTTCACCGACCAGTCTTTCGCCTGGACGGAAGAGATCTCGGTGTTCCTCTTGATTGTGCTGACGATGGCGGGCGGCAGCGTGGCCTTTGTTCGCAACCACCATATCCGCATCGAAATCCTGGCCGACAACGGTTCGCCGCGCCGCCAGCGCATCATGGCGCTGATTTCGAACAGCTGCGTGCTGGCGTTCTTCCTGCTGCTGACCGTGCTGTCGGTGAAGCTGGTGTCGGACGAATTCATCTATGAAGAGACCTCCCCGGCGATCGGCGTGCCAACCTGGTGGTATTCGATCTGGCTGCCCGTGATGGCCGCGGCGATCTCGCTGCGCACCGTCGGCATCATTCGACGCATCGCACGCGGCGCCCGGAGCGACGCCAAATGATCGCCACCATCCTCTTCGTCGTCTTCATCGTCCTGATGCTGATCGGGGTGCCGGTCGGCGTGGCGCTGGGTATCGGCGGCACCGTCGCCATCGTGCTGTCGAACCTGGACACCCCCTGGTATGGCCTGTTGACCGTGCCGCAGAACTTCTACGCCGGCCTGGCCAAGTATCCGCTGCTGGCCATCCCCATGTTCGTGCTGGTCGGCTCCATTTTCGACCGGTCCGGCGTGGCCAAACGGCTGGTGGACTTTGCCATTGCCATCGTCGGCCGCGGTCCGGGCATGCTGCCGCTGGTGTCCATCGCGGTGGCCATGTTCCTGGGCGGCATTTCGGGTTCGGGCCCGGCGTGTGCGGCGGCCGTGGGCGCCGTGATGATCACGGCCATGTCGCGCGCGGGTTACCCCGGTTCGTTCTCGGCCTCGGTCGTGGCCGCGGGCGCCGCCACCGACATCCTGATCCCGCCGTCGGTCGCCTTCATCATCTATTCGGTGCTGGTGCCGGGCGCCTCGGTGCCCGCGCTGTTCGCCGCCGGCATGATCCCCGGCATTATGGCGGGCCTGGCGCTGATCGTCCCCGCCGTCTGGCTGTCGCGCAAATACAAAATGGGCGCGCTGGAAGCGCACTTGCCGCGCCCGCCCTTCTGGGCAAGCCTGCGCGAAGCGTCTTGGGGCCTCGCCGCCCCCGTGCTGATCCTGGGCGGCATGCGCTTGGGTTGGTTCACGCCCACCGAGGCAGCGGTAGTCGCGGTGTTCTACGGCTTGTTCGTCGGCGGCTTCATCCATCGCACCATCAAGTTCCGCGACCTGTACACCATCCTGCGCGAAGCCGCGGAGCTATCGGCCGTCATCATGCTGGTGGTGACCCTGGCCGGCATCTTCGCCTGGGCGCTGTCCACGCTTAGCGTGATCGACCCGATCACCAACGCCATCGTCAACTCCGGCCTGGGCGAATGGGGCGTGCTGTCGCTGCTGATCCTGCTGCTGATGACGGTGGGCATGTTCCTGGACGGGATTTCCATCTTTTTGATCTTCGTGCCGTTGCTGATGCCGATCGCCAATGCCTATGGCTGGGATCCGGTGTGGTTCGGCGTGATCCTGACGTTGAAGGTGGCGCTGGGCCAGTTCACTCCGCCGCTTGCCGTGAACCTGATGGTGTCGTGTCGCATCGCGCGCGTGCCGATGGAGTCCACGGTGCGCTGGGTGGTGTGGCTGCTGGGCGCCATGTTCCTGGTGCTGGTGGCGGTGCTGGTGTTCCCGCAGTTGGCACTGTGGTTGCCGCACAAGTTGGGCTATTGACGCCGGGCTATTGACGCTGGGTTATTGACGCTGCTGGGCTATTGCAGCGGGGTTATTGAAGTGCTGGATCTCAAGACAACAACAGACACACTCGCAGAGAGAGGAGACATCGCATGAACTTCCGCAACCTGATCGGCGCCGCGCTGTGCGCCGCCGCCGTGGTCGGCACGGCGCCCGCCATCGCGCAGAACTACAAACCCGAATACAAGCTGTCCATCGTGGTGGGCACCACCTTCCCGTGGGGCCAGGGCGCCGAAATCTGGTCCAACCTGGTGCGCGAGCGCACCCAGGGCCGCATCAATATCAAGGTCTACCCCGGCACGTCGCTGGTGCAGGGCGACCAGACTCGCGAATTCACGGCGATCCGCCAGGGCGTGATCGACATGGCGGTGGGGTCCACCATCAACTGGTCGCCCCAGGTCAAGCAGCTGAACCTGTTTTCGCTGCCGTTCCTGATGCCCGACTACGCCGCCATCGACGCTCTGGTGCAAGGCGACGTGGGCCGCGAGATGTTCAAGCTGATCGAAAAGGCCGGCGTGGTGCCGCTGGCCTGGGGCGAAAACGGCTACCGCCAGCTTAGCAACTCGAAGCGCGACATCAAGAAGCCCGAAGACATGAAGGGCATGAAGCTGCGCGTGGTGGGTTCGCCGCTGTACATCGACACGTTCACGGCGCTGGGCGCCAACCCCACGCAAATGAGCTGGGCCGATGCGCAGCCGGCGCTGGCCAGCGGCGCGGTGGACGGCCAGGAGAACCCCCTGTCCATCTACACGGGTTCCAAGCTGTACACCGTGGGCCAGAAATACCTGACCTTGTGGAACTACGTGGCCGACCCGCTGATCTTCGTGGTCAACCGCGAGGTCTGGAATTCGTGGTCGGAAAAAGACCGCGACATCGTGCGCCAGGCCGCGCTTGACGCGGGCAAACAGCAGATCGTGATCGCGCGCAAGGGCGTGACGCCGGAAGACCCGTCGCTGCTGAAAGAAATTGCGGGCCATGGCGTCACCGTGACGTCGCTGTCTCCGGCCGAGCACGACGCCTTCGCCAAGGTCACCCAGCCCGTCTACGACAAGTGGAAGAAGCAGATCGGCGAAGACCTGGTCAACATGGCCGAAAAGTCGATCGCGGCGCGCAAGAAATAAGCGGCGCGGATCAGCGGAATTGAATTAGCAGCAAGCCCCAGGGGAACGGCGGCGAAAGCCGCCACAGACCGAGGCAGGGACGTCAGAGCCCTCCCAACCAAACAGGCGCCAGCCACAAGCTGGCGCCTGTTTCCTTTTTGGGCTACGGGTAGCGGACTTCCAGGATATCCAGCTCTTCGATTCCGCCCGGCGTGCGAAGCACGACGGTGTCGCCTTCGCGGGCCTTGATCAGCGCGCGCGCCACCGGGGAAATCCAGCTGATCTTGCCGGCTAGCGGTTCGGCTTCGTCCACGCCCACGATGGTGACGGTGTGCGCTTCGCCGGCCTTGTCCGAGTAGGACACGGTGGCGCCGAAGAATACCTGGTCGCGGTTGGGCTGCGCGGCGGGGTCGACCACTTCGGCAATGTCCAGCCGCTTGGTCAGAAAGCGCATGCGGCGGTCGATTTCCCGCAGGCGCTTCTTCCCGTACAGGTAGTCGCCATTCTCGGACCGGTCACCATTGGATGCCGCCCAGGACACCACTTGCACGACGGAGGGGCGCTCGACGTTCATCAGATGCGTCAATTCGCCGCGAAGGCGCTCATAGCCTTCCGGGGTCATGTAGTTCTTGGTGCCCGCCGGCAACGCCTGGGTTTGCGGCAGATCGTCGTCGTCCTCGTTGTCGGACTCTTTAACAAAGGCTTTGTTCATGGCGGATGCGCCGCAGGGGCGCGCTCAAAATCGGTGGCTTGCAAGATGGGCGGCGATGGCCGCCCGCGTCAGAACCAGTCGTGCCAGACCGGCTTCAAGTCGGAGGGCAGCGGGGGCAGACGGCCCAGGTCCATCCGGCTTTCCTTGGGACTATGGAAATCCGACCCGCGCGAGGCCAGGAACCCGTAGCGTCGCGCGACGCCGGCGTATTGGCGGGCTTCTTCGGCGGTGTGGCTGCCGGTGTTGACCTCGATGCCCAGCCCGCCCAGTTGCAGGAATTCGTCGAACAGGGCGGCGAATTGCAGCGGGGTGTACTTATAGCGGCCGGGGTGGGCGATGACGGCCACGCCGCCCGCGCCACGGATCCAGCCCACCGCTTCGGCCAGGGTGGCCCATTGCATGGGCACATGGCCGGGGCGGTCGTCGCCCAGGTGCTTGGTAAACACGGTTTGCACGTCGGGGCAGTAGCCGGCTTCAACCAGATAGCGGGCAAAATGGGTGCGGCTGATCAGTTCCGGGTTGCCGGCGAACGGCAGCGCGCCTTCATAGGCGCCGGGCATGCCCATGTCCGCCAGACGTTCGCCGATGCGCTTGGCGCGTTCGGCCCGGCCCGACCGGGTCTTGCGCAGGCCTTCGACCAGCGCGGTGTTTTCAGGATCGAAGCGCAAGCCCACGATATGCACGGTGAGGCCGGCCCAGGTTACCGAAATCTCGACGCCGGTGGCAAAACGCATGCCCAGGTCCTTGGCCGCGCTGGCGGCTTCGGCCAGGCCGCCCACTTCGTCGTGGTCGGTCAATGCCCAGACATCCACGCCATTGGCATGCGCGCGCTGCGCCACGTCGCGGGGCGCAAGCGCGCCGTCCGAGACGGTGGAATGGCAGTGCAGATCGATGTTCAGGGTGGGCGATGTCATGGGGCTATTGTAGAGAAGGCCCGGCAGCATGGATAGCGCCGGGCTGTCCCCTTCATCGCAGGGCGGACGGTCAAGCCAGCAGAAAGGCCGCGACCGGGTCCACCTGGCTGTCGGCGATCAGCGTGGGCGCATGCCCCACACCCGGCACTTCCAGCGCCTGGGCGCGCGGATTGCGCTCGAGCATTTCTTCAACGGTGGCGGGCGTCAGCAGGTCGGACAGCGCACCGCGCACGATCAGCATCGGGCAGGTCACCGCATCATAGGAACGCCACAGGATCTGCTCGCCAGCCGCCAGTTCTTCCGGCGTCTGGGCCGCCAGCGGCTGCGCCAGCGCCAGGTCGTAGTGCTTGACCCATTTGCCGCCATATTCCGGATACAGGTATTGGGCCAGGTCCGCCCATTGCGCGTCCGTGTGCGGCCCGAACGTCCCGGAATTGGCACGCATGGTTGCCACGGCCTCTTCGAACGTGGCGAATTCGCCCGGCTCGCCCACATATTGGCCGATGCGCGACAGCGCCCCGGTTTCCAGACGGGGGCCCACGTCGTTCAGCACCAGCTTGTCCAGCCGGATGCCCTGCCCCGGCGGCAGCATGCCCGCGTGCGGACGCATGAGCTGGAGGGCGCTGGCGAACGCGGCGGCGCCCGACAAGGCCAGGCCGACCAACCCGCCCATCGACGTGCCCACCCAAGCCAGCCGGGCCGGCCGCAGGCGCGCGATCAGCGTGACCATGTCGGACACGTATTGGGGCACGGTATAGAACGCCGGGTTGGCCAGCCAGTCCGACCGGCCGCGGCCCACCACGTCGGGGCAGACGACCCGGTACTGGTCGGCCAATCGGCGCGCCAGCGCGTCGAAATCCCGGCCGCTGCGCGTCAGGCCGTGGACGCAGACCAACACCCGGTCATTGGCGGGGTCGCCCCATTCCCAGTACGCCATGCGGTGCAGGCCGGCCGGACTGGCGCAGGTGACGAATTCCAAACGGGGTTGCAGGCTGGCGTCCACCATCAAAACACTCCACGAGTCGGCGCAAGCCGACACGGCGGCGCACTGGGCGGACTAGTGTAATCGCGCCGGTCGAACAATCACATGAACGGCGGGGACTGGCGCCGCCCCGCCGCCCGTGCTGGACACCCGGCCCGCGCCTCGCTACGATCAAGCCCATCCTCTTCGAAGCACTCCCCGGCACGGCGGGAAATTGCCGTTTCCTATCGGGGCGATCCAATCATTAAATTGGAGTTGCCCGCCCGTTGGGGCGAGAGTAATGAGCTTCAGGCGTTGCCAGATCAGTCATCCCAAAATTGATATGGAGTCCGTATGCAGCAAAGCAGTCCTGTCTCTCCGCTGACCACCGACCATTCTTCCCCCGCCGTCAGCCCCCCTCCCCCCGAACCGCCCAAAGTGCTCCAGGACGTGCTGTCCCGAGCCGATGTCCTGATCAACGGCACGCGCCCCTGGGACATCCAGGTGCACGACAAGCACATGTACGAGCGCGTCTTCGCCAGCTGGTCGCTGGGGCTGGGCGAGTCCTATATGGACGGAGAATGGGATTGCGAGCAACTGGACGAGCTTTTCACGCGCCTGTTGCGCGCGGACATGGGATCGGCGGCGCTGGGCGTTGCCCGCATCAAGCTGATCGCCGAACACTTGCGGCACAAGCTTTTCAACCTGCAGTCCAAACACCGCGCCTTTGAAGTTGGCGAGCAGCACTACGATGCCGGCAACGATGTGTTCGAGGCCATGTTGGACAGCCGGATGATCTATTCCTGCGCCTACTGGGAAAACGCCCAGACGCTGGAAGACGCCCAGCTTGCCAAGCTGGACATGATCTGCCGCAAGCTGCAGTTGAAGCCCGGCGAAACGCTGCTGGATATCGGCTGCGGCTGGGGTGGCCTGGCCAAGTTCGCCGCCGAGAACTATGGCGTCACGGTCACCGGCGTGACCGTATCGAAAGAACAGCTGGCATTGGCGCAGGAACGGGTCAAGGGCCTGCCGGTGCAGTTGCTGCTGCAAGACTACCGCGACCTGCAAGGCAGTTTCGATAAAGTGGTGTCGGTCGGCATGTTCGAGCACGTGGGGCCGAAGAACTACGACACCTACTTCTCCAATGTGCAGCGCCTGATGGCGCCGGACGGTATCTTCCTGCTGCATACCATCGGCATCGCCGCCACCAGCCAGAGCACCGACCCCTGGATCGACCGGTACGTGTTCCCGAACGGCAAGCTGCCGTCTGCCCGCGAAATCGCGGCGGCCGTCGAACACCGCTTCATCATTGAAGACTGGCACAACTTCGGCGCCGACTACGACCGCACGCTGATGGCCTGGTGGGACCGCTTCGAACGCGCGTGGCCCGCGTTGCAGGAACGCTATGGCACACGTTTCTACCGCATGTGGAAATACTATCTGATGTGCTGCGCGGGGTTCTTCCGGTCGCGCGAGGGTCAGCTTTGGCAGGTGATGCTGACCCATCCGCAGCGCAAGGAAACCTATCGTTCCTTGCGTTGAACGCCCGCCTCTTCGCGGATCATGTCGGCGGCGCGCTCCGCGATCATGATGGTCGGCGAATTGGTGTTGCCCGACGTGATCAGCGGCATGACTGACGCGTCGGCGATGCGCAAGCCCTCCAGTCCGAAGACCCGCAGCCGCGCGTCCACCACCGCGCCGCTGTCCGCGTCCTTGCCCATCGCGCACGTCCCCACCGGGTGGAAGATCGTCGTGCCGATCTTGCCGGCCGCTTCGCGCAACTGTTCGTCGGTCTGGTAGGCGGGGCCGGGCAACCATTCCTGCGGTTGATAGCGCTGCAGGGCCGGCGCCGCCGCGATACGGCGCACCAGCCGGATCGAATCGGCCGCCACCTGGATATCCGCCTCCGTGCTGAGGTAGTTGGCCGCGATGACCGGCGTGGCGGCCTCCGGCGTACCGGGCGCCCCTTGCGCATGGACGTTGCCGCGCGACGTCGGCCGCAGATTGCATACGCTGGCCGTAAACGCGTCGAAGGCATGCAGGGGTTCGCCGAAAGCGCCCAGCGACAGCGGCTGTACATGGAATTCCACGTTGGCGCGCGTCTGGCTGGGGTCGGATTTGGCGAATGCCCCCAGTTGCGACGGCGCCATGCTCATCGGACCGCTGCGTTTCAGCAGGTATTCCAGACCGATGCCGGCCTTGCCCCGCCACGACGAGGCGATGCGATTCAGCGTCTTGACCCCGTTGACCTTGATGATGACCCGCAATTGCAGGTGGTCTTGCAGGTTCTCGCCCACGCCTGGCAAGGCGTGGCGCAGCGCAATGCCGCTTTCCCGCAGCCGCGCGGGTTCGCCGATGCCCGACAGTTCCAGCAGATGCGGGGTGTTGACCGCGCCCGCCGCCAACACCACTTCGCGGGTTGCGCGCACCGTCAGGCTTTTTCCCCCGCGCCGCAGTTGCACGCCGACGCAGCGCTTGCCCTCGAACACCAGTTGCTCGGCCTGGGCGCCCGTCATTACATGCAGGTTCGGGCGTTTGAGCACCGGGCGCAGAAATGCCTTGGACGTGTTCCAGCGCCAGCCACTGCGCTGGTTCACCTCGAAATAACCGCTGCCGAAGTTGTCGCCCCGGTTGAAGTCTTGCACGCGTGGGATGCCTTCCTGTTCGGCGGCGCCCGCGAACGCTTCCAGGATGTCCCAGCGCAACCGCTGGGATTCGACCCGCCACTCGCCGCCCGCGCCATGGAACTCGTCGGCGCCGCGATGGTAGTCCTCGCTGCGCTTGAACACCGGCAGCACCTGGTCCCAGCTCCAGGCCGGGTCGCCGGATAGCGCGGCCCAATCTTCGTAGTCTTCGCGCTGGCCGCGCATGTAGATCATGCCGTTGATGGACGAGCAGCCGCCCAGCACCCGGCCGCGCGGATAAATCAGTGAACGGCCGCCCAAGCCGGCCTCTTTCACCGTCCGGTACATCCAGTCGGTGCGTGGGTTGCCGATGCAATACAGGTATCCCACCGGGATATGGATCCAGTGGTAGTTGTCACGGCCGCCGGCCTCCAGCAGCAGCACCCGAGTGCCCGGGTCCTGGCTCAGGCGGTTGGCCAGCACGCAGCCGGCCGACCCAGCGCCAACGATGACGATGTCGTATGTCTCCATAAGCTCTTCTTATCTGGTTGGCGGCGCTTTGGGGGCTGCCGCCACGGTGAGCCGACCCGGCTGCGGCGTCCGAACGCGCGCCGGGCATCTGGCGTGACTCTGGCTCAGCAGCCCGCAACTGTCCAATGAAATGTTGAAAACCGCCTTATAAGCATCTCTAATAATGCTCACCCCCTCTTGCGGACATCGCCATGGACCTGAAGCACATCCGGACGTTCGCCGCCGTGGCGCGCGAAGGGAATCTGACGCGCGCGGCCGAACACCTGCACCTGACCCAGCCTGCGCTGAGTCTTCAATTGAAGAATTTCCAGGAATCGCTGGACCTGACCTTGTTCTCGCGCACGGCGCAAGGGCTGGCGCCGAACGCCGACGGGCGGGCGTTGCTGCCGTCCGCGCTCCGTATCCTGGACGCGCTGGACGATTTCCAGCGAGCCATCGGCGCCCTGCGCGACACCGTGCAGGGCGAATTGCGCATCGGCACGATCCTGGATCCCGAATTCCTGCGCCTGGGCGCCACGCTGCAATACCTGGTGGAGCATTACCCGAAGATCCGCCCCACCCTGCGCCACGGCATGTCGGGATCGGTGGGTCGGCAGGTGCGGGCCGGCGATCTGGATGTGGGTTTCTCATTGGGCCCCCAGACGTCCGCGGCCGCCCAGCCCGGCCTGGACGCGCTGCCGCTGGCGTCGTTCGCGTACTACGTGGTGGCGCCGAAAGGCTGGAGCGCCCAGGTGGCGGGGCGTGGATGGAGCGAGATCGCCGCGCTGCCATGGATCTGGACCCCGCCCGACTCCGTGCACCATCGCCTGCTGTCGGACAAGTTCAACGCATTGGGGCTTACGCCCAACGCGGTCGCCGAGGTGGATCAGGAAGCCTCCATGCTGGATCTGGTGCGGTCCGGCGTGGGCCTGTCGCTGGCCAGGGACTCCATCGCGTTACGGGAATCCCAGGCCAATGGGCTGCTGCTGGTGAAGGGGCTGGCCATCCAGGCGGGGCTCTCCTTCATCACCCAGGCCGGACGGCGCGGTGATCCGCTGGTCGCCGCCGCCTTCGATGCCGTGCAGGCGGCGTTTGCCTGACGGCGCGCCCGCCCCATTTCCCTTTCAACCCCCGTTTCAAATGTCACGATTTTGGACGCGACCCGGGCGCGGCGGAAGTTCAATAATGTCCCAATCTTGATCAGCCCCCACGCCAGCGCCTGCCGTGCCGCGCGCCGGCCTGAGTGGCGGCCATCCCTGGCCGCGTGCGCCGCCAGGCACGCGGCGCAACGGCAGGATATCCACCCAGGAGACACACAATGCTCAGCAAAAATACGATTTGCCTCTGGTACGACGGCGCCGCCCTGGAGGCCGCGACGTTCTACGCCAAGACCTTTCCAGACAGCGCCGTGCGCGCGATCCACCGCGCCCCCGGCGACTATCCTTCGGGCAAGCAAGGCGATGTCCTGACCGTTGAATTCACGGTGATGGGCATCCCCTGCCTGGGGCTGAACGGCGGCCCTGGAATCCAGCACAACCAGGCGTTTTCGTTCCAGGTCGCCACCGACGATCAGGAAGAAACGGACCGCCTGTGGAACGCGATCATCGACAACGGCGGCAGCGCCAACGTCTGCGGCTGGTGCCAGGACAAGTGGGGGCTGTCGTGGCAGATCACCCCGCGCATCCTGTCCGCCGCGATCATCGACCCGGATCCGGCCGCAGCCAAGCGCGCGTTCGAAGCCATGATGACCATGGGGAAGATCGACATCAGCGGGATCGAGGCGGCGCTGCGCGGCTGACGTGTTTGGCAAGCCACCGCAGCGCGCATCGCGCCAAACCAGTGCGCCACGCACACTTCCCTGCACCGATTTGAAGCACGCCTAGCGCGCCACACGGCAAGGCGATGGGCGCGTCCCCGCCCCCCATCGCCGCCCTTTTCCCTATGAAAACCCACGCGTAGCGCCCCTGCCAGGACGCTACGCCGTCCCCTGGCACGGACTTTGCTTAAGTGTTCATGCAGGCCGCAAGGCAAGCACCACAACTTGAGCAGTCCCGGCAAAGGCGCCCAGACCGAAAGGTCCAGGGCGCCTTTTGCCTTTTTGATTCACTTATCCAAGCCTGGGGAACTCCATGAAAGCAACGGCCACTCCCGATTCCTTGCAGACGCTGGTCGTGATCGGCAACGGCATGGTGGGACACCATTGCGTCGAACAGCTGATCGCCCGCGGCGCGCTTGCCCGCTATCGCATCCACGTCTACGGCGAAGAGTCCCGCCGCGCCTACGACCGCGTGCATCTGTCCGACTACTTGAATGGACGCGACGCCGAATCGATGGCGATGAGCGATGCGGCGTTCTATGCGCAGGAAGGCTTGGCGTTGCATCTGGGCGAGCCGGTGCTGGAGATCGATCGCCTGGCCCACGAAATCGTGACGGCCAACGGCCGCGTGCGGTATGACAAGCTGGTTCTGGCCACCGGCTCGTACCCTTTCGTTCCGCCGATCGCGGGCGCCGAAGGCGCGTCACGGTTGGTGTATCGCACGATCGACGACCTGGACCTGATCCGGGCCGCGGCCACCGGCGCGCGGCGCGGCGTGGTGGTGGGCGGCGGGCTGCTGGGGTTGGAAGCCGCCAATGCGTTGAAGTCGTTGAATCTGGAAGCCCATGTGGTGGAATTCGCGCCGCGCCTGATGCCGGTGCAACTGGACGACGCCGGCGGCGCCGCGCTGCGCGCCCGCATCGAAGCGCTGGGCGTGGGCGTGCATCTGTCGCGCGCCACGCAGGACATCAAGCCGGGCACGCACTACCGCTACCGCATGCGCTTCGCCGAAGGCGAGCCGCTGGAGACCGACCTGATCGTGTTCTCGGCCGGCATCCGCCCGCACGTGACGCTGGCGCGCAAAGCCGGCCTGGCGCTGGCGGAACGCGGCGGCGTGGTGATCGATGACCGCTGCCGCAGCAGCGACGACCAAATCTACGCCATCGGCGAATGCGCGGCCTGGAACGGCACCGTGTTCGGCCTGGTGGCGCCGGGTTACCAAATGGCGCGCATCGTCGCGGCCGAGCTGTGCGGTGCGGAGGAACAACCGTTCACCGGCGCCGACATGTCCACCAAGCTGAAGCTGCTGGGGGTGGACGTGGGTTCCATCGGCGACGCCCATGGCACCACCCCTGGCGCGCGCAGCTACCGCTATATCGACGAGGCCGGGTCCAGCTACCGCAGGCTGGTCGTGTCCGCCGACGGCAAGCGCGTGCTGGGCGCGGTGCTGGTGGGCGACAACCGCTATTACGACACCCTGCTGCAGTACGTGCAGAACGGCATCGCGCCGCCGGCCGATCCCGCCAGCCTGATCCTGCCGCTGGGCAAGGCCGCGCCGGCACTGGGCGTGGATGCGCTGCCGGCCACCGCCACCATCTGCTCCTGTCACAACGTCAGCAAAGGCGCGGTCAGCGCGGCCATCGACGGCGGATGCACCGATCTGGCCGGCGTCAAAAGCTGCACCAAAGCGGCCTCCGGCTGCGGCGGCTGCGCCAGCCTGCTCAAGCAAGTGGTGGAACATGAACTGGCGAGCCGCGGCGTCGCCGTGGACAAGAGCCTGTGTGAACACTTCGCCTATACCCGCCAGGAGCTGTACGCGATCGTGCGCGTCGGCGGCATCGAAACCTTCGACGCCTTGCTGGCCAGCCATGGCAAGGGCCATGTGGGCTGCGATATCTGCAAGCCCGCCGTGGGCTCCATCCTGGCGTCGTGCTGGAACCGGCCGATCCAGGACCCGCACCTGGTGCCGCTGCAAGATACCAACGACACCTTCATGGCCAACATGCAAAAGAACGGCACCTATTCCGTGGTGCCGCGCATTCCCGCCGGCGAGATCACGCCGGATGGCCTGATGGCCATCGGCGCGGTGGCCAAGAAGTACAACCTTTACACCAAGATCACGGGCGGGCAGCGCATCGACCTGTTCGGTGCACAGTTGCACGAACTTCCCGACATCTGGGCCGAACTGATCGCCGCCGGCTTCGAAACCGGGCACGCCTACGGCAAGTCCACCCGCACCGTGAAGTCCTGCGTGGGCAGCACCTGGTGCCGCTATGGCGTGCAGGACAGCGTGCAGATGGCGCTGGACATCGAGCACCGCTACAAAGGCCTGCGTTCGCCGCACAAGCTGAAGTTCGCGGTGTCGGGATGCACGCGGGAATGCGCCGAGGCGCAAAGCAAGGACATCGGCGTCATCGCCACCGAGAACGGCTGGAACCTGTATGTGTGCGGCAACGGCGGCATGCGGCCACGCCACGCCGAACTGTTCGCCACCGACCTGGACGACGCCGCGCTGATCCGCACCATCGACCGTGTGCTGATGTTCTACATCCGCACCGCCGACAAGCTGCAGCGCACCTCGGTCTGGCGTGAATCGCTGGAAGGCGGCCTGGACTATCTGAAGGACGTGGTGCTGAACGACAGCCTGGGCCTGTGCGCGGAACTGGATGCGCAGATGCAGCTGGTGGTCGACCGCTACGAATGCGAGTGGGCAAACGCCTTGAACGACCCGGAAAAGCTCAAGCGCTTCCGCACCTTCGTGAACGAGCGCGGCGGCGACCCCGACATTCAATTCGTGCAGGAACGCGGCCAGCCCCGGCCCGCCCCCGCGCGCGTGCCGTCCCGTGTCATTCCCATCGCAGAGGAGATCGCCTGATGAACGCCCCCCACCCTACCCCCACGTGGCGGCCCGTCTGCACGCGGCAGGACCTGGTGGCCCAGTCTGGTGTCGTCGTGCTTGTGGACGGCGAACAGATCGCCCTGTTCTACCTGCCCGGCGCGGACGGTCCGGATCTTTACGCCATTGAACACCGCGACCCGAAATCGGGCGCGAACGTCATCGGCCGCGGCCTGATCGGCCATCTGGGCGGTGAGTTGGTCGTGGCCTCTCCCCTTTACAAGCAGCACTTCCGGCTGGCCGACGGAAGTTGCGTGCAATACCCGGAACAGCGGCTGCGCACCTGGCTGGCGCGCTTGAACGGCGACGCCGTGGAAATCGCCTGACCACCGGGCCCCGACACTGACTTCACGATAGCAACGCAATAGGAAACAACATGTCCTACCTGGTACCTTCCGAATTCGTCACCAAAATGGTCGACGCCGGCGAGTCGAAAATCTACATGGCGACCCGCGACGTCCTCATTCGCGCTTTCATGGCCGGCGCCATCCTGGCGATCGCCGCGGTGTTCGCCGTTACCGTCACCGTGCAGACCGACTCTCCCATTCTGGGTGCCGCGCTGTTTCCGGTCGGCTTCTGCATCCTGTACCTGATGGGCTTCGACCTGCTGACGGGCGTCTTCGTGCTGACGCCGCTGGCGCTCTTCGACAAGCGGCCCGGCGTCACCGTCAAGGCCATCCTGAAGCACTGGGGCCTGGTCTTCATCGGCAACTTCCTTGGCGCGCTGACGGTCGCCCTGCTGATGGCCATCGTCTTCACCTACGGCTTTTCCGTGCCGCCCAACAAGGTCGGGCAAGTGATCTCGCACATCGGCGAGAACCGCACGCTGGGCTACAAGGAGTACGGCGCCGGCGGCATGCTGACGATCTTCATCCGCGGCGTGCTGTGCAACTGGATGGTGTCGCTGGGCGTCGTGGGCGCCATGATCTCGACATCGGTCAGCGGCAAGGTCATCGCCATGTGGATGCCCGTGATGCTGTTCTTTGCGATGGGGTTCGAGCATTCCATCGTCAACATGTTCCTGTTCCCGTCGGCGCTGATCATGGGCGGCAACTTCTCGATCATGGATTACATGATCTGGAACGAAATCCCGGTCGTGCTGGGCAACCTGATCGGCGGCATCTCGCTGACCGGCCTGACGCTCTACACCACCCACATGAAGACCGCGCCCAAGCGCCGCTTCAACTGATCCCGCAAGCGGATGCCGACCTTGACGGAACGTCAGCCCGCCTCCTCCTTGCAGGTCGCGGTGGGCCAGCACACCGAGCCGGGCCGCAAGCCGGTCAACCAGGACTTCCACGGCCTGTGCGTGCCCGCCGAACCGCTGCTGGGCGCCAAGGGCATCGCCATTGCGCTGGCCGACGGCATCAGCAGCAGCAACGTCAGCCACATTGCCAGCGAAACCGCGGTGGCCAGTTTCCTGGAGGACTATTACTGCACGCCCGAAACGTGGTCGGTGAAGAAATCCGCGCACAAGGTGTTAAGCGCCGCCAACGGCTGGCTGCACGCGCAGACGCGCCAGCGGCAGCATCCCGACCAGCCCCGCGACGCCGACCGGGGCTATGTCTGCACCATGACCGTGATGGTGCTGAAAGCCACGACCGCCCACATCCTGCACATCGGCGACGCGCGCATCTATCGGCTGCGCGGCGGCAAGATGGAGCAACTGACCGACGACCATCGCGTCTGGATATCGCAGGACAAGAGCTATCTGGGGCGCGCCCTGGGCCTGGCGCCGCACCTGGAGGTGGACTACCACACGCAGCCGGTCGAACAGGGCGACGTGTTCCTGCTGGCCACCGACGGCGCGTATGAACACCTGGGCGCGGCCGACGTGGCGCGGGCCCTGGACGCGCATCCAGACACGCTGGACCAGGCGGCGCGCAGCCTGGTCCAGTTGGCGTATGAACGCGGCAGCGACGACAACCTGACCGTGCAGATCGTCCGGATCGACGCGCTGCCGCCGCGCCGCGCCGACGAGATCGCCCGCTACAGCCGCCACCTGCCCTGCCCGCCCCTGTTGACCGCCGGCATGACGTTCGAAGGGTTCCACGTCCAGGAGGAATTGCGCGCCAGCCACCGCAGCCACGTGTATCTGGCCCGCGACATCGCCAGCGGCGAACCCGTCGTGCTGAAGATCCCGTCGCTGGACATGCGGCACGACCCCGCCTACCTGGAACGGCTGTTGACCGAGGAATGGATTGCCCGCCGCATCGACAGCCGCCACGTCGTGCGCGCCTGGCCGATGCCGCGCCCCCGCCATTACCTGTACACCGTCAGCGAGCACATCCCGGGACGTACCCTGACACGCTGGATGGCCGAGCATCCCCGGCCCACGCTGGAGGAGGCGGTCGCGATCATCGAACAGGTCGCGCGCGGCCTGCAGGCCTTCCACCGGCTGGAAATCGTGCACCAGGACCTGCGCCCGGACAACATCCTGATCACGGAAGACGGCCGGGCGAAGATCATCGACCTGGGTTCCGCCCAAACGGCCGGTCTGCTGGACCGCGCGGCGCAGGAAGACGACGCGCCCCCCATGCTGGGCACGGCGCAATACGCCGCGCCCGAGACTTTCCTGGGCGAAGCCGGCACCGTGCGCTCGGACCTGTATTCGTTGGCGGCAGTGCTCTACCAGATGCTGTCGGGCCGCCTGCCCTATGGCGCCGAGGTCGCGCGGGCCCGCAGCCGCGCCGCGCAACTGCGGCTGAATTATGTATCGGTGCTGGATGCCGAGCGCGAGCTGCCCGCCTGGATCGACGGCGTGCTTAGCCCTGCGCTGCACCCGGACCCCGCCGCGCGCACGGCCGAGCTGTCCGAGTTCACCCATGCGCTGCGCCATCCGCCCGATGCAGCGCGCCGCGGCGAACGCCTGCCGCTGCTGGAACGCAATCCCGTCGCGTTCTGGAAAGGCCTGTGCCTGGTCCAGTTCGTCGTCATCCTTATCCTTTCCATCACTCTTTGAAACCTGGAGCGTGCCGTTATGAATCCCACCGTGTGGCTGATCGGCGCCGGCCCCGGCGACCCGGAGCTGCTGACGCTCAAAGCCGTCAAGGCGCTAAACCAGGCTGATGTCGTCCTGATCGACGACCTGGTCAATCCGCAAGTGCTGGACTATTGCGCGCAGGCCCGTCTTGTGCGTGTCGGCAAGCGCGGCGGTTGCCGTTCCACGCCACAGGCATTCATCCAGCGGCTGATGTTGCGATACGCCCGCCAAGGCCTGCGGGTGGCACGCCTGAAAGGCGGAGACCCGTGCATCTTCGGCCGCGCGGGCGAAGAGGCCCAATGGCTCAGCGACCACGGCGTGGCCTGTGAAGTCGTGAACGGCATCACCGCGGGGCTGGCGGCCGCCACCGCCTGCGGCATTCCCTTGACGCAACGCGGCATGGCCCAGGGCGTTACACTGATCACCGCCCATTCCCAGGACGGCACGGTGCCCGACTGGACGGGGCTTGCGCGCAGCGGCACGACGCTGGTGGTCTATATGGGAGTGGCGAAACTGCACGACATGAGCAGCCAATTACTGGCGGCCGGCATGGCCGCCGACACCCCCGTCGCGATGATCGAGCGCGCATCCCTGACCGACCAGCGCGAATGCCGTTCCACGCTTGCCGCCATGACGCGCGATGCCGACGCCTTCCGCTTGCGCAGCCCGGCCGTGCTGGTCATCGGCCAGGTCGCCGCCTGCCAGATGTTCGGCGCCAGCGACGCGCGCTTGCCGGCGCTTGCCGAGCCGGCCCTGCGCCGGCACGCCTGAATCCAGGACTCCGATGGCCGAACGCCGCCTGCCGCCGCCATTGCGCTTCCTACTCGCCGCCCGTCGCAGCGAACTCCAGGGCCTGGAGGCCTTGTCGGGCACCTGCGAATTGGTGGTGCGCGTCAGCGCGCTGGTGCACGCGCTGCAAAAAGAACGGGGCTACTCCAACCTGACGCTGTGCAGCCCGCAAGACCGCCTGCAACCGGCCCTGGCCGGGCTGAGCCAGGACGCCGTCGGCGTCGAAGCGCAAGCGCGTCAATTCCTGGACACCCACGCCACCGATTCCAGCCACGGCGCAAGCCGCGCGCGCCTGCTCAATTGCATCGCTTTTGCGCTGTTCCGCCTGGACGAGCTGCCCGCGCTGCGCCGACAGGTCCGCGACCAATCCGTATCCGCCGACGAGACCGATTCGCGCTTCACGCAGGTGATCGGCAGCCTGCTGGCGGTGGTCTTCGAAGCGGCCGATTCCGCGCTGGATCCCGGCGTCACCCGCATCCTGGTGGCGCTGCTGAATTTCATGCAGGGCAAGGAACTGAGCGGCCAGGAACGCGCCTGTGGCGTGATGGGGTACACGGCCGGCTTCTTCACCGACGTGCAAAAGGCCCGCATGCTGGGCCTTGCGGCCAACCAGCGGCGCAGCTTCGACACTTATTCCCAATATGCGGAAGGCGCAGCGCTGCAATGCTGGGAACGGATCCAGCAACAGGGTCAGCCGGTGCAACGCATGCGCGACATGGCGCAGCACACTTCCAGCGCGCAACGCGTCGACGGCGCCCTGGCCGAACTGTGGTTCGACCTGTACACCGCGCGCATCGACGCCATGCGCGAAGTCGAAAGCCTGCTGGCCCAGGCGCTGGCGCAGCAATGCGCCCGCCGCATCGCCGAGACCCGCCAAGAGCTGGACGACCGCCGCCTGCTTTTAAGCCGCTATGCCGACCATGCCAGCGGCCGCGCGCCCAGCATGCTGTACAGCGTGCAAAGCCGCATCGTGGATACGCCGCCCGCGGATGGCGTGGGCAGTGAATTGGAACGGTCGATCCTCGACATGATGCGCGAACAGACCCTGCGCATGCAGCGGACCGACGACGCCTTGAACACCGTGCGCGGCGCGCTGGACGAGAAAAAGCGCATCGACCGCGCCAAGCTGCTGCTGATCAGCCAATACGGTCTGACTGAACAGGCCGCGCACGAACGCCTGCAACGCGCCGCCATGGATGGCGGGCTGTCGCTGTCGGATGTCGCGCGCCAGGTGATCGTTCAGCTGGGCGGAAATTAACCCGTCGCGCTACCGGAACACCCGTTGCCTCAAGCTGACCAGGGCGCCGGCCGCGGCCAAGACGGCCAGCACGCGGAAATGGTCCAGATTCGCCAGCAACACGGATTGCTGATCCAGCATTTGCGAGATCTGCGCCACCGCCATCTGCTGCGCCCGCACCGGATCCGCCACCGCAGCGTACACACTGCTTAGCTGCGCCTTGGCCGCTTCGAAGTTGGCGTTGCCCGTGGCGATGCTGGCTTGCAGCACGTTGTAGTGTTCAGACGTCAACCACTGCTGACCCACGGTGGCCACCATGATGCCCAGCGCCTGTCCGACTTGCGCCAACATGTTCTTTACCTGCTGGGCGTGCGCGAACAGCGCCGGATCGTGGGCCAAGCCGGCGAAGGTGTTCATGGCCGTGGTGGGCATGATGATCATGATGAATACGCCATAGCAGGCCAGCGCGGGCAACACGTCGCTCCAGGCATCGGCCGTGGGCGAAAGGCGCGACATCAGGACGCCGAACGCCGCCAGCGCCACGAACCCCGTCACGAAGAACTTGCGCGGCGAGGGCCAGCGGGCAAGCAGCTGCGACATCACGGCGAACGTCAGCACGCCCGCCCCCAGGCCCATGGCGAAGAACACGCCCGTATTGGCCCAGGAGTGGCCCAGCGCGCGTTGCAGCATCAACGGCACCAGATAGCCATTGGCGCCCAGCATCAGATAGCAGAACATGAAGAGCGCCAGCCCGCTTACGAACCGCGCCTCTTTCATGCCGCCCAATTTCAGCAGCGGCGCGCCGTTGCGCGTCTCCGCCCAGACGAAGTATCCCAGCGCGACCATGCCGGCCAGCGCGGACAGCACCAGCAGATGACGGTCGCTGAAGAAATCGTAATAGGACCGCTGCAGCGCGTGCAGCAGCAGGAAGCTGCCCAATCCCAGCGCGGCGATCGGCGCCATGCGGGCCTGCCCGGCCACCGTCGCGTGTCCTTCCTTCCCAGGCATCGACAGGGCGACCGGAATCATCGCCAGCACCGACAGCGCGGCGACCAGCCAGAACATCAGCGGCCAGCCATCGTGGTCGACCGCCACCGACGCCACCCACGGCGCCAGCGCCGTTCCCGTGCACAGCCCCGTCGCCAAGGCCTTGATGCCCTGGAACCGCATCGGGCCCGGCGCAATCAGATTCACGCTCAAGCGCGACGACGTCAGCATCGCCGCGCAACCGGTGGCCATCAGGACGCGGCCAAGCAGAAACCCGGTCTCGCCCAGCGACAGCGCGCACACCACCGCGCCCGCCGCCGCCGCGCCCAGCGACGCCAGCAGATAGCGGCGCAATCCCAGGTGATGCACCAGCCAGCCTTGCAGCGCGATCAGCACCACGGCCACGCAGGCGTAGATGACGGCGACGGTGGTGTATTCCTCGGGGCTTGCGCCGATCTCGCCCATGATGGGAGCCGCCGCGAACGTGACCATGCCGTTCTGCAGGAAATCGATGAACGTCAGCGCGCCGATCGTCATCAGCAACGCGGGCGGGACGGGGGAGTGGCTTGGCGCTGGGGCGGGACTCATGGCGGCGGACAACGTAGCGGTTAATATAGGCCCAGGCTGTATATGCCTAGGCAGGTAAATGGATAAAAAAAAGCGGACTGAATAACGTCAGTCCGCCGCGGCGTTCACCAGCAGCCGCGACAACAGCTTGTGCAGCGTCTCGGCATCCTCTTCCGAAAAGCCGGTCAGCAAACGCCGCATGGCGACGTCGATGGCGTCAAGCACCTGAGGCAGCGCGGCCTGGCCCTGTTCGGTCAGCTCGATCAGATAGCTGCGCCGGTCGGCTTCGTTTTCCACCCGGCGGATGAACCCCTTGGCCGCGATGCGGTCCAGAAGACGCGTCATGGCGCCCGAGTCATACGCCAACACGCGGCAAAAGTCGCTAAGGGTGCGGCCCCAGCCCTTTGCCAGGCAATTCAGCACCACGTACTGGGGGGTCGTGAGTTCGAACGGCGCCAACTCGCGTTCCAGGGCGTCATAGATGCTGTTGCGCACGGACGTCACCATGAAGCCGAGTTCACCGGTATGAAAGCGGTCCAGCATGGAAGGTTTGACGCGGGACATAGTCGCCTTGCCGCAACATTTGGGGTCGATTTCCGAAGTTTAACTGCCTAGGCAGCTAAAATGCAAGCGATGCATCAAGGGGATGCGCCACGGGCCACGAGACGACAGGCGACTGCCGCCCATTCACGGCAAGGCATGGCGAACTACGGCAGGTTCTCGCGGAAAATCACCTGGCTGCGCGCCAATTCCACCCCGTTCATCGCGCTGCGCTTATCGCGCAGATTGCAGAAGATGCGCACGCAGCTCATCAGCGCTTCCATCGGGCTTTGCGTGATGACGGCGTCCATCGTGCCGTCGATCAGCAAGGACCGGGTGTCGGGCGTCAGCCCGTGGCCGATGAACACGACGCGGTGCTGCTGGCCCGCTTCTTTCAGCGCGCGCGCCACGCCGTCGGACGCTCCGCCGATGTTATAGATGCCGGCCAGATTGGGATATTGCTCCAGCAACTGGCGCGTCTGCTCGTAGTTGCGCTGCGCGTCGTCGTAGCCTTCGCGCAAGTCCACCACCTGCATGGCCTGGAACTGTTCGGCATACAACTGCAGGAACCCGCTTTCGCGCTCTTCGTGAGCGCGGTAATGGCGCGAACCGGCGATCAGGGCCACATGCGCGGCACGCGAACCGATGAAGCGCGCGATCAGGTAGCCGGCGGTGCGTCCCGCCGCGCGGTTGTCCAGCCCCACATAGGCCGTGCGCGCACTGTTGGCCAGATCGGAAATCAGCGTCACCGTGGGCACGCCCTGTTCCGCCAGCATATTGACGGCTTCGCGCACCACGGGATGCTCAAGCGCCATGAACGCGATGCCGTCCGCGCGCTTGCCGTGCTTGGCCAGCGCTTGCGCCAGCGCATCGGGGTTGAAGCTTTCCACATATTCGATCTGGCACTTGGCGTTCAAGGGCGCGAAGTGCTCGTGCGCGTAGCTGACCGTGTCGCCCAGCATGCGCAGGTAGCGGTTGCTGCCACGCGGCAGCAGGAACACCAGCCGCATGGGCTCGGCCGGGGCTGCGGCGGCCAGTTCCTGTTCCGGCAGATAGTCCAGTTCGATGGCGGCCTTGAAGACCTTTTGCGCGGTGTTGGCGCGCACCCCGGGCCGGCGGTTCAACACGCGGTCGGCCGTGGCGGTGGAGACGCCGGCGCGCGCGGCCACATCGGCCAGGCGGGCAAGCTTACGTTCGGGCAGGGCTCTATTCACATCAAAAACCATCATGAATAAGGTTTGACGATGATACTGCCTATTCACTATTGTCCACACTGCCGCATGGGTTTGGCGTTTTTGTGGCACATCAAAAAACATCATAACTACGATTATGGAGACAACCATGAAGCTGCTGACACGCCGCAGTGCCCTGCGTCGCCTTTGCGCCGTTCCCGCCATGGCCGCCCTGGCCGGCGGATTCCCGCTGATTGCCCGCGCAGCCGACTACACGCTCAAGTATGGCAACAACCTGCCCGTTACCCACCCGCTGAACATCCGCGCCCAGGAAGCCGCCGAACGCATCCTGAAGGAAAGCAACGGCCGCGTCGACATCAAGATCTTCCCGAACAACCAGCTGGGCGGCGACACCGACATGCTGGCGCAAGTGCGCTCGGGCGGCATCGATTTCTTCACGCCGTCCGCGCTTGTGATCGCCACCCTGGTGCCGGTAGCCGCCATCAACGCCGTGGGCTTCGCGTTCAAGGACTACAACCAGGTCTGGGGCGCCATGGACGGCGCGCTGGGTGCGCACGTACGCGCCGCCATCGCGCAGCGCAAGCTCTACGCGTTTGAAAAAATGTGGGACAACGGCTTCCGCCAGACCACCAGCAGCAAGGCGCCCGTGGCATCCGCGTCCGACATGAACGGCTTGAAGATCCGCGTGCCGGTCAGTTCGCTGCCGATCTCCATGTTCAAGGGCCTGGGCGCAGCACCCGCCAGCCTGCAGTTCAGCGAGGTGTATTCGTCGTTGCAGACCAAGGTGGTGGACGCGCAGGAAAACCCGCTGCCCATCATCCAGGTCGCCAAGCTGTATGAAGTGCAGAAGTACTGCTCGCTGACCAACCACATCTGGGACGGCTACTGGTTCATCGCCAACGGCCGCATGTGGGAAGGCTTGCCGGAAGACCTGAAGACCGTCGTTGCCCGCGGCATCAACGAAGCCGGCCTGGCGCAGCGCGAAGACATCAAGAAACTGAACGCCTCGGTGCAATCCGATCTGGAAGCCAAGGGGCTGCTGTTCAATCAGCCGGCCGCCGACAGTTTCCGCGAACAGCTGCGCACCGCGGGCTTCTACAAGGAATGGCAAGGCCGTTTCGGCAACGAAGCCTGGTCGCTGCTGGAACAAAGCGTCGGCAAGCTGGCCTGAGGTCGCGCCATGTCTTCCTTGTCCGCCCCCCACGCCGCGGCCCCGGTGCTGCCGGCCAATCCCCTGCGCCGGGCCGCCAGCGCGCTTGACGGCGCGCTGGGCTGCGTGGTCGAGCACGCGGCCGCCGCCATCGTGCTGATCGAGATCGTTGTGCTGTTCGCCGGCGTCGTCGCGCGCTACGTGTTCCACAGCCCATTGGTCTGGTCCGACGAACTCGCCTCCATCCTGTTCCTGTGGCTGTCCATGCTGGGCGCCGTCGTGGCCCTGCGCCGCGGCGAGCACATGCGGATGACGGCCCTGGTCAACAATGTCAGCCCCACGCGGCGCGCGCAGCTGGAAACCGTGGCGCTGGCCGCGTCGCTGGCCTTCCTGATCCTGATCCTGGCGCCCGCGATTGAATACGCGCACGAAGAGCATTTCATCATCACCCCCGCGCTGGAACTCAGCAACGCATGGCGGGCCTCTGCCATTCCGGTGGGCATGGGGCTGATGGCCGTCGTGGCGGTGCTGCGGCTGCTGCGCACGCAGCCCTTGCCGCAAGTGCTGATGGCGCTGGCCGCCGTGGCCGTGGTGGTCGCCGTGTTCTGGCTGGCACAGCCGCTGTTCAAGGGGCTGGGCAAGCTCAACCTGGTGATTTTCTTCGTTGGCATCGTGGCCGCCACCGTGTTTTCGGGCGTGCCGATCGCGTTTTCGTTCGCCCTGGCGACATTTTCCTATCTGGCGCTGACCACCAACACGCCGATGGAAGTGATGGTCGGCCGGCTGGACGAAGGCATGTCGCACCTGATGCTGCTGGCGGTGCCGCTGTTCATCTTCCTGGGATCGTTGATCGAGATGACCGGCATGGCGCGCGCCATGATCCAGTTCCTGGCGAGCCTGCTGGGCCATGTGCGCGGCGGGCTGTCTTATGTGCTGATCGGCGCCATGTACCTGGTGTCGGGCATCTCGGGGTCGAAGATCGCCGACATGGCGGCCATCGCTCCCGTGCTGTTCCCTGAAATGCAGAAGCGCGGCGCCAAGCCGGGCGATCTGGTGGCGCTGCTGTCGGCCACCGGCGCCCAGACCGAAACCATTCCGCCGTCCATCGTGCTGATCACGATCGGATCGGTCACCGGCGTATCCATCGCCGCGCTGTTCACGGGCGGCCTGCTGCCCGCGGTGGTGCTGGGCCTGGCACTGTGTTCGGTGGTGTGGTGGCGTTACCGCAGGGAAGACCTGAGCCTGGTGCAACGCTTCAGCGCGAAGGAAATCGGCCGCTTCTTCGTGATCGCCCTGCCCGCCGTCGCCCTGCCCTTCGTGATCCGCGCAGCGGTGGTCGAAGGCGTGGCCACGGCCACCGAGGTATCGACCATCGGCATCGTGTATTCCGCCGTCGTCGGCATCCTGGTCTACCGGCGTTTCGACTGGGCCCGCTTGCGGCCCATGTTGATCGAAACGGCCTCGTTGTCGGGCGCCATCATGCTGATCGTGGGCTGCGCCACCGCCATGGCCTGGGCGTTGACGCAGTCGGGATTCTCGGGCGATCTGGCCCGCCTGATGGCCGGCATGCCCGGCGGCAGCTACGGCTTCCTGGCGGTGTCCATCGTCGCCTTCATCATCCTGGGCAGCGTGTTGGAAGGCATTCCCGCCATCGTGCTGTTCGGGCCGCTGCTGTTCCCGATCGCCGTGCAGGCCGGCGTGCATGAAGTCCATTACGCGATGGTTGTGATCTTCGCCATGGGGATCGGCCTGTTCGCGCCACCCTTCGGCGTGGGTTACTACGGCGCCTGCGCCATCAGCCGCGTCGACCCCAACGAGGGCATCGGCCCGATCTGGGGCTACATCGCCGCGCTGCTGGTGGGGCTGATCGTCGTCGCTGCCTTCCCCTGGTTCTCGATCGGTTTCCTATGACGCGACGCGGCAGGCGTCCGCCGCCTGCCGCACGCGCTTCGCCTCTTCCGCCACCTTTTCATAAAGATCCATCATGAGTCGTTTCCTGGGCGAAATCCGCCAACTCGGTTATGTGGTCCACGACATCGAAGCCGCCATGGACTACTGGAGCACCACGCTTGGCGTGGGCCCCTGGTACTACAACCCCCGCGTGCCGATCGTGAATTACCAGTACGACGGCGTCAGCCACGAGCCGCACAATTCGGTGGCATTGGCCAACTCGGGCTTCGTGCAGGTTGAACTGATTCAGACGCGCAACGACGTGCCCTCCATGTACCGCGATTTCCTGCAAGCCGGCCGCACCGGCCTGCAGCACGTGGCCTACTGGACGGAAAGCTACGACGCCGATCTGGAACGCCTGCTGGCCCAGGGCTTCAAGCCCAAGATGAGCGGTGAGGTCGGCGAAAAAGGCCGCTTCATCTACTTCGACACCGAATACCACCCGGGCACCGTGATCGAGCTGTCCGAAGTCGCCGGCCCCAAGGGCCGCCTGTTCGACCTGATCCGCAATAGCGCCACGGACTGGGACGGCAAGGACCCCGTGCGTCCGTTCCCCGATCTGAGCCGCCTCTGAACGCCCCCTGCCCCGACACTGTTTGCCGCCCGCCACCATGAATTCCCAATCGTTTAGCGCCACCTATCTGATCGAAACGCCAATGGATCCCGCCCGGGTCGCCGAGGTGATGGCGGGCGAGCAGTCCTGCGGCACCTTCACCCGCGTCCAGGGCGAAACCGACGAGCTGCGCGCCCGTGCCCGCGCGCGGATCGAATCCGTCGAACTTCTGGACACCGTGACCACGCCCAGCCTGCCAAACGCCTGGCTGGCGCGCCAGCCGGGCGGCATGCCGGGGCAGTACCAGCGGGCCCGCGTCCGCATCGCTTTTCCCGTCGCGAATGTCGGCGCCAACCTGGCCACGCTGGCGGCCACGGTCGGCGGCAATCTGTACGATCTGGGCGAAGTCACCGGGCTACGCCTGGAAAGCATGGAGCTTCCTGCCAACTACCGTGCCCAATTCGACATGCCACGGGTCGGCATCGCCGGCACGCGGCAACTGACGGGCGTGGCCGCCGGGCCGCTGGTGGGAACGATCATCAAGCCCAATGTCGGGCTGTCGCCCGAACAGACCGCGCATCTGGTCGCGCAACTGTGCGCGGCGGGCGTGGACTTCATCAAGGACGACGAAGTCTGCGCCAACCCCACGCACGCCCCGCTGGCGCAGCGCGTCGCCGCCGTCATGGCGGTGGTGCGGGCGCATCGTGAACGGACCGGCCGGCAAGTCATGGTGGCCTTCAACATCAGCGACGAAACCGACGCCATGCGCCGCCACGCCGACCTGATCGAACGCGAAGAAGGCACCTGCGTCATGGCCAGCCTGAACTGGTGCGGCTTCTCGGCGATCCAGACCCTGCGCCGCAGCACGCCGCTGGCCCTGCACGGCCACCGCAACGGCTATGGCGCCCTGTCGCGCGCGCCGCTCTTGGGCATCGGCTTCCAGGCCTACCAGACGCTATGGCGGCTGGCGGGCGTGGACCACATGCACGTGCATGGATTGCAGGGCAAGTTCGCGCAGGACGACCAGGAAGTCGTCGACTCGGCGCGCGACTGCCTGGCTTCGTTGACGCTAGGCATCGACGATCCGGTCATGCCGGCATTCTCGTCCGGCCAATGGGCCGGCACCGTGCCCGCCACGTGGTCCGCGGTGCGCACCGACGACCTGATGTTCATGTCAGGCGGCGGCATCCTTGCCCACCCGGACGGCCCCGCCGCAGGCGTGCAGAGCATCCGCCAGGCCTGGCATGCCGTGCGCGAGGGGCAGTCGCTGGAAGACTTCGCGCGAAACGCACCCGAACTGCAACGCGCCCTGGCCTTCTTCGGAAACCGCGCATGACTGGCGTCGAAGGCGGCGCGTCCGCGCCACGCGTGTGTTGGTATGGCGATGACTTCACGGGCGCCACCGACACGCTGGCCGAAGTGTCCCGCGCCGGCCTGCGCAGCCTGCTGTTTCTGGGCGTGCCCACGCCCGAACAACTGCGCCGCGCCGGTCCGCTGGACGCCTTGGGCATCGCCGGCGCCGCGCGCGCCATGGCGCCGGACCAGATGGAAATCGAGCTGCGCGCCGTCGGCCGCTTCATGGCGGGCACCGGCGCGCGTGTGCTGCACTACAAATGCTGTTCCACCTTTGATAGCGCGCCGCACGTCGGCAGCATCGGCGTGGCCATCCGCGAACTGCGCCGCCACATGCCGAACCCGCTGGTGCCCATCCTGGGCGGGCAGCCGGGAATCGGGCGCTATTGCAGCTTCGCCCAATTGTTCGCCCGCGCGGGCAGCGCGCCCGAGATCCATCGCATCGACCGTCATCCGGTCATGAGCCAGCATCCCGTCACGCCCATGCACGAGGCCGATCTGCGCCTGCATCTGGCGGCCCAGGGCGTGGCCGATATCCGCTCGCTGCCGCACATCGCCTATCCCCGCCTGCGACAGGCCGCCGACGCCCCCGGCGTGGAGGACTGGATCGATGGCGTGATCGAAACGTCCGACGGCCCCGTCCTTTTCGACGTGACCGACGACGAGCAATTGCCCGTCATCGGGCGGTTGATCTGGCGCGCGGCGGCATGCGTGCCGCTACTGGCGGTTGGCCCCAGCAGCGTGCAGCAAGCGTTGGCCCGTGCCCACGCACCCGGCCGCGCGAACGCCCCTTGCACCGCCTTGCCGCCCGCGGCCGGCCCGGTCCTGATCGTGGCGGGCAGCCTGTCGCCGGTCACGGCGCGGCAAATCGCCGCCTGCCAACAGTACACGCGCCAGCCATTGCATGTGCAGCGGCTGCTGGACGACCCCGACTACGCTGCTCAGCAGGTCCGCCTGGCGGCCTCGTCGCTGGCCGACGGGCGCAATGTGCTGGTCCACACGGACCGGCCTGCGCAAGCCGTCACCGCCCAACAGGCCGCGGCCACGGCAAGCGGCACCGCACGGCTCGCGGCAGCGATCGTGGCAGCCAGCGCGCAAGCGGGCAAGCGGCTGTCGCGCATCGGCATCGCGGGCGGCGACACCTCCAGCCAGGCCACGCTGGCGCTGGGGTTGTGGGGCCTGGCATTTCGCAGCGTGCTGGCGCCGGGCGTCACCGTCAGCGTCGCCCGCAGCGACGACCCGGTCATCGACGGCGTCGAACTGATGCTCAAGGGCGGCCAGATGGGCGGCGAGCGGCTGTTCGACGACCTGGCGGCGGGCACGGCATAACGCACGGATGGCGTCGGTTATGCTGCCGGGATTCGTCCGGCAGATAGGCCGACGGCCCCAGCCCAGGAGATTTCCCCATGCATTGGCGGTACCGCGCCTTCCTCATTGCCGCGCTCGTCTTGGGCCTGCCCTTGCCCTTGCTCGCCAACACGCTGAATACGCAGGCCGAATGGCATACCGCCATCCGCCAGCAGCTGCAACGCAACATCGTGGTCCCCCGCGAGATCCATGAGGCCAACGCGGACCTGAACGTCCAGGTGCGCATCGTCGTCCTGCCCACTGGCGCCGTCGAAGGCGTGACGCTGGCCCGGTCTTCAGGCAACGTCGCGGTGGACAAGGCGACCTTGGCCATGATCCGGCGCGCCGGCCGGCTGCCCGCCTTCACGCCAGACATGGCGCCGGACAAGCAAATCGTCATGCTGCCCGTGCGCTATGTCGTCGAGAAAAGCGACATCGCTCCTCCGCCGTCGCCCCCGCCTGCCGTCAAGCAAACCCGCAAGCACGCGCCGGGCTAAACCAAAGCCCGCACGCCCTGACTCGCGTTAGCGGCCTGCCGGGGCAGCGCGGCCCTTTGCACCTAGCGCCCGTGCCAATACCGACGGCCGCGCTCCCGCTGCGACCACACATCCAACCCTTGCGCGGCAGACTCCGCCATCACCGCTCCGTCCCGGTCGCTGCGCCAGAACGCCGCCCCCGCGCGCAACCAGCGTCGCGCGACCGCCGGCGCCGGATGACGAAAGCGGTTCAGGTGACCGGTTTGCGCCACGGCGTGGCTGGCTTGCGTCGTAGCCACCCAATCCCGTCCGGACGACGATGCCGAGCCATGATGCGCCGCCATCACCACATCCGTCGGCGGCACGCCGCGCGCCACCAGCGCGCGCTCCTGCGCCACCCCGATGTCACCGGTCAACAGTAGCGAATGGCTGACGCCCTCCACGCGAAGCACGCAGCTATCGGCATTGCGGTCGGCGACCGCCCCGCTGCCGCCACCGGCCGGATGCAGGAAGGTGAACGTCACGCCGTCAACGTCCCAGGCGTCGTCAGCCTGGCACCGCAGCGTCTCTTGCGGCAAGGCGGGTGGCAAGACGGCCGCGGGGCCGCCGCCGGCTTTTGCTGCACCGGCGGCGCGCGAAGCGGCGCCCAGAGCGGCCCCGCCAGTATCCGGCCACAACCGCGCATCCCGCCGCACAAACGCCGCCACATCGAACGACGCGTAGCTGCGTCGGACCGGCGCCGCCGCCAGCACCGCCCGCGTGCCCCCCACGTGGTCCAGATCGGCATGCGACAACACCAGCACATCCAACGCCCTGATACCCCGCGCCCTTAAGAACGGCGCCACCACGCGTTCGCCGGCATCGCTGCCGCCGTAATGGCGCGGACCGGCATCGAACAGCAATGTCTGGCTAGCCGTTTCCACCAGGATGGCGCTGCCCTGCCCCACATCCAGCGCGCTCATCCGCCAATGGCCGGGGTCCGGCCGGTCAGGCCGCCAGCACAGCAGCGGCAACATGCACACCCACCCCACGTGCCTCGCCGGCCAGCCGCGCACTTGCAGGGCCCACGCCATCCCCGCTAGCGCCAACAGCAGCCAGGGCCACGGCGCGGCCGCCACCGCAAAGCTGGCCCATCCTGCATTGCCCACCCACGCCACCGGCACCATCGTGTAGTCGAACGCCGCCAACCCCAATTGCCCCGCCCAGGCAGCGATGCCGCCCGCGCCCGGCAACACCGACAGGGCCGCGCATAGCAACGCCAGCGGCGTCACGATAAACGTCACCGAAGGAATCGCCACCGCGTTGGCCAGCGGCGACCCCACCGAAACTTGATACACCAGGAAGGCCAGCAAAGGCGTCAACCCCAAGGTGACCAGCAATTGCAAGCGCGTGGCCTGCTCCAGCCTGGCCATCCACCGCCTGCGCCAACCCGCTTCCGCATCAAACGGCGCGTCCGCGATGCGCAGCAGAATCGCCACTGCGCCGAACGACAGCCAGAACCCGGGCGACAACGGCGCCCAGGGATCCAACGCCACCACCCCCGCCGCCGCGCAGGCCAACACCCGGCCCGCCGTCAACGGCAACCGCGACATCGCCGCCGCCAACACCACCGACAACATGAAAAACGTGCGGCGGGCAGGCACGCCCCACCCTGCCAACAAGCAATACAGCAAGGCCACCATCGCCGCCGCCGCCCCGCCCGCCACCCGCGACGGCGCATATTCCGCCAACCCCACACCGCGCCAGCGCGCCCGCCGCCACAGCGCCGCCACCAGCACGCCCGCAATCCCGGCAATCGACGTGACGTGCATGCCGCTGATCGACACCAGATGCGTGATGCCACTGCGGTTGAAGATACGCCAGTCGTCGCGCGCCACACCCGCCTGATCGCCGATGGCCAACGCGATCAGCACGGGCGCATAACGATGGCCGCCCAAGGCCTTGCGCAATCCCTCGCGCACCCGATGCCGGGCGCGTTCAATCCCGATGCCGGGCGACGCCCAGGGCTGATCGTCCAGCAGCCTGGGCTGGCCGCGAACGGTGCCCACGGCGCGCAAGCCGCGCGCGAACATCCGCGCTTCGGCGTCGGGCCCCGCCGGATTCAGCAGGCCATGCGGACGTCTCAACACCAGCGCCATGCGCCACACCTGGCCAGGCAGCAACTGCGGTATGTCCTGCAACGTTCCGCGCTTTGCCCCCGGCGGCGCTTGCCACGTCACCTGGATGCGCGACGGAATGCCGGGCCGGGAAGGTTCCGCCAGCTCGGCAACGAAACGTTGATGCCGGTCGTCTCCGTCCGGCAGTTCAGCCACCCGCATGATCAAGCGCGACACCTGGTCCTGGTGCGCATCCGCCAGGGCGTCGTCCAGCCGATACCCGGCTTGCAGGCTGGCGTTAAGCGTGCCGGCGCACAGGCCCAACACCAGAGCTGAAGCAATACGAACCGCGTCCTGTCGGGAGCGTGACCAGCACACCGAAGCCAGGACGCCCAACCCCACCGTCAGCAACAACAGCATCCGCCCCGGCAGTGCAGGCAGGCATTGCACCCACGCCGCGCCGGCCACGAACGCCAAGCAGAATGAACGACCGGTGATGTCCCTCTCCCAAAGCCTGGAGCGTAGGACGTAGCGGCATGGAACAGGCCAGCGGGTGAACGGATTGGTCCACCTCGGGAAACCGCAAATACGGCTTATCGATAGCGATCAGCCACGTACAGACCGCGATATTGCAGTCCGACACCGTAATCCTCGGTGGCACTTCGGCCCCCGAGCATTCCGTCGCTTGGCCTTAAACCGCCAGGCCTTTCGCCCGCAGCAGCGAATCAAACCGCTCCGGATCGGACGTGCCCGAACGATTTTCTTCACGAATTCTTGCCTCTTTATCCAGATGGCGACGCGTGCGCTGCAACACATCCTTGGCGTATGCGGCAGGAATGGCGATCACGCCGTCCGCATCACCCACGATCACGTCGCCCGGCGCCACGTGCAGGCCGGCGCAGGCGATCGGGATGTTGATCTCACCCGGACCGTCCTTGGTCGGGCCGCGATGGGTATGGCCTTTGGCAAAGAGCGGCATGCCGCCTTCGGCCCACTCGACCACATCGCGCACGGCGCCATCGATGACCAGGCCGGCCAGCCCTTGTGCGATGCAGGTGGTGCGCATCAGCCCGCCAACCAGCGCCTGGGTCAGGTCGCCACCGCCGTCAATGACAAGCACGTCGCCCGGCCGCACCATGGTGAGCGCCTTATGAATCATCAGGTTGTCGCCGGGCCGCACGCGCACCGTAAAGGCGTTGCCACAGAGCACGGTATTGAGGTCCGCGTGATATTGGCGCAATCCGATCGCGCCAATATGACGGCTCATCGCGTCGCCGATAGCGGCGACCGGTAGCGAGGAAAAGGCCGCAATGGTGTCGGCATCCGCGCCCTGCTGGCGCGGATGGATGCCGTAGCCCGCCGGCCACGCGACGGCGGAGGAAGAAGGGTTCATGTTTGAATATTCTCAATGCGGGTCTGGACGATCAAAGTTGAATGTCCGCGTTTTTGACCAGGCCGCCCCACTTGGCGCGGTCTGCCTTCAGGAATGCGGCGAATTGTTCCGGCGTGCTCCCGACCGGCTCGATGCCATCGCGCTGAAAGCGTTCACGTATCTCGGGGTCCGCCAACACCTGCGTGGTGGCCTGCTGCAGCGTTCTCACGGCCTCGGGCGGAATGCCAGGGCCCGCGCACAACCCGGTCCAGGGCGTGGGATTGAAATTCTTCAAGCCGGCCTCGTCCGTCGTGGGAAGGTCTGGCAAGCCACGCAGGCGATGATCGTTCGCAACCGCCAGCGCTTTCAATGCACCGGATTGGATGTAGGGCAGCGAACTGACGGCCTGGTCGAACATCAGCGATACCCGACCGCTGTTCAAGTCGACCATCGCCTGGCCCGCCCCCTTGTACGGCACGTGCACGATATCGATCTTGGCGTTGGCACGCAGCATCTCGCCCGCCAGGTGCGCGGTGGTGCCGTTGCCGGATGACGCGTAGTTGACCTTGCCGGGATTCTCGCGTGCATACTTCAAGAACTCACCCACCGTGGTTACCGGCAGGTCCTTGCTGACCAGCATCAGATAGGGCGTGTTGCCAATCTGCGTGATGGGAGTGATCGTCTCCACATCAAACGGCATGCGTTGGGGCAGGAACGGTTGAATGGACAGCGTGCCCGTGGTGCACATGAACACCGTGTGCCCGTCGGCGGCCGCTTTGATGGCCGCGTCCGCGGCAATGTTGCCCGCGGCGCCGGGCCGGTTCTCGACCACGACGGACTGCTTCAACACCGCTTCCAGCTTGGGAGCCAGCAGCCGCGCGATGATGTCGTTGGATCCGCCCGGGGCAAAACCCACGATCAAACGCACGGGCTTGTTTGGATAATCCGCGGCGTGCGCAAGCGGTGCGCACGCAATCAAGACGGCCGCGACGGTCTGGGTGACGCTTAGCGTCAGTGCTTGTTTTTTGTTCATGGTTTTCCCCTTGTGATTTTTAAACAGTGCGACAGGTCAGGCCAGCTGCGCCCGTGCCTGCGCGATACGACGGCAACCTTCCTCCAGCACGGCGTCGCTGGCGGCAAATGAAATTCGGAAATGCGTGTCAACGCCATAAGCCGAGCCTTGCAGCACCGCCAGGTTCTGCGCATTCAGCAGATGCAGCACCCATTGCTCGCTGTTTTGCAGCTTGCCGCCATCCGGCAAGGTCAAGCCGTACAGGTCGGCACACTTCGGAAAGACGTAGAACGCACCCTCGGGGCTGGCGCAATCAATACCGTCAATGGCGTTCAGGGCCTGGACGATACGGTCCCGTCGCGCCTGGAAACGCTCACGGCTCTGCGTGACGAAATCTTGCGGGCCGGTCAACGCCGCCAATGCCGCCGCCTGGCTCACGGAGCTTGGATTGGACGTGCTTTGCGATTGCAGCTTGGTCATCGCCTTGATCAACGCCGCCGGCGCCCCGGCATAGCCAATTCGCCATCCGGTCATCGCATAAGCCTTCGATACGCCATTCAGCGTCAGCGTGCGATCTTTCAGGTCTGGCGCCACTTGCGCCAGCGTGTAGAACCGCCGGCCGTCATAAAGCAGATGTTCATAAATGTCGTCCGTCAGAATCCAGACGTGCGGGTGCTTGCGCAGGACATCCGCCAGGGCCTGCAAATCGGCTTCAGTGAAATTGGCGCCGCTGGGGTTATTCGGGCCGTTCAGGATCAGCCAACGCGTCTTCCGCGTGATCGCGCGTTCAAGTTCTTCCGCCTGCAAACGGAAGCCGTTTTCCGCGCGCGTGTCGACGATCACCGGCGTGCCATTGGCCAGCAAGGTGATGTCGGGGTAAGACACCCAATACGGCGCGGGCACGATCACTTCGTCGCCGGTATCGACGGTGGCCATGATGGCGTTGAAAATGATCTGCTTGGCGCCAGTGCTGACGATGATCTCGTCCAGCCCGTAATCCAGTCCGTTTTCACGGGCAAACTTGGCGCGGATGGCTTCACGCAACGCAGCCGTGCCGCCCACATCGGTGTAGCGCGTTTGGCCGTCGTTCATGGCACGATAGGCGGCCTCGCGAATGTGTGCCGGCGTATCAAAATCCGGTTCGCCCGACGTCAGGCCGACGATGTCCCTGCCCTGGGCGCGCAGCATGCGGGCATGCTGGCCCGCCATCGAACTGGGTGAAGGCTTGATACGCTGAAGTCTTGCGGCGGTTTGCATGGTCCATCCGGAGTCTATTGAACAGTGGACACATTATGGATACGATCACTTTCCAGGCGGTAGCGACTAATCCGCATACCCCGCCATTCCAGATTGGCATGGGTTCCTGGATCTTCACGGCCCCTCGCTCGCCCTCCCCATGAATCCAACCTTCAAACAACTCGAGGCGTTCTATCACAGCGCCAAGCTGGGTAGCCTGAGCGCCGCCGCGACGACGCTGCACACGACCCAGTCCGCGATCTCCAAGCGAGTCAGCGACCTGGAAGCCGAATTGGGCAAGCGCCTGCTCCATCGCGGCGCCACCGGTATTGTTCTGACCCCCGACGGCGAACGCCTTTTGCCCATGGCCGAAGAGGCGCTGCGGCTGCGGTTGCGCATGGCTGAAGCGGCGGGCGGCTCGGCGCCGCTGGAAGGCAAGGTCCGCATCGGCGTCACCGAACTGACGGCGCTTAGCTGGCTGGGCCTGTTGATCAGCACCGTGGTGAAAGAGTGTCCCGGTTTGACCTTGGAGCCCAGCGTGGCGCCCGGCCTGCAGTTGATTGACCAACTGCGCCAACATGAACTGGATCTGGCCATCGTGCCAGGCACGTACTGGGGCGAGGACTTTCAGCTGATGCCGGTGGGCGTCGTGGAAAACGTCTGGATGGCCAGCCCCGCGCTAGGCGTGCCCGAAGGCCCGCTGAAGCCCATGGACTTTGCGCTGTACCCGTTTCTTGAGCAGTCCCACGATTCCAGCAAAAGCCTGTTCTATCGGCCCTGGCTGGAGGAACACGGGTTCCGATTCAACCGCGTCTTCGCCAGCAACAGCCTGGCCGTGCTGGGCGAACTGACCATCGACGGTTTCGGCATCAGCCAGCTGTGCCCGGCGTATTTCAGGCCGGAACTGGAAGCCGGCCTGCTGAAGATCGTTCACAGCGTCCCCATGCCGCCGCCGATGATCTACAACGCGGTCTTTCACCAGGGCTCGCTCGATACGCGCGCCGAGTACATCGCGCGGCGGGCCGCCGAGGTCTGCGACTTTTCACGCCGTCGCAATGTGCCCGCCAGCGACTTTTCCAGTCGGCCATAAGCGCTTACGCACCCGCGTCATCCCGCGCATTGACAAAACCCTTTCCGGTGTCTTAGGATTCTGCCTCTTCTTTCCCCCCTTTTCATTTGAGTGCAACCGTGTCTGCCATCCGTCACTACGCCTAAACGCCGACGACTACCGCCCTGGTAATCGCGGTCTGCCTGCGCGCCCCGTGCTGCTCGACGCCTGAGTCTTGAGCGCACGCCATGGGGTCCAGGCGCGGTTCCAGGAAGCACACACCCCACTCGCTTTCCTTTCCCGTCCAGACTGCGTCGTCGGCTTTTCCATCACACTGGAGAAGATCCCATGACGCAAGATTTCTGCGCTTACGCGCAATCGCTGGACCTGTTTCGCTATCCCCGCACCCCCCACCTGGAAGGCTCGCGCCTGCAAGACGGCGACGAAGGCCACGACCACGTGCCGTACCGCCAGTTGGCCGGCCTGCACCTGGTCGTCGAGGAAAAGCTCGACGGCGCGAACACTGGCATCAGCTTCAGCCCATCGGGCGAACTGCTGCTGCAATCGCGCGGCCACTACCTGGTGGGCGGCGGCCGCGAACGGCAATTCAGTTTCGTAAAAGCCTGGGCCGCGGCGCACACCGACTGGCTGCTTGACCGCCTGGAGGATCGCTACGTGATGTATGGCGAAACGCTGTCGAAGAAACACTCGGTTTTCTACGACGCCTTGCCGCATCATTTTTTCGAGTTCGATGTCCTGGATCGTCACAGCGGCGACTTCCTGTCCACCCAGGCGCGCCGCGCCTTGCTGGCGGATGGCCCCGTGCTGTCCGTGCCCGTCCTGTATGAAGGCGTGGCGCCGCCCAGGCTTGACACGCTCAAGGCCCTGCTGCGGCCGTCGCTGGCCAAGACCGCAGACTGGCGCAAGGCATTTGAAGCCACCGTGCAGCGAGAAGGCTTGGACCTAGAGCGCGCCTGGAAACAATGCGACAAATCGGACCTGTCGGAAGGCCTGTACGTCAAAGTGGAAGCCGACGGCAGGACGATCGCCCGCTACAAGTGGGTACGGCGAGATTTCGTTCAAGCCATCCTGGATTCGGACAAACACCATTCCGAGCAGCCCTACGTGCCCAACCAGTTGGCGCCCGGCGTTGACCTCTACGCGCCGCGTCTCGCGGTGGACTGGGACACGCTGCGCGGCGCCGCCGGACAATAAGGAATAGATCATGCAATACGAAGCACTGCGGGCACTTACGCCTGCTCCCGGCAAGGCGCCGGATTTCAACGCCTGCCTGGCGGCATTTCCCGCGCTGGAGCTGGCCAAGACCACGCCGCAAGACCCGCGCTATCACGGCGAGGGCGATGTCTGGACCCATACGAAAATGGTGATGGAAGCGCTGCTGGCATTGCCGCAATACCACGCGGCGGATCGGGCCGACCAGGAAATCGTATTTCTTGCCGCGCTGCTGCACGACATCGCCAAGCACAGCACGACCGTCATCGATCCGGTCACCGGCGCCATCGGCCAGCCCGGCCACTCCCGCAAGGGCGCCATCGACGCGCGTATTGCGCTGTGGGATGCGGGCGTGCCCTTTGCCGTGCGCGAGGCCGTGTGCAGGTTGATCGCGGTCCATCAGGTGCCGTTCTTCGCACTAGAGGGCTCGCGCCGCGGCAAGACGCCCGAGTTCATCGTGCGTGAACTGTCCTGGCAGGTCGACATTCCATTGCTGGCCATGCTGGCCGAAGCCGACATGCGTGGACGCATCTGCCCGGACGGTCAGCGCGTGCTGGACAACATCGCGCTGTTCTGCGAACTGGCGCGCGACGAACGGTGCTTTGGTCAGCCACGCGCCTTCGCCGATGCCCATACCGCGGTCAGCTATTTTCGCGGCGCCGACGTGCATCCCGACTACCCGTTGTTCCAGGAACGTGGATCGCGGGTGATTGTGATGTCCGGACTGCCCGCGTCGGGCAAGAACACCTGGGTAACCCGGCATCATCCCGAGCTGCCGGTGATTTCGTTCGACGATGCGCGCGAAGAACTGGGCCTGCGCCACGGCAAGAACGAAGGCATGGTGGCGCACCTGGCTATCGACCGAGCCCGCGAACTGCTGCGGCGCAAGGCGCCCTTCGTCTGGAACGCCACCCACCTTAGCGAGCTGATGCGCAAGAAAACGCTGGATTTGCTGTATTCCTATCATGCCCAAGTCGAACTGGTCTATCTGGAACAGCCGCGCACCGAGCTGCTGCGCCGAAACACCCGGCGCGACACATCGCTATCGAACAAGACGTTGACCGGCATGCTGCACCGGTGGGACCTGCCACTGCCGACCGAGGCGCATCGGGTCACGTATGCGGTGTGATGCGACGCGCCTGCTCTCGAATCTGCACCTTTAAACCGGCCATCCGTCCCCCGCCCGGTGGATTCGCGCGGAATTTCGGCGTAGAGTCTTCCTTTCCCTATCGATCTGAACGCGTTTTTCCGCAGAACCCCGAGATGGGCATGGATGCTGCCGCAGGTTCGCCCAGCCATCCCGGACAGACCCTCAATCCCTGACCCTACGGAGACCCCATGGCCGATTACCCGAATACCCTTCTTTTGATCGACAACGAATGGCGCGAAGCCAAAGGCGGCGCGCGCATCGATGTCGTGAACCCCGCCACCGGCCAGAAGATCGGCCAGGTCGCCCACGCCAAGCGCGAAGACCTGGATCTGGCGCTGGCTGCGGCGCAGCGCGGCTTCGAGACCTGGCGCGACACCTCGGCCCATGAACGTTGCGCGGTCATGCGCCGCGCGGCCGCCCTGTTGCGCGAACGCGCGGATTCGGTGGCCCGCCTGCTGACCCAGGAACAGGGCAAACCCCTGGCCGAAGCGCGCGGCGAAGTGTTGGCTGGCGCTGAAATCATCGACTGGTTCGCCAACGAGGCACTGCGGGTCTATGGCCGCATCGTGCCGTCGCGCAACCCGCTGGCGCAGCAATTGGTCATCAAGGAACCCGTCGGCCCGGTGGCCGCGTTCACGCCGTGGAACTTCCCGGTCAATCAGGTCGTGCGCAAGCTTGGCGCCGCGCTGGCCACCGGCTGCTCCTTCCTGGTGAAGGCACCCGAAGAAACCCCGGCTTCCCCCGCCGCCCTGCTGAACTGCTTCGTCGACGCCGGCATCCCCAAGGGCGTGCTGGGCCTGGTCTTCGGATCGCCCGCCGAGATTTCCAGCTACCTGATCCCGCATCCGGTGATCCGCAAGGTCACGTTCACCGGGTCGACCCCGGTCGGCAAGGAACTGGCCGCGCTGGCCGGCCTGCACATGAAGCGCGTCACGATGGAACTGGGCGGCCACGCCCCGGTGATCGTGGCCGAGGACGCCGACGTCGAACTGGCCGTGAAGGCCTCGGGCGGCGCCAAGTTCCGCAACGCGGGCCAAGTCTGCATTTCGCCGACGCGCTTCCTGGTCCACAAGAGCATCAAGGCCGCATTCGAGCAAGCCTTCGTCGCCCATGCCGAAAAGCTCAAGCTGGGCGATGGCCTGACCGAAGGCACGACGCTTGGGCCCCTGGCCAACGACCGTCGCCTGGTGGCCATGGACAAGATCGTCAAGAACGCCAGCGAAAAGGGTGCGCGCATCGCCACCGGTGGCGCGCGTATCGGCGGCGCCGGCAACTTCTTCGCGCCCACGATCCTCACCGACGTCCCGCTTGACGCCGACATCTTCAACGAAGAACCGTTCGGTCCGATCGCCGCGATCCGCAGCTTCGAAACGCTGGACGAGGCCATCCGCGAAGCCAATCGCCTGCCGTTCGGCCTGTCTGCTTACGGCTTCACCAAGTCGATCAAGACGGTGCACGAGCTGTCGCGCCGCCTTGAAGTGGGCATGCTCTGGGTCAACCAGCCCGCCACCCCGTCCGCTGAACTCCCGTTCGGTGGCGTGAAGGATTCCGGCTACGGCTCCGAGGGCGGCCCGGAAGCGCTGGAAGCCTACCTGGTGACGAAGGCCGTCTCCGTCGTCGGCGTCTGATATTGCCCGCTCGCCATCGGTTCGGCGCCGCGCCGGACCGGTGGCGCGTGCACTGCCCGCCTTTCCTGCCGGCCGCATCGGCCGTGTAGCGCGTTATCCCAATAAGCCCCGCACGTGAAGTGACCCCCACGAAGTGGGACGGTCGGTTCTCGGGCGGGGCTTATTTATTGTGGGCGACGCCCCCAACGCCATAAGCACATCACTCAGAACGACATTTCAAATTCGTCGTTTGGTTACGCCCGGCGGTCCCGTACTGTGACGTATCCGCGCCGATATTGCCGTTTCCCAACGCGCAACACGCCGCCTTCGTTTCATTTTCGGAGACCTCCATGAATGACCGGCTGCACCGTACCCAGGCATCCCGCTCCGCCGCCATCAAGGCGAATCTGGATTACCCGGTGATCGATACCGATGTCCACGTCAACGACTATGCACCTGTCCTGGAGGACTACATCCAGCACTACGGCGGCGCTAAGCTGGTGGACATTTTGCGTAAAACCCAGGGTTCACGCTTCGCCACCAAGGCCGAAGGCAAAGACTGGTACCAGCAGACGCCCGAGGAAAGGCAATACCACCGCACGCTGCGTGCGCCCTGGTGGGCGCGCGTCACGCGCAACACGCTGGACTTGGCCACCGTCACATTGCCGGAGTTGCTGTACGAGCGTCTTGAAGAGCAAGGCTCGGACTATTCCATCCTGTTTCCCAATGACGTGCTGGCCCCGCTGGGCGCCGGCAATGAATTCCGCCAGCCGCTGCACCGCGCGATCAACCACTTTCATGCGGACCAATACCGCAAGTACAGCGACCGCCTGACGCCCGTCGCCGGCATCCCCATGTACCACCCGCAGGAGGCCATCGAAGAGCTTGAATTCGCGGTCAACACCTTGGGCCTGAAGGTGGCCAACATCCCCGGCGGGGTGCGCCGGCCGATCAAGGCCATCGCCGACAAGTACCCGCCCGCGCAATACCCGGACATCGCCCGCCACGCGTCGTATGTGGATTTCTTCGGCCTGGACAGCGAACACGACTACGACCCGTTCTGGGCCAAGGCCGTCGAGCTGGGCGTGCCGCTGGCCACGCATTACGGCAGCCAGGGCTGGACGGGGCGGCACTCCATCAGCAACTACATGTTCAACCACATCGGCCACTTCGCCGACGGCTCGCAGGCCTTTGCCAAAGCGCTGTTCTTCGGCGGCGTCACCCGCCGCTTTCCCGGCCTGCGCGTGGCGCTGCTGGAAGGCGGCGCGGACTGGGGCGCGCATGTGTACACGCACCTGGTGGACCGCTGGGAAAAACGCAACCGCGACGCCGTGCACCAGTACAACCCCGCCAACGCGGACATCGGCTTGCTGGCGGAACTGTTCGAGCGCTATGGCGCGGAACTCCTCCAGGGGCGCGGCGTGGACAAGGCCACCCTGCTGCAAGACAGCCTGGGCGTCTCGGCCTTGCCCCACAGCCGCGATCCGCGGGGCGACGAACTCGACGACTTCGCGGCCGCCGGCATCGAACGCGTCGAAGACATCCGCGCGCGCTGGGTGGACAGCTTCTACTTCGGGTCCGAAGCCGACGACAGGACCGTCGGCGCCGCCTTCAACGACCGCGCGAATCCGCTGAACGTGAAGCTCAATGCGATCTGGTCGTCGGATGTCGGCCATTGGGACGTGCCAGACCTGACCGAACCGTTGGCCGAAAGCTGGGACCTGGTCGAACAAGGCGTGATCACGAAGGCGGATTTCAAGGCCCTGGTTTTCGACAACCCCTACCGCTTCTACACCCAGGCGCATCCGCAATTCTTCAAGGGCACCCGCATCGAAAAGACGTTGCAGGCCCAAGCGCTCGCGGCCTGAGCCGCCCCCCGCCTTGCCGACATTCCCGTCCGCTCAGGCGGGCGGCGGTCTGCCCGTTTCCGGCGCGGACCGGCTTCGTTCATCCCCGCTTTTCATCTTTATACGGAACAACCATGCGCATCCTGCCCTCTGCCCGCCTGATTTCACGCCTGTTGCTGGGCGTCGCCTTATGCGCGGCCAGCGCCGCCTCGCTGGCCGCGCCCGAGGTGGTCCGAATCGGTGTGGCGACCGCCGGCGGCGGCGACCCGATCACCTGGGGCGGATCTCCCGGCGGCGTCGCGCGCGCCAACCAGTGGCTGGAAGAGGCCTTCAAGGGCACCGGCACCCAGGTGCAATGGCTGTTCTTCAAGGGCGCCGGCCCCGCCGTGAACGAAGCGCTCTCGAACAAGCAGATCGACTTCGCCTACCAGGGCGACCTGCCCGCGGTCGTGGGCCGCTCCAACGGCCTGAAAACCCGCATCCTGCTTGGCAGCGGCGTGCGCAACAACCTGTACGTCTCGACCCCCAAGGACTCCCCGCTCAACGCCCTGGAAGATCTGAAAGGCCGCAAAGTCTCGATCTTTCGCGGCACGAACGGACACCTGGTGGCCATCAATGTGCTGGCCTCGAAGCACCTGACCGAACGCGACATCAAAGGCGTGAACCTGGACGGCGGCAGCGCGCAAGCCGCGCTGGTGTCCAACGGCGTGGACGCCGCGTTCGGGGGATACGAATACTTCAAGCTGCGCGATCAGGGCCTGGTGCGCATCATCTACTCCACCAAGGGCCAGGACCCTTCTTTCACGCGCCAGGCGGCCTTGCTGGTGCGCGAAGACTTCGAAAAGGAAAACCCCGACGCCGTGCAGCGGGTGGTTGACGTGTTCGTGCGCGCCGCGCAGTGGTCGTCGGACGAACAAAACCGCGACGCCCTGTTCAATATCTGGGCGCGCAGTGGCACGCCTTACGCGTCATGGCAGGCGGAGTTCGACGGCGACACGCTGGCCGTGCGCAATTCGCCGCTGCTGGATGAATTCCTGACGGCGCGCTACCAGGCCGTGGCCGACGATGCGCTGAAGTTGAAGCTGATCCGCCGCCCGGTCAGCGTGGACGGCTGGTTCGAGCCGCGCTACCTGGACGCCGCGCTGCAGAAGGCCAACCTGGCCGGCCGCTGGACCGCCTTCAATGCCCAAGGAAAGGCGGCGACGGGCGAACGCCAGGCCGCGGCCGCGCCGGCGCGATAAGGAAAGCGCCATGGCAGAAAACACCCTGGACGTCCACGTCTCGCCCTCGCCCGCCCCCGCGCTGCGGCGCGCCCGGCACGGCCCGCAAGCCTGGCTGCGACAGGCCGGCGGCAGCCTGTTGCCCTGGTTGCTGCCCCTTTCCTTGCTTGCGCTATGGCAACTGGGCGCCTCCCAGGGCTGGATATCCGAGCAAGTGCTGCCGTCGCCCCACTTTGTCTGGCTCACATTGCAAGACCTGTACACCAGCGGTGACCTCTGGCTGAACGTGCACGCCAGCCTGCAGCGAGTGCTTGTCGGCTTCGCGGCGGGCAGCGTCCTGGGGCTGGCGCTGGGCGCCACCATGGGGCTGTGGCGCCCGCTCGAAGCCTATCTGTTGCCCACGTTCAACGCGCTGGTGCAGATTCCGGTTCTGGCGTGGCTGCCGTTCGTCCTGCTGCTGGTGGGCATCGGCGAACCCCTGAAGTACATCCTGATCGCCAAGGCGGCGCTGGTGCCCGTCACGCTCAATACCCTGCAAGGATTCCGGCAGACCCCGACAAGCCTGCTGGAAGTCGCCCGCGTCTATGGCTACACACGCCGCCAGCAAGTGCTGGAAGTCGTCTTGCCGTATGCGCTGCCGACGCTGTTCACGGGACTGCGGTTGGGGTTCACCAAGGCCTGGCTGTCCCTGGTCGTCGTCGAGCTGGTCGCGTCCAGCGAGGGGCTGGGCTACCTGATCGTCTACGGCCGCCAGTTGTTCCAGCTGGATCTGGTCATGGCCGCGGTGATCGTGGTGGGCGCCATCGGCTACGCCATCGACAAGCTGCTGGATCTGGCCGAAACCCGCGTTGGCGCCAGCCAGGCCGCCACCCGCCTGGGCGTCTCGAACACCGGAGCCCGCGCATGACGGCCGCGCGGATCACCGCTGCCCCGGCAACGCGCCGGCCGGCCGCCTGGCGGGCCTGGCTGGGCGCGCGCTGGCGCGGCCTGGTGCTGCCCGCCGTCGCCATCACGGCGTGGTGGACGCTTGCAAGCCTGGGCTGGGTGTCGACGCCGTTGCTGGTGTCGCCCGGCAAAGTCCTGGACACCGCCGCCAGCCAGATCGCATCCGGCCAGTTGTGGCGGGCGCTACGCGCAAGTTTGGCGCGCGAGATGACGGGTTTCGCGATCGGCACCACGCTGGGCCTCGCGCTCGGCGCGCTGCTGGGGTTGTTGCCGCTGTTCAACCGGATCGTGGGCCCCAGCTTCAACACCTTCAAGCAGATATCGCTGTTTGCCTGGATCCCGTTGATCTCCGTGTGGTTCGGCCTGGGCGACGTCGCCAAAGTCACGTTCCTGTCATTGGCGGCGCTGGTGCCTGTGGTCGTCAACACCTGTGACGGCATCCGCAATACGCCGGCCTCGCTGCTGGAAGTGGCCCGTGTATTCGGCTATTCCCGCTGGCAGACGCTGTGGCATGTCGTGCTGCCGGCCGCGGCCCCGTCGATCTTCACCGGCGTCTATCTGGCGCTGATCTATTCCTGGCTGGCGACGATCGGCGCGGAATACCTGCTGGTGGCGGGCCATGGCATCGGCAACACGCTGATCGAAGGCAGCGAGCATTTCCAGATGGACCTCGTGATCTTCGGCATGTTCGTGATCGGCGTGGTGGGGTGGTCCATGAACGCATTGGCCCGCGCGCTGGAGCGCCGGCTGGCGCGGCACCGCTTCGGCGCCGCATGACAAGAGAAGGAAAGGAATGGCTGACACTTTCGGCAAGCAGTTAAGCATCCGCGGCGTAGGCAAGCGCTACGCCGGCAGCGACGACGGCGCGCAAGCGTTGCAGGTCTTGCAGGACATCGATCTGGACGTGCCCGCCGGCCGCTTCGTCAGCATCGTGGGCGCCAGCGGCTGCGGCAAGTCCACCCTGCTGCGCCTGATCCTGGGGCTGGATGACGACTACACCGGCCAGATCCTGCTGGATGGGGTTCCTGTGCAAGGCGCGGGCCTGGACCGCGGCATCGTCTTCCAGGACCACCGGCTTTTCCCCTGGCTCGATGTCGAACGCAACATCGCGGCGGGCCTGCGCAACGCGCCGTTGAGCCGCGCCGAGAAAAAGGAACTGGTGGCCGACCACATCGCGCTGGTCGGGCTGCAAGGGTTCGAGAAATCGTTCCCGCACCAGATCTCCGGCGGCATGGCGCAGCGCGTGGCGATTGCTCGCGGCCTGGTGAACCGGCCGCGCGTGCTGCTGCTGGACGAACCGCTGGGCGCGCTGGACGCCTTGACGCGGTCGCGCCTGCAGAATGAATTGCAGCGCATCTGGGAAAAAGAGCAGATCACCATGATCCTCGTCACCCATGATGTGGAAGAGGCCGTGTTCCTGGGAGACCGCGTGGTGGTGATGCAGCCGCGTCCGGGACGCATCCGCCGCATCGTGGATATCGACCTGCCGCACCCGCGCAACCGCAGCGACCTGCGCTTCATCCGGCTGCGCGACGACGTGCTTGGGGATTTTCTCGATCCCGACGGCCGCATCGCCGACAACGAGTCCCTGCCGCCCGCTGGCGCCCTGACGGCCACGGTGGGCACGCTGCCCGCCCTGGATCGCCTGCGCATGGCTTGGTAACCCCCCTTCCCCGCATCGACCAGGACACACCATGAGCACTCCTTCCCGCCAGATCAAGCTGGGCGCCTTTCTGATGCAGACCGGCCACCACATCGCCGGTTGGCGCCACCCGGAAGCCTTGGCCGACGCCGGCCAGAACTTCCGGCACTACGTGGACCTGGCACGCAAGGCCGAGGCCGCGAAATTCGACGCGGTCTTCTTCGCGGACTCGGTCGGCGTGCGCAACGCGCACAGCCCGTCGCTGTCGCGCACGGCCCGGGCAGAACACTTCGAACCGCTCACGCTGTTGTCCGCGCTGGCGGCCGTGACCGAACGCATCGGCCTGATCGCCACCGTCTCCACCACCTACAACGAGCCCTATCACGTCGCCCGCAAGTTCGCGTCGCTGGATCTGATCAGCGGCGGCCGCGCGGGCTGGAACCTGGTGACCTCCAGCGGCGAAGGCGAAGCGCAGAATTTCAATCTGGACACGCACGTGGCGCACCCGCTGCGCTACCAGCGCGCCGAAGAATTCCACGACGTCGTGACCGGCCTGTGGGACACGTGGGAAGACGACGCCTTCATCCGCGACAAGCAGACCGGTGAATTCTTCGACGCCGGCAAGCACCACGCGCTGAACCACAAAGGCAAGCACTTCTCGGTGCGCGGCCCTTTGAACGTGGGCCGCTCTCCGCAAGGCTGGCCGGTCGTGGTGCAAGCGGGCGCTTCCGAAGCCGGCCGCGACCTGGCGGCCCGCACGGCCGAAGTGATCTTCGTGGCGCACCAGACGTTCGGCGAGGCGCAGGAATTCTATGGCGACATCAAACAGCGCGCGGCGCGGCACGGCCGGGACCCGGACGGCATCAAGATCATGCCGGGCATCTTCCCCATCGTGGGGCGCACGCAAGAAGAGGCCGACGAGAAGTTCCAGACCTTGCAAGACCTGATCCATCCGGTCGTGGGCGTCTCGCTGCTGTCGAATATGATCGGCGGCATCGACCTGTCCGCCTACCCCGTGGACGGGCCTTTGCCTCCGTTGCCAGAGACGAACGGCGGCAAGAGCCGCCAGCAATTGCTGGTCGACCTGGCGCAGCGCGAAAACCTGACCATCCGCGACCTCTACCTGCGGATCGCCGGCGCGCGCGGCCACCAGCAGGTCGTCGGTACGCCGCAAAGCATCGCCGACCAGCTGCAGCAGTGGTTCGAAGAGGGCGGCGCCGACGGCTTCAACATCATGTCTCCGTGGCTTCCCGGCGGCCTGGACGATTTCATCGAGCAGGTCTTGCCGGAACTGCGCCGCCGCGGCCTGTTCCGCACCGACTACCAGGGCACGACATTGCGCGAACACCTGGGCCTGCAACGGCCAACCAACCGCCACGCGCTGGCCCGCGATCAGGCGCGGGCGGCTTAGGGCAGCGCCGGAGCGGGCTGCCCTAAGCCGGCTTGACAAGGCCGCCCGCCCCCCAGACCATACGCGGATCCCCTCCGAACCCGTATCCGCATGGCTGACATCCCCACCGACAACGCCGCCCTGGCCCGGGCGTCGCAAGACCTGTACGCGGCCGTCCGCCGCGACGCGCCGCTCGTGCAGTGCCTGACCAATTTCGTGTCCATGAACATCGCCGCCAACGTGCTGCTGGCGATGGGCGCATCGCCCGCCATGGTGCATGCCGCCGAAGAAGCGCCGGAGTTCGCGCGCCTCTCGGGCGCGGTCGTGATCAATATCGGCACCCTGTCGGCGCCCTGGCTGGAAAGCATGCTGCTGACTGCCGACGCGGCCCGCCAGGCCGGCATCCCGTGGGTGCTGGACCCGGTGGCCCACCACGCCACCGCCTTCCGCCGCGATGCCGTGCAACGCCTGCTGGCCTTGCAGCCCGCCATCATCCGCGGCAATGCTTCCGAGATCATCGCGCTGGCCGGCGGCCAAAGCGCCGGCAAGGGCGTGGACGCGCGCGACGCCGTCGCGCAGGCCGAGCAATCCGCGCGGGCCATCGCCGCCGCCCATCGGACGGTCGTGGCCGTGACCGGCGAAACGGACTACGTCACCGATGGCCAGCGCGCCGTGCGGGTGACGGGCGGCTCCGCGCTGATGCCGCGCGTGACCGCCACGGGCTGCGCGCTGACGGCGCTGGTCGGCGCCTTCGCGGCAGTGTCCAAGGACGATCCGTACACCGCGGCCGTCGCCGCGCTCTCGTGCTTCGGCCTCGCGGGCCAACGCGCCGGCGCCCTGGCGGACGGGCCGGGCTCCTTCGCCTGGCGATTCCTGGATGCGCTGGCCGCCCTGGAAATCGACAGCCTGACGCAGGAATCGCCGTTGCGCTGACGCCTACATCCGATACTGCAAGCTCAGCATCGCGTTGCGCGGCGCGCCCGGCATGTTCAGGTTCGGGCTGCTGCCGTGGCCCGACACGATGTAGCCCGCGTCGAACAGGTTGTACACGTTCAATTGCACCGCGTACGGCCCTTTGCGCCACCACGCGGCCGCATCCGCCGTCACATAGCCCGGCAAGGTGACCGTGTTGCCCGGGTTTGCGAAGCGCGCGCCCACCAGATTCAAGCCGGCGCCTGCGCCGAACCCGTCGCCCAGGTCTTTGGTCACCCAGATGTTGGCGGCATGGCGCGGCGTCAATGTGGCGCGCTTGCCCTCCACGTCCTGCCCCGCGTCGCGCGCGACCGACTTGGTGACGCGCGCACCCAGGTAGGCGTAGCCAAGCATGGCGCGCCAGCCATTGGACAGATCGCCCGACAGCGTCCATTCCGCGCCATCGGTCCGCTGCGTGCCCACCGGCACCAGCGTATTGGTGACGGGATTGTTCACCTTGATGTCGGTGCGTTCCAGGCGGAAGACGGACACAGTCGTCGACAGCTTGCCGTCCAGGAAATCGTACTTGGCGCCGACCTCGTAGTTGGTCGTCTTCTCGGGCGCCAGATCGGCATTGTTGGCCGCCAGCGAGAACGCTTCGCCGGACGGCTGGTACGACTGGCTCCACGACACGTAATACGACTGCACGGTATCGGGCTGGAACACCAGCCCCAGGCGCGGGCTCCAGTTGGAATCCGTGCGGGCCAGGTCCGTGCCGTTGCGACGGTCTTCGGTCTTCTGTTCAAAACGGTCGTGCCGCACGCCGGCCAGCACCTTCCAGTGATCCCCCAGCGACACCATGTCCTGCACGTACAGGCCCAGCGTGTTGAAACGGCCCAGGTTGCTCGTGCCAGGATTGCCCGGCACCTGCAACGGCAAGGTCGGCAGCACCGGATCAAACAGATTGACGGTGGCCACGGCATTGGCCGAATAGTTCATCAGGTCTTTGTTCTGCTGGCCCACTTCCACGCCATACAGGATGTCGTGGCGCACGGAACCCCATTGGGCGCGCTGCATCAGTTCGGTCTGGTTGGTCCAGCCATGTTCGTCGCGCAGCACGTTGGAACGATTCAGCGTCACCGTCTGGGCCGCTTCGTTCACGACGCCGGGCAGCGTGTTGTTGCGGTTGAGCGTGTAGTGGTAGTAGCGCGTGGCATTGCGCAGCGACCAGTTTTCATTGAAGCGGTGGTTCAGCGTGGCCGCGTAGGACTGGACGCGCGCCTGCGAATAATCCACGTCGCGGGCGTTCTCGGCGCCGTAGTACGTGGACGGGTCCACATCCACGGGCCGGCCGCGATAAGCCGGAATGCCGAAGTCCGTGATGCGGCGGTCTTCCAGGAACTCGGTCTGGATCAGAAGCGTCGTGTCTTCGCCCAGGCGCAGTTGGGCCGACGGCGCGATGGCCTTGCGGTCCAGGAATTGCTTGTCGCGATAGCTATCGCCCTTCTCGACCGCGCCCGTCAGGCGCCAGGCCATGCTGCCGCTTTCATTGACGCGGCCCAGGTCCAGATCCAGCCGGCGGTCGTTCCAGCCGCCATAGCTCAAGCCAAATTGCGAGATGTCTTCGCCCGGCTTCTTGGTAATGCGGTTGATCAAGCCGCCGGACGATCCCCGGCCATACAACACCGCGGCCGGCCCCTTGATGACGTCGATGCGTTCGACGTTGGACAGGTCGCGGAAATACAGGGCGTCGTCACGGAAGCCGTCGACGAACTGGTCGGCAATGGCCGTAAAGCCACGGATCGACACCTGGTCGCGCTGGCCGTCGCCGGTTGAGAAACTGACGCCCGGCACGTTCTTCAACGCATCCTGCATCGACGTCGCGTGCTGGTCGCGCATGACTTCGGCCGGCACCACGTTCACCGTCTGCGGAATATCGCGCAGCGGCGCGTCGATCTTGGTGGCGCTGGTGGAATCTGGCGGGTTGTAGCTTGTTTGCGCATCGTCGCTGCCGACCACGCTGACGGCGGGCAAGGTCGGTGTATTGGATTGGCCGTGGGCGGGGGCCGGGCTGGCAAGTGGCGCCAACGCAAGGAGTGCTGCGGAAAGGGATCGAGGGGCGTGCATGGCCGTGACGGGTTTTCTGAAGTCGTTTGAAATGGAACGAAGCGCCATTTTCTTGACAATGAGAATCACTCGCAATTTTTTTATCATCACGTTGCACGGCGGCCACGATAAATGAGACACGCATCCAATTCAGTTTTTTGTCAGGCGCCCTGTGCCACCCGTGCGCGAACCCGGACGCCACGTCCCGGCGGCCATGTCACCAGCGGGTCACACACTGTCCCCAAAATCGATTTCCTTCAAACCCGGAGGAAAGACGGTGAAGCCACACACACGAAAACTCTTTGCGCTGTCCGCCAGCCTGGCGCTTGCGGCCGGCTTGGCGGCTTGCGGCGGCGATGACGACGACGATGATGCGGGCACCAGCACGCCCCCGCCCGAAGTCAGCGTGCCCCAAGGCGCCGCGCTGGACCTGGCGATTCTTGCCACCACCGACCTGCACGCCAACGTGCTGGGCTACGACTACTACAAGCTGACGGAAGACAAGAGCTATGGCGTGGACCGGACGGCCACGCTGATCGCCAACGCCCGCAAGCAGCACGCCAACACGCTGTTGTTCGACAACGGCGACACCATCCAGGGCACCGCCCTGTCCGACTACCAGGCGCTGGTATCGCCCGTGCAGTGCTCGGACATGATCGCGATCTACAAGCAGATGAAACTGCTGGCCTATGACGCGGGCACGATGGGCAACCACGAATTCAACTATGGCCTGCCCTTCCTGTCGCAGATCACGAACGTGGACTTCGGCCTGGCCGGCATCGGCAAGGGGACGGCGCAGACCAATCCGGCGGGCGCCAAGGACTGCGCGGCGCCCGGCTTTCCCTTCGTCTCGGCCAACGTCGTGTCGGCGGCCAGCAAGCAGCCCATTTTCAAGCCCTGGGTACTGCTGGAAAAGACCTTCAAGGCCACGGATGCCAACGGCAAGACAATCGATGTGCCGCTGAAAGTCGGCGTCATCGGTTTCGCGCCTCCGCCCATCCTGCAATGGGACAAGGCCAACCTGGAAGGCCACGTCGAAGTCACCGGCTGGAAGGAATCCGCGCAGCGTTTCGTGCCCGAAATGAAGGCCGCGGGCGCCGATCTGATCGTGGCGCTGGCGCATGGCGGCATCGACATGAAGACCGCCTACAGCCCGTCAATGGAGAATGGCGCCGGTTATCTGAGCCAGGTCCCGGGGATCGACGCCCTGATCACCGGCCACCAGCATCTGTTGTTCCCCGACACCAGCGCCACGTCGCCGTTCCGGGGGCAGGCCGGCATTGACCTGGAGAAAGGCCTGATTAACGGCGTGCCCGCGGTGCAGGCCGGCCAATGGGGCAACAACCTGGGCCAGATCACGCTGAAGCTCGCGTATGACAAGGGCTGGAAGGTGCAAAAGGACGCCACCACGGTCCAACGCATCTCCACGCGTCTGACCGCGCAAAGCGGCGCCACGCCGGCGACCTATGTCGCCTCGGACTCCGCCGTGCAGCAACTGGTGCAAGCCGAACACGCCGCCACGATCGCGTACGTGAAAACGCCGATCGGGCAAAGCCAGTTCGACATGGCCACCTATTACGCGCTGACGGGCGACGTGTCGGCCCTGCAGATCGTGAACATGGCGCAGATCGACTACCTGACGGACTACATCGCCAAGAACAACCCGTCGTACGGTCACCTGCCCATCCTGTCGGCCGCCGCGCCGTTCAAGGGCGGGCGCAACGGCCCGGGCGATTTCACGTTCGTGAAGCAAGGCAATGTGGCAATCAACAACGCCGCCGATCTCTACCTGTACCCCAACACGCTGCAGGTCGTGCGGGTCACCGGCGACACCGTCCGCCTGTGGCTGGAAAAGACGGCCGAACAGTTCAAGCAGATCGACCCCACCCAGGTCGCCCCCCAAGACCTCGTCGACACCAGCTTCCCCACGTTCAACTTCGACGTGCTATACGCCGCGGGCAATGCGCTGACCTACCAGATCGACGTCAGCCAACCCAAGGGTTCACGCATTTCGGGGCTGACCTATCAGGGCGCGCCGCTGGATCCTGCCGCGCAGTTCCTGGTCGTCACCAACAACTACCGCGCCAGCGGCGGCGGCGACTTCCCGGGTTTGGCGGGAGGCAAGGGCGACATCGTGCTGCAAGCCCCGGACGCCAGCCGGGATGTGCTGATCAACTACATCAAGAAGAACCCCACGCTGGACCTGGCGACTTACGGCCTGGACCGCAGCTGGCGCTTCAAGCAATTGGGCGCGCTGGCTGGCCCCGTCCTGTTCTGGTCCGTCCCCGGCACCTTGCCCATGGCCGTGGCGCATGGCGTCACCAACGTGTCGGTGCATGACGCCACACCGGACGCCACGACACAGCTGTCGCGCTACGCCGTGGATCTCAGCCAGTAACCGCGCCTGCTGGCCCCTGGGGCGCCCGGATGCCGGGGCGCCCCAGGCCCACGTTCAGGTGCGTAGACATTTAAATGACAGCTTGGGGTGCTTACAATAGTGCTGTTGCGTCGCAACATTTCAGCGAATCCCCTCTTTTAGTCACATGTCCCACCCTGCTTCCCCGCAGCACCGGCCCGCGCTGGTGCTGCTTGCCCTTGCTGTCGGCAGCTTCGCCATCGGAACCACCGAGTTCGCCACGATGAGCCTGCTGCCCTATTTCTCCCAGTCGCTGGGCATCGACGCGCCCACCGCGGGCCACGTCATCAGCGCTTATGCGCTGGGCGTGGTGGTCGGCGCGCCGATCCTTGCCGTGCTCGGCGCCAAGATGCCTCGCCGCCGGTTGCTGATCGCGCTGATGGGCCTCTTCGCCATCGGCAACGGCCTCAGCGCGATCGCGCCCGACTATCACTGGATGCTGTTTTTCCGCTTTCTGAGCGGGCTGCCGCACGGCGCGTACTTCGGCATCGCGTCGCTGGTAGCCAGTTCGCTGGTCCCTGCCAACCGCCGCACCGTGGCCGTGGGCCGCGTGTTCCTGGGCCTAACGGTGGCGACCATCGTGGGCGTCCCGATGGCCAACTGGCTGGGCCAGGTCATCGGCTGGCGCTGGAGTTTCGGCCTGGTGTCCCTGCTGGCGGTGCTGACCATGATCAGCGTGGCGGTCTATGCGCCCGACACGCCGGCGGACCACAAGGCCAGCCCGCTGCGCGAACTGAGCGCGCTGGGCCGCGGCCAGGTCTGGATCACGCTGGCGATCGGGGCGGTGGGCTTCGGCGGCCTGTTCTCGATCTACACCTATCTGGCCGACACGTTGACCGCCGTCACGCAAGTGGCGCCCACGACGGTGCCGTTCGTGCTCAGCGCGTTCGGCGTCGGCCTGACGGTGGGCAACATGGTGGTGCCGGTCTTTGCCGACCGCGCAGTCATGCGCACCGCCGGCCTGTTGCTGCTGTGGTCCGCCGTGGTGCTGGCGCTATTCCCGCTGATGGCCCACAACGTCTGGCTGATCACGCTGAACGTGTTCCTGGTCGGCGTGGGCGGCGCGCTGGGCACCGTGTTGCAGACGCGCCTGATGGATGTCGCGGGCGATGCCCAGGGCCTGGCCGCGGCGCTGAACCATTCGGCCTTCAATACGGCCAACGCGCTGGGCCCCTTCCTGGGCGGTCTGGCGATTGCCGCTGGATTTGGCTGGACTTCCACCGGCTGGGTGGGCAGCCTGCTGGCCATCGGCAGCATGCCCTTGTGGCTGTGGGCCGTCATGCTGGAACGCCGCCACCGCGCCGCACGCCAGGCCGGCCTGGTCGCCAGCGCGGATCCCGCACGCTGACTGCGCCAGCGGGGCCGACGGTATCGCGTTGAAAACCGCCCGCCCCTACCGGTAATACACACAGATCCGCTTGCCGCCGATGTCGTGGACGTCGATCGGCAATTCGTACAACGGGCTCAGCACGTCGGAACGGATCAATTCCGCCGGCGTGCCCAAATGCGCGATACGCCCCTGCCGCATCGCCACGATGCGGTCCGCATAGCTGGACGCAAAGTTGATGTCGTGCAGCACCAGCACCACCGTCTTGCCCAGTTCGTCGGCCGCGCGGCGCAAGGTGCCCATCATGGCCACCGCATGCTTCATATCCAGGCTGTTCAGCGGCTCGTCGAGCAGCACGTAGCGCGTGTCCTGGCACAGCACCATCGCCACGAACGCGCGCTGGCGCTGGCCACCGGACATTTCGTCCAGATAACGGTCCGCCAGCGGTTCCAGGTCCAGATAGGCGATGGCGCGATCGATGTGCGTTTTGTCCTCAAGCGTCAGGCGCCCGCCGGTATGCGGGTAGCGGCCGAACGCGACCAGGTCGCGCACCGTCAGCCGCAGCGGCAAGTGATTATCCTGGCGCAGAATGGACAGCCGGCGCGCCAGTTCACGGCTGTCGGAGGTCGTCACGTTTAGCGCGTCCACCCGGACGTGCCCGGCCGACATCGGCAGCAAGCGGCTGATCATCGACAGCAATGTCGATTTGCCGGCGCCGTTCGGTCCGATGATGGCGGTGACGCCGTTGGCCGGCAGGTCCAGGTTGACGTCGTCGACGACCACGCTGTCGCCATAATGCTTGCTGAGTTGTCGAATTTCTATCATCGGCGCCCCTTGCGCAGGATCAGGAAGAGGAACATCACGCCGCCCACGAATTCAATCACGACGCTGACCGTGGTGTTCAGTCCCAGCACGCGTTCCAGCAGCGTCTGGCCGCCCACCAGGAAAATGACGCTCAGGAAGGTCGCCGCGGGAATCGTGTACCGGTGTTTGTCGGACCCCATCGCCTGATACGCCAGGTTGCTGACCAGCAGGCCGAAGAAGGTCACGGGCCCGACCAGCGCCGTCGACACGGACACCAGCACGGCAATCGCGGCCAGGGTCAGCATCAGGCTGCGGCGGTAATCCACCCCCAGGTTCAACGCGATCTCGCGGCCCAGCGCCAGCACGTCGTAGCGATGGCGCATGCGCCAGACCAGCAGGGTCGCCACGCACACGGCGCCCAGCGCGATCGGCAGCAACGGCACGCGCACCGAATTGAAGCTGGCGAACATGCGGTCCTGCAGCACCAGGAACTCGTTGGGGTCGATCAGCCTCACCACGAAATTGGACAGGCTGCGAAACAGCAGCCCGAAAACGATGCCCACCAGCATCATCAGGTGCAGACTGCGGACCGCATCCGAAAACAGCCAGCGAAACAACAGGCAGGCAAACGCGGTCATGGCACCGACTTCCAGCAGGAAGGCCGCCACCGGATGGTTCGCGGCGGTAGCCGCTTGCCCGAAGCCGAACACGACAACGGCCTGGATCAGCAGATACAGCGCATCGAAGCCCATGATCGCGGGCGTCAGGATGCGGTTGTGCGTGATGGTCTGAAACAGCACCGACGACACCGCCACGGCATATGCCACCAACAGCATCGCCGCCAGTTTGCCACCGCGAAACGGAATCACGAACGACCACTGGCCGTTGGCGCCCAAGGTCATGAACGCGACCATGCACGCCAGGGCGGCCGCGCCCAGCCACATCAGACGCAGGGGCTGCGGCGCGCGTCGGGCCGGCTGCCGGGTCGCGACAAGCAAGCTATCAGCCAAGGCGGTTCCTCCGCGTGCGCAACAGCCACAGGAACAGGATGCTGCCCAGTACACCCACGACGGTGCCGATCGGGATTTCGTAGGGGTGGATCACCAGCCGGCCGATGATGTCGCAAGCCAGCACGAAGACGCCGCCCAGCGCGGCCGCCCATGGGATGGACCGGCGCATGTTGTCGCCCAGCAGCAGGCTCACCGCGTTGGGCACGATCAGGCCCAGGAACGGAATGCCGCCCGCCGTCACCACCACCACCGCGGAAATCGCGGACACGATCAGCAGGCCGACCAGGGTCAACCGGGCGTGGTTCAGCCCCAGGTTAGCGGCGAATTCCCGTCCCATGCCTGCCACGGTATAGCGGTCGGCCGCGGCATAGGCCGCGCACGCGAGCGCAAAGCCGATCCACAACAACTCATAGCGGCCGCGCAACACGCCCGAGAAGTCGCCCGTGGTCCAGGCGTGCAGCGATTGCAGCAGATCGAACCGGAACGCCGCGAAGGTGGTCACCGCATGGATCACGCCCCCCAGGATCAAGCCGATCAGCGGGACGATGAAGGGCGTGCGCAACGGCACGCGGCGCAGCAGCGCCAGGAACAGCAACGTGCCCGCCAGCGCAAAGACCGTGGCGGTCAGCATCTTGCCGATCACGGGCGCGTCCGGCGCAAGCAAGGTGATCACCAGGATGCCTAACGTGGCGGACTCGACCGTGCCGGCCGTCGTAGGTTCGACGAAGCGGTTACGCACCAGCATCTGCATGATCAGGCCCGCCACCGCCAGCGACATGCCGGCCAGCAGCAACGCCACGGTGCGCGGCACGCGGCTGACCATCAGAAAACGCCAAGCGCGTTCGGCGTCTTCACCACCGCCCCACAGCGCGGCCACCGAAAACTGCCCGGCGCCCAGGCTGACGCTTGCCGCGCACAGCACCGCCAACAGCGCCAGCACCACAGTCAGGCCGCCCCAACCGCTGATCGCGTGCCGCCAGTTCACCGGCGGCCCATCCGTGCAACACACATGCCGCTTACTTTCCTTCTGCCAGCGCCGCGGAAATTTCGTCCACGTTTTGCTGCATGGACGTCAGGCCGGCGCTACCCAGCAAATACCAGTTGAAGCCGTTCAGATACACCACGCGCTTGTTCTTCCACGCTTTGGTGGGACGCACCAGGTCGTTGTCCAGCATGCGCTGGGCCGACACGCCTTCGCGGCCGATCGCGGCGTCGCGGTCGATGACGAACAGCCAATCGGGATCCGTCTGCGCGATGAATTCGAACGAAATCGCCTGGCCGTGGTTCGATACGTTCAGACCGGTTGCGGCGGGTTTCACGCCAAACGCGTCGTGGATCACGCCAAAGCGCGAGCCCGGGCCATAGGCGCTCATCTTGCCGCCCGTGGTCAGCACGATCAGCGCCGTGCCGGCGTTCGCCGCCTGGCCGTGCAACGCCGCGATAGACGCCCGCAACGCATCCAGCTTCAGCTTGGCCTGAGGCTGTTTGCCATAGATGGCCGCCAGCGTCTCGGTGCTGCGCGTCACGCTGCCGACCAGATCCTTGGGATCGGCGGTCAGGTCGACGGTGGGCGCGAGCTTGGTCAATTCGTCATACTTGGGCGCCGACCGGCCGGCCACGAAGATCACCTGCGGCTGGGCGGCATGGATGACCTCGTAGTTCGGTTCGAACAGCGAGCCCACCTTCAAATAGCGCGTGTCGGCGTACTGGGCCAGTTGGGGCGGCAGCTTGGCGACCGACGGCACGCCCATCACGTCGATGCCCAGCGCATGCATCGTGTCCAGCACGGCCATGTCCATCACGACGGTCTTCGTCGGGCTGGCCGGCACGGCGGTCTCGCCCCGCGCATGCTTGACGGGGATGGTGGCGCCGGCCGCGCACACTGCCGTGGCCGCCCCCATCGCCAAGGCGACGCCCGCCTGGATCAGCCAGTGGCGGGCACGGCCCATGTTTGCTTGCATCGTCATCGCTACCTCTTCGTGTTGCGGGGGACGCAAGCGCCCCCCTTGTGTCTCAAGATCAGAACTTCACGCCCACGCCCAGCCAATAGCGGCGGCCGTCTTCCACGAACTCGTAATCGTCGTAGGTGACCTGCTTGTCGAACAGGTTGTAGATGCCGGCATACACCGACACGGTCTTGTTCACGGCATACGAACCGCCCAGATCCACAAAGGTGTAGGACGGCGCAATGAACGAGGAAGACGACGCGCTGGTGATCGGCTGGCTTTCCTTGCCGCGGTAGTTCAGGCGGGCCCAGGCTTGCAGCGCGTCCGATGCCTGCCAGTTCACGGTGGTGGTGAACAGATGCTTGGGCAACTGGTTCAGGGGCTGGCCCTGGTATTGGCCCGACTTCTGCTCCGACTTGGTGAACGTGTAGCTGCTGGTCAGCGACCAGTCACGGCCCAGCGGCAACTTCAGGTTGGCTTCCACGCCGCGCGACACCGCCTTGTCCACGTTCATGTAGGTGGTGGGGCTGGCGCCAAACTGGTTCGGGCCTTCGGGGCATTGCGAGGCCGGGCAACCCACGCGCGTGATCTTGTCCTTGAAGTCGTTGTTGAACACGGTCAGGCCGGCGTTGAAGCCTTCGCCGTCGTCATACAGAATGCCGATTTCCTCGGTCACCGACTTTTCGGGCGTCAGGTCCGGGTTGCCGTACATGTTGCCGCCGCGGCTGACCTGCCCCCAGCCCGCCACCGTCTGGCGCAGGTCGGGCGCGCGAAAGCCGGTCGATACCCCGCCCTTCAGCGTCCACCGCTCGGCCATTTGCCACACGCCGTACAGGCGCGGGCTGAAGTGGGTGCCGAAATTCTCGTCCTCGTCCATGCGCAGGCCGGCCGTGACGGCAAAACTGTCGGTCAGGCGCCATTCGTCTTCGGCGAACAACGCCCATTGGTAGCGGTCGATCTTGTTGGGGCCGCCCGCCAACTGGTTGCCGGTCTGGTCATTCAGGCGCTGGCTGAGGTAGGTGCCGCCCAGGGTCAGCATGTGCGAGCCCAGCGGCAGCGTCCAGCTGGATTGCAGATTCAGGTTCTTGATCTTCATCTGCCGCGAACGGTTGTCGAACTCTTCCTGCTGCACATAGCTGTCCGACACTGCCCAGCCCCAGCGCCCCGTGTGCGACAGCGCCCATTTGTTGCTGCGGTAGTCCGTTTCCGACGACGCGGGGCAGCCGTTGCGCCCGCATGCGACGCCCGGCGGTTGCGGCGCGACCGTCTTGCCCAGTGTGTTCTCGTACTTCTGGCGCATGGTCGTGCCTTCCAGCACGATGTCGTGATTACGGTTGGGCGTCAGCGCCAGTTTGGCGGTCACGCTGTCCGAATTTCGCTTGCGAAAGCCGTTGACGATATCGTCTTCATCCCGCTGCGACGACTGGCCGTAAATCTGCAAGCCCAGCAGGTCGGTCTTGATGGGCCCGGACAGGTAGAAGTTGCCCTGGTAGATGTCGCCCGATTTATTGCTTTCCTGGATGGTGGTGTCCAGGCGGATTTCGCCGCCCCATTCGTTGGGCACCTTGCGGGTGATGATGTTGATCACCCCACCCATTGCGTCCGAACCATACAGGGACGACATCGGGCCGCGCACGACTTCGATCCGTTCGATGGCGGCCAGCGGCGGCGTCCAGCCGCCTTCCACGCCGGCGGAATCCGAGTTGGTGCGCGTTTCCCGCGAACTCTGGCGCTTGCCGTCGATCAGGATCAGCGTGTATTGCGGGCCCATGCCGCGCAGGCTGATGTCCTGGCGGTCGCCCCCGCCCGTGATGATGACGCCCGGCACCTCCAGCAGCGCGTCGTTCACGTCGCGGTAGAACTTCTTGTCCAGGTCTTCGCGGGTAATGACGCTGATCGACGCCGGGGCGTCCTTGATCTGCTGTTCGAACCCGCTGGCGGTCACCACGACGGTTTCCATCGTCTTCGGGGAGTCGCTCGCCTGCGCCCAAACCGCCGCCGGGCCCACGCCCAGCCCCGCCGCGCAGAGCGCCGCCGCCAACCGCGTGCGCGATACCCGAATGCGGCCGCCCAAGGCCAGATCGTTGCTGCTCATGATTCCGCTTTCTCCCGTACCGGACCCGCGGCGCACCCTGTGTGCGACACTAAGTCCGCCTCTTATTTCTTAATGAAAACTATTCTCATATTAGAATTGAGGCTGTTGGAGGCGGGCAAACGCCTTTCCACAACTTTTATCTTCTTCGCACTTCTTGACACTCGGCGGCATGGCGATGCGCCAGACTACCGGGTGCTGGACACTCAATACGGATGCCTTTTACTCACTCAGCGGTCGCGCACCGCATCCTGCTGATCGACGACGACGTCGAGCTTGCACAGATGCTGCGCGAATACCTCGAACCGAATCACAGCCTGCTTACGCTGGCCCATACGGGCGCCCACGGCCTTGCCCTGCTGGCGCAACACGATTACGACCTGGTGCTGCTTGACCTGATGCTGCCGGACGGCAGCGGGCTGGACCTGCTTAAGCATTACCGCCGGCGCTCGCGCCGCCCGGTCATCATGTTCACCGCCCACGGCGGCGAGACCGACCGCGTGCTGGGGCTGGAATTCGGCGCCGACGACTACCTGGCCAAACCCTTCAGCCCCCGCGAACTCAAGGCCCGCATCACCGCGGTGCTGCGGCGCTTTGAAGAAGTGCCGGAAGCCACTACGCCAAGCCTGACGCTGGGCGCATTGACGCTGGACCCCGCCAGCGGCCGGGTCCGGCTGGACGGTGAAGACGTTCTGCTGACGGGGGCCGAACAGCGCATCCTGGAACTGTTGATGCGCGCCCCCGGGCAAGTGGTCGCCCGCGAACAGATCGGCATGTATGCGTTGGGACGCCGGCCGGAACGTTACGACCGCAGCATCGACACCCACATCAGCACACTGCGCAAGAAGCTGCGCCTGGGCACGTCCGGCGATACGCTGTCGATCCGCAACCTGCGCGGGCTGGGCTATGTGCTGGCGGGCGCGGCCTGATGCCCTGGCTGCTACCCACCCGGTCGCTCTTCTGGCGCGCGTTCCTGACCTTCTGGGGCGCCATGGCCATCATCCTGGTGTGCGGCATGCTGTTCACCGCGACGGTCGCCTGGTATCGCATCAACTCGCTGGACGGCCTGAATCCGGCCAGCCTCACCCACGACGCCCGGCAAGTCGCCCGCAATCACGGCATGAAGGGCCTGGAACGCTGGGTTGAAGCCATGGATCGACGCTACTCGGCGCTGAAGATCTACGTGCTGGACGCCCGCGACACGGAAATCCTGGGCCGGACCCTGCCCGCCCGCACGCACGACTGGCTTGCCGCCTACCGGGCGGCCACCGATCGGTCGACGCAAGCGGACTACCTGCAGCCCGACCCCGCTGGCGAGCGCGTTTCCTGGTGGCAGCCGCAGCGGCTCGATCTGCCCGACGGTTCCCAACTGCTGATGCTGTTCCTGCCTTTTGATTCGTCGCATTGGGAAGTGCTGGGCCTCTCGCCCGTGGCGCTGGCGCTACTGCTTTTCGCGTTGGCGGTCACCGCGCCGTTGTGCTGGGCGCTCACCCGCCACGTCACCGCGCCGCTGACGCAGCTACGCCAGGCCACGCACGCGCTGGCCGCCGGGCGCCTGGATGCGCAGACGCCCCCCAAGCTGGCCGGACGCAAGGACGAACTTGGCCTGTTGGCGCGCGACTTCAACGCCATGGCTGACCGGTTGAAGGCATTGGTGGACACCCGCGAGCAACTGCTGCATAACATCGCGCACGAATTGCGTTCGCCGCTTGCCCGGCTGCGCCTGGCCGCCGAACTGGCGCGGCGCAAGGACGAGCGCCAGGACATGCAGTTGGACCGCATCGAACGCGAATGCGAGCGCCTGGACACGCTGGTCGGCAATACGTTGCGCCTGGCCCGCCTGGGCGCCCAGCCCGAGCCCAGCGACGCGCTGGACCTGGCCGGTGTCGTGTCCGCCGTCGTGGACGACGCCCGGTACGAAGCGGGCGAACACCAGGTGCGCATTCTTTGGGACAGCCCGGCCCCGGTGCCGGTGACCGGTGATCGCGACAGCCTGGCCAGCGCCATCGAAAACGTACTGCGCAACGCCGTGCGATTCGCGCCCGCGCACAGCGCGATCCGGGTACGCCTGTTGGTCGGCGCGCGCGACGCCTGCCTGGAAATCGAGGACCGCGGCCCCGGCGTGCCGCCCGCCGATCTGGAATCCCTGTTTGAGCCCTTCTTCCGAACTGCCTCCGGCTCGAAGGCGCCGGGCTCGGGCGCCGGCCTGGGCTTGTCCATCGCGCAAGCGGCGATCGCGGCGCACAAGGGCCGGATTTCGGCCCGCAATGTCTCGCCGCAGGGCCTTAGCGTGCGCATGGAACTACCGCTTCTCGTCTAGCGTCCTGAATGCAACAGGCCCCGCACGCGACGGGGCCCTGGCGACGCTGCCCGGCAACAGCCGGGGCTTCCGCGCGATCAGAAGGTGATGTTCGCCGACGCCCACAGGCGACGGCCTTCCAGCACCTCGCGGTATGAATTGCTCCAATTGGCATTGGCCGTCGGCGCGCTGGTACCGGTCTTGGTCGGGCCGTAGTCGCTTGGAAATATGAGGCATCCACACGACAACTGCCGTCATCGCGTCGCCTACATCGGGGGACGGAAGTCAGTCGGCGTCGGCCAGAATGGCGGCCGGCAGTCGCGGCAGCACGCGCATGGCGTTGGCGGTGGTGGCCTGCGCCACCTGCGCGGGCGAAATGCCGCGCAATTCGGCCAGCACCCCGGCGATGCGGGCCAGTTCCCCGGGCCGATTACGGCGGTGAGGCGGATGCAGCCAGGCCGGCGGGATATCGGGCGCATCCGTCTCCAGCACCAGATGCGCCAAGTCCACGTCCACGGCGTGCCGGCGGATCTGCAAGGCGCGCTCGTAGGTCATGGCCCCGCCCAGCCCTAACGCAAAACCATGATCGATGAAGGCCTGGGCCTGCTGCGCGCTACCGTTAAAGGCGTGCGCGATGCCGCCGATACGGCCATGGCGGCGCAGATACTTCAGCAGAATGTCTTGCGACCGGCGCACATGCAACAACACCGGCAAGCGGAACTCCTCGGCCATGTCCAACTGCGCGGCGTAGAAGCGTTCCTGGCGTTCACGGGGTTCGCCCGACGAGATCTCGGGCACGAAAAAGTCCAGGCCGATCTCGCCGATGGCGACAAATCGTGGGTCGCCTAGCGACTGCTTGATGGTGTCGCGCAGCACGTCCAGGTCGGAATCGTCGGCGCGCTGCACAAACAGGGGATGGATGCCCAGCGCATACGCACCGCCGGCGATCTGGCCGGCCAGGTCCCGGACGATCGGAAAATTGGCACGCTCGATGGCCGGAATTACGATGGATTGGACGCCGGCCCCGCAGGCGTGGTCGGCCACCTGCTGGCGGTCGGTATCGAATTCGGCGGCATCCAGATGGCAGTGGGTGTCGATCAGCATGGGCGTGGCCTCCTTGTCGGAATTATCCCCTCGTATCGCCTTATCCCGATACCAGCCGGCCGTTTTCCATCAGCAATTGGCGGTCGGCACGAGCGGCCAGTTCCGGGTCATGCGTCACGATAGCGAACGCCGTGCCTGACTCCTGGTTCACGCGGGTCAGCAGCTCGAACATCTTGTGCGCCGTGTTGCGATCCAGGTTGCCCGTGGGTTCGTCGGCCAGCACGCACACCGGCCGCGTCACCAGCGCGCGCGCCAGCGCCACCCGCTGGCGTTCGCCGCCGGACAACTGCCCCGGGAAGTGGTCTTCACGGGCGGCCAGGCCCACCAAAGCCAGGACCTCGCGCGCGGCCTCGCGGGCCTTGTCGCGGTTTTCACGGCGCACGATCAGCGGCATCGCCACATTGTCCAGCGCCGAAAACTCGGCCAGCAGATGATGGAACTGGTACACGAAACCCAGGCTGCTGTTGCGCACCGCGCTTTTCTTGGCTTCGGACAAACCGACGGCCAGGTTTCCATCGACGGACACCGAACCGCTGGTCGGCACATCCAACAGGCCCAGGATATGCAGCAACGTGCTCTTGCCCGAGCCCGACGCGCCCACGATGGCGACCATTTCGCCGCGCGCCACGGACAGGCTGACGTTGCTGAGCACTTCGATGCGGGCCGGGCCCTCGTCGTAGACCTTGACGATATTCTCGGCCTGCAAGGCTGGCGTCGAAGAGGAACGATTCGGGGCGTCAATCATGGCGCAGCACCTGTGCGGGTTGCAGGCGCGATGCGCGCCAGCTGGGATACAGCGTCGCCAGCAGCGACAGCACCAGGGAGGTCAGGCCAATCGTGACGATATCGCCCACTTGCGGGTCGGACGGCAAGGCGCTGATGAAATAGACTTCGCGCGGCAGGAAATGCACGCCCAGCAGACGTTCGATGAAGGGCACGATCACGTCCACGTTGTACGCAATGACAATGCCGCCCGCTACGCCCAGCAAGGTGCCGATGACGCCGATCAGCGCGCCCTGCACCAGGAAGATGCGGGCCACTTCGCCCGGGCCCGCGCCCAGCGTGCGCAAGATGGCGATATCAGACTGCTTGTCCTTCACGGCCATCACCAGCGACGACAGCAGGTTGAACGCCGCCACGGCCACGATCAGCGCCAGGATCAGGAACATCATGCGTTTTTCGGTCTGCACGGCCGCAAACCAGGTGCGGTTGTTGCGCGACCAGTCGCTGGCCATCACATACGGCGGCAGTACTTTCTTCAGTTCGCTGGCCACTTCGGGCGCTTTCTGCATGTCGGCGATGCGCAGACGCACGCCGGCCGTGCCGCTTTCCCGGAACACGCGCGCGGCGTCTTCGTTGTCGACGAACGCCAGCGAGGAATCGTATTCATAGTGCCCGGACGAGAACACCCCCACCACCGTGAACTGGCGCATGCGCGGCGCGAAACCCGCCGGACTGATCGAGCCTTGCGGCGCCATCATCAGCAGCGTATCGCCCAGCTTCACGCCCAGGCCGTCGGCCAGTTCGTTGCCCAGCACCACGCCAAAGCCGCCCGCCTTCAGGTCGGCCAGCTTGCCCGAAACCATCTGGCGCGGCAGGTCGGACACGTTGCCTTCAGTGGCAGGATCAATGCCGCGCACCTGCACGCCCCGCAGCGCCTGCCCCCGCACCAGCATGCCCTGCGCCGCCACAAAGGGCGCGCCGGCCTTGACTTCGGGGTTCTGCTTGGCCGCGTCAGCGAACTGCCGCCACTGCTCCAGCACCCGTTCGGGCAAGCCCCCCGGGATGTACAGTTCAATGTGCGGCAACACCGACAACATGCGGTCGCGCACTTCTTTTTGAAACCCGTTCATCACGGACAGCACCACGATCAGAGCGGCGACGCCCAGCGCGATGCCCGCCATGGAGCTGGCGGCGATGAAAGAGATGAAGCGATCGCGGCGCCCGCGTCGCTGGCGGATTCGGGCCAACCCGGCATAGCGGGCGCCTATCCAGAGTTCGTAGGGTATTTTCAGCACGTGCGCATTATGGCATTAACGGCCTGGAAATCGCGCCGCGGATGTGCGGTTCCACGACCAGCCGTGTCAACCTATGGCAGTCGCCACCACCGCTTAGTTCCCCTGGCGCGCGCGGACTACAATCCCGCCATGCTGATCGTCATTCCGGGCGCCCTGCCCGCCCTTCCCGTTGCCGCCGAGCTTGCCAAGCTCTTGCCCGAACGCGCACCCACGCTGCACAGCTGGCTGCTGGCCGGCACGGCGCGCCCCGCCGCCTTCGACGTGCGCGGCCACGGCTGCACCGCTTTCGAATCCTGGCAGTTGCGCCGCGCGGGCTACACGCCCGAACCCGGCCTGCTGCAAGGCGCCGGCCTGGGGCCGCTGCTGGCCGCCGGCCACGCGCCCACTGGCGAGGCCGTCTGGCTGGCCGAATTGGTCCATCTGGCGCTGGGCGCCGACCAGGCCAACCTGCTGGATCCCACCCAGATGGACCTGCTGCCCGAAGAAACCGCCGCGCTGCTGGACACGGCGCGCCCGCTGTTCGAAGGCACCGGTTTTTCCGTAGAGGCCCTGTCCCCGCAGCGGTGGCGCCTGCGGCTGCCCGACGGCTTGCGTCCGCACACGGCTTCACCGCTGGTCGTGGCCGGCCAACGCCTGAACGAATGGTGGCGGCAGGATACGGAAACGCGCCCCTGGCGGCGGCTGCTGAACGAAATACAGATGGCGTGGCACGAGCATCCCGTCAACGATGCGCGCGCCGCCCGCGGCCTGGCACCCGTCAACGCCTTGTGGCTGTATGGCGGCGGCACGTCCTGGCCCATCGCGCCCGCCGGCCCCGAACGCGTACTGACCGAGCTGGACACCCCGCAGCGCACCGGCGACTGGTCCGCCTGGCTGGACGCGCTGGCCAAGCTGGATACCCAGCACCTGCGCCCGTTGGCCGGCAAGAAAGGCGTGCCCGACACGCCCGCTGAACTGCTGTTGTTGGGCGACGACCGCCAGGTCGCCCTTACCCTGAAACCGCGCGGGGGCCTGCTTGGCTTGCTGCCCCCCCCCAAGAAAAACTGGAGCGCCTGGTGGTCACACCCCGCTTGACTATCCGCCCGGCTGACCTGGATGCCTGCCGCGTCCTGGAAGCCTCGGGCATCCATCCCCTGCTGGCCCGTCTATGGGCCGCCCGTGGCGTCAGCCACCCCGACCAGACCAAGCTGGCCTGGCCGTCGCTGCTGCCGCCCGCGGGCCTGACGCACTCGGCGCACGCCGCTGGCGTGCTGGCCGACGCCCTGCAATCCGGCAAGAAAATGCTGATCGTGGCCGACTATGACTGCGACGGCGCCACCGCCTGCGCGGTCGGCCTGCGCGCCTTGTCCGCGATGGGCGCCGACGTCGACTTCCTGGTGCCCAACCGCTTCGAAACCGGCTATGGCCTGTCGCCCGCCGTGGTCGACCTGGCCGTCCGCCACCGCAGCGGCAAGCCCGACATCATCATCACGGTCGACAACGGCATCGCCAGCGTGGACGGCGTGGCCGCCGCCAACGCGGCAGGCATCGGCGTCGTCATCACCGACCACCACCTGCCGGGCGACACCCTGCCCGACGCGCTGGCCATCGTGAATCCCAACCAGCCAGGCTGCGGTTTTCCGTCCAAGAACCTGGCCGGCGTGGGCGTCATTTTCTACATGATGCTGGCATTGCGCGCCGAGCTGCGCCGCCGCGGCGTCTACGCGGCCGACGGCGGCCCGCGCCTGGACACGCTGTCCGACCTGGTCGCGCTAGGCACGGTGGCCGACGTGGTCAAGCTGGATGCCAACAATCGCCTGCTGGTTACGCAAGGCCTGCAGCGCATGCGCAGCGGCCGGCTTCAACCGGGCCTGCGCGCGCTGTTCGCCGTGGCCGGCCGCGAACCCCGCAGCGCCAACGGCTTCGATCTGGGCTTCGCGCTGGGGCCCCGCATCAACGCGGCGGGCCGCCTGGCCGACATGAGCCTGGGCATCGCCTGCCTGACCACCGATGACGAAGCCCAGGCGCTGGAAATGGCGCGTGAACTCGACAACATCAACCGCGAGCGCCGCACCATCGAAGCCGAAATGCGCGAACAAGCGCTGGCCGCCATGGAAGAACCCAATGCCGCGTCGGGCGCCACGGTGTGCGTGTTCGACCCCGGCTGGCACCAGGGCGTGGTGGGGCTCGTGGCCTCGCGCCTGAAGGAAAAGTTCTGGCGCCCCACGCTGGCCTTCGCACCAGCGGGCGACGACGAAATCCGCGGCTCCGGCCGTTCAATCCCCGATGTGCACCTGCGCGACGCCCTGGACCTGGTGTCCAAGCGCCATCCCAACCTGATCCGCAAGTTCGGCGGCCACGCGATGGCGGCGGGCTTGACCCTGGGCCGCGAGGACTTCCCGGCCTTCGCCCCCGCGTTCGACGCCGCCGTGCGCGAACTGACCGGGCGTGACACCTTCGAACCCGTCATCGAAACCGACGGCTCGCTGGAGTCCGGCTACGCCAACGCCGACGTCGCGGGCATGCTGCAGCAGCAAGTGTGGGGCGCCGGCTTCGCCGCCCCCTTGTTCCTGGACGAGTTCACCGTGCGCAACCAGCGCCTGGTCGGCGAAAAGCACCTGAAGCTGTCACTGGAACGCGGCCACCAACGCTTTGACGCCATCTGGTTCGGCCACGACCAGTCGCTGCCCGAACACATCCAGGCCGCCTACCGGCTGGAACAAAACACCTGGAACGGCATGGTGTCGGTGCAACTGGTGATTGAACACGCGGGCTAGGCCTCGCGGGTAAAGGAAGTGCCCCGCTGGGGAAGTGAACACCCCAGGGGAGCGAACACCCCTGGAAACACATCCGTCCCCATTCTTGCAACACGCGCCCGCGCAGTTGAGCCATCCACGGTAAAATGCCAGGTTTCGCACAAAAGTCATCAGGACAGGATCATCATGGAAGCCGAACGTCAGAACCAGCTCGCAGCCCGCCTCGCCGATTACGCGGAGCGCGAACAGGCTCTACGGAGGTATCTTTGACTACGATGCCAAAGCTGAACGCCTGCAAGTCGTAAACGCCGAGCTCGAAGACCCGGCCGTCTGGAACGACCCCAAACACGCCCAAGACCTGGGCCGTGAAAAGAAAGCGCTGGAAACCGTGGTGGAAACGCTCACGGGTCTGGGCATGGGCCTGGCCGACGCCAACGAACTGTTTGAAATGGCCAAGGCCGATGACGACGATTCCACGCTGGAATCCATCGAACTCGACGCCAACGGCTACCAGGAAAAGCTCGAAGACCTGGAATTCCGCCGCATGTTCTCCAATCCGGCCGACCCCTTGAACTGCTTCGTGGACATCCAGGCAGGCGCGGGCGGCACGGAAGCGCAGGACTGGGCCTCGATGCTGCTGCGCCAGTACCTTAAGTACGCCGAGCGCAAGGGCTTCAAGGCTGAAATCCTGGAAGAATCCGAAGGTGAAGTCGCAGGCCTGAAGTCCGCCACGATCAAGATCGAAGGCGAATACGCCTTTGGCTATCTGCGCACCGAAACCGGCGTGCACCGCCTGGTCCGCAAGAGTCCGTTCGATTCTTCGGGCGGCCGCCACACGTCGTTCGCCAGCGTGTTCGTCTACCCCGAAGTCGATGATTCGTTCGAAGTCGATGTCAATCCCGCCGACCTGCGCGTGGATACCTACCGCGCGTCCGGCGCCGGCGGCCAGCACATCAACAAGACCGATTCCGCCGTGCGCCTGACCCACATCCCCACCGGGATCGTGGTGCAGTGCCAGAACGACCGATCGCAGCACCGCAACCGCGCCGAAGCGATGCAGATGCTGAAGTCCAAGCTCTACGAACTGGAAATGCGCAACCGCATGGCTGAACAGCAGAAGCTGGAAGACTCCAAGACCGATGTGGGCTGGGGCCATCAGATCCGTTCCTACGTCCTGGATCAAAGCCGCATCAAGGACCTGCGCACGAACGTCGAAATCTCCAACACGCAGAAAGTGCTGGATGGCGACCTGGATCCCTTCATCCAGGCCAGCCTGAAGCAAGGCGTCTAAGTCCGTCGCGATACTTCCGCTAACCGCACTCCAGAGGTCCACGAATGTCTGACACCATCGCAATTCTGACCGGCGCATCGCGCGGCATCGGCGCCGCCATGGCGCGCGGCCTGGCCAAACCGGGCACTCGCCTGATCACGCTGGCCCGCCGCGAAGACCCCGAACTTGCCGCCTACGCGCGCTCGCAAGACGTGCAGCTGGAACAGTTGTCCGTGGACCTCTCGGACCTGAAGGCGGCCGAAGCCGCGGCCGAACGCATCTGCTCGACCCTCCCGCGCGATGCCCGCCGCTATCTGTTGATCAACAACGCGGGCACGGTCCACCCCGTCGCCGGCACCGACGCGCTGATCGACAGCGCGGCCATCACGGCGGCTTTCAATCTGAACGTCACCGCCGTCATGCTCCTGACCGCGCGCTTCCTGGCCGCCGTCGAAGACATTGCCGCCGACCGCCGCGTGCTGAACATCTCCTCCGGCGCGGGCCGCAACCCGAACGCCGGCTGGGGCGTGTACTGCGCCACCAAAGCCGCGCTGGACATGTACTCGCGCGTGGTCAAGCAGGAACAAGGCGCCGACGGCGCGCGCATCGTCGCGCTTGCCCCCGGCATCGTCGACACCGACATGCAGGCGGCCATTCGTTCCAGCAGCCCGGAAAGCTTCCCGGCGCTGGCCAAATTCCAGGACTTTCACGCCACGGGCAAGCTCTCTTCGCCCGCCAACGTGGCCTCCCGCATTCTTGCCTATCTGGATCGCGAAGATTTCGGCACGACCGAAATCGACGACATCCGCAATTACGACTGATCCCCCGACCATGACCGACCACTCGACCACTCCGGCCCCCGCCCAGGATGAAAACCGCTTGATCGCCGAACGGCGCGCCAAGCTGGCCAAACTGCGCGAAACCGGGGTCGCGTATCCCAACGATTTCGTTCCGGACGCCCGCGCCGCCGCCCTGCATGACAAGTACGACGGCCAAGAGCAGGAAGCGCTGGCCGCCGCCGCCGTCACCGTCAAGGTCGCCGGCCGCATGATGCTCAAGCGCGTCATGGGCAAGGCCAGCTTCGCCACGCTGCAAGACAGCACCGGCCGCATCCAGATCTACCTGGACCGTGGCACGCTGGGCGAAGACAACTACGCCGCGTTCAAGCAATGGGACATCGGCGACATCATCGCCATCGAAGGGTCGGTCTTCAAGACCAACAAGGGCGAACTGTCGGTCCACGCCGCCACCGCCCGCCTGCTGTCGAAGTCGCTGCGCCCGCTGCCGGACAAGTTCCACGGCGTGGCCGACCAGGAACTGCGTTACCGCCAGCGCTACGTCGACCTCATCATGACGGACGCCACGCGCCGCACGTTCGAAGCGCGCAGCAAGGCCGTGGGCAGCATCCGCCAGTTCATGCTGAACGCCGGTTTCCTTGAAGTGGAAACGCCCATGCTGCACCCGATCCCGGGCGGCGCGGCGGCCAAGCCCTTCGTGACGCACCACAATGCGCTGGACATGGAAATGTACCTGCGCATCGCGCCCGAGCTCTACCTGAAGCGCCTGATTGTCGGCGGCTTCGAACGCGTGTTCGAAGTCAACCGCAACTTCCGCAACGAAGGCGTCAGCCCGCGTCACAATCCTGAATTCACGATGATGGAGTTCTATGCAGCCTTCGCGGAATACCGCTGGCTCATGGACTTCACGGAAGAACTGATCCGCCAGGCCGCCATCTCGGCTACCGGCAGCGCCGTCCTGACCTATGGCGAACGCGAACTGGACTTGTCCAAGCCGTTCGACCGCCTGACGATCTGCGAAGCCATCCTGAAGTACGCGCCGGGCTACACCCAGGCGCAACTGGACGACGCCGCTTTCGTGCGCGCCGAACTGAAGAAGCTGGGCGCGGACGCCGACGGCCCCGTGCTGTCGCGCGCCGGCCTGGGCGCGCTGCAACTGGCGCTGTTCGAAGAAACCGCCGAAGCCAAGCTCTGGAACCCGACGTACATCATCGACTACCCGGTCGAAGTGTCGCCGCTGGCCCGCGCCTCCGACACGCGCGAAGGCATCACCGAACGCTTCGAGCTCTTCATGACGGGCCGCGAAATCGCCAACGGCTTCTCGGAATTGAACGACCCCGAAGACCAGGCCGAACGCTTCCGCTCGCAAGTCGAAGCCAAGGACGCCGGCGACGAAGAAGCCATGTTCTACGATGCGGACTACATCCGCGCCCTGGAATACGGCATGCCTCCGACGGGCGGCTGCGGCATCGGCATCGACCGCCTGGTCATGCTGCTGACTGACAGTCCCAGCATCCGCGACGTCATCCTCTTCCCGCACCTGCGCCGTGAAGACTAAGGCATCGGCCGCGTCATGATCTTCAAGATCCTGATGCTGCTGCTGGTGGTGGCGGGGCTGGTCTACTGGATCAAACAACCCCGCCGGATCCAGCCGGGCGCCCCCTACGCGCCCGTCCGGCCACGCCGGCCGATATTCATCGCCCTATGCATCGCTGCGGCGATCTCGGTCGTGGCATCGCTGCTGACCGCCCTGTTCTGGATGGGTGGCGTGGCGGGCGGCGTCACCGGCGGCGGCTACCACGGCGAAGCGGACTTCCTGCTTCCCGTATCCGGTTCGCTGCTGGCGCTGGGCACGGCCTGCGCCGTCGGCGCGTTCCTCAAGCGCCGGGGCTGACCTCAACCGGCCACGTCCCGGCCCCTGCGGGCAAGCCGGGCAAGGCGGCCAGCAGCATCGCGTCGATGAACTCGGCGGGCGCCAGCCGCCCGCCCGGCTTGTACCACTGCACGGTCAGGTTCATCGCCCCCAGCACGCAGCGTTTGATGACGCGCGCGTCGCCCTTGATCAACCCGGCCGCCACGGCCTCCGCCACCACCGATTGCCACATGGCCTCGTAACGGTCGCTTAACGCTTTCACGGCCGACTGGCTGGGCGCCGACAGGCTGCGCCACTCGTACACCAGCGCATTCATCGCATCGCCCCCGGCGCCATGCAGCATGCTCCACATATGGACGCGGAACAGGGCCCCCAGGCGGTCCGCCGGCGCGTCGTAATGCGCCAGCGCCCGTTCGCCGTCGTCGATCACCTCCTGGATACCGTTGTTCATCACCGCCACCAGGATCGCCTCCTTGCTGCGAAAGTGATGGAACAGGCTGCCTGATTGCAGGCCGACGGCCCGAGCCAGCTCACGCACCGTCGTGCGTTCGTATCCGTGCTTGCAGAACAAACGGGCCGCCGTCAGCACCAGTTCGCGGCGGCGTTCGGACTCCCCGCTTTCCTCGCGCGGCGCGGCTGCTGTCTTTTCCATGTGCGATCACAGCCTCTGGATGATGGTCGCCGTCGCCATGCCGTGGCCGATGCACATCAGCTGCATCCCGAATTCGCCTTCCGTCGCTTCCAGGCCGGCCAGCATCTTCGCCATCAGCCCCGCGCCCGTCGCCCCCAGCGGATGCCCATGCGCGATTGCGCCGCCCCACGGGTTGATCCGCGCCGGCTTGGCGCCCAGTTCGCGCTGCCAGGCCAGCACCACGCTGGCGAAGGCTTCATTGATCTCGACCCAGTCTATGTCGGCCAGCGTCAGGCCGGCCCGCTCAAGCGCCAGCCGCGTGGCCGGGATCACGCCCGTCAACTGCATCACGGGATCCGACCCCACCACCACCCGCGCCAGGAAGCGCGCACGCGGCCGCAGCCCGTCGGACAGCGCGATGTCGCGGTCGGCCAGCAAGACCGCCGCCGCGCCGTCAGCCAGCTGGCTGGCATTGGCGGCCGTCACGCCGCCTTGTCCGGCCGGACGCATCGCGGGCGCCATCGCCGCCATCCGCGCCGGGTCGGTCGCCTCGCGTATGCCTTCGTCCCGATGCGCGGCCTCTTGCGGGCCCGGCAGCAGTTCCGCATGCAGACCCGCGCGGGCGGCGGCCCAGGCACGCGCATGGCTTTCGCGCGCCCACTCGTCCATCGCGGCCTGCGATAGTTGCCAATGGTCGGCGATGCGTTCCGCGCTTTCAATCTGGTGGATCAACGGATAGCGCTCAAGCAGCGCCGGGTTCAGGGATTCGAAGCCGCGAAATTCGCTCTGCCCCAACGTCACGTCCAGGAACATCGGCACGCGGCTCATGCTTTCGACGCCGCCCGCCACCACATACCGCATGTCGCCCGCGGCAATGGCCTGCGCGCCAAAATGCACCGCCTGCTGGCTGGAGCCGCACATGCGGTTCAAGGCCACGCCCGGCACGCTTTCCGGCAGGCCCGAGAGCATCGCGGCCAGGCGTCCGATGTTGGCGCCCTGCTCGCCCGCCTGGCTCACGCAGCCGGCGATCAGGTCTTCGACCTTGCCGCCCGGCAGTCCGGCGCGCGCAAGCAGTCCCTGCACCGTCTGGGCCAGCAGCGTATCGGGCCGAGTGTCCGCCCACCATCCGCCGCGGCGGCCGAACGGCGTGCGCACCGCTTCCACGATCACGGCTTCGTTCATGCCAGCGTCTCCTCAACGTACAGCGTTTCGATTTCGTTTGCGTAGGTGCGATAGATGCTGGCGCGCCTGACTTTCATCGTCGCCGTCACCTCGCCATCGTCGTGGTCCAATTCCTTGGTCAGCAGATGGAAGCGCTTGATCTGCGCCACCGGAGCCAGGCCCCCGTTGGCACGCGACACTTCCTGCTGGACCAGCTCGCGCACTTGCGCGCACTCGGCCAACGACCGGAAGTGCGTAAACGCGATGCGGCGCGACTCCGCCCACTTGGCCACCGTCTCGAACTCCAGCTGGATCAGCGCCGACACGTACTTGCGCCCGTCGGCGATGACGATGCACTCCTTCACGTAAGGGCTGCCCTTAACGGCGTTTTCGATCTCTGACGGGGTCAGGTTCTTGCCGCCAGCCGTAATCATGATGTCTTTCAAGCGGTCAACGATCCGGACGCGGCCATCCTGTTCCGCCACCACGTCGCCCGTATGCAGCCAGCCGTCGCGCACCGTGTCGGCCGTCGCCTCGGCGTGCTTGTAGTAGCCCTGGAACACCATGTCGCCGCGAACCAGCAATTCGCCGGCCTCGCCCATCTTCCATTCCACGCCCAGGATGGGCTCGCCCACCGTGCCAACCTTCACGCGGTCGGGATGCTGCCCGAAAATCATGCCCGCCGATTCCGTCAGCCCATAGACCTCCAGCAGCGGCACGCCCAAATTGCGAAAGTAGCGCACCACGTCCGGCGGGATCGGCGCCGCCCCGGTCATCGCCACGCGCGCCCGGCGCAAGCCGACGAAGTTCTGCAAGGCCCGCAGCACCAGCCAGTACCACAGCGCATGCGTCAAGCGCTCGGCCGTGGTGTATTGCGCCGGAGACTTCTCCAGGAACGGCGCGCACGCCGCCAGCGCGCGCTGGTAGAGCCAGCGCTGCAAGCGGCCGGTTTCCTGCATTTTGATGGATATCGACGCGTGGAGTTTTTCCCAGATGCGCGGGACCCCCAGGAAGATGGTCGGGGCCACTTCGCGCAGGTCTTCCTGCACCGTGCGAATGGATTCGCCGAAATTCACTTGCGAGCCCACATACAGCGGCACGAACGTCGACAGCATCTGCTCGGCCACGTGGCACAGCGGCAAGTACGACAGATGCACGCTATCCGCATCCATCGACAGCCGGTCCGCGATGCCCGGCGCCACGCCACGCATGTTGCGGTAGCTCAGCATCGCCCCTTTGGGTTTGCCCGTGGAACCCGACGTGTAGATCATCAGGCCGGTGTCGTCCAGCCCCTGCGCGTCCAGCGCCGCGTTCAGGGCGGGCAGCTCCGCCGCTTCCCGGCCGGCACCGTCGGCCTCGGTCTCGGCGAAGGTCGCAATACGCTGACGGTCCGCCGGCGCATACGAGCGCAGACCCTTGGTTTCCACGATCACGATACGCCGCAGCAACGGCAAGCGGCTGGCCACCTGCAACACCTTGTCGGTCTGCTCCTGGTCCTCGCATACCACCAGTTCCACGTCCGCATGTTCCAGCACGTAGCCCATTTCTTCGGCCGGGCTGGTGGGATAGACTCCCACCGCCACGCCGCCGACGGTGCCCGCGCCCAACTGCGTCAGCAGCCATTCCACGCGGTTCTCGGACACGATAGCCACGCGCCCGCCCCGGCTCAAACCCAGGGCTCGCAGGCCCAGCCCCACCCGGCAGGCGCGTTGCCAGTAGTCCGCCCACGTCAGCGGCTTCCAGATGCCGAAGTCCTTTTGCCGGATGGCGATCGCCGACGGCTGCCGCCGCGCCTGCTCGCGCAGCATCTGGGGCAATGTCAGTTCGGGCCAGGCGGGCATACCGGTAGAGGCGATCACGGTCTTGTCCTTCATGACAGCCAGCGCTTGCGGCGCTTGTAATGCTTGATATCGCGAAACCCGCGGGCCTCGCCCGTGCCGCCAACGCCCAGGTAGAACTCGCGCACATCCGGATCCGACGCCAGCTTGTCGGCGGTGCCGTCGATCACCACCTTGCCCGTCTCCATGATGTAGCCGTAATGCGCCACGGCCAGCGCCACGGACGCGTTCTGTTCCACCAGCAGCATGGACACCCCTTGCTCGGCGTTGATACGGGCGATGATGGAAAAGATGCTCTCCACCAGCATCGGCGACAAGCCCAGCGACGGTTCGTCCAGCAGCATCAGCCGGGGCTGGGCGATCAATGCCCGGCCAATGGCCAGCATCTGCTGCTCACCGCCCGAGAGGTAACCCGCCAGGCCCCGACGGCGTTCGAACAGGCGCGGAAAGTACCCGTAGACCAGGTCAAAATCCACTTTCGCGCCAGGCCGGCCGGTCAGCGCATAGGTTGCGGCCACCAGGTTTTCTTCCACGGTCAGGTCTTCGAACACCCGTCGCCCTTCCATCACGTGGGCCAACCCCGAACGGACCAGATTCTGCGGTTTGGCGCCCGCGGTATCGTCGCCGTTGAAGACGATATGCCCGCGCACCAACGCGCCATCTTCCAGATCCAGCAGCCCGGATACCGCCTTCAACGTGGTGGACTTGCCTGCGCCGTTGCTGCCCAGCAGAGCCACGATGCTGCCCGCAGGCACGGACAGGGACAGGCCGCGCAACACCTGCACCGCCTTGTTGTAGACGACTTCGATATTGTTGATGTCCAGCACCGCTGCGGGCGGCGCCGTCGTCACGGTGTGCGCGTCAAGTCCCTGGCTCACAGTCGCCTCACTTCAGCACGATCCAATCGGACGCGGGCACCATCTGCTTCTGCTTCACATCGGCGCGATAGATCCGGCCCACCGGGATGGAATTGCCCTTGATCGAAATCGGCACGCCGATCAGGCCGCCCGTATCGAAGTCCTTGATGCCGTCCAGCGCCGCTTTCATGTTCGCGCTGGTCAGCTCCTTGCCAGCGTCCAACGTGCGTTTGGCTACCTCGGTGAACAGCATGGCGGCCAGAAAGCCCTGCATGTAGCCCGTGCTCTGGTACTGCGGACGCATTTCGCGAATCTTCTTCAGCATCGGCGCGTCGCCCTCGGTATCGTAGTAATACCGGTACGGCATCACACCCATGAAGCCGTCGGCATCCTCGCCCATCTGCATCACGGTGGAGTTGTCCATGGTCCAGAACGTGCCCATGTAGCGCGTCTTGAGCCCCATGCGCTTTCCCTGCCCCACGAATTCCGGAATCGGCGCCAGCACGTAACCATGGAAAATCGTAAAGTCCGGGTCCGCGCGGCGCAGCTTGATCACCTCGGTTGACACGTCCACGCTGCCCGGCGGCGTCATGATCTCGGTTGCCACCTTCAGGCCCAGCTTTTCGGCCACGGCGCGCGAACCGGCAATCGGGTCACGGCCGAATTCGGTATCGGAATATACGAACGCCACTTTCGCGCCGGGCTGCTCCTTGGCGATATAGCGCAGCAGAATGCCGAACATCTCGGTGTAGTCGGGCCCCAGCATGAACTGCGCCGGATACTTGGCGGGATCGTTCAGCTCGGTCGCAAACGACGCTCCCGTCATCAGGATGTCGCCGGTACGGTTCAACTCGGCATTGATGGTCTTGGAAAAGCCCGTCGAATCACCGTAGTAGAAGTTCACCTTGTTCTGGCTGGTGATCTTCTTGAACGCCGCGACCGACGCATCCACCTTATACGCCGTATCTTCGGGCACGTAGCGCAACTTGCGCCCCTTCACGCCGCCCTGCTCGTTGACGATCTTCACGTAATCGGTGATGCCCGCATGGATGCCCTGCCCGGCAAAGGCGAACACGCCGCTCAGCGGGATGGATCCGCCCAGCACCAGATCGTCCGCCGCCTGCGCCATCGGCGCCGCCAATGCCGCCGCCAGGCCCAACGGGGCCAACAACCTCGATAAACCGCTGCCTATCCGGATGCGCTTCATGGTGTGTCTCCTTGGGTCTTATGGGTCTTGCGAACAGCCAAACCGCGCTCAGGTCCGGAATGGCCACAGGTGGAAGAAGCGGCGGACGCGCCGCCAGATTTCCGCGAGCCCGTGAGGCTCGAAGATCAGGAAGCCCACGATCAGCAGGCCGAAAACGATCGTTCGCACGGGCGACACCAGCCGCAACGCGTCGCCGCCCACCGGCAGCCAGCCCACGATCAGCTTGAGCAACTCAGGCACCATCGTCATGAAAATGGCGCCCAGAATGGAACCCAGGATCGACCCCATGCCGCCTACGATGATCGCGGCCAGGAAGAATATCGACATGATCAGCGGGAAGCTCTCGGGCGTCACCACCCGAAAGAAGTACGCCCATAACCCGCCCGCCACGCCCGCATAGAAGGACGACAGGCCGAACGACAGGAGCTTGTAGCGAAGCAGCCGGATGCCCAGGACTTCCGCCGAGATATCGCGGTCGCGAATGGCGATGAAGGCCCGGCCAATGCGCGTGCGAAACAGGTTGGCCGCGCCCAGCACCATCAGCACGGTCACCGGCACGATCAGCCAATAGATCTTGAACGACGTATCCAGATCCACGCCAAGCAATCGCGCGGGCGGCACCTGCAGCCCGCTGGTCCCGCCCGTGAACTGCCAGTTCGCGAAAATGAAATGCGCGATGAACGACGCCGCGATCGTGGCGATGGCCAGGTACAACCCCTTCACCCGCAACGACGGGATGCCCACCAGCAGGCCGCCCAGCATCGCCACCACGCCGCCCCCCAGCAGATTGACCAACACCGGCGTGCCCAGTCTCAGTTCCATGACGGCCACCGTGTAGGCGCCCAACCCCATGAAGGCCGCCTGCCCCAGGCTGACCAACCCGGTATAGCCCGTCAAGATGTTCAGCCCCGTCGCGCTGGCGATATTGATGGCGACCAGGCACGCCAGGTACAGCCAATACGCGTCGGCCACGAACGGAAACAGCGCGAGCGACGCCGCCAGCAACGCCAGCCATACATGCTGGGTGCGCGTGTCGAATAGCGCTTCGTCCGCCAGGTAGGTCTGCTTCGCAGTCGCGATGCGCATGAGTCAGAGCCTCTCGATTTCACGGGTGCCGAACAGGCCGTAGGGCCTGACCATCAACACCACGACCAGCACGATGAAAGTGGCCAGCAACTTGTACTCGCCCCCCAGGTAGGCGCCCGCCCAGGCCTCCAGCAAACCGATGAACACCCCGCCCACCAGGGCGCCCGCCACGCTGTCCAGTCCGCCCACGATCACCACTACGAGCACCGACAGGCCGAAAACGCCCATCGACGATGAAATGCCGCCGATGGCGCCCACGATCACGCCCGACACCGCCGCCAACGCCCCTGCCGCCACCCAGGCCAGCGAAAAAACGCGGGGCACGTTGATGCCCATCGCATAGGCGGCGCCCTGATCCGACGCGGTCGCGCGCAACGCGACACCGCCACGCCAATAGCGGAACACCACCAGCACCAACAGGGCCAACACCACGGCCACCCAGAATCCGTAGAACACCTTGGGCGCCACGAACGCCTCGCCCACCATCACCGGCGCGCGCGGCATGAACTCCGGCAACCGCCGCTGGTCCGCGGTCCAGATCAATTCCACCGCGCCCACCAATATCGACGCCAGCCCTACCGTCACCATGAACACCGAGATCGGCGCTTCGCCCAGCATGGGCCGTATCGTCAGCCGTTCCACCAGCGCGCCCAAGGCCCCCGACACCACCACCGCGCCGACGATCGCCAGCCATATCGGCCATTCCATGCCGGTTGCAAATGCGTAGAACACATAGGCGCCCAGCATCAGAAATTCGCCGATGGCGATGTTCACGACGCGCGTCGCCTTGTAGACGATCACAAAGGCCAGCGCCGCCAGCGCATATAGCCCGCCACTGCCCAGCCCGGCCAGCGTCACCTCCAGGAAGAACAGTAGGTCCATCAGGCTGCCTCCCTCAGGCGGCGACGCAGGTCGCCCACATCGCCCGCCCCCAGATAGGCCTTGATGACGTCGGGATTCGCCTGCACCTCGCCCGGTGTGCCGTCGGCAATCACCTGCCCGAAGTTCAGCACCACCACATGGTCCGACAAATCCATCACCATGCCCATGTCGTGCTCGACCATCAGCACCGTCACGCCCCACTCGGACCGGGCATCCAGGATGAAACGCGCCATGTCGTCCGTCTCTTCGCGGTTCATGCCCGCCACGGGTTCGTCCAGCATCAGCACCTTGGGATTCATGGCCAGCGCGCGTGCCAGCTCCACACGTTTTTGCAGGCCATAGGACAAGGCCGACACCGGCGCATGGCGAATGTGATCGATCTCCAGGAAGTCGATGATGCGTTCTTCAATGTCAGCACGTAGCGCCATCTCTTCGCGCCGTGCCCGGCCCAGATAGAACAAGGCGTCCAGCACGTTGGTGCGCAAGTGCGCATGACGGCCCAGCTTGATATTGTCCAGCACCGTCATGCCGCGGAACAGCGCGATGTTCTGGAAACTGCGCGCCAGCCCCAGCTTGGCGCGCTCGGGCGCGGCCACGCGCGTGATGTCGCGGCCTTCGAACCGGATCTGTCCGGCGGCCGGCTTGTAGAACCCGGAAATGGTATTGAACAGCGAGGTCTTGCCGGCGCCGTTCGGGCCGATGACCGTCGTGATGGAACCCGGCGCCACGCGAAAACCTACGCCAGTCAATGCCTTGACCCCGCCGAAAGCCAAGGTCACCCCATCCACCTCCAGCAAGGGAGGCTGCTCGGACTGATCCACCATTTGTCTCCTCGCTTTTTTGATCGCGAAGTTCTAGCCGCCTTCGGGCGGACATTTTTTAAGGCGATGAATCAGGCGACCCGCGAGGCAGGAGATGCAACGAACCTGTCTTTACCTACGCCAGACCAGCGCCGGAAAATCGTTCAATGCGGCAGTTCCATGCAGTGCTTTCATGCAGTACGCTAAGCGTGCTTAAAACAAAACCAAGCAAGCGCTCGGTTCAGACCATAGCATCGCGGTTTTTGGATCGACAGCTGGTATTTACCCGATATCGGAGACACGACATGACCGCAGGATTTTCCACCTTCGCCACCGTCCAGCTCGAGGCCCAAGGCGCCATCGCCACCCTTACGCTGAACCGCCCCGACGCGCTCAACGCCATCGATGTCGCCATGGCCCGCGACCTCCAGCAAGCGGCCCAGTGGCTGGAAACGCGCAAGGAAATCCGAGTGGTGCGCCTGCGCGCCGCAGGCAAGGCTTTTTGCGCCGGCGGCGACATCAGCATGTTCACGGGCGAACCCGACCAAGTGCGCCACACGCTCCTCGATCTCTTCACCCCGCTCAACGATTTCATCGCGCGCATCGCCCGCATGGACAAGATCTGGCTGGCGGAAGTCCACGGCGTGGCGGCGGGCGCCGGCTTGTCGCTGGTGCTGGCCTGCGACCTGGCGATTGCCGACGCGGGCACGCGATTCATGACGGCCTATCTCAAACTCGGCGCCACGCCCGATGCAGGCATGACGCACGGGCTGACGCGCGTGCTGGGTGTCAGGCGTGCCCTTGATCTGCTGCTGCGCCACGATGCATTCACTGCCAGCGATGCGTTGACTTGGGGAATCCTCAACCGCATCGCGCCACCCGGCGAACTCGCCGGCGCCGCGCATGCCTATGCTGAAGCGCTCGCTTGCCATGCCCCCCACGGCATCGCGGGCGCAAAGGACTTACTGCGCTCCGCCACGCACGCCTCGCTGGAGACGCAGCTGGCGGAAGAAACGGCGCGGTTCCTCGATTCGGCAACCCGCGCTGATTTCACGGAAGGCGTGCAGGCGTTCCGCGAAAAACGGGTGCCCCAATTCAAAGGCCACTAAGGAAGCAACAAGAGGCCAGCGCCAGGCAAGGCTGGCAACGCGCCAACCAAACGCGGCAGCCCCATCGCGCCTTCACATCAGATCACGCGCTTTTCCACCGCCTGCGCCCAGCGCCGCGCCACCGTGGGCGACGTCGCGCAAGTGGCGGATTCGGTCACCACGCGCACAGCGCGCTCAAGCAACTGGATATCGGCCTCGTGCTGGCGCGCGACATGCGGGTCTTCAAAGAAGATCACGCGTTGGCACTGATGTTCAAGCACCAGTTCGGCAATCTGCGCATCGCCGCCCAGCGGCCCACTCAGGTAGCGATGCACCCACGGCGTATCCTTGGGCCACCCGCGCGACCACGCCAATTCGTTCAGCCGGCCGCCCGTGGTGCCCGTCGCGACGCGGCGGGCAAACCGCGACAACAGGTCGAAGTGTTCGCTGGCAAACGCGACCATCTCGTCCTTGAGCGCATCGTGCGCGATCATAGCCAGCGTCTGCCCGGTAAAGTTGAACAGACGCGACACCGACGCGTCGGGCGCCAAACCGGCATGCACGCGTTCCACTTCCATCCATTCGATGGCGCCGGCCACCGTGGAAATGAACGGTCGGCCATGCGTGATGCATTGCCGCTTCAACGCCAACGCTTCCGGGAAAATCGACGACGGATCCACCGGATCAATCAAATAGATGGCGCCGTCAAACGGCGCCTGCCCGTCGCGCCCTTCGGTGACGCGGGCCACCAGTTTCATGAGGCCGCCTTCGCGCCCGTAGGGATACCGGATCAGGCCGCTGTACCCCTGCAACATCCCCTCGCGCACGATGGCGTCATGCGTGCGGCCGACGGTGTGCAGTTGGACACCCAGCTCGCGTATCGTGGACGAGCACGCGCGCAACCAGGTGAACAAGGCGGCATCGGGGGTTTCGTGGTGCAGCCGGTTGGCGGCCAGGCCAAAGCGCAAGGGAGCAGCGGGCATCAGTAGACTCGGGCAAGGTGGATCACAACGTACGGATCCCTGATGATAACGTGGCCGCTTGACGGCGGCACGACGGCCGCGCAAACAAAAACGCCCCCATCCGGGAGCGTCTTCATGGCGGTGGTCAGTCCGCTTCGTCTATCCAGGCCATCTGGATGGCCTCCAGGATCTTCTCGCCACAGTGGGCGGGGTCGTCGTTGAATCCAGGCAAAGCCATGACCCATTCACGTAGCTGCGTGAAGCGCAGCGTCTTGGGGTCCACATCAGGATGCGCGTCGACCAGGGCCGCGGCAACCTCGTAGGTATCGGTCCACTTCATCAATGGCCCTCTTTCGCATGGTTGATGGTGTACTTCGGGATCTCGACCGTCAGGTCGGTATCCGTCACCAGCGCCTGGCATGACAGGCGCGACGTCGGGGTCAGGCCCCAGGCCTTGTCCAGCAGGTCTTCTTCGTCATCCGTCGCGTCTTCCAGCGCGGAATAGCCCTGCTTGATCACCACGTGACAGGTCGTGCAGGCGCACGACAGCTCGCACGCGTGTTCGATGTCGATATGGTTGTCCAGCAGCACACGACAGATCGACACGCCCTTCGGCGCGTCTTCGATCACGGCGCCTTCGGGGCAGTAATCGGGATGAGGCAATACAGTCAGTTTCGGCATAACGTCTTAATCAGGCGATCTCATCAAGTTTGCGGCCCGCCAGCGCGGCACGAATGCTGCGGTCCATTCGACGCGCGGCAAAGTCGTCCGTCGCGGCCGACAGCGCTTGCACCGCGTCTTTCACGGTATCCGTGTCTTGCGCCGATTGCGCGGCGATGGCGGCTTGCAGGCATTCGTCGACGTGCTTGCGTTCTTCCGCGTCCAGCAGGTCGCCGTCGGCGGCCAGGGCCGCTTGCACGGACTCCACCAACTGGCGCGCGTCCACTTGCTGCTCACGCAGCATGCGGGCGCGTGCGTCCGTGTCGGCCTGCGCCACGCTGTCTGCCAGCATCTGCGCGATTTCATCGTCGGTCAGCCCGTACGACGGCTTGACCGATACGGCGGCCTCGATGCCCGTGCTCTGTTCACGCGCCGTGACGCTCAGCAGGCCGTCCGCATCCACCTGGAAAGTCACGCGGATGCGCGCTGCGCCCGCCACCATCGGGGGAATGCCACGCAGCTCGAACCGGGCCAACGAACGTGAATCCGCCACCAGGTCGCGCTCGCCCTGCACCACATGGATGCTCATGGCGGTCTGGCCATCCTTGAATGTCGTGAATTCCTGGGCGCGGGCCACGGGAATGGTGCTGTTGCGCGGAATCACGCGCTCGACCAGCCCGCCCATCGTTTCCAGCCCCAGCGACAAGGGGATCACGTCCAGCAGCAGCCAGTCTTCGCCCGGGGCGCGGTTGCCCGCCAGCAAATTGGCTTGCAGCGCGGCGCCCAGCGCCACGACCTGATCCGGGTCCAGGTCAATCAACGGCTCCGTGCCGAACACGCGACCGACGGCGGCGCGCACGACGGGCATGCGCGTCGCGCCGCCCACCATCACCACGCCACGCACATCGGCGGGCTTCAGCGACGCATCGCGCAGCGCGCGGCGCGCGCAATCCAGCGTGCGTTCCACCAGCGGCTGCGCCAGCGTTTCAAATTCAGTGCGCGTCAGGACCAGGTCCACGTCGCGCCCATCCGACAGCGCCAGCTTCAGGTGGGCGGATTCGGTATCCGACAGCGCTTCACGCGCCGCGCGCGCCGCCATCAACAGCCCGCGGCGGTCGGCCGGCGAGAACTCGCCGGCGGCCAGCTTGGCCACGGCATGGTCCGCGATCAGCGCGTCGAAGTCGTCCCCACCCAGCGCGGTGTCGCCGCCGGTGGAAATCACTTCGAACACGCCTTGGGTCAGTCGCAGAATGGAAATATCGAACGTGCCGCCGCCCAGGTCATACACGGCATACACGCCTTCCGATGCGTGATCCAGGCCATAGGCAATCGCCGCGGCCGTGGGCTCGTTCAGCAAGCGCAACACGTTCAGGCCGGCCAGGCGAGCGGCGTCTCGCGTCGCCTGGCGTTGCGCGTCGTCGAAGTACGCCGGTACGGTGATGACCGCGCCTACCAGGTCGTCGCCCAGGACGTCTTCGGCGCGCTGGCGCAGCACAGCCAGGATCTGCGCCGACACTTCAACCGGGCTCAGATCGCCTTGCACCGTGCGAATGCGCACCATGCCGGGCGCATCCACGAATTCATAGGGCGCGCGCGTGGCGCGGGCCTCGTCCAGCGAACGGCCCATGAAACGCTTCACGGACACGACGGTATTCAGCGGATCTTCGGCCTGCTGGGCCAGGGGCTCGCGGCCCGTCGTGACTTTACCGCCGGGAAAATAGCGCACCGCCGACGGCAGCAAGGCAAGGCCTTCTGCATCAGGCAGCACTTCCGCGACGCTGCTGCGCACCGCCGCAACCAGGGAATTGGTAGTGCCCAGATCAATCCCGACCGCCAGCTTGCGCTGGTGCGGCGCGGGCGACTCGCCGGGCTCGGATATCTGCAATAAGGCCATGATTGTATTTTTCTGCTCAGTAGGCGGCGAAATCCGGGGCCCCGCCTCACGGGCGCCCCAACGCGGCCGGGGCTATCCGGCGGGTTGCGCGTGCGCCAGCTCTTCTGCCAGCTTTTCCACGAACATCCATTCCCGGACCTTCAACCCGGCAGTCGCGTAGTCGCGCTCGTTATCCAGCAGACGCGTCAGCGTGGCACGCATGTCTACGCGCGCCGCTTCCAACTCCGTCTGCAAGGCGGTCAGGGCATCGGCGTCGTCGCGCGCATCGTCCAGCATCTCGCGCCAGGTCATCTGCTGCATCAGGAAAGCCGTGTCCATGGACGTGTTGCTCTCGGTCTGCAAGTCGATGCCCGCCTGTTCGCACAGATAGCGCGCGCGAAGCAAGGGATCCCGCAACACGCGGTATGCCTCGTTGGCGCGCGCGGCCCACTGCATGGCCACACGGCGCTCCGCGGGGCTAGCCGTGGCGTAACGATCGGGATGCACTTGCGCGGCGACTGCGCGCCACGCGCTTTCCAACGCTTGCGCGTCCAGGTCGAAGCATGCGGGCAAGCCGAACAGGCTGAAGTGGTCGTCTCCGGCCAAGACTTACACCGTGAACGACTCGCCGCAGCCGCAGGTCGCCTTTTCGTTGGGGTTGCGGAACTTGAAACCTTCGTTCAGGCCTTCGCGGGCGTAATCCAGCTCGGTGCCGTCCAGGTAAGCCAGGCTCTTCGGGTCGATGAAGACCTTGACGCCAAAGCTCTCGAACACGGCGTCTTCCGGCGCCGAGTCGTCCACGTATTCCAACTTGTAGGCCATGCCGGAACAGCCCGTCGTCCTAACGCCGAGCCGCAAGCCAATACCCTTTCCGCGCTTCTGCAAGTAGCGCCCGATATGGGTGGCAGCCTGTTGGGTCAGGGTAACGGACATGATCAGCCTGCCACCGCTTCGGCCGGAACCGAATGCTTTTCTTTGTAGTTCTGCACCGCGGCCTTGATCGCGTCTTCGGCCAGGATGGAACAATGGACCTTCACGGGCGGCAACGCCAGTTCTTCGGCGATCTGCGTGTTGCGGATGTTCATCGCCTGATCCAGCGTCTTGCCCTTGACCCATTCGGTCACGAGCGAGCTGGAAGCGATGGCCGAACCGCAGCCGTAGGTCTTGAAGCGCGCATCTTCGATCACGCCAGCTTCATTCACCTTGATCTGCAGCTTCATGACGTCGCCACAGGCCGGTGCGCCGACCATGCCGGTACCCACCGACTCGTCCGACTTGTCGAACGAACCGACGTTACGCGGGTTTTCGTAGTGATCCAGGACTTTAGTGCTGTAAGACATGTTATTTCTCCACGTATTTCTTGGTGCAGGCGCTTAGTGCGCGGCCCACTGCACGGTGTTCAAGTCAATGCCTTCCTTGGCCATTTCCCAAAGCGGCGACATATCGCGCAGCTTGCCGACTCGGCTCTTGAGCAATTCAATGGCGAAGTCCACTTCCTTTTCGGTCGTGAAGCGGCCCAGGGTGAAACGGATGGAACTGTGCGCCAACTCGTCGTTGCGGCCCAGCGCGCGCAGCACGTAGGACGGCTCCAGGCTGGCCGAGGTGCAGGCCGAACCGCTGGATACGGCCAGTTCCTTGATCGCCATGATCAGGGACTCGCCTTCGACATAGTTGAAGCTGACATTCAGGTTGTGCGGAACGCGCTGGTCCATGTCGCCGTTGAGGTAGACCTCTTCGATCTGCGACAGGCCATTCCACAGGCGGTCGCGCAGCATGCGGATGCGTTCGTTCTCGGTGCCCATTTCTTCGCGGGCCAGACGGAACGCTTCACCCATGCCGACGATTTGATGCGTGGCCAGCGTGCCCGAGCGGAAACCGCGTTCGTGGCCACCGCCGTGCATTTGCGCTTCGATGCGGATGCGCGGCTTGCGGCGCACATACAAGGCGCCAATGCCCTTCGGGCCGTACGTCTTGTGCGCCGAGAACGACATCAGGTCGACTTTCAGCTTTTGCAGATCGATTTGCACCTTGCCGGTCGCCTGAGCAGCGTCCACGTGGAAGATGATGCCCTTTTCACGGCAGATCTCGCCCAGCGTTTCAATGTCCTGGACCACGCCGATTTCGTTGTTCACCATCATCACGGACACCAGCACGGTATCCGGGCGCAGCGCAGCCTTGAAGGTGTCCAGATCAATCAGGCCATCATCTTTCACATTCAGATACGTGACATCGAAGCCTTGGCGCTCAAGCTCGCGACAGGTATCCAGCACTGCCTTGTGCTCGGTCTTGACGGTGATGATGTGCTTGCCGCGTTCCGCGTAGAAGTTCGCGGCGCCCTTGATGGCTAGGTTGTCGGATTCGGTCGCGCCGGACGTCCAGACGATCTCGCGCGGGTCGGCGTTGACCAACTTGGCGACTTCCTCGCGAGCGCGTTCGACGGCTTCTTCCGAATCCCAGCCGAACGAGTGGCTGCGCGATGCCGGGTTGCCGAAGTTCTCGTACAACCAGGGCACCATCTTGTCCACGACACGGGGATCGACGGGCGTCGTGGCCGAATAGTCAAAATAAATCGGGCGGGTGGTCATTTCTACAGCTCCTGATACTGCTTATACGGTGGCATTGGCGGCGACAGTGGTGGTCGGGGCATTGGCGGCGGCATTGGTGCCCCCTACCCGATTCACACGCACCGCGCAGGCCTGCGCTTGATTGTTGGCTTCCTGCAATTGGCGCACGCGCTGCTGATCAACCAGATCTTGCAGGGACACCGAATCCAGGTAATCGACCATCTTGCGATTCAACGTGGCCCAGAGCTCGTGCGTCATGCACTTGCCCGGCTTGCCGTCGTTGCCGCTCGTACAGTCCCGTTTGCCGCCACAACTGGTGGCGTCCAGCGGTTCATCGACCGCGAAGATGATGTCGGCAACGGTCACATTGCGCGCAAGGCGCGCAAGCGAATAACCGCCACCCGGGCCCCGCACGCTGTCCACGAGTTCGTGGCGGCGCAGTTTCCCGAAGAGCTGTTCCAGATAGGAAAGCGAAATATTCTGACGCTGGCTGATGGCCGCAAGAGTGACCGGGCCGCTATGCTGCCGCATAGCCAGATCGATCATGGCAGTCACGGCGAAACGCCCTTTGGTAGTTAGCCGCATGGTGGGTTCCCTGTGATTCGGCAATGGCCGCCAGCGAATCCAGCGGTCAATACCCGAGTAATTGGCTCAAGTATAGCCTATTCCCGACTAATTTGGTATGGCTCCCGGCTAGAAAAAACCGCGCATTTGCGCGGTTTTTTTCACTGCCAAACACCCCGAGAGCCGCACAGTGGGCGGCTCTACGAAAAAGGTGATCAAGCCGCCTGGTACTGGGTAGCGCGCTTGCGGACCAGCTCCAGGACACCCTGACAGGCGTCCTCCAGGTAATCAAGCACCTTGCCGAAACCGTCGGCGCCGCCATAGTACGGATCGGGCACGGTGGCCTCCTCGAACTCATTGGCAAAGCGCATCAACAGCATCAACTTGTGCTGATAAGTTTTGGGGCACTGCTGCTGCATGGCGGACAGATTGTCCCAGTCCATGGCGAGGATAAGATCGAAATCGCGGAAATCCTCCGCGGTGACCTGACGCGCCTCACAGTGCGTGATCTCGTAGCCGCGCTTACGCGCCGCAGCCTGCGCCCGGGCATCAGGCGCCTCGCCGATATGAAACGCGTGCGTGCCCGCGGAGTCGATGCGAACAACGTCGCCCAAACCCGCGTCGTTCACCAAATGGCGAAACACGCCCTCTGCGCTCGGCGAGCGACAGATATTGCCCATGCAAACGAAAAGTACCTTGGTCATCATGGAAGTAAGTGTGCGGGAAAACCCGAGATAAGGCAAGCTTTTTTTGCAGTTGCACGAATGGACCAAGGCGCTGCAAAGCGCATATTTTTCCCAACGTATTCAATGGCTTACGGAAATATCCGAACGCAAGAATTGAGCTTGGTTTCGCAAGTTTCGAGAAGATTGTTAAGCGGCAATTGCAACAGCGCGGGTTTTACACATTTTCAGCATACTGTCAGGATAATGAAACGTTTAGATACTTTCGCACCTACACCGCCCCATCCAGAAGCACCCGCTGCTTCAATGCCGTCAGGGCATCCCGGGCAGCGGCGGCCTGCTCGAATTCCAGATTTCGCGCATGGTCCATCATCAGCTTTTCCAGGCGCTTCAACTCGCGCGCCAAGGCCTTTTCGTCCTTCAGGAATTCCGCCGGAACCGCGGCTTCAAGCGCATCGTGCTGGACGGGCGCCACAATGCCGTCGATCAGTTCGCGCACCGCCTTCTGGACCCCTCGGGCCGTGATGCCGTTGTCGATGTTGAATTGCAACTGCTTGGCGCGGCGGCGGCTGGTTTCCTCCATGGCGCGCTGCATCGAATCCGTAATGCGGTCCGCGTACAGGATCGCGTGCCCATTCAGGTTGCGCGCCGCGCGGCCGATCGTCTGAATCAGACTGCGCTCAGACCGCAGGAAGCCCTCTTTATCGGCATCCAGGATGGCCACCAGCGACACCTCGGGGATGTCCAGCCCTTCGCGCAGCAGGTTGATCCCCACCAGCACGTCGAACGTGCCCAGGCGCAGGTCGCGCAGGATTTCCACGCGTTCCACGGTGTCGATGTCGGAGTGCAGGTAGCGCACCTTGACCCCGTGTTCGCTCAGGAAGTCGGTCAGGTCTTCCGCCATGCGCTTGGTCAGCGTCGTGACCAGCACGCGCTCGCCCACCGACACGCGCGTCTTGATCTGGCCAAGCAGGTCGTCCACCTGCGTACGGGCCGGCAACACCTCGACCAGCGGGTCGACCAGGCCGGTTGGCCGCACCACCTGTTCCACGACGTTATCGGCGTGCTCTTTCTCATAAGCGGCCGGCGTGGCCGACACGAACACGCATTGACGCATCCGCGTCTCGAATTCCTCGAGCTTGAGCGGCCGGTTGTCCAGCGCCGACGGCAAGCGAAAGCCGTACTGCACCAGGGTTTCCTTGCGCGAACGGTCACCCCGGTACATGCCGCTCAGTTGCCCGATGGTGACGTGGCTTTCGTCGATGAACATCAGCGCATCGGACGGCAGGTAGTCGATCAGCGTGGGCGGAGGATCCCCCGGCGCCGCGCCGGACAGGTGCCGGGAGTAGTTCTCGATGCCCTTGCAGAAACCCAGTTCCTGCAGCATTTCCAGGTCGAACCGGGTGCGCTGCTCAAGCCGTTGCGCCTCGACAAGGTGGCCGTCGTCGACGAAACGCTTGACGCGCTCGCGCAGCTCTTCCTTGATGGTCTCGATGGCGCGCAATACCGTGTCGCGCGGGGTCACGTAGTGCGATCCGGGATAGACGGTGAACCGCGGCAGCTTCTGGCGGATGCGGCCCGTCAGCGGGTCGAATAGCTCCAGGCTTTCGATCTCGTCGTCGAACAGCGTCAGGCGCAACGCCAATTCGGCGCTTTCCGCCGGGAAGATGTCGATGCTCTCGCCGCGCACCCGGAATACCCCCCGGGTGAACTCGGCGTCGTTACGCGTGTACTGCATGGCCACCAGGCGCGCCAGGATCTCGCGCCGGGAGATCTGGTCGCCGGTGCGCAGGATGAGCACCATCGCGTGGTAGTCGCCCGGATTACCGATACCGTAGATGCACGAGACCGTGCCCACGATGATCGTGTCGCGCCGTTCGAGCAAGCTCTTGGTGGCCGACAGGCGCATCTGCTCGATGTGCTCATTGATGGACGAGTCCTTTTCAATGAACAGGTCGCGCGTCGGCACGTAGGCCTCGGGCTGGTAGTAATCGTAGTACGAGACGAAGTACTCGACCGCGTTCTTCGGAAAAAACTCCCGCATTTCGGCATAGAGCTGCGCGGCCAGCGTCTTGTTGGGAGCCAACACCAGCGCGGGGCGCCCCATCCGGGCGATCACGTTGGCCATGGTGAAGGTCTTGCCCGACCCCGTCACGCCCAGCAGCGTCTGGAACATGAGGCCATCTTCGACCCCCTGCGTCAGGCCATCGATGGCGGCGGGCTGGTCGCCCGCTGGCGGATAAGGCTGATAAAGCTGAAACGGGCTGTCCGGATACTCGACGAATCTGGGCTTGGCTTCCAGCCCCACCACGGAGGCAGCCGATGCCGGCGCCGCCGTCAGATCCGCAGCGAGATCATCATTCAGATCTCCCGCGCTGCTCGGGTCTATTGGGCTCTTGGGCATGCTAGACTGTTCCAGGGTAAACCCCCCATTATCCACAGCACACCGTACTGCGTCCACCCATCCTCATCAGAGTCCCATGAGCAACCTTTTCGATTCCGTCGAACTCGCGCCGCGCGACCCCATTCTTGGTCTGAACGAACAATTCAACGCGGATACGCGTCCCGGTAAAGTCAACCTGGGCGTGGGCGTGTACTACGACGATCAGGGACGGATCCCCCTGCTGGGCGCCGTACGCAAGGCCGAAACCGCCCGCATCGAGGCCGCCGCCGCACGCGGCTACCTGCCGATCGAAGGCATTGCCGGCTACAACCAGGGCGCCCAGGCGCTGCTGCTGGGCAAGGAATCCCCGTTGGCCGCCGCTGGCCGCGTTCTGACCACCCAGGCGCTGGGCGGCACGGGCGCGCTGAAGATCGGCGCCGACTTCCTGCGTCAATTGCTGCCGACCTCCAAGGTCCTGATCAGCAATCCCAGCTGGGAAAACCACCGCGCCCTGTTCGAGCGCGCCGGTTTCGAGGTCGGCACGTATTCGTACTACGACGCCGCCACTCGCGGCCTGAATTTCGACGCCATGCTGGCGGACCTGAAGGCCGCGCCGGCCAAGACGGTCGTCGTGCTGCACGCGTGCTGCCATAACCCCACCGGCGTGGACCCCACCGCCGACCAGTGGAAGCAGATCGCCGCCGTCGTGAAGGAAAACCAGCTGGTGCCGTTCCTCGACATCGCTTATCAAGGCTTTGGCGACGGCCTGACGGAAGACGCCTCGGTCGTGCGCATGTTCGCCGACCTGGACATGACCATGTTCATCAGCTCTTCTTTCTCGAAGTCGTTCTCGCTGTATGGCGAGCGCGTGGGCGCCCTGACGGTCGTGGCCGGCAGCAAGGAAGAAGCCACCCGCGTGCTGAGCCAGCTGAAGCGCGTGATCCGCACCAACTATTCCAACCCGCCCACCCATGGCGGCACGGTCGTCTCGACGGTACTGAACACGCCTGAACTCTTCGCCATGTGGGAAGAAGAGCTCGCCGGCATGCGCGATCGCATCCGCCTGATGCGCAAGCAGCTGGTCGAGAAAATCAAGGAACACGGCGGCAAGCAGGACTTCAGCTTCGTCCTGCAGCAACGCGGCATGTTCTCGTATTCGGGCCTGAACGCAGCGCAAGTGGATCGCCTGCGTGAAGAGCACGGCGTCTACGCCGTTTCCAGCGGCCGTATCTGCGTCGCTGCGCTGAACAGCGGCAACATCGACAAGGTCGCCGCCGGCATCGCCGCCGTGCTGTAACCTTACGCCAGACGCGGGCCCTCGGGCCCGGCTGCTGAAAGACGGAGCCTTCGGGCTCCGTTTTGCTTTTGCAGGTGGCGACTGGCTTGCTTTTTTGCGGTATGTCCCCCAGAATGGCGCTGTATATATGTACAGTCCGCTCGCACCGGATCATCGCCATGGCCAGCAAACTAACCGATCGCCAGCAACAAATCCTGGACCTCATCCGGCAAACCGTCATGCGCACCGGCTTCCCGCCGACGCGTGCCGAAATCGCCCAGGCCCTGGGTTTCCGCTCGCCCAACGCGGCGGAAGACCACCTCAAGGCATTGGCGCGCAAGGGCGCCATCGAGCTTACCGCCGGCGCCTCGCGGGGCATCCGCCTGAAAGACGGCGCCACTGCTTCCACGCCCACTTCCCTGACCCTGCCTTCGCTGACGCACCTGCTGCTGCCGCTGGTGGGGCGTGTCGCCGCCGGCAGCCCTATCCTGGCGGCGGAACACGTGGAACGCGAAGTCGGCGTCGACCCTCACCTGTTCGCACAAGCCCCCGACTACCTGCTGAAAGTTCGCGGCATGAGCATGCGCGACGCCGGCATCCTCGAAGGCGACCTGCTGGCCGTGAAGAAAGCCTCTGAAGCCCGCAACGGCCAGATCGTCGTGGCCCGCCTGGGCGACGACGTCACCGTGAAGCGCCTTCAGCGCACCAACGGGCATATCGAGCTTCTGCCCGAAAACCCGGACTTCCAGACCATCGTAGTTGAAGCAGACCAGGAATTCGCGCTGGAAGGCATCGCGGTCGGCCTGATTCGCCCGCACGCCTTGCACTGACCAAGCCGCAAGGCCTCCGCGGCCTGGCGTTCAACCCTCGTTGAACGCCAAATCCCAAAGAAAAACCCCGCTTCAGCGGGGTTTTTCATGGGCGCCCTCTTTCAAGGGCGCCAGGGCTGTCGTGATCAGTGCTTCAGCACCGGATCAGTCGAACCCGGCTCGGCCGGCTTGGCCACCAGCGGTTCCTTGACGGCCTCTTCCTCAGCCAGAGGCTCAGGCAAACGCTCCAAGGCCAGTTCCAGCACCTTGTCGATCCAGCGGACCGGCACGATCTCAAGGTGGTTCTTGACGTTATCCGGGATTTCCGCCAAGTCCTTGACGTTTTCTTCCGGGATCAAGACCGTCTTGATGCCGCCACGGTGTGCGGCCAGCAGCTTTTCCTTCAGACCGCCGATCGGCAGCACTTCGCCGCGCAGCGTGATCTCGCCGGTCATGGCGACATCGGCGCGCACCGGGATGCGAGACAACGCCGACACCATGGCCGTGGTGATCGCGATACCTGCGGACGGACCGTCCTTGGGCGTCGCGCCTTCCGGCACGTGCACGTGCATGTCGTGCTTTTCAAAAACGCTGTCGGCAAAACCCAGACGGCGAGCACGCGAACGCACCACCGTACGTGCCGCTTCGACCGACTCCTTCATCACATCGCCGAGCGAACCCGTGCGCTGGATGACGCCCTTGCCGGGCATGTCCGCGACTTCGATCGTCAGCAGATCGCCGCCGACTTCGGTCCAGGCCAGACCCGTCACCTGACCGATCTGGTTTTCCTTTTCGGCCATGCCGAAGGTGTAGCGGCGCACGCCCAGGTAGTCGCTCAGGTTTTCACCCGTGACATTGACCGGCTTGACCTCAAAGGTCTTGCCTTCAGCCTTGGCGCGGTCGGTCTGCGTCAGCAATTGCTTGATGACCTTGCGGCAGATCTTGCCCACTTCGCGTTCGAGCGCACGCACACCAGCTTCGCGGGTGTAGTAGCGCACGATGTCGCGCAGCGCGGAATCGTCCACCGTCAGTTCGCTGTCCTTCACGCCGTTGTTCTTCATCAGCTTGGGCAGCAGATGGTCGCGGCCGATATGGATCTTTTCCTCTTCCGTGTAACCGGACAGGCGGATGACTTCCATGCGGTCGAGCAGCGCCGGCGGAATATTCAGCGTATTGCTGGTGGCCACGAACATGACGTCGGACAAGTCGAAGTCGACTTCGATGTAGTGGTCCTGGAACGTATGGTTCTGTTCCGGATCCAGCACTTCAAGCAACGCCGACGAGGGATCGCCACGGAAATCCATGCCCAGCTTGTCGATTTCATCAAGCAGGAACAACGGATTGCGCACGCCGACCTTCGACATGTTCTGGACGATCTTGCCCGGCATCGAGCCGATGTAGGTCCGGCGATGGCCACGGATCTCGGCCTCGTCGCGGACGCCGCCCAGCGCCATGCGCACGAACTTGCGGTTCGTCGCCTTGGCGATGGACTGGCCCAGCGAGGTCTTACCCACGCCCGGAGGTCCAACCAGGCACAGGATCGGGGCCTTTACCTTGTCCACGCGCTGTTGCACGGCAAGATATTCCAGGATGCGTTCCTTGACCTTTTCCAGACCGTAGTGGTCGTTGTCCAGCACCGTCTCGGCGTTGGCGATCGAGTTGTTGATCTTGCTCTTCTTTCTCCAGGGGAGGTTGATGAGCGTGTCGATGTAATTGCGCACCACGGTGGCTTCGGCCGACATGGGCGACATGAGCTTGAGCTTCTTGAGCTCGGCATCGGCCTTCTTACGCGCCTCTTTGGGCATGTGGGCAGCGATGATCTTCTTTTCAAGCTCTTCGATGTCCGCGCCCTCTTCGCCTTCGCCCAACTCCTTCTGAATGGCCTTGACCTGCTCATTCAGGTAGTAGTCGCGTTGGCTTTTTTCCATCTGCTTCTTCACACGGCCACGAATCCGCTTCTCGACCTGGAGGATGTCGATTTCGGTTTCAAGCTGGGTAAGCAGACCTTCAAGGCGCTCGGAGGTGCCGACGATCTCGAGCATCTTCTGCTTTTGCTCGAGCTTCAGCGGAAGATGCGCGGCGATCGTGTCGGCCAGGCGTCCGGCATCATCGATGCCAGCCAGCGAGGTCAGGATCTCCGGGGGGATCTTCTTGTTGAGCTTTACGTACTGTTCGAACTGGGCAACGATCGCGCGGCGCAGGGCCTCGGTTTCGGAACCTTGCATGGCGTCCGGCTCGATCGGCGTCACCTGGCAGGTGAAGTGCGAATCGGCGTCTTCGATGCTGTTGATGCGGGCACGCTGGGTGCCTTCGACCAGCACTTTGACAGTGCCGTCGGGCAGCTTGAGCATCTGCAGGATGCCGGCTACGCAGCCGATCTCGTAGACGTCTTCAGGGGTGGGGTCATCCTTGCCGGCGGACTTTTGGGCCACGAGCATGATGCTTTTGCCCGCTTCCATCGCAACCTCGAGCGCGCGAATAGAGCGCGGACGGCCGACGAACAGCGGGATGACCATGTGCGGAAACACCACGACATCGCGAAGTGGGAGCAGGGGCAGGTCGATCGGGTCGGAAGGCAGGGTCTGGCTGGCAGACATAGGAGGTTCCTCGGTATGACTCGGCGTATCGGGGACAGGAGGCCCGGGTATACCCCGAGCTATCCACGTCAGTTACGTCTGTTATGGGAACAATAGCCGAAAATTCAAGATCCCGGCGGCCTGATAAACGAAAGGCAAAAAAAAATGCCCCTGAGGGCCGCCAGGAAGGAAAAAAACCCGTTACAGGAACGGGTTTTTTTGAAATATCAGGCTGCAGCGTCGCGGACTTCTCCGCGATCCGGCTTTTCCGTTTCGCCGGCTTCGTCGGCGTAGATCAGCAGGGGCTTGCCTTCACCTTCGATGGCGCCTTCGTCAACCACGACACGTTTGACGTTGCCTTGGGAAGGCAACTCGTACATGGTGTCGAGCAGCGTCTGTTCGATGATCGAACGCAGGCCACGGGCGCCGGTCTTGCGCTTGAGCGCCTTGCGAGCGATAGCCTTCAATGCGGCAGGCCGCAGGTCCAGCTCGGCACCTTCCATGGCGAACAGCTTCTGGAATTGCTTGAGCAAGGCGTTCTTGGGCTCGGTCAGAATCTGCACCAGGGCCGCTTCGTCCAGTTCGTCCAGCGTGGCGACGACGGGCAGGCGGCCGACCAGTTCAGGAATCAGGCCGAACTTGATCAGATCTTCAGGCTCGACTTCCGAGAACAGTTCGCCCACGCCGCGTTCGGACTTGGCGCGCACGGACGCCGAGAAACCGATGCCCGATTTCTCGGTACGGTCGCGGATGACCTTCTCCAGCCCATCGAAAGCGCCGCCGACGATGAACAGGATGTTCGTCGTGTCGACCTGGACAAAGTCCTGGTTGGGATGCTTGCGCCCGCCTTGCGGGGGCACCGAGGCAACCGTGCCTTCGATCAGCTTCAGCAAGGCCTGCTGCACGCCCTCGCCCGACACGTCGCGGGTAATGGACGGGTTATCGGACTTGCGGGAAATCTTGTCGATTTCGTCGATGTAGATAATGGCGCGTTGCGCCTTCTCGACTTCGTAGTTGCAGTTCTGCAGCAACTTTTGAATGATGTTCTCGACGTCTTCGCCCACGTAGCCGGCTTCGGTCAACGTGGTGGCGTCAGCCATGACGAAGGGCACATTCAGCATGCGCGCCAGCGTCTGGGCCAAAAGCGTCTTGCCCGACCCGGTGGGGCCGATCAGCATGATGTTGCTCTTGGAGAGCTCGACTTCGTCACCCTTGATCTCGCCGTGACGAATGCGCTTGTAATGGTTGTAGACCGCCACTGCCAGCATGCGCTTGGGCGAATTTTGCCCGATCACGTACTGGTCCAGGAACGTCTTGATCTCGGCCGGAGTAGGCAGTTCGGAACGAATAGCCGCGCGCGCGGTCGCTTGCGCTTCCTCGCGGATGATGTCGTTGCACAGGTCTATGCATTCATCGCAGATGAATACCGACGGACCCGCGATCAGCTTGCGGACTTCATGCTGGCTTTTATTGCAAAACGAGCAATGCAGCACTTTTGCGTCTGCCGATCCCTTTTTTTCAGGCATATTTGTTTCGTATCTCAGGTAAAGATGCGCCAGACCGGATAAGGGTCCAGCGCATGCGCTTACTCAAACTTGATGGCAGCGGGTTCGGATCAACCGGGAAGTCAGCCTTCCGAGCGGGAGGTCATCACCTTGTCCACCAATCCATACGATACCGCATCTTCGGCGGACATGAAGTTGTCACGTTCCGTGTCCAGGCCGATGCGTTCAATCGACTGGCCGGTGTTGTCGGCCAGGATCCGGTTCAGGCGTTCGCGCAGGTCCAGGATCTCGCGAGCCTGGATCTGGATGTCCGATGCCTGGCCCTGGGCGCCGCCCGACGGCTGATGGATCATGATCCGCGAGTTGGGCAGCGTGAAACGCTTGCCCTTCTTGCCAGCCGCCAGAAGGAACGCGCCCATGCTGGCCGCCAGGCCGGTGCACAGCGTCGATACGTCCGGCTTGATGAACTGCATGGTGTCAAAAATGGCCATTCCCGCATACACCGACCCGCCGGGCGAGTTGATGTACAGGGAAATGTCCTTGTCAGGATTCTCCGATTCCAGGAACAGCAACTGCGCCACAACCAGATTGGCCGTTGCGTCGTTGACCGGACCCACCAGGAAAATGAGCCGTTCGCGGAGCAGACGCGAATAGATGTCGTAGGCGCGTTCGCCGCGCCCCGACTGCTCGATAACCATGGGAATGTAGCCCAGGCCGGTGGGGGTCACCGAAGACCCGCCATTCATTGCCGCATAGAAATCGGTGAATCTCTGCATAGTGTTACGCCATCCCCATCAACTGATCGAAAGGCACCTTTTCGTCGGTGACCTTAGCCTTTTCCAGCACGTGCGCGACAACGTTGTCTTCGAGCACGATAGCCTCGATTTCAGCACGACGCTGGCGGTCTGCCAGGTAATAGCTGACAACCTGAGCGGGTTGTTCGTAGTTTTCCGCGAATTCTTCAATGCGCGCACGAACTTGCTCGGGCTTGGCTTGCAACTGGGCTTGCTTGACCAGTTCCGACACCAGCAGGCCCAGGCGGACACGGCGTTCGGATTCGGTCGAGAAAGCTTCAGCCGGGATCGGCACGGACTCGGCGTTGGGGATGCCACGCTGCTTGAGCTCTTCGCGAGCAGCGGCGACACGGCCTTGAACGTCGTTGTCGACCAGGGCCTTCGGCACGTCGAACTTGCCCGCTTCGACCAGGGCGTCCATGACGCTGGACTTGGTGCGGCCAGCCGAACGGACCTTGACTTCGCGCTCGATGTTGCTGCGGATGTCGGCCTTCAGCTTTTCGATGTCGCCTTCGGCCTGGCCGAGCGACTTGGCGAATTCGCCGTTCAGTTCGGGCAGCACGCCTTCAGCCACTTCCTTGACGGTAATGGTGAATTCGGCGGTCTTGCCGGCGACTTCGACGCCTTGGTAGTCGTCAGGGAACTTCAGTTCGAAGACCTTGGTTTCGCCAGCCTTCAGGCCGCGGGCGGCTTCTTCGAATTCCGGCAGCATGCGGCCTTGGCCGAGCACGAACGGGAAGTCTTCGGCCTTGCCGCCTTCGAACGGCACGCCGTCGATGGTGCCGGCGAAGTCCAGCGTGACGCGGTCGCCGTCTTGCGAGGCGCGGCCTTCACGGGCTTCGAACGTGGCGCGCTGCTTGCGCAGGACGTCCAGGGTTTGTTGGACTTCGGCGTCGGTGACGGCGGTGTCGAAACGGGTGACGGCCAAGGACGACAGGTCCGGCACGACGACTTCAGGGTAGACCTCGAACGTGGCGGTGAACGCCAGCGTGTCGTCGGTGACGCCTTCGGTCTTGGGTTCCAGGTTCGGGGCACCAGCGACGCGCAGCTTGGCGCCGTCGATGGCTTGTTCGAACGCACGGCCAACTTGGCTATTGATCACGTCGTAGCGGATGCCGGGGCCATGGCTGCGCTCGAGCATGGCGAGCGGAGCTTTACCCGGGCGGAAGCCGGGGACCTTGGCGGTGCGAGCCACGCGCTTCAATTGCGCCTGGACTTCCTTTTCGACGTCGGCCACCGAGACGGCCAGATCAACACGGCGCTCCAGGCCGGAGAGGGTTTCAACCACAGGCTGCATTAAAAGACCTATTTTCCGAGAGATGAGATTACGGGCGGATAAACGCGCCATTTTACCGGAAACTTCCGGAACCCTGACGCAAAGGGGCGCGAGCCCCGGATTTGCCCGGATGCTCGCGCCCCGTTTTCCACCCGAAAAGGGAGGGAGAACGCCTTTTCGACGTCTTTATTTAGCCTTGGCGATGCGATCTTCGATGTGCTGAGCGCGCTTGGCCGAGGACGGGTGCGAGCTCATCATATCGCTCTTGCCGCCATCCAGCTCGGCCAGCTTCTGGAATGCCGTCACCAGACCACGGGTATTGAGCTTCTTGGCCTGCAATTGGTCGAACGAGTAGTCGTCGGCGTCGCTTTCCTGCGATTGCGAGAATTGCGCATTGATGAACTTCTCGGTCAGGTCGCCCAGTTGCGAGGAATTCAGGGCTGCGACCGTGGCGCCGCCAGCGGCGCCCGCCGCGTCACGCGCCGCCGACACCGTGTAGGCCGTCTGCATGGCCTTCTTGGTGTGGCCAAGCGCCACGTGGCCGATTTCGTGGCCCACCACGCCCAGCACTTCGTCGTCGGTCATCATGTCCATCAGGCCGCTGTAGACGCGGATGCAGCCGTTGGCCATCGCCCAGGCGTTGACGTCCTTGGTGATGTAGACCTTGTAGTTGGCCTTTTGGCCATTGACCGTGCCGCCCAGGGACTTGGCGATCTTCTGCAGGCGGGCGTCGTACTTGCTGCCTGGCGCGGCGATTTTTTCCTGCGAATCGCTTTGCGCGCAAGCCTTGTCCGACAGGGTCTTGATTTCAGCGTCGCTCAGGGTGGCAGCTTGCACGACCTTGCTGCCGGCGCCCACCAGGCCGCCGATATCGAAGGCATGCGATGCGGAATAAGGGGCAAGCGCAACGGTCAACGCGGCAACGGTGTAGCGGATCTTCATGGAACAAACTCCTCTTGACTGGCTCTATGCGAGTGAGGCGGCAATTCTATCCATGCCGAAAGCGCACAAAGCGTTTCGCCACAGAGTTTCGCAAATGGCAGTTTCGCTTACACAATTGCCCAGCAAACCGCGCGCAAGCGTGGTAACGCGGTGCCTTCACTGTCATCCAGAGGTCATAAAAAACTGATGCCTGGCGTGGCCGGGCATTGATAGAATTGCCGCCGCACTTTTCATTGCCCCACCACACATGGCTCGCACCCAACATGAATAACACTCCCCCTCCCCGCCTAGGCCTGCTGCCCAGCCTGATCTTCAGCTCGCGCTGGCTGCAACTGCCCCTGTACCTTGGGCTGATCGTCGCGCAAGGCGTCTACGTCATGCTCTTCCTGAAAGAGTTGTGGCACCTGGTGACGCACGCCAACAGCTTTGGCGAAATGGAAATCATGTTGCTGGTGCTGGGGCTGATCGACGTCGTCATGATCTCGAACCTGCTGGTCATGGTGATCGTGGGCGGCTACGAGACCTTCGTGTCCCGTCTGCGCCTGCAGAACCATCCGGACCAGCCTGAATGGCTAAGCCACGTGAACGCCAGCGTGCTCAAGGTGAAACTGGCGATGGCCATCATCGGCATCTCGTCGATCCATCTGCTGCGCACCTTCATCGAGGCCGGCACGATCGGTACGCCCAACGCGCGCTTCACCGAAGCGGGCGTCATGTGGCAGACGATCATCCACGCGTTGTTCATCCTGTCGGCGCTGGGGATCGCGCTGGTGGACAAGTTGTCGACGACCGCTCCGCAAAAGCACTAAAAATTCCGCAAAAAAAGCCCCCATGCATTGCGCATGGGGGCTTTTTTATGGGCCGAACACCGGGGACTTGCCCGGCGCGCTACCCGGAAAACATCAGGCCGCGACCTTGATGTTCTTGGCGCTCGGGCCCTTGGGGCCGGTACCGACCTCGAAGGTGACGCGCTGGTTTTCCTGCAGCGACTTATACCCTTCGCTGCGGATTTCGGAGTAATGGGCGAAAAGGTCTTTGCTGCCGTCGTCGGGCATGATGAAGCCATAACCCTTTTCGGCGTTGAACCACTTAACGATGCCGGTTGCCATGGAGTGTCCTTGAACCTAGAAAGTGCGATTGCTCGCGGGGCGCCAGATCATCAAGGATGGGAGAGGAAGCAACCGCAGCACCACTGACGGCGACAAGTTAACGCAGACCGCGTCGCTTGAAAATCTCGCTGAACCCAGTGTATTGGCGAACCCCGAAAAACGTCAAATATGCGAATGGTGGACGCGGTATGCCGGCACGAACCGGTGCCGAAGAACGGGTGTCGAAGACACAGCGATGCCGACACCCCAAACGCGTCATGCCAAAGAAGATTTTCACCTTGCTATAAACGGATACATCCCGGCATTGGCCACGCGAGGGGTGGTACTGGCCGCGTCCTCCCCTGCTGGACGCCTTAGCCCGAAAAGCCGCCGGCCTCCAGGAACTCCTGCTCGGCTTGCGTCGTCTGGCGGCCCAGCGCTGCGTTGCGATGCGGGAAGCGGCCGAAACGCTTGATGATGTCGCGGTGCAGCACCGCCCAGCGCAGCGAATCCGCGTCCAGGTGTTCCATCAGCGAAACGCCGCGGTTCTGCGTCACTAGGCTTTCCGCATGCTCGAACGGCAGGTAGAAAAATTGGCGCAGCCGCGGATCGACGGCAAGGTCGTGGCCGGAAGCGATTGCGCGTTCCGCGAAGTACTGGGCCAAGGCATCGGTGGCGAACATGTGCGCCGTGCCTCGGAACGCATTCCGGGGGAACTGATCCAGCAGGATCATCAGCGCCAAGGCACCGTCCGCGTCTTCCAGCCAGTCGTCGAGCTGGCGCGAGGCAGCAGCCCAATGCGCAGCTTCAAAACGCTGGCGGAAGTCAGCGTCGAACGTCTCGCTCTTGCTGAACCACGCCTGCGGCCCCGCATCCCTCCAGAACGCGACCACGTCTTGCGGCTGCACGGCGAGTGGTTTCTGGGAGGGGGAAGTCATGGCGGGATCCTGAGGGATGGAGAAGCGGCAACGCACCTGCGGCCGCCTCCAAGGATACCGCGCGAAAACAAAAAAAGCCCCCGAAGGGGCTTTTTTGAAAACTCAGACCTTTACAGGACCTGAATCTTCGTGGCTTGCGGGCCCTTGGGGCCATTGGCCGTCACAAAGCTGACGCGCTGGTTCTCTTCCAGAGACTTGAAGCCAGAACCCTGGATTTCGGAGAAGTGAGCGAACAGATCCTTACCACCCGCTTCCGGGGTGATGAAGCCATAGCCTTTTTCCGAATTGAACCACTTAACGACGCCGGTTTCCATACTGTATTTCCTAGAGATAATGGGCAAATGCCCGGAGGTCACGAATCAATCAAGGAGGGGACAGTAGAACAATAACGCTGAGCCGGAAAAGGCACGGCACTGAACGAAAATCGCAACGCTTGTGATCGTGTGCCGACACTATCGTTATGTTCCCCTCACAAGTCAACATAATCCTAAAAAATACGTGCCAATAATGCAACAAAGAGAAACTGCGTTGAAAATTTGCACGTTTTCATAGGCAAAACTTGTCCCTGCATAGGTGTAAACACCCATACATCATAAAAAAACAATCAAGGCTTATATAAATGCCGTCTAAACCCGTACACCCTTCATACGCCGTTCAGATAGGCACTTTGGTTTGCCGTCAGGCTTACTCGTCGATAGGTAAACCCAACAAATCGAGTGCCGCGCCGAAAGCATCGGAACCCGAGCAAAGGAAAACCGCCACGTCGCCGGGATTCATATTTTCCAGGACTTGGTCGATTTGTTCTTGCGCATTATCAACATTGTCGACATTTGAAGCGTGTATATCCGCTCCAGCCTCGACTTTTTGGATGGGAACGATGTCCGCGATCGCATTGAGATCGGTTACGCCCACCACGACATAGACGCTGATGGACTCGCCATCAATCGTCGTGAGCAGCTCGACGCCGCCCGTCACGTCGGCAAGGTGCCGACTTACTATTTCCATGTTCAATCTTCCTTGATCAGCGGGCGGGGCCCGCTTGAGCGCACGCACCGTCAAGGTGCAATCTCACGCTCAGGCGCGACTATAACAGCCTTATGCTAATGCTTCTTGACATTCGGTCCCAGGGACTGCCGGGCAGCGCCGGACGTGGCGGCGACGCTACGGCAACGCACCCCGGCTTCGGCCAGGACGCGGATCAGCGGCTTCTGGGCCGCCAGGAAGGCATCCTTCTCGTCGCCGGTCAGCTTGCAGATGAACATCTGGGCCAGCAGCTGGGTGCGGCGCGCGCGTCGGTTGCCGGCTTCTTCGGCCAGCCACGAGCCGATCCAGGCGGCGGCGGCCTCGGCGTCGCCCTGCTGCTTGACATGCCCCAGCAGGTCATAGACCGTCACGCCGGCGATCTGGTCGTCTTCGCCGCGCGAAAGAAAGAGCTTGGCGGCCTGGCCCGAGTAGCCGGGGATCAGCGCGAGGCAATCGCGTTCAGCGGGTTTCTTCATAGCGTTCTGTGTGTTTCGTTATCGAGAACCCTGGACTGTAACCCGGGCTTGCGCACTGTCGCATCGACGCCACGGAACTCTGCTATTGTCGGCCTACCCATTTTCAATACGGTGAACATCATGCAACGCGATTTCGATCTGGTCGTCACGATTCTGGGCGCCCTGCGCGACGCGCCTGGCCCCAACTTGAGCACGCACGACATCAAGAACGCCGCGCTGGCCCCGCATCCCGAAGAACAGGGTTTGCAGACCATCGCGCATCATCTGGACCTGCTGTCTGATGCCGGCCTGGTCAAGCAAGTGAGCGAAACGGCAGCCAGCGCCGCCGCGACCCGTTGGCGCATTACCTGGAAGGGTTACGACGCCCTGGAGCAGGACGAGGACGACGAAGAAGACGCCGAAGAATTCGACGCCGAAGAGTAAGCAGCAACGCGGCAGGCTCAGCGGCGCTGCAGGATGCGCCGCGTGAGCAAGGATGCCGCGGTGCCGATCACCAGGCTGAACATGAAAGCGGCGATCGACAGCATCGCCGACAAGTCACTGAAGCCACCGTGGCGCGACAGCAGGAAAACGGCCACGAAGACCGCTGCGGCCAACGCGACGACCCCTGCCAGCACCTGTTTGACCGAACGCAGACGGCCACAAAGCGAGCCGCCAACCAGCGCGGCCGCCACCATCGCGGCCATGGACCAGAACAGATATTCGTACTGCATGCGAACGTTCTCCCCCGAAGGCATTGAGGCGTCCGCATTATAGGCGCCGGATCAGCTCGGGGCGGCCACCGCGACCACGCTGATTTCGACCAGCGCGCCGTAATGCAGTCCGCGCGTGGGCACCACTGCTCGCGCCGGCCGATGATCACCAAAGACGCGTTCGTAGACCCGGTTGACCTCGTCCCACAACCCGATGTCCGGGATATACACCGTGACGCTGGCAACCGTGGACAGCGATGCGCCGGCAGCCGTCAGGATGGCCTTCACGCTGCGCAAGGCCTCTTCGGTCTGGGCGGAGGCCCCAGCCGCCAACTGCGGCTTGGCGCTGGCCTGCGCGGGCGCCAGGAAGCCCAGTTGACCGGATACGAAGACAAAGCCGTTCGCTCGAACGGCCTGCGAGTAGTGCCCGGCGGGCGGCGTGGCGTCGGCGGTATTGATCAATTCCATGGTCGATTTCCTGTTGATACGGAGAGGATGGCGAAGGCTTACCAGCCGCGGAAGCGTTCCCAGCGGGCCGCCACGCCAGGCTCGCCCGGCCGCACGACTTGATAGGCGTCGTGCTGCGCGCAAGTGGCGCACGCGTGGTTCGGCACGATACGCAACTTTGTCCCCAGCGGAAGATCGGGCAGACGCGCGCCGCTTCCGGCGCGCACCGTGATGATGCCCTGCTCCTGGTTGGTTTCAGCCAGCAACAGGTCGGGATAGACCTTGCCGTCGACGTCGCAAACCAGGCCGTACAGTTGGTCCACCGGTTGCTTGGCGGTGCCTCGGTCGCGCGACATGGCCATCCAGCCGGCGTCGACGAGGATCCAGCCCTTGTCAGCCTGGTGGCCGATGACAGTCGTCAGCACGGAGACGGCGATGTCGTCGACCGAGCATACGCCCAACCCCGCCATCACCAGGTCGAAGAAGACGTAGACGCCCGCGCGCACTTCGGTCACGCCATCGAGGTGACGGGCGAAGTGGGCGGTGGGCGTCGAGCCGACACTGACGACGGGGCACGGCAGGCCTGCCTGGCGGATTGCGTCGGCGCAGCTGACGGCGGCCCAACGCTCTTGTTCGGCCATGTCGGCGATCGCCTCGGCGCTGCGGCAGCCGTAGGACTCGCCGGCGTGCGTCATGACCCCGCGCAGGCAGCCTGCGGCATGCAGCACGCGCGCGATCGACAGCAGATGCCCATGATCGCCAGGCTGCACCCCGGCGCGATGCCCGTCGCAATCAATCTCGATCAGCGTGGGCACGGGGCGGCCCGCGGCCTTGGCGGCGACGGCCTGGGCGGCCTCGACGCTGTCCACCACCACGGTCAGGTCCACGCCTTTCTCGCGCAGGGCCAGCACGCGGTCGAGCTTCGAGGGCGACACGCCGACGGCATAGAGCAGATCGGTGACCCCTGCCGCGGCAAATTGCTCGGCCTCTTGCAGGGTGGAAACGGCAGCCGGCCCCTGCGGGCTGGTCATCACCCGGCGCGCCACGTCGATGGATTTAGGCGTCTTCAAATGCGGCCGCAACTGCACGCCATGGCCGGCCATCAGCGCATTGAGGCGCTGGATGTTGCGCGTCATGCGGGTTTCGTCCAGCAACAAGCAAGGGGTATCCAGAGAATCCATGGGCGTGGATGGGCGGGGAATAGTCATCGGGGCGGTCTCGGCAGGTCGGATCGGATGGACGCCAGGCGAGCCCCGCGTCCCGTTGCAAGCAGTATGGCGCGCCGAGGCCCTTGCGTGTTTAATACGAACTTAACCTTCAATTAATACATATCTAAATGATCACCACCGACGACCTGCGCTTTTTCATGAGCCTGGCGGCCACGCCCTCGTTGGCGCAGGCCGCACGCGCCCTGGATGTGACGCCCCCTGCCGTCACGCAGCGGCTGAACGCACTGGAAAAGCGTCTGGGCGTCAGGCTGGTCAACCGGTCGGGGCGCGGCACTGTACTGACCGACGAAGGCCGGCTGCTTGCCTTGCGAGCCGGACAGATCTGCGGAGAACTGGGCGATCTGGCCGATGAGCTGGCCGGACGGCGCGGCGTCGTGGCCGGCCATCTGCGCGTGGTCGCGCCGCTGGGTTTCGGCCAGCGCTATGTGGCCGCGCTGGTGGCGGGTTTCCGAAAAAGCAGCGAAGACATCACCGCCAGCCTGACGCTGTCCGACGGACCGCCGCGGCTGGCCACCGACAACTGGGATGTGATGGTGCATATCGGCGAATTGCGCGATTCCACGCTGGTGGCCTACCCGCTGGCGCCCAACCGCCGCATTCTGTGCGCGTCGCCCGCCTACCTGGCCCGGCGCGGCGCGCCCGCCAAGCCGGAAGACCTGCGCGACCATGACTGCATTGCCTTGCGCGAAAACGACGAGGACGTGACCTTGTGGCGTTTCAAGCGCGGCCGCGGACCGGCGGTCGGCGTGCGCATCGCGCCCGTGCTATCCAGCAACACGGGCGCGGCCGCGGTGGCGTGGGCGCTGGCCGGGCACGGCATCGTCGCGCGGTCGGAATGGGATGTGGCCGAATACGTGAAGGCCCGGTCGCTGGTGCCGGTGCTGGCCAGCTGGAACCTGCCCGACGCCAATGTGGTGGCGCTGGTGAAGTCGCGCCAGGACCTATCCGCCCGCACCTCGGGCTTTTTGGCTCATCTGCGCGAAGCGTTCGCCACCACGCCCTGGCGCGACAAAAACTGAATCGCCTTGCTTAGTCCAGCATCGCTTCCGCTTCGATCTCGACCAGCCATTCAGGCAGAGACAGCCCGCTGACGATGATCCACGAGGACGGCGGAGGGTCTACCGGAAAACGGTCGCGCAGGGCCTGCGCGATCAATTCCTGATCTTCGCGCGCCGTCTCGCAGATGTAGATGCGCAGCATGATCACTTGCGCCAGCGTGCCGCCCGCCGCGGCCAGGACGCGCTGGATGTTGTCCAGCGCGGCCTCGGTCTGCTCTTGCAGGCCCGGCCCCACCGTGCGTTCGTTGATATCGACGCCAACCTGGCCCGACAGCAGCATCCTGCGCTGCCCCGTCACGATGACGGCCTGGCTGAATCCGTATTGGACGGTGTTGAAAACGGTGTCGGGATTGACGACGGTTCTAGACATGAAATGCTCCTGTAGGCGGCGCGCCCCGCAGCGCGCCGGAACCGCCATTCTATCGAGCCGCCCTTGTCAGGACGGGATGCGCTCTTGCACGCCTGCCCGCGCGCCCTGCAAGGAGACGAGCAGCACAATCGCGCCCGCGACGACCGCCGTCCAGAATCCCGCCCTCACGCCGTAGTGATCGACCACCCAACCCGCCATCGCGGCACCGGCAGCCACGCCCGCGCCCAAGCCCGTCACCAGCCAGGTCAGCCCTTCGGTCAAGCGCCGCCCCGGGACACTGCTTTCGACCAGCGCCATGGCGATGATCATGGTGGGAGCAAAGGACAGTCCGGCCAACAGCACGCCCAGCGAAAGCGTGAGCAGGTCGTTCACCAGCAGCAACGGCAGGGTCGTGAAGGCCGTGACTGCCGCGGCGATGGAGAGCATCCGCGCAAGCGGCATCTGGAATTTCAGCACACCAAACACCAGCCCCGCCACGCAAGAACCCAAGGCATAGGCGGACAGGATCAAGCTGGCGGCCGCTGGCACGCCCTGCGCGCGGGCGAAGGCGACACTAAGCACATCGATCGTGCCGACGATCACGCCCATGGCCGACATCATGGCGACCAGCGAACGCATGGGAGGCATGCGCAGGACCGAGGCCTCGCGACCGGCTTGCCTGACTTCCACGGCAGGCGCGGTGGCTCGCTGCAGGACGAACGCCGTCACCCCCACCGCCAACAGCAACGCCGCAGTCAACGGGGCCGCCTGCGGAAACAGCGCCACGCTGAGGCCCACCGCAATGGGCGGCCCGACGATGAAGCTAAGTTCATCGGCGACGGATTCCAACGCATAAGCGGTGCGCAACTGGGGTTGGTCGCGGTAGATTTCCGTCCAGCGCGCGCGAATCATCGCGGGCATGCTGGGCAAGGCGCCTGCCAACGCGGCGAAGACGAACAGCGCCCAATCCGGCGCGCCCCACTGCACGCAGGCCGCCAGGCCGATCAGCGCCAGCACGCAAATGCCCGCCGCCACCGGGAGCACCCGCCCCTGTCCATGCCGGTCCACCAAGCGCGAAATGCGCGGGGCAAGCAACGCCGTGGCCAAGGCAAACGTGGCGGCGACCCCGCCCGCCAATGCGTACGCGCCGCGCACCTCGGACAGCATCGTGATGATGCCGATGCCGATCATCGGCAAGGGCAGGCGCGCGATCGCGCCGGCCAACACGAAACCCGTGGCGCCGGGCGCCTTGAACAACTCACGATACGGATTGGACACCGATAACCTTTTGAATCTGCTAGACGGCGAGATCGTATTCACATACATTGCGTATGTCAATTAACATACGCGCCGTATGTCACTGGAGAACCGCATGCCGCGTTCGCGCGCCGAGATGATCGAAGCCACCCGGGCCAAACTGCTGGCGACCGCCCGCCGCGCCTTTCAGCACACAGGGTACGCCGCCACGTCCATGGACGATCTGACCGCTTCCGCAGGGCTGACGCGAGGGGCTTTGTATCACCATTTCGGTCACAAAAAGGGCTTGTTGGCCGCGGTCGTTGAACAAATCGATGGTGAGGTGGACCAGCGACTCAATGCCATTTCAGCGCACGCGGCGGACCCGTGGGACGCGTTTCGAGGGCGCTGCCGTTCTTACCTGCAGATGGCGACGGAGCCCGAAATCCGCCGCATCGTGCTCCAGGACGGGCGCGCAGTGTTGGGGCCGGCGTCCGAGGCGGCGCAACAGCAGTGCATCACGTCACTTGCCGCGTTGCTGCAGCGCTTGATGGCGGGGCGGATCATCGACGACGCGGACCCGCACGCCCTTGCCCGGCTGGTCAACGGCAGCCTGACCGACAGCGCGTTCTGGATCGCCGACGCCCCCGATGACACGCCGCGCCTGGAGCAAGCCTTGCAGGCATTGGAGTTGTTGCTGCGCGGCCTGCTACGCCAATAAGACCTCACGGGTCGCCCACGTTCGGTTGTGGATACCGTGCGATGTGCGTATTATCAAAGCCATAACTTGTTTAAATAACTTTGGAGCCCGTGGTGGCCATCAGCACAACCCCTGATTCGAGCGCTTCCTGGGCCGACCTGCTGCATGGCGCCAACGCGCTGCGCTCGATTGCGCTGGCCGGCGGTGTGGCGCTGCATGCCATCAACGTCTATATCGTCACCACCATTCTGCCCAGCGTCATCCGGGACATCGGCGGCCTGGAGTACTACGCCTGGAACACGACCCTGTTCGTCGTGACGTCCATCATCGGGTCGGCCCTGTCGGCCAAATTGATCGAAACCTTCGGCCCGCGCGCCGCCTATCTGCTGGCCGTGGCGATTTTCACCGGCGGCGCGGTGACCTGCGCCCTGGCGCCGACCATGCCGATGCTGCTGGCCGGCCGCAGCATCCAGGGCTTGGGCGGCGGCATCCTGTTCGCCTTGAGCTATGCGCTGATCCGATTGGTGTTCGACGCGCCACTCTGGTCGCGCGCCATGGCGCTAGTGTCGGGCATGTGGGGCGTGGCCACGCTGTGCGGACCCGCGATCGGCGGCATCTTCGCCCAGGCCGGCCACTGGCGGCTGGCGTTCTGGGCCTTGCTGCCCGTTGCCGCGGCGCTGGCGTTGATCGTGGCGTTCAAGGTTGGCGGCCGGTCTTCGGTGCCCCCTGCCCCGCGCTCGACGTTGCCGCTGGGCACGCTCGCGCTGCTGGTGGCTTCCGTGGCGGCCGTGACGTTGGCCAGCCTGTCGACGAACCTGGGCTGGAACCTGGCCGGGATCGCGGGGGGCCTGGCCCTTGCCATGCTGATCGCCCGGGTAGACTCGCGCGCCAAGCGGCGCCTGCTACCCACGGGCGCCTATTCAATGCGCGCGCCGCTGGGCGCGTTGTATGCCCTGATGTGCCTGGTGGTGGCCGCCATCACGACCGAAATCTTCGTGCCGTACTTCCTTCAAGTGATCCACCGGTTGTCGCCGCTGGCCGCGGGCTATATGACGGCGGCGATGGCGGCAGGCTGGACGTTGGCCGCCATGCCCAGTTCCACGCGCACGGGCACGGCCGCCGATCGCCTGGTGCGCGCAAGCCCCGCCGTAATTCTGGCGTCGCTGATCGCCCTGGCCATCATGACGCCGCAGACCGGCATGTTGTCGTCGCCGTGGGGCCTGGCGGCGTACATCGTCGCGCTGGCGGGCGTGGGTTTCGGCATCGGGCTGGCGTGGCCGCATCTGCTGACCCGGATATTCAACGCTGCGCCCAAAGGCGAAGAAACGCTGACATCGTCATCGATCACCACCGTGCAGCTCTACGCGTCGGCCGTGACCGCCGCCTTGGCAGGGGTCGTCACCAATAGCGCGGGCTTGGCGGACCCCGGGGGCATCGAGGGCGCACAGCACGCGGCGCGATGGCTATTCGCAGCCTTCGCCCTCGCGCCCGCCTTGGCGTTGCTGCTGCTTGCCCGCGTCACGCACGGCGCCGCAGGCAAAGCCTGAACCCGCCCGGTACTGGCGAATCTTCGAACATGCGGGCTGGAATCCGCCAAACGCGGTATGGAACGTCAAGCAGGTCTTTGCTACGCTGACGACACCTGAACAGGGTGACGTCCATGAGCACCAAGATCCGACTGCTTTGCGTTCAACCTTCCTCGCTTTCGGCGCGTTTCGCCTTCATCGCGATCGCCTTCAGATGGTCGATCGGCGCCACGCCACGGCCCTCGCGCCTGATGATCGGGCCGCACGAATTGGAGCCTGTCGGTACCGAATCCGCCTTCTGGCAATTCGCGCTGCGCCATGCCCTGCTGGGTCAGTCGTTTTTAGTGACGCGCGGCAACCACTGGGACGTGGGGGCTTCGGTGGATGGTGACGAAGTGCGAGCGTTCGGTCGCAAATTCACCCTTAGCCAGTGTTTGTATTGACGTCCCGCTAGACGCCGAATCCGCGCTTGCGGTGGAATGCGGCCAATTCCTCGGCCGTCCAGCGCTGCCGCGCCTCTTCCTGACAGCAGGTGCGAAAGACCAGTGCGCCAACTTCCAGGAAACGTCTGACATCCGCATCCGAGAGTTTGGCCTGCACTTGCAACAGGCAATCCGCATAGGCCGAGAGTATGCCGTCCCAACCGTCGATCTTGCCCGGCGCAACGGGCTGCGAGATCATGCGCACCATCATTTCGTTATGGTCCATGCAATTGTCCCCACTCCGATACCCCGCCGGCGCCCATCATCCAGCGGCCGGTCGTCGTGCGCTTGCAGCAAGTAACGTACCCGGGCCCGTCCCAGCATGCCCGCGGGCCCACGGCCGACATTGCGGCAAGCGTTCTACTTCGAATGAAGAAAATACCGCACGCACAGGCTACCGGCTGGGCGGCGCATCGCGCGCCCGGCCCTTGAGCAACGCTTCCGGATTCACCTGCAGGTAATCGGCCAGCTCACGCAGCGATCGGGCGGCCCTGGCCAATTCACGCAATGCGGTGTCTGTGTTCTGGGGCAAGGAGGAATCCGGCGCCACCAGACCGCCAACCGCCGCCAGCGATCGGTTGGCCTGCCGCAGCAAGGCCTGTGCCTCGGGCGCTAACTGCGTGTCCATCCGCTTGACCAGACGCGATGCCGCGCGTAGCGCCCCGCTCAGCTCGGCCCCGATCGCGTCGAAGGGCACGCGGTCGAGTTTGGTCACGATGTTGCTGAGCTGCTGCTGCAATTGATCCAGGTTGTTCGGCACGGTCGGGATGAAGGGCTCGTCCTCCATCTTGAACGTCACCGGCTTGGCGTTCGGGAATTCGACCATTGCCACATACAACTGGCCGGTCAGCAGGTTGCCGATGCGCAGCTGCGCGCGCGTGCCGCGCTTGACCAGCGCCGCCAGCAGCTTGCCGCTGGGATGGTGCAGATCGGTGCCGGCGTATTCCTTGATCTCGCGGACCGTCTCGCCACCCAGGCGTTCGGGATAGAGCGTGGCCGAAACCACCGCATAGAACTGCTGGATGGTCCGGTCGAAATCCAGTCTGATCCCGTCCACCTTGCCGATCGTCACGCCATAGGCATCGATGGGCGCGCCCGCCACCAGGCCGCGCACCGACTGGTCGAAGCGCATCCGGATGCGCAGCGGCACGCCATCGGGCTCGGCGCGCGCCGCCTCTTCGTTGGGATAGATGACAAACGTCGCATCAGCCGCTGCCGCCGGATGGCTGCGTTGTTCCTGCGTATCGAACGCCACCCCGCCGACGATCACCGACAGCAACGACTGCGACCTCATCCGCAGGCCGCGTGCATCGACGCTGAAATCCACGCCGCTGGCATTCCAGAAGCGCGTGCCCGCGTTGACATAGGCATCGTTAGGGGCGTCGACGAAAACCTGCACATCCACGCCTTCGCCGCCCTTGGACAACCGGTACCCCACCACCTGGCCCACGGCGATGCGGCGGTAGTAAACGGGCGACCCGATATCCAGCGACCCAAGGTCGCGGGCATGCAGCGTGAAGCGTTTGCCGGCGCGGTCCTGAGCGACCTCGGGCGGTACTTCCAAGCCGGTGAATTCGTACTGGCTCTTCGCGCGCGGAGCGTCCTTGCCATGGTGTCCCGCCGGGTCCAGGCCGATATAGGAACCCGACAGCAGCGTGCCCAAGCCGGACACCCCGCTTAGCGTCAGGCGCGGCCTGACGACCCAGAACACCGTGCCCTCCTGCAACATGCTGCCGGCGTCTTTTTCAAGGCGCACCGTCACGTCCACGCCTGAACGCTCCGGATTCAGGGCCAGGCGTTCGACGAGCCCGACGGCAAGTTCCTTGTAGCGCACCTGCGTCTTGCCGGCCTCCAGCCCTTCGGCAGTCTGGAAATGGATGACGGCCGTGGGTCCCGCGTTCAGCCAGACCTGCAGCACCAGCAGCAATCCGCCCAGCGCCGCGACGATGGGCACGAGCCAGATCCAGGAGAGTCGCCGCCGCTTGGGCGGCACGGGCGATAGCGTTTCACCAGCGGCAGAACCAGACTCAGCCATAGAGGACATCCCCATTGTGTACACGTCCGGACGCGAGGGCGGATTCCTCCGCCAGGGTCGCGCCGCGCTCCACCCGGCGCAAGTGGGGGGATTCCCGGTGACCCAACCCGCGGGTGCCTGCAAACCCGCGCATTAGCGGGTAGCATGGCCGTCCCATTTGGAGGAAGTCAACGTGAATATCACCATCCGTCCCGCCACACTCTCGGATGCGGCCCAAATCTACGCTTTCATCACCGAACTGGCCGTTTACGAGCGCGCCGCGCACGAAGTGATCGCCAGCGCCGATGACGTCGCCCGCACCTTATTCGCCCACCAAGCTCCGGCCAAGGCGTTGATGTGCCTGGCGGACGGCAAGGCCATCGGCTACGCCGTCTATTTCTACAGCTATTCGACCTGGCTGGGCAAGAACGGTATCTATCTGGAAGATTTGTACATCACGCCCGACCATCGCGGCATCGGCGCCGGGCGCGATCTGCTACGCCATTTGGCGCAGGAAGCCGTCGCCAACGATTGCGGACGGCTGGAATGGAGCGTGCTGGACTGGAACAAGCCGGCCATCGACTTCTACCGGTCGATCGGCGCGTTGCCGATGGATGAATGGGTGCGCTACCGCCTGACCGACGATGCGCTGCGCGCCTTTGCCGAAGGCCGCCGCGCCGCCGCCTAGAACTCGGGCAGATCGAACAGTGTATGCAGCGTGGAACTGGGCACGGGCACGGACGCGAGATGCTCACGTCCGCCGTCGTCGACAAGCACCCGCACCGGGCGCAATGCCACGCGGGTGCCTTCCACGCTGAAGGCGGTTTCCACATCCCCGCCGTCCTTGATGACTTCAATGACTTCGGATGCCGCTGCGGTCACGGGTTCCGTGACCCAGCCGGGTACGCCGCGCTCGGCCTGGCCCCAACGCACGTAGGCGATATGCCCGCTGACGGGTTCTTTTCGAACGGCGACGATCACATGCAAAGACATCCAGGCCTCCCTAAAGTGTGGCCTGGATCGTATAACAAGTTGACGTAGTCGGGATGACAGACGACGTCACGGCTCGATGTCGATGGGGGCAAAGGATTTCACCAGGTCATCCAGCTGCTTGAGCTGGGTCAGGAACGGCTCCAGCTTGTCCAGCGGCAAGGCGCTGGGGCCGTCGCACTTGGCATTCTTGGGGTCGGGATGCGCTTCCAGGAACAGGCCGGCCAGGCCCACTGCCATGCCGGCGCGCGCCAGTTCGGCCACCTGCTCGCGGCGCCCTCCCGACGCGGCGTCCAACGCCGAGCGCTGCTGCAACGCGTGCGTCACGTCGAAAATCAGCGGGCGGTTGCCCGTCACCTTTTTCATCACGCCGAAACCCAGCATGTCCACGACCAGGTTGTCGTAACCGAAGCTGGTGCCGCGGTCGCAGAGGATCAACTTGTCGTTGCCGGCCTCGGTGAATTTCTCGACGATATTCAGCATCTGGGTCGGGCTAAGAAACTGGGGTTTCTTGATGTTGACCACGCGCTGCGTTTGCGCCAGGGCCACCACCAGGTCCGTCTGCCGCGCCAAAAACGCGGGCAGTTGCAGGATGTCGGCCACTTCGGCCACCGGCGCGGCCTGCCAGGGCTCATGCACGTCGGTGATGACCGGCACGCCAAACTCTTTCTTGACCGCCTCGAAGATCTTCATGCCCTCTTCCAGACCCGGGCCACGGTAAGAGTGGATGGACGAGCGGTTGGCTTTGTCGAACGACGCCTTGAATACGTACGGAATGCCCAGCTTGCGAGTTACGCGCTGGTATTCCTCGCAGGCGCGCAGGGCCAGATCCAGCGATTCCAGCACATTGATGCCGCCAAACAGCACAAAGGGGCGATCATTGGCGCAAGGGATCGACGGGGAAATAACGACTTCTGGGGCGGTCATGGTGAAGGAATCCTGTAGTGATAAAGCAGGTGACAGTGCGTAATGTACAACCTGCCCCGCCCGCTTTTCACCTTCCTCCGCGTATTCCCCGCCCTTGCTATACGGTCGGGCCCGCAATAGGCGGGGAAGCGCAAGCATTTCAAACTGAAGGATTCCCTGGCTGGGGCGTTATCGCTGGACGCCGTGGGGTTCACTGGCCACAATGACCCGTCGCGGGCCGCCGTCGCGCTGTCCGGCACTTGAATCAAAGGCGGGTTTCATGGGTTTTTTGGACTTTCTCTTCCGGCGCAAGCCCTCGCCGGACCAGTTCGCCAAGCTGTTCGTCGCCGCGGCGCGGCACGAAGGCTTCACGGACGCACTGACCTACAAAGCGGATGAATTCCGGCTGCTGCTGGGCGAAGGCTCGTACTTCAATCTGCACAATGCCTACCACGCCTATTGCAACACCCGGGGAGCCGAACAGACGCGTGCGCTGCGGGGCTTCGTATCGGCGCTGTCCAGCAGTACGCAGGGCACGCCGCAACAGGCTTCGGTCGCGCGGCCGATGCTCAGACCCGTGATCCGCGGCCGCAGCGCGCTGGAAGACGTGCGTTTGCACCACGTCCGCACGGAAGGCAACGATTCGGCATTCCATCCCGCCTTCCGTCCCTTTGGCGACGATTGCGTCGTGCTGCTGGCGCTGGACCATCCCGACGCCATCTCCACGCTGACCAATGGCCCCGAGGCCGCATGGGCGTTGACGTTCGAGCAGGCGCTGGCAATCTCGATCGACAACCTGCGCGACGCACCCGACCACTTTTCCGAGTTAACGCCTGGCGTCTTTCGCGGCGGTTGGGCGGACGGCTACGACATCAGCCGCGCCCTGCTTCCCGACATGCTTGAACGCGTGCCGGTGCGTGGCCGTCCCGTGTTCATGATGCCGACCCGCGACGTGCTGCTTGTTACCGGAGACAACGATGACGACGGGCTGATCGCCATGGTGGAATTCAGCCTGCAGGCATTGCACCAGGGGCGAGTCGTCAGCGCGCACATGTACCACTATGACGACCGCGGCCCCGTGCGCTATCGGCCCGCCAGCCCGGCCCTGGCGCATCGTCTGGCGCACCTGGCGCGCTTGCTGGACAAGTCGGAATACGACGCCCAGAAAGAAGCGTTGGACCATATCCATGAAGAACAAGGCATGGATATCTTCGTGGCCAACTACAACCTCTTCACGCAAGACGACGATCCCGCCACGTCGTTCTCGCTGGCGTCATGGACCCGAGGCGTGGACACGTCCTTGCCCAAGGTCGACAGGCTGGCGCTCGTGCGCCCGGACGCCGAAGACGAGATCGGCGAAGTCCGGGTGGTGTCGTGGGAACAGGCCGCGCATCTGCTGGAACCCCTGCTTTCCCAGGAAGCCGGCTATCCGGTCAGGTACCGCACGCGCGGCTTTCCGGCTGACGCGCAGTTGGCGCAACTGGACGAGATGCCCTAGCGCACCGCAGGCTAGCCCTTTTCCGCCGCCGGATCGCGGACCAGGCGATAGGCGATGGCGCCGATGATGGCGCCGGCGATCGGCGCGACCCAGAACAGCCACAGCTGCTCGATCGCCCATCCGCCCACGAACAACGCCGGCCCGGTCGAACGCGCCGGATTCACCGACGTGTTGGTGACAGGAATGCTGATCAGGTGGATCAACGTCAGCGCCAGGCCAATCGGAATGGCCGCAAAGCCGGCTGGCGCGCGCTTGGACGTGGCGCCAAGGATCACGAACAGAAAGCCGGCCGTCATCACCACTTCGGTTACCAGTGCGGACAGCAGCGAGTACTTGCCGGGCGAATAGGCGTCGTAGCCGTTAGCCGCAAAATGACTGCCCTTGAGATCGAAGCCCAGCTTGCCGCTGGCTATGCAAGCCAGCACCGCGGCCGCAACGATCGCCCCCAAGACCTGAGCGATCACGTAGGGCAGGATTTCCTTGGCGGGGAAACGTCCCCCCGCCACCAGACCGACGGTGACCGCCGGGTTGAAATGCCCGCCGGAAATGTGTCCCACCGCGAACGCCATCGTCAACACGGTCAGGCCGAACGCCAGCGCCACGCCCGCGAAACCGATACCCAACTCCGGAAATCCGGCCGCCAGCACGGCGGCGCCGCACCCTCCCAACACGAGCCAGAACGTGCCGAAAAATTCCGCGCCGCAACGCTTCGAAAGCGAATACATGTCAACTCTCCGAATAGAAAAGTCCAAGGTATCGCACAGCGAAGATCATGACTTTAAAGAACTGAAAATCTTGACAGTTCTTGTCCGGACCGGCGTCCGCGCTCTGGCATTCCTGACGGTAACGCCCCGGTTTGGATCCGGGGATCGTGCAGACGGACGATGCCGAAAAGCCGGGCTTTTCGCGCTAATCCCGAATTAGCCGTGCATGGGTGTGCACAGCTCCACGAGCGTGCCGTCGGGGCAGCGCAGATACGATACCACCTGGCCCCAGGGCTTTGCCGTCGGCGCGTTGAGTTCAGTGGCGCCCAGCGACACCGCACGGGCGTGCGCGGCGGCAACGTCGTCCGTCACGAACGCCACTTCCATGCCCAACGGTTTGGCGGAGGACGAGGCTTCGACGTGCCCGGTGCTGAAGTTCATCGCGCCCAATTCATGCGCGGCGAACGACAACGTGGTGTCGCCCGTGTCGAGTTCGCCGTAAGTCTGGGATTCGTGCAGAAACCGGCGCGGAAATCCGAAGGCGCGTTCGAAAAACGCCAGTGATGCCGCAACGTCCGGCACATAGACGATGGTGTATCCAAATTTCATTGATCTGCCTTTCAGTGAGTCAACGGGCCCCGCGACATCGCGGGGTGGGAGTCCGACACGGCATTGAATCAAATAACTGGATATATATCCAGTTATTCCACAATGGGCCGACCGCAGCCGTCAAATTATTTTTGACACCATGTCAACCACAGACAGCATTGTCAAAGAAACGTAGCAAGGCAAGAATCGCCGGATAAGCGCGATGGCGTCCGGGCCTCTCCCGAGCGGACAAACGCGCAACTTCCGGAGACAAGCCCATGACCGCGCACGCCCCTTGCCTGCCGCGCCGCCAGTGGTTGAAACAAAGCATCGGGAGCCTGGCCGCGCTTGGCCTGCCCGGTGTCTGTTTCTCGCAAGACGCCTGGCCGGCCAAACCCATCAAAATCGTGGTGCCCTATAACGCCGGCGGCGCCACCGATATCGTGGCCAGGCTGGTGGCGGAACGGCTATCCGCCGCGGTCGGACAACCGGTTCTGGTCGAGAACCGCGGCGGCGCGTCCGGCATCATGGGCACTGACGCGGTCGCCAAGGCGGCCCCGGACGGCTATGCCCTGACCGTGTCGCTAAGTTCATCGCTGTTGTTGAACCAGTTCCTGTACAAGAGCCTGCCCTACGATACCGGCCGCGACCTGGTGCTGATCTCGCAAATTGCGATGGCGCCCGTGACCCTCGTCGTTCATCCCAGCGTGCCCGCCCGCAATGGCCCGGAACTGGTCGACTACGTGCGCCGCAACCCGGGCAAGCTGGCTTACGGCTCTTGGGGCGTGGGCTCCTACGCGCATCTGGGAGGCGCCTATCTGAGCGAAACGCAACGGGGCGATATGACGCACATCGCCTACAAGGGCGAATCGCCAATGCTGCAAGACCTGATCGGCGGGCGGATCCAGATGGCGTTCGCCAGTGCGCTGGGTGCCAAACCCTATGTCGACAACGGCAGGCTGGCGCTGATCGGCGTCACCGGCGAACAGCGCATGCAAGTGCTGCCCGACTCGCCGACCCTGGCCGAGCAAGGCCTGACGGACGATGCCTACCGGGTGGTCGGGTGGGTGGCGATAGCGGCGCCCATCCAGACGCCCAAGCCCGTCGTGGCGCGCCTGGCCAGCCTGATGCAGACCATGACGCGCACGCCCGACATGCAAGAGCGCCTGAGCGCGATGGGCTTCATCGCGCTGGGCAACACGCCCGAGGTCTTCCTGGCGAACTACCGGGGCGAGTACGCAGTGTGGCAAGAACTGGTGCGCAAATCCGGCGCCCGCCTGGACTGAGTCAGCCCTTGAGCTGACGCGGGTCCAGGCTCCACAGGGCGTGGTCGCTGGTCGATACGCCCACCGCGCCGTGCTTCATCGCGATGCCGATATCCGTCTGGTTGCAGACGAATCCCGAGGCCACGATGGGCGGCAGCGCCTTCAGGTCCTGCTCCGCCATGTGCGTCAGCATCGGCGCCGGCATCAGTTGAACCAGGTTGGGGTCGCTTTGCTCAAGGGCCTTGACGCTGCGCGGCCAGGTGGAACGGTCGGTCACGAACACCTTCTGCATCGTGACCATGCCCGCCCGGTTGGCGCGCTGGATGGTGGCTACCCGCGTGGACACCAGGCTGGCCACGCCGATGTCCGCCAGGTATTCCACGCCGCCCTTGTCTTGCGACAGGCCTTCGCAGCTGTCTATGTTGACGATCGCGAACTTGCCCGCCCGATTCAAAGCCGCGATCACGGGCGCCAGCTTGCGCAGTTCCACGTTGGCAACGATGCCGATTTCGGCCACGCTGCTCACGAAGGTATTGATCTGCTCAAGGCCGTACATCGTCGCGATGACGGGATGACGCGCCAGACATGCCCCGAATGACCTATCCATGGTTATCGATCTTCCTGACCGTAAAAGCGCTGATCGCTTAGCCCCAGCTTGCCGGGGTTAAGGATGTTCTGCGGATCCAGTGTGCGCTTGATCGTGCGCAGCACCTCGAACGCGCCGCCCAACGATTCCTGCATGTACGGCGCGCGCAACAGACCCACCCCGTGATGGTGGCTGAGCGCGGCATTATATTTAATCAGCACGGCGTTGGCCGCATCCCAGGCCGCGCGATACCACTGGGCACGCCGCTCCACCTGGACTTCGCCGCGCAATGAAAAGTACAGGCAGGCACCGTCGACATAGGCGTGCGATTGATGCGCGGAACCGGCCAGCGTGCCGGGCACCGCGTTGACCGCCGCCACCACCTCTGCGTAGATGGCAGGCAGGTCGCTCCAGCGGCCTGCCATTTCCAGCGTGTCGGCGACGAACCCCGGGCTGCGCTTGAACCCTTCGGCGCTCTTGCCGGTCAGGTAGCGGGTTTCCAGCCAGCGTTCGAAGACCGCCTCGCCATCCAATTTTTCGCCTAGCTCCTCGCACACGCCCTCGCTGATCTCCATCACCGCGTCCACGATCTGCCGCGCCCCTTCGTCGGCCACCAGCAGCACATTCAAGTCCGGGCGGTTGAACTGCACGCCGCTTTCCAGTTCGTCGTACAGCCGCAGCGCCGCCGGATTGGCGCCTCGCTGCATGATTTCGCGGCACGCGTCGAGACCGATGGCGAACGTCTTGAAGCCATAGGCGATGGCGCGGCCGTAGTCCGGCAGGCGATGCAGCTTCAGGCGCAGCCGCACGATCACGCCCAGCGTGCCTTCCGAGCCGATGAAGACCTGTTGCAGGTCGGACCCCACCGCCGCGCGCGAGTACCCGCCCACGGTGATCAGGCTGCCATCGGCCAGCACGACGTCCATGCCGAAGACCATGTCTTCGATCTTGCCGTAGCGCGTGGACAATTGGCCCGCGCCGCGGCACGCCGCCCAGCCGCCGACGGTGCTGATGCCGAACGACGACGGCCAATGGCCCATCGTCAGGCCATGCTCTTTCTGGATCGTTTCTTCGAACACATCGCCGAACATGCCGGCCTCGACCTCGACGATCTGGCTTTCACGGTCCACGCCGATCAGTTTGTTCAATTGGCAAACGTCCAGCACGATGCCGCCGCGCACGGGCAAGGCGGCGCCCGTGACGTTGCTGCGGCCCGCGGACACGGTGACAGGAATGGCGTCCGCGTTGGCGATGCGCATCACGGCCTGCACCTGCTCTACCGTCGACACCTTGACGATCACTGCCTGCGGCGTGGCGGGTTTTCCGCCCGTTTCCGACACCATCGATGCCGCCCACCAGTCGCGGGTCCAGGCCACGACGTGGGCGGTATCGGTCAGGACTTCGTCCGCCACATGCCGCAAGGCGTCGATCCGCGCCTGCGGCACGCGTACCGGATCGCGCTGCATTCCGGGCTCGGAACCGGTCGCGCTGAGTGCCGCCGCATAGGCGGGCGGCGTGTGCGCGCCCACGACGTAATTACCGCGGTTGTAACCGCGCTTGATGGCTTCTTTGCTGATCATTCCTTGTCTCCCATGAGTACGGATTTTTCGTGTTTGACGGCAGCCAGGTAGTCATTGACCTGCTGCGTGATGTGTTCGGGCGCAAGACCCAGTTCGGCTTGCAGGATCTGCCCCACCCGCGCCGCGGCCAGCGCCGATGCGTCGCGCGCCATCAGGCGGGCGCGCATCCGGCGGGACAGCACGTCCTCGACCGTCGCGGCCAGCTCATGGCGCACGGCGTAGAGGACTTCGGCCTCGGTATAGGGCAGGCCCTGCACAATGGGCGCCTGCAGCGCTGGCGACGCTTGCATCAAGTCACTGACGAAGCGCGCCTCGGTGCCATAACGTTCGCCCAGATGCGCCGACATGCCACCTGAGGCCACGATGGCCTGCGGGTCATACCCCGCCGCCCCCAACAAATAGGCCTTCTTCGTCTGGCAAGGGTTGCGCTGGCCAATGACCTGCTGCGCGGCGTCGATCGTCTGCTCGGCCATGTGCCGCGACGTGGTCAGCTTGCCGCCCACGATCGTGACCAGGCCATCCGCGCCCACGCGAATTTCGTGGTTACGCTTCATCTCCAGCGTCTTGCCGCCGGGCGGGCCGACCAGCGGGCGGCAGCCGGCGATGCTGCCCACGACGTCGTCGGGCTGCAGGTCCGTCTTCAATGCGGAACGCGCGCCTTCCAGCAGGAAGTCCAGTTCGCGGCGCGTGCAATAGACATCGTCCAGATCGCCTTCATAGTCTTCGTCCGTGGTGCCCAGATAGGACACGTTGCCCCAGCGCGTGATGGTCGCGCGGCGGCTGCGGCCGGGCACCGGAATGGTGACCGTGCAATCGTTGCGCACCTTCAGCCAGGGCACGGCCACGTGCACGCCTTTGGCAGGGCGAACCTGCAACGCGGGGGCATCGCCCCGCTTCGCTCCGCTCCAATCGCGCAACCACACACCGGTCGCCATGATGACCACGCCAGCGCGCGCGCGAATCTCTTGCTGACCGGCCTGGACGATCACGCCGTCCACCTTGCCCTGCGCGTTGCGCGTCACCTCGATCGCCTTCGCGTGATTGATGACCGTCGCGCCGTGAAAGGCAGCCGTGCGCGCCACGGCCAGGGTCAGGCGTGCGTCGTCCACTCGCGCATCGAAGTACAGGAACCCGCCTAACAGCCCCTCTTCCTTGAAGCTCGGGCAATGCGACAGCACTTCCGCGGCGGTCAATTTCTGATGCAGGATGCCTTCGCGCCACCCGCCCGCCATGTCGTAGGTCCACAGCAAACTTTCAAAGGCCTTGGCCAGGCGCTTGTCGAACACCCCGTCCCGCTCCAGGATCGGAAACAGGAACGGCAGACGCTGCACCAAATGCCGGGCGTTTCGGCGCAGCCGCTGGCGTTCGTGCAGGGAATGGCGCACCAGGCCCAGGTTGCCCTGTTCGATGTAGCGCAACCCGCCATGCACCATCTTCGATGATTTGGACGATGTGCCCGACGCGAAATCGTCCTTCTCGATCACTGCCACGCGGTAGCCGCGCAGACTGGCGTCCAAGGCCGCATACACGCCGGTAATGCCGCCACCCACGATCAGCATGTCGTACTGCTCACTGCCCAACCTGTCCAATTGCTCTTGCCGCATCAGACGTAATGGCTCGGTGTTCGTCATATCGGCCCGGTCCTTCCTGGGCTTTCTGGATAGCCAACCGATCATTTGTGCAACGCCTCCTCTTTTTCCTGCTTGAACTGTCTGACGTGACCCAATTCAGATCCCACCCGCGCGTGCCACAAGGCCCGTCGCCGCGCACGCTCATTCGCGTCGATGGTCGGTTCGAATACCGCGTCGGTCGCGATGGTCTGGCAAGCCTCGCGCAGCGAGGGCCACAACAGTCCGGAGGAGCCCGCCAGATACGCAATGCCGCGCAGGCTGGCCCGGTCCGATTCCTGCATGCGGCGGATGGGGATGCCGATCAGGTCCGCCTGAATCTGCAGCAAGGGATCGCTGCACGACAAACCGCCGCCCACCACCAATTCGGACACCCGCACCCCCGACACGGCTTCATCCGCCTCGATGCAGCTGGCCACGGAATGCGCGATGCCTTCCAGAATGGCGTAGGCAACGTCGGCCTGCGTCGTCGCCATGGATACGCCGGTAAGCGACGCGCGCGCGGCTGCCTCCATCTGCGGAACGCGCAGCCCCGTCAGCGCCGGCACGAACGTCACCCCTTGCGAGGAGCTCACCGTGGCGGCCAGCGCACTGATCTCGCGCGCATCCGCGAACCACTTCAGCTTTTCGCACACCCAATTCAGGGCCGAGCCGGTTGTGGCCACAAACGTCTCGACGGCAAAATGCGACACCCCGTGCTGGCGTCGCGCGGTCATCGTCAACGACCCCTCGGACAGGCCGGAATTCACAGGCGGCTCGGGTCCGATGATCAGGTCCACGAAGCTGCCCGTGCCATGCACGCACATCGCCTGCCCGCGTTCCAGGCACCCCAGGCCGATAGCGCCCGCATGCTGGTCGCCCGCCGACGCCAGGATCGGCACGTCGATGCCCAGCACGTCTGGCCGCGTCCGCCCGAAGTCGTCCGCATCCTGCCGCAAGGCGGGCAAGAGCTCGAACGGAAAGTCCAGCGCCTGCGTCCACTCCAGGTAGTAGCGGTGATCCGCCAGCACATAGGCCCCGGCCGACGTGGCGTTGGTCGGCGTGGTCACGACCTCCCGCCGCTGCGAGAAATGCCACAGCAGCCAGCTGTCCACCGTACCGAACGCCAGGCGTTTCTCGCGCCAGGCCTGCGCCACTTGCGGCGTGTCCCGCAGATGGCGCGCCGCCCAAAGATAGAGCGACCGCACGCCCACAGGACGGCCCACGCGATCCCGCAGGCGCACATCCCACTCGGGCGCCAATTGGTCCAGCTCGTCCACGAAACGCGTGTCCTGCCAGACCATGGCGGGCACCAGCGCGGCGCCCGTCTGCGTGTCCCACAAGACGGCCGTGGCGCGCTGCGTCGCCAACGCCAGCGCGGCGATGCGCTGCCCTGCCCGTTCCGCTTCCGCAATGGTGGCGCGGCAGACGCTGATGGTCTTTTCCAGGATCTCGTTGGCGTCCTGTTCGACGACGCCAGGCCGGGGCGTCTCGACGTGCAGCGTCAGATACGCCAGGCAGGACACATGCCCGTCGGCGGACACGGTGGCCGCCCGCGTGCCGGACGTGCCCTCGTCGATGGCCAGAATCACATCGTTGTTTGTCATCGCGCAGCTTTCCCAATGGCAGGGTCCAGGGAGGCCAGCGCGACATCGTCCTTGAACTGCGGCGCGCCGGCTTCCGTGTCGGGATTGATGGTGGTTCGGGTGGGGTCCCACTTGATCACAAAGCAGATGATGCTGGCGATCAAGGGCACGACCGACAGGATCAGGAAAGTCCTTTCTAGGCCGTAGTTCTCGCGGAAAATCGGAAACACCAGCAAGCCGATCGCCGCGCCGGTGGACCCCAGCGCCCCGATGATGCCGTTGGCGCCGGCCCGCAACTCGCTGCGAAACGACAGCGACGACAGGCTCTTGCCGTTGGCGCCCGGGCCACCGGAGTGGAACAGGATGAAGAGCGACGGCAACGCGACCGCCAGCCACAGCGGCATTTGCCCATGGAACGTGCCCAGCACGAGCAAGATCACGAACACCATCGCGAAACCGAACGCCGATGCGCGCCGCAGGCCCAGTTTGCGGCCGATGTAGGGTGACAGGAAGCCGCCGAAGATGCCGAAGATGTTGAACACCAGCGCGCCGATCGTCGCGTAGATGAAGTCCTTGCCGAACAGCGCCGCGCTGATCAACGGCAGATACCAGCCGACGGCAAAGTACTGGATCGACTGGCCGATCTGCACCGTGGCCGCCAGGATCGTGCGCGGCAAGTACACCCCGCGAAAGATCAGCAGCACATTGGCCAGTCCGCGCTTGGCCTGGTTGGTAACCGGCACCCGCTCCGCCAGCGGCGCGGCGGCAAACGCCTGTCCGTAGATCCGCGTCATCGCCTGCGCCGCCTGCGCGACCCGTTCCTTGCGCGCCAGCCAGATGGGGCTTTCGACCATGTAGCTAAGCTGCAGCACCAAAATGACCATGGCGAAAACTGCGGTCGCACCGACCGAATAGCGCCAGATCGAGTCGCCCACGTCCCATGAAAAGAACAGCATCGCCAGCAGCAGGTTCGTGCACACGGCCGTGTACCACATGCCCTGCCAGGTATTCAGGCGGCTCTTGAACTTGACGGGAGTGAACTCGGCCAGCACCGCCATGGCGATGGCGAAGTCGATGCCATACGCCGCGCCCACAAAGAAGCGGCCCGCCAGGATGACTTCGAAATTGGGCGCGAACATCACCAGCCCGGCGCCGATCACCGCCAGGAACTTGGCGATGATCAAGGGACGGATGCGCCCCCAGCGGTCTGCCATCCACCCGCCGATCGGGTTGAACGCAATGGCCACCCAGGAGGCGAACGAGGTCATCAACGCGACCTGGCCCGCCTTCAGGCCCAGATCTCGGGTCATCGGCCCCAAGCCCGCGCTCAATGCCGAGTTTGCAAACGCATCCAGGAACAATCCGCCTAGGGCCAGCCACCAAATCAGGCCAGCGCGGCCGGCAATGCCGGGGCGGGAATCGATAAAAGCGATGACATCGTCGATGCCACGTATTTTCACGGTCGATGATTGCACAGTCGTCTCCTCTTGGAATTATTTCTGTAAGAGGTCGACGCAATCTGCACGCGATAAAAGACCACCTTACAGATGGTCTTTTATCTAAATCTGTGCGGTGACTTTATGGGCTGCGCGAGGGGGTGTCAAGCAGATTGGGCATCAGGACAAACCCTGTCCCGATGGGTTTTCCGGGTGCGCCAGACGGGCAGCTGATGGCCCTGTAGAAAGCGGTATCAAGGTATGCAAGAGGCAAACCGGGCAGCCGTGTTGGCCGCCCTTGCGGCGCGCCGATTATCTCGGGTCAGGCGCCCATCAGAATGCCGAGGCGGCTATTCCAGGTATCGCCATACGCTTTACCGATGACGGGAATGTGAATCAACGGCCTTTTAAGATCGTTGGTGGAAAAGGCGAAATGGACATTCCTGAACGCCAGTCCGCCATTGCCGGAAACCTCGGTCCATTTCAACTGCCATTGCCTGATGTATGAAAAGTCGAGGACCTCGCCCGGATCCTTCGCCCCCGACACCATGCAGAGTTTCCGAGTTTCGGGATCAAACGCAATGACAACTTTCTTGGCCTTGTCGCTAAGAATCAGTTCGCTGTCGACATTGGTTTCGGGGAAAGACGTGCCGAGTCGCTGGTTGTGTTCGCGAAACTTCGCCAGCAACGCTTTATGCCGCTTTTGTTGACGGTGGATTGCCCAGGCGATCAGAGCAACGATGGTTACGACGATGGAGATTAAATCAAACATGGCACTGTTTTCCCTTGGCCTATGGAAGCTGTATCGGCATTAACGGCAACCGGAGCGGAAAACTTGAGCGTCGTGTTGCGTTGGTTCAGTGCTTTCCAGGCTTGACTATTACCCGGGATCGAAGGACGCGGAGCCGCTGCTTGAACGTCAGCCTCGTCGGAAGACGTGCGCGGACTGTACGGATAACGCGATTTCTGGAACGGCCGTTGCGTGGCGCCGCAACAATTAACGTGGCCGTCAGCTAGCCCGGCGTAGCCTGATTCGACGGCACCGCGAGTCGCCGGGCACTGGAAAACAACGAGGAGACAAGCATGAGCACATTCGATCCGGATGGGCGCCGGCGCTTCCTGCGCCAAGCCTGTACCGTGGGCGCGGCCGGCACGCTGGCCGGCCATGCCCTGGTCAGCTTGGCCGCCCCGGCCACCGTCACACTACCTTTCGCAAACGGCGAGCGCGACTTGATCGCCTACCCGCAGAAGCGCCCTCTGATCCGCCAGACCTCACGGCCGCCGCAGCTGGAAACGCCGTTCGAGGTGTTCAACGACAGCGTCATCACGCCCAACGATGCGTTCTTCGTGCGCTACCACCTGGGCAACATTCCCACAGCCATCGACCCCGCTACCTACCGGCTGCGCGTCGGCGGGCTGGTCGGCACGCCACTGAACTTGTCGCTGACCGACCTGAAGCAGCAGTTCGGTGCCCCCGTCGAGCTGGTGGCCGTCACCCAATGCTCCGGCAACAGCCGGGGTTTTTTTGAACCGCGTGTGGGTGGAGGCCAGCTGGGCAATGGCGCGATGGGCAACGCCCGCTGGGTGGGCATTCCGCTCAAGCGCGTCCTGGAAAAGGCTGGCATCCAGGCCGGCGCCCGCCAAATCACCTTCGAAGGCCTGGACCGGCCCGTGCTGCCTGCCACCCCGGAATTCGTCAAGGCGCTGGACGCGGCCCACGCCCTGGACGGCGAAGTCATGCTGGCCTACGCCATGAACGGCGAAGACCTGCCCATGCTCAATGGCTATCCCGTGCGGCTGGTGGTGCCCGGTTATTACGGCACCTACTGGGTCAAGCACCTGGCCGACATCAAGGTGCTGAACACCGAGTTCGACGGCTTCTGGATGCAGAAGGCCTACCGCATTCCCGATAACGACTGCGCCTGCACTCCGGTGGGCAAAGCGCCAGAAAAAACCCGCCCCATCGGCCGCTACAACGTACGCAGCTTCATCACCAGCCTGACCGACGGCGCCCGCGTGGCCAAAGCCCAACGCGTGCCGGTGCGCGGCATTGCCTTCGACGGCGGCCGCGGCATTCGCGACGTGCAATTTTCGGCCGACGGCGGCAAGACCTGGCGCGCCGCCTCTCTGGGCGAGGACCTGGGCCGCTATTCCTTCCGCGAGTGGCACGCCGACTTCACGCCCGAGCAGGCCGGCGCCTACGCCCTGAAGGTCCGCGCCACCAATACGGCGGGCGAAACCCAACCCTTGGACCCGCTGTGGAACCCATCCGGGTACATGCGCAACGTGGTCGAAACCGTGCGCGTCGACGCTGTGTAAGGAGCCCCCCATGACCCGCCCCGCCCGTCGTCATCCTCACGGCCGCCTGGTCAGGCTGGCCGTCGCCCTGGCCGCTATTTCTGCCTGCGCATCCGCCGCCGCCCTGGACATCCAGCTCCCCCCGGAAACCGCAACGCTGCACCCCGGCACCGGCGCCGGTGCCCAAAGCGCGGCCCTATGCCTGATGTGCCACTCGGTCGATTACCTGTCGTCGCAGCCGCCGATGCCATTGGGTTTCTGGGATGCCGAAGTCAAAAAGATGGTCGGCACCTACGGCGCGCCCATTCCGGCCGAACAAGTGCCGCTGATCGTGCAGTACCTGAATCAAGCCTATCCCCCGCCCCAGCCTGCCGGGTCTCCCAAGCCCTGAGGCCTGGTTTCCCCGGCGCCGCCCTTGCTGACGTTGCCGCACCATCGGTCCCCGCGCTTGCGGAAAGTACCCGATTCGTCCCCCTTTGGCGTAGATCCTGGCGTGGATTTGGCGTAGGGACGTGGCGCTTCATGGGAGGTGCCTGAATGGGGGATGCCTGAATTGGAGGCAAAAGAAAACCCCCGGCGCATTCGAGCGCTCGGGGGTTTATGACATTGTCGGCGCAACACCAACCAACGGCCAAACAGCGGCCGAACAACGTCAGGCAATATATGGTGCGAAGGAGGGGACTCGAACCCCTACACCTGTTACGGCGTCAGGACCTAAACCTGGTGCGTCTACCAATTTCGCCACCTTCGCTAAAGGTCAAGCCCGCTATTGTAGCTTGCTTGTTAAAATCTTGCGTCATGAATCCGCGCCTCGATGCTTTACACCCCTACCCGTTCGAAAAACTGCGCGCGTTGTTGGCTTCCGCCAACGCGCAGCCGGACGGCCTGACGCCCATCAATCTGTCGATCGGCGAGCCCAAGCACGCCGCGCCGGAACGTATCGAACAAGCGATCCGTGACCACATGGGCGGGTTGTCCGTGTACCCCTCCACCAAGGGCGACCCGGCGCTGCGCCAGGCGATCTCTGGCTGGCTGGCGCGCCGCTACAGCATTCCCGCCCCCGACGCGGACACGCAGGTGCTGCCGGCCCTGGGCTCGCGCGAAGCGCTGTTCGCGTTCACGCAGACGGTGATCGACCCGTCGGCGGGGTCGGTGGTCATCTGCCCCAACCCGTTCTATCAGATCTATGAAGGCGCCACGCTGCTGGCGGGCGCCACGCCCTACTTCGTCAACGCCGATCCCTTGCGCAATTTTTCCAGCGACTGGCAACAAGTGCCGGAGGATGTCTGGAAGAAGACGCGGCTGGTGTTCGTGTGTTCCCCCGGGAATCCGGCGGGCAACGTCATGTCGCTGGACGAGTGGGAAACGCTGTTCAAGCTCTCCGACTGCCATGGCTTCGTCATCGCGTCGGACGAGTGCTATTCCGAGATTTATCTGGATGAAGGCAACCCGCCCCTGGGCGGTCTGCAGGCGGCACGCCGCCTGGGCCGGGACGACTACCGTAACCTGGTGGCGTTCTCAAGCCTGTCCAAGCGCTCCAACGTACCCGGCCTGCGCTCGGGCTTCGTCGCCGGCGATGCCGCCCTGATTGGCCGCTTCCTGCTGTATCGCACGTATCATGGCAGTGCGATGAGCCCCCTGGTGTCCGCGGCGAGCGTCGCGGCCTGGTCCGACGAAGCGCACGTGAAGGACAACCGGCGCCTCTACCGCGAGAAATTCGACGCGGTCGTGCCTATTCTTGAAAGCGTACTGGACGTGTCGCGCCCGCAGGCGTCTTTCTATCTGTGGGCGGCCACGCCGGGGTCGGATACGGCCTTTGTGCGTGACCTTTACGGCCGCACCGGTGTTACCGTTCTGCCGGGCAGTTTCCTGGCGCGGGAAGCGCATGGCGTGAATCCCGGCCACGGCCGCATCCGTATTGCGTTGGTGGCGCCTTTGGCTGACTGCGTGCAGGCAGCCGAACGCATCGCCCATTTTGTACATACTTCTGTTTGATCAACCTTTAAAAGCTGAGCCGCTATGACTCTCGACCTGCAGACCACCATCGAACAAGCCTGGGAAGACCGGGCCAACCTGACGCCCGCCGACGCCAGCGCCGAAGTGCGCGAAGCGGTGGAACACACCATCGACGGCCTGGATCTGGGCCGCTTGCGCGTGGCCGAGAAAATCAATGACGACTGGGTGGTCCACCAGTGGATCAAGAAGGCCGTGCTGCTGTCGTTCCGCCTGAGCGAAAACGCCATCATGGGCCAGGCTCCGCTGCAGTTCTACGACAAGGTGCCGCTCAAGTTCTCGGAATATGGCGACAACGCCTTCAAGCAAGGCGGCTACCGCGTGGTGCCGCCCGCCGTCGCCCGCCGTGGCGCGTTCATCGGTCGCAACGTCGTGCTGATGCCCTCCTACGTGAACATCGGCGCCTACGTTGACGAAGGCACCATGGTCGACACCTGGGCCACCGTCGGTTCGTGCGCGCAGATCGGCAAGAACGTTCATCTGTCGGGCGGCGTGGGCATCGGCGGCGTGCTGGAACCCCTGCAGGCCAACCCCACCATCATCGAAGACAACTGCTTCATCGGCGCCCGTTCGGAAGTCGTCGAAGGCGTGGTCGTGGAAGAAAACTCGGTGCTGGCCATGGGCGTGTTTCTGTCGCAAAGCACGAAGATTTTTGACCGTGCCACCGGCAAGATCACCTACGGCCGCGTGCCGTCGGGTTCGGTCGTGGTGCCCGGCTCGCTGCCGTCGGCCGATGGTTCGCACAGCCTGGCTTGCGCCGTCATCGTCAAGCGTGTCGACGCGCAAACGCGTGCCAAGACCAGCATCAATGATCTGCTGAGGGCGTGATGAGCAGCACGACCGCACGGCCGCCCGAAGGGCGTGCACCCTCCCCTGGGGAGGCAGCCGCAACGCGGCAGGAGGGCCAACCATCCGGAGCCGTTCTGGATCTGGTCAAGGACCTGATCGCCCGCCCGTCGGTCACGCCGGCGGACGAAGACTGCCAGGCGGCGTTGGCCGCCCGGCTCGAGCGCATCGGCTTCACGTGCGAAACCATCGCACAGGGCGGCGTCACCAATCTGTGGGCTCGGCGCGGAAGCGCCGCGCCGCTGACCGTGTTCGCCGGTCACACCGATGTGGTGCCTCCGGGTCCGCGCGAAAAGTGGGACAGCGATCCGTTCGTGCCCACCGAACGCGATGGCTGGCTGTACGGTCGCGGCGCGGCCGACATGAAGAGCTCGATTGCCGCCTTCGTGGTGGCGGCCGAGGAATTCGTGGCGGCCCACCCGCAGCATGGCGGTTCCATCGCACTGCTGATCACGTCCGACGAAGAAGGCCCGTCCATCGACGGCACCGCCATCGTCTGCGACGCGTTGAAAGCGCGCGGCGAAAAGCTGGATTACTGCATCGTCGGCGAGCCGACCTCCGGCGACGTGCTGGGCGACACCTGCAAGAATGGTCGCCGTGGCTCGTTGTCGGGCAGGCTGACGGTCAAGGGCATCCAGGGTCACGTAGCCTACCCACATCTGGCGCGCAACCCGGTGCACCAACTGGCGCCGGCGCTGGCTGACATCGTCGGCATCGAATGGGACCAGGGCAACGAGTATTTCCCGCCCACGACGTTCCAGGTGTCGAACCTGAACTCGGGCACGGGTGCAACCAACGTGGTGCCGGGCGAAGCCGTGGCGCTGTTCAACTTCCGTTTCTCGACGGCCAGCACGCCGGAAAGCCTCAAGGCCCGCGTGCATGCGGTGCTGGACAAGCACGGCCTGGAATACGACCTGGACTGGGAATTGGGCGGCGAGCCTTTCCTGACCCCGCGTGGTTCGCTGACCGATGCGCTGGTGCAGGCGATTCACGCTGAAACCGGCGTCACCGCGGAATTGTCCACCACCGGCGGCACGTCCGACGGCCGGTTCATTGCCAAGATCTGTCCGCAGGTGATCGAGTTCGGGCCGGGCAACGCCACGATCCACAAGGTCAACGAGCGTGTCGAAGTGGCCTCGCTGGATCCGCTTAAGAACATCTATCGGCGCACGTTGGAAAACCTCCTGCTGGATAAGTGAAACTGCCTCGCGCTTCGTCGAATCGCGACGGCGCGTGGGGAAACGAAACTGCCCCCTCCAAAGGGGGCGTTTTCCCCTTGGGGTAACCCAGAGGGAAAAGGTCTAACTATGTATCAATCCGCCCGCCAAGAATTGCTGACCCTGCGCGACCTCATCCGTTATGGGGTGTCGCGGTTGAACGGCGCCCAGGTGGCGCTGGGGCATGGCAGCGACAACGCCTGGGACGAGGCGGTCTACCTGACGCTGCACGCCCTGCACTTGCCGCTGGACACGCTGGAGCCGTTCCTGGACGCGCGCGTGGTCCGCGAAGAGCGCGACCGCGTGCTGGACCTGCTGGAGCGCCGCGTGACCGAGCGCGTACCCGCCGCTTACCTCACCAACGAGGCCTGGCTGCGCGGTCATCGCTTCTACGTGGACCAGCGTGTCATCGTGCCGCGCTCGCCCATCTCGGAACTGCTGGACCAGGGCTTGGCGCCCTGGGTGCAGGACGCGACGGCGGTGGAAAACGTGCTGGACATGTGCACCGGATCCGGTTGCCTGGCCATCTTGTCCGCCCTGGCCTTCCCCTACGCCCATGTGGACGCGGTGGACGTGTCGGCCGATGCGCTGGAAGTTGCCCGCCGCAACGTGGACGACTACGGCTTGCAAGACCGGCTGGACCTGCACGAAAGCAATCTGTTCGACAGCCTGCCGGCCCGCCAATACGACGTCATCATCTGCAATCCGCCTTACGTGAACAGCGGCTCCATGGATGTGCTGCCCCAGGAATACCGGCATGAACCGCAGCTGGCGCTGGCTGGCGGCGAAGACGGCATGGACCTGGTGCGCCGCATCCTGGCCGCGGCTCCCCGGTACCTGACGCAAGACGGCGTGATCGTGCTTGAAATCGGTCACGAACGCGACTTCTTCGAAGCCGCCTTCCCGCAGTTATCCCCCGTGTGGCTGGATACGGAAGAGGCGTCGGACCAGCTCCTGCTGCTTACCCGAGACCAACTGACCCTGTGATACGCGCTACTGGATTGACCCTGCGCCGCGGTACGAAAGTGCTGCTGGACGGCGCTGAATTCGTCGTTCATCCGGGTGAACGCGTGGGCATCGTGGGCAAGAACGGCGCAGGCAAGTCCTCGCTGTTCGCCCTGCTGACCGGCGCCCTGGACCTGGACGCCGGCACCGTGAACCTGCCCGCCGGCTGGCGCATCGCCAGTGTCAAGCAAGAGCTCGACGCCGACGACCGCCCTGCCCGCGAATTCGTCATCGACGGCGACACACACCTGCGCGAACTGCAGGCGCGCCGAGCCGCGCTGACCGACGAGCAAGGCACGCAGATCGCGGAAGTGGAAGCCGCGTTGGTGGAAGCCGGCGCCTGGAGCGCGGCCTCGCGCGCGGAACAGCTGCTGGCCGGCCTGGGCTTCAAACCCAACGAATGGATGTTGCCGGTAGAGAGCTTTTCCGGAGGCTGGCGCATGCGCCTGGCGCTGGCAAGCGCGCTGATGGCGCCGTCCGAACTGCTGCTGCTGGACGAACCCACCAACCACTTGGATCTGGACGCGATGTTGTGGCTGGAGAAATGGCTGGGCGCCTATCCGGGCACCGTCATGCTGATCTCCCACGACACCGAATTCCTGGATGCGGTGGCCAAGTCCATCCTGCATTTCGATCACGCCAAACTCGTGCGCTACCGCGGCGGCTATGGCGATTTTCTGACGCAACGCGCCGAGCGCCTGCGGCAGACCAACGTCGCCTACGAACGGCAGACCCGCGAAGCGGCCCGCCTGCAAGGCTTCATCGACCGCTTCAAGGCCAAGGCAACCAAAGCCAAACAGGCGCAAAGCCGCGTCAAGGCACTGGCCCGCATGCAGGTGCTGGCGCCCCTGCATGCTGAAGCCGGCATCGATATCCGCATCCCCTCGCCCGATCAGGTGCCCGACCCGTTGCTGACGCTGGAGCACCTGTCCGCCGGCTACACCGATGCGGCGGGCAATGCCGTTCCCATCCTGCGCGATGTCACCTTGATGGTGCGCGCGGGCAGCCGCGTCGGCGTGCTGGGCGCCAACGGCGCGGGCAAGAGCACGCTGATCAAGACGCTGGCCGAAGAGATCCCGGTCCAGGCCGGTGAACGGCGCGCCTCGCGCGGCCTGGCCATCGGCTATTTCCATCAGCACCAGTTGGACATGCTGGACGTCGACAGCACGCCGATCGCGCACCTGGCGCGCCTGGCGCCGGAAACCCGCGAACAGGAACTGCGCAACTACCTGGGCGGTTTCGGTTTTTCGGGCGATACCGTCACCAGCAAAGTCGGGCCCATGTCGGGCGGCGAAAAGGCGCGGCTGGCGCTGTCTTTGATCGTCTGGCAAAAGCCCAACCTGCTGCTGCTGGACGAGCCCAGCAACCACTTGGACGTGGAAACCCGCGAAGCCCTGGCCGCCGCGCTGGCCGACTTCGGAGGCAGCATGCTGCTGGTCTCGCACGATCGGCACTTGCTGCGCACCACCGTGGACAGCTTCTGGATCGTGGCGGACGGCGCGGTTCGCGAGTTCGATGGCGACCTTGAGGATTACCGCGACTGGCTGGCCGCCCGCAACGCCGGGGAACGCGCGGAAGCCGCGCGTGAAAACGCCGAAGGCAGCGAACCCGTCGTGGACCGCAAGGCGCAGCGCCGTGCCGACGCCGAACAGCGGCAACGCCTGTCCGCCTTGCGCAAACCCCTGGAATCCAGGCTGGCCAAGGTCGAGTCCGAGATGGAAAAGCTGCGGACCAAGCTGCACGCGCTGGACGCCGTAATCGCTGATCCGGACCTGTATTCGGATGCACGCCGCGTGGAACGCCAGAAGGTCATGGCCGAGCACGGCGAACACGGCAAGCGCATCGACGAGCTGGAAGAGCAATGGCTCGAGATCCAGGGATCGCTGGAAGAAATCGATCAAAGCGAAGCCTAGGACGAGCGTTGCCCGGGCGGCGGGCCTGCCCCGCTGCCCGCCTCGGTCTACCTATTAATAATAACCATTATCATTTATACTTCGTCGCGAAATTGACTCCATCTGGCGCCGGGCGCCAGCGACATGTCTACGCTTTCGGACGTATTCCTTCGCCACTACCGCGAACTGCTTGGCTTTCTTTCGATGCGCACCGGCTCACGCGACGTGGCGCAGGATTGCGCGCAGGACACGTGGATCAAGCTGGCGGAATTCAACGACCGCACCCGTCCGGACAATGACCGGGCGTATGTGTTCCGGGTCGCCGCCAACATCGCAACGGACTGGCACCGCCGTCGCACTCGCGAGCTGTCCGCCACCGCGGATTACGCTGCCGCGCAGCCTGTCGCTCATGCCCCCGACACCTACGACGTGGCGTCCGCCCATCAAACCCTGCGCCGCCTGGAATCCGCCCTGCTCGCTCAGCCGCGCCGCAGCCTGGACGTCTTCGTGCTGCATCGTCATGAAGGCCTGACCTACCGCGCCATCGCCGAGCGCTTCGCGATCTCCGTCAGCGCGGTTGAAAAACACATGATGCGCATCCTGCTGGCCTGCGATCTGGCGCTGGCCGACTGATGGCCACGCGCGCGCGCCCGCTCGACCCCGTGGAAGAAGCCTCGCGCTGGGTGATCCGGCAAAGCGGGCAGCGACTGGACGACGAATCGCATGCCGCGTTCGAAGCCTGGTACCGCGCCGACGCCCGGCACGCCGCGGCCTACGACCGCCTGTCGCGCCTATGGCGCCGCATGGGCGAGATCGACCGCGGCAAGCTCGCCAAGCAGCCGCCTCGCAAGTTGCGCGCCGTCGCCATGCTGGCGATGCTGACGGCCGCGTTCGCCGGTTGGTTCGGGTCCACCGATCCCTGGGCGCAGGCCGACTACACCGCCGATGTAGGCCTGCGCCACATTACGCTGCCAGACGGCTCCACGGTCGTGCTGGATGCGCACAGCGCGCTGGCGCTGGACTATGCGGATGGCCGCCGCCAGGTCCGCTTGCTGCGCGGACGCGCGCAGTTCGAACCCACGCCCCGGCAGCCCGGCATGGCGCCGTTTTCAGTCATCACCCGCGATGCCTCCACCACCGCGTTGGGCACGCGCTTCACGGTCGACCTCGCGAACGGCGGCACGCGGGTCGCGGTGCAAGCGCACCAGGTCGCCGTGCGCTGCCTGCCGTGCGTGGACGAACAAGGGCTGACCTTGTCTGCAGGCGAAGCGGCGGAAGTGTCCGCCGCTGGCGTCAAACGCGATGCCGAGACCGGCGCGGCGCAGCCCTCCTGGACCCGCGGCCTGGTCAGCTTCAATGACGTGCCGCTGCAAACGGCGGCGGACGCGTTGGCGCGTTACAGCGCCAAACACATCCTGGTGCTGGGTCAGGCAGCCAAGGCTCAGCGCGTATCGGGCACCGCGCTGGTCGCCGACCCGCTGCGGGCGCTGGACCTGCTGCTGGCGCAGACGCCGGTCCGGGTGACCGAACTGCCTGGCCTGCTGATCTTGCGCTGACTGTTGCGCTGACCGTTGCGCGGACAGGGACACGCCCCGCAACCAATCGGTAAATGAGAATCGATATAAATTATTCATCGAGAAATCGGTGAGGGGTTTGGGCGATGCCAACGTCCTACGGCTGACATTACTGCTTAGGACTTACGCATGTCTTCCCGCTTTCCCCCGCGCCGACTTCCCGTTGCCGCCGTCGCCTTCTGCGCCGCGCTGACACTGGCTCACCCGGCACAGGCCCAGACCCGCGCCACGCCTGTAGCCTTCGACATTCCGGCCCAGCCATTGGGCCCTGCCTTGCTGGCCCTGGGCCAGCAGGCGAATCTGGAAGTGTCGTTCGTGCCAGCGGCCGTCGCCGGCAAATCAGCGCCTGCGCTACGGGGCACCTTGTCGCCACTGGATGCGCTGGACCAGTTGCTGCGCGGCTCCGGCTTGGCGCTGCGCGGCGACGGTCCTGGCCGCTACATCATCTTCGTCGACAAGACGAACCAATTCTCCGCGTTGCGCCTGGAAGCGGTGAAGGTGTACGGCGAACACAACGACGAACGGGTCTACAGCCAGGAGGAAATCGCAACCAAGCCGACCGGCAACCAGGACCTGACGTCACTGGTGGCGACCCATCCCGCCGTGCGCACAAATACGCCGGCCAACGGCTCGACGAACCGCGGCTCGATGAATGTCGAGGACATTTCCTTCCACGGTTCCAGCCCTTATCAAAACCTGTTCCAGATCGACGGCATGGACGCGACCAACCGGGTCGACCCCGCCAGCAAGAACCTGAATCTGCAGATCGCCAATATTCCCAGCAACACGCAGTCCTATTTCGTCGACACGAATCTTTTGGGTGAAGTGCGCGTGATGGACAGCTTTGTGCCCGTTGAATATGGACGCTTCACGGGAGGCGTGGTGGACGCGCGCCTGCGCCGGCCATCAGGCGAAAATCACTTGCAGTTGGACTATCGCTGGAACACGTCGAAGATGACGCAGCAAAAGATCGCCGAGGGCGACGAAACGGGATGGGGCCAGGGCAAGCCGGGATTCTCTCCGGAATGGAAGAAGCGCTTCTACACGGCCATCGGCGACATCGCGATCAATGACAAGACGGGCGCAGTGCTGAGCATGTCGCGGCGCGAATCCAGCATCCGGCGCTGGAACATGGGGGTGGACGGCGATCAGCCCACGCAAGGTGAAGACAACTACAACGACCGCATCGACAACTTTCTGGGCAAGTTCACGGTACGGGCGACGGCGGACACCATCTCGGACCTGACGCTGAAGTACAGCGACCGCCGGGAAACCCTCTCAAGCGACACCTTCCGCGACACGCAATGGGACAACACCCATGCGGCGCGCGGCGTGGGCTGGAATCTGGACCACGCGTTCCAGGGCGGCCGGGCTTCCCTGCAGGCCGGCTGGGACAACGCGCTCAGCAACCGCTCATCCGACGCCACATCGCTGGTCACGCACAAATTTCCATCAATACCGCAGTACGTGACGGGCGGCTACGGAAAAGAGCAGAAGGAACAGGATACCTGGACGCTGAAAAGCCGCGTCGACCTGGACCCGATACGCACGGGGCCCTTCACCCACACACCGTATGCCGGCGTCGATCTACAACGCGTGGGCGTGAATTTCGAGCGCTTCAGCGATTCCTATTCGTACATCGCCACACACGCCGCGGATGGCTCCGAACGCCAAAGCAGCAAAGTGCATAACCTGCGCGGCACCGTCGCAACGAAGTACAACACCGCGTCCTTCTACGTGTCGGACCGCGTGGAGCTGGGCCGGGTGGCCTTTACCGGCGCGCTGCGCTATGACCGTGAGACCTTCCTGGGCAACGCCAACCTGTCGCCGCGCACCCGCCTGGACTGGGACGCGTTCGGCAACGGCAATACCGTGATCAGCGGCGGTTGGGCGCGTTACTACGGCTCGGACGTGCTGAACATCGCCCTGGAAGAACGCATCAACACCCTCAGGCGCCAGGTATTGGACCGCAACGGCAATCCGGTGGCGGACGGATCCAAGCCCTACTACGTGTCCTACGAAGGGTTGCGCACCCCTTACGACGACGAATGGGCCCTGTCGGTCAGGCAGCGAATGGGCAGCGTCGAAGGGACGGCGGCATACGTGCATCGCAATGGGCGCGATCAGGTCAGCAAGGCGGGGAACAGCGTCCAGGGTTATCGCTATCTCAACGATGGCCAATCCACTACGGACACCCTCAGCCTGACGTTGCGGACGCTGGAACCTTGGCATCTGATGGAGACCCGTTGGACCGCGCGCGCCGACTGGAGCTATCAAAAGCGCAAGGTCAACGCGGACTTGGTCGAAGGCTATGAGGGCGCGGCCCGCGACCCGGATGAATACATTCTTTACGACGGCGAGCGCATGCGTGCCATCGATCTTCCGCCTACGTCGTTCCATCAGCCCAGGAAGGCCTCGCTTTCCTTGACGGGCATCTGGCCCAGAGCCGGACTGACGTGGGACAACAGCCTCCAGTGGCGCAGCTCGCGCATGACCTCCGTCTATGTGGGTTACGGTCCGCGCCCCGAATCGCTGCAAAGCTACCGCAGCGCCCGCCTTGCCTCGTACTGGACGTGGGACACGCGCCTGATCTGGGAGCCCACCTTCGCACGCAACGTCGCCTTCACCCTGGACGTCTTGAACGTGTTGAACAAGACGCCGGCCATCACCGCCACCAACCCGAACCTGACGACCAACCGAAGCACCTACCAGGTGGGCCGCGAGATCTGGGTGCAAGCCAGCTATCGCTTCTGATGCGCCGCGCCTTCCTGCGCCGCTGCCTGGCCGGGGCGGCCACCGCTATCGTGCTGGCCACCGGCACAATTTCCGTGGCATCCGCCGATAGCGCCCCGGCCCCAGCATGCCGCGATGGCGATACCTGGGACATGGTTTGTCTGCGCGAGCGCTATGCCGGCCCCACGGCTCGGTGGCCGGCCCCGACCATCGATCCGGGTATCACGTGGACGGAATGGACCACGGTGCCGCCCGTGGACGCGTCGCCGCAGTCCTGGATGGCGGCGAATGCCGGACGCGATGAACTGGCGCGCGATGTCCGGAAACCCGAGATCGTGGCGCTCGGGCAGATGCTGTTCTTCGATGCGCACTTGTCCCGCAAGGGGCAAGTGTCTTGCGCGTCCTGCCACATGCCACAGCGCGCGTTCAGCGACGGCCGTCCGTTGGCGCTGGGAGAGGACCGGCTGATGGGCAGGCGGCGGTCGCCCTCCTTGCTGGCATCACCCTTCGCGCCCCGCCTGTTCTGGGACGGACGCGCCGACACGCTGAAAGCGCAGGTGCTGGGCCCGGTACAGGATAGCCGCGAGATGAATCACGACTTGGCGAGCGCCATCGCGCGCCTGCAGGGCTTGCCGCCCTATCCCACGCAGTTCTTGAAGGCGTTCGGACCCGCAGCGGAAGACACGGCGTCGGAGTCGGCCCCCGCATCCATGTCCAACCGAAGCGTCGTCGACAGCGACCGGTTGGCGCGCGCCCTGGCGGCCTATGTCGCCACCCTTCGTCCGCAAGCCTCGCGCTTCGACGCCTTCCTCCGGGGAGACCAGAGGGCCCTGAACGATAGGGAACTCCAGGGCATGCATCTGTTCCGCACGCAAGCACGCTGCATGAACTGCCATAGCGGCGCGATGTTGACGGACCACCAGTTCCACAACATCGGCCTGTCGTTTTATGGCCGGCGCAATCAGGATCTGGGACGCTTCGAAATCACCCGCGACCCGGCCGACCTGGGCAAATTTCGCACGCCCAGCCTGCGCAACGTCTCGCAGGGAGGGCCGTGGATGCACAACGGCCTGTTTGCCGATCTGAAGGGGTTGCTGCGGATGTACAACGCGGGCATGGGCCGGGACGCTGCGCCCGCCGATCCGCCGGATCCTTATGCGCCACCCAAGTCCAGGCACATCCGGCCGCTGAATCTCAGCGCGGACGACATCGGCGCCTTATTGGCGTTCATGAAGGTCTTGTAGGGAAAGGGAAGGCGGCGCCCCTGGGCGCCGCCAGCCTGGCATTACGAGTACGGACGCTCGCGCAGGCGGGTATGGTGGTCGACCACGGTGTCGATCACTTCGCGCAGGATGGTTTCAGCCAACGCGGGCGGCACGCCCGCCTCTTCAGCCAACCGGCGAATGCGTTCCACCTGCTGGGATTCCCGATCGGGGTCCACCAGGTCCATGCCGTGGTTGGTCTTCAGTTCGCCGATCATGTCCGTGCAACGGAAGCGCACGCCCAGCAGCAGCATGATCTGCTGGTCGATTTCATCGACCTCGGCGCGCAGGGACGCCAACTCGGCTTTCGGAGAATCGTTGTGGGCCATGTTTAACCTTGAACAATATCGAGTTTGGCGATACCCAGCGCCAAGGTCTTGGCACCGACGTCGCGGAACTGGATTTCTGCCTGGGCGTCCTGTCCTGCCCCGCTCAAGCCAATAATCGTGCCATCGCCAAACCGCGCGTGATGCACGCCCTGACCCACACGATACTGCTTGTCGCCCACCGTCACACCGCTTGCGATGCCGCGCGGTTGACGCGGCGCAATGGTGTTGGTGGCCTTGCGTCCAAAGGCGTCGCCGCGGTTGCCCCCGCCCCAGCCGGCGCCCGTGCTGCTGACCGGCGCCAGGCCAGCCTTGGGCGACAACCATTTCAGGTGTTCTTCCGGGATCTCGTCCAGGAATCGCGACCGCATGGCATAGCGGGTCTGGCCATGCAGCATTCGGCTTTGGGCAAGACTGATGTACAGCCGTTGCCGCGCACGCGTGATCGCCACATACATCAGGCGGCGCTCTTCTTCCAGCCCGGACTGTTCCAGGATGCTGTTCTCGTGCGGGAACAGGCCCTCTTCCAGGCCGGTAATGAAGACGGCGTCGAATTCCAGCCCCTTGGCGGCATGAACCGTCATCAGCTGGACGGCGTCCTGGCCTTGCTGGGCCTGGTTGTCGCCGGCTTCCAGCGCTGCATGCGACAGGAAGCCCGCCAGCGGCGTCAGGCCGTCAGAGGCCACGATGGGCGCGTCGACCACTCCCGGCATCAACGTGGACGAGGTGGCCTGTTCAGGCACCACGCCAGCAGGCATGCCGTCGTAGTTCTCTTCGGAAGCAAACACGGCCGCGGCCGTGATTAACTCGTTCAAGTTCTCGAGGCGCTCGGCGCCCTCGCGCTCGGCTTTGTAATGGGCGTTCAAGCCACTGGCTTCGAGCATGTGCTCGACCATTTCCGGCAGCGGCAGGTCGCGCGTTTCTTCGATCAGGCGATGGATCAATTGGGCGAACTGGGCCAGGTTGGAGCCCCCCTTGCCGCCCACCAGCGCCACCGCCGCATACAGGCTGGTGTCGTGCGCGCGGGCCGCGTCGGCCAATTGTTCCAGCGTGCGCGCACCGATGCCGCGCGTCGGGAAGTTGACGACGCGCATCCACGATGTGTCGTCGTTGGGGTTGGCCATCAACCGCAGGTACGCCAGCGCGTGCTTGATTTCCTGGCGCTCGAAAAAGCGCAGGCCGCCGTAGACCTTGTAGGGAATACCGGCCGAGAAAATGGCGTGTTCCAGCACGCGCGATTGCGCGTTGCTGCGATAGAGCACGGCGATCTCGCGACGCAGGCTGCCGTCATGGATCAGCGAACGGATTTCGTCCACGATCCATTGGGCTTCCATGCCGTCCGACGGTTGCTCGATGACGCGAACCGGCTCGCCTTCGCCCTGGTCCGTCCACAAATTCTTGCCGAGCCGGCCGCTGTTATGGCCGATCAGCGCATTGGCGGAATCCAGGATGTGGCCGAACGAACGGTAGTTCTGTTCCAGCCGGATCACGGTGCCATGCGCATAGTCGCGCTCGAAGTCGGACATATTGCCGACGTTCGCGCCCCGGAAAGCGTAAATGGATTGGTCGTCGTCGCCCACGGCGAAAATAGCCGCTCCGCCGCCGGCCAACAAGCGCAGCCACTTGTACTGCAGCGTATTGGTGTCCTGGAACTCGTCGACCAGAATGTGACGGAACCGGCGCTGATAGTGCTCGCGCACCGGCGCATTGCGCGACAGCAGTTCGTAGGCGCGCAGCAGCAGCTCGGCGAAGTCGACCACGCCTTCGCGCTGGCATTGGGCTTCGTAAAGCTGGTAGATCTCGATCAGGCGGCGGCGATGGGCGTCATAGGCTTCGACGTCCTGCGGGCGCAGGCCCTCTTCCTTGGCGCCGTTGATGAAGCGTTGCACATCACGCGGCGGGTACTTTTCGTCGTCGACGCCGTTCGCCTTCATCAGGCGTTTGATGGCGGCAAGCTGATCAGTGACGTCCAGGATCTGGAAGCTTTGCGGCAGGCCGGCATCGCGGTGATGCGCGCGCAGCATGCGATTGCACAGGCCGTGGAAGGTCCCGATCCAGAGGCCGCGCGTATCGATCGGCAGAATCGCCGACATGCGCGCCAGCATTTCGCGGGCAGCCTTATTGGTGAACGTGACCGCCAGAAGCCCAAAAGGCGAAGCCTGGCCGGTTTGAATCAGCCAGGCCATGCGGGTAGTAAGTACCCGGGTCTTCCCGCTGCCCGCCCCGGCCAAGACCAGGGCGTGCTGCGGTTCTAACGTTACTGCGGCGCGTTGTTCAGGGTTGAGCTTCTCTAGCATCATGCCGCGTAGCGGCGCAGATGTTGAGCAAATTGCTCGAGCCCGGCGATGCCGCTTTGCTGGGCGCGCTGGCACCAGGCCTGCAAGTCATGGAGGAGCTGTTCGCTGCTAGCGCTGGAGCTTTCCCAGATGCGGCCAAGTTCACGGCGCATCTGCACCAGGGTCGACAGCGACTTGTTCTGGGCGATGGCCTTGTCCACGGCGGCAAGCTGTTCAGGCTGGAGGATGTCCTCGTTGCGGTGGATGGCGCGGCGCACCTGATGCAGCTTGGTATAACCGCATTCAGCATTGCCTTCCTGGCGCGAGGCCTTCAGCTTGCTCAGTTCTTCGCGAGCGGCGCTCTTGATCACGTCCGCATAGCGGGCCATGACTTCGTAGCGGTGCGTGATCACGCCTTGCAGCGTGCGCAGGTCGATGCCCGTGCGGGTGTCGTCCAGCTTCAGCTTGGGGGCAACCTTCTTGATCTTGGCCAGGCCGAAGAACTTCAGGATGTTGATGTAGCACCAGCCGATGTCGAATTCGTACCACTTGGCCGAGAACTTGGCAGACGTGCCGTGAGCGTGGTGGTTGTTGTGCAGCTCTTCGCCGCCGATCACGATGCCCCACGGGAACACGTTGGTGCTGGTGTCCGGGCTGTTGTAGTTGCGGTAGCCCCAGTAGTGGCCGATACCGTTGACGACGCCGGCCGCCCAGAAGGGGATCCAGGCCATCTGCACCGCCCACACCGTCACGCCCATCGCGCCGAACAAGGCGACGTCGATAGCCAGCATGGACAGCACGCCCCACAGGCTGTGCTTGCTGTAGACGTTGCGCTCGAGCCAGTCGTCAGGCGTGCCGTGGCCGAACTTGGCCATGGTTTCCTTGTTGTTCGATTCTTCGCGATACAGCTCCGCGCCGCGGAACAGCACCTTCCAGATGCCGAACAGCATGGGCGAGTGAGGATCGCCTTCCTTTTCGCACTTGGCGTGATGCTTGCGGTGAATGGCGACCCATTCCTTGGTGACCATGCCGGTCGTCATCCAGAGCCAGAAACGGAAGAAGTGCATGACAGCCGGATGCAAATCCAGACCGCGGTGCGCTTGGCTGCGATGGAGAAAAACCGTGACCGCAACAATCGTGATGTGCGTCACGACAAGGGTGAATACGACGACCTGCCACCAAGTGGCTTGGGTCAGACCGCCGGCAATGAAGGAGAGGATGTAATCCATAAAGCTGTTATGAGCCTCGCTTGAGAAGTACCTGAAGTTTAGCTTACCTTTGTCTTCTTATGACAAGGGAGTTTCAAAATAGTTTTTGAGCGAAATCAAGGACTAAGCCCCGGTTTCGGGACAAAAAACCCACTCTCGCAGCCCTTTTCGGGTAGAGCGCGAGGCCGAGCCTTGCGGACATCCGGCGCCTGGGCCGGCTACCCCATGAAGGTGGGGGGTATTCACAATGGCACCAGGTTTTGGCTACATTTCGCTACGAAAGTTCCTGCCAGCAAGGGGATTTCGTCTTGAATGCGCCACGTTGGCGGCGCACACTTGCCGCCCTTCCCGCTGACCAAATTGTCTCTTTTGCCCCACTGATGTTGCCGAAAACAATCCGACCCTTTTTATTTTCAGCCCTGTCGACGCTGGGAATCGCGTTGTGTGCGCCCACGTTCGCGCAGACGATGAAGTCGGGCGACGTCGTCGTGCTGGCGTCGTACTACGAGATTCGAGGGTCGGATTGCCTGGCGCTGCGCGCTCCGCGCGTGCAGATCACCCAGAACCCGACCCTGGGCAAGGCCAGCGTCATGCAGACGCGAGGCCAGTCCAGCGATTCCGGTCGTTGCGCCTATCGGCCGGTGGCGGTTTCGCAGGTGGTCTACCAGGCGGACCGCCCCGGGTCGGACACCCTGGCCTGGGAAGTGAAGTACCAGAACAAGACCCTGGGCACGCGCCGGTTCAGCGCGACGGTGGGCGTCACGCCGGCTCCCTGAGCCGGCGCGCGCCAAGCCGGAATCAGGCCGGCTTGTCTTCCTTGGCCGGTTCGGCCTCGGGGACGAGGCCGGCATCCACCATGTCGTCACCGGCGTCCGCCGCCTCTGCGGTTTCCGCCGTCGCGTCAGCCGCGCCCTTCTTTTTGCGCTCGAACACCGCGGCAAAGAAGCCGTCGGTGCCATGCACGTCGGGGCGCAACTGCACGTAGGGGCCTTCCAGCTTCAGGGTTTCACAACGCGCCGCCAGGATCTCGGCGGCATCCACGCGTTCGAAATCGGGATGGCTGGCCAGGAAACGCTCGGCCTGAACCTCGTTTTCTTCCGCCAGCAGGCTGCACGTGGCATACACCAGGCGGCCACCGGGCGCCACGCAACGCGCGGCGCTGTTCAGGATGCGTTCCTGCAGCCGGCCCAATTCGGCCAGGGCCTCCGGGTGCTGGCGCCACTTCAGGTCGGGATTGCGGCGCAAAGTGCCGATGCCGCTGCAAGGGGCGTCGACCAGCACGCGCTGCGCCTTGCCAGCCAGGCGCTTGACGCGGGCGTCGTTCTCGCTGTCGATGACGACGGGCACCACGTTCGACAGGCCGCTGCGCGCAAAGCGCGGCTTGGCGCGCGCCAGGCGCGCCGCGGACACGTCGAAGGCGTACAAACGGCCGGTGGAACGCATCAACGCCCCCAGCAGCAATGTCTTGCCGCCGGCGCCGGCGCAAAAGTCGATGATCATTTCGCCACGGCGCGGTGCAACCAGCAGCGCCAGCAACTGGCTGCCTTCGTCCTGCACTTCGATGCTGCCATTTTCAAACTGCGGCCAGCGGTTGATGGCCGGGCGGCCTTCCATGCGGATGCCCCAAGGCGAAAACGGCATGGCGACCGGTTCGTAGCGGCCAGCGCTTTGCTGCAATTCCGTCAGCATGGCATCGCGCTCGGCCTTCAGCGGATTGACGCGCAAATCCAGGCTGGCCTGGCGGTTCAGCGCTTCGACCAGGGTTTCCGGGCTGTCCATCAGGCTCAGGCGTTCGTCCAGCCAGTCCGGGATGCTGCCGCGCACCGCGCGGGGCAAGGTGGACAGATCAATCTGCGACACGCGCTTGAGCCATTCGGCTTCAGCGGCGTCCATGCCCTCTTCCAGCGCTTCAGCGCCAAGCGTGGCGTTCAGGCCCAGGATAGCCAGGCGACGCGAGGCAGGCCCCACGCCGCTTTCGCCGAATTGGCGATACCGGCGCAGGTGGCGCAGCACGTCGTAGACGGCCTCGGCAACCTCGGAACGGTCACGCGCACCCAGGTTCGGATGATGACGCAGCCAGTGCGACAGCGCGGAGTCGGCCGGATAGGTCCATTGCAGGATTTCGCCCAGCACGCGCTGCACCTGATCGATGCGGATCGCCGCGTACGACTGGCGCGGACGGTTGAATTGCGGCTTCTGCGACGCCGTTTCGCGATTGCCGTTCGACGACGCATCGCCGCGCGGGCCGTCATAGGAAGGACGGCCCTGGCCTTGGCCCTGGAATTCCCGGCGCTCTGAACCATAGGAAGAACGTTCGCCGCCACGGCTATCGCCGCGCGGGCCATTGCCGTACGACGGACGCGAATCCGGACGACCCTGGCCTTGCCCCTGCCCTTGGTATTCCCGGCGTTCCGACCCGTAGGACGCGCGTTCGCCGCCGCGGCTATCGCCACGCGGGCCATTTCCGTATGACGGACGCGAATCCGGACGACCCTGGCCTTGCCCCTGCCCTTGGTATTCCCGGCGTTCCGACCCGTAGGACGCGCGTTCGCCGCCGCGGCTATCGCCACGCGGGCCATTTCCGTATGACGGACGCGAATCCGGACGACCCTGGCCTTGCCCCTGCCCTTGGTATTCCCGGCGCTCCGAACCATAGGAAGCGCGCTCGCCGCCACGGCTGTCGCCGCGCGGGCCATTGCCGTAAGAGGGGCGCGAATCCGGCCGGCCTTGGCCTTGCCCCTGCCCTTGGTATTCCCGGCGCTCCGAACCATAGGAAGCGCGCTCGCCGCCACGGCTGTCGCCGCGCGGGCCATTGCCGTAAGAGGGGCGCGAATCCGGCCGGCCTTGGCCTTGCCCCTGCCCTTGGTATTCCCGGCGCTCCGAACCATAGGAAGCGCGCTCGCCGCCACGGCTGTCGCCGCGCGGGCCATTGCCGTAAGAGGGGCGCGAATCCGGCCGGCCTTGGCCTTGCCCCTGCCCTTGGTATTCCCGGCGCTCCGAACCATAGGAAGCGCGCTCGCCGCCACGGCTGTCGCCACGCGGGCCGCCGCTGCGGTTCTCGCCGCGAGGCGCGTCGTAGGACGGACGCGGCGTCGGCCGGCCTTGGTCCGCGCGGCGGTCGCCGCCGAAGGAACCGCGCTCGCCGCGGTTTTCCCCGCGGTTTTCGCCACGCGGCGCGTCGAACGACGGACGTGGCGCCGGACGACCGGCGTCGCGGCCGGGACGCTCGTCGCGCGCGCGGTCGTTGCGGTCACGCTGGGGCGCTTCGCGGGCATCGCCCTTGGGACGCGAGAAGAAGGACCGACCGTCGCGCCCTTCGGAGGCGGCCCTCGGGGTGCCTGCCGGACGAGAACGCGGAGATTGGGGTTTAGTCATGGTGTGTTCCAGTGGGGCGGAGGAGTTCCGCCCGGTAAAAGCGATTCAGTGCGAGCGATTCAATGCAAGCGATTCGGTGCGATCCGGGGCCGCTCAGGCGGCCGGCGACCAGTTGAACAAACGCGCGGGGTCGCCCTGCACGTCCACCCGGTGGTCGCTTGTCAGCGTAACCCGGCCTTCGGCCAACCAGCGCACGGCGGCTGGAAAAGCCTGATGTTCCACTGCCAGGACGCGATTAGCCAGCAGTTCCGGCGTATCGCCGGCCAGGACCGGCACGCAGCCCTGGGCGATGATGGGGCCGTGGTCCAGCACCGGCGTGACGAAATGCACCGTGCAGCCATGCACCCGAACGCCCGTGGCCAAGGCCTGGGCATGCGTGTGCAAGCCGGGAAAGGCCGGCAGCAACGAGGGGTGGATATTGACCAGCCTGCCTGCATAGTGGTTGACGAAGCCCGGCGTCAGGACGCGCATGAAGCCGGCCAGGATGACGTAGTCGGGCGCGTAGCGGTCGATCTCCGAGGCCAGCGCGGCGTCGAAGGCTTCGCGGCTGGCATAGTCCTTATGGTACAGGGCCGCGGTGGGAATGCCCTGGGCGGCCGCCCATTCCAGGCCGCCGGCGTCTGGCCGGCTGGCGATGACGGCGGCGATGTCCGCCGGCCAGCCTTCGTTGCGGCACGCTTCGGCCAGCGCCTGCATGTTGCTGCCCCGCCCCGAAATCAGGATGACGAGGCGGCGTTTAGACATTTGTGTTTCCGGCAAGATAGAAGAATCCAAAAATATAGCCCCCAGGGCGCCCGCCGGGGCAGGCGTTGCTTGACGCAAAAAGGCTTGTCCACCGCCATTTCCCGCGCCGGAAATACCGTGCGCGAATAAATGGTTGGGGGATTAGAACAAACCCCGAATCCAAAATTGTAAACTCTCGCTCGTGAAACCATCGCTGCGCATCTACCGATCCCTGCCTCCGCCCGACCGCCGCGCGCCTTGCGCGCTGACGATCGGCAACTTCGACGGCGTCCATCGCGGACACCAGGCCATGCTGGCGCGCGTCTGCCAAGTCGCCCGTGAACGCAGCCTGACGCCTGCCGTCATGACCTTCGAGCCGCATCCGCGGGAGTATTTCGCCACCTTGAATCAACGCCCCGAGCTGGCGCCGACCCGGATATCCGGGCTGCGCGACAAGCTGGCGGCGCTGGCACGCTACGGCGTGTCCCAGGTCGTGGTGGAGCGCTTCAACGCCCGGCTGGCCGAGATGTCGGCCAACGCTTTCATCGAGAACCTGCTGGTGCAGGGGCTGCAAGCCAAATGGCTGCTGGTGGGCGAGGACTTCCGCTTCGGCCACAAGCGCAGCGGCGACATCGATCTGCTGCGCGAAGCCGGCATGCGCCACGGTTTCGAGGTGCAGACGCTGGCGGACGTGACCGACCAGCAAGGCCACCGGATATCCAGTTCCGAGGTCCGCACGGCGCTGGCCGTGGGCGACCTTGACCGCGCCCGCCACCTGCTGGGGCACCCGTACCACATCAGCGGCCACGTGATCCACGGCCAAAAGCTGGGCCGGACCCTTGGTTTTCCGACGATGAACCTGCGCGTGGCCGAGCGCTGCGCCGCCCGCTCGGGCATTTATGTGGTGCAGGTCTATGGCCTGGCCGAGCGCCCGCTGCCCGCCGTGGCCAGCCTGGGCGTGCGCCCGACGGTCGAAGACCGCGGCCGCGTGCTGCTTGAGTCGCACCTGCTGGACGATACCGTCGACGCTTACGGTAAACTCGTACGCGTCGAATTCCTGCACAAGCTGCGGGACGAAGAAAAATTTCCTGACCTCCCTTCCCTGACTGCCGCCATCGCCGAAGACGCGCGAAACGCGCGCGCCTATTTTGCCGTTCATGGACTATAAAAAGACCCTCAACCTGCCCGATACCCCCTTCCCCATGCGGGGCGACCTTGCCAAGCGCGAGCCCGCCTGGATTTCGCAGTGGGAGGAAAACCACGTCTACCAGGCGATCCGTGCGGCCAGCCGCGGCCGGCCCCGCTTCGTGCTGCACGACGGCCCGCCCTATGCGAACGGCGACATCCACATCGGCCACGCGGTCAACAAGATCCTGAAGGACATCATCGTCAAGAGCCGCAACATGGCCGGCTACGACGCGCACTACGTGCCCGGCTGGGATTGCCACGGCATGCCGATCGAAATCCAGATCGAAAAGAAGTACGGCAAGCACCTGCCCGTGGCGGAAGTGCAGTCGAAGGCTCGCGCTTACGCGCTTGAGCAGATCGACCGCCAGCGCAAGGACTTCAAGCGTCTGGGCGTGCTGGGCGAATGGGATCGCCCGTACATGACGATGAACTTCAGCAATGAAGCCGACGAGATCCGCGGGCTGGGCCGCATCCTGGACAAGGGCTATGTGTTCCGTGGCCTGAAGCCCGTGAACTGGTGTTTTGACTGCGGTTCGGCACTGGCCGAAGCCGAAGTCGAATACGCCGACCGCGTCGACCCCGCCGTTGACGTCGCGTTCCCGTTCGCCGAACCTGCCAAGCTGGCCGCGGCTTTCAAGCTGGCATCGGTGGATGACGGCGCCATCGTCATCTGGACGACCACGCCCTGGACCATCCCGTCCAACCAGGCGCTGAACGTACACCCGGAAATCGAATACGCGCTGGTACGCGTTTCGCCCGCGCCCAAGTTCGGCCCGCTGCTGCTGGTGGCGAAAGACCGCGTTGAAGCCTGCCTGAAGTCGTGGAACCTGGAAGGCGAGATCATCGCCACCGCGCCCGGCGAGGCGCTGTCCGAAATCGAATTCCGCCATCCGCTGGCGCAATTCAACCCGGCCTACGACCGCCGCGCCCCCATCTACCTGGGCGACTACGTCACGGCTGACTCGGGCACGGGCGTCGTGCACTCGGCCCCCGCCTACGGCATTGAAGACTTTGTGTCGTGCAAGGCGCACGGCATGAAGGACACCGATTTCATCAGCCCCGTCATGGGCGACGGCAAGTACGTGGACAGCCTGGCGCTGTTCGGCGGCCTGTCCATCTGGGATGCCAACCCCAAGATCGTCGAGGCGCTGACCGAAGCCGGCGCGCTGATGCACGTCGAAAAGCACAAGCACAGCTACATGCACTGCTGGCGCCACAAGACGCCGATCATCTACCGCGCCACCAGCCAATGGTTCGCCGGCATGGACGTGGCCCCGAAAGACGGCGGCCCGACCCTGCGCGAATCGGCGCTGGCCGGCATCGACGCCACGGCCTTCTACCCGGCCTGGGGTCGCGCCCGCCTGCACGCCATGATCGCCAACCGCCCGGACTGGACCCTGTCGCGGCAGCGCCAGTGGGGCGTGCCGATGGCCTTCTTCGTGCACAAGGAAACCGGCGAACTGCACCCGCGCACGTCCGAACTGCTTGAACAGGTGGCGCAGCGTGTCGAGCAAGGCGGCATCGAGGCCTGGCAAGCGATCGAACCCCGCGACCTGCTGGGCGATGAGGCCGATCAATACGAAAAGAACCGCGACACGCTGGACGTGTGGTTCGATTCGGGCAGCACGCACGCCACGGTGTTGGGCGGCAAGGACGGCGAGTTCGCCGGCTCGCACGGCGCCGAACTGGGTTGGCCCGCCGACCTGTACCTGGAAGGATCGGACCAGCATCGCGGCTGGTTCCATTCGTCGCTCTTGACCGGCTGCATGCTGTACGGCCAGCCTCCCTACAAGGCGCTGCTGACGCACGGCTTCGTGGTGGACGGCCAGGGCCGCAAGATGAGCAAGTCGGTGGGCAACGTGATCGCCCCGCAAAAGGTGTCGGACTCGCTGGGCGCGGAAATCCTGCGCCTGTGGGTGGCGTCCACCGATTACTCGGGTGAACTGTCCATCTCGGACGAGATCCTGAAGCGCGTGGTGGAAGGCTACCGCCGCATTCGCAACACGCTGCGCTTCCTGCTGGCCAACGTGGCCGACTTCGACGCAGTGTCGCAATCCGTGCCTTACGGCGACCTCTTCGAGATCGACCGCTATGCGCTGGCGATGACCGCGCAGATGCAGTCCGAAGTCCAGGCCAACTACGAACGCTACGACTTCCATCCGGCCGTCTCGCGCTTGCAGACGTTCTGCTCGGAAGACCTGGGTGCGTTCTACCTGGATATTCTGAAAGACCGCCTGTACACGTCGGCTCCCGGCAGCGTGGCGCGCCGCTCGGCGCAGACGGCCCTGCTTGATATCACGCAGACGCTGCTGAAGCTGATGGCGCCCATCCTGTCCTTCACGGCCGAAGAAGCCTGGAAGGAACTGGTTGGCTCGGCGCTGAAGCACCAGGCGGATGCCGCCCGCACGACGATCTTCACCGAGGTCTATCACGCGCTGCCGCCGTTTGCCGACGCCGACGTGCTGACCGCCAAGTGGTCGCGCCTGCGCGCCATCCGCGCCGACGTCCAGCGCAAGCTGGAGGAAGTGCGCACGGCGGGCGACATCGGTTCGTCGCTGCAAGCGGAAGTGGACCTGTACGCCAATGGCGACGACCAGCAATTGCTGGCCAGCCTGGGCGACGACCTGCGCTTCGTGCTGATCGTCTCGCGCGCCACCGTGCACGCAAGCGAAGGCGAGACCCGCATCGAGGTCACGCCGTCGACCCACAAGAAGTGCGAGCGCTGCTGGCACTGGCGCCTGGACGTGGGTCAGGACGCCGAGCACCCCGAGATCTGCGGCCGCTGCGTGTCGAACCTGTTCGGCTCGGGCGAAGCCCGGGATAAGGCTTGAGCATGGCCCGCCCCTCCGATTCGGGAGTGACGGGCACGTCACCCGCCCGCGCCGTTCCGGCGCGCGTGGGCGGCTGGCTGGCCCTGGCGCTGTTGATCATCGTGCTGGACCAGTTGACGAAGGTGTACTTCAACACCTCGTTCCAGTACGGCGAGCGGATCAACGTCTTGCCGGTCTTTGACTTCACGCTGCTGTTCAACCGCGGGGCTGCGTTCAGCTTCCTGGCGTCCGAGGAAGGCTGGCAGCGCTGGCTGTTCACCGCCCTGGGTATCGTGGCGGCCGTGGTGATCACGATCATCCTGCGCCGCACCCATGGCCAGCCGCGCTTCAGCCTGGCGCTGACGTTGATCCTGGGCGGCGCCATCGGCAACGTGATCGACCGCGTGGTGTACGGCCACGTGGTGGACTTTCTGCTGTTCTACTGGAACGACTCCTACTTCCCCGCGTTCAATCTGGCGGACGTGGGGATCACCTGCGGCGCCGTGCTGCTGGTGCTGGACGAACTGCTGCGGGCCCGCAAGAAGCCGCAAGCCTGAAGACTGCCGCCGGGGCGCACCGCCCCGGCCGCCCCTTTCACACGGCGTTTTGTCCCATTTGATCCCCCCTGAACACATCGCGAACGGCGCAATGCCGCAATGCAGAATAAAATCACCCTCCATTCCTCGTTTTCACGGCGCTGAACCCGCCGCCACGCCCTCATGCTCGATCTCGCCCGCAAACGCATCGTCCTCGGTCTGACCGGGGGCATCGCCTGCTACAAAATCGCCGAGCTGGTGCGGCGCATGACCGAACAAGGCGCCACGGTCGATGTGGTAATGACCGAAGCCGCCACGCACTTCATCACCCCCGTCACCATGCAGGCCTTGTCGGGCCGGCCGGTCTTCGTGGACGCCTGGGATGCGCGCGTGCCCAACAACATGGCGCACATCGATCTGACGCGCGGCGCGGACGCCGTGCTGATCGCGCCCGCCAGCGCCGACTTCATGGCGAAGCTGGCGCACGGCATGGCCGACGACCTGTTGTCGACGCTGTGTCTGGCGCGCGCCTGTCCCCTTCTGGTGGCGCCCGCGATGAACCGCGAGATGTGGGCTAATCCGGCCACGCAGCGCAATGTGGAACAGTTGCGCGCCGACGGCATCAGCGTGCTGGGCCCGTCGGCCGGCGAGCAGGCCTGCGGCGAAACCGGCGATGGCCGCATGCTGGAAGCGCATGAGCTGCTGACCGACCTGATCGCCTTCTTCCAGCCCAAGCTGCTGGCCGGCCGCCATGTGCTGCTGACGGCAGGCCCCACGTCCGAACCCGTGGACCCCGTGCGCGTGCTGAGCAACCGCTCGTCGGGCAAGACCGGCTATGCGCTGGCCCGCGCCGCCCGCGAAGCCGGCGCTCGCGTCACGCTGATTACGGGCGCCACGTTCCTGCCCGTGCCGCGCGGCGTGACGGCGCTATCGGTCATGACCGCGCGCCAGATGCACGACGCCGTGATGGCCAGCGCGGCCGATGCCGACATCTTTATCGCCGTGGCCGCCGTGGCCGATTGGCGCGTGAAGAACGTCAGCACGCAAAAGCTGAAGAAAACCAGCGAAGGCGGCGGCGCGCCGCTGATGGAATTCGAACCCAATCCGGACATCCTGGCCGAAGTGGCCAAGCTGGAAAACGGCCCGTGGTGCGTCGGCTTTGCCGCTGAAACCGAAAAGCTTGCCGAGCATGCCGAGGCCAAGCGCGCGCGCAAGGGCATTCCGCTGCTGGTGGGCAACCTTGCGCACAAGGTCATGGACGCGGACACCACCGAACTGGTGCTGTTCGATGAGCAAGGCGCGCATCCGTTGCCGGCAGGCGACAAGCTGGATGCGGCACGCCGGTTGATCGCCGAAATCGCGGCAAGGTATCCGGCATAGGGTACGCGTGGGGCAGCGGGGATGCCGGAATTATCCGCCGGCGTGTCCCGGCACCGCCCCACCCTCCCTGCTTACTGCTCCAGGCTGATATTCGCCGCCTTGACGATATCGGCCCACTGCTTGCGGTCGTTTTCCAGGAACGCGCTGGTCTTCTCGGGCGTCATGCCCGTTACCGGCTCCGAACCCAGGCCCGCCATTTTCTCGATCAGGCCAGGCTGCTTCAATACGTCTTGCAACGCGTCGTAGTAGGCCGCCAGAACGTCAGCGGGCAAGCCTGCCGGCGCGAATACGCCTTGCCACGTCGGCATGTCGAACCCCTTCAGGCCTTGTTCGTCCAGCGTGGGCACGTTGGGCAATTGGGGCGCGCGCTTGATCGACGCGACGGCAATCGCCTTTACCTTGCCTTGCGAGGCCAACGGCGCAGCCGTGGAGATGTTGTCCATCGTCATCGCGATATGGCCGCCCAGCAGGTCGGTGATGACCGGCGCCGCGCCGCGATAGGCGGCGTGCGGGACCTTCACGCCCATCTTGTACAGCATGGTCTCGGCGATCAGATGGTTGGAAATGCCCACGCCTGCCGTGCCGTACGTGGCCGTCGGCGTCTTCTGGAAATAGTCCTTGAGTTCGGCCAGGTTATTGGCCGGGACGTCCTTGTTCACGATGACCACGTTGGGCTGCACCGCCGCCAGCGTGATGGGCGTGAAGTCCGTGGGCTTGTAGTTCGTGCCCTTGGGGTTCAGGACGTGCGTGATGGCCATGGAACCGGCCGCGGCGATGCCGATGGTGTAGCCGTCGGCGGGCGACTGCGACAGCCGATACGCCATGATGTTGCCGCCGGCGCCAGCCAGGTTTTCAACAACAACGGCCTGGCCCAACCGCTGCGACAGCGGTTCGGCCAGCAGGCGCGCCAGCGTGTCCGCGGAGCCGCCGGGCGCGAAGCCCACCAGCAGCCGCACGGGCTTGGTGGGTTTCCACGCCTCGGCGGCCATTGTCGTGGGGGCCGCCGCCAGAGCGGTGACGGCGAATAGCGCGCCAACGGCGCGGTGCAGAGTAAGGCTAAACATGAAAAGACACTCTCCGTTATTCCAATAATTGCGACAGCGCCTGGGCGACCAGGCGATTGGACAGCAGGACCGGCCGGCCCGATGCTTGCGCGACCCGTTCGCGCATGCGGGCGGCATAGCCCATGCAATGCATGACGATCAGGTCGCACGACGCCAAAGCCTGGCCCGCTTGCGCGAAATTGCGCGCCGCTTGTTCGGCGTCAGCCTCGTAAGGCGAGGCGTGCACCACCTGCGTCTCGCAGGACAGCGGCACGGCCATATGAAAGAAATCGACCTGCTCGGCCAACGGCACCACCAGCCCTACCTTGCGGCAGTGCTGCGACAAACCGGCGACCAGATGGTCGACCACCTGCTGCGGTTCAACAACCAGCGTGCGCATCGGCGCAATGGCCGTGCCCGTGCACAGCGGCACCAGCACGTCGTAGCCCGCGCCGTCTGCCTCTTGCATGACCTGCGCCAAACGCGCTTCGGCCGCCGCGGCATCCAGTTGAATCTGAGCGCCGTCGCGCAGGCGCGTCGCGAAACGGTACTCGCCATCCCGGGGGGCCATGGCGGCAAGCGCCGCGGCATCCAGTCCATCCAGCGCGCCGAACTCGTCAATTCGCACGGTATCGCCCAGCAGCCGCGCCATCTCGGGCACGACATCGCTGCGCGGCGATTCGCCGATGGTGAAGAAGGCCACGCGGCGCGATTGCGGCGCGCTCATGCCGCACCGCCGTCTACGCGGCCCACGGTCTGCAGATGCGCCATCGAACCGTAGCGGGCTTGCAGCGCGCCCCATTCCGCGTCGTCGAAGAACGTCATCGTGCGCTGGCCAAACAGCTTGGCGATCTCGATGCAGAAACGCATCGCGACGTCGGCGTCGACGGCGTTCGTGACGCCCGTCGCGCAACCGGGCACGGTGGTCTGCGCGGTCAGCGCCACGCCCACCACCGGCGCATCCGTCACGATGGCGGGCTGCATCAGCGAGTTGACGTGCCACAGGCCGTTCTCATACGGCGTGATGTCTTGCGTGGTCAGCGGCAAGGTCACGGGCAGTTCGCCACTGACCCAGCCCATCACGTCCAGCATCGTTTCCGGGATGCGCAGTAGATAGCCTTGCTTGGCGACCGGCGTCAGCGCCACGCCGCGCTTGTTGACCAGCCGGTTGCCGCGCGTCGTATCCACCGACAGGATCGCGTCCATGCGCGGATCCACCTCGTGCGACATCATTTCGCGCATGGGAAACGGCGAACGCATCATCGGTACCGGGTGGTGCGGGCGCGTGCCGGCGCGCGGACAGATATGGGTGCGGATGCGCACGGTGCCGGGCATGACGTCGCCCTGGCGCGCCATCGCCATCAGCTTGAGGGCCGCGGCGATGGCGACCACCGCGCCGTCGCTGTCGGACACCAGCCCCGTGACCGCCGGGCGCGCGCCGATGCCGCCCAGGCGGCCCACGATGCCCAGCTGCGGCGCGGCGTCATCCGCGCCGGGGATCACGATGGACAGGAAATCCGTCGCCGCGCCGTCGCGCTCAAGGCGCGTGACGTCCACCTCGCACTTACCGGCTGCGCGCAGCGCTTGCGCCACGGCGTCGCCCGTGATGTGGGCGGATGACAGCAGTTCAATGGCGTCGATCACTTGCTTCATGCCGAGATCTCCAAGGGGCCCGGGCGGAATACGCGCGGCTCGGCCTGGCCCAGGAACAGCGGCGCATCATGCGGCCCGATCAGCGCGACCTTGCCGCCGCGCACGCGCAGTGCGGCGCCTTCGGGCAAACCCAGCACCGGCATCGTCGGATTGAGCGTGCAGAATTCGGCCAGGCGCTGGGCGCGCGTTTCGCCACGGTGCCCGGGCGGATGGGCGTTGGTGTAGTGCGGGTTGATCTGGAACGGCAGCAGACCCAGCGCGTCGAAGCCGCCCGGGTCCGTGATGGGCATGTCGTTGGTGGTGCAGATGCTGGGGCAAGTCAGGTTCGAGCCCGCGCTCCAGCCCAGATAGGCGGCACCGGCCCGCACGCGACGCGCGACGACGTCCAGCAGGCCTTGGCGGCGCAACTGGCCCAGCAGATTGAAGGTGTTGCCGCCCCCCACGATGATGACCGCAGCACTGTCCAGCGCGGCCACCGGATCTGCCGCGCGATGCAGGCCCTGGATGGCCAGGCCGGTATCGGCCAGCGCCGAAACCACCAGCGCCGTGTAGTCGTCCCAGTCGCGCGTAACGCCCGCGAACGGCACGAAGACGGCCGGCGCGCCTGCCGGCAGGGACGCGATCAGTTCGCGGATGTCCGGCATGGCGTGGGCCAGATAACCGGCATCGCTGCTGGAATTGCTGAGTAGCAAGAGGTTCATGGAGGAAGGTTCCGTTAAGGGTTCTGAAGAATTCCGGGGTGTTCTGGATTGCGCCACGCGGACGCAGCGCGAAAGGGCAAACGTCGGGTCAGGCCAGCCAATAAGGGTCGTTCAGTTCGCGGCCCAGCGCGGCCACCTGCTGCAGCACCGATTCACGCAAGCGCGCCACCCGGGCGGCGTCGGCCTGGAACGACACGAACGACAGGCAGAGTCCGCGCAATTCGCCCGTTGCGGGGTCGCGCACCGCCGCCGCCACCGCGCCGATGCCGGGCATGGCTTGATCGATGGCCACGCCGCAATGGTCCGCGCGCGTCTGCGCGACCAAGCGGGCCAGGTCGCCGACAGTCGCCGGGCAGTCACGGCCTTCCATCGGCAGGGGCAGCGCCGGATCGGTGCCATACAAGGCCTGGAATTCGGCATCGGTCAGGCGCGACAGCAATGCCCGGCCCATGGCGGTGCCCGAGGCGTTGCGGCGGGATCCGGGCGGCGACAGCACTTGCACCGGATGCGACCCGTTCAACCGCTGCAACACCACGGTTTCGCGCTGGTTAAGCGTGGAGAGATAGGCCGTCAGTCCGCTGTCGTCCGACAAGCGGGCAAGCACCGCGCGGCAGGCTTCGTCCAGCGGCGTGGCGGCCATGCCGGCGCGCACGGCCTGCGCCAGCAAGGCGCCCGGACGATAGCGGCGCGTGGCCGCGTCCTGGTCCAGCATGCCGTAGTGCTGCATCTGGTTCAGCAGCCGCGAGGCCGTGCTCTTGGGCATGGCCAGGCGCGCCGCGACGTCGGTGAAGCTCAGTTCCACCGCGCCTTCGGCGTATAGCGCCAGAACGCGTTGAACTCCGTCTAGAATGCTCATTCTTGTTCCATAAAACGGAACTTAAGTTCCTTAATTGGGAACAGAATAATGCACGCAAGCAAAGACGGTCAACACCGAACAGTCAGCTGCAAATGGCTTAGTTCATTTGAATGGCGGGAAGACCGGCGGCGCGCTTACTTCGTCGTCAGCTCCGACCATTCCGCCAAAGGCAGCGGCGGCTGCGAATGCAGGATGCGTGCCAGCACAAGTTTCAATTCCGCCCACCCGCCCCGTTCGCTGGGCCAGACGGCTGGCGTCACCGGCTTCCACTCGCCGTTCGCCGCGCGCTCGGCCATCTTGAAGCGGAAGGTGTAATGCCCCGCCATGCCCATGCGCAGATCGGACACCACCAGCGCGTCGCCGATCGCGTCATAGCGCAGCCACCCGTCCGTGAACCAGCGCAGGCGCTGGTGCAGGGGCACGTCGGCCAGCGTGCGGGAAAGATCCAGGTTCAGCGGCTGGCGCAGCCACTCCGGTGGAGCGCGGTCGAACAGGCTGCTGACCGATTCGTAGTAATCCCCGTCGGCCGTCTTGGCGATGACGCGCCACACCAGCGTGTTGAACGGCATCGACACGGCCCGCAGTTCCGTGACGGCGATGCCTTGCTGGCGCATCGCGTCGCGTACCCGGTCTTCGGCCATGATCCGGCCAGCCAGGCCGAAACCCAGATAGGCGGTGCTGAAGATCAAGGCAGCCGCCAGCAGGCGGCGCGCGCGGTCCGTCATGCCGACCGCGATGGCGAACAGCACGGCCGCCAGCAAGGGCACCGTATAGACCGGATCGATGATGAAGATGGCGGACCAACTTTCGGGGATGGGCGTGAACGGCCAGAACAGCTGTGTGCCGTAGACCGTGAAGGCGTCCAGCACCGGGTGCGTCACCAGCACCAGCCATAAGGTCAGGAACAGCCTTCGGCCGCTGTAGGGTGCCTGCGGCCAGTATTTGCGCATCAGCCACGTCAGCAGCAGCGCCAGGCCGGTCAGCACGAACAGCGAATGGGAAAAGCCCCGGTGATAGGTCATGAGCGAAACCGGGTCCGGATAGTGCATCAGCACGTCCAGGTCGGGCACCGTGGCCAGCGCCGCCCCGTAGATCAGCGCCCGGCGCCCTTGGAAGCGCCCCAGCATGACGCCTTGTATGCCCGCGCCCAGCACGGCTTGTGTCACTGAATCCATAATTCCCCGATACGTCGCATCATTTCAGATAGCCTCGAGCCTGTTAACACTAAAAAGCCCTAGATAACATTTGGCCACCGAAGCAGGCGTTAAGATACTCGATTGCTTTCAGCTACTTTTCAGATTTCGCCTTCATGGACCAATACATTGACAAGATCGGCCTCTTCATCGAGGCCAACCAGGTGTGGGCGGGCCCGATCACCTTCCTGCTGACCCTGGGCGAATCCATGGTCCTGCTGGGCCTGTTCATCCCCGCGACGGCGCTGATGTTGCTGACCGGCGGCCTGATCGGCGCCGGCACGCTCGAGCCCTGGAGCGTCATCGCCTGGGGCATCGCGGGGGCCATCGTCGGCGACGCACTGTCATATTGGCTAGGGCGCTGGGCCGGGCCCGGCGTCTTGCGCCGCTGGCCGCTCAAGCAGCAGCGCACCGGCGTGGCGCGGGCGCGCCTGTTCTTTTACCGCTACGGCTTCGCATCGGTGCTGATCGGCCGCTTCCTGGGCCCGATCCGGTCCACCATCCCCACGGTCGCCGGCGTGATGGGCATGGCGCAAAGCCGCTTCCAGCTGGCCAATGTGCTGTCCGCGTTGCTGTGGATGCCGCTGATGCTGGCGCCTGGCTACATCACCGCGCGCAGCCTGGGCACCGCGGAAAACGCCCAACAGATCGCCATGATGATCGGCGCAGGCCTCTCCGTACTGCTAGGATGCGGACTTCTGCTCGCCATGGTCCGCAAGCGCCGTCAACCGGCCAGGGTCCGGCGCGGCAACTGAACCGAAAGAGGGAGTCATGGCGATAGACCTGGAGCCGAAGAACGGCGATTTCGCGCGCTATATCGAGAATCTGACCAACGCCGGCGGCATCACCCCCGGCCGGGTCCCCGATAAGCGCGAAGCCGCCCGGCAAGCGGCCTCGCCCGCAGCCGTGCCTGTGCCCGCGCCCACTTCCGAGCCCCTGTCCACCGCGCCTTGGGGCAAGCCGGCGCCGCCGCCCTTGCAGTCCCGGCGCGACGCGGCCTCCCCTGGCTCCACGGCGCCGGTCCAGAATGATGAAGGCACGGTGTCGATGGCCCGGCAGGCTCGGCAACGCAAGATAGGCGCCATCCTGACCGTCGCCGGCATCCTGGCGGGCTGGGCCGCCGTCACCATCGGGTTCCGCGTGCTTCGCAGCCCGCAGTTCGATCTGGACGCGCTGGTGCCCGCGATCTTCCTGGGATTCTTCGCGTTCATGCTGGTCAAGGCGGCAGGCGCCGCGCGCAAACCGGGTAAAGCGCTGCTGGGCAAATTGCCCCCGCTGAAATCGTCCTACCGCAAGGATGGCGACTGACACCGCGCGCACCGACGACGGCGTGGCCAAGTGCTAACATTTCCGCCGCGATTGAATAGCCCTTATAGAACCCCGGAGTGAAAGTGAATAACGTTGTCGGATTGAACCAGGCCCAAGCGGCCACGATGCTGAAGCTGCAAGACCACTTGAACAGCATGATCAATCCCGACTGGGTCAACGGCGGAGCCCGTTTCCTGCGCGCCGCGTTCGTCGAGTCCGCCGAAGCCCTGGAGCACTACGGCTGGAAGTGGTGGAAGAAGCAGACCATCGACCTGCCCCAGGTGCAGATGGAACTGGTCGACATCCTGCACTTCTACCTGTCCCACACGATCGTCGAGGCCCGCGGCCAGCTGGATGACGCCGCCGCGGCGTTGATGGCCGACCTGGCCACGCCGCCCACGGTCGTGCTGGACGGCAAGACCCATCCGCTGAACGGCCTGCCCGTGCCGGAACTGCTGGAACTCATCGGCGGCCTGGCCGTCTGCGGCCGCGCCAGCTACAAAGTGCTGGAACAGAGCATGACGGCGTGCGAAATGACCTGGAACGACGCCTACACGCAATACGTGTCGAAGAACGTGCTTAACATCTTCCGCCAGCAGCACGGCTACAAGGAAGGCACCTACATCAAGATCTGGAACGGCGAAGAAGACAACGTCGTGCTGGCGCGCCTGCTGTCGCAGCTGGACCCGACCCGCGCGGATTTCGCCGACGAGCTGAACCGCGAGCTGGAACAGGCGTATTCGCGCCTGTAGGCCGCACGTTGAACTGAATGAAAAACGCCGCGTCGACGCGGCGTTTTTCATTCAACGTTGGCCGAAGCGGGTCTCGCCGAACAGTTCCTTCAGCTCGCGCGGCTGCGAACGCCAATATTGGTGTGGGGCAGCCACCTGGCCACCCAGTTGCGCCGCGGCGTGCCATGGCCAACGGGGGTCGTAGAGCATGCCGCGGGCCAGCGCGACCATATCGGCCTGCCCTTGCGCCAGGATGTCTTCGGCCTGCTGCGCCTCGGTGATCAGCCCGACGGTGATCGTGGGCATGCCGACCTTGCGTTTGATCGCTTCCGCGAACGGGACCTGGTAGTTGGGTCCCACCGGGATCTTCTGCCGCGACGACACGCCGCCGCTGGATACATCGATGAACTCGCAGCCGCGCGCTTTCAGCGCCTGCGCGAAGACCAACGTCTGTTCCAGGTCCCAACCGCCTTCGACCCAGTCGGTGGCCGACACGCGCACGCCAAGCGCCACGCCCGACGGCGTGGCCTTACGCAATGCGTCGAACACTTCCAGCGGAAACCGCATACGGTTTTCCAGTGAACCGCCGTAAACGTCCTGACGCTGGTTCGACAAGGGCGACAGGAATTGATGCAGCAGATAACCGTGCGCGGCGTGCAATTCGATGGCGTCGAAGCCCAGGCGAATGGCGCGGCGCGCGCTGTCCACGAAGGCGTCGCGCACGCGCGCCAGGCCGGCCTCGTCAAGCGCGTGGGGCGGTGGTTCGGACGCATTGTGGGCGATGGCCGACGGCGCCCAGCCCTGCCAGCCGCCATCGGCGGGCGGCACCAGCTGGCCGCCGTTCCAGGGCGCATCGCTGGACGCCTTGCGGCCCGCATGGCCTAGCTGGATGCCCAGCTTGATGGGGGAATAGCGGCGTATCGCGGCCACCACACGGCCCAACGCGGCCTCTGTCTCGTCGGACCAGAGGCCCAAGTCCCCCGGAGAGATGCGGCCGTCGGGTTCGACGGCGGTGGCTTCGGTGAACAACAGCGCGGCGCCCGACAAGGCAAGATGGCCCAGATGGATCATGTGCCAGTCGGTGGCACAGCCGTCTTCGGCCGAATACTCGCACATGGGCGCGATAACAATGCGGTTGGCAAGCGGAACGTTGCCGACCGCCGTGGGACTGAACAGGTGACTCATGCTGGGGCCTCCGGGCCATTGGACGCCACAGCATAGCGTCCGCCGCCAGCGTCCATCCCAATCCCAACGCCCCCGTCAGGGTTAAGCGGCGCGGCTACTGGCCTTCGATCACGCATTCCAGGAACTGCCGCGTGCGCGCCTCTTTCGGCTGGCTGAACAGCACGGAGGATTCGGCGTCCTCGACGATATTGCCTTCATCGAAGAACAGCGTGCGGTCGGAACTGCGCTCGGCGAACTTCATCTGGTGGGTCACGATGATCATGGTCATGCTGCGGCGGGCCGACAAGTCCCGCAGGATCTGCAGGATGCCACCCACCAGCTCGGGGTCAAGCGCGGATGTCACCTCGTCGAACAGCATGATCTCGGGGCACATGGCCAGGGCACGGGCGATGCCCACGCGCTGCTTCTGCCCGCCGGACAATTGGGCGGGGTAGACATCCAGCTTGTCGCCCAGCCCGACCATGTCCAGGTACTCCACGGCGCGTTCCCGCGCCTGGTCTTTCGGCAGGCCCATCACATGCACCGGCGCTTCCATGGCGTTGCCCAGCGCCGTCATGTGCGGGAACAGGTTGAAGTGCTGGAACACCATGCCGATCTTGCCGCGCACGCGGCGCAGGTGTTCGGAGTTGGGTCCCACGGGACGGCCCTGCTCGTCCTTCCACATCGATTGCCCATCGACCTCGATATCTCCGCTGGTGGGCCGGTCCAACGTCATCAGCACGCGCAGCAAGGTGGACTTGCCCGAGCCCGACGGGCCGATCACCGCCACCGTCTGGCCCGCCGGAATCTCCAGGTTGATGCCACGCAGCACCTCCAGCTCCCCGTAGCGCTTGTGCAGGTTCTTGATGTTCAAGCTGGCGCTCATCGTTTTCCTCCATATCGTTGCAGGCGGGCCTCCAGGCCGCGCACGCCCCACGCCGCCATCAGGCTCAGGGCCAGAAACAGCAGGCCCACCAGCGTCAGGGGTTCGGTGTACCGGAACGTCGCCGACCCGATCATCTTGCTTTGCTGCAACAGTTCCACCACGGTAATGGCCGACAGCAGCGGCGTGTCCTTGAACATCGCCACCAGGTAGTTGCCCAGCGCCGGCACCACGGGCGGGATCGCCTGCGGCAGCACCACGCCCACCGCCGTGCGCCAGCGCGACATGTTCAAGGCGGTAGCCGCCTCCCATTGCCCGCGCGGAACGGCCTCGATGCCGGCGCGGTAGACCTCGGCGCAGTACGTCGCGTAGTGCACGCCCAGGGCCACGATGCCCGTCATCAGCGGCGACATCTGCACCCCCGTCAACGGCAGCACGTAGAAAAGGAAGTACATCTGCACCAGCAGTGGCGTGCTGCGCACGAACTCGATCACGAACGCCGCAGGCAGCGACACAATATGCAGCCGCGAGCGCCGCAGCATCGCCAGCACCAGGCCCAGCGTGACCGCCACCAGCATGCCCAGCACCGTCGCCTGAATGGTGATGACCAGCGCGGAGGCCAGCGTGGGCAGGATCTCCAGCGCGAAAGACCAGTCGAATATCGGTGTCATCGGATGCGGACCCTCCGCTCAAGCAGGCGAACGCCCGCCGTGATCAGCAAGGCCACCGCGAAGTACAGCAGCAACATCAAGCCGAAGATCTCGGTCGTGCGCAGCGTTTCACTGCGCAGCAACTGGCCGCGGAAGGTCAGGTCGGCAATGGTGATCAGCGACACCAGCGCCGTGTTCTTCATCAGTTCGATCAGCAGGTTGCCGGCGGGTGGCAGCATGGCGGGCACCGCCTGGGGCACCACGATGCGGCGCAGGATCTGCGCGCGCGTCAGATTCAACGCGACCCCGGCTTCGCGCTGGCCGGGCGGCACGGCGCGGATGGCGCCGCGCACCACTTCGGCCCCGTACGCGCCGGCGTTCAACGCCAGCACCACGATGCCCACCAACATGGCCGGCAACTGGACGCCGAACAACGGCAGCACGAAATAGAACCAGAACAGCTGCACCAGGGCCGAGGTTCCCCGGAAGACCTCGACATACGTCGACGCCAGCCAGCGCACCGGCCGCAACGGCGACAGCCGCCCGATGCCCGCCACCAAGGCAAGGGGCACCGCAAGTACCACGGCGCCCGCCATGACCTGGAGCGTGACGGTCAGCCCTTCAAGCAACGGGGGCAGCAGCTCCGCGATGGGCTCTGAAACAAGTGACATTCGCGCCCCCTTACTTTCCGGCGCAGAGCTTCGCAGCCGTCATGCCCTGGGGTAGCTCCTGGTCGGTGAAGCCGAACGGCGCCACCAGTTTTTTGTGCTCGTCGGTGCCAAGGTACTTGGCCAGTTCCGCATTGAAGGCATCGGCGAACGCCTTGTCGTCGGTGCGGAACGCATAGGCGCCGTAGCCGCGCACGTCCTTGCCGTCGATCACCGGGTCCGTGAACGGTTCGGCCTTCTCCAAGTCGCTGCCGGCCTGCGTCTTGCCCATCAGGTCGTTGACGGTCAGCCCGGTGGCGGCATAGGCGTCGGCCCGGCCGGCCTGCACGCCGGACAGCGCGCTGACGGCGTCCGGAAACACCACGACCTGGCCCGCTGGAATTTTCACTTTCTGGGCGTACTCGCCTTCGATCGCCCCGACCACCACGCCCAGCTTGGCGTCGGGGTTCTTCACCACGTCTTCATAGCTGTGCAGGTTCTTGGGGTTGCCCTTTTTCACCAGGAATGCCTGCCCCACCCCGTACGTCGGATCGGAGAACGCCACTTGCTGGCAACGTTCCGGCGTCACATACATGCCGGCGGCGATGATGTCGAAACGCTTGGCGGCCAGGCCGGGAATGAGCGAACCGAATTCGGTCAGCACGCCTTCCACTTCGTTGATGCCCATGCGCTTGAGCACCACGCGTGCAATCTCAACGGATTCGCCCGTGATCTTGGCGTCCTTGCGATCCATGTACGCGAATGGCGCCTCGTTGGCATAGCCGATGCGGATCTTGCCGGCGGCCTTGGCGGCTTCCAGCGTGTTCGCGGCGCCCGCCGCCGCGCCGCCCGCCGCCGGAGCGGCTTTATCGCCGCCCGAGTCGGAACACGCGGCCAATACGCTAAGGCTCAGGGCCAACAACAGGCGTCTGGATCGAAACAAGGTCATGGATTTTTTCTCCCAAATCTATTTCTAGGTGCATGGCTTCACTAAAAATAATACGCTATTAAATGATTTCGATACGAATGATGTGGGCGTAAAAAAGCAGGCGTAGGCCTGCTTTTAGGGACCGATGCCCTATGGAACGTCAGTAAATGCTACAAGACGTAGATATTTATACCAACGCCCCCGACGGGCCTGCCCCCCGGGTCTGCCCCCGGGTCTGCGGCCGGGTGTATCACTGCGCGTAGGAAAACCGGCCGTTCTTGACGACGCCCATCACGCGCGCCCGTTCGTCGAACCCCTGATGGTTGTCCTTCGAAATATTGAGCACGCCGTTGGGCACGACCAAATCGCGCGTGTTCTCCAGGGCATCGCGCAGGGCGACGCGGAATTCCGGCGTGCCGGGCTTGGCGCCCGTCTTCAGCGCCCGGGCCACCGCGGAATCCAGCAACATCCAGGCGCCATAGGCGTCCCCCGCGAACTGCGTCAGGGTGTTGGCGCCGTACTGGCCCTCGTATTTGTCGGCAAACGCCACGGCCACTTTCTTGACCGGGTTGCTGTCGGGCAGCTCACGCGCCACCACTCCCGGGCCGGTCGGGAACAAGGTGCCCTCGACGTCCTTGCCGCCGACTTGCAGGAATTCCAGCGTGCCGATGCCATGGGTCTGGTAGATGGCGCCGGTGTAGCCGCGTTCCAGCAGCGTCTTCTGCGGCAAGGCGGACGGCGTGCCCGCGCCCGCGATCAGCACCGCGTCCGGCTTGGCGGCGATGACCTTCAACGCCTGGCCCACCACCGACGCATCCGTGCGCTGAAAACGCTCCTGCGCCACGATGTTCAGGTCGTTGCCGGCGGCGGCGGTGAATTCCTTCCACCAGCTGTCGCCGTACGAATCCGCGAAGCCGATGAAAGCCACGTTCTTCAGCCCCTTCTTCTTCATGTCTTCGACCAGCACGGCCGCCATCAGCGAGTCGTTCTGCGGCATCTTGAACGCCCAGGCGCGCTTGGGGTCGGACAAGGGTTCCACGATGACGCTGGAGGCGGCCAGCGCGATCATCGGCGTCTTCGTTTCGGCCAGCACGTCCAGCCCGGCCAGCGCGGCGGCCGTGGTGTTGGGGCCGACGATGGCGTCGACCTTGTCTTCCGAGGTCAGTTTGCGCAGGTTCTTCACCGCGCGGCTGACGTCGGTGCCATCGTCCAGCACCACGTAGCGCGCCGGTTCGCCGCCCAAGGTGTTCGGCCACAGGCGGATCGCGTTGTTGGTCTGAATGCCGATGGCGGCAGCGGGGCCCGTGGTGGATACGTCCACGCCAATCACGACTTCAGCTTGGGCGGACAAAACGGGAAAGACCAGCGCGGCGGCGCAGGCGTAGCGTAGGAAATGGCGGGGCATGACAACGGCTCTCGGGTGAAATGGAAGCGATGCCGCTATTTTGCCTGATGCGACTCGCCCGCTCGGGCCCGCCGTTACATCGGCTTGCGTTACATCGGCTTGCCGTTGCGCACGGGTCGATTCCGCCCCCGCCCTGCGCGCTCGCCGTATCATCGACGATGCCGCCTTCGGCAACATGCGCCGCCCGCCACGGCGGATCGCATCCCTGCACCCGACGCGCCCGCAATGGGCGCGCCCCCTCAACAGGAGTCACCATGAAGAAAACCGCATCCGCCGCCTGGTCGGGCGATCTGAAGACTGGCAAGGGCACGATCTCCACGCAAAGCGGCGCGCTCAAGAGCCAACCCTACGGCTTCAATACGCGCTTCGGAGACACCCCTGGCACCAACCCCGAAGAATTGCTGGGCGCCGCCCATGCTGGCTGCTTCACCATGGCTCTGTCCAACATCCTGTCCGAATCCGGCCTGGTCGCCACCAGCCTGGACACGAAGGCTGAAGTGACGCTGGACAAAGTGGACGACGGGTTCTCCATCACCGCCGTCCACCTGACCGTGGAAGCCGTCATCCCCGGCGCCACCGCGCAAGCTTTCGAGGAAGCCGCGCGCAAGGCCGAAACCGGCTGCCCGGTATCGAAGGTGTTGAAGGCCAAGATCACCATGGACGCCAAGCTCAAGTCCTGATCTTTCTGAAATGGCGCGCGCGGGCGGCGCGCCATTGGGCACCCCTATCCCCGTCTTGCCCAAAATCAATTTGACGGCCGACGCGCACTTCTAGAAAATGAGAACCATTCTCAGGAGTGTCGCATGACCGGATTCATCTACGCGATATCAGGCGGCAGAGCCGCCCTTGCGCAAGACGCCCAGCTATCGGCGAATCTGCGGCGCATGGTCGGATCGGGCATCCTGGTGGCCGTCGGCTACATCGATCCGGGCAACTGGGCCACCGACATCGCGGGCGGCAGCGGCTTCGGCTACGGGCTGTTGATGGTTGTCATCACCTCGGCCTTCCTGGCGCTGGGCTTCCAGATTCTGGTATCGCGCCTGGCCTTGGCCACCGGACAAGACTTGGCCACCCTGACGGCCCGGCACCTGCCGCACGGTTGGTCCAAAGCCGCCTGGCTGGCCGGCGAGGCCGCCATCCTGGCCACTGCGCTGGCCGAACTGATCGGCGGCGCGATCGCGTTGCGCCTGTTGTTCGGCCTGCCCCTGATCGCCGGCGTGGCCGTGACCGGTGTCGGCACCTTCGCCGTGCTGGCGCTGACCCGCGGCAACGCCGACCGCCATGAACGCGTCATCGCGATGCTGCTGGCGGTCGTGGCCGCATCGTTCGTGTTCCTGCTGTTCAAGGCCAATCCGGCGTGGACGGAAGTCGGGCATGGCGTGACGCAGACCGGCCGCGCCCTGCGCGATCCGCAGGGCTTCCTGATCGCCCTGGGCATCCTGGGCGCGACCCTGATGCCGCACAACCTCTATCTGCATTCCGGCTCGCTGGCGCAACGCGCGCAAGCGCTACCCTCGACCGCCCGCGACATGGCGATGCGCCTGGCCCGCAACGACACCATCGTGTCGCTCGGCGTGGCCATGCTGATCAATTCGGCCATCATGATCGTGGCGGCGGCTTCGCTGTCGGGATCGGGGCTGATCGTCTCCAGCCTGGACGACGCCCACGCGGTGATCGGCCAGACGCTGGGCGTCGGCGCCGCCATCGTCTTCGCCGTGGCGCTCTATGCCGCGGGCCAAAGCTCGACCATTACGGGCGTGCTGGCTGGCCGCATCCTGTCCAAGGGCTTCCAACTGCGCAGCAACTGGTCCGACCGCCGCCGCGCCCTGATGACCCGCCTGGTCGCGGGCGCCGCCGCGGTTGGCCTGCTGGTCTTCACCGGCGGCAAGGATCCCGACGAACTGCTGGTGCTAAGCCAGGTCATCCTTAGCCTGGCGCTGCCTTTCGCGTTGGGACCGCTGGTGGTGCTTGCTTGCCGCAAGGGCGTGATGGGCCAATACGCGCTACGCGGCGCCTGGGCGTGGGCCGCCATCAGCGCCACGGTCGGCATCGTGGTGTTGGACGGGTACCTGCTGGTCGACATGGCGGTCTAGGCCTTCGCCGCCTGCCGTCCCACAGAGCCCGAGGCCATGAAAAAAAACGCCAGCATCTGCTGGCGTTTTTTTGGCTGACCGCTTGCGCTCAGTGGCGGGCGGAGATGACCGGATGCTGCTGCCGGCCGGCGTCCATGTCGTGCAGCACTTCGCCGACGGCGCCACCCCACAAGGCCAGGCGCGCTTTCAAGCGCAGCCAGCTGCCACGGGCGAAGGGGCTGGACAGGGTTTCCGCTTTGACGGCCTCGCGGATCAAGGACCGCTCCAGCGCATCCGACATACGGGCATTTTTCAACGCGGTATCGCTCATGATTCTCTCCTTGAGAAAGCGCGATGTGGAACAACACAAATTCATGTTAGATCCGCGTTTGCTGCGTTGCAACGTAAATTTCAACCATTATTTTGTTCGTTGCGCAATGGGTACAAACACCACCATTACGGTGCATTCGGCACCACATTAAGCACCGTTGTTGTGCAGTGCAATAAACCGTTCAGCCAGGCACATGGGCCTGGATCAGCTTATCGGCCATTTCGGCAACCCGTCCCGCCGGCCCGCCCGCGCCGAATAGCTGGCTGGAAACGAACGCGCCCTCGATCAACAGCAGCAAACCATCGGCCAGCGCCTGGGGATCGGCCGCGCCCATGCCCGCCGCCATCTCGTTCAAACGGCGCCGCAACATCAGCTTGTGTTCGACGGCGACTGCCCGGGCCGGGTGCTCGGATTCGGGATACTCGACCGCCGCGTTGGTCAGGCCGCAGCCTCGATAACCGTTTTGCACGGCGCGCTTGCCCAGCCCGGACAGGTAATCCAGCAATTGCGCCCGGGGGTCACCCGGATGGGCGGCGCAGGCGGCATCGAAACGCGCCCAGAATTCGGCGTCGTAGTCGCGCAGATAGGTGGCCGCCAGCTCGTCCTTGGACGAAAAGCTGCGGTACAGGCTGGGCTTGGTCACGCCCGCCTGGGTCACGATGGCGTCTACCCCGACCGCGCGGATTCCGTCGCGATAGAACATTTCGCGCGCGGTCTTGCGGATGCGGTCGGCCGCCAGCAGGGGTTTGGGTGCCGGGATGCCTGGCGTCACGGACGGGGCGGGGGGTTTGCTGGCCATTCGGGTCTCCATCAAATAGTGCTTGACGATGTTACTGACCGGTACGTACCATTCGCAAACCTTAATACGTACCGGTCAGTAACATGAGTATAGCCCAGCCCCCTATCCCGTTCCGGCGTGCCGGCCAGAAGTACGCGTTTGTCGTGGTCGCGGTCATTTTCCTGTCATTGCTGGTGTCGGCCGGCCTACGCTCGTCGCCCAGCGTCCTGCTGGTGCCGCTGGAAGAAGCCTTTGGCTGGAGCCGCAGCTCGATTTCGTTCGCTGCCGCAGTCGGCATCTTCCTTTATGGGCTGATCGGTCCCTTCGCCGCCGCGGCGATGGAACGCTTCGGCCTGCGCCGCATCCTGATTGGCGCCCTGCTCCTGATGTCAGCCTCCAGCGCCGTCAGCGCGTACATGACCGAACCGTGGCACCTGATGATGACCTGGGGCGTGTTCTCGGGCATCAGTTCCGGTGCAGTGGCGTCGGTATTGGGCGCGACGATCGTCAATCGCTGGTTCACCAAGCACCGCGGCCTGGTCATGGGCCTGTTGACGGCCAGCACCGCCAGCGGCACGCTGGTCTTTTTGCCCGTGCTGGCCACGCTGGCCTCGTCCGGCGATTGGACCCGGGTGGTCTGGACCGTGGCGGCCGCCGCTGCGGCGCTGGTGCCGCTGGCCTGGTGGCTGGTGCCCGACCGCCCCTCCAGCGTCGGCCTGGTGCCGTTCGGCAGCGACCCGGATGCGGCGCCGGCTCCCGTCGCGCCGCGCACCGGCATGGTGGCGGCCACTTTCGGCGCCCTGGCCCGCGCTGCCAGGACGCCCACCTTCTGGTTCCTGTTCGCCACATTCTTCATCTGCGGCTTCACCACCAACGGCCTGGTTGGCACGCACTTGATCGCGCTGTGCGGCGACCACGGCATGTTGGAAGTGCAGGCCGCCGGTCTGCTCGCGATCATGGGCATTTTCGACTTGGTGGGCACGACGGCATCGGGATGGCTGACCGACCGCTACGACCCGCGCAAACTGCTGTTCGTCTACTACGCCCTGCGCGGCCTGTCGCTGATCTACCTGCCCTATTCCGACTTCTCGTTCTACAGCCTGTCGATCTTCGCGATCTTTTTCGGTCTGGACTGGATCGCCACGGTGCCGCCCACGCTGCGGCTGACGACGGAAGCCTTCGGCGAGCGTGACGCCGCAATCGTGTTCGGCTGGATCGTCGCGGGCCACCAATTGGGCGCGGCAAGCGCCGCCTGGATGGCCGGGGCCATCCGCGAAGCGCAAGGCAGCTACATGATGGCCTTCGTGATCTCGGGCTTCACGGGGCTGATCGCCGCCGTGATCGCGCTGCGGATCGGCAGAAAGCAGCTGGCGGCGCAGCCGGCCTGAGCCGGCTCGCCCCGTTCAGGCTTTGACCGCGGCGCCCGGGCGGCCACGAAGGTTGTAGGCCTTCTTGCCGCCCACATGCTTGCGGATCAGCGTTTCGGCGCGTTTACCGTCGCGCGCCATCAGGGCCTGAACAAACGCCTCGTGGTCCGCCACTGCGGTCGTCCATTCGTCAAGATCGAAATTGGACTTGTAGCGCAACGCCTGAACCTGCAGGTTCAGGCGGTCATAGGACTGGGTCAGCGCCGGATTGTGGGCGGCGCGATTGATGGCGATGTGCGTGCCCATGCTGGCCGCGAAATACGCCCGGATATCCCGCTTCTCATAATTTTCAAGCATCTGCGCATGCAAGCCTGCGATCTGCGCAAGCTCCGCGTCCGATGCGCGCTCGGCGGCGCTACGCACCGCCAACCCCTCCAGCACGGACAGCACATCGAAGATGTTCTCGATGTCGTCGGCTGACAGCTCGATCACCATGGCCCCGCGCTTGGGCTGCAACGCCACCAGTCCGTCCGAGGCCAGCATCCGGTAGGCCTCGCGCAATGGCGTGCGCGAAATCTTCAGTTGTTCGCACAGGTCCCGCTCGTTGAGCCAGGTGCCCGGCTTGAGCGTGCCGTCGATGATCATTTGCCGTAGCCGCTCGGCAACGACCGCCGGCAAGGTGGGATGGTGGATGGCCAAATCCGGGACGGACACGTCCGGAATCAGGGTTTCAGGGTTAGCCATGAGTTGTTCACGCTCGCAACATCGATTATTTTTGTATCTGGTATACCAGACACCAAAGGCATACCAACCTGACCCCATCATAAATCAAGCAACACCCGGGCAGGCCTCATCCACCAAGGAGACTCACTATGAACAAGCATGTTCGCGGCTGGACACGCGCATTGACGCTGACAGCCAGTCTGGCCGCCGTTGCCCCTGCCCTGGCGCAAGACCCGGCGAAGTGGCCGGAACGCCCCATCCGGCTGGTCGTCGGCTTTGTACCGGGCGGCGGCACCGACGTGTCGGCCCGCATCGTTTCCGCGCGCCTGTCCACGTTGCTGGGCCAGCAGATCGTGGTCGAAAACAAACCGGGCGCGTCCGGATTGATCGCGGCCGACTACGTCGCCAAGGCCGACCCGGATGGCTACACGCTGCTGCTGGCCAACATGCAATCCACGGTCGCCGCCCCCTATGTCGTGCAATCCAGCATCGATCCCATCCGCGACTTCACCGCGGTGCGCTACATCGGATCGGTGCCCAACGTGCTGGTCGTGAATCCGGCCAAACACGGCTACGCCACCGTCCAGAATCTGGTTGACGACGCCCGCGCCAAGCCCAAGCAACTGCTATACGCCTCGTCCGGGATGGGCAGCCCCCAACATCTGAGCGCCGCGCGTTTCTCGCAGATCGCCGGCGTGTCGATGGAGCACGTCCCCTACAAGGGCAGCGGCCAGGCAATGACCGACCTGCTGGGCGGCAGCGTGGACATGAACTTCGACACCCTGCCTGGCGCGATCAACCAGATCCAGGCTGGCAAGCTGCGCCCGCTGGCGGTGACCAGCGCGGAACGCAGCAAGCGGCTGCCCGACGTGCCGACGCTTGCCGAATCCGGCATCAAGGGCCTGGACATCGTGCAGTGGTACGCGGTGCTGGCGCCCGCCAAGTTGCCCCGCCCGATCCTGGACAAGCTGGACCGCGCGCTGGCGCAGACCCTGGCAGACCCCGAGATTGTGGCCAAGCTGGCCGACCAGGGGATGGACCTGCGCGGCGGGCCGCAGACGCCCGCGGCATTCGCGACCTATGTGCAGGACGAATGGACCAAGTACGGCAAGCTCACCAGCAGCCTTGGCCTGACGAAACAATGATCCCTGCGGGGTTCGCCCCCGCGTCTGACGAAAGGAACACCATGAGCGCTACCTCTACCCCCGACTCCTCGCCCATTCTGCTGCAACGCGACGGCGACATCGCGACCGTGGTGCTGAACCGCCCGGCAAAACTCAACGCATTCACGATCGACGGCTGGCGTCTGCTTGGCGACATCTTCCTGGAACTGGACCGCGACGACGGCGTGCGCTGCGTGGTGCTGCGGGGCGCGGGCGAGAAGGCGTTCTCGCCCGGCAACGACATCAGCGAATTCGAAACGGCGCGCAGCAACAAACGGCAGGCGGTGGAGTACGGCGCCGTCATGCGCCGCACGATCGAGGCCATCGGCGGCTGCCGCCACCCCGTTGTCGCGCAAATCCACGGCATCTGCGTCGGCGGCGGGTTGGAAATCGCCAGCTTGGCCGATCTGCGCATATGCGGTGAAAGCTCGCGGTTTGGCGTCCCGATCAAGAACCTGGGACTGGTGATGTCGTACTCGGAACTGGCGCCGCTGGTGCGCCTGGTCGGGCCGACGACCGCGCTGCAAGTGCTGCTGGAAGGCACGATATTCGACGCCACCGAAGCCTTGCGGCTGGGCGTCGTCACCCGTGTCGTGCCGGACGATCAGGTGGCCGAACAGGCACAGGCCGCCGCGCGCCGCATTGCCGACGGGGCGCCTCTGGTGGCGCGCTGGCACAAGAAGTTCGTGCGCAACCTCGTCCAGGGCAAAGCCTTGACCGACGCCGACCGCGACGAAGCCTTCGACTGCTTCGATACCGAGGACTTTCGCGCTGGCTACCGCGCTTTCCTGGCCAAGGCTAAACCGCAATTCAGCGGCCGTTGAACAGACATCAAGGAACATGCATGCATAACGATATCCGCGGCCCCGGCCGCCCGCTGACCGCCAATGCCGATGCGCCCGCCGGCGCGCTGGCCGGCATGCGCGTGATCGAGTTGTCGCAAATCATGGCCGGCCCGACCTGCGGCATGATGCTGGCCGATCTTGGCGCCGACGTCATCAAGGTCGAGAAAATAGATGGCGGCGACGATTCCCGCCAATATCGCGACCCGCAGATCAACGGCATCTCGGCGCCCTACCTGATGCTCAACCGCAACAAGCGCGCCATCGCGCTGGACCTGAAACATCCCGAGGGCAAGAAGGTCTTGCTGCGCATGATCCGGGACGCCGACGTCGTGACCGAGAACTTCCGCAAAGGCACGATGGAAAAGCTGGGCCTGGGCTACGACACCCTGCGCAAGGAAAACCCGGGCCTGATTTATTGCGCCGTATCGGGCTACGGCACCACCGGCCCCTACGCCGACAAGGGCGGATTCGATCTGGTGGCGCAGGGATTTTCGGGCTTGATGGCCATTACCGGCGAACCCGGCGGCCCGCCGTTGCGCACGGGAAACTCCGTGGCCGACATCAATGCGGGCCTGCTGGCGGCGTTTGGCGTATTGGCCGCGTATCAGCACAAGCAGCGCACCGGCGAGGGCCAGATCGTAGAGACCTCGCTGCTGGAGGCCAGCTTGCAGCAGCTATATTGGCACGCCGCGATCTACTTCGGCAGCGGCGTGTCGCCCGGCCCCACCGGATCGGCGCATGTGCTCAGCGCGCCATACCAGGCGTTTCCCACCGGCACCGACTGGATCATCATCGGTGGCGCGAACGAGAAGAACTGGCAACGCATCACGCAAGCGCTGGGCAAGCCGGAATGGGCGGACGATCCGCGCTTCGCGCGCAACCGCGATCGCATGAATAACCGCGACGAACTGGTGGCGGAGATGTCGGCCATCCTGGAGACGCGCAGCGCGCAGGAATGGCTGGACGTTTTCGACCAGGCCGGCGTGCCCGCCGGACCGGTGCATTCGATCGCGCAGGCGCTGTCGCATCCGCAGACGCTGGCGCGCGGCATGGTGGTGGAACAGGACCACCCGGTCGCGGGCAAAGTGCGCACCGTCGGCATGCCCGTGAAGCTGTCGGCCACGCCTGCGCAATACCACCGCGCGGCGCCCAGGCTGGGTGAAGACACCATCGCGATCCTGGGGGAGTTCGGCTACGGCCAGCAGGAAATCGACGCACTGGTCGAAGCTGGAGTCGTCATGGCCGTGGACCGTGAACGCGCACCGGCTTAGAACGTTCTTAGCTGGATGGCTGACGGTGGGTTGTGAGGCAGGGTTCTTGAGTCGCCAGCGTCCGAACTGCGGGATTCCGATGCTCGCCCCGGTGGGGCTGCGCTTCGGATCCCTCCGCCCGGCCACCGGCTCACGGCATCTGCCCATGAACGGGGTCCAAAACCAACGCATGAGGCCGCCGTCAGCCGAGGATCCCGGAGTCTTCCGAAGCGCAGCCCCACCGGGGCGAGCATCGGAATGACGCGGGGAGGCCTCGGCGGCTAAAGAACTCGGACATCCGCAAGCTCGATGCCCTACTCGACCTCGCCCAGATAAGCCGCGCGCACTTTGGGGTCGTGCAGCATGTCGCCGGCGGGC